>JAILWG010000007.1 GCA_025699075.1 Candidatus Nitrosopumilus sp. | reverse complement strand
AGAAGGTTGTAAAGAGAAAACCAGCTAAAAAGACTGCAGCAAAGAAGAAGGTTGTAAAGAGAAAACCAGCTAAAAAGACTGCAGCAAAGAAGAAGGTTGTAAAGAGAAAACCAGCTAAAAAGACTGCAGCAAAGAAGAAGGTTGTAAAGAGAAAACCAGCTAAAAAGACTGCCAGACGCAGATAAGCATCAGACATGCCAAATTATTTAACGAATTTATGTCTAAATCAGCATGAGCATACATGAATAAGCTAGATCCTATTTTGTCCAAAGCTTGTGACGAGATAACTCAGAATCTATTAACAATTCAGGAACCTAGCAAAAAGCAAGTAAAAGAAGAAATCATAAAAATTTGCACAAAATATTCACTGGAAAGAATTCCTAGGAATTATGAAATTCTGTCAATGGCAAAAGAATCAGATTTTGATAAATTAAAAAAAGTATTGTTAAGAAAGCCTGCTAAAACGGCATCAGGAGTATCAGTGGTAGCACTAATGCCAAAACCATATGCATGTCCACATGGTCGTTGCACATATTGTCCGGGAGGAATTGAATTTAATTCACCAAACAGTTACACAGGAAAAGAACCCTCATCCCTGAATGCAATAGAAAACGAATTCGACCCTAAATTACAAATCACATCAAAAATAGAAAAATTGATTGCATTTGGACATGACCCATCCAAAATGGAAATAGTAATTGTTGGAGGAACGTTTCTTTTCATGCCAAAAGACTATCAAAAAGATTTCATAAAATCATGCTATGATGCATTAAATGGAATAGACTCAAAAGATTTGGAAGAAGCAAAATCAAACAATGAGCATGCATCAATTAGGAATGTAGGATTTACAATAGAAACAAAACCAGATTACTGTAAAAAAGAACATGTAGATTTAATGTTAAGTTACGGGATTACAAGAATAGAGATTGGAGTCCAATCATTACAAGAAAGAGTTTACAAAATAGTAAACAGAGGGCATAACTACAATGACGTAATAGAATCATTTCAGATTTCAAAAGATGCAGGATACAAAATTGTTGCACATATGATGCCAGGATTGCCATCAATGACACCGGAAGGAGACATTGCAGATTTTAAAAAATTATTTTCAGACCCACAGTTACGTCCAGACATGTTGAAAATTTATCCTTCATTGGTTATCGAAAATACGCCAATGTATGAAGAATACAAACAAGGAAAGTATACACCATATTCTGATGAAGACATGATCAAAGTACTGACAGAGGCTAAAAGAAACATTCCAAAATGGGTCAGAATAATGAGAGTTCAAAGAGAGATTTCACCAAATGAGATCATCGCAGGTCCAAAATCAGGAAATTTAAGACAGATAGTTCATCAGAATCTAGCCAAACAAGGACTTTCATGCAGATGTATTAGATGTAGAGAAGCAGGACTCTCAAATAAGAAAACAGACGGAGGAGATGTCAAACTAAACCGAATTGACTATGATTCATCAGGAGGAAAAGAAGTGTTCTTGTCGTATGAAGACAAAAATGAATCAATTTATGGATTTTTGAGATTGCGAAAACCAAGTACGGATGCACATAGAGATGAAATTGATCAGAAGACATGCATTGTAAGAGAAATTCATGTTTATGGGAAATCTTTGAAATTAGGAGAAAAAGGAGAGGACGAAATTCAACATTCAGGTCTGGGGAAAAACCTAATGAAAGAAGCTGAAAAAATATCTAAAGAAGAATTTGATGCTAAGAAACTTCTAGTGATTAGTGCCGTAGGTACAAGAGAGTATTATCAAAAATTAGGGTATTCGTTATATGGGCCATACATGTCCAAGTCATTGAATTAGTGAGAAGAGATGACAGAGCAAGATATTATCGGTAAAGGGACATGGATTGACAAACTAGCATCAGAGTTACTTGAACGTGAAAAGTCTCTTGGAAGAAATACAGATCTTCTTAGAGTAGAAAGTGGTCTTGGCGCATCTGGAATTCCACATATCGGAAGTTTGGGTGATGCCGTCAGAGCATATGGAGTAAAACTGGCATTAGAAAACTTGGGATACAAATCGGAATTAATTGCATATTCAGATGATCTTGACGGTTTGAGAAAGATTCCAGAAGGAATGCAAGAATTTGGTTTAGAAGAACACATTGCAAAACCAGTATCACTTATTCCAGATCCTTACGGATGTCATGACTCCTATGGAATGCATATGAGTAGCATCCTGTTAGAAGGATTAGATAGAGTCGGAATAAAATACGAATTCAGAAGAGCAGTTGATACTTACAAACAAGGATTGTTAAAAGATCAAATACACACAATTTTGCAAAATAGTTCAAAGATAGGAGAAAAAATTTCAGAACTTGTAGGACAAGAAAAATATCAAAAATACTTGCCATATTTTCCAGTTTGTGCTAATTGTAATCGTCTCTACACTGCAGAGGCTTCAGAATACATCACAGACGAAAAGAAGGTCAAATACACATGTCATGATACAGAAATTGGCTCCAAAATGGTCAAAGGGTGTGGCCATATTGGAGAGGCAGACATCGGAAAAGATTTAGGAAAATTAGCCTGGAAAGTAGAATTTGCAGCAAGATGGGCTGCATTTGACATCAGATTTGAAGCATATGGAAAAGACATCATGGATTCAGTTAAAGTAAACGATTGGGTCGCAGATGAAATTTTGGGATTTCCACATCCTCATCATGTAAAATATGAAATGTTCCTAGATAAAGGAGGAAAAAAGATTTCAAAATCATTAGGGAATGTAATTACAGCACAAAAATGGTTAGAATTTGGAACTCCTAAATCAATCCTGTTATTACTGTACAAAAGAATCACAGGAGCAAGAGAATTAGGATTTGATGACATTCCATCACTTATGGCAGAGTATAACGAACTTGAAGACATTTACTTTGGACGAATCAAAATCGACAACCAAGCAAAACTGATAAAATCAAAAGGACTTTACGAATATGTAAATCTTCTAAATCCTCCAAAGCAATCCAGTACACATGTAAATTATAGACTAGTAATTGAACTTGCAAAAATTTTCAAAGAAAACAGAACAGAAAGAGTAACGAAGAAATTATTAGATTATGGGGTAATTAAAAATCCAGAACCAGAAATAGAGAAACTCATTGAACTGGCAGGAAATTATTCAGATGCGTTTGACACACAGGAAAAAACACAAGTTGATTTGGATGACACTGTAAAGAAGGCATTAAAATTATTAGTTGATGCTTTATCAGGAGATGAAGAATTGGAAGACATCCAAAATACAATTTATCAGATTGCAAAATCAAATGATGTACAACCAAAAGATTTCTTTAAAATACTATATCAAATAATACTTGGAACTTCAAGAGGTCCAAAAATCGGACCATTCATTTCAGATATTGGACGAAAGCAAGTAGCAAAAACACTTTCAGAGTACACATAACATGGTTCACGGAGAACACAATAGATCAAAAAACAGCGGAGGGTTTGCACTAATCATCCTAGGAGCTTTGCTGCTATTTCTTGCCCCACAAGAGGCAACAATTGAAGCAGGATTAGGCACGATTGCATGGATAGTAGGAATAATTATTGGAAGTATTGGATTCTACCTGAAATTCTTCAGATGGAAAATCAAACAAGGATAAGAAAGGTTCATCTTTTGGAGAAAATGAAATAGAGCCATGGGATTATTTGGTAAAAAGAAAGTAGAAGAGGCACCAGACACCACTGAAGAATCTATTCTCAAAACAGAGTTAGAAGCAGAAGTGGAGAATCTTCAAAAAGAATTCAGAGAAAAAAGACAGGAACTAGACAACATCACAGAGAAAATCTCCTCGGTGAAAGAAGAATACGATTCAACTGTGGGCAGCCTAATGCTTGTGAAAAAAGAGCTTAATCAAAAAAAGATGGAGCTCGATATTGTTAAACGAGAGTATAAAGAAATTCTAGAAAAGCGCAAAAGATCAGAATTAATCAAAGATACAGAATCAATAGACAAATTCAAAAAAACCCAGGGAGAGCATTCAAAAATTAAAGAAGAATTAGAAGAATTTACAAAAAAATACGAAGAAATCAAGGAACAAATATCACAAGAACAAGCAACACTGCATAACATCAAAAAACAACAAGTTGAAGTCGAGAAAGAACTAGAAGAAGCAAGTTCCAGACTGTACAATGCAAAAAATGAATTGGATAAAAAAGACACATTTGAAGACACTAGTATTCTAACCCAATCCGAAAAACAATTTATCGGAGTGAATGCGGAGAATCAAAAAAGTTCTGCAGGAATCATAGAGGCTGCAAGTGTAGTTGTAGGATCATTAAAATCAAAACTCAACACAACACAAAAAGAATTAGATGCAGTTCAGAATCTATTAGAAAAAGAAAGAGAAGAACATGAAAATACCAAGAATGAATTAGAAAAATTAAAACAAGCTACAAACACAGAATAAATCATAAATTTGCAAAATGTTTTTGCCATTTTGATTTTATCTCATCTTCTGAAACACCAAGATCATACAAAGGAGAGAGTACTTCAGATATGCTTGAAACATCAACTAGAACAATAGAATTGATTGGACTTTTTACCCCATTTTCTCTATAGTGATTTAGAATTTTTTCATACACAATTTTGTCGCTAATGATTCTGGCCTTGCCTTGAAACAAAAAGCCTTTACGTAAAAGAGGATCAATGACGTTAATTTCTACATCAGGGTTGTTGTTTAGATTTTTCATAGTGTCAGGAGAACGAATATCTGCAAATGCCAATGTTTCTGAATCCCAACCAATTAGTGTCCCTTTTGGAGAAATGTTGGGTTTGCCTTCAGAGGAAACAGTAGCAATGTATGCGAGTTTTTGTAAACTTAGAAAGTCCTGAATTTCCTTAGTAATCACAAATATGATTTTAAAATAAGATGTATTTAGTTTTCAGTTACCGCATGAATTCAGCCATCTCAATAGAGAAGAAGAAAAAGGCAATACCGCCACCTATTATTGCAATCCAGGCAGCAATCTGTTTTATTTTAGACATTTGAGAGATATTGCTCAAACTCATTATTGAATCTAATTGTCAATCTTAGACAATTATAATTAGACAGACGAAGTGAAGATAACGTGGCAAGCATCAAAGATATTGGAAAATTATTTTTATTCATAGTTACTGGAGTGGTTGCCATAATTGTTGGATCATTCATGGTAAGAGGAACAATGCACATGTGGGATAAACCAGGAGAAAATAAAACAAATAAAAAGAAAAAGGACTAAAATGCAAGCTCTTTTAATTCACAATTGAGTTGTTACAAGATTCAACAATCAGAAAATCATTGGACCAGTACATTCAAAGAAGGATTTTAGAAATTCCTACTGAAATTAAACAAACATTTCCAGCAATCAAACAAATCTGGAAGTGTGGAAATGAAATAGATTTTCTTTATGGCTACTATGTTGGAAAAATCGAGGAAGGGTCTTTGCATTATTTACTTAAAGCAACTCGTGCATCAGCAGGAGGTTATGTAGATACTTTTGAAATAAGGGGAATTATTGAAACCCACAAAAAAGATTTGCAAGAAGCAATTAAAACAGCCGTAGATTAGAGAAGTAGAAATAGAACCTCAATTTAGTAGACATATGGTAGGGCCAAAAGACGGAGGATTCGGGTTTGATCAATCAAAAAAATACACAAGCATAGACAACATTGATGAAATTTGTGTTCAATGTCAAGCAGGTCAACATAAAAAATGTCTAAAAAAATCTAAAGAGCAAGAAGTTTGTGAATGCGAACACTGTATGATTTACGGTTAGATTAAAGAGCAGATAATTTATTCTCAAGATCTTGAATTTCTTTTTGATATGAATCTGCGATGCTTTGTGCAAATTCTTTATGAGCAGAAACTATAGCAACCAACGCTTCTTTGTATTCAGAGTGACCTTTCTTTAGAACATCACAGGATTCAAGAGAAGTGATGTGTCCTGTTACTGTTGCCATTGCTCCTTTCTGGTTAAATTTTACAATTCCACCAAAGGCCTCAATTAGCATGTATCCAGATTCAGCCTTGCATTTGTATGTGACACGACCAGTTTCAGTATTGAATAATTGGGTAATGCCACCTGGCTTTCTTGTTACAGTAACTGTCATGATGTGATTGAAAATAATGAGGTATTAATTATTTTAGAAAAAAGATTCTAAGCAGGAGTAGCATTAGCAGAGGCTGCAGCATCGGCTGCTAGTATCTTATCTATTTCATTAATTGCAAGCTTGTCTCTTCCAATGAGCTCAAACTTTTGTATCAAAGTTTCAAACTTTGTTTCTTCTTGCACTTGCTCGTTGACAAACCATTCCAGGAATACAGAAGTTGAATGATCCTTGTCTTTTTGTGCGATTTCAACCATCTTGTGTATTGCAGTAGTTACTACTTGTTCGCTGCTCAAAGCAGTCTTTAAAATGGATTCTAAAGACTTGAAATTACTTGCAGGTAACTTTGTTGCAGGAATGATTGCTTGCACCCCAAGATTATTCAAATAATGAACAATCTTTAGCATGTGAGTTCGCTCTTCATCAGCCTGGGCATAAAAGAAACTCGCACCTCCTTCATAACCGGTGATTTCACACCAGGATGCCATAGACAGGTAACTGTTTGATGCGTTTGCCTCTAATGCAATCTGATTGTTTAATGCATTTTGCATGTTTTTTGAAATTTTCATGATTTCATCTCTATTTGGCTCTCTCTGTTAAAATAACTTTCTAAAAGTTACAATTAAGGAGTCTCTAATGAAATGCCAACACATGAGAAATTGGTTCTATCTCTAATTTCAGAATCCTGACCTCCAGAGAACTGGTAAATAAAGACAGTGTCTTGAAGGTATGTTCCATAACTTGTGATTCCACAGTTTTTGAAAGCCCAAGTTTGAATTACAGTACCCGTTCCATCAAGTACAGCAATATCGACATCAAACTCATTTAACAAATCACCTCTATCCATCCAATCTCCAATAAAATCATAGAATTGTTTTTTGTCAGCACTTGGCACAGATTCTAAGAAAAATGTTGGTGCTGTGTCACGAAAATTATACATTCGTCCACGAGGGTCATCAGCATTGCCAGGATCAGAGGTAGTTAATTCAAACTTTTCAAAAAAATGAACAGGTAAAGGTTCTATAATATTTGAAATGGTAACTCTAAATGATTGTGCACGTTCTTTATCCGAATACATGGTTTGAGTCGCAGTGACCTCAGTTATTGGAATTGGAACATCAATAATCCCATTGTTAATCATATACTCTAATGACTGTACATAATCAGTGTCACTAATAGAACCTTCAGACCACCATTTAGCAGTATTTTTTATCCATTCAGGAATGTTTGAATCAGAAGCATAAACGGTCAAGGATAAACCAATCATACACACAAGAGAAATTATGAAAAAAGTAGCAAAATAAGATTTCATAAAAAAAAATAGTAAAGACGGAATTTAAAGGATTATGATAAAAACAGGTCTAATTTCAATATTACAAATATTAGCGCAAATCCAATAAGAAAAAGAATTCCAGAGACACTGAGAATTTTTAATCCTAAAGAAGGATGATGGTTTTTATCAAGATGTTTTCCAGTGACTAGTCTGAAATTAAAAATTGCAATCACAGGAGCTATTACAAATGACAGAACAGTTGCAAAGTCAACTAGTTCTTTGAGATTGTTTCCAAATTGAAAAATTACCACCAGAGACCCAGTAGATATCAAGAGTAAGAAAATAACGTAAAATGTACGGAATTTTGTGCGTATTTTCTCTTCTTTTTTAGTAAAAATCAACTCTACTGTTCTCTGCAAGGAACGGGAGTATCCATCAAATACTGCAATGATAGTTCCAAACATTACAGTAAATGCAGATGCTGCAATGATCAGATAACTCCAATCACCAATAGTTTGAGTATACAAAGTGACGATTTCATGCGCAAAAAGAGAATTATTGTTTGGTAGGTCATCCCCAGAACCATAGAAAATAAAAGCACCAAGTGTGACAAACATTATTGCAAGTATTCCCGTGATAAGATAAGCTAGTCGAAATTCAAAAAGAGTCTCTTTAAGAGAGGGTTTGTATTTTGTTTGTTTCATTCTCTCCAATGTCCACAAGCTATTCCAGCTGGAAAGATCAACAGCTGTTGGCATCCACCCCATCAGCGCAAGCAGGAAAAAGATTCCAGACACATCCCAAAGATCTTTTGGCTCAAATCCCGCAACAGGTTCTATCGGTCCATTGTATAGGGTAAGTAGAAATGCAGAAACAGTAGACACAACTAGAACAATTGCAATAATTTTGATCAAACTATCAAGTAGATTGTATTTTCCAATTGCTAAAATTCCAACACACACAGCAAACAGAATTACTACAGTCCATTCTCCAAGAAAGTCAATTCCAAAAAGATTCTCAAAAAATCCAGCAGTTACAAATCCTACTGCACCTGTAACAAAAAACATTGAAGCAATGGTTAACAGAAAATACAACCACAAAGCTGGTTTTCCGAGTTTTTTGTAACCATCAATAATGCTCGTTTGTGTGGAATTTGCATAGCGAGAACCAAACTCAAAGAAAGGATACTTGAGCAAAGTAACCAATATCACAAATCCCAAGATAAACAAACCATAATCAGCTCCTGCCCTAGTAGATTGGACTAAATGGGATACACCTATGGCAGTGCATGCAAACAGAATTCCAGGTCCTGCAGTCTTTGAGAATTGAGATAGTCTCTGATTCATGTTCAAAATATCCTAAAATCCTGCATATAACCTAAAATTTACTGAATTATAATATTAAGACATGATTACAAGGCTTGTTCTTAGTATTTTCATAATCGGTTTTGCAGTAGGTCTTGTGGATTCAGCCGAAGGGTTGGTAGAGTTCAAAAAATACAAGGTCATCAACTCTCCAAAAGTATGTGGTGACAAGTTATGTTCAGAGGTAGACGAACAAATAGCAAAGAAGGGAGAATCATCTCACAAAATCAAGGTATGCGGAGATACACTGTGTTCGGATTTTTCTAAAAATCCAAAGCCAATCAACAAATCAAGCCCATTTGGGCAGATGAAACTAGGCATAGATTTGGATTTGATTCAATGTAAAGAAGGACAAGAAATAGTTATCAAAAAAACAAAACAGACCCCAGCTTGTATAAAATCTGAAAATGTTGAAAAACTAAGGGAGAAAAACTGGGCAGTCTCCAAACAATTTCAAGAAATGATATTTGCTGAAATTGCTTCAAAAAGAAACGAAGGAATAACACCCTCAAAAACCTTGGAGGATTTTGATGTATCAATTACAATCATTCCAGAAGAAATCAACGGTAAAAGATATCTTTCATTTGATGGAAATGGCTGGCACAGATTACACAATGTAGAGATTACAATTACAGGAGAAAATTTTGCAGAATCAGTAAGAACCAAAACAGATGACAGAGGACATCTGAATATGCCTTGGCCCATTCCAGAAAATATACCAGGTGGAAAATATAGAATTTTTGCGACAGATAGCATTCATGAATTTGAAATAACTATTCCAATTTTTCCTAATTCAATTAACTAGACAGCATTAACATTCCAAGATCCATCAACCCAAACACCAATTACTTTGGCATTCAAGTTCCATGAAGAAATTACTTCAACTGCATTTTTGATTTGTGAAATATGTTCTTCATCAGATACTGGATTTGCAGCACAATCATAATGACCAGACACTACAATAAGTTCAGACTTGTGGGCGTTAATTGAAATTCCAACTTTGGTTTTGATTGATTCGACAACATCTACAATATTTTTGTCCACACCAGGTTCGGTAATTGTGTCTACATAGTCTGCTGAATAATTTTCTTTAATCCATTTGTTTAACGGGATTTGAATTCTGCCATCCATGCAAGATACAGATGTTGCAAATTTTCCTTCTGCCATGATTTTCTTGAATTAATCTACCTTAAAAATTATTTTCCATACAAAAAGCACTCAGAGGTATGATCATTTACCATTCCTATAGCCTGCATTAGCGCATAACAGATAGTAGGTCCAACAAAGTTAAATCCACGCTTTTTTAGATCTTGGCTTAATTTTTCTGAAATTTCACTAGTTGAAGGCAAATCAGAGTGCTTTTTGAATTTATTTTTGATTGGTTTGTAATTAACAAATCCCCAAATATATTCATCAAAAGAGCCAAATTCTTTTTGAATTTGTAGGAATAGTTTTGCGTTATTTATGGCAGAATTAATTTTGAGTTTATTTCGTATAATGGATTCATCTCGGAGGAGATTGCTCACATGTTTTTGAGTGTATTTTGAGACCTTTGCAGCATCAAAATCAGAAAATGCCTTCCTGTATCCTTCTCTTCTCTTAAGAATAGTAGTCCAAGACAAACCAGCTTGTGCTCCCTCTAATATTAGAAATTCAAACAATTTCTGATCGTCGTGTTGGGGGGTTCCCCATTCTTCATCATGATATGTTGTATTAGGTTCATCCTTTGCCCATTCACATCTTTTCTTCATAGTTTAGTTTATGAAATGATTCAAAATAACAGTTACCAAAGAATCATCATGAAATTAAATCCACAGTTATTACAAATTAACAGAAACTTTCTCATTTGTTTTATCGTTTCAGCTTCTCTATCTGCAGTTGCTGCACAGCTATTAGAAAATGAAGAAAATTATCTCAACACAACAATTACAATAATTATCGGCTACATTATTTACTTTGGAATTTTTTCTGCATTATTTTACTGGGACAATATAGAACGATACAAATCCATGAAATCAAACTTAATCAAGAAAGAACTACTAGCTTTGATTTCATCATTTGGAGTAGGAGAAATAATTTATCTTGGAATAAGGTGGCCAACATTATACTATTTTCTAGAAATTGAAATAGAGCCATATTTGGCATCTCTGATTTCAGAGATCATTGCAACAGGTTGTTACATGGTAGCGGTCACAATATTTCTTAGAAAAACAAAAACATTCTAGTTATTTTGTTAACTGAGTAACTAAATCTGTAGAAGTAATTATTCCAACAACTTTACCGTTTTCAGTTACTGCCAACTTTCTTATTTTTTTACTAGTCATTCTCTCAGCTGCAGCAGAAATAGGTTCGTTATGATTAATCGTTATCAGTGGAGATGACATAATATTTTCTACGGCAGTGTTTAAAGGAAGATTATTTGCAGCTATTTTTGTTGCAAAATCTCTGTCAGTGACAATCCCCACAGGGTTATCATTATCTTTAACAAGGATTGCTCCAATTCCTCCTTGTTCCATCATTTTTGCAACTTGTAATGCCGTAGTAGCAAAATTCACAGTAATTAGTGCCCTGGTCATGATATCTTGGACTAGAATGGAAGAATTGAAATTTTCAGGACTCACTATTTTCATGAGAGAATATAATATTTAAGATCTTCATAAAAGGAGATAAATTCTTTAAAATTATTTGAGGGCGGATTTCAAAAAGGAAAGAGTTTGAGCCCATGCATCTTTTGAGGCTTCAGGGGCATATCTTTCTCCAGAAGGGTTGGCAAATGCATGATCAACCCCATCATAAATGTAAATTTGATTTTCAACACCTGCTTGATTTAACGCTGATTCAAATTCATTTACAGTGTCAACGGGAATTCCCTTATCCAACTCAGCAAATATTCCAAGAACAGGCCAATCAATTACAGACAATGTTTCAGGATCAGTTACAAGTGAACCATAGTAAATTATTGTAGCATCAATTTCAGTATTATCAAGTGCAAGATTCAAGGATTGGCCTCCACCAAAACACCAACCAATAGAACCAACCCCAGAAACAGAATAGTTTTCAGACAGTAAAGAAACAGCCGAATTCATGTTTTGTACTCCATATTCAGAATCAAATGTTGTAATCAGTTGTCTTGCTTGATCAGAAGTAGTTGCAAGTTTTCCATCATAAAGATCAACTGCCAAAACCACATAACCATGAGATGCAAGTTTATCTGCCATATCTTTGATGTTGTCATTTAATCCCCACCACTCATGAATCATAACAATACCAGGATAATTTCCATCATGGATAGGCTTTGCCAAGTAGCCAGAAGTATCACCAAAGTATGTAATCATTTCAGATGTGGTTTTGTAAGTTCCAAGAGAAAAGATTTCAGAGTTATTATTTTGATCAATATAATCAGGCAAAATATGGATTGCCCATCCACGAATGATCAATTTTTCGACAGATGAAAAATTTACACATGCAGGAAATCCGTTTGACTGTTTTAGAACTAGCGCTTTTCCTTCAGTACAAGTCACATTAGAAAAAGATACACCGTCAGAAATTTGTTTTAGAGGAGGTGGAAAATAGGCAATAGATTTCACAGTAGGCAAAGGGATTTGGGATTTGATTTCAGAACATAGTTTATCCCCACAAACTTTGTCAGACATTGTTTCCCAAGAGGGCTTTCCAGATGCAACATCAGCAAATACAAGAACAGGTAAAAATCCAGACAACATAAGAACGCACGAGACAGATAGAAATGAAATCATAGTCAGATTCATTATCAAATAAAATCAATGTCAAGACAGAATTTAAAGGATCTTTTAGATAGAAGAAAAAATTCAGACAATTGTGGAGTTATCAAATATAATTGCAGGAATAATCATCATTTCCACAGGAATAGGAATGGTATTTGTCGGGAATTATTTCAGTCAAAAAATAGGAATACTTCATGTGGCGATATACTTTATGGCAGCATTTGTGATTTTTGCAGGAGTCCTCATTATGCTCTTGTATGATAAAGCAACTATTTTTTAAAAATCATTTACTGAGAAACTTGTCTTTGTTTGCAGCATGATCTTTTACATTATGTTCCATTAGTTCAGATTGAACTTGAGTTTCAAAATCACACAAGGGACAGGAATATGTTTTTAGTAAAACATTTTTTGCTTTAGACGCTGCACGTGCCACAATTATTGTCAAGATAACGGCGATAATTGTTATGAATAGTGCATAAATAATCATTGGCCCTACCTGATCCTGAGTCCCAAAAAGTTCTTTGAACAATAATTTGATAGCATCATTCCATGCAAGTGCAGCAACAAGCCCAAATGCAGCAGTAACTAATGCAGCAATTTTATCAAGAATTTCTTGTTTGATGGAACTGGGAGGGTTGCTGTCGGCCATAATAATATGCAGATATTTTTTACTAGAAGTATTAAAAGATAATCTTAACAAAAAAGAGAAATTGTGATGAAATCAAATTTTAGACAAAATCTTTTTCTTTTTTTCATCAAATTCTTTCTTGGTGATTATTCCTGCCTTTTGTAAGTCGCCAAGTTTTTTTAACAAATCCAAATCTTTGCCAGAATTGCCTTGTAGTTTTTTACTAGCTTTAAGACCAGAGACAATGCCAGATTTTGTTTTAGTTTTTAATTTAGAACCCAAAATACTGCCTTTAGAAGCTAGTTGTTCGCTTATTTTGTATCCTCGCTTTTTTGCATGTTTTATTATCTCCTCGGATTTCTCTCGTGTGACATCATCAACAAGCTTGTGCTTTTTTGCCATCAGACCCAATTCCCTGGTTTTCTTTTTGGCAAGACGGGTTTGTAATTTTAAATCTTTAATAATTTCATCTTTTGTTTTACGCTTGAATCGTCTCGTATATTCTTCAATCACTAAAAATGGAAACGGACTATATTCTACATCAAGATAGTATTTGATTATAGTGTCATCAGGTAATTTTTCAAGATATTCTTTGATAGATTTTTCTGATTTTATTTCCATGATTATATCTTATTGTTTACTCATAAAAAGATTCAAAATTATTGCATAAAGATCTAACAACAGTCTACTTTTCAATGACATGCTTGTCTAAAACACCAATGCATTCATTCAAGACAGAATTATCAGAAATAGCATCTGTTAGAGGTAAATTAAACTCCAAGGTTAATTGTTGATCATATTCTACCAAATCATTTCTGTATGTAGTACATGCAGAGCGAAGTAATCTCCAGTAGTAATACCCTTTATTCATCTCATTTTTGATTTGTTCATGATCTAAGGCAAGAACTCCAGAAAGGGTTTGATAGTCATTTTTGTAATTGTCAAACTTGTCCTTTACGATGGGAGGTAATTCATAATACCAATCTCTTCCCTCAGGTGTTTTCTCCACATTGTTGATTTTTAGCAGCTGATAAGTAACAGAATCCACCAAAACATCCAGGACGTCATTTTTTTCAAGCAAGTCCATTAATTCAGGATTTATCATATTGTATGTTACATGATTCTAAAATTAAGCGTATTGTTTTACAAATATTGAGAGAAATTTGTAAAAAAATACAATTCATCGGTGCGCAGAGTTTACGATATTCAATTTTGAGAATCTAGGTTTTTATTTTAATTGGGACCTTTTTGAAAGGAATAACTTGAAGATCGCAGAAGTAGACACTACAGAAAATACATTACTCATAGGATTTCCCAGTAACGGTCTTGTCGGCACATTTTCCATATCATACCTCATACATCATCTAAAAATGAAGCAAATTGGAGAAATTGAAGTTCCAGATCTTCCCTTGACATTATTTGTAGAGGGGGGCGAAATTCTTGCACCTATCAGAGTTTACAATAAAAATAATATCTTCATAATAATTTCAGATGTTCCATTTAACCAATATCTAGCAGAAGGTTTTGCACTGGCAGTTCATGAATTTTGTAAAAATAATGCAATCAAAAAAGTAATGATGGTTAGTGGGATGGAGACAATCAATCAACAAAAAGATGCCCCACAGATTTATGGATTGGTAACACATTCTACACTAGACAGTGTACTGTACAACAATCAAATTCCAAAATTTTTAGATGGATCTATTTTTGGTACCGATGCTGCAATAATGTCAGTATTTAGAAAAACAAAGATCCCAGCACTTGTTTTGTATGCAGAATGTCATCCATTTTTCCCAGATCCAGAAGCGGCAATAATAGCCATTGTCACACTTGCAAAAATTTTAGGAATAAAGGTAGATACACAAGACATCCAGAATAGAATTGAAAAACTAAGAATTCAGCATAGAAAATTGATGGAGGAAACACTTAGAACATTACAGCAGCAACAGCAAGGAACGGAGACAAGAGCTCCACAAATTTACAAGTGATTTTATGATAGATGACGATTTTAGATTCAGTATTGTTCCGCCTGTAATTGGATCATTGTTTGATGATATTGAAAATAAAATATTGTCACCATTGTCGTGTCTAAGAGAATTTGAAAACCACTGGATGATAGAGTTTGATCTTCCCATGGTAGGAAAAAAAGATATCAAAGTTTCTTTCGATAAAAATACCGTAAATGTCGAAGCAAAATTAAATAAAAAATATTCTGAAGAAAAATTTGGGACAATAACGAAATTTGAATATTTTAAAAAATCAGTTACATTGCCTCAAATTATAGATAGTAAAAAAACAACAGCTAAATTTCAAAAAGGAAGACTGGAAATCAAAATTCCAAAAAAGACAACAGGCAATTCAATTAAAATCAATTAATGATCATTGGTTTTCGTAATAGAGTTTGATCACTTTATCAACAACAGCATTAGTCTCGCAATCTTTTTCAGTACTCACTAAAAGTAAATGATCATCCCCTAAATAAAATGAAAAACGCTTCACCTTATCATATTCAGCCAAAGTGTATTTTGTTTTTCCAAGCCATTTTGACATATCTTTTCGGGCTTTCCAATCAAGAATAGAAATATTGACTAACTCATTTTCTGCATGCTCAGAAAGTAAATTTTTCACACCCTCTCTCATACCACCACCAGCACGAACTGCCCATTCATCATAGACGGTTGCAAATCGAATTTTAGAGTCTGCTTCTAAAATATCTGAGCAAAATTTTTCATAATCCAATGATTCTCTTTAGAGTACTAAATTATTAGAGTTTCAGACCAACTAAGAAATTTCAAGCCTAGAATTTCCGAAAAATAAGGCTATTTCAAAAAAGCTAAGGCTTTGACAATGTCAGTTTTGCTGATAATTCCAATGATGTTACCATTTGCAGATAAAACCCCGGCGCCGTTGATATTTTTATCAAGTAGCATTTTTCCTGTTTTTGCCAAATCATCATCATAATTTACAGAAACAATATCCTTGCTCATTATTTCATCAATTTTTGTGCTGCCACCAAATCCAGAGTCAGAAATGAACCCTTTTCTTGGAAAAATTACAGAAATTGCAGGATCAGTATTATCAAGTACATCCTCATGCCTTCCCAGATCAAGAGCAAGTTTGAATAAATCTCTAAACGTTACAATTCCTACAGGAACCTCATCATGATTTCTCAATATGACTCTAGAAATTTTTTGTTCAATCATTTTTAGAACCACTTTGTAAAGAGGAGAATCAGAATACATCCAAGCATAGTATGGAGACATGTACTCTCCAACAATTTTTTCACCAAGATGAGATTTTGTAAAATATCTTACAAGATCTGTTTTTGTCAGAATTCCAATGATGTTATTGTGGGAGGTGACTACAAGGGATCCAATTCCATTTTTCAACATAATGTTAGCACATTGATCCAATCCAGCATTTTCATCAACAGATATTATTTTCACTACAATTTCAGACAAAGGTATTTCATCTAATTTTCGTTCAGTATCATCAGTTAATAGGAAAAACCCCAGATCTTTTTCAGTTACAAGACCAACAATTTTATCATTTTCAGTAACCAATAGTCTACTTTTTTTCTCATCAATTATTTTTTTTAAAACATCAGATAATGTAGATTCAATCTTTATAGTTCTTGGATTATTCAGATAGTCCTTTGCATGCTTCACAATAATCCAAAATCAACGAGTTATAAAAAACTCCAGACAATTACCACTCGTGAAAATCATCTTTCTGTATAGATAAATATCAGAAAAGGCAATGAATTATTATCTTCAAGAAACCAGTAAAGATATTCATCTTTGCTGGCTTGAACATATTTCTTTAAATTCTAAAAATATTCATTGATGTTATGTCAAATTCCGAAAAATCATTAATTCCAATTAATAAATTCATGACTCGTAAAATAAAATCAATTCAAGGAATTGCCAGCGTAATCGAGGCAGCAAAAATGATGTATGAAAATCATATTCCATCATTAATAGTAAAAGAAGGGGAAAAAATAGCAGGAATTGTGTCACATGTGGACATTGCCATTGCTTTAACCGTGTATGGGAAAAAACCTGAATCTAATATAAGAGACATAATGTCTTCACCTGTCATATCTGTAAAATCAGATTCTTCAATTTTAAACGCCATAGAATTAATGCTGGAGAGAAAAATTCACGAACTTCCTGTAATCGATAATGAAAAAATACAAGGGATAATATCAGCATCTGATCTGATAACATTGTTATCCATGTTAACAGAAAAGCAATTCCACGAAGTGTTTCGCATACATTTATCAGAGTAAAAACAACTAAACGAATTTCTCATTACTGAAAATAAAATTAAAAAAATACAGATTCAGAACTAGAATGAACAGATTCTCAATAGAGAGATTCCCCTTTTTCCCAAGATAATTCAAAGAAGGAATTCATCATATCGACCAAAGTTTCAGAGTCAGACCACCATGCAAAGATTTGTCTTGTGGGATGTGTTGCATTGCGCATAAAAATCAGCACCTCTTTTTTGTCATTTATGAGAAAACATTTGTTTTCAGAATTAGACGGCATTGCTCTAACTTTTCCAGAATCAATCTCTGAAAGAAATTCAGGAGTATTATTTAGAGGAGAAACCACCATTTTGAGATTTGTTGGAGATTCATCCACCCAATCAAATACGTCAGAATGATACATTCTAAGCAAATCAGCAACACTGCCAAAAATTTTAAAATCATCAGTGCTGGAATTTATCATCTCTTTAATTTTGTTAGTAGTTGGTCCTGCCCCATGAAGTAATTGCATTTTCTCAGATTTTGATTCATCAGTCTCAACTGCAAAGAAAGGAATCGCCCGCCACATCTCAGATAACGATTCTTCTTTGTTTGCCAGAGTGTCAATTCGAGCTTGTTCTTGTTTTACTAATGTGGAAATAGCTTTGTTCATTTCCATGGCAGTGTATTGAGTTGGATGAGAGAGTTCTGCAACGACTAACCCCATACTTTGTAATGAGTTTACTAAATGATATGTTTCGGTTCTAGGCAATTGCAATGCTTTTGAGATCTCAGATGCAGTCTTTGATCCATATTTGCCAAGATAGATGAATACCTTTGCCTGACTTTTTGTGAGACCAAAGTTAATCAGTTCATTTTTGATTTTCTCAAGAATCAGTTTGTGTTTGTACATGGCAGTATCAGAATTATTATCAAAAAGACTGATTTGATCATCAATGTTCATAGTTAACACTCATTGTCCAGAGATCTAGGTATGTTTAGAATTGTTTGTTCATTTGAACAAACAATATCTCAGGCTCATAATTATCGTCAATTATGTAAAAATTTTGAACTTTATTGAAAATAGTAAACGGACCCGATCGGATTCGAACCGACGACCTATTGCTCCGCAAGCAATCGCACTATCCAAGCTATGCAACGAGTCCAAAAAGTTTTGGAAATTTACGCTTAATTTGGATTGCTATTAGTTAGATTCTGCAAAAATGTATTGCACATCATCGGATTCACGAAATGTCCAAGCAGCAGGCAATGAAATACTCCGAATGTATTTGAGATTATTTTCTTCAATTAGAGTTCCCCATCCAGCTTGATTTTTTGGATCAGGAGTATATTTTTTTGACAGAGTTCCTGCAAATACCCAACCAGTTTTGTTCTTCAAATTAGAAAGAGATTGGATGGATTTCAGTACGCCAGATGCTAGAGAGACACCGCCCATTTGTGCAAGCCCGCCAATAAAAAATATGGGCTTACTTAGATGCAAAGAAGAGTAATCAAAACAGACAGCATCAGAACAAAACGGATGAAAGTCAAGTGTAGATGCAAGAGTATTTTGTAAATCCACTAGCATGTCATCAATTTCTATACTGTATGATTCCATATCCAAAATTTTAGCACAATACGCGATACGGCCATCACCTGAGCCAATATCAATTACTTCGGAATACCCCAACTCTTTTGAAAATAATGCAGCAATGTAACTAGACATCATCCATGTTGGTGAGAAAGGGGCTTTGCTTGAACCATGTTGAATACTGTTGAGCCAATATTTGTTAATATCACCTTCATATACAACACAATCAATAGAGTCGATTCGTTGTTCAAAAGAATTGTAGTAGATAGGATTACTTGATACAAACTGGTGCAGTAGTTCTAAATGAGATTTATTTATTGAAAATAGTTCCGAGGGGGATTTTGGGATTACTTCTTGAATTTGGCTTTTACCATTATAGATTTGAGCAAATTCTTTTTTGAGTTCGACTAAATTTTTTGCGAGTTCTTCAATCATCAGAAAGTCCATTTGCATATTGTTCAACAAATTCTTTAGTACTCATTTTTTCACGCAGTTCATCAAAGAGTTTTGCATCATTTTCTGTTTCCTCTTTTGATTTATTAGTAGAATTTCTAGATTGCAGATTCTGAGCCAATTCTTGAATGGATGTAGATAATTTTTCCATTATTTTTGGATGAATTACAGAATCAAATCTTTCAGAAATCAGTTTTTCAGTTTCTTGAATTTTATTCATCAAATCCTTAGACTCAGAATGAGCCTGTTGTTTTAACATTGTAGCCATAGAGGATACATTCATGACATGATAGTATGTTTCTATAATTTCATGGATGTTCATATCAAAGTTAGAATCAGTAGTATCAAACAAATTTTTGAGTTTTTGGGATTCAGAAGAAAACATAGATGAAATATCTTCGTCAGAAGTCATATACAAAAATCAAAAATCAAATTTTTAAAAATGTTAGGATTATGCTTCTTTTTCTGCAGGTTTGGTATAGACATAATTCATTATCAAACCAGCAATAATTCCACCTAAGATTGGGGCTGCCCAGTATAACCAATGGAATTCCCAGAATCCAGAAATTAATGCAGGACCAAATGTTCTTGCAGGGTTAACAGATGCACCTGTTAATGGCACAGCCACTAGGTGAATTAGGAAAACCATTCCACCAATTGCAAGTCCTTGAATTCCAGGAGTGGATTTTTTGTGAACTGCAACCATAAAGATTACGGTGACTAAGAAGAATGTCAAGATTGCCTCAACTGCAAATCCAGAACCAATACTGTTATTGATTAAGTCACTTGGACCGCCTTGAGTTGCAAAGTTAATTTTGGCACCAATTTCAGGCAATATTGCTGCAAGTGTTGCAGCTGCTGCTACTGCACCAATCAATTGTGAAATGATATATCCAACTCCATCGACAATGCCAATCTTTTTTGTAATTATCATAGGAATTGTAACTGCTGGATTAATGTGAGCACCAGAAACATGTCCAAATGCATAAACCATCAAAGCGATGGCACCACCGTGTCCAAGAGAAATGAACAATACAGATTGTGTTGTTAGTTCTTCGCCAAATGCAGAAACTGCTAGAATTACTGAAAGAGGACCAAAGAATACCAACCCATAAGTTGCAATTGCTTCTGCAAGGTATGCTCTTGGATTAACCATTAAGCTAAAGCCTCGCGTATATCCATATAAAAGATTCGACCTTAATTTTGGATCTGTTGATCTCAAAAAGTAATTAATTATGGATTAATTCATTTCAGAACACATGATTTCTGAAGGCGACTCTGTTCCAAAATTTGCAATAAATGATGCAAGCGGTAACAAGGTAAAATCAAGTGATTTTAAGGGCAAAAAACACGCCATCTACTTTTATCCAAAAGATTTCACCCCAGGATGTACCACAGAAGCAGATGAATTTTCCAAAGATTATAAAAAATTTCAAAAAGAAGGAATCGAAATAATTGGCATAAGTCCAGATGATGTAGAATCCCATAAAAAATTCTGTGACAAGATGGGAATCAAATATCCGTTGTTAGCTGATGTCGATAAAGAAGTCTCAAACTTGTTTGGTGTTTGGGGCAAGAAAAAATTCATGGGTAGAGAATACATGGGAGTTATGAGAAGCACATTTCTTGTAGATGAAAAAGGAAAAATTTTCAAAATATATCCCAAAGTAAAACCAGCAGGACATTCTAAAGAAGTGCTCGAAGATTTTCTAAATCTAAAATAAAACAAGAAAATATGGTTGGATGATTAGAAACCTTTTGGTAGTGTGCCTCTAGATGCTTTTGGAGCTTCAGGTTCTGGTTTTGCTTCAAAACCTTTTGGTAAAGCACCATGTGTTTTTGATATTCTAGATTCGACTTCAGATTCAAGAAGTTCTTGATAGGCTTTTTCATCATCAATTCTTTGTTGTTCAATTCTTTGCAAGTAATCTGCTTCATATTCTGCAAGTTTTTCTTGTCTTGACTTTCCATCATCATTGGATTTGGATTGTGAAGGTGTTTGTTGTGTCTGTCCCATATCTTTTGGAAGAGTACCTTTTGCAGGCTTTGGTGGTTCTGGAGTTGGAGTTTGTTGTGCTTGTGCTGCAACACCTTCAACGGACAAAGGAATTCCACTAAAACTTCCAAATGTTTTATCAGCAGGATGATATGCGATTCTTGCTCTTGTTGCATAGTATTGGTTTGAACATGCTGTGTAACCAGTTACTGTTGCTTTTTGATCATTCCAATTTTTGGTTGGAACTTTTCCTACAGGAGCAGTTCGTCTAACAAAGTATCTGTTAGGAGCTGGAGAATAACCTGTGACTTTGGCTCTGTAATCATGGAATGATGTCATTGGAGCAGTCATGTATGCATTCTCTAATGCTGCTTGTACAGTTGCTGGAGGTTGTGATGTAGTCTCAGCTGGTTTTGGTACCTCTGCAGATTTTTCTTCAAATCCTTTAGGTAGTACACCTTTTGGTTTTGTAGTTGCTGCAGGTCTCTCAGCAGGTTTTGCTGGAGCTGGTTTTGTTTCAGCTGGTTTAACCTCAGCAGGTTTTGTTTCTGCTGGTTTTGGAGCAGGTTTGGCTTCAAGTTGTGTTGATAGTTTTGTTAGTTTTTCCTCTAGTTCTGCAATTTTATTTTCTAGATCTTTTTTCGTACTTGCTTTGCTTTTTGCTGCCATTCTTTACAGTTAATACCGCATTGTTTATTTACATTTTGATCATCTAAAGACTTTGTTCAAATTAATTAGTAAAAATAAAGAATATTTTGTAAAAATTTCACTAGTTTTGAATTAATCAGGTTCCCAAAATTGCATTACATACATGCAATTGTTGCATCGCCACAGTCTTACATGAATTCCATTTTCAGTATCTGCAACATAAGTTCCATCATCCATCTTCACAACTGTTGGAAGATAGCTTATCTCGTTATTTTCAAGCCATTCATTTTGCTGACAGTTAGGACATTTGATTTTTGGAACCATGTATTATGTAGAGTATGATCAAAGAAGAATATTACTATTAAAAATAGAAAATAAAAGATGTTTTTGAATTAGAAACCTTTTGGTAGTGTGCCTCTTTTAGGCTTTGGTGGTTCTGGAGTTGGAGTTTGTTGTGCTTGTGCTGCAACACCTTCAACTGACAAAGGAATTCCACTAAAACTTCCAAATGTTTTATCAGCAGGATGATATGCGATTCTTGCTCTTGTTGCATAGTATTGGTTTGAACATGCTGTGTAACCAGTTACTGTTGCTTTTTGATCATTCCAATTTTTGGTTGGAACTTTTCCTACAGGAGCAGTTCGTCTAACAAAGTATCTGTTAGGAGCTGGAGAATAACCTGTGACTTTGGCTCTGTAATCATGGAATGATGTCATTGGAGCAGTCATGTATGCATTCTCTAATGCTGCTTGTACAGTTGCTGGAGGTTGTGATGTAGTCTCAGCTGGTTTTGGTACCTCTGCAGATTTTTCTTCAAATCCTTTAGGTAGTACACCTTTTGGTTTTGTAGTTGCTGCAGGTCTCTCAGCAGGTTTTGCTGGAGCTGGTTTTGTTTCAGCTGGTTTAACCTCAGCAGGTTTTGTTTCTGCTGGTTTTACTTCAGCTGGTTTTGATTCTAGCTGAGTAGAAAGTTGGTTTAGCTTTGCTTCTAATTCGGCAATCTTGGATTCAAGATCTGCTTTTGTTTGCTTTTTAGCAGCTGCCATATTTTTGATGAACATTCCGGGGTTTATGTACATTTGGGTTGATTACGCCAACTAATTTTGATCAAGTTTTATATGCTAAATTATAGTATTGAGGGCATGGATGACTTTGAAAAAGAATATCCCGAGTTTGATTGGAAAAATACTCCAGCATACAAGCATCCGGGAGGCAAGGATTGTCCATGTCCAAAGCATGAATACATACGAGAACAGATCAATTTTACAAAACAAGTAAATGAAAAAGGCAAGGAACCATCCAAAGTCACTCTAAAATTCTGCCCCGATCATTACAGAGTATACATGGAGGAAGTTATTCCTGCAATGCCACTAAAATACAAAATCCTTACAAAAATCGCATTGAAGCTTGGGGCAATTCAAGTTGAGCAGCTAAAATACATGGAATCAGAATTGTGTTTTTACTGCAAATTCGGTTCCGGAGGACACGACAGAAAAACTGAACTTCCACCGATGTAAAATCGAGTTAAGCTTATACTTGATCTGACTAGAGAACCAATGTGGGAATAGAAGACATCAGAGACTTTATTGCAGAATTAGAAAAGCATGGAGAATTAAAAAGAGTCAAGACTGAAGTTGATTCAGATTTAGAAATTGCAGAAATCATGAGGCGTGAGATGTATTCTGATGGCCCAGCAATACTTTTTGAAAATGTGAAAGGTTACGACATGCCAGTTTTAGGAAATGCATTTGGTTCTATGAAAAGATTGGAGATAGGATTAGAAATGACAGACTTTACAGAAATTGGAAGACGTATTGCAGATATGACAAAGATGGATGTACCATCAGGATTACTAAACAAAATTAAAAAACTTCCAGAATTAACAAAGATGACTGCTTCATTTCCAAAAGCAGAAACAAGTGGACCGGTAACAGAGATCACATCAACTGATGCATCATTTGATGACATACCAATTCTAAAATCATGGCCTGATGATGCAGGGCGATTCATCACTTTAGGGTTGGTTGCAACAAAACATCCTGAAACAGGAGTCAGAAATCTAGGAGTTTACAGAATGCAAATAGTAGACAAGACTCATGCATTAATGCACTGGCAAAAACACAAGAGAGGTGCACATCACAGTGACATTTCAAAAGACATGGGGGAGAAAATTCCAACTGCAATAATCATAGGAGGAGAACCTGCAACAATATTTTCATCAATCGCACCAGTTCCTGAAGGGCTAGACAAATACTTGTTTGCAGGAATTACAAGAAAGGAAGGAATCAAGACTGTAAAATGTAAAACAATTGATCTTGATGTTCCAGCAAATGCAGAAATTGTTTTAGAAGGATATGTGGATCCTTCAGATATTAGAGATGAAGGGCCATTCGGAGATCATACAGGATACTACACACCAGTGGAACCATATCCAACATTTACGCTAACAGGAATTATGAGAAGAAAGGATCCAATTTATGTCACAACAGTTGTAGGAAAACCAATTCTCGAGGATGCATTTATTGGAAAAGTAATTGAGCGTTCATTTTTACCATTAATTCAAATGTTCCATCCAGAGGTAGTGGACTTTAGTATGCCAGCAGCAGGATGGTTCCAAGGGTTTGCAATAATATCAATTAAAAAAAGATATCCAGGCCAAGCAAAAAAAGTCATGATGGGATTATGGGGGATGGGACAGTTGTCTCTGACCAAAATGTTTGTCGTAGTAGATGAAGACATCAATGTTCATGACATCAATGATGTGATATGGGCAATTACTACAAGAGCAGATGCTGCAAGAGATACAGTAATCATCAACAATACACCAACAGATACTTTAGATCCAGCATCACCACTTGTGAATCTAGGTTCTAAAATGGGAATTGATGCAACACAAAAAACAAAGGAAGAAGGATACCAAAGAGAAATCCAACAGCAGGTCAAAGTTGATGAAAAGACAAAGAATCTAGTTGATTCAAAATGGGCTAGTTACGGTTTATGATACAGAAATAGGGTTGTAAAAATTATCACGCTCTTCTACCTGATATCCAATCTGATGAATCGCATCTATGATTATTTTATCAGTGAGTTCAGTAGAACGGGCACCAGTACAAGAAACGACTTCTTCTCCAATCAGAGTACCGCCAAAATCATCAGCCCCATATTGCAATGCTAGTTGAGCCATTCCTATTCCATTTGTTAACCAAGAGGATTGTATGTGAGGGATTAATCCATCAAAGACAAGTCTAGATATTGCAATCATTTTCAACAATTGAATTCCACCGGTTCCATATTCAACAATTCCTTCCTCATGCATCAAAGTATTGTTTGGTTCAAAATTCCACGGGATAAATGCCATAAAGCCTTTAGTCTTTTCTTGTAATTTTACAAGTTTGGAAAAGTGTTGAACGATATCATCATTATTTTCTACATGACCATACATCATTGTTGCAGAAGATGGAATTCCAAGAGAATGTGCTTCATCCATAATTCTAATCCAAGCATCACTTGAAATTTTCTTTGGACTGATAATGTCTTTTACTGAATCAGTTAGAATTTCAGCGCCTGCTCCAGGCATTGATTGCAAACCTGCATCTTTTAATCGAGACAAAATTTCTTTTGTGGATGACTTTTCAACTCTTGCAATCATATCAATTTCAGATGTAGACAACCCATGAACACCAACAGATGGGAATTTTTCTCGAATCATTCTAAATGCATCTTCATAATATTCAATCTTTAAGTTCGGATTATGTCCACCTTGAATCAAAACTTGGCGAATCTTAAACATGTCATATGCAGCTTTTACTCTGGATTCAATTTGATCAAGAGTTAATGTGTAAGAATCTTCAGCCCCAGGAGAACGATAAAATGCACAGAATTTACAATCAGTGATGCAGACATTGGTATAATTCAAAATAATATTATTTACAAAAGAAGCTTTTTTCCCAAATTGTTTTCTTGTCAAATGTCCAGATACAAGGCCCATTAAATGAACATCATCAGACTCTAATAACCTCAAAATATCTTCAGGGCCAGGTCTTTTTCCATTAAGGGAATTTTCTAGAATATCTTTAACATCACTTTTCTCTATCTGTTCAGTAGTCTGACTCAAGTGATCTTCATCCTTTAGAATTTCTATTTAATCCTTGGTAGAAATAATGAGTAAAAAAAGAATTAAACAAAAAGAGTGATTTGTGCGCAATTTTTGTGAAAGACAAGTTGAAAGATTCACGTTATTTTTAAGTAGGGCACAAAAATCAGATCAAATCATGGTATCAGGAAATCAAATTAGACTTAATCGAATTCTCAGAAAAGGAAGAATGTTATGCATTCCAATGGATCATGGTATTTCAAACGGACCAATCGAAGGCCTTGAAAATCCAGCAAACACAATTTACAAATGTGAAGGTCACGGCCTCACCAGCGTAATTATCAATAAAGGAATTATCAAATCACTACCAAAACCAATCAGAGTAGGAATTTTAGTTCATTTTTCAAGCAGCACATCATTATCATTATCACCTAACCGCAAGATGCTTACCGGAACTGTAAAAGAAGCAGTTGCATTGGGGGCAGACGGTGTTTCGTTACACATCAATATTGGAGGAAAAGAAGAACCTGAAATGCTTGAACAACTCGGAATGACTGCAGATCAATGTCACAGATGGGGAATGCCACTTTTAGCAATGATGTATCCAAGGGGAGAAAATATCAAAAATCCACACGATCCAGAAATTGTAGCACATGTTGCAAGAATCGGAGCAGAGTGTGGAGCAGATATTGTTAAAACATTGTATACAGGAGATATAGATTCATTTTCAAAAATTGTAAAGACTACACCAGTGCCAATTGTAATTGCAGGAGGACCTAAAGCAAAAACAGATTTAGATATTCTTCAAATGACTGAAGATGCCATGACTGCAGGAGCTAAAGGAGTCACATATGGTAGAAACATCTTTGCACACAAGGCACCTGAAAAAATGGTAGAAGCATTAGCTGAAATAATTTTCAGAAAAGGAACCGCAAAGGAAGCAATGAAAAAAATTGAGTAAGACAAGAGAATTAATAATTTCACCCAAAGTGTCACAGACACAATTGGCTAAATTTTTGCCTCAGTTAGAAGAAGAGGGAATCAAGATGGTGTATCTAGACCCAAAAAAAATAGGTAAGACGAAAACCAAACTTCAAACAGTGTTTCCCTCAAGTGCTGCAAATTATGTAGTAATAGATAAAGAAGGAGTAAAACCAAAGGGCAAAAAAATAGGTAGAAAATTTCAGATATTATCAAACACAGATATCGATAATGTGCTCAACATTGCCAAAAAAGGGCTGGATTTTGTTATAGTCGAAGTAAAAGATTGGAAAATCATTCCATTAGAAAACATCATTGCCAAACTGCACAAGATCCATACCAAAATTTTTGCAATTGCAAAGACTCCAGAAGAAGTCAGAAAAATGTTTTCAATTTTAGAAGTGGGAGTAGACGGAGTAATCTTCAGTACATCTTCAATAAACGAAGTAAGAGAAGTCATGATTTACTTGGGTACAAAGAGTTTTGAGATGAAACCTGCAAAGATCATAGAAATAAAAGAAGTTGGGGATGGAGAACGAGTTTGTGTAGATACAGCATCTATGCTTCACAAGGGAGAAGGAATGCTAATCGGAAGCAGATCCAACTTTCTATTTCTAGTTCATAATGAATCAGTTGGTTCATCATTTACATCACCAAGGCCATTTAGAGTTAATGCAGGTGCAGTTCATTGTTACACATTATCTCCAGACGGAACAACAAACTATCTTTCAGAAGTAGAGACAGGTTCAGAAGTATTGATTCTTAATTCAAAAGGTAAAGCAAGGAGAGCAACTGTCGGCAGATCAAAGATCGAGAGAAGACCAATGTTGATGATTAAAGCCACAGTAGGCGGAGAGACTGGAGGAATAATTGCACAAGATGCAGAAACAATTCGTTTTGTAAAATCCAATGGACAGCTAGTTTCAGTTACACATCTCAAAAAAGGAGACACAGTAATGGTTCATTCAAAACCTGCAACAGGCAGACATTTCGGAATGGAAGTTTCAGATGAATATATTTTAGAAAAATGAAATACAAAACATGTGTATCAATTGCAGAAACGACTCCTGAGAAAACTAAAAAAGTATTAAAAATTGCACTCTCCAAATCAGATTTTGTTGAAGTAAGATTTGATTTTTTAAAAATAGAGCAAATACCACAAACATTAGAAATCATAAAGAAAGATCTTAACAGAGTAGTTTGTACATTAAGACCAAAGACAGAGGGGGGAAAATTCTCCGGAAATGAAAAAGAGCGAAAGGCAATCCTCAAATTAATTGCAGAATATAATCCGTTTCTATTAGATGTAGAATTTAACACATTGAAGAAGGATTCAGATTTGTCAAAATACTTGAAATCAACAAAAACAAAATTACTTGTTTCATGGCATGATTTTAAAAAAACACCAAATTCTGTTCAATTAAACAAGAAAATAAAGGAAATGAGTAAATTCTCATCCAATGTAAAAATAGTCAGCACTGCAAAATCAACAAATGACTCTACTAGAATGCTAGAACTGTATAGCAAGAAAGGAAAAAACAACCTGATTTCATTTGCCATGGGAGATTATGGAAGGATTTCAAGAATTTTGTGCCTGTATTTAGGAAGCCCATACACATACGTATCATTAGGAAAGGCAATTGCGCCAGGCCAGTTCAGTGTTGACGAAGTGAAAAAAATCATAAATTTAAAAAAATAATCGGATTGTAGTTGAGAGTTTAAATCAATCATATTACTCAGAAAAATAAGATGGGTAAATCATTTGCAGTAATCGGAGATCCTATTGATCATTCATTATCTCCAAATATTCACAGTGCAGCATTTAGAGAATTAAATTTAGATTCGTCATACATAGCATATAGAATTCCAAAAGGAGAATTAAAAGAAGGAATTGAAGGATTAAAAAAAATCAAAATTGACGGATTCAACATCACCATTCCGCACAAAATAGAGATGATGAAGTATTTGGACAAAATAGATGAATCGTGTAGTTTGATTGGAGCAGTGAATACTGTTTCAAACAAAGACGGAGTGCTAAAAGGCTACAATACAGACATGGATGGATTCTTAGAACCATTTAAGAAAAAAGAATTGAAAATTGCAGACACCAATGTTCTGCTCATAGGTGCAGGGGGAGCTGCAAGGGCAATAGTTGCAGGATTTGCAAAAGAGAAAGCAAAAAGCATAACCATTGCAAACAGAACATTGGAAAAAGCAACCAATCTTTCAGAATTTGCAAAAAGTATAGGGCTTGATGCAACAGCAATGAAAATAGAAGACGTAAAAGATACAGCAAAAAATTATGACATCATAGTAAATGCCACATCAGTTGGCCTTAGAAACGAACCAAGTGTGATCTCTTTAGAAGGAATTAATGAAAAAACAATTGTTTATGATATTGTGTATATGCCAATGAACACGGATTTTATTAAAAAAGCAAAAGAAAAAAAAGCAATCATAATTTACGGATATGAAATGCTTTTAGGTCAAGCAGTAAGGGCTTTTGAGATTTGGCACGGCATAGAAGCACCTTATAATGCCATGAAAAAAGCACTGTTAGGAGGATTTTGATGGCAAAAGCAAAGGCTACCGTTCATGGAGCAGTCTCACTAGTGAATGCAATTGCAAACCAAAAAGGAGCCACAATAGGAATAGAATTGAAGGTAGAAGCAACAGTCGAGACAAGTCCAGGCAAAGGAATTTCAATTCAATCAGAAAACCAGAGTCTTAGTTCTAGACTAATCAACAAAACAATTGAAAAAATAGTTTCAAAAAAAGATTTAGAACAAAACAAGATATCAGTTACACTTGATTCAGAAATACCAACAGGGTATGGATTAAAAAGTTCTAGTGCAATATCATCTGCAATTGCCATGGCATGTGCCAAAATTTTCAAACCAAAACTTACTGATCAACAAATTTTACTTGCGGGAGTTGATGCATCGATTGAATCCAAAGTAAGTATTACCGGAGCATATGATGATGCTTGTTCTTGCTATTACGGAGGATTTAACGTCACAGATAATGCAAAGAAAAAAAGAATTCATTTTGAGAAGGGACCTTCAAATCTTATCGCAGTAATTTTTATTCCAAAAAATAGAAAAAGAGGCAATCTAAAAAAACTAAAAATGCTTTCATCAATATTTGAGAACGCATGGGAGCTAGCTAGAAAAGCAAATTATTGGGATGCAATGATAATAAATGGATTAGCAACAGCATCAATTTTAAATTCAGAACCAAAAATAATCACAGAATTAATTGAGAAAGGAGCGTTAGGTGCATCAGTTTCAGGGAATGGACCATCAATAGCTGCAATCACCAAGAAAGAAAATGAAGCCGCCATAAAGAAAGTATTTTCCACATTAGAAGGACACGTTATTGTTTCAAAAATCAACAACAAAAAGGCAGAAGTCCATGAAGTGTAAAGTGGAAAAATCAAAAATCTCAGGGGAAATAATTTGTCCTCCAAACAAAAGTTATACACATAGAGCTATTTTTCTTGCATCACTTGCAGGAAAAAACAGCACTGTGGAAAATGTATTATTTTCAGCAGATACAAAAGCAACAATTGAAGCATGTAAAAAATTTGGAGCAGAAATAGAAATTCAAAGTTCATCAATCATTGTTAAAAATCCCATAAAAATAGGCACAAAAGTTCCTGAAATTAATACGGAAAATTCAGGAACCACGATGAGAATAGCTTCAGGAATTGCCAGCCTATTTTCTGAGGAGATCACATTGACAGGAGATTCAAGCTTACAAAAAAGACCAATGCAGCCACTCTTAGATGCATTAACAAGTATTGGAGCACAATGTAGTTCAACTGATGGAAAACCTCCAATCAAGATCAAAGGAAAAATTACAGGGGGAGAAGTTAAAATTCCAGGAAACTTTTCCAGTCAATTTATTTCAGCATTACTGATTTGTGCACCGTTAACTGAAAATGGTATTAATTTAACCATAGAAGGAAATTTAGTATCAAAACCATATCTTGATGCAACAATATCCACAATGAGAAAATTTGGAGTTACAGTTCAAACACTCATACCATACAAAAGATACAACATTTCACCACAAATCTATAAGGAATGTACATTTACAGTTCCAATAGATTTTTCTAGTCTAGCACTGTTACTTTCTGCAAATGTGCTAAACGGAGAAGACATCACCATTAAAGGAAATATTGGAAATTTGCCACAAGGAGACGAAGTGTTTATCGACTTTTTAGAACAATTAGGGGTCCAAATTATCATGGATGATGAACAAATCAAAATCAAAATACCTGAAAAACTAAGAGGAGGAAAATTTGATTTGAGTAATTCTCCGGACCTTCTCCCACCACTTGCAATCTTAGCATTGAAAGCATCAGAACCTATTGAAATTTTTAATGTGAAACATGCAAGATTGAAAGAGACAGATAGAATTGCAATTATTTCAAGAGAACTTGTAAAACTTGGAATTAAAATTCAAGAGAAAGAAGATGGATTAATTTTAGAAGCGTCTGAAACAACACATGGAGCCGATTTAAATTCAGAGGAAGATCACAGATTATTCATGTCCTTTTGTATAGCAGGAATGTATCTTGGTAATTGTACTGTTACAGATCCAGAATCAGTTAAAGTATCATATCCGAATTTCATAGAAGAGATGAATCGTATGGGTGCAAAGATCCAAATTCAGTAAAAACATTTTTCAAAAAATATCTAAGAGAGACAAAAGGCGCGACCCTGTATAGGGCGAAAAGCATTCTCCTCACCCGCTACGCTTTTGCGCAGATAACATGTCTTTTTCGCAGGGCCGCGCAAATTATTCGTTATAATTTACACGATTTTGCATATATGTTATATGTAATTCTAATATTTAAGAATATATTATAATTATTTCATGATTTATTTAATTTTTTTATAATTTTTAAACAGGTGTTAAGAAGTAATCAAAAAGAAAAAGCACGACATAGAATTTTCAACAAAATTCAGAATGAGGAATTATAAACATCAATTAACCTTGATAGTATGTTGCCGGGAAGTTCTATTGGTCAGCGTCTTGTTTTAACAAGTTTTGGGGAAAGCCATGGAAAATCTATTGGCGCAGTTTTGGATGGATGTCCAGCAGGATTAGAGATTGATGAAAAAGATATCCAAAAAATGCTAGATCTTAGAAAACCAGGACAAAACATCATCTCCACTCAGAGAAAAGAGGGAGACATAGTTGAAATAATTTCAGGAGTATTTAGAGGATATACAACAGGAGCTCCAATTACAATGGTAATTTGGAACAGTGATCAGAAATCAAAGGATTATGAAAATTTGAAAACAAAACTTAGGCCAGGCCATTCTGATTATCCTGCCATGACAAAATATAATCACTTTAATGATCATAGAGGAGGAGGAAGATTCTCAGGAAGACTAACTGCAACCCATGTCATGGGAGGAGCAATTGCAAGAAAGTTACTCAAAGAAACACTAGGTATTGAAACAAATTCTTTCACATCACAAATAGGAAAAATAAAGATGGAAAGAGAGTTTAATGAAAAAATGATTAATTCAATTTACAAAAATGAAGTGAGGTGTCCAGAAAGTAAAACAGCAAAAATAATGCGAGAAAAAATCCTAGAAGCTAGAAAAAAAAGGGATTCACTTGGAGGAATAATTGAATCAATAACAACAAATGTCCCAGTAGGTTTAGGAGAACCAATTTTTAGTTCACTAGAATCAGATTTGAGCAAAGCAATATTTTCAATTCCATCCGTAAAAGGAATTGAATTCGGTTCAGGATTTGCAGGATCAGAACTTTTTGGCTCAGAAAACAATGACTTGTATACAATAAAACGAGGAAAAATAGTAACAGAAACAAATAGATCCGGAGGGATTCTAGGTGGCATCTCAAATGGAATGCCAATCACCATGCGAATTGCATTCAAGCCTGCATCATCTATTGCTCAAAAACAAAAAACAGTAGACATTAAGACAAAAAAAGAAACAATTCTTCAAGTGAAAGGAAGACATGACCCATGCGTTGTCCCAAGAGCACCACCAGTGGTGGATTCATTGGTGGCATTAACCATAGCGGATCATGCCCTAATTTCGGGAGCAATCAAACCAACACTCTAAGAAAATGTCAGATATTAACGACCTTCGCAACAAGATGGACGAAATCACTCTAAAAATGATAGAGTTGCTAAAGACCAGAACAGACATTGCAAAAGAAATTGGCGAAGTCAAAAAAAATATCGGTAAAGGAGTAACAGATGAAGTAAGAGAGGACAATTTGCGTGGAAAGGTTATTTCGTTGTGTAGCAATATTGGATTGGATGAAACAATCGCTGTAAAATTTTTAAATTTTTTATTAAATGAATCAATCAAAGTTCAATCAACTAACAAGCAAACACATCTTTCAATTTTCTTAAAAGCAAAATCACTTGAAGCAGAAGGCAAAAAAATTATTCACATGGAAGTGGGTGAGCCAGACTTTTTGCCTCCAAAAATTGTTAAAGATGCATTAGAAGAAGTATTTGAAAAAGGATTTCTAAAATACGGTCAAGCAAAAGGAATGCCAGTATTTAGAGAAGCATTAGCAAAATATTCAACAAAAAAATTCAATGTAAATATCAATCCTGACAACATAATAGTGAGTCCAGGTGCAAGATTTTCGATTTTTACTGCAATTACAACTCTTTTGAATCCAGGAGACGAGATGATTGTTATTGAACCTGCATGGCCTGCATACAAAGATTGTGCATTGAATGCAGGAATTAAAGTCAGAACTATCAATACAACTTTTGAAGACAAGTGGAATCCATCGCTAGAACAAATCAAAAACACAATTAATTCAAATACAAAAATGATTGTGTTAAATTATCCAAATAATCCAACAGGGAAAATATTAGATGAGAAATTACTAGACGACATAATTGACCTGGCCAAAAAAAATAATCTATACGTACTAAGTGATGAAATTTATTCTGAATATGCAAAGAAAAGTTGGAAAAGTGTTCTTTGCTATAATTATGAAAAAAGTATTGTCACTCAATCATTTTCAAAATCTCACGCAATGACAGGATTTCGTGTAGGGTATGCAATTGCAGATCCAAAAATCATTGAAAAAATGGCAAAGTTGGAGGCATTGTGTCTTACAAATGTCTCAGAGCCAATACAATACATAGCCATGAAGGCCCTAGAGGCAGACATATCCAATAATACTAATACGGTACAAAACAGACTAGATGTGTTGGCACAAAAAGCAACTGAAATGGGTTTAGAATTTATCATTCCAGATGGAGCAATGTACATTTTTGCAAGAATCAATCAAAAAGGTTTTGACGGGGTTCAATTTGCCAACAGCACTCTTGAAAAAGGACTAGCAGTTGCTCCAGGAGAAGGGTTTGGAGATTACAAGAATTTTATCAGGTTATCCGCATGTCAAGATGAGCAAACATTGATTGAGGGAATGAATATACTAAGCGACATAATGAGTGATAACCAATGAAGAAAGTTACAGTAATCGGCGCAGGAGGTCAAATGGGAATATGGTTTGCAAAATATTTTGCAGACGCAGGTTTTGAAGTTACAGGATATGATTCTGAAAATAAGATTTCAGGAAAAGGCATACTAACTGCAGAATCGTTAGTTGGCGGAATTTTACAGGCAGATTATGTTGTATTATGTACTCCTACAAGAAGAACCCCAGAAATTATTAGACTAATTGCAAAAGAGATGAAAAGAGGAACATATCTTATTGAAATTTCATCTGAAAAATCTAAAGTTGTTTCATCATTATCAAAAATGCCAGCAAAAATCAATCCAATTTGCATTCATCCAATGTTTGGTCCGGGAACTAAAACAATCAAAGGTCAAAATATTATTTCAGTCCCAATTAAAGATGCTAAAAAAGAATTAACAATGGCAAAGACACTGTTTGAAGGAGCAAACTTTGTCACAATAGATGCAGCTGAACACGACAAAAAAATTGCAGTGATTTTAGGATTGACTCACTTGATGAATTTAGTCTTTGCAAATATTATTTCAAAAGATGAAAAAATGAACCTTACTGAAAAAATGTCAGGAACAACGTTCAGAGTCCAAAAAACATTAGCAGAAAGCATCATGACAGAATCTCCAGAACTCATTGAGACAATCATTGCAAATCCAGAAATTCGAAGAGTTGCAGAAGAGTTATGGAAAGATATTGGAAGGTTACTAACATCTGTTCAAGAATCAAAGACAGAGGAAGTGATAAATTACATCAAAGAATGTCAAGAAAGACTTGCCAAACATACTGACATCAATGAATCATACAAAAAACTAACAAAAATGGTAAAAGCAATTGAAAAATAGTAGGCATGCGGGCAACAAAAATTGTTACATCATTCATCAGAGATAATGAAAAATTATTGATTCTCAAACGAAGTGAAAAAGTAAAATCCATGAAAGGATTATGGGCAGGAATAAGTGGAATTATAGAAAACGATGAAGAGCCACTTACAAGAGCAAAGATTGAGATATTTGAAGAAGTTGGAATTACTGAAGACAAAATTACGTTAATCAAAGCCATAGAGGAAATGAGGGTCAATTCACCTCAATACAAAAATCACGAATGGGAAATATTTCCATTCTTGTTCGAATCCAATAATCCCACCATTAAACTAAATTGGGAAAATTCAGACTTTAGATGGATAAATGTCGAGGAATTAAAAAATTATGAAACAGTACCAAGTCTTCAAAAAGTACTACTCAATTTGCTGTAAATTTTTGTTTTCTTTATCATATTTTTTCTGTTGAGGCAGCATCATATAGACACAAGCACCTCCACACATGGTACATGGCACATTATTTCCAGGGTGTTGGCCGGTTCTGCTATGAATTTTTGCAGCTTCTTCAGGATCAATAGATAATGCAAGTTGTTTTTCCCAATCTAGTGTACGTCTAGCTTCAGTCATTTCCATATCCCATTTAATGACCTTATCACGAATCTTAACAAGATCACCTGCATGAGCTGCAATTCTATATGCAATTAATCCCGCCTTTACTTCATCAGCATTTGGCAATGCTAAATGTTCAGAAGGAGTAAGATAACATAAAAGATCAACACCTTCACTTGCAGAAACTGCAGCACCAATTGCACTTGCAATGTGATCATGTCCAGAGGCCACATCAGTTACTAACGGACCGAGAACATAGTATGGGACATCGCCAATTAAGGATTTTGCCAATCTCACATTTGCTGCAACTTCATTTAATGGAACATGACCAGGTCCCTCAACCATAACTTGAATGTCATTTTCGTGTGCACGTTTAGTCAATCTAGATATGTTGATCATTTCTTGAACTTGTAATTCATCATGAGAATCTAAAATTGAGCCGGGTCTTAATGCATCACCAAGGCTAAAAGTCACATCATATTTTTTAGCAATCTCCATCATGTAATCATAATGAGTAATGTAGGGGTTTTCTTTATCGTGTTTTAACATCCAAGCAGCAGTAATGGTTCCACCCTTGCTTACGACACCACCATATCTTTGAACTTTAAGAATTCTTTTTGCAATATCTTTTGTAATTCCACAATGAATAGTAGTATAATCAACTCCGTCTTTTGCATTATTTTCAAATGCATTAAGATAATCATCTTCAGTTAAATTCAAAGGATTTTTGTGTACTTCAACGCCATAATTGTAAGCTTCATAGATCGGGACAGTTCCAAAAGTAATAGGGGCAACATCTAGCAGAGTCTGACGGATTTTTTTGACATCTCCACCATCACTAAGATCCATTATGGTATCAGCGTGATATTTTATTGCAACTTTTGCTTTTTCGATTTCTTCCTCAATGTTTACGTTTAATGTAGAAGTTCCAATGTTCACATTGACTTTTGTTTTTAGACCTTTTCCGATTCCCACATTGTGAATTTTTTGAGGTCTAACATTATTACTTGGTATGATAATTGATCCCTTTGCAATTTTTGGGATTAACCAGTCAAGTGAAACATCCTCATCTTTTGCCACTTGTTTCATTTCATCAGTAGCTACACCTCGTCTAGCAGAAGTCATTTGAGTTGCCATAACATATTCTAAGTTTTTACCTGATTTAAACAATCGTGAAAATCAAAGAAAGGACTAATCGATAATAAAATATTTTGTCACTATATTAAGAAAGACGATCTACCTTTTATGCCATCGTCGTGCATTTAACGCATGAGAACAATTAGAGAATGCAGACATTGTGGAAGAGAATTTTACAGTATGAAAGACGAATTTTGTTCAAATGATTGTGTTAGCCAAACATCAGCATAATTCAGACTAGTTAAGATTGAGTTCAGTTTCTAAAACAGCCTTTTCTGATTTGATCTTAGTAATTCTATCCAAAATAGGCACAGTGAGGCGTTTTAAATTTGGAGAATTTGTGAAATTATGTTGAATTTCAAACAGTCTTTGAGACAATTCCATTTCGGCTGAAATTAGAGAGATGTAATTTCGTAGTTTTTGATTTTCAGATTTCATAAAATCTAATTCAGACATATCCTTTATCGGGGAGGACTCCAACTTTCCTCCATTGGACCATCAATATTTTTTGAAATAAGATATTGCTTTCCACATTTGAAACATTGCCAGAGAAATTTCTCATCCTTTATTGTTTGGTACTGCATAGGTAGCAAACAAGTGGTACAGCGTAATGTTTCAGGAGAAGCATCATCAATTATTGGAATCCTTGTCATTAAAATAAAGAGAATTATTCATCTATAAAATAGATTTTGCAAAATGATTGATGCAAAAAGGAAATACAGATTAGTGTTAGAAAATAATAAAATCATATGAATTTACTTTCCATAGGCGGATCAGATCCGTCATCAGGTGCAGGAATTCAAAGCGACGTAAAAACATTTGCAGAGTTGGGAGCATACGGACTGACAGTGATCACGGCCATTACAGGACAAAATACATCAAGTTTTGGAATGGTGGAACCAGTATCAAAAGAAATATTGAAAAATCAAATTGAATCGGTGTTGACTGATTTCAAAATAGACGGAGTAAAAATAGGAATGGTATACAACTCAGAAATAATTAAAACAATATACCAACAATTAAGGAGATTAAAGATTCCGATTGTAGTTGATCCAGTTATCAAATCAACAACTGGAGGAATACTGATAGAAAATAAAGCAATTGAAGATTTTAAAAAATACATCATACCACTTGCAACAGTAATTACACCAAATAAATTCGAGGCAGAAATTTTGACAAAAACAAAGGCGGATTCAAAAAATAAAATAGAAAAAATTGCAAAAAATATTCAAAAGATGGGAGCGGCCAATGTCATAATTACAGGAATTGAAGGAAAGAATCAAAAAATAGAAGATTTCATCTTAGAAGAAAAAACAAAATATCTAGTTTCAGGAGATAAAATCAACAATATCAATCACGGAAGTGGATGTAATTATTCTGCAGCCATCATATTTGCAATTTCAAAGAAGAAGAGCATTAGAGAAGCAGTAAAATTTGCAAAAGAATTTGCATATAATTCAATTAAAAATGCAAAAAAGATCGGGAAAGGAATCAAAATAACAGATGCAGGAATCAAAGACATGATAAATTTAGAATTATCAGAGTCAATTAACGATTTTATAAAAATTGAAAATATTTACAAAAATATTCCTGAATGCCAAACAAATTTTGTATATTCAAAACAAAACCCCAAATCTACAAAAGATATGCTAGGAATATCTGGAAGAATTGTTAAAGCAGGAAAAGAAGTCATAGTTGCAGGCAATCTGACATATGGAGGATCAAAACATGTTGCAACCGCATTACTTGAGGTGAATAAAAAATTTCCAACAATTCATTCTGCAATAAATTTAAAATATCAAGATTCAACAATTTCTAAAATTAAAAAAGCAAAGTTATCAACATCATACTATGACAGAACTGAAGAGCCTAAAGATGTGAAAAACAAAGGTTCATCAATAGAATGGGGAATTAAAACTGCGATTAAAAAACTAAAAGATCCTCCAGATATTATTTTTCACAAAGGAGATTTTGGAAAAGAGCCAATGATCATAGTTTTTGGAGAAACGCCAAAAAGTGTATTGAAAAAATTATTAAAAATTATAGGATAAAAATTCAATAGAAATCCATCCTTGAACATAAATAGTCATATCCCAAATAGGATTTGTGAAGGCAGTAATTTTAGCAGGAGGTCTAGGTACAAGACTTCAACCATACACAACATTTCTTCCAAAACCAATGTTGCCGTTAGGCGAAAAACCAATTTTAGAACATTTGATTGATTGGACAAGAAAAAACGGAGTCAAATCAATAGTCTTGTGTGTAAGTTATCTTAGAAAAACAATTGAAGATTATTTTGAAGACGGCGAAAGATTTGGAGTGAATATAGAATATGCAATTTCAAATAAACCACTTGCCACTGCAGGTCAACTGAAAACAGCTGAAGAATTCATTGATGACACTTTTGTTTGTATGTACGGAGATTCAATATTTGATTTCAGTCTTAGAAATATGATTAAACAACATAATGCAAAAAAAGCATTTGTTACAATGAGTCTAAATGAATACAAAACAAATTTGCCATATGGAGTAATTGAGACTTCAAAAACAGGGAAAGTACTGAATTGGAATGAAAAGCCAGAAATCAAAGCAAATGTGAATATGGGTTGCTATGTAATGGAACCAGACGTGATGAATTTGATTCCAAAAAATAAACCATATGGGATGGACGATGTAATCAAAAAAGCCATGAACAGGAAAAAATTTGTCAACAGTTTCATCACCAAAAAAGGATTTACAGATATTGGAAACAAGGCATCATACAAAAAAGCATATCAAGAATATATTCAAAAACTAGGAAAGATTTGAAAATAAAAATGAGTGAGCCAATTATCAGAGAATTAAGAAAAGAAGACATATGGAATGGATTTCTAACATCACTTGACTCGTTGAAACAAGCAAGCAGTATTGAAAAATCTAAAGCTGAAGATATTTTTGAGAAAATTAATGCAAATCCAGATCACATCATAGCAGTTGCAGAATTAGATGGTAAAATTGTAGGTTCCACAACTCTTCTGATAGAATCAAAATTTATCCATAACGGAGGCTTGGTTGGCCATATTGAGGATGTAGTAGTGAATAAAGAACACCAAGGGAAAAAAATAGGAGAAAAAATTATGAGATATCTCATTGAAATTTCAAAGAAACGAGGTTGCTATAAGATAATTCTAGACTGCACAGACGATGTGAGACCATTTTATGAAAAATTAGGCTTCAAAAAAGTAGCAAGTGAATTAAGATTAGATAATATTTAGAAAAATTCTTTTTTTGGACGTTTCTTTTTTTCTTTTGTCAAATAAGCACCAACAACGATTACAGGAATAGACAAGACCATAAACAGTAGAGGGGAATACTGCACAATATCTGTAACATAGATATCATCAATTTTGTCAACTAGTGAATAACATACAAGCATTCCCGACAACATAACTACCCCACCTGCAATTATCAGTCCCCCTATAGGTTTGGAGCCATATCTTTTTGTCATAATAAAAGGAACTGCAGCCAATATTCCAGCAGGAGCAACACCTATAGAAATGAATTGAAATATTTTTGGATCAGCATCAAACGTTATTGAAAATTCTATGACTTCTGGAACATCGGTCATAAAATTGTAAATTGAAATCATTTCGCCAGCAAACATTACAAATAAACCAAGACTAGTTACTGCAAGCCATTTTTCTATTGCCATGATTCTAACAGATTGTAGTTGATAAATAAACCATTCAAAAAATTATACAATACCAACTAAGTTGGCCAATTCTTTCCGACAAGCCGCTCCTAGCTTTTCAGCAGCTTGTTCAGGAGAAATATCATTTAAGAAGATTCCATACCCACGCTCTAATCCAGACCAGGATTTTGTTATAGGATAAACTTCAATATGCCAGTGAATTTGCCTACTGTTTTTCTTTTCAGGTGAAAGATGGAAAACTAAGTTATATGAAACATTCTTGACAGTTTTTGATAAACCACCCAATGTTGCTCGCAAAATTAACGACAAGTCATTAATTTCCTTTTGAGTAATTTTTGAAAAGCTGGTTGTGTGTTTTTTTGGAGATATCCAAAATTCATATGGATATGAAGGAGCCCAAGGACAAAATGCAATAAATCCTTCAGTTTGAAGGACTTGTCGAGGTCCGCTAATTTCTTCGTTGACTGTCTGACACATTGGACATACACCTTTTTCGTTTAGGATTTTGTGTGACGCTTCAGCTTCAGTTTCAATTACTGGAGGAATTGTAGAGAAAGTTAAAAGATTGAGATGAGGATGGGGGTTTGCATTGCCTGCCAAATCACCATGATCTCCATATATTGAGACATAGGTTACTCCTTTTTGCGTATAAAGCCATCGTAATCTGTCTTGTACAACCACCAAAACATTTGACCATTGTTCAGTGTCAATTGTTGCGAAAGAATCTTTTTCGTTTGGGGATGCAACTACGATGTAATGGTATCCATATGCAGGTTCACTGTAGAAAGGTTTGTCACTGTAAGAATTTTCAGTTTCAATTGAAACGATAGGATTTTTACTTTCAAAAACTCGAATAGCCCAATCTTTCACATATTCATCTTCATTGTCTTGAAGACGTTGCAGCATTCCATCTTTTGCAACAAGTGACAGAACAGAAGGATTTGTCATCGATTCATTACCAGGTGCAAATGGAGATTTTTTTGGGTCTACTAATTTGTCATCTTTCTTTGAGACAATCATAAAACGCTCAGAGACGTAGTCTTTGCGCATATCACCCATAATGGTTTCTTGAAGTAAAATGTCTGTTAAAACGTTTACTAAGATCTGTTAGAAATCAATTTTAAAAAAAGTTTGCAAAAAAATTCGTAAAATTAAGAAAATCCTAATTTCATCAAAAGTAGATGCAATCAAAAAAGAAATAAAAATTCATGAAATGGTATTTTGTTTTGATCGCATATTTTGTTGCAAGATTTAAAACAGAGCATCAGTCCCAGAATGATCAGAGGATATTTTGGACAATTCTGATATTCACATGGTCTATGTTCTTTTAGATGGTGTAGGTGATCTTCCACATCCAGATTTAGATGGAAAAACACCGTTAGAGGCAGCAAATACACCGACATTGGATAAAATTGCCAGAAATGGAGTCATAGGCGAAGTAATTTCTGTAGGAAAAGGAATTGCTCCAGAATCAGACATTGCTGTTTTCAATATGTTAGGATACAAATTCAAACATGCAGATTATGCAGGTCGGGGAGTAATTGAAGCAATAGGGATCGGCATTGATTTCAAAGATGGAGATTTAGCTCTCAGAGGAAACTATTCCACATTAAATGATGAGGAAGTGATTATCGACAGAAGAGCAGGCAGACATATTGAAAAAGAAGATGCAGACGGTGTTGCTAAAGAAATTGAGGAAAAAATTAAGATATCATCTCCTGGAGTATCAGTAGTAGTTGCCCCAACAATTGGTCACAGAGTAACTGTAAGAATTAGAAGCGAATCTCAAAAATTATCTTCAAGAATAACAAACACAGATCCTGCCTACAGCAATATTGGAGGCATGGGTGTTGCTAAAGCAGTGGGCGATTTTCTGAAAATTGAAAAATGTTTACCATTAGAAGATACAGAAGATGCAAAATTTACAGCAAATTTAGTAAATGAATTTTCAGAAAAATCAATCAAAATAATGAAAGATAGTCAAATTAACAAAAAGAGATTATCTGAAAATAAAAAAGCACTAAGTTGCATTTTGCTCAGAGATGCAGGAAATAAATATCCAGATGTAATTCCAATTAATGAAAAGTATGGAATGAACTTCTCATGTATAGTAGATATGCCAGTAGAGCTTGGAATCTCTGAAGTTTTAAAAATGAAAGCATTCGAAGCCGGAGGATTAACGGATTATGAAGAAAAAGCAAAAGTTGCAGCAAAAGCAATGGAAACTCAAAATTCAATTTATGTTCACCTCAAAGGACCAGATGAATTTGGTCATGATGGAGATGCAGTCGGTAAAATGAAAAATATTGAAGAGATTGATCAAAGATTCTTTAAAACACTTGTAGAAAACATAGATTCTAAAAAAGTTGCAATTATCATATCGGCAGATCATTCAACTCCGTGTATCAACAAAGGACATAGCGATGATCCTGTACCAGTTCTTGTTTCAGCTGATTTTATTAAAAATGATGGAACTACAAGAATGACAGAAAAACAAGCAAAGAAAGGCAGTATAGGTTTACTTCAAGGTGCAGAAGTAGTTTCAAAATCGCTAGAATTAATTAAATCTCAAATCTAGTCAATTTTTTTGCTTGTTGCATATCAAGTGCATTTTTTCGAATTCTATCAACATCAATTGAATGATACATTGAAGGCGAAGAGCCCAATTTTTCTAATGCTCGGCCCAACATACCAACTCCAATATTTTCTTCATTTTCTTGTTCATGAGCAAATGCAACAGCTATGAGAATAATTCCTTGAACAAGTTCCTTTTCCCGTCCATAACATTGATTCCATACGCCTTCAAATGCTTCATGACATTCCCAAAATCGTTCATTATTAAAGAAAAATATTCCATCTTCGATTCCTTTTTCCTTTTCAATATGCTCCTCAAAAACATGTCTTACATTATCAATCTCCCCAATTGGAGACAATTTTTCAACAAGAGCATCTAGATCTTCTTTTTCTGCAGCCACATCAAATTCAATAAATTTAGTGGCAACCCGGGCAAGTCTTACTGAAACATTTTTCATCTCAGAAACTAGATCTCTTGCTTTATGGGCAAGTTCTCTGCAGTTTTGAGGTAAATATTTCTCATTTTTGAAATGTAGTAAATAACGCTCCACACGATTAGTTCCGAAGGAATTTCTTAAATTTCTTCTGTAATTACAATCAAGGTTTATATGAAATATCTAGAGATTTTTGATACATGTCCATAATCGAGACAGTTACAGATGTAGATAACGGCTTTCTATCTAGAAGAGAGTTGACTTGTAATTTTGCAGGATTAGGAGGCAAACTAAAGAGCCTTGAAGCTGCAGATATGATTACAAAAGAATTCAAACTAGATGGCAAATTTGTAATTCCAATGAGATTAAAAACTCATGTCGGAAAGTCTCTAGTTACAGGTACATTCTATGTTTATGATGATGAAGGATTGGCAAAGAAGCATATCAATCCAACAATATTTTCAAGACTAGAAAAAACTAAAGCTAAAATTGCAGAAGCTGAGGCAGCTGCAAAAGAAGCAGAAGCTCCTGCAGAAGAAACACCAGCAGAAGCAACCGAATCTAAAGCAGAGGAGTCTACTGCTGAAGAATCTAAAGAAGAGGAGAAATCTGAATAATGCCCGTAGAGAAAAAAGGAAAGAAAGGGTCCAGTCCTAGCATTTCGTCTTATTACAAAGTAGAAGGAGATAAAACATCAAGAACTAGAAAAGTTTGTTCAAGATGTGGAAAAGGAACTTTTATGGCAGAACACAAAGACAGACACACATGTGGCAAATGTGGATTTACAGAATTTAATCAATAAAAGAACTAATCAATAAAGTTTCTTTTTGTGTATTTTAGAACTTTTTTCTTCTAGTTGTTCCATTTTTGAAACGAATGCAGGATCAAGTTTAATTTTTGAAAGAGATTCAGCAGATAGTTTTATTGTATTTGTGTCCAAAGAGATATTTGATTTTGGGAGATTTCTATCAGCCCAATATTTCATCACTTTATCTTCGAGTTTAAAATCACGAAAACCTGCAGGGAATTTTTTTGTGATATGATTCAATAAGGTTCTATCTTTAAACACCACTCGTGGTTCAAACAATCTAGTTTCATCACTGTATACATTTTCAAATAAATTGCCTGAAATCTCATCAGATAACAACTCCATTTTAGATATTTTTCTCATCAAATCCAAAAAATGTAAAAATTCATGAGCCAAAATCGCATGAATCGTTCCCTTAAGACCATAAGCAACCAGGGGTGCAGATATTTGAATCACAACTTGGAACTTTTCTTCAAATAAAATAGGAATAGTTCTTGCAAACAAAATCCCAAATTCATATGAATTTGGATTAGGAGAAGACAAAACAAGAGAGGGTTCAACATAAGCAATAGGATAACGAATCCCAGATGCTTTTTCAATTCTATTGATTCCAGCAATAGTAATTGGAAATCGCTTTATGATTAAATCAAAAACATCATCAGGAATGATTCCTTTAGAATGCGCATCTTTTAGACGTACTAGGGGATCCAACATTACACCTCGATAAATCTGAATGTAAAAAGGTTGATTAAATCAGGAACGTGGTTTACCAGCTTTCTTTTTTTTGCGTGTATCAGCCCTTTGATCAGCATGTCTCATGTGTTTATTTTTTTTTCTCATTGGCATGATAATTTACGATATTTAGTGCTAGTTAATTGTTATCATTGTACTTGAACATCTAGAAAATCAAATTCTCGACATATACATGGAGTATCAAGGATTTTTGAAATTCCAGGAGTGACGTCATCACCAGTAACAAATCTTTTGATTGGAAGGCCACCCTCAGCCTTAAGCATTAGAGTAAAGAGATTCTCAGAATTTATTTTGGATGCTACTTGAAATATTTTCTTTTCAGAGCGTTTTCCTGATTTTTCATATATTACCACAGGATGATTGGCAAGATCTTTCAATTTTTTTAGAGATGAGAAATGAATTTGAGATTCCGTTGAAATTTTAATACGAATTTTAGAGGTGAATTTTATGGATTTTTTAGGAGAATCAGAGACAAATTTTAGATTGTGAAGCCTAATGGATCCAATTGTAACGTCAGGTAATTTTACATTTCTTTTAAACGGGTTTTGTATTTTTACAAAAAAAGGCCTTCCAGAACCTAAAACTAAACTGGATTTGTCCTCACCGCCAATCCATGTGAATTTTGCAGTAGTTCCACCGAATTTTTTGAAAATTAATTTTGAAATTACCCCTTCAACACTATTAAATTCTGTAATCCCATGAAAGTCACAACCCCTACACCCCTTTCCAGAACAATTATCACATGATTTTTGTTTTTGAGAAAAACCCCGCTTAGATTTTACATATCTGCCTGAAATTGTAATTGATTTTGAGTGTAATTGGCAAGATTCATCTTTCAAATTTACAATAAAAGTGATCTCAGAATTGAGAGGATCAAAAATCTTTTTTGTTTTTCTAGAAAAAGATTTTCCTAATTCTTGGGTAACATCAGTCTTGATGCTATCAATACCCTTTAGTTTGAATTGGGATCTAATGAAGTCATCTCTATCAACAATAGAGGGTTTAATCATAATGCCTAGACTAAAAGATTTGAATGAATAATTTGATGAAGTATCCAACATTAATTTTAAAAAATGATCTAAATTTTCAAATAAATTTTTACAAACATAGCATCTTTGAGAAGAGTTTGATTTTTTGTTTATTTTTTTTCCCAAAAGTTTGTTTGAAGAAAGATGTAATTGTTTTGAAAATAATCTGCCCAAACAATGATTACAAAGGTCATACTTTTTCAAAATTTTATTTGCAATAGGAATAATTTGTGAATAATTAGACATGTTTGAACTGAGATTTAGATTTAAAATTATCCTAATCCCATTTTTCTAAGAGTTCCTTGCATTTGTCGACCTTTTGAGGCCTTCATCATATTCTTAGAATTTTTGTAATTTTTGATTAGTTCTTTAACTTCACCCTCAGGCCAACCAGATCCACGAGAAATTCTTTTGATACGTGATGAATTTAGTAAATCAGGATCCGCTTTTTCTTCCTTAGTCATACTTTGAATGATGTATCGCCATTTTGAAACTCTCCCTTCCATCTGGTTTACTTGATCACCTTTTACCATTCCAGACAAACCAGGCATACTATCAAGAAGTCCTTGAAGAGAACCAACTTTTGTTACTTCTTCAAGCTGATAAAAGAAATCATCCATATTCATTTTTCCGCTAGATATTCTCTTCATCCTAACATCATCACCTTCATTTTCTAATCGTTTTGCCAAATCCAAAACAGCTTGAATGTCACCCATTCCAAGCAGCCTGCCCACGAATCTAGTAGGAGAGAATTTTTCTAAATCATCAATTCTTTCACCGGTTCCTATATACATTATTTGTGCACCTGTAGCTGCAGAAGCTGCTAGTGCACCACCACCTTTTGCAGAACTATCCAATTTTGTGATAATCACACCACCAACGGGTATAGTTTTATGAAATGCTTCAGCTTGATTGAAACATTGTTGTCCAATAGTACCATCAATTACTAACAAAGCTAGATCAGGTTCAGCAACTTTGTTTATTCTATCCATTTCTTCAAGTAAATCTTGTTCTTCTTTATGACGACCCGCAGTATCAATTATGATAACATCTAATGGTTGACCTGCAAAATGTTTTAGTCCATTTTTTACAATACTGGGAGAATCTTTGTTATTCTCTTCACCATAAACTTCAACATTAGATTTTTCACACATGGTTTTCAATTGAACCAGAGCACCAGGTCTATAGGTATCAGCTCCAACCACACCAACTTTGTATCCTTGTCGAGTCAGAAATTTAGCAAGTTTAGATGCAACAGTAGTTTTACCACTACCTTGAATTCCTAATAGAATGATCTTATTTTGTCTTCCAGGTTTGAAATCAAATTCAGACTCATTTCCAAGTAATTTTGATAGTTCATCATAGAGAATTTTTACAATATGATCCTTCCTAGATAATCCAGGAGGAGGAGTCTCATTGAGGGCACGCTCTTCAAGATGCTTTGTAATTTCAAGAACCAGACGCACATTAACATCAGATTGTAGTAAGGCTCTTTGGACATCTTTTGAGAGTTCCTTGATTAATTCTTCATCAATTCCAGAAGATTTTACAATTTTCTTTATTGCATCACTTAAACTACTCTTGAGACCATCAAGCATTATTATTTAACTCCGCGTCCACTATTTCAAACCTTCCTCTATATTCATCCCATTCTTTTTTGAAGTGATTAATCTTGATCGGGAATGTGAAAAGAGGGCAATCAACTACAAATGTTTCTGCTTCCCCCCCTTCAAAATTTAAATTAAAACCAAATTTTTCAGATAGGTTTTTCAAAGAAACAATATCGGATTTGGTTATGATTTTTCCCAACCAAGAATCATCCAAACCATCAGCAGACACAGTCGTCATCATAAAATCAAATTTTGAATGTATTAATTCATTCATGTAATGTTCAGGCTCACTATTCCACAACGGGGCAATCACTTTCAAATTTAACTTGGAACAAATGCTTTCAAATTTTTCTTTTTGAAATTTACTTTTTATTCCACCATGAACAAGTCCGTCTATTTTGAATTTATCTTTGGCACGTTGAAGTAAATCTTCAATTAATAATGATTCATCATCTGTATTATCAGATGTAGATGTAATGAATAATTGGGGAATCTTCAGAGATTCAGACTGTAGTTTTGTCCATTGTATATTTGCATGATGTAACAAGTGACTTTCATCAGACTGTGGAAAAATACTCAAAAGACATTTAATTTCATGACCTTGTTTCTCTGCTAGATAAATTGCATATGTACTATCTTTTCCACCTGAAAAAAGAGAAGCTAATTTCATAATCTAAAAAATATTCATTCAATAAATTTTTTAAGTTTATTCAAAAAGGACGCTTCAATACTCATAATCGTCATCACAGAATCAGACGGCTTTTCCGATAATCATCAGCATCCGCACTAGTTCTTAATGCGCATTATTTTAGTTCTATCCATAACAACCCAGTATTCCACATTTTGACCATTTTCTAATTTACCTTTGACTTCATCATCAACCAAAGAAATGTCTACAGTCTCAAATGATTCAGAATCCATGACTTGAATGGTATCACCATTAATTGAGATAATTTGACCAACTTTTTTGTTAATCATTGGAACATGAATTTGCATACTGACAGGACCAACATGGGGTCTTTTTTGACCATCAAAAATACCCTCACCAACAATTCTTGCTTTTGCTGCTCCGTGTTTACCTGGTTTTGATGTATCGTATTCTACAATTCTACATGGCTCGCCACTAGGTTGATCAGAGTGTGGCAATAGAATGTATGATCCAATTTTCAAGGAACCAAGATCAGATGGTTTACTCATGAAAAAACAGTTTTCAGAGGAATATTTAACTTTTCTACTTTAGATGTTCAAGAATTGAAAGACTCATCAAATTACTCATTGTCAAACCTTTTCGATTAACATCACGTCTAGTTTGATCACAGTATTTCTTTACACTTTGATGACTCTTTTCACTTGCAACTTCAATGACTATAATATTTTCAGAGTAGGGAAATGTAAATTTTGGAGAGATTAAGCAAAATGTCTTCATATTTCCTAGTCCAGCTATCTCAATTTTGTCTCTTTTGAGAAAAATATTTGCAATTTCCTGGTAATCGTTATCATCATCACCATATTCCAGATAATAGACGGATACGAAATTTGTCTCACCTTGGACTTCTCTTAGAAAGAGATCATCTTTGATGTTAAACATGAAAGATGTTTTTTCCTGGTTGTGGGCAGTAAGATCTTTTGAAATTAATTCACTATCTTTGAATTTGGCTAAAAGGTAATGGTTAGTTGAATCAGAAAAGTATGGTTTACTTTCACTAGAAAATGTACCAGTAACAAAAAATAATTTTTCAATATTTTTAGAATTAATCCAAGTATCCTTTAATTCAACAGATTCGTGATTATGTAAATAAGGAGCACATACATATCCTGAATAACTCAAGGTCTGTTCAGACATATCGTATTGAGCAACTTTTCAGGCTATTTATGCTTTAAAGATCAAAACGGTCATTTATGAAAAACCATCTACAATAGTTTTTTAATAGTAGAATACTTCGTTTTTTTGTCCCGTGGTAGCTCAGCCTGGTAGAGCTTCCGGCTGTAGTTGTTGGCTTTAGATGGCTGACCGAAAAACAGCATATCAGGCATACAGAAACCGGGTTGTCGGTGGTTCAATTCCGCCCCGCGGGACCACAGTTTTTAAAAATATTTGAACAGAGAATATAAAACCACAATAAAATCAATTTGAAAAGTTATCAGTTATTTACAATATAACAAATAAAGCAAGATAAGGGTAGTTTGCTTATACAAAGTATGGATTGTTTAGAGTGTGGCGAAATATTTTTTGGCAGAAACACAAAATTCTGCTCCCTAAAATGCTACAAAAACTACACCGATAAAGCATCCCTTAAAAAATAAAATAATCGCCACAAATTCTCAAGACGGTTGGAATTCATAATTTGGCCAGGATATCATATTAAAAATATAGAAAAAATGAATGTTTATTCAAATTTCATCTTAGAATTTGTTCTTGTAAATATGATTATTAGTTTAAGTTCTATTTTTCAACATCCAAAGTTACTACAATTTGGGTTTCATCATTATCAAGGTCATCATCCAATGTAATTTTTTTATCCAAAAGTCTGAACTCTTCATTTAAAGAACCATCTTCGTTAAATGTTCTAACCAGTTTACTTTTTGGGAGGACAGATACATCACTGGCGTCTCGATAGATTTTGATTGATCCACCGTGTTTAATTATAATTTTCAATCTACGCATTCATCTAAAACCATATAATTAAAAGTATGTTACAACATATGGAATCTCACAATCACTTACAAAATCACATCCCCAGAAGGAATCTCAATGTGAAATATATTTTCAATTTGGTTACATCTCGGACCCTTATGAATAAGAATTCTCTTTAGCATAAAGCAGTCTTTTTATCATTTCAAGAATATCATCTGTTACTCTTTCCCATTCAGTTTATGCCAAACCATTACTTAGTAAATATTCAAAAAATGTTAGAAATTAAAAACAGTGAATTTTGTAGATCATACACAATACGCAAATTTAGTGTTTTTAAAAATAATAAAAAGATAGACTAGTTTAAGAAAACAAAGATGAAATCTTAAAATAAAAAACTTAATGCCTATGCTGATTTTTTGACTTTTTGTGCTGCTGGTCCTTTTTGACCTTCGCCTACTTCAAACTCGACTTTATCGCCTTCGTTGATGAATCCGTCAACATCTGATTTGTGAACAAATAGATCGTCTCCACCTTCTCTTTCGATAAAACCAAAGCCCTTAGTACGGTTAAACCATTTTACGGTGCCTTGTTCCATTTGATTCTCAATCTATTAACTCACTATATTAACTAAAGCATCAAAAAAGAATTAAGCCAAAGCCTAGAAACTAGAAATCTTTTGGAATGTGATTATTGTCTTTTAGCCATTCAACTTGTGGAAGTGTAAATCTCCAAACAATGTCACCACGTTCAGATTCATTGAAATCCCAAGGTGCAATTATTACAATATCATTATCTCTAATCCAAACTCTTCTCTTCAATTTGCCTCTAATCCTTCCACGTCTAGTAACACCATCAGCACATTTTATCATGACGTTTTCTCCACCCATCATTTTCAATACGCGTCCAAAGAGCTCACCTTCTTCAGGTAATCGAATTTCTTTAAGTGCGCTCTCATTTTTTACTTGGCGCTTTCCCATAATCCTCGTTATCGTCATTAGCATATAACTGGTAGGGTTTTTGAGAAACAAAAACATGAATTCACAAGAGATTTTTATTGATCAATACAAAAAAGGACATGGAATTTCAATGTATAGAAGAATGTTCTCAATGTTGCATTGAAAGAGAATATTATCCAAGTAAAAAATTTGGTAAAATAGGAGTACTAATTCTTCCTGAAGAAAAAGAGAGAATTGAAAAACTAGCAATTAAAAACAAACTCGAAATCAAAATTTTACCAAGAATAGGAATTTCTGAGAAAGGAGATACACATCCAACAAAAATATTAGCATATCAATTAATGGGTTATGAAAAAAATGGAAACACGTGTCCATTTTTAGATATATCCAGTGGAGAAAAATCACCGCATGGAGGTTTTCCCTGTAAAATTTACAATGAAAGACCTCTTGCATGTACAGCATATCCGCTTATTGAATCAGAGCCAATTACGATTGATCAAAAATGTAAATTCTGTAAAGAACATGGAAATGCAGACAGTAACCTTAATTCAGAAATAGAGGCACTTTTAAAAATTAAAGAGAAAATGATGACTGAAGCAACATCCATCTGGAGATATGCCACCAACATAGGGGAAGCAGATGATGAACCGAAAATGGAATTAGGATGGATTCGGGAAACCTAATCCCAAAAATAGGAACTAGCATGAATCCATACAAAAATTCAAAAGGCATTACAACTTTAAAACAGCATGAGTGAAGATGCATGGTCAAATTTAGATAAGGTTGATCAAAAAATTATAGAAATTCTTAACAACAATGCAAGAACACCATCAAAAGAAATTGCATCAGAATTAAAAAAATCAGGTCATGATGTTTCAGACAGGACAATTAGAAAGAGAATTGAACGCTTAGAAAAAAGTGGAATCATCAAAGGATACAAAGCAGTCCTAACAGATGTGTCAGGAATTAATGAATATCAGGCAGTATTGATGAAACTAAAACCTTCAAAGTCACTTGAAGCAGTAAAAGATTCAATCAAAGATTTCATTATAAAATTAGATAATTATCTCCTTGTATCCAATATGGAAGGAGAATGGAACATGTTGGTTTTACTTCAAGTTAATTCAGAAAAAACAAATACATCACAAAAAATTGTAGAGAAATTTTCAGATGAATTAATTGATTACAGAATAAACGAAATAGACATCAAAGATGTTAATATTCTGAACATGTCTTTGCTTTTATTGTAATAAAGAATATTCAGATTCTGCGATATCGATTGCCTTTTTTAATTCATCAAGAGTGAACGGTTTTTGAATAAATGCTGAAACGCCAGAACTGATCGTCTTATTCACACGTGAAGTTGTTTTTTCATCTGCAGTGATTACAATAATTTGCAAGTTAATTTTTTCTTTAAGTAACTTTGTAGCAACAACATCACCTTCAAGATCAGGCAATCCCATATCTAAGAGAACCACGGGGGATTTATTTTCAGAGAATATTTTTTTACATCCTTTAACTCCATCTTTTCCATTTTCAAAAACATGTATTTCTGAATATCCTAATTTTTCAACATATGTTTTTAATTTCATAGCAATTGCTTTACTATCATCAATGATTACAATAGGTCTTGTAACTTCAACAGAGGTTTGGATCATTCCCTTAGCTTTTTGATATGCATCTTTAGCTTTATCAAATTCTCCCAAACTCAAGAGGCATTTTGATGCACATAGTAATGCACCTTTAACATTTGTTGAGTTTTTTGCAATAGAATATTTTAAAAATAAATCACTTGCCTCTTTAATTTCATTTTCAGAATTTTTTCCTTGTCTAGATTTACATTCGCCTGCAAGCATATACAATAAAGCAGATTTTAGTAATTCAGATTTTTTTAAAGACTCAGCTTGATTGAGAAGTAGATTATGGGCAGTGATGAATTGTTTATTTTTAAGATGAGTTAGAGCAACTTCACAATTTGTTTTAGTATCCAATAGCAGTATTCAGTTTTTTTCTGTTATAAAATTTTGTAGGAATGTATCGAATTAAGGATTTATCACTGCACGGCCAATAATTTTACGGGCTTTAAGATCCTCCAAAGCAGTATTTGCTTCATCAAGAGAGTATCTTTTAGAAATTACGGGGTTGATTGTACCCTTTCGTGCAAGATCAAGTAGTTCTACCATGTCATTGTAATTTCCGGTATATGCACCTTGAACAATAATAGATTTTAGAGGAATTGTTACAAGAGATAATTCGATAGAGCCACCAAACAACCCAACCAATACCAAATTACCGCGTTTGCGAAGAATTGCAAAGTCTAATTTTGCAGTAGGTGGAGCATTTACAAAATCAACAACACTGTCTGCACCTTTATCATTACAGATAGACATTATTTTTTGAGCAGTTTCAGGATCTTTAGAATTCACTGTGAAATGAGCACCCATTTCTTTTGCAGTATCTAATTTTTGATCATCTAAATCAACACAAATAATTTTGGCATCAGTTATGGCTTTTGCAATTTGCACACCCATCAATCCCAAACCACCTGCACCCACAATTACTAGAAACTCGGGAGAATTTTGATTTGCCTTTTTGATTGCAGTGTATGCAGTAAGACCAGAACATGCAAGTGAAGTAGCAGAGTCAGGATCCACACCGTCAAGTTTTGCTAAATATTTGAAATTAGGAATTAGAGCATAATCAGAATATCCACCATCTTGAAAAACACCCATAGATTTTGGTGTATCGCATAGATTTTCATTTTGGACTTTGCATGCAGGACATTCACCACATCCAATCCAAGGAAAGACTAGGACTTGATCTCCTTTTGAAATCCCAGAAACGGTGTCACCAATATCCTCAACAGTTCCAACAATTTCATGTCCAGGAGTTACAGGGTATTTTACACCTCTATCAGTGACTTTCATAAATTGGCCATCACCAAGATCATAACCGCCTTCCCACAAATGTAAATCACTATGACAAACACCCACAGAATTTACTTTTACTAGAACCTGGTTACCTTGAGGTTTTGGAGTCTCGGTTTCAGAGACTGCAAGAGGCTCATTTGGACCGGTGATCCTTGCAGATTTCATAATTCATTTTTTCAGACTAACAATATAAGAGTTGACTGGAAGTGAGAAAAAAATAGAGCCCTTAGATATTATTGAATAGTCAAAGAGAAAGTATGTGAGCGAAGCACAAACTCCTAATAGCATTTCTCAGGAACCAGTAAACATTCTATTTAGTCCAGGATCAGTTATTAAAAAAGATGTTTGGGAAATTGATCTAATTCAGATTTTGAATTTATTAATTAAAATTCTTGAAAAAACAGGTAAGAAAGATCTTAAAGTTGCAGGAATGGCGGCTTTGTCATCATCGTTAATCTATCGAATGAAAGTAGAAAGTATTTTTGCATTACAGAAAGCAGCAATGGAGAAAAAACCAATGCATCAAAGAACAGATGTAGATATCGAATTAATAGACATCCCATACAGACACGAATCAACATATCCTGTATCCCTAGATGATCTGTTAGGATTGTTACAAAATCTGATTGGTACAATTGCAAACCCACAATCAAGACGCAATAAACAATTAGAAATAGAACCTATTGTAGCACCAGACTTTCAAGAATTTTTTATCTCCTTAGAAAGTATCATTGGAAAATATGAAGACCTTATTATGAAAAAAATCAGCGCGTTAGGTTTTGGATTATTACAAGATATCATAGCAGATCTTGATCAGGTAGATTCAATCAGATGCTTCTTTGCAGCGCTGTTTTTAGCAAGAGACCAAAAGGTCGATCTTGAACAAGTAGAAGACGACATTAAAATTATTGTCATTAAAGATGAATTGACAAATTAATGGAGGAGTAAGACTTGGTAAAAATCGATAATTTGGATGAGGCAACAGCAAGGATTGAAGCGGCACTGTATTCATCAGGAAGACCGCTTAGAATTGAAGACATAGTAAGAGCATCAGGCACAGAATCTAGAACAAAAACACTAGAGTTACTAGACAGCATAATGAAAAAAACAAAATCAGCATTCAAAGCATTAGAGATAACCATTTTGCCAGATGGTTCGTATGTTATGCAATTAAAACCAGAATATAGTGCAACAGTCAAAAGATATGCATCAAAACCAGTGCTCCCAAATGCAACATTAAAGACGTTATCATATATTGCATACATGCAACCGATTTCATCAAAACAGCTTGTAGAGACAAGAGGTTCAGGAGTATATTCACATCTTAAAGAATTAAGACAGCTTGATTACATTAGTCATCAAAATGTTGGACGACTAAAAATTTACACGACAACTGAAAAATTCCAAAAATACTTTGGAATACAAGGAGATGTAGAAGATCTAAAGCAAAGATTATTCTCAAAAGTTAGAAAAACAGCAAATAGACAAACAGAGGCGTCACCACCAATTCCCACAGAAGTAAACTAAAGAAATTTTTTAACTCACGGCTAATTTTTTGCGTTTTGTATAAATTAGAGTAATTCAGACATCATTTCGTGAGAAAGTCAGTAGAAAATTTAGCAACAAGTAAAATCACAGGTGGAAGAAGAGTTCCTCTTAGAATTAGAAGAAAATATGAAATAGATAGATATCCAAATGAACCAATTAACGGAGCTCAAGTCACAATAACAAGAAGAGTTCGTGGAGACAATAAAAAAACAGCACTAAAATCAATTGACTTTGTTAATTTAGCAACAGGAGAAGCTAAAGTGAAGAAATCAAAAATCATCAAAGTTTTAGAAAATGCAACAAACAACGATTACAAAAGACGAGGCATCATTACAAAAGGTGCAATTCTTGAAACGGCAGAAGGTAAATGTAGAGTAGTTTCAAAACCAGGACAAAACGGAATAGTTAACGCAATTTTACTAAAGGAATAAAATGAAAGATTACGAGCATGTCGTAATCTGGTTGGATTATTTCAACAAGAATTTAAAAAAATCTAAAGGACGAAGAGTCGGAATGGAAAAATGTGTTTTCGATCCGTCATTAAAAGAATTGATGGATGCAGCAAAAGCAGCAGGGCTAGAAATTACTGAATCAGATGACAAGGTAAGATTCCCCAAAAGACCATTTGTCAGGTCAGGCTATATCATTGTACCAAAAGGATCCTCCAAGACAAAAATTCTTAACAAAATTTCAGAAAAGTTAGTGTCTAAAAGGTCCAAACAAACGAAATAAAATGAAATCTAGCTGTTAGCTAAAGTAAAGTTGACAGAAGTCTATGAAAAGAATACAATGCTTAGAAGTTCTAATTGCAGGAGGTAGGCGAAATAATGCACCTAGCCGGTAGTGGCAGGGTAATCATTCAACTATCAACAGAATTAGTTGAAGGACAGATACTCTGTGACGAAAAGGGAACTAGAGTTGCAAAAGTAAATGAACTAATAGGTCCAGTAAAAAGACCGTATGCATCAGCAACGCCATTAACAAACAATATTAAAAAATACATTGGCAAACACGTTTTCGCATCTCAAGAATCTCCTGCTGACAAACCAAAAAAATTTAGGAGAAGAAAATAATGAACATACTAGAAAAACAAAACTGTCCTGAATGTCGTTCTTCATTAGTAGACGATATGCAGAATGGTGAAATAATCTGTTCTGGTTGCGGCGTAGTAGTCGATGATCAGATTGCAGATTTTGGTCCAGAAACAATAAGCTCAAACTTCGAAGACAAGATGAAGCTTGCAAGAGCAACAGGACAAACAACCTATTCTCAACACGACTTGGGAATAACTACTGAGATATCAATTAGTGCCAAAGACTTTAGTGGAAAAACAATCAACCACGATGTCGCAAATCAAATGCACAATCTCAGAAAGTGGCAACAAAGAGTCAGAGTTTCCTCACCAAGAGAGAGACGACTTGCAAATGTTTTAACAAAAATGGGTGAAACATGTGAAGGTCTAAATCTTTCAAAGAACGTGTTGGAAACTGCATCTATGATATACAGAAACTTGGACGGACATGTTGATGTGAAGGGAAAATCAGTAGTAAGCATAACTGCAGCTACAATTTACATGGCATGCAAACAATGTGATGTAGTAAGATCATTAGAAGAAATTTGCCGAGGAATTTGTCCAGCAAAAGATGTTAAATCAAAAACAAAACTTGCAGCTAGATACTATAGAACCATGGTAATGGAAATGGGACAATTACATGCCCCAGTTGTAACCATGGACAAATACATCTCAAAGATAGCAAACATGACACAGACCGAGGTAAGAGTTGAAAGACTAGCCTTAGAAATTGCTGAAAAAACTAAAGATAGTAGCATTGCAGATGGAAAGGCTCCAAATGGAATTGCTGCAGCATATCTGTATGTAGCATCTGTCCTACTTGGTCAAAATGTCCTACAAAGAGACGTTTCAAGTATTGCAGGAGTCACAGAAGTCACTATCAGAAACAGATGTAAAGAAATTCTAACATGCTACAAACTCAAAATTACTTTGAGACCATCTCTGGCCAACTAATTATACCCCCCCCCCCTCTTTTCATTTTATTATCAAATCTTACGATTAGGATTAGCTAAATTTCGTCGGTATTATATAGAGAATCAAAACAAATTGCAACATGGCAGTATTAGAAATCAAAGATCTTCATGTATCAAGAGAAGGTAAGGAGATTCTCAAAGGTGTCAATTTGAAAACAGGTCCTGGAGAAGTACATGCCATCATGGGACCAAACGGTTCAGGAAAAAGTACACTAGCTTACACATTACTTGCACATCCAAAATACGAGGTTACAAAAGGAGATATTTTGTTAGATGGTGAAAGCATTTTAGATTTAACAGCAGATGAAAGAGCAAAAAAAGGATTATTCCTAGGATTCCAATACCCTACCGAAGTTTCAGGTGTAGGATTTTCTCACTTCCTAAGAACAGCATATAATTCTCTAAGTAAAGCACTTGAAGGTGATAATAGAGAAGTATTCATCACAGTTAGAGAGTTTCAGAAATATCTTAAAGAAAATCTAGAAAAAGTGGGATTAAAAGAAGAGTTCCTTTCAAGATATCTTAACGAAGGGTTCTCAGGAGGAGAGAAAAAACGTGCAGAAGTTCTACAAATGGCAGTCCTAAAACCAAAAATTTCAATTTTAGATGAACCAGATTCAGGATTAGACATCGATGCAGTTCAAGCAGTAGCCCAAGCAATCAGTAAAGTTGCAGACAAAGATGCAACAATCATCATCATTACCCACTATGCCAGAATTTTGAAATTCTTAGACAAATTGGATTTTGTACACGTATTTGCAAGAGGCCAAGTATTGAAAACAGGTGATGCATCACTTGCAGACAAACTTGAAGCAGAAGGATATGAATGGGCCTTAGAGCAATCAGCTTAATCAAATTTAACCAGAGCAATTTTCCAAAAAACTATTGATTTACAAAGTTCACGTAGAATTTTCCAAAGAATTTCTAGAAGTAGAAAAAAATCAAATCAACATAGGAATAAAATCAAAACCCGTCAAGGGTGAAGCAAATAAAGAAATTATTAAAAAAATCGCAAAACATTTCAAAATATCAACTACAAAAATTCAAATAAAATCAGGGCACAAATCATCAGATAAAATTATCAAGATTCTACAACAGAAAATCTAGTTTTTGTTTAAATAGGGTTTCAAAAATGGAAACAATATGTCAGAGGAAAACAATCAATATTATTTTAATTTCTCATTTTTCAAAGTTGATCCCAAGTGGAGATGGATGGCAGACTTGGCAAAAGAGGAATCTGCAAAAGAAGTTGAAAATGTGATTAATAATTCAGGTATCATGTACAGAACATATTCAAATTTAGGATTAAGAGATGATGCAGATTTTTTAATTTGGTTTGCAGCAAAATCAGTAGAAGAAATTCAAAGAGTGATAGAAAAAATTTACAAAACGGTTTTTGGAAAATATATCATTCCATCAAGGACGTATTTGTCATGTACAAGACCATCTCTATATGTGCAAGAACAAAAAGCTCACGGTTTTGTTACGGGCAGTGATCCAAAAAAACACGTCATAGTTTATCCATTCACAAAAACAAGAGAATGGTACCTATTACCAAAAGAAAAACGCCAAGAAATAATGGATGAGCATATAGAGGTCAGTAAGAAATATCCACAGGTCGTTCTCAATACAACATACTCATTTGGAATTCATGATGAAGACTTTATGCTAGCATTTGAAGTAGACAATATAAGAGATTTTCAAGATCTTATAATGGATTTAAGAGAAACCGAAGTCTCATCATATGTCAAAAATGACATACCTATGATTGTGTGTGTCAAAAAAGATATTGTCCCAATGATTTCTAGTCTAGGATAGAATTTAAAAATAAAAACAATTTTGAAAGAAATATTCTCTCAGGCACTTTAAAATCCAAATATCAGTGATGCAAATCTTGGATAAACATAAATGATGAAATTTCAAAACAAAAAATAGTTTTGAAGTACAACAAACTGGGAAAAACAGACATTGAAATTTCAGAAATAGGATTTGGTGCATGGGCCATTGCTCTTGATTGGTGGGGTAAAAAGATAGAAGAAGATGAAGCAAAAAGAATGCTCAAAAAAGCATACGATGTTGGAATTAACTTTTTTGAGACAGGAGATTTGTATGGTAAAGGATTAAGTGAAAAACTAATTGGTGAAGTCTTCAAAGATATGAGAGATGAGATTGTTATTTCAACAAAATATGGTTATGACTTTAGTGGAGTCGAACAGATAGGCCACAAGGAACTTCCACAAAGATTTGATGAAGATTATACTAGAATTGCATTAAGAAATAGTTTAGAAAGATTACAAACAGATCATCTTGACATGTATGGTGTACACAATCCAAAACTAAAAGATGTAAGAAATGATTCAATATTCAATCTATTAGATAGTTTTATTGAAGATGGGTCCATTAAGACATATCAAATTGCCCTAGGCCCTGCAATTGGATGGACTCAAGAAGGTTTGGAAGCAATGGACAAACCAAATCTTAGTGCGGTTCAAACAGTTTACAACATACTAGAGCAAACTCCAGGAAATGAGTTAATGCAAAAAGCAGTAGAGAAAGACGTAGGAATTCTAGTCAGAGTTCCAGAAGCATCAGGAATCCTAACGGGTAAAGTTAATGCAGATACAAAATTTGATGATAATGATCACAGAGCAGTTAGAAAAAGAGAATGGCTCAAAGCATCATTAGAAAAAGTTGAACAGTTTAGACCAATTGCTGAAAGAAATGGATTAAGCATAACAGAATTTGCAATGAAATTCATGATGTCAAAGAAAGGATTTGCAACAGTACTTCCAACTATGATAAGCGAAGAAGAAGTTGTCAACTATGCACAAATGTCAGACGGAAAATACATCTCAGATTCAGACATGAAAGAAGTCGAAGAGCTGTACAATACTTGGCCTTCTTACGAATTAAAAGCAACACCTCAAGCAAATTAATTATCAAATGGACAATCCAGTAGATTTTGAAAAAACAGTAGAAGTTATTGAAAAAATGATGCTTGCCAAAATAGGCAAATATAAAAAATGGGAATCAATGATTAAAAAAATTAAAAATTATCAGAAATTAAATCCTGAAGAGTTAGAATACTATTCAAATCTAACAAGAATCTACAAGGACTCAAATGTCACAGCCAGAAGCAAAGTCTATCACACAAAACTTTCAGAACTGGATGAAAAGCCACCATGTAAAGAATGCGGAGAGAATTCTCAATATTATTGCAACATGAATGACCAGTATTTCTGTACAATTCATGTCGTAGGACATGATAAGAATGAATTCTAAGAGGCAGAAATTGTTTCTTCCAGACTAAAAGAATTTTCTACAAAATATTCTACTCGGGTTTTCTTGAATTCACGAGAACTAAAGAGAATTTGATATTCGTCAACATGTATTTGATCTTGAATGGTTTTTGCCATTTCATGTGCTTCATCATGTGTTTTGCAGTGAATCATTGAAAACACATTGTAAGGCCAATCAGGATATGTTGGACGCTCATAGCAGTGACTTACTTGAGGAAATGATCCCAGAGTTTCACCAACTTTGGCAATTCTTTCTTCAGGAACTTTCCAGACAATCATGCCATTAGCAGTAAATCCAACTTGTCGATGTCTCAAGATAGCAGCAAATCTTCTCATAACGCCAATGTCTTCATAATGTTTCATTTTTTCAAACAATTCATCCTCAGTTATTCCAAGATTATTTGCAGCTTTTACAAAAGGTTCATCAATAATATCCATGTCTTTTTGTAATTCTCGTACAAAGTCTTTGTCCTCTTCAGTTGGAACAAATTTTACATTTTTGATTTCTTTTTTCTCTTCACTTGGTGCTACATCATGTTTTTTCTCATCGACCATGTCAAGTTTAACACCAATTTTGAATAATTGTAAGGTTGGAAGCATTCTTACTTTTTTAATTCCTTTTAGAACATTAAATTTAGCAAGCTCCTCTTTCAAATCAGCGCCAGGAGGAACAGCCAATGTAAACCACAGATTGAACTGGTGATCTCGTTCATAATTATGACTAACACCTGGATGACGATTGATTTGACTTGCAACATATTCTAATTTGTCATCTTCAATCTCCATTGCGACAAGTGAACTTGTATAGCCAAGTTTTCTTGTATCAAAAATTGCACTGAGTTGTCTTAAAACTCCAATTTCTTTTAGATGGTTTAATCGTTGTTTGATATCTTCAGGAGTAGTATCAAATTTTTTAGCAATGGCATCAAAAGGTCTTGTTACGAGTGGAAAAGTCCATTGAATCTCATTTAGAAGTTCTTTATCAGATTCATCCATAGAAGTCAATAACTCAAGAACTTGCCCATTCAATTAAAAATGTAGCTGGTATTTCATGCGTTGATTTTTAATACATAAATAGAAACCGAAGCCCCTTTGATCGATGATAGTAGACCTAAATCTTAAAGGTAAAAAAATAATTATCGTTGGAGGGGGAAACGAAGCCCAAAAGAGAATCAATTCCCTGATCAAGCAAGGATGCAGCATCATCGTAATCAGTGATTCAGTAAATTCACAGATTAGTAAATTATCCAAAGCACAAAAAATCACATTGAAAAAACAAAAAATTTCAGATACAAAATTTCTTTCAGAATTTAAACCAAATTTAGTCATCACAACTACAAATGACAAAAAGATCAACCAGAAAATCATCAATGATGCTAAAAAGAAAAAAATCATAGCATATAGTTCAGATAATCCAGAGGATAGTGATTTTTCAAATCCAGCAATAATTGATTTTGAAAACATAATTCAGATTGCAATTTTTACGGGTGGAAAGAGTCCTGCAATGTCAAAGAAGATCAAAGATAGATCAGAGAAATTATTCAAAAAAATCATCACCCAAGAAGACATTGCTCAAATCAAGATCCAAAAAATGGTAAGGGAGATGGCCAAAGAAACAATATCCACTCAAGAGCAAAGAAAGGAATGTCTACATAGTATCATGAGTGATAATGAGATTGATCAGTTAATAAAAGACGGACAGGTAAAAAAAGCTGAAAGACGAGCTATAACAATATTGAGAAATTGGAAATGAATCAAAATATCATCAATGCACGTGTTACTTTTCGTAATTCACCAATTCACATTCTTGAACAATTTACGATAAAAGACATGGAAAAAGCATATGAGCAATTCAAAAATCACTCAGGATTAGATGAGTGTGTAATTATTCAGACATGTAACAGAATAGAATTATTTGGAAAATCAAAAAAATATGATTCAGATAAGATCAAAAAGACATGGGCATCAATCACAGGGCTGGAAGAAGAAGCATTTAATGAAAACATCGAATTTGTTGAAAATCAAGAAGCACTCCATCATTTATTGAAACTGACCTCAGGATTAGATTCCATGGTGTTAGGTGAAGAACAAATCTTAGGGCAAATTAAAAATTCCATTACTTCCGCAAGAGAGGTAAAAGCATCAGGTCAACACCTCAACACGTTGTTTGATAAAGCAATCAGAATAGGAACTAGAATTAGAAATTCAAGTGGAATTGGTGCAGGGGGGATTTCAGTCGGTTCTATGGCAGTAAAGCTTGCCGAAGAAAACATTGATGAATTAAAAACAAAAAAAGTTTTGTTGATTGGGACCGGAGAAGTATCCACACTAGTTGCAAAGTCGCTGCAAAGACGCGGATATGCTTTTGATGTAACAAGTAGAACCATTGGAAGATCAGAGACATTTTGTGAAACAATGGGTGGAAAGGCAGTAAAATTTGAAGAAGTTCTTTCAAGATTTGACAACTATGATGTCATATTTGTGGCAACGACTGCACCATATTTTCTTGTAACAAATGATAGAATTACAGAAGCCATGAAAAGCAAAAGTAACGGAATGATGATTTTGGATTTGTCAAATCCTAGGACAGTAGATGAAAAAGTTGCAACGATTGGAGGAGTTAAACTGATGAATTTAGATCAAATTGCAGAAATGGTAGAAAAGAACATGAATGCACGATTAAACAAGGTCAAAACCGTTGAAAATATAATTAATGAAGAAGTATCGGTATTAGAGGCCTCAATGAAAAGACTAGATGCAGAACCACTTGTAACAGACGTATTCAAGAATATAGAGAATCTCAGAGAGAAAGAATTGCAAAAGGCACTTCAGATGCTCAATGAAAAAGATGAGAAAAAAATTAAGATAATTGAGGAACTCACAAAAGCAGTTGTTGAAAGCATTGTGTCAACTCCAATGAATAACATTAGAAAAGCATCAGAACAAGGAAACCCAGACGTAGTGGAATTAGCTAGCAAACTCTTCGACTATAAAAAACAAAAGCAAGTAGACTAGGATTATATTTTACCTAAAGAGAATTTCATCATGTCATTTCCTACTAGACGCCTTCGTCGACTGAGAACATCTGAGAAAATGAGAGAGTTAGTTCAGGAAACAACTCTATCTCCAAAAGATTTCATTTGCCCAGTATTTGTTCAAGAAGATTTGAATGAAAGAGTCAAAGTAGAATCAATGTCAGAAATTGAAAGATTACCGTTAAAGGACGTAAATGATGAAATAAGCACAATTATCGATTTAGGCATTCCTGCAATCATGCTTTTTGGAATTCCAACACAAAAAGATGAAGCAGGAAGTTCAGCTTTTGATAATAACGGAATTGTTCAAAAGGCAATTTTACAAATCAGAGAGAAATTTGGAGATAAAATAGTAATTATGGCAGACGTTTGTTTGTGTCAATTTACATCTACAGGACATTGTGGAATAATTCAGGGAAATAAAATTGATAATGACATTAGTTTAGAAACACTTGCAAAAATTGCAGTAAGTCAAGCAAAGGCAGGAGTAGACACAGTCTCACCATCAGCAATGATGGATGGCCAAGTTGCTGCAATACGAAAAGCACTTGATGATGAAGGATTTACAGACGTTTCAATAATGTCACATTCTGCAAAACATCGTTCAAACTTTTACTCACCATTCAGAGATGCTGCTGAATGTGCACCAAAATTCGGAGACAGAAAAACATACCAAGTTCCATTTACAAACGCAAGAGAAGCCATGATGGAAGTAGAGACAGACATTGAAGAAGGGGTAGATATTGTCATGATAAAACCAGCATTATCGTATTTGGATTTAATCGCAGAGACTAGAAGAAAATACAATGTTCCAGTTTCAGCATACAGTGTATCTGGTGAATATGCCCTGGTAAAAGCTGCATCACAGCTAGGGTATGTAAATGAAAAAGACATCACACTAGAAATTCTACATTCAATTAAAAGAGCAGGTGCAGATATGATAGTAACATATTTTGCAAAATCAGCTTCAAGATTCCTTCAAGAATCATGAGAAACGACGAGCGTTTTGAAATTCAAAGAGCATTTGACTTAATGCCACATGTCATAGGCGCAAGCTGGACTGCAGTTTGGTTCAGAATGAAAGGAATCAAAAAGCCAACAAGAGAAGAATTTCGTGAGAAAACTATAGAATATTTACAGCTAGCAGAGCCTGTGTTTGACTCTTTTCCAAAAGAAGAAGAATTTGAGGAAATCAGAAAATATATCGAATTTAGGAAAAACGAAGAGTATGAGAAGATAAAATCAGGTGAAAACAAAGAGATTGAGACACGCTATGACAGATATGTCGATTATGGCTAAAGTTTAACAACCTGTAACAGTTTTTCCATAGAATTATCAAATTTGTATTGGATTCTATGTCTGAATTCAGATACAAAATAATCTACCAAATACACCCATTCCGTCATTTATTTCACCTTGCATGAGTAAAACTGAAAATAAATTATTAAACAAAATACAAATTGATTTAATCCTGAATTAAATCAAAACAAAAGTTATTTGATTTACAAATCACCAAATCTAAGACACATATTATTGAATTTTTTCTGCTCTGAATTAGTCAATCAATCCCTTTTGCAATTCCATCCCTTCTTACTTCTGCAATTCCTTGAAATCCTTTGGAACTTTGTTTTTTAATAACGGCATGGATTGCTCCATGATAATACGAATAAGATTCTTTTAATTCTATTTTATATCCCAACTCAGCCAAATACGGAATTACACGATCGTCAAATCTTTCTCCTTCAACAGTAATTTTGCCATCCACAGTACAATGTATTCTTGGTTTATCCATAGCATCATTTGGACTGAGACCCGAATCAATCATTGATGATATGAATTGGGCAGTTACGGTAGGAATTCTATCACTGCCAGGAGTTCCAAGAATCATCCATGGTTTGTTTTTATGAAATAATATAGTAGGGGCAACAGATGTCCAGGGACTCGAGTTTGGACGTAAATAATGAGGATAATTGATATTTTCATATTCAAAAGAGGACATGTAGCAATTATACAAAAACCCCAAACCGTCTGCTGCAGCTTTTGAACCATATACTAATTCAACAGATTGAGTAATTCCTGCAGCATTACCTTCATCATCCATTACAGAAAGATGTGTAGTATCTTCATCATGGAATTTTACATTATGATTAGAGATAGATATTCCATCTATGATAGATTCCGATAAATGTTTGAGAAAAGACTTGTCAAATAATAATTTGTCATCAATTTGTTTGTATGTTGCTACATCATATGGGCGCTGAGTACGAAATGAAAGAGATCTCTTGAATGTTTCTACTAAATAGTGATAAAATTCTAATCGATTTTTTTTGATAGTGTTAGTAGGAAGTTGATTTAGTAGCATCAAAATAAGCAACAGTATTCTACCTGCTGCGGGAGGAGGAAACGTTTTGACGGTCATATTTCTATATTTTCCAACTAGAGGTTCACGTTCAATTATTTTTGGAATTAAAACTAGATCCTCTTCTCGTAGCAACCCTTTGTTTTTTTGCATATCAGCATCTATCATTTTTGGAATTTTTCCATGATAAAATGATCTGTATCCGTTGCCAGCTAGATATGTTAGTAATTCTGCTAAATCATCTTGGACAAAAAGATCTTTTGTGTCATAAGGAATTGTTCCATCTTTGAGAAAATACTTTGCTCCAGATTTAGACTTTACTTTGTTAAAACTTTCTAGTTCACGTTGTTGCAAATCATGTTGAAGTGTTGAAATTTTGTATCCTTTTTTTGCAATTCTTATTGCAGGTTTTAGTATTTGAGCCCATTCAAGATTTCCATATTTCTCATTCAGAAATCCCATAACTGCAATAGTACTGGGGACTGTTGTTGACTTGTATCCAATTGATCTATCTAGTTTGTTTTTGAATTTACTAGGTAAAGCTAAAGAAGGAGCCCTAGTAGAACCATCTATACAGATTGTTTTTCCGTTTATGTGAATTATTCCCATTGATTGACCTCCGATTCCAGAGGCTTGAGGTTCACACACTCCTAACGCCAAAGCAGTTGCACATGCAGCATCTATTGCATTTCCTCCTTTTTTGAGCATTTCAACGCCTGCATCAGTAGCATCAGGAAAGGCAGATGAAACCATTCCTTTTTTAGATTCTGAGAATTTATGATCACTAGTAGTTTGAAAAGATTTTTCAATTTTTTCTAATAGATTCAATTGATTCTTTCAAATTTTTAACTTATAACAATATTTTCATCATAAAAAACCAGACCAAAATTAAGACAGATTTTGAGAAATTTAAGAATTAATTTCCTTTCCTAGTTGTTTTAGAAATTCCTTTATCACCATAGTTCGCTTTTTTGCTTCAATTTTCCCGGATTTTGTATTCATTAAAGATTCTAGTTTTAGCAATTTTTGATAAAAATGATCTATAGTCCAAGTTTTATCATCAGGCATTCTTGTTTGACAGAAAGGATCATCAGTATTGTAAAAGGATCTTTTGAGTGAACCGCCAGTAGCAAAAACTCTAGCAATACCTATTGCACCTAAAGCATCAAGCCTATCAGCATCTTGGAGAATTTTTCCTTCGAGAGTTGCAGGGATTTTGTTTCGTGAAAAGCTGTGATCCCGTATTGCTTCAGATACAATTACAATTTCTTCTTTTGAGAAACCATATTTTTCTAAAAGAGGTTTAGATTTTTTTGCACTTTCCACAGAAGAATTTTTTGAGCGCTTGTCAGATTTGGGATATGAAACAATATCATGAAGTAGTGCAGCACTAAGAACTAATTTTTTATTTGCCTTTTCTTGCTTGCACAGTTTTTGTGCATTTTTGTATACTCTCATGACATGTTGAAAATCATGAGCAGAGTCATTATCCACCATTTCTTTTACTTCATTTTTTATAGAATCAAGAACAGACATTTAGAATCTCCATATTTTTGGTTTGACAAATTTTAATTTTCTTTGAGTAATTAAAAGAGTCCAGTTTACAGATGCAAAGAGAATAATCGACCCAATACCAACTCCGTCAATTAATAAAATTCCAGTTAGACGATCCTCAAATATTTCTAAGAAAGGGGTCAAAACAGCATTGCCAAAATAAATCATGACAACATATGAGAGCGTTCGACCAAACCAAAATCCAACATATATGCCCAAACTTTTGGCACGCATTAATCCATACGCAATAAACAACATGTTACTTGGAAGAGGGGTTGCACCAAACAGAAAAGAGGCAATCACATAACCGTATTTTTTTCGGTTTAGATAATCTCCAATCACATCAAGATTTGATTTTTGTTCTTCTGCGACAAACCTCCTAAAAAGCACACTAATTCGCTTTAGAGCAAATCTGCCAAGGGTAGCTCCTGTGGCCCCAACCATGGCAAGAATTACAACATTCAATGATGGATCTAGAAGATAAAAAGATGTCAGAATAATCCAGCTTGGCGGCATCAAAATCGGAGAGGCATTTACTCCAATTAGTACAAGAAAAATTCCAAAATATGAAAATTTTCCAAAAATTTCAAAAATATCTAACATCTTTCAAAAATTGTAACATTTTTTTTGTTTCTAAACCCTTGGATTTGGGTTCAGTCATGAAAAAATTTCATTATGATCTAAAAAATTATAAAAATTTCATGTTTTTCAAAACTATGATCATGTATTGTAAAAAATTGGATCAATGATGCAATATCTTTATATGCAATTTGTGCCTAATTATACCATGTCCGAGATGGTTTGGAAGTGTTTTAGATGCAATTTATCATTCAAGGACGATCAACTTGCTGAAATGCACAAACGAATTTCAGAACATTCCATAACTAAAGTCAAAACAATTGTAGCATAATTTCAGAAATTTCACCTGAATTTGTAATTTTAATTAAAATTTAGTGCAGAGGGTGGGATTCGAACCCACGAACTCCTGAGAGAAGGGATTTCCAATTTTGTGGATCTTGAGTCCCTCTCGGTTGACCGGGCTTCGATACCTCTGCAACGAGATTGTGTATTGACCAATATTTCTCAATTACTATTTTGAAAAAATAAAAAAAGATCCATGATTTTACTAATTTTTTAACAAAGCTTATAATCGTGCGAAATTGACTCAAAAATAATGTCAGAATTCATACCAATTTCCGAAGCAAAAAAAATGCGAAGCGGAGTAAATGTTGAAGCTGTTGTTAAAAGCAAAGGAGACGCCAGAACTGTCAATCTCAAAAGTGGGGGCACAGTGGATGTCTGTGATGCGATAATTTCAAACGGTGAAACTGAAGATGACCAAATGAAACTCACATTGTGGGGCGACGACATCAAAGCAGTAAATGTTGGAGATACAGTTGTCATTACAAATGGATATACCAATGAGTTCAAAGGTGAAGTATCCCTAACCAAAGGCAAATTTGGCAAGATGGATATTAATCCTCAATAATTTTTCATAAATACAGAATTAATTTTTCGAATATAGTCATTAGTCATGACTATAGAGAATGTAGGCTACTTTGACTATAAAGAACAAAACAAAAGAAAATCTATGAATAAAACTCCCAGATGCCTAGTTCTTTTCCAAAATTCTTGTAAATCTAAAAGAACTTTTCAAGCGTATGATAAAGTTCTAAATTTCTTTTTGAAGTTTTCAAACAAAGACCATGAATCTTTTGTATTATTGTCAGAATTTGAGAAAAATGAGATTATGCAAGATTATGTAATTCATTTAAGAAAAAGATGTGAATCTGGAGATTTAAGCCCTAATTCAGTTCCCAATTATTTAGCAGGGGTTTTCAAATTTCTCAAGGTAAATGGTTGTAAATTTAATAAAGAATCAATAGAAGAATTATACCCAGCACTCAAGAAGTTAGGAGGGGATAAAGCGATTACAACAGAACAGATTAGGCGTTTAATCCTCACTTGCAGATTTCAAGAAACTTACTTGCTGTGTCTTTATCCAATTTGGTTGATATTGTTTGCATGAAGATATTACAGATGTAGTAGATCTAAAAGATTATGGTAGACCACGAATAGACCACCAGTAAACCAAACATTAGTTAAAACAGATTAGCTAACCTACTGGTAGAATATAGTGAGTTTATCGACCATAGTAAAAAGACAAAATCCTCATTGGTGCGTAAATTGTTGAATAATAATATAATGAAATTGAGTTGTAATAATTTATGAAAACTTGGAAAATTCTAGTAATTGGTTCAAGTGTAATTGTTATTGCGAGTTTATTGTTTTTTCATACAGTTAATCTTTTGATGTTTTCTGATTCTTTTTCAGAACCCAGCATATCTAGAGACAAAATTTTCATTGGTGCTGTAGGAAGTCTTTTCTTTATTTTTATTGGAGTAATCTATATTTTATTTAATTATAGATGGAGCAAGTTATCTGAAAAATGATCGATAGAAACGAAGACACGTATGGTCCAAAATGTATCTGTGGGCATTATCAAACAAGCCATCATCTTGGGCCAATTTTAGGTTTAAAAGGAGGAGGCAGGGCAGTATATCCAAAACAAAATCGGATTAATTGTAGAAATTGCGAATGTAAAAAATTCACAGAAAAGCCTTTTTGATTAAAAATATTAAAAAATTTAAAATTTACTTAGATAAGATTCTAAACTCCAAAAACCAATTATTTGTTAAAATGAATTATGCAACCTACTGATTCTGAACTCACATCTCTCAATAATTGTGAAAAAAAGCAGAGTTATTCCTCAATAAGAAAATCACAATACAAAATTTATTTTATTTTCTATATCTGTTAGTAACATCTATAGAATTTAAGAAGTAAATAAAAAAGAAAAAGAGAGATTATGTGGTTGCGTGTTTTATTGCGTGTCGTGCATGTTCCCATGCTTTCTTGAACTTGTCTATTGCTTTTCCATATTTGTCAAGTGCCTTGTCAGGTTTGCCATTGTCTATCTCTTCTTGTGCCTTATCAAGTTCCTTCTGTACCTTGCCTAGTTCTCTATGTGACTTTTCTAGTTCTTTGTCAACTTTTTTGTCACCAGCAAATATTGATGCCTCTGTAATTGCATTTTCAGCCAGGGCTCTATCAACATCAAGAAGGATATTGACTACATCTAAGATTGAATTCTGAAGTGGAATGTCTGCTTTTTTGATAAGTTTCTTGAGACCCTTAACAGCCTTTTTCTCCTCATCAAATACCTTCTTTGATTTTTTGTCGTCAACTAAGGTTTCTTCATCTTCCCAGAATTTATCATCAGTGCTTTTGATAATGTGTTTAATTACTTTGTCAATTTTCTTGTCTGTTTTTTCATCACCAGTTTTTAGTGACTCTAGCGTGGAAATTACAGATAGTTTTTCGCCTTGCAAGTCAAGTGTGCAATCAGGAGTTTGAAGATTTGTGATAGTTGCAAAAGATCCTTCTCCAAATATGTTATCTACAGTGTGAACTCTAAATCCAAAGACATCTCCATCAGAAACAGTGACTGTTGTTGAACCCGTTTGAGAAGTTAAACCTGCATTATCACTAAGTTGGATGAATGCTCCATTCACCAAATATCCTGCAGGATCCCAAAAAGGTGAAAAGTCAAGAGTTTTGTATGTCCAATCAAATGAAATGTCTCCTTCACATGCAACAGGTACAGTATAATCAGTATCACCTGATCCACCAAATCCTTGATCCCCACCAACTAATTCTATGCTAGCAGGTGCACCACTAGTTAGAACAAAACCGTCAGTATTTGTATTTGTCAATGTCCAATTTACAGGATCATAATCTCCAGCAAATCCAGTTGCGGCATATGCATTATTTGTGAATGCAGGTGCAACAAGTCCAGCGACAAGTATGGTAGCGATAGTCATAGTCCATATTGTTTTAGTCATTAGTGTTCAAAATCGAGAAGTTCATTTAAAGATATTCTTGTCGACAAATAATGTTACAGATTAATTGTGAACTTTTGCAGAGTTATTCCTCAATAATTTCTTTTATCATCTGAATTATTTTTCAAATCAACTAAAATTACAATCACCCCAATTATAGAGACAATAATTCCTAAAATTAGCAAAAACCCAGAAATGACAAGAGGTACAACCATATTCATTATTTTAGAATCAGGATTAGACAGAGCGTCAGAATTTTCGGGATTCTCAGAAAACATCATGATGATGCTTACAGTTTTAGAACCAGTATTTTTAATTTCAAAATTTAATGAATCAGACTGAAAAACATTCAAGACATCAAATAGAATTGGTTCAGACATTACAAATTCACCATAATCATCTCCAAAAATATTTGAAATTTTTATGTGCAATGCATCCCCAGAAACATAACCAATATTTTGAATCCCCCAAAGCAAAGAGGAATCATATGAAGATGCATCATATGAGACAAATGCAGAATCTCCAGGCATAATTTCGATTTCAGTAGTTATTTCATCAAACATGCTCTCAAACATAGAAGCCATAGATGAATCTGTAATGTTTGAAGGAATAGTAAAAGTAATCACAGAAAGTGCAATGCCAACCAAAAGCAATCCAATAAGAACAACAATCAGACCACGTTTTTTCATTTCAAAAATTATGAAATAAAGCCACTTTTATGTTATAGAAAAGACATAGTCAACCTGTAAAAGATTAACGTTTAGATTTCTTTTTAGCTGCAGTCTTTTTCTTTGCTGGTTTCTTTTTAGCTGCAGTCTTTTTCTTTGCTGGTTTCTTTTTAGCTGCAGTCTTTTTCTTTGCTGGTTTCTTTTTAGCTGCAGTCTTTTTCTTT
>JAILWG010000006.1 GCA_025699075.1 Candidatus Nitrosopumilus sp. | reverse complement strand
CAATCATTACAGTAAACAGGTTTGTTAGTTCTTGGAACAAATGGAATTGTACATTCAGTACCACAATCAGAGCAAGTTACAGTTGTAGATTCATCTCTGCTATTTCGTGAGCCTCTGTCATCTCGTGTATTTCTAAATGAACGATATGCTTTATTTTCTCGTCTTGAATCCCTGCCATCTGTTTTTCCATCTGAATATTTTGATTTGTATAGCTCCATTGATAGAGAATTTTAGATCAATTGGTTATAGATACTTAGAGCTTTAGTTTGTGCCTAGAATAAAAAAACCATATCAAACCAGAGATTTATCCATTTCAGCAGACATTATTTCTTGCACTTTTAGAAAATAGAGTTTTGTTGAATATGGCATATCATCCAAATTATTGTCAACTACAATCATAAAGTATCGTACAGCACGTTTTGAGATATCCAGATTAAATTTCATAGTTAGAACAGGATCTTGATGAACTTTGATTTTATCCTGAAGCCATGGGGGAGCCATTTCAATTGTTTCCTTAATTATTTTATCATACCAGTATGAAAGATTTTGAGGATGTAAGCCCTGTTTGAGATTTGCCACATCAGTATCTATTTTTTTCATCATATGATTAATGATTGCCATGAGGCTCAATCCAAGAATTTTGTTTTATTACAATCACTCAAAGTTCGATAAGCTACTTGTCAATTGATAGCAAGTTTCCATCAAGATCTATTTCTGAATTTTTGATTCTTGTGGTCGAAACTCTTGTTCCATCTTTTGCCAAAAACATTGGAACTATCACAACATTGACTGGCGGCATGTTCTTTTTTGCCCTTAATTCATTGAGCTTTTTACCTTGATCACTAGTCTCATCACTAACAACCAAAGCTTGAACCTCTTTTTCTAAAACAGCAGGTCCAAAATCATTTTCCAATTTACTAATTTGAAATGAAGAGTTTGGGAATTCTTTTGAGATAAAAGATGTTAAATTTTCTAGACGTTGTTCATATTTGTTTATTGGAGTTTTTCCTTTTTTTGCAGCAAGCTCGTCACTGGTGAGTCCTATGATTACTTTATCAGAAATATCAAATGCATTTGAAAGCAAAGTTAAATGTCCTCTGTGAATAATATCAAAAGTTCCACCCATTGCAGTAAGAGAGTATTTTGACATGTAAATTGATAATTTTCTTTGAAAATAAAGCTACTAGTAGATTTTGAGTCTAAATCAGAGATTATTTTTATAATTTCATGAATCCTTCTTTGATTAAGAATTGAATTCCTTGTACAAATGAACTGTCATCTATATCACCAGCAGCCCACCATCCTGCATTGTTCTTAATCCAATCTGGGATTTTGTTGTTTTGAGATGATGATCCTTGTTCAGTTATTGGAATTTTCATAAAGTTTTCTTTGATTAAGAATTGAATTCCTTGTACAAATGAACTGTCATCTATATCACCAGCAGCCCACCATCCTGCATTGTTCTTAATCCAATCTGGGATTTTGTTGTTTTGAGATGATGCATCATCATTAGAATTGACTACAAACGAAATGATTGCAATTGTTGTTTTTGTATTTCCATATTGAGCCTTGACTGTGAATTTGCCATCATTGAATTTTTCATTCAGAGGAACCTCATGGATGAATGTCCCATCAACATCTACAGATGCTTTTTGAGTTACAGCTAGATTACTTCCACTAAAAATTGAAATTCGCAAACTTCTTTCTTCATCATATTTGTTGACATTGCCTGAAAATATTACAGAATCTCCAAGTGAGTATGATTCATAATCGGATTTTATTTCCACAGTGTAATTGTTGACACTGGTTTGTTCAGGAGGTCCACCGTATCCTAAAACTTCAGGGCTAGAAGTAAATATAAAAATTAGAGAAATCATAGAAATAATGAAAAAATTCTTTGTCATCATAATTAACATAGCACATTTGTTTCTGCATTTAAAGGGTGAGTGGATAAGAAGGTGATGAAATATTTCTAATTCACAACTATCAGAACAAATGGGCCTTGTTCGGCAAGTGGAATATTGTTTCGATCCCAGACGAATGTCTCAATGAAAAACAATCCAGATTTTTCAGGAATCCAATCTATTGATTGAGTTTCTTGTCCAGTACCGATAAATCTGCCATCATATTTTCCAACATATTCAACAGTTGGGGATTTACCAGATTCTTTTATCTGAACATAGTAGGTGTATGCAGTTTCGTTTGATTCTTGATCAGCTGCAAATTGAATCATTGTCTCACTCTTTATGTTTACAGCAGAACCAACAGTTAATTCGGATAAGGGATTTCCTTCAGAGTCTTCTACTGAGACATCAGAAATCGTTATCAGTTTATCAGGTATTTGGGATGGGGGGATTTTAATGTCAATCAAATTTGAACTAAAGATATTGGATTCGGCAAACAGGAAAAACCCTACGGCTTTTGAATTAATTTTTTCATTTAATTCAAATGAAATCTCACTGTTTGGAGGTACATCGCCAAGTTCTATTGTAGATACTCCAAGAATTCTTGGAGGTTCAAACGCATCATAAAATGCAAGATATACATTGGTATCAGAATTAGGGGCCCCTCCATTTTGAAGAACTCCTGAGAATCTAAATGAAGTATCTAAAAATACATCAGTTGAGAAAACGGTCAACCCTTTTTGTTTTGGTACTGAAGAATCATATCCCAAAAGAAAGACAGATGCCTGAGTTATGTCAGGGTTGGGATTTTGAGAGCGTATAGAATAAGGAGATTTTCCATTAGAGGCAATTACTTCCAATGTGCTACTTCCTTGTACGATTTCTAGAGGATTAGGATTAATGTCATCAAAGAAACTGACCTGAATTTTAACATTGGACACAGGAGTTAGAGGATTATTATTTTCAACCATCCCCACCACGACAGTGTAACCTTCTGAATCCTTATAGACAAAGGGATATTTTTCGACAGATACGTTGAGGGGTTGTTCTTTATCATAATATTCTTGAGAAAAGCCTTGAGTGAATGGAACCAAAAGTAATATCAAAAATGTGCATAAAATGGTCTTCATCGTAATTTTCCTAAAGAAATCAGATTAATTTCAGGTAACATATCAAATAGTGAACAAGAAAGGTAACAACGTTAAACCCAGTTTACACTAGATAGTGTTAGAATAAAAAGAAATTAAAAATTGTTATAATTTTTATTTTTTCTTTGCGGTAATTGCTAACCAGTAAATTAATCCTGGAGTTAAACCAACAATGAGTGGTATGAATACCGGCCATGCGTCTGCTGCTGTTGCCATGATGAAAAACGGAAAGTCATCCTATTTAAATCCACCCAGCAAGTCTGAATTTCAGCGTAGATCGGGAAGTTAGAAAGTGGACCGGACGGAATTTGAATCCGTGACCCCCCGCGTGCAAGGCGGGTATACTACCAGGCTATACTACCGGCCCACACGAAGAATGAATAAAGTGTGGATTTTAATTGTTGTCTTCTTGGCAAGAATTTTATTTGAAAACACGAAGAACACCACATGGTACTTTTAGAATCACAAATCAAACTAAAAACAGGAGATATTGCTCCCGATTTCGAATTAATGGGAATTGATGATAAAAAACATTCACTAAATGACTATAGCAACTACAAGGGAATTTTAGTAATTTTCATGTGCAATCATTGCCCATATGTTAAAGCTAAAGTAGATGCACTCAATGAACTCTATGAAAAATGTGGGAAAGACATAGCAATTGTTGGAATTAACAGCAATGATTCTACAGATTATCCAGAAGACAGTTTTGATGCCATGAAACAGACAGCCAAAGAGAAAGGATTTCAATTTGATTACTTGGTTGATGAGACACAAGAGGTTGCAAAAAAATATGGTGCAATGTGTACTCCAGATCCTTTCTTGTTTAATGCACAAAAACAGTTGGTTTTTCATGGAAAAATAGACAATGCCATGAAACCAGATGATAAGGCAACTGAAAAGACAATGATTATCAACATGGAAAAATTGATTGCTGGAGAAAAAATTGAGAAAGATTTTGACCCTTCAATTGGGTGCTCAATCAAGTGGAAAGAAAATTAAACTTAAATGAGTCTAGCCTAGAGATTGGTTCGTGGGCTCGTAGCTCAGCTTGGCTGGAGCGTTCGACTGATAATCGAAAGGTCATGTGTTCGAATCACATCGGGCCCATTTTTCATTATTTTAGATTTTCAGATACAGTTTGAGACCATTGTAAAATATCTTCAATTTTTTCAGAAATCAAATCGGCACGAATTTTAGATTTTTTGGATACTTTTCCACAGAGTGCCAATTTCATATTTTTTCCAGATTTTGCAATAATTGGATTTATGGAATCGGCAAAAAAGTTTAGGCCTTCATCAGTTTGAGAAAATACTACCACTATCAAAATTCCAGGTTTTTGTTTCCAAACCTTTCCTATCAATTTCTGAAAATCAAGATCAAACAATACATTGATTGAAGATGACATATCACCCAAATGAGAAACACGCCATCCATCAGAATGATAAACTGCCGAAGATGCCTCAGAAGTCAATCTACTTTGTGCATCAGCTGCTATCACAATGACATTCTTTTTTGGATCAGATACTATCTGAACTTGGTTGAAAATTTGAAGTGATTTTGATATAGTATTCATCAACAAACTTTGTTCTGATGTTCCAATTTTACCATCATCATACAATTTTTGCACATGTTCAATGGATGGAAAAATCACTTCCAATACTAGACGATTTACAGTTCCTCCAGAATGCAAGCAGTTTCTAATCAGAGAGAAAACTTGATCCTCAGTTCCTTTTACCAGATATTCAATAAATTGTGGAGCCACCTTGAAATAATCATCAGGGAAATTAAAAGACTCTTGTCCAGGTTCTAAAAACCATAAAGTTACATTTCCAATATTTTTTTGTCGGAGCAATCCTTCTGCTGCAAAAACCTTGAGATACTTTGACATTGTAATTCTATTTACACCAATTTTTTCTGAAATTTCTACACCAGACATTCCAGAAACTGCATCATCTAAAACTGAGATTAGTTGTTGTCTTATTTCCTCAGTGGAATAGCCTTTTCCCATAGTGCTCTTGGACAAAGGTATTCTATAAAGACTAATTTTCATCAATAATTACGAGGCTCAAATTTGGAACGGTTCTGGGCAGATTAGGGAAGTGTGACCTTATTTTCTTTTTAATAAATTCTGAAATTCAGTTTCAGGTTCGGATATCATAAATGCTTTTTTCCGTTCTATTGCTTCATTGACTTCAGCCAAAAGTTTCTCTCTTTCTTCTTGCATTATCTGAGCAAATGTTTTTCCATCCATGTCTCTTTCTGCTAATTTCTGGATTTGGATTTATTTATCAAACAACAGTTGATCCAGATTGACCATAACCTTACAAAAAACAGACAGGGTTATGTCTAACAAACGAACCAGTACCTTTAGAATGGTGCTGTTGTCTTGTTGGTTGTTTTTCTTCGTGTTGCCTTTCGGTTGGTGAATGTCGCTTGCTATGTTATCAGCCCTAGATATCATTCTCAATAATGCTGATTTCTTAGGTAGTGGTATAGAGTATTTTTCAGAATATTTAATCAAATAATAAACCGAATCACAAAGATGTTCAAATAATTCTTCATTCTTCAATCTAATTCTCTTGGCTTTATCATACTCAGATATGGTCTGTCGTAGAATATCAATTTCGTTGGTCATAATTCTGTTGTATCTTTAGCCTCTAAGTCAAATTCATCTTTCATTATTCTCATGTATTTTTTATAATCTGTATCTTCCCTTTCTGACTGTTCTTTCTTTTTCATTTTTGAATATAATTCTTGAAATTGTTTAGTTTGATTTTTTCCTGATGATGCAAGTTTAGTTATTTTTTTCACGTCTTTTCGTAATTCGATTTGATGCAATGCTATCGCTTCAACAAGATCCAATAATGAAATATCTTCTTCAGTTTGTTTGATTATTAATTTTAGATTTGAAACCATAGCAAAAAGTGCTGGTTCTTTATCTGGATCAGCGTTAGTATTTTCAATAATATTTTGGAAATTTCCAATTCTTTTTTTTCGTAATTTACGTTCGGCATCAAAAAGCATTGGGATTTGTTCAGGCATTCCGAATAATAGTCGGGTTATTTTACGTTCCATGTTTTCAGGCATTGGGTTTTTTTCCAATATTTCTGCTAATCTATCAATTTCTTCCCAATCTTGATCTGTTAAAGTTCTGGTCAAACCTTTCTCCCCCGTGAACGTTTTAATTTCATACTTTCATGTGCTTGTTCTGATTCAGATTTTCTTGGTTTATTCCAATAAGGTGATTTACATTTAGGACAAACTGTAGGGCTAGATTCATCTCTTGGAACCCAAGTGTGATTACATCTTTCACATCTATATCCTTTCAGCATTATTTCTGCCATATTTCAGTATATTACTAATGGTATATAACTTTTCTAAAGGTTTAATAATACTAATGGTATATTACTAATAGGTAAGTTAAATGACACAGAAAGAATATCTAACAAGAGAAGAACGAGCACAGAAACTACTCGAGAACCCAAACACCCACATTCTAAGAATTAACGACAATCACTTTCAAATGAAATCACTTGCAACAAACAGAATCTATGACATTCACTCAACTGAGTTTGGTTGGAAGTGCACCTGCTTTGATCACATTTACAGAAAGGTCACCTGCAAGCACGCCCTAGCAGTTTCTATCAGTTTAAGATTAAGAGAGGAGGCAAGACAGAGAAACAGAATAGTTATCGATACTGTCTCAAATGAGGAATGTATTTTCTGTCATGGTGGTAACATCAAGAAATATGGAATCAGAAAAAACAAGTACGGAGACATTCAGCGATTCCAATGTTCAGATTGTAAAAAGACATTCTCAATTAATGTCGGATTTGAGAAAATGCGTTCCAGTCCTAAGGTAATCACATCAGCACTTCAACTATACTTTACAGGTGAATCCCTGAGAGGAATTCAGAAATTCTTGGCACTACAGGGAGTCAGCGTAAACCACACTACAATCTACAAGTGGATTAAAAAATACACAAACCTCATGGGAGATTATCTTGAGAATATCATTCCACAGGTTGGTGATACTTGGAGGGCTGACGAGGTTTACGTCAAGGTCAAGGGCGATAAGAAATACCTATTTGCATTAATGGATGATGAGACGAGATTCTGGATAGCACAAGAAGTGGCAGATTCCAAATTCAAACATGATGCTAGAAATCTTCTCAGAATGGCTAAAGAGAAAATGGAGACAAAACCCCGAGTCTTTGTCACTGATGGATTGCCAGCATACCGAGACGCTTTCAAAAAGGAATACGGTGCAGTAAAGAAAGGAAGCCCTATCCATATACGACACATCTCACTAAAAGGAGATAGAAACAACAACAAGATGGAACGTCTCAATGGAGAGTTCAGAGACAGGGAGAAAGTAATGAGAGGAGTCAAGAAAATGGACTCTGTGATTTTTGATGGCACTCAGATTTATCACAATTACTTCCGACCTCATATGGGGTTAGATGGCAAGACTCCCGCCGAAGCCTGTGGGATTGAAATCAAAGGAGACAACAAATGGATAACAGTAATCCAGAACGCAAGCAAAAAGTAAAGAAACTCACTAGGTTGGGTTTCAAGATAACCTTGATGGTTATTGATTATCTGGTGTAGAAGATAACTTGGTATTTTTTGTAGCCATTAATTTTTCCATCTCCGCTTTTGCCTCTTTTATCAAAATAGATTTTACAAATTCTGCATGAATACTACAGACATTCTCACTTGAAAGACATCTTGGACATTCAATAATTTCTTCGAATAAGGATAGTTCAGATTTTGTTGGGGGTTGAGATGATGATCTCACATCATAGTTAATGACAATTCAGATAAAAAAAGATTCTAGATTTTTGGAATTATAATAATATCACTTTCTTATAAAATTCTGAAATCCTGTCTCAGGTTCGTCCGTATTCATAAGTGCTTTTTTCTTTTTGATTTTCTCGTTAATTTCTGCCAATAATTTTTCTTTTTCTTCTTGCATAATCTGTGCCATTGTCTTCTCGTCCATATCTCTTCCAAAAATTCTCATTTTGGGTTCTTTATGAATCAAGGAAGGTGTCTGAGATCAGCAACATAACCATAATTTCAGATTTTTATATCCATGATAGAATGGGAGGTATGGGTAAAAGAATAACATTAGTGTTAGATGATGATTTGATTACAAAACTAAGAAAAATTCAATCTGAAAAAATTCAAAAAGAAAATCGTAGTGTGTCCTTTTCTGAAATAGTAGGGGAAGTTCTAACAAAGAAACTAAAAAAATAGTCATCAACCGACAGTCAACACCTAGAAGAATCAACCGTCAACGCCACAGCACCTTTAGAATAAAACATTATATACTTGGGTACTGTATAGTACGGTAAGGAAAAGTAAATTGCCAAAAGCTGGATTCAAATCAATCACTGTTTCGGAAACTGTTTATGATAAGTTCCACGAAGTTTATCAAAAGAGTAAAGACGACCTAACAATGAAGGGTGTCAACAGTTTTGCCGGCTATGTAACTTACATGTTAGAGGAGATGATGCAAAAGGACAAGACCTTTGCAAGATATGCTCCAAAGATTGAAAAAATTTCAATTGATGATGATCGTGTTATACTAAAAGATAATATCAAAAATAGAATTGCAGAAGTTGCAATTCAAAAAGGCGAACTATTTTGTCAGCTATGTGATGAGAAAGATTGTGTCCACGTGGGATTTGTATTCTCATTGCCAGACGTTTATGAAGTTCTAAACTCTAGAGGAATCAAAAACCCAAGATAGAGTGGAGGAGGTGGGATTTGAACCCACGAACTCCTGAGAGACAGGATCACCCATTATTTGATCTTAAGTCCTGCATGTCCAAAAGCACAAAGTGCTTACTTTGGCCAGGCTTGATTACTCCTCCAAAAGGATAAAAATCTGAGTGAAATTTAACAGTTTAGAGTAAATCCACCCAGAATGAAGAATTATAAGGATTTTCTACAGGGTGAATTTGTGCTTCGGTAGCTCAGTCTGGTAGAGCGTTACATTGGTAATGTAAAGGTCACGGGTTCAGATCCCGTTCGAAGCTTTCTATTTTCTAAATCACCATTTTACGAAATTTGTATTTAAGCTATTGTGAGACTAGGAAAAAGTTAGTTCCAGATCAAATAATTTTATCTAAAGCACAGTTAATGATTTTTGTAATAGCAATCATTGAAGCAACTTTATCGACAGATTGCAACTGCCCCAAAACCATTCGTAAAGTGGGCAGGTGGAAAACGTCAACTAATTCCCATTCTAAATGAGAATCTCCCAAAATCCTTTGGGACCTATTATGAGCCATTTCTAGGAGGAGGGGCATTACTGTTCCATATGCTTACTGAGAGAAATGCTCAAAAATGCAGTATCTCGGATTTGAACTCTGATCTTGTTTTGACATATATTACAATTAGAGACAGAATTGATGAGTTAATCTCATCACTGAGAAATCACGAAAAAAACTATCAAAAAGATTCAAAGACATACTATTACTCAGTCAGGGAATCCAATCCAAGAAGTGAGATTGAAAAAACATCAAGATTGTTATTTCTGAATAGAACCTGCTTTAATGGATTGTATAGAGTAAACAGCAAAGGAAAATTCAATGTCCCTCTAGGCAGATACACAAATCCCAATATTGTAAATGAGGATAATTTACGCTCAGTTAGTGCCATTTTACACTCCAGCAAAGTTGCAATAAAATGCAGGGATTTTGAATCAGTTCTACGAGATGCTAAAAAAGGAGATCTAGTTTACTTTGATCCTCCATACCAACCAGTTAGTGATACTGCCAACTTTACAAGTTATACAAATAAGAGTTTCACATATGATGATCTTCATAGATTATCTGAGCTTTGTTTAAAATTGGATTCTAAAGGATGCAAAGTTTTATTGTCAAATTCTGATTCAGAAGAAGTTGCAAAGATTTTCTCAGACAAACCCTGGAAAATAAATAAAATTCAAGCTAATCGCTCAATCAATTCAAATTCTAAAAAACGAACTGGACACTTTGAATTATTGATTAAAAATTATTAGAAAAATTCAAAAAAGATTTTCCTAACTTTTTGATTTTTTGAATTGTCAAATTTATCAAAATAATATCTATTATCGGACTTAATTTCCCTATGATTGTTCCTAATCATGTGTAAATTTTTTTGTAAAAAATGAAAATCTAGATCCTAAAGTGTAGAGAATACTCTAAGAGAAGATAATAAAATGAAAAGGAAAAGGTTGGAGTTTTAGTCCCACTTTGACCAGGCGGCCATCCATCTGTATGTCCAAGTGTTCAATTTACAACCTAAGGCTGCAAATGTACATGCCAATACTGCACCTGCACCTGCACCGAGAGCAACTGGGCTGTTATAGAACTTACCTACTTGCGGTTCGATTGGTGTCATATATGGTGGCAATGTTGGTCTTGGATATTTGAATGCCGTCTCTAGTGGGTCTGCTACTGTTATCAGGTTCACCATGTTGAACAATGGTAATGACATTCCTACTAGTACGCCGCCAAACAGTATCAAGGAGTGCTTGTTCTTCTTTGTTGCCCAGTATACTAAGTCCAACAGCATTGCTGATGGTAACCAAACTGGAACTACAATGAAGTCATATGGATAACCGAGTGAAAACCATGCGGCTTTGGCTATCCATGTGTATACTGTCATAATTAGAGCGTAGTACGTTGCTGTGCCTGGAACGCCTGTAAATGTTAGGTAATATGTTGCACCTACAATAAGCATCAACGTTTGCGATATTGAGAATACCGTGTACGAAGTCCAAGCCCAGTCAGTGTAGAAGATGTAGTCTCCTGCATTAATTGTTAACAGTGTTGAGTTAACTGCAACTACTACTATGAATAAGTAGTGTGTACATCGTCTTAACCAGACCATATGATGGTGAAGAAACGGTCAGTATATAAAATTTTAGAGTGTGATGAAGATCGTTATTTTGGACTTGGTAGAATATCAAAAAAACACGTCAGAATAAAATTATTTAAAATTAAAATGAAAAAGAAGTGTCTAAGGGGTTTTCTTTCGATTACCAACCAACGAATAGTGATACAAACAAGCAAAATGCAGTTGCACCAGCAACACTAGCGGCAAGTATACCGTTACTGTTTTTGTTGGAACCTTCTTCCATGACTTTAACACAGAAGATGTAACCTATTGTGATGATGATTGTCAATACGATGAATGCAAAGTGACCACTTGCTGTTGGATATGCCCATGGATAATAGAAATATCCTGCTGCAGTACCACCAAAAGTTGCCAATATTGCTGCCCAGAATGATACTGTGATCATACCAGTCATGTTTTCAACGCGTTTTCCAATCATTCGTTCTACATCAGCGCTTGATGAACCACCAGCACTGCCAGAACCGAATCCTTTTGGAAGAGTCATTCTGGAATTATTCTAATTCAGATTCTTTTAAGTCTTTCTTAAACGGATATGGCTTGTACGATCTACGTCATTTTAAAAATAATAAAAGAAAAAAATGTGCTAAAGCACTTTTTCTAAGGAATTGCTCTGCTGTACAATTTGCCTTCTAAGGCCATCTTGTACATCTCTGCAACGTATGGATTCTCTCCTGGAGTTTCTGCACCAAGTTCTACGAGTCGAGCATATACTCTAACTACGTATGCAAGTGCACCCATGAAAGCCACTACGACTCCCATGTTAAACATCCAGTGATTTGGAACTGCAAAGATTTCTTCTACAAACCAGAAATGCCACATCTCATTGACACCAATTGTAAACATGGTTGCAAGGTAACCAAGAATGGTCATCTTCAATCCAGTGTTCATTGAATTATTTGGGCCTCTAAGAACTGGAATTTTTCTATCATAGATTGCTGCTGCTCCCCATCCAAGTGGTAATGTGATGAAGTGGGAGTATAGCCACCAGTGTGCTGGTGTAAATGCACTATCTCTGATAGAGGTTTGATGCAAAGAACCATCAACGAAGTTATCAACTTCGACTGATGCTGCAGTAGAACCCATAGCAATAACGATGAGCCAGACTTTCTTTAGTCTCTGGATCTCAACTTCTTTTGGGATTAATGCGGGCATCTGTGCCATGTACACCATCATGTGAATTCGGAATATAAAGTAAGAGTTCTAAATCAGAGATATTTTACCTAATTTTTTATAATAAATTAAAAATTATTTAAAAATATTACATATTATCATGTTTAAAATAATTTAAATTTGATTGTTATTTTACTGATTTCAATGTTATACATCAATGATTAACGGTGGCAAAGTATCGATCCTCGTTGTTAAGGTAAAACATATAACGACGTGTTTCATCTCCTCATTTTAGGGATAACTATGGTCGAAAAAAGAATTTTCGTATTTGGACTTGCTGTAGTACTTGCACTAGGAACCTTAGGTTTCAACTGGGTTGAATCCGTACTTCCAACTGCAGATGCACACGGTGTCCAAGCACAACTCCAGAGTCGTTTCATCAGAATTGAGGATGAAACCTTCAACAGACAATCCCTACAAACTGGCGAAACCTTGACACTTCAAGGAACTTTAGTTAGTTTAGTAGAAAGAGACCTAAGAGGATGGCTATCCATTTTCACAGAGTCAACCAACGCAGGTAACAGATGGGAGATGTTGGCAAGAGATCCACCAGGAAACGTCTTTGACATTCCAGGTAACGCTGTCGTCGAATACTCATTGTCTGCAAAAGCACTTGAAGCAGGTGTATACCACGTACACACCCAACTCAACATTGCACAAGTTGGTCCAGGACTTGGTCCAGGTCAAACAGTAGTAGTTGAAGGAGATCCAATACTCAAAGAAATACCATACACTAACATCGCATATCAATCAATTATGATCGGTGTCGGTTATGTCATTACCTTTGCAACACGACCCTGGCAAGTAATCTAAACAACCCAACCTTTTCCTTTTCATTTTATTGATACATCTTACGAATAACGTAAGTCAACAAACCAAGTTTTATCTTCTAGAAAACAATAATGAGAACATGCTAAGTTTCAAAATTACAAAATTAGATATTTTTCAAAGTTATTTTTTTGGAGAAACAGAATTTCGTTCTGACAAATACAAAGTAAACATACAAAATCAAAGAAGAGGAAAAGTTCTAAAATTACCTTTTGAGATAAAACCAAAAAATGAAAAAATTGTTGTCAGAGTATTAGGAGAAGGGAATTTGTTTATCGAAGATTACCTTCCATACAAAGGAGAATCTGAATGGTTAGAAATTGATTCAGATGAAATAACATACTTTCTTGCAGATCATCAGGATCAATGTGATACAATTGAAATTATGTATGAATAAGAGAAAGGACTTTAAGGAATCTGGTCAAAGTCATCACGTTGAAATATCCTGGAATGGGCGATCCTTACAAAAGAAGCAAGACAATAAAGTTTCTTATTTTAAGTGCCATCATAGGCGCCATAGCAGTATTACTTACTAGTTTGGTAGTAAACCCAATGATAGGTCAGCAACCACATAATGCTTGTATTGATAATGTTGATACAAATTGGAAAATTTCATTTACATTTGAAATGATCATGGACGGTCAAAAAGCTGAAGTCCAACCAAATATTGGAATAACAGAAGATTGTCAGAGAGCAATTTACACACTATCTAATGATGGTACAGTATATGCTGAATGGACAGAAGACCCCAATTTCGAAATAGGTCATTTCTTATACATTTCCAAGTTCAAGATTAGAGATATGGAAGAATCAAAAACAGAAATTTATGTAAATGACAGGTTATCAGATATGGGTCTAAAAACACCATTACAGGACAAATATCATTACAAAGCAGTGTTTACTTCAAAGGATTATGACTCATCCAAAGACAAAGACTTCTTACCAGAACTAGAAAAATAGTACATAGTAATACCAAGAATAACTGAAAAATCAGTATTGTAGACTTTGTAAAAAACCATAGTTTTCACTAAGAGATATTAAAAATAATGAAAAGATGAAAGTTGGTAATTTTACCAGTATTTACCGTTGTCTGGAATGAGACCGATACCTTCTCTTTCAAAGTGTCTGTCTAATTCATCAACCCATCTTTCACGGTTGTCTTTGTAAGCCCATCCGTGTACACGTAACCAGAATGAGATAATTCCAAGAAGGAATATTGTGAACATAATGGTTCCGAAGATGTAAATCATTACATCGTAAAATAATGGATCATAGTTTGGTCCTAGTTGTCCTGTAATTGAAGACAGGATGCTTAGGAAAGTACCTACGATAGGAATCATAATATTTTGGCTCTATTTGTGCGATATATACATTTCTTTTATTATCAAAAAGTACGAGATCAGTATTAGTCAAGGGTGAAAAAAATTCTCTTAGTATCCACTAAAGGATAGATAATAAAATAAGAGAAAAGTGAGGGTTTGTTTATCCTCTTCCCATTGCTGCGTATTTGCCAGATCTTCCTCTAATGAAGAAAGCTCCTGCAATACCACCGAATACTGCACCTGCAATAACGGCTGCACCAACTACACCACTGGCATCAAGATATGGAGTTCCTGAACCAGAAGATGGATTTGCTTCAGCTGCTGCGATTCTTCTTGCTTGAATCTCAAGTGCTTCTTCTAATGTGTATGATCCGGTTTGTCCTTCACTACCGACGTTACCCATGTACTGTGCAAATGCTACTGCATTTTCAGCATAGATTCCGATTGTGAAGACAGCTAGTAAGGATGCTGCTAATAGTATTTTTGTATTCATACCGTTTACCTGCTCGTTTTGGCGCCAGAGACTTATTTAACTTTTATTCTGAACCCCAAAATTAGGTCTAATGTACGAGATCAGTATAAGTAACGTTTAATTCTGTTCTATGATGAGCCAAATCATGGGACGAATGCATACACATAGACACGGAAAATCACATTCAATTAGACCAGCTACACTTCGTGCACCTTCTTGGATAACTCAGAGTCCTGCAGAAATTGAAGAATTAGTAGTTAAATATTCTAAAGATGGTTTGACACCTAGTCAAATCGGAATTAAATTAAGAGATCAACATTCCATTCCTTTAATCAAACCAATTACCAAAAAAAGTATGGGCCAGATTTTAGAGGAAAATGATTTGAAAGCAGAAATGCCAGAAGATCTTGAGAATATTGTTAGAAAAGCAGTAGGTCTTCAAAAACACCTTAAAGCAAACAAGGGAGATAATAGAAATGTCAGATCTTTGGAATTAATTGAAGCCAAAGTTCACAGACTATCTGTCTATTACAAAAGAATTGGAAGAATTTCAAAAACATGGAAGTATAAATCCGTGGTTGCTCAACTAGAGTAATGACAAAATCACTTGACGAATCACTTTCATTTTTCAAAGATAAAATTTCAGATTGTATAAAATCAAAAAAATCAATTTCGGTTACTACCCATATTGATTGTGATGGTCTAACATCAGGAAGTATCATTACTAAAGCTCTAATCAGAGCAGGAGCAAATTGTACCGTTAGAACATCAAAAGAATTTAGCAAGAATGTCCTAGAATCTTTCAAAACAGATTCAAGAGATTTTCATGTAGTTACTGATCTAGGAGGAGGTTTTGCCAATGAATTGAATAAAACACTGGGAGACAATTGGGTTGTTTTGGATCATCATCAAATTTCAGATGAGGAGATGGATAATCAAAACGTCATTAATTCATGGAAATATGGAATTGACGGAGGAGTAGAAGTTTGTGCAGGAGGAATGGCATATCTTGCATCAGTTGCATTAGATGAAAGAAATTTGGATTTATCTGCAATAGCTGTTGTTTCAGCATTAGGGGACAGACAAGATCAAGGAGAAAGAAAGTCATTCATTGGCAAAAATTTTGAGATTGCAAATATTGCAAAAGAGCAAGGTTTGGTTGAAATTGATTTAGATTTATTGTTAGTTGGAAGAGAAACAAGACCGCTTGCAGATGCACTAGCATTTACCTCACAACCATTTATCGAAGGTTTAACCTGGAATAGAGATGCATGTTTATCAATCCTAAACTCTTCAGGAATCAGTCTTAAAGAAGAGGGAAGGTGGAGAGTCCCAGCCGAATTAAACGAAGAGGAAAAAAGGCTAGTTATCGAAGCTATAACCAAATTTGCGTCTGGAAAAAATGCAACTGAAATTATGACAGAGTTAATTGGATATACGTATACATTTCCAAGAGAGGATAACAGAAGTTTCCTAAGAGATGGAAGAGAATTTGCAACAATGTTAAACTCTTGTGGAAGAATTAACCGTTCTGGAGTAGGAATTGCAGTATGCATGGGAGATAGAAACAAGATCCTAAGAGAAGCAGAAACCATTCTAAAAGATTATAGAAAAATGATTAGAGAATATATGAATATTTTATCCAATGAAAGATGGAGAATTTCAGAAAGCGAAACATGTGTCATGGTAAATGGGGAGGATATAGTTCCAGAAACGATGACTGGCACCATTTCATCACTAATTGCAGGATCTCCGAAAAATTCAGGAAAAATAGTAATTTTGCGAACAAAGGCAGAGGAGAATACAATCAAGTTTTCATCAAGAAAATCATTTGGATGTAAATCAGACATCAACCTAAGTGAAATCATGAGAACAGGTGCTGAAAGATTTGATGGTATAGGAGGAGGTCATAACGCAGCAGCCGGAGCAAAAATAACTAAAGACAAATTGGATGAATTTCTTAACTATTTGGAAGTAAATGTCGTTAACGTGCCAAGTTCAGGTAATTCTCAATAACATAACTAAAGAAAAAGCTGAAACTGTGAAAAAAGCCTTAGAACCAGATAACGTGAATTTTCCAGAAGGATTGAGTCTTTATATCGAAAATATTGATAACAAACTAGTTTTTAATTTTGAAAGTAAAAAGAATATGAAACAGCTAATAGGGACGGTTGATGAAGTTATGGAACACATTCAAGTTGCATTAAAGGTGATAGAATAATGTTAGATCCAAAAATTATCAAGGAAAAATCACAAGTTATTCGAGATATGCTCAAAGCCAGATCTGTAGATTTTGATTTAGATACATTGATTGAATCAGATCAAAAAAGACGTGAATTTATTCTCAAAACTGACGAATTAAGAAAAAAGAAAAATCAAGTGGCATTAGAAATTTCTCAGAAAAAAAAGGCAGGAGAAGACGCCTCATCAATTTTGTCAGAAATGAAAAATGTTTCAGCAGAACTAGCAAAGTTAGAATCAGAACAAGAAAATATTGAAAATACATACAACAAATTAGCTTTAACCATTCCAAATCTGATACATGAATCAGTTCCTATAGGTACTGATGAAAGTGCAAATAAGGAAATAAGGAAATGGGGAGACATTCCAAAATTTGATTTCAAAATAAATGATCACATAGATATTTCAGAAAATTTAGATTTAGTAGACCTTGAAAGGGCAGCAAAAGTAGCAGGAGCAAGATTCTATTATTTGAAAAACGATCTTGTAAGATTGAATCAATCATTACTTCATTACGGATTAGATTTTCTTGCAAAAAAAGAATATTCTCTTGTTCAACCACCATACATGATTAATCGAGAATCAATGGAAGGAGCAGTCATTGCAGATGATTTTGAAGAAGTTATCTACAAAGTAGAAGATGAAGATCTATACATGATTGGAACGTCTGAACATGCCATGGCAGCAATGAGATCAAAAGAGATCATTGAAGGAAAAGATTTACCTCTAAGATATGCAGGGATTAGTCCTTGTTTTAGAAAAGAAGCTGGTGCACATGGCAGAGATCAAAAAGGAATTTTCAGAGTTCATCAATTTGATAAAATTGAACAATTTGTATTTTCAAGACCAGAGGATTCTTGGAAGGAACATGAAAAAATGTTAGCAGTGGCAGAAGAATTTTATCAAAATTTGGAAATTCCTCACAGAGTGATGCTATTATCATCAGGCGACATGGGAAAGGTTTCAGCCAAGACATATGATATTGAAGCTTGGATGGCAGGACAGAATGCATATAGAGAAATTGTTTCGTGTTCAAACTGTTTAGAATACCAAGCAAGAAGATTGAAGATCAGATTCAGAGATAAAACAAATGAAGACACACAGTATGTTCATACACTAAATAGTACTTTGATAGCCACAACTAGAATTTTGGTATCAATTATGGAAAATTTCCAAACAAAAGATGGACACATTAGAATTCCTGCTGTTTTACAGAGTTACATGGGAAATCAGAAAGAGATCTAGTGATATACCCTTATATTTTGGATTCAAAGGTCGTTAATAATTGGCACGTAGAAAAGGTCGAGTAAAGGACAAGTGGAGAGAAAAGCGCTGGATTACAGTATATGCACCAGATTCATTTAACAATGTTCCAATTGCCTATGTTCCAATCACTGATGATGAAAATGCTGTTGGACGAGTTTTAGAAGTTACACTTTACGACATTCTAAAAGGAGATCCTTCCCAGCACCAATACAAAATCTATTTCCAAATCGATAAAGTTGAAGGCGATAAGGCATCTACAATTTTCAAGCGATATGAATATTCAAAAGAATTTTTGCGTAGTTTAGTTAGACGTGGTTCATCAAAAATTAATTTTATCGTAGACATCAAAACAAAAGACGGCTATATTTTTAGAATTAAATTACTTGCTCTAACACACAGACAACTAAACACATCCAGACAACATGCCCTAAGACTAATTGCAAGAGATGTAATTAACAAGACAATTCCAGATATGACAATTGATCAATTTGTTCAAGCAACATGTTATAGTAAAATTAATTCAGACATCATGGCAGCATTCAAGAAAGTAATTAGAGTAAGACATGTGGGTCTTGAGAAAGTAAAACTTATCAGAACTGCAGATAAAGAAACAAAATTACTCGAAGCATAATCAGAACGAGTTATTCTTTTACAATCATGGATCATAAGATTGAGATTACAATTGATGTAATTATTCATGCAACAGAAGACACATCAAAAATTTTCCAGTCTTTTGAAGATGTCTTAGAGATTCAAAAAGAAGATTTTGTAATTGAGGAAGTGGAAGGACATTATGAAAATCCAATTATCATGTTAAAGGCAAATCTTGTTAAAAAACAGGCTCAAAATTTTATGAAAAAACTACTTGAATTTCTGTCTAGTGAACAAGTAAAGGAGTTGATTGAGGAAATTGAAGAAAGAACTGTTGACTCTAGATTCCATTTGAGATTAGACAAACAGGAACTGATTAAAGGAAATGTAGTAGTTGGAGAAAAAGGCACGATAAAATTAAAAATTCACACACCGATTTACAACAAAAAAGACACTGTCAAAACATTTTCTGAAATTTTTCAAATTGCCAACTAGATTAAATAGGAATAAGACAACTATAGAATTTGGGAATGAGGAAATAACAGCCGCTCCAGTCTGAGCGAAAGCTTTGAAGACGCCGCGACGAACCGACCCCTTTTATCGATCAATAATTTTGAGATGTGGATTTTACAGACTTTTTCATGGTATTATTTTAAATACCGATAGACAAACCCCAATATCGTGGCAGATTATGACGTTATAATCGCAGGAGGAGGCCTTGCTGGGACTATTACAGCACAAGCTATTTCTCACTATTCAAAACAAAATTTGAAAATATTAGTCGTTGATAGAAATACAGAATTTCTACCAGGTCGTAAGTCATTGGCAGGATGGGTATGTGGAGATGCATGTTCCAAAGAAGCTGTTGATTTTATGTCAGACAGAATCAAAGTCAAGTGGACCAGACCTGAAATCGAACATGATGTAAAAGGAGTCATGGCATTCTCGCCAGATAAAGAAACTGCAATACCATTTGATGGTGCAGGATTTATGCTAAATCGTCAAAAATTACCAGAAATTCAAAATGAAAGATGTAGAAAAATGGGAATTGAGTTTGAGTTTGAAGTTAATCTGACAGGTCTAATTTATGAAGGTCAGCAAGCAGTAGGGATTCAAGGAGTAGACAATAAAACAAAACAACCATTTAAGAAAACATCAAAAATTGTAATTGATGCCACAGGAGTTACATCCATGCTTAGAAACGGGCTTCAAAATTCTACAAAAGTTGAAAAAAGAATCGATAGACGAGATTTAGAATCCACTGGAAGATACATTATGCATTTTGAGCCAGGACAAAAAGATCTTTCAGAATTTGATCCAGATTATTGTATTATTCATTTAGATCAAGATATTGCACCTGGCGGATATGGATGGGTGTTTCCAAAAGGAGAGACCAAAGTTAACATTGGTTTAGGAGTTGAGAAATCTCTTTTGGATAAAAGAAACAAGAGATTAGGTAAAAAAGACAATGTAGAATCGCTGATGAAAGAATATCTACATAGAAATGTTGCAATCAAAAATGCAAGGTTATCAGAAGATCCAGAAGATATTAACAACAATTCTGGAGTGTTCCAAGTTTCAGTAAGAAGACAAAATGACTGCATGGTATCTGGAGGATACATGATGGTTGGAGATTCTGCATGGATGCCAAAACCAATTGATGCAGGTGGAATTGGACCAGCTTTGATTGCAGGTACTATTCTTGGAAATAATGTAGCTCAGGCTTTAGAAGCAAATGATGTTTCTGAAGCTGGTTTATGGCAATACAATTTAGATTACATCAAAGAATATGGATACAAAACCGCAGGACTTGAATTATTTAGAAGATTGGTACAGCAAATGTCTAATGAGCAAATTAGCTATGGCATGAAACACTTTTTGGGAAATATGGATGTAGAATCTATTAGTAAAGGTGAACATCCAGACTTTTCAGGATTGGGAAAAATTGGAATGATTATCAGAGGAGCAATGAACAAAACTGTTGCAGATGGATTAAGATTTACATCAAAAGAAAATCAATGGTTAGTAGAACATTATCACAAATATCCAAAAGATCCGTCTGGATTTGATGATTGGAATAAAACACTTCATCAAAGAATGGATGCAGCATTTGCAAAAGTAGAAGCATTTGGCTCTTAGATCTAATATTAAATATTGTGTAAATCAATGAAAACGTACTTTGGAGGAAGTGCAGTATCTTGATTGGAATAATTCAGCTAAAATTTTAAACAAAGCATATGAAGCAGGTCTTTTTGTTCTCATTATAGGTCCAAAAGGAACTGGAAAGACATCATTGGTTAGAGATTTTGCCAAAAACAAGAGTGTGAATTTAGAATCCATTAACTTTAGTCTAAGAACTAGAGAAAGTCATTTGGTTGGCACAAAGACATTGACGGATGGAACAGTAAGCTTTGATGAAGGGATTTTGATTAAATCAATGAGGAATGGCAATATGCTTTATCTGGATGAGATAAACTCAGCAGAAGCAGATGTGTTGTTACGACTGGATGAAGCATTAGATGATAGACGTCAAATTGTATTAAAGGAATCAACAGGAGAAGTGGTCAAAGCAAAAGAGAGTTGGTTTGTCATTGCAACAATCAATCCATTGACTCATAGTGGAACTAAAGAATTACCACCTCAATTGTTAAGCAGATTTCCAGTACGAATTAGATTAGAATATCCACCAGAAGACATAGAATTAGAAATTGTGAAAAAACATGTTTCAGGAAATTATGATGCAGAAATTATTCAAGCAATTAAACTAGCAAATACATTAAGACAGGCCGCCGCAGTTGAAGAATTATTTTATTCACCTAGCTTAAGAGAAACCATTGCTTTTGGTAAACTATTAGAGAAAGGAATGTTACCAAAAGAAGTAGCAGAGATAGTTTTTGGTAATGTCTATACCCAGTGGGGAGATATAGAATATCAGAAGGTAAGCGACATCATTACATCGATGTTTGGTAATTAGATGCAGCAAATAATTGAGCTCCAAAACGATTCGTTAGTCGAAATAGCAACTTTTCTTGTTAGAAGATGGTCTGAAAAAGATAACATCGTAGTAGAAATTTCAGATAAAACAGAAACCAAGACACGATTGAAAGAAAGCAAAGTAATCTTAACTCCTTTAGAAAAAAGAATTGGAAATAATTTCCAAAAATATCGCCAATTTAGAACGTCATTATGGTATGAGGCTATGAGAATAAAATATTGTAAGAAAATTCTTAGTGATGATCATGCTTTTGGATTTATTCTCAATACAATGGAAACACAAAGAATTGAACAATTAGGAAGAGAAATTTGGAAAGGAATGGATAATGAAATTCTTTTCAATTATACCTACATGCTTGTGGCAAGACCTCAATTGCATACAGTTTATGGAAAAGCAAGGATTGTAGAGGCATTTTATCAATATTTCATGTTTGGTGTAATTAAAGGAGAAATGCAATCAAGTAATTTTGAGAAAATAAAAAAAGCAACAACATTTGCAAAAAAAATTGTCAAACAGGCCATCACTGAAAAACAAGATACCGAATGGGTCGAAAAAAATGTCAGTGAGATTATAAAAATATTAGATATTGATTCCCTGTTAACTATTCCAATATCTTTGCCATTTATGAAAGCTGGAATGGCATTATCAGAAGAGGAACTACTCAAAGTCTTAAAAATAATTTCTAAAAATAAAGAGGGAGACTTGGGAACTGTTGACCCATCGTCTATTCTTCGTGGTGATGATGTATATGATGAATACAAGGTATTACTGGATGAAAATAAAAAAACTGAGAATAAAGGATTGTCAACTGAAACAATTGGAATACAAATTCCATCAACACGAAATGTAGATGAAACTGTAATCTACGATATGCGGTTGATAAATGGATTAAAAATGAAATTTAAAGAATGGAAATCAGGTTGGAAAGAACAGCATCTGAGTTCAGGAGATGAGTTTGATGAAGAAAATTACATTGAAGGTCATGAGCCATTCTTTACAGATGTTAAAAAATCAATTAAAACAAAAATTGTGATATTATTAGATCATTCTTCCAGTATTGCATCAGATGCAATTGAATACAAAAAAGCAACTTTGGCACTTTGTGAAGTGTTGGCTTTTCTTAAAGTAAAATTTGCAGTTTATGCATTTAGTACTGAAAATAGATCAATGGTATGTTGGTCAATCAAACCAGATAGTGTAAAATGGAATAGTATAACTGCAAAGCGATTAGCACAGATTGTTGCTAATGGTTCAACACCGTTAGCAGAAGTATATGATAGAATGTTTCCAATTTTACAATCAAAAAGACCAGATATGTTTTTGACATTGACTGATGGAGAACCCTCAGATCCAGATGCAGTAAGAAATATGATCAAGTCTTTCAAAGGATTAGGAGTTAACATGATAGCATTAGGATTAGGACCAAATACAGTAAGAGCCACAACTATTGCAAACAATCTAAGACATTTAGGATATGAAAAAACTATGGCTGTAAGTAGATTAAACGATATTCCAAATAAAGTAATGAGTATTTTAGATGCATAGATTTGTCAATCTGCTATCAGGATATTTTATATGAGCAAAAAATTGACTGCGTCTAGAGAAAAATATGTCAGAAAGTGATTTTGATAAACCTCTACTTGAAAAATTTGAACGTGAAATTTGGAATAAAATTCCACATTTAGAAGAAGGGAAAGTTGTGAATGCAACACCTCTAATTGATCTTACTAGTGATCTTAAGGAATGTGCAAAAAATCTTTACAGATTGGATATTTCCGATTTGGATTTGAGAGTGTATGGGAAATTTGACGCAAACCTAGTTTCGGGTTCAATCAAAATCAGACCTGCCATTCACATAATGCATGATGCAATAAAAACAGGCAAGCTCAAGAGTGGTCAAACAATTATCGAAGCAACATCAGGAAATTTTGGAATTGCTCTTGGACAAATGTCAAAATTAGGATTAACAGTTGTTTCCCTTGTTTCAAGAAAATTACAAGAAGGAGTATTCAAAGAATTAAGAAATGAAAATATTCGCATCATGGATTTAGATATGGATATTTGTCCTGCTCCAGGAATGAAAGATAGTGATGCGGATGCATTAGTTGCAAAGGCAACTGCAGCAAACATTCGCTCTCAATTAATAGAATTGGGTTTTGATCCTACAAATTATGATAATAAAATTTCGGAAGTAGAATCATTGTTGGCAGCTCAAGATATAATCAATTTGGCAAAATTACTAGCAAAAATTTATGATTGTTTTTGTCCAGAGCAATATGATAATGAATTAAACATTGAGGCTCATAGAACCATCACAGCTGTAGAAATTGATCAACAATTGCACGAAAATCACGATTCATTAGAAGATTACAGAATTGTTTGTTCATTTGGAACTGGTGGTACATCAGGAGGTTTAAGCAAATACATGAATGAAAAATATGGAAAAAAGGCAGTCCATGTAGTATTTCCATCTCCAGGTCAAGATGTTGCAGGAATTAGGACAAAGGCAAAAGCAGATGGACTAAAATTGTATAATCCAGATGCATATGCTGCTGAACATGAAGTAGATTTTGGACAAGCTAAACATTTGCTAAAATTCTTTGTGGATAAAGGTCACAATATTGGTGAAAGTACGGCACTTGCACTGTATGCAATATTAGAAATGGTAAGTGATGGAGAAAAAGGGAAATTTATGGTAGTAGTTGCAGACGGTATAGAAAAATATAGAAAAAATCTAGAATCAATGTCATCAAATCAACGTATTCAAGTTTCATTGGAGGAAGCAGCAACAAGTGCTCAAGATTATGATAGAATAATCTGGGTGCACACCCAATATACACCAAAAGAAGAAGGAATTGAAATTATTGCAAAATCTTTAGGAGTAGATAAGGAAAAAATTTCAATACCTAAAGCAAGTACTATCAACCAATTATTATCAACTCAGCAGATTCCAGAAGAGCTGAATAAAGAATTAGACGGTTCTAAAGGAAAGTCGTTACTAATTTGTATGGCTGGAAATACATCATTAATGACTGCTCAAGTACTAGCAAGCAAGGGCATTGTTACGGAAAGTTTGAATGGTGGAATTACTAATCTTCCAGAAGGACAAGGCAAGAATCCTGGCGAATATATTCAGATAGCTAGAGAATAAAATATTGAAATGTCTTTCAGTATCTCAACCATTTGCTGATCTAATAATTTCAGGGAAAAAGAGCATTGAGTTAAGAAATTGGAATACAAATTTTCGTGGAGAATTTTTAATTCATGCTCCACTAAAAATCAGATTTGAAGATTCAGAAAGATTGAAAATGGGTAGAAAGTTTGTCACAGGGGCAATTATTGGTAAAGTGCAGATTTATGATGTAAAAAAATATAATTCAATTAAAGAAATAAAATCAGATCAAAAATTTCATTTTGCATCAAAGAAATTTCAAAATAAGACTTTTGGATTCATGTTGAAAAATCCAAAACCGTTTAGAATTCCAATTCCATGGAAGGGACAACTTGGATTCTTTGATGTTGATATACCAAAAATTAAAATCAAAAACAAAGAAATTGTTTCAGACATCATTGATGAAGAATATCGCTATCAGTGGATCGGACATCATTAGAAAATCAAATGGTAATAAAATCGGACTAGTATATATAAAGGGGATATATAAAGTCCCTCGTTATGCCTCAAACTAAGCCAATTGTTAGTGTTGAAAATGTTGTAGCATCTGCATCAGTTGACCAAAAAATTGATCTTATTGAAATTACTGAAAAATTTCCAGATACTGAATATCATCCAGAACAATTTCCAGGACTTGTTTTCAGATTAACAAATCCAAGAACTGCAACATTGATTTTTAGAACAGGTAAGATGGTATGTACAGGTGCTAAATCAGAAGAGATGTCAATAAAGGCTGTCAATACAGTTGTTCAAAAATTAAGAAAAGGTAAAATCAAAATTAAGAAAGATGCAGTAATTACAGTTCAGAATATAGTAGCAGCAATTAATCTTGGTGGAAAAATCCATTTAGAAAAAGCAGCAAGAACATTACCGAGAAGCATGTATGAGCCGGAGCAATTTCCAGGTCTTATTCATAGAATGTTAGATCCTAAAACAGTCATCTTGTTATTTGCATCTGGTAAACTTGTATGTACAGGGGCTAAAAAAGAGTCAGATGTTTATCGTTCTGTTCACAATTTGCATGCGTTATTAGAAGAGAAAAATCTAATGATTTATGATCAATAATTATAGATTATTCTGAAAATTGGCCAAAGACATTTTTGAAGATGAAAAGATAAGATTAACTCCTGAAAAAGGCTTTGATTTAGTTGGAATTGACTATTTTGCAGAACCTGGGAACCAATTGTATTTAGTTGAGCATTTTGAAATGTATCAAGATGCTTTGAATGCAAAAAAAGATAGAAAGAATCAAGATGAATATTTTGTATTGTATAAGGGTATAGGAAATGAATTTTTTTGTAGATAGATTAGAAGAATCATAAAACTTTACTAAATTTTACTAAATCTCTTATCATTCAGGAATAAATTTAAAAAATATTGCCTAATGAAACAAGTGATTTAATCGATACATTTTATGAGAAAGACAATCAAATTCAAACTAAGCAAGTTTCAGAGCAAATTATTCGTAAAAGCGCAAAAGCAAAATATCAAATTTTTGACGAGTCTGAATTTACGCGGGGAAGAGAGGTCCTAGGTGATCTAATAGTACATGGAATGATTGCGTCTGGAGGCACAGATATTGATTGGTTAATTGAACATAAAGGGAGTTTCATTATTCTAGAATTCAAAGGATTTCACAATGATAAAATCAACATAGCAAAAGGGCAAATGATAGCATATGAAAAGCTACATGAAAAATTAAATCTTGCAACAAAGTGCTATCTCTATGTTGTGGGATGTGACGATATTGATTTTTCTAATCCAGATTCGACAATTTGGATTTTTGAAATGAATCAATGGAAGACAGGTGCAATTCCAAAAAACACCACTGACATTTACGGTGAAGACACTGGTAAACAAAACAAATTCATAGTTTATCGTGAATATATGGATGAAATCAGTGTTGAAAAATTAAGAGATTTGGTTGACTCACACTGGAAAGAGTTTGAATAGATTATGAAGTAAATGAAAATGTATCGGATTTTATTTCCTTTCCGTTGTCTACTTTAATTGTATAAGTGCCAGATTTTTCCCATCCTGGACCACCGGCAATAGCCAAGGTGGAAAATCTTCCATCGCTTTTCAATGAGATTTGCTCTGCCCATACAAGATCATTGTTTTGATTTTCTATTGAAAGATTTACAGTTCCAGTAGTATCAGATACTCCACTAATTGAAATTAAGTCCTTCTTGTTGTATGATTTTAAATCAGTTTGAATAGATAATGAAATCGGTGTTGTATCTATAGAAGTATCAATTTTGGGAGTTCCAATAGTAACACCACTAAAAGATATTGCTGCTGCAATGATTATTACTAATGCTAAACCACCAATTCCAAAAATTATTTTTTTGTTTTTTGTTTTAGAGTAGGATATTTCAGGTGTATGCATTTGGAAAGAATGGGTTTGTGAAACAGATTGAGTTTCAGGAAGTACAACATCAGGAGTTACTGGTTTTTCATCAACAGGATTTGTGATGAATTCCGGTTTTTTTCCTAAATGTTTTTCGGCTAATTTTCTAACATAATTTCTTTCATAATTACTAATCACTTCATTACGTTCACAAGCTCTACAGATTTGTTTTAGGATTCTATCATCTCCAAAATCCTTATCCAAAAGAGCTTTCACATCATCCAACAACGGATCTGTCATGTGTATTTTCTCTCAAATTGATTATTTATGAATATATGTCAGAAAGCTATTTTGAGCATATTTTTTGGGCTTGAATTATGACTGTTCTAATGTAATCTTTGGCTGTTGAGTCAGTGACTCCCATTTGTTTTGCCCGTTGAAACAAGTCACTTTCTTTTGGATTTGTAAGATAATATTTTAAAAGGTAGTTCAGTCTATGGGATCTTTTTTCATCACTTTTCATAATTTTATTTTTTTTTAAGACTAAAAAGGTCAGAGGATTATGACATAACCAATTAGGGAGGATAGTATCATAAAATTTGGATAAAAACATATGATCTTTTTTAAACAATACGAAAAAAAGAATTCAAATGAAACGAATTGAGGCAACTATTCAGGCAACCAAAATTGGTGCAGTCACTGAGGCAATCACAGGTATTGTTGGAGGATTCACCATTTTAGAAGGAAAGGGTAGAGGTTCTGGGACTAGACAAGAGATGAGATCTGGTAGAGGAACTGGCACTATCACTGCAGAATACAACCATGTTGCAACTGTAAATACAATTGTAGATGACTCAGACGTAGAAAAAATTTCCACAGCAATTGCCGATGCAGCTTTTACAGGAAAAGGCGGAGATGGAATTATTGTAGTTACCAATGTGGATAACGTCATGAATATCGCAACTAAAAAGAGTGGTCATGAAGCCCTCTAATCATTTTCTTTTATCAAAATTCCAGTAAATAATGAAAATTTAACTGCTGAGAGGATAACTACTCCTCTCAGGGTTGGCATCCCTTTGGGGGACATGTTTTTTTGAAGGGATAGTATCCTATTACAATTTTAGTATAAAAGCAAAGGACTTGAAGAGTTATTGTTGACCTTCAATTCCCATCAAGGTCAGAGTTGATCTAATTTTTGGAATTTTCCTAATTTTCCAAGTAATAGTTTCACGCAGTGCCTCTACTTGACTTGATTCCACCTTAGCTAGAATATCATATGCACCAAAGGTACCATGGACTTCAACAACACCTTCAATAGATTTTAGTTCTGAGATAACTGCTTCTTCAGAACCTAGCTCACAATTTATGAGAACATAAGCTGTTGCCATTTATTGTTCTACTCCTATTTTCATACATAAAATCCTTCTTTGAAATATATAAGAATAGTCCAATTGACTTAAAAATTAAACATAAAATTCATCAATACAGTAAACAAATGTAAAGATATTTTTGATTATTTAAAAAACTTCTAGGATGAGACGTATGCATCATTCATGATTTTTTCTAGTTCTTCAATATTTTTTGATAATGTTATTCTTGAACGCAATTTAGAACCACCTTTCATACCTTTAGTAAATCTCATTGCCTGACCTTTAATATTTGCAAATTTAATTTTGTATTGATTTGTAAGATGCAAGTAATCAAAAAAAGAATCCAGTCTATCCTTGAATGAATACTCCTTGTAGGAATTGGTTTTCAGAAAATCATTAATCTGTTCAAAAAGAAACGGATTTCCCATAGCACCTCTGCCAATCATCACATAATCACAATTTGTATGATCAATCATATTTTTGGCATCTTCAGGAGTTGTGATATCACCGTTCCCAACAATTGGGATACTGGAAATTTCTTTGAGTTCTTTAATCAAATCCCAATCAGCATGACCGGAATAACCTTGACTAACAGTTCTAGGATGCAATGTAATCATTTGAATTCCTTCATCCTCAGCAATTTCTGCAATATCTCTAAAGAGAAATTTACTAGCATCAGTTACACCTGAACGAATCTTCAAAGTTACAGGTTTTTTTACAGCATTAACAAGGGTGCTGAAAATTTGTTGTGTCAGATTAACTTCTTGTAATAATGCACCTCCAGCCATTTGTTGTGTAATGTGTGGTGCAGGACAGCCCATATTGTAATCAATTATATCAAAATAAGGCTCTACAATTTTTGCTGCTTTTTCTAAAGCAGAAAGGTTAGAACCAAACAACTGAATTGACAAAGGCTTTTCTTCATCAGAATATTCAATGAATTCTTGAATGGTTTTCATTTTTTCTTTCAGTTGGTTTTCTTTTGCAATGATGCTGTGAATATTAGTAAATTCAGTAACTACCAATCCAGCACCCATTTTTTTACACTGTAAACGAAGTGCAGGATCACTTACTCCTGCCATAGGAGCCAAAAATGCCTTACTAGAAAAAGGTGGAAGCATTTTGAAACTTTACAAGTTGAATATATTTATCATTCAAATGTTTGTGTTAAAATAACTAGTTATCTGGGCAACCGTCTAAGTCTCTGTCACCATCATAGTCCTCAGGGTCAAGAGGACACAAGTCTTCATCATTGATGATACCATCTAGATCGTCATCATGGACAAATCTTTGTTGTTCTGGAGCAGTATCTGGACAGCCGTCATGATCATTGTATTTGTTCCACGTTTCTGGATTTGTAGGGCATAAATCAATTGCATCATAGTATCCATCACCGTCAGAATCAGGTCTCGTAGGAGTTGTAGATTCTGCTGCCAATACATCTGGGCAACCGTCCCAGTCTAGATATCCATTAAAGTTTTCTTGTTCGTCAATACATGCGTCTTTTCTATCATCTATTCCATCTCCATCGGTATCAGCAAAACTATATGATGGTACAACAGAACCAGTTGAATCTGGGCAACCGTCTTCGTCTTGATAGAAATTATAAGTTTCAGGTTCTAATGGGCATGCATCAGATACATCTACAATTCCATCTTGATCAGAATCAAGTGTAAAGACAAATTTATCTGGACAGCCATCTTTATCTTGGAAACCATTGAAGGTTTCTGGTTGGTTTGGACAAGAATCTAAATTATCAACAATTCCATCACCGTCAGAATCAGATGTTAGTTTATTATCTGCAATTGAATCTGGGCAACCGTCTTCGTCTAGATGTCTGTTGAAAGTTTCTCTTGCATTAGGACATTGATCTACATTATCTGGAATTCCATCAAAGTCAGAATCACCAAATGAATCATAAGCTATAGTATCTGGGCAACCGTCTTCATCTTGGAATTGATTGTATTTTTCTGGAATTGTTGGACATTCATCAAATATGTCAGGAATTAAATCGTAATCAATATCAGATAATGCAGATTTAGAGATTCCAGGAACATCTGGACAGCCATCTGAATCTAAATAATCATTATAATTTTCTTTTTCATTAAGACATGCATCCCATCTATCATCTATTCCATCACCGTCAGTGTCGGGGAAAATATAAGAAGACATTACAGAACCAGTTGAATCTGGACAGCCGTCACCATCTTTGAAGAAATTGTAAGTTTCAGGCTCTAGTGGACATTCATCTGAAATATTTGGAATGCCATCCATATCAGAGTCAAGTGTGGAATTAAGATTATCTGGGCAGCCATCTGAATCTAAAACACCATTATAGGTTTCGGGTTGGTTTGGACAGTGATCTAAATTATCAACAATTCCATCACCGTCAGAATCATAAGTAAATTTGTTATTTACAATAGAATCTGGGCAACCGTCATTGTCCAAGTAAAAATTGTAAGTTTCTTTATTATATGGACAAACATCAAATTGATTTAAAATTCCATCACCGTCAGAGTCTCCAGATACTGCATATTCAACTTCATCAGGACAACCATCTTCGTCTTGGAATTTGTTAAAATTTTCACGATCTAATGGGCAAGCATCAACAGAATCAAGAATGCTATCATAATCAGAATCAATTAAACCATTAGAAGAAGCACCAAGTACATCTAAGCATCCATCCCAATCTAAATAACCATTATAATTTTCAGGTTCATTCAAACACTGATCCCATCTATCATCTATTCCATCACCGTCAGTATCTGGAAAATTATATACAGGATTTACAGCATCAATTGAATCAGGGCAGCCATCTTCGTCTTGATGGAAATTGTAAGTTTCAGGCTCTAGTGGACATTCATCTGATGTATCAGATATTCCATCTCTATCAGAATCTCTTAAACTAAACGCATCATCAGGACAGCCGTCTTTGTCATCAAGACCATTATAGGTTTCTGGTTGGTTTGGACAAGAATCCATAAAATCAGGATAGCCGTCACCGTCAGAATCAGCAATTCCTTTTGTATCATAAGATGACAAGTCTGGGCAACCGTCTTCATCTTGGAATTTATTGTAAGTCTCTTTTACCGTAGGACAATTATCAAGATGATCTTGAATTCCATCATAATCCACGTCATACCAAGGAACAAAATCTGCAGGACAACCGTCAATATTATTACCATATTGTGGATCATAGTCTTCTAAAAGATGAGGGCAAAAATCTAGATTGTTTGGGACACCATCACCGTCAGAATCGATAGATTCGGCAGCAAAAACACTACTTGGCATCATACCAATTGTCGATGTTAGTAAAAGTAAAAATCCTAAAAGATATTGTTTTTTCATTCTATGACTCCGCTATTATCAAGTATTTATTAAGTCTCACGTTGAACTGATTCTTCAAAAATTAGTAAATAAGATCTATGGATCTGGGCAACCATCCAAATCTCTGTCACCATCATAGTCCTCAGGGTCAAGAGGACACAAGTCTTCATCATTGATGATACCATCTAGATCGTCATCATGGACAAATCTTTGTTGTTCTGGAGCAGTGTCTGGACAGCCGTCATAATCAAGGTATTTGTTCCATGTTTCTGGGCTTGTTGGACATGAATCTATTACATCGGGATAGCCGTCACTGTCAGAATCAGCATATTGAGGAGTGGTTGATTCTGCGCCAGGAACATCTGGGCAACCGTCATGGTCTAGATAATCATTGAAATTCTCTGGTTCATCAATACATGAATCCCATCTATCTTCGATGCCGTCACCGTCAGTGTCTGGGAATGTATATTGTGGATTGATTGAACTAGCGGAATCTGGGCAGCCGTCACTATCAAGGTATTTGTTGTAAGTTTCAGGTTCTAATGGACATGCATCAAAGACATCTAGAATACCATCCATGTCAGAGTCAATTTTTGAAGAGTGTTTATCTGGGCAACCGTCAGTGTCTTGGAATCCATTGTATGTTTCTGGCTGAGTTGGACAAGAATCTAAAACATCTGGAATGCCATCATTGTCAGAGTCAGATGTTAGTTTATTATCTGCAACATAATCTGGGCAACCGTCAGTGTCTTGGAATCCATTGTAAGTCTCTTTTGCAAATGGACATAAATCTAAATCATCAAAAATTCCATCACCGTCAGAATCAACAACTGCTTTATAATCAATACTATCAGGACAACCGTCTTCGTCTTGGAATTTATTGTATCTTTCAGCTAATGTCGGACATTTATCTAAATGGTCTGCAATGCCATCATAATCGGCATCAAGCATATCGCCTGCAGTAGTGCCCTTGACATCTGGGCAACCGTCATGGTCTAGATAATCATTGAAATTCTCTGGTTCATCAATACATGAATCCCATCTATCTTCGATGCCGTCACCGTCAGTGTCTGGGAATGTGTAGATAGAGTCTATTACAGTAATACTATCTGGGCAACCGTCTTCATCTTGGAATTTATTGTAAGTTTCAGGAATTAATGGGCATTCATCTAAAGTATCAATTATTCCATCAAAATCCACATCAGATATAGAACCACTATCAGGACAACCGTCAGAATCTTGGAAGCCGTTGTAAATTTCTGGTTGGTTTGGACAACGATCTAAATTATCAATGATACCGTCACCGTCGGTGTCAAATGCAAATTTATTATCTGCAACATAATCTGGGCAACCGTCTTCATCTTGGAATTTATTGTAAGTTTCAGGACTGAACGGACAAGAATCATTTTGATCTAAAATACCATCACCATCAACATCTCCACTAATCATATATTCTACAATATCAGGGCAACCGTCATGGTCTTGGAATTTATTGTAATTTTCACGATCTAGTGGACATTCATCTACATCATCAGGAATACCATCATAATCGGCATCAGGAGCCTCTAAAGAAGTGACACCAGGAACATCTGGACAACCGTCATGGTCTAGATAATCATTGAAATTCTCTGGTTCATCAATACATGAATCCCATCTATCTTCGATGCCGTCACCGTCAGTGTCTGGGAATGTATATTGTGGATTGATTGAATCAATACTATCTGGACAACCGTCAGAATCAAGATATCTGTTGTAAGTTTCAGGCTCTAGTGGACATTCATCTGATGTATCAGAGATACCATCTCGGTCTGAATCTTTTGAAGTTACAGTATCATCTGGACAACCGTCTTTGTCATCAATACCATTGAAGGTTTCTGGTTGGTTTGGACAAGAATCCATAAAATCAGGATAGCCGTCACCGTCAGAATCAGCAATACCTTTTACGACATAAGGAGACAAGTCTGGACAACCGTCTTCATCTTGGAATTTATTGTAAGTCTCTTTTACCGTAGGACAGTTATCGACATGGTCCTCTATACCATCATAGTCAGCGTCATACCAAGGAACAAAGTCTGCAGGACAACCGTCAATATTATTACCATATTGTGGATCATAGTCTTCTAAAAGATGAGGGCATTGATCAAGATTGTTTGGGACACCATCACCGTCAGAATCGATAGATTCGGCAGCAAAAACACTACTTGGCATCATACCAATTGTCGATGTTAGTAAAAGTAAAAATCCTAAAAGATATTGTTTTTTCATTCTTAGATACTCCTAAGGGTCAGGGCATCCATCAGCATCTCGGTCATTGTCATAATCTTCAGGCTCTAGAGGGCATAAATCATTTTCATTTATTATTCCATCTAAATCAGCGTCATGTTTGTATCGGGATTGTTCTGGAGCAATATCTGGGCAACCGTCATCATCTTGGAATTTATTGTAAGTTTCTTTAGCAGTTGGACATGCATCTACATCATCATAAATGCCATCTTCATCAGTATCAACTCTAACATTTCCAGTTGGTAATGTATCTGGGCAACCGTCATAATCAACATATTTGTTCCAAGTTTCATTTTGATTTGGACACATATCCATTACATCTGGAACACCATCACCGTCAGAGTCAAGTTGAGTATTATCATTATCTGGGCAACCGTCATCATCTTGGAAGGCATTATAATTTTCAGCAACTAAAGGACAACTATCAGAAACATCAGGAATACCATCATTGTCAGAGTCAACTACAAATGATTTTGATACATTATCAGGACAACCGTCATCATCTTGGAATTTATTGTAAGTTTCTTTAGCAGTTGGACATGCATCAATTCCATCTGGGATTCCATCCATATCTCTATCATTCTTTAAGATGTAATTATCTGGGCAGCCGTCCAAATCTAAAATACCATTATAGGTTTCCGGTTGGTTTGGACAATGATCATTGTAATCATTGATTCCATCACCGTCAGTATCTGGTGTACCCTTGTTATCTGCAACATAATCTGGACATCCATCCAAATCTTGGAATTTATTATAAGTTTCAGGAACTAATGGACATTGATCTAAAGTGTCAACGATTCCATCAAAGTCAGTATCTAAACTAGTAATAAAGTCAGGATAATCAGGGCAACCGTCATCATCTTGGAAGCCATTGTATCTTTCTCTAACAAGAGGACATTGGTCAACTGAATCTAAAATACCATCACCGTCAGAATCAAATTCAGTTGGGTTATCTGGGCAACCGTCTTGATCTAGATAGCGATTCCATGTTTCTGAAGTTGAAGGACATAGATCTAATGAATCTCTAATACCATCACCGTCAGAATCTAAAACAGAGACATCTGGACAACCGTCTTGATCTAGATAACCATTTACAGTTTCAGCAACAAGGGGGCATTTATCATTCAAATCAGTAATTCCGTCACCATCATAATCTTGTCCAGATAATCCAGATACGCCATCAGGACAACCGTCATAATCATCAATACCATTGTAAGTTTCTTTAGCAGTTGGACATTTATCTAAATTATCTGGAATGCCATCCAAATCTCTATCAGATGAAGCATTTGTATCAGGACAACCGTCTCTATCAAAGACTCCATTGAAAGTCTCTGGTTGGTTTGGACATAAATCTGCAAAATCATTAATTCCGTCACCATCTGAATCTGGAATACCTTTGTTAGATCCTACAAAGTCTGGACAACCGTCATCATCTTGGAAACGGTTGTAAGTTTCTTTTACTTGCGGACATTGATCAACACTGTTTGGAATTCCATCAAGATCAGAATCAACATCACTTGAATACGGAGGAATGTCTGGACAACCGTCATCATCTTGGAAGCCATTGTATCTTTCTGGATCTAAAGGACATGCATCATTTACATCCATGATTCTGTCACCATCAGCATCATTTAGTACGCCATCAAAGAAAGGAACAGAATCTGGACAACCGTCATAATCTGCAAATCTATTGAAAGTTTCAGGTTGGTCTGGACAAATATCAAACTTATCAGCTATGCCATCACCATCTTTATCATTAAACGAAGTATCTAATGCAACATCAGGACAACCGTCTGTGTCTCTGTAACCATTGTATGTTTCTGGTTCATTAATACATAAATCAATTTTATCTTGAATTCCATCATTATCTGTATCTATAAAACTAAAATCTTTAACTGAGTCTGGACAACCATCTTCGTCTTGGAAACGGTTGTAAGTTTCTGCACTCAAAGGACATTCATCAGCAGAGTCTGGAACGCCATCCAAGTCTCTATCACCGGCTCCATAACTATCTGGACAACCATCTCTATCAAGTATTCCATTGAAGGTTTCTGGTTGGTTTGGACACAAATCAACTAAATCAATAAATCCATCTCCGTCAGAATCAGGGGCTCCACCAGGTCCACTTCCAGGAAGTGTATCAGGACAACCATCTTCGTCTTGGAATTTATTATAATGTTCTTTAAGATTTGGGCATTGATCAATATGATCTTCTATGCCATCATAATCTTCATCATACCAAGGAACAAAATTAGACGGACATCCATCAACTGCTCCTTCATAATCTTCCTGTAAATTTGGACATGAATCTATAGAGTCATCAACACCATCTTTATCCAAGTCATCAGCAGCAAAAATAGGGCTAACTGGCATACTAGTCAATACGGCTACAAGCAAGAATAGGAATGGTACAGAGTGTATTTTTTTCAAAGCCTAAAAATACGTCGAAGATCCAGTTATTAAACCTCACTCTGGAATCGACTAAAAATCTCAATAGTTTTGGGAAAAGTTTCCATGTTGGACAAAAAACTCGATCAATTTAAGTAAACCAGAACATGATCTGAACTGATGAGTTGTTCTGGAGAAACGATTGAAGAAGATCGTTTAATTCAGATTAAGCCTGCAATTTCAGATCAATTAAAAAAAGCAAAGTACGGAGTTGCAGATCATTCTACAGTAGAATTATGTCATTGGACAAAAAAATCATTTAAGCATGAGGGCAGTTGCTACAAACATAAGTTTTATGGAATTTCAACTCATAGATGTATGGAGTTTTCTCCAGCTGGGATGCATTGTGAAAATAGATGCGTGTATTGTTGGAGACCAATGGAATTTTATGATTCAATGAAGATGGAACCAGAACAGGTTGCAGAACCTGAAGAAATTTTGACAAAGTTGATGGCAGAACGAAAAAAACTAATCAATGGGTATTATGGAGATTCAAGAAACGACAAACAAAGATTAGATGAATCATTACTTCCAAGTCATTATGCAATTTCACTTTCAGGTGAACCTACCATGTATCCTAAACTTCCAGAACTGATAAAATATCTAAATTCGCTTGAAACAACAAAATCAATCTTTCTTGTAACAAATGGACAAGAACCAGACATGATTCAAAAATTACAAGATGAAGATGCACTACCAACACAATTGTATCTATCAACAAATGCTGCAGATTATGAATCATTTATGAGAATAAACAAGCCAAAATATGACGATTCATGGGAAAGATGGAACAGAACTCTAAATATGTTAAAGAATTTGAATACGAGAACAGTGTTAAGAATTACTTTGATAAGAGATTATAATGATCAAAAAGAAGGAATTCCAGCATTTGCAGAAATGTTTAGAAAAGCAAGTCCTCATTTTATTGAAATTAAATCATACATGCACATTGGACGTTCCACAAATAGATTAGAGCATGTAAACATGTTGGAAATGGAAGAAGTGAAAAAGTTTAGTGAAGAAATTGCAAAGCAAAGTAAAATATTTTCAGTGATGGATGAAAGTATTGTCTCAAGAATTTCTATATTACAAAATAATGAGCGATTTATAGATCGTTTTATTCCTGCTTATACAAATACCATTTAGAAAATTTTTTCAGAGCATTGTATCTATGAGATAATTCATTTTTGTTATTGATTTCGGCAAATGTTTTCTTTAAACCATTTGGAATGAATATAGGATCATAACCCCAACCTTTTCCTTTTTGAATTATAGAAATTTTTCCATCCAGTTTTCCTTCAAAGGATTTTACAATGTTTTTATCACAATAGGTAATAATTGAAACAAATTTTGCCTTTCTGTTATTTTTTAATAAATTAAGAATTCCTTTATTTCCTATAGTTTTGAAAACATAAGATGAATAGGGTCCTGGAAAACCATCAAGAAAATCAATAAACAAACCATCATCTTCGATAACCACAGGTTTTTTGAATTTAGAAAACGCATCTTGAGCTTTTTCTATTGCAATGCTATGAAGAGAGTTGGATTGAATTTCGTTTAGATTAGATTTTAGAAAACCAATCTTAATCCCATAAAGATTCAAGATATTTTTTGCTTCCTGATACTTGTGACGATTTGAAGATACAAAAAACAGATCAAACGACTTGTGCATATCTACCACGACTTTCAATATCTGAAACTAGTTTAGTGATTTGGGTAAAATAGGCATGACCAACTATTGATTTGTATCCATTTAGAAAATTCTTCCAAGAAGACATCATGATTTTTGCATGTGCGCTGTTTAGGATTTCTTTTATCAATCTTAAATCAACTGCGTGATCTTCAGGTTTTATAGAGATTTGAGATAATCCAAAATCAATTACATAGACTGTTTTTTGAAATAAAATAAAATTTGAAGTGGTCAAATCACCATGCATTACACCATTCTTATGTAATGTGCCAACTAATCTTCCAATTTCTTTTGACAAGTCAATGATTTGTGAGGGAGGTAAATCATGTACGGGTTTGCCAGGAATTTCTTGCATAATAATAGAAGTTTTATCTAAATTTACAAAATATACAAGTGGAGTAGGCACACCAAATGATTTTACATGTGAAAGCATTTGAGATTCTTTAATTGTTCTTTGTTTACGAATTTTTGAATCCAAAGAAGAATTTCTATATTTTTTGATTTTTCTAATTTTTAATATAGCCTTAGAGTCTTGCCATTTAGTTTGATAAAGATCTGCTTCGGCTCCTTTTTTCAATAATTTCATTAACATTATATCCAGAAGAATTCAATAAAAATTAATCATGGATGAGGGAGAAAAAAGGATTAAGCAAGAAGATTGTAGCGAGGACAAGTTGGGAGCAGGAATTTTAACTTTAACAAATAAGAGAGTTGCATTTGATAAAACAAATGCAAGGATAATGGATTTCTCAAAACATTTTGGAGATACAGTGTTAAATATTTCACTAGATAAAATTACAAAAACATGGAAAGAGGGATTATTAATGAAGAAAGTTTGCTTTACCGCTAAAACAGATGAGGGTGAACAAACTTTCAAGTTTGGAGTTTTTAATACTAAAAGTTGGGTTAAAACACTTGATCAAACTATTAACGAATTTAAAAATCAATAATTTACTTTAACAGAGTCTAATCTCCAAGATTGTGTAACAAATGTATCTTTTAGTTCAGCACCCTGCTTTACTTGAGATTCTAGAAGACCAGTCCAACATATTTGGCTTCCACAATCTCCAGCATATTGTAATGGCACTACAAAAAATTTACAATTATGTCGTTTGCATACATCCTTTAGCATTGCAGATAATCGTTTGTTTGCTGCAACTCCCCCCACTATCATCAATTCTTTTTTTCTTGTAAAGGACAAAGCACGTTCTACTGCCTCACTGATCATTGCAAAAGCAGTTTCTTGAAGTGAGTAACATGCATCCACTTTACTTTTTGTTGCAACAGATTTTGTGGCAGATAATAAACCAGAAAAAGATACATCGTTTCCTTTTACAGAATAAGGCAAAGTTACATAGTTTGAAGAAGAGTTAGCCAATTCTTCAATATTTTTTCCACATGGAGATGCAAATCCAATAGAACGTCCAAATTGATCAAGTAATTGACCTAAAGTAATATCCAAGGTTTCGCCAAATACTCTCCATTGCTTATTTAGAAATGCCAAAAGCATGGTATGTCCACCTGAAACTAAAAGTACCAAAGGATTAGTGGCACCAGTAAGTAATTTTCCTAATTCAATATGTCCAATTGCGTGATTGACAGGATATATTGGAATTTTATAAAAAGACGCCAAAGATCTTGCCACTACTGCACCCACACGTAAACATGGACCTAAGCCAGGACCTGCAGCATAAGAAACAATGTCTAAATCTTTGATTGATACATTTGCCTCTTTAAGACAATCAGATAGAACTAAAGAACTATTCTCAATATGATGACGAGATGCTTCACGAGGATGGATTCCTTCTCCCTCATCTGGACGATAGATTTTCCTAACATCTGATAGAATTTTTCCTTTCTTACCATTTTTTTTAATTATTGCACAAGAAAATGTGTGAGCTGTACTTTCAATTCCAAGACCTAGCATTTTATCCACGACTTAAGGTTGAAACAATTTTGATGACATCCCCATTTTTTAGTTTTTGATCACCACTTATCCTTTGTTTTGTTTTGCAATCTATTGCATGTAAGAACCCCTTTGCAATATCTGCATGGATTAAACCTGCCAGGTCTTTAGCGGTGGAATCTTGTGGAACTAATTTAGTATCAGGTAGTATAACACCATCTTTGTTGGTGAGCTTTGTCTCATCCTCAACAGGATAGACTACAATAAATTTTAGTGAATCAAAAACCGCTGTGTTTAGAATTTTTTGAATCCCAGTGGTAGGAATCTTTGAAAAAACAGATTTTACTAAATCTAGTGCCTTTTGTTGAGGTGGTGGAATGTCTTTACCTTCAACTATAGTAAAGCCTTCATCTCCAGAAGAATAATTTACAATTCCAGCTTTTGATGCCTTTCGTAAAAGTAATTCTGTTTCAGCACTACACGGAATAACAGGATCAGTTATTTTTTTAATTATTTCAAGATCTTGACAGAGATCTGCTTTGTTTGCTGCTATGATCATTGGTTTTGTGTTTTTTCTTAATTCTTTGACAAAAGTTTCAATATCATCATCTGTCCATTCTTTTGGATTCTTAGCCATAAATCCTAATTTTTGGAGAATTTCTTGTACTTGAAAATCTTTTATTCCCAAGCCTGAAAATCGTTTTGCAATACCGTCAGTTAGTTTTGCACGTTTTTGATCTATTTCACGAGTAATCTTATCCCATTCTCTTTTCAAAATATCTGCAAACCATTGATCAAATTCATCTTGAACAAATGCAACATCTTCTAATGGATCATGAGTTCCAGGTGGAACAGGTTGTCCCTGAATATCAGTAGTTCCAGCAATATCAACAACATGAATTAAAACTTCAGCTTGTCTTGCATCATCAAGGAATTGATTGCCCAGTCCTTTTCCCTCATGTGCCCCAGGAACTAATCCTGCAACATCAATTAGTTTTATCGGGATAAAACGTGTGCCATTATCACATAATTCATTTTCATGTTTGATTTCAAAATGTTTGCATGCACAATCTGCTTTTACATATGCAACTCCAATATTAGGTTCAATTGTTGTAAATGGGAAGTTTCCAGATGCAACAGGAGTTTCAGTTGCTGCTGAAAAGAAGGTAGATTTTCCCACATTTGCCTTTCCAAGTAAACCAATTTGCAATATTGTAGAAAAACCAATTCTACTTATTAGTATTGCAGAAATCGTTTAATCTAATGAACCAGGATTTGAAAACATGTCAATTGTAATCACGGGGAATCCAGGAGTTGGAAAACATACAATTACAGAAGAAATTGCTAAGAGAATGAAATTATCTATAATTGACATCAATGAAATTGCAAAAAACTCAGGATTGTTTGAAAAAAATGGCGATACAAATGAAATAGATGTTGAAAAATTAAAAGACATACTAAAACAAAAGATTTCTGAAAAAAATATTATCGTAGGACATTTGGCACCCTACGTTTTGAGAGAAAATCAGATAAAAGTAATGATTGTATTGAGGAGAAGTCCTTATGATTTAATTTCAGTGTATAAAAATAGAGAATATTCGGATAACAAAATTAGGGAAAATGTCGGGAGTGAAATTTTGGGAATTATCGCTCATGATGCAATTTACAGATTTGAAGATAAAGTATTTCAGGTTAACGTTAGTGAAAAAACAATTTTAGAAACAACGGAAAGTGTGATGGATATTATTTCAAAGAAAATTGGAAATGAGGAAGTTGATTGGCTTGAATTAGTAGGGAAAAATAATGATTTAGGAAAATTTTTTGTTGATTGATTAAATAACGCCTTTAAAATTGATAAATTACTTGTTTGAAATATCTAAAACAGATTTAGCTGGAAGGATTGGGATTCTGTATACAAATCATGGTAAAATTGAGACTCCCGCATATGTTCCTGTAATTCATCCAGTCAAACAGACTATTCCATCAAAAAAAATTAGAGAAATTGGTTTTGATTTGGTTATTACTAATGCATACATTACAAAAAATAATTATGGTGATGAAGCCATACAAAAAGGAATTCATAAGATAATTAATTTTGATGGAGGAATCATGACAGATTCCGGAGGATACCAAGTTCTGGAATATGGTGATGTTGATGTATTACCTCCAGATATGGCAAATTTTGAAAAAGGTATTTTAACTGATTTTGCAATTCCACTTGACAAACCAACTGGATACGGGATGCCAATCAAAAAAGCAGAAGATTATGTCAAACATACTCTAAAAGTTTCCAAAGAAACACTTGACAAAAGAGAAGATAATGGACAAATTTGGATAGGTCCGATTCAAGGAGGAGAACATTTTGATCTTGTTGGTAAATCCACAAAAAGTCTAGTCGAAATGGGATTTCAAATGCTTGCATTAGGAAGTCCAGTTGAGTTTATGGAGTCATATGAATACCGATTGCTAGCACAGATGATAGTAGCAGCAAAAAAACAGATGCCGCATTCAATTCCATTACATCTTTTTGGTGCAGGCCATCCACTAACAATACCATTTGCAATTGCTTTAGGATGTGATACGTTTGATTCTGCATCATACATGCTTTATGCAAAGCAACTAAGATACATTACAGATGATGGTACACGATATTTGTCTGACATTGTAGTATTTCCATGTAATTGTGAAATATGCTCAAGATACACTCCGGATGAATTTCGTCAATTAGAAGCCAATGAAAAAATCAATCAACTGGCTATTCATAACCTGTATGCAATTAAACTTGAAGTAGACAAAGTAAAACAAGCAATTCATGAGGGAAGATTATGGGAATATGTGATTAAAAAAGCAAGGGCACATCCCAAACTATTTGAGATGATTGAAGTGATGATGGAAAATTATGAATTTCTTGGGTTAGGCACCCCAAAATTTAAAGAAAAAGCAATTTTCTTGTTTAGTAAAGAGGATCAATACAGACCAGAAGTTCAATCTTTCCACAAAATTGTTAGAAAATTCAAATCAAGGAAAAAGAAAATAATCATAACTAAAGAATCCAGTACAAAACCAGGATATCTTTCTCATCAATATACAAGTCTAAAAAAGAAACTAAAAGATTTTGAATCATTTCAAGTGTGTCAGTATAATCCAATTTTGGGATTAATCCCAATTGAAATTTCAGATATTTTTCCAGCTGCACATCATGAAACGTCTAGAATAGATTTTCAACCAGAAGAATTCCCTGCATTTGAAAAAACATGGAATGATTTCTTTTCAAATAATAAATTTTCAGAAATATATTATGATAAAGAAAATGAATTCCTTAAACATTTTGTAAAGACTCTACCAAAAGAGATCAAGAAAAAATCTTTTGAATAATTAAAAATAAGAAAAAAGAATGTGCTAAAAGATGCTGCTTATAGAGCGGCGTCTTCTGCCCAACCTTTGATGAAGATACCGTTTTTGTGAAGAGGTACTGGTTGTCCAGCTGTGTAATTCATTGGTCTCATCCAAAAGATTGATTTTGTTGGGCATACACCGATGCATGCACCAGCCTTCAACAGGTTTTACTCTAAGGACATCAGGACCAAGAGTTGTACAGATTTCTACACATAGTGCACATCCGATACATCTTTGTTCATCAATGTCTGGAAGTATTGCTATTGGCATTACAAAATTAAGATTGATTGGTGACTATTTAAACCATGATTGAAATTCATAACCCTGTTATGAAAATGATCGACAAAAACACATGCGCAGAATCTAGATTAAGAAATTTAAAAAACAAAAAGATAACGTGTTTAACACGTTTATTTTCTCATTGCATCTATTTGACCAGAAGTTACCCAGTCAAGTAGTTCTGCTGAAGAAGGATTGAGGTCTGCTTTCTGATTCATCAGATTGTTAACCCAAATCCAGTTAATTTGGTTTAGGAGTGGTTTGTTTGCTTCGTCACCTGCACGTGTTTTAGCGACGACGGCTTGATCTTGTTGTCCTAACCATTCTTGGAAGCTTCTTCCCATGAGGATCGAATCTTAGCTTACACTAATTAAAGCTTTTGTAGATTCCATGATAGGCATAATGATCGGATCGCTACTGAGAAGGTTTTAACGTAGATAGAATTTCATTTTAATTCTTGAATGTAAAAGTTTTAGGTGCAGCAAACGAAGTTGGCAGATCAGGATTTTTAGTTGATTGTAATGGTACAAAATTATTGTTAGATTATGGGGTCATGTTTGGACGAAGAGGGAGTCCTCCACAATATCCACTCCATGTAAAGCCAAAGGATCTAGACGCAATCATCATTACTCATGCTCATCTTGATCATTCAGGAAATGTCCCATCTCTTTTTGTGAGTGGAAATACTGATGTATATGCCACACCACCCACATTTGATCTTTCAAAATTATTGATTGAAGATATGCTAAAAATTGAAAAAAATGCTCATCCATTTGACTTACCAGAAGTGAATAATATGATGAGAAATGCCAAAGAAATTGGATTTAAACAAAAAGTTACCAAGGGAAATGCAACTTTTGAACTAAGAGAATCAGGACATGTTATTGGTGGAAGTACAGTTTTAGTGGAATCAGAGAAAAAACGACTTTTCTATACAGGGGACATCAAAACTCACGGTTCCAGAATGCTTAGAGAGATGGATTTGGATATAGGTGAGGTTGATTTGTTGATTACAGAGAGTACCTATGCAAAAACAGAACAAAAATCAAGAAAAGAATCAGAAACAGAATTGATAGAATTTGCAAATGAAGTAATGGATAGAAAAGGAATATTGTTTATTCCGTCATTTTCAGTTGAGCGTTCTCAAGAAATTGCATGTATTTTAAGAAGTTCAAATTTCAAACACAAGATCATAATGGATGGAATGGCATTAAAAGTAAATGAAATAATGTTTAAGCATCCAGACTATCTAAGAGATCCGCAAGTATTTTCAGATGCAATAAAGCATGCAACATCTATCAGAGAACATTCTGAAAGAAAGCGTGCCATGGGAGAACCTTGTGTTGTAATTTCTCCAGCTGGAATGTTAGTTGGAGGAAATGCGGTGTATTATTTACAACAGTTATCTTTTGATAGCAAAAATGGTATAGCTCTTGTTTCATATCAAGGAGAAGGCACACCAGGTAAAAAATTACTAGATACAGGGATGGTATCAACAAGAGGCAAAGATCTTCATGTCAAAGCAGAAGTGAAACAATTTCAGTTTTCTGGGCATGCAGATAGAAAAGAATTGTTTGATATGATTAAGCAAATTAAAGGAAATCCAAAGGTCTGTACTGTTCATGGGGATGCTGAATCATGTGAGATGTTTGCCAAAGAAATTCATGAGCAATTTGGCTTGGAAGCAATTTCTCCAGCAGTTAATGAAGAAATTACAGTCTAAGATGCAAAATTATCAAATCATAAATGTAGATAATTCAATAAATAGCGGTCAAGTATTTCTTTGGAAAAAATATAATGATCGATGGTACGGCGTAAATGGTCAAGATGTTCTAAAAATAACTAATTCAGGAAATGTCAAATCATATCAAAATACTAAGACAGATTTTTTTCGAAAAACAGACAATATTGAAAAAATAATCAAATCAATTTCAAAAGATCCCGTAACGAAAAAAGCAGTTAAACATTATCTAGGGTTAAGGATACTTGAGCAAGATCCCTTTCAATGTTTGATTTCATTTATTGTTTCATCAAACTCGAATATTCAAAAAATTAAAAATAGTCTAGAAAAAATATCAAAGAAATTTGGAACCAAAGTAGAATTTGACAATCAGGAATTTTTCTTATTCCCTAAACCCGAAAACCTTGCAAAGGTATCAATAAATGAAATTAAAAGTTGTGGAGTGGGATATCGTGCTAATTTTATCAAGGAAGCAGCAAACAGAGTAGTTTTGGAGAAAATGAATTTTGAATACTTGAAAAAATGTAGTTACCAGGAAGCTAAGAAAGAGATTTGTCAAATTCCAGGGATTGGAAACAAAGTAGCAGATTGTATAATGTTATTTTCATTAAACAAGTTGGAAGCTTTTCCTTTAGATAGATGGATGATTAGAATATTGGAAAAATACTATTCAGACAAATTTTATCTTGAAACAAAAACCATTACAGAAAAACAATATGAAATTCTTCATGAAAAAATTGTAAATTATTTTGGTCCATTTGCAGGATATGCACAGCAGTTTCTCTTTAAGATGGAAAGGGAAAATTACCAAAAAAAATGGCTGTAAACCCTTAAAATGGTAATTAATTGCTAGGTTTTTGGGCCCATAGCTCAGCATGGATAGAGTGCCGGACTTCTAATCCGATGGTCAAGGGATCGAAGCCCTTTGGGCCCGCTTAACAAAATTATTATTCTTAGTTGGGAGTAAATATTCGTGAAAGATTTAGAATTCAAACTAAACTCTACAGACATTCACCCAAATTCAGAAATTAAAGGAGTAATTTCTGTTGCATATCCTGGTAGATATGACGGCGTAGTCATAAATACACAGATTTTGGATTCAAATGAACATATTATTTACAAATCATATAATGGAAAAAAAATTTCTCAAAACGTTTCCAGATTATTTATCAACAAGGATGTGATGCCAGAGCATAAAGCAGAATTTACTGCCATAATTAATTTTGAGCCGACAAAAGAATATGAAGTAAAATTCAGAGTTTCAATCATAGAGCAACATAAGGAAATTGAAAGTCAAATAATTTTTGCGAAATATTCAGTCTAGAATCTACTCTTTTCTACTATAATTGAACCTGTCATCCATGGATGAGGCTGACAATGATAGTGGACTTCTTGAGGCTCAGTAAACAAAAAGTCGTAAGTATCTCCTGGTTTTAGAACACCTTCTGAACCAAAGTCTCCAGAATAAGTATCAGCATGGCGGTGATCAGGAGTAACAGTATGAGCTGTATCGTCATAATTTATCCATCTTACATTATTTGTGAACTCCAAAAGTACTGTTGGATTATTTGGAACATAATTCTCATTGCCCTCAACTACTGCACCTGGAACAATTTCAATTATGAAAAATTCTTCTGCTGGATGTAAGATGTGATCAGATACTGAAGGTTTTGCCATAGATTCAGGAAGATAAAACGAAGTGTAAAAGATTACAGATGCTGACATTCCAATAATTAATGCAATCATACCAATTCCATATGCGTGACTTGATGTTGGAGTACTCATAATTTTTTCACTCCATCAAGATCGTTGGAACCAACATTTGAATTGTTGGTTGTACCAACTCCTATATCAGCTTGAGTTTTTGGCACCGATACTTCAGGGGCCAATTCTTTTACCTCAGGTTTTGTATCAGAGGTTGTTTCACCATCTGGAAGTTTACTTGATTCTACAGACACTTCAGATTCTGTCAACTTTGGTTTCTCTTCAACTAAAGGTACAGGTGCAGGTGGAGGAGCATTCTTTTGCTGACTCATGGCATATCTGTAAACATGGAAGAATGCAGCAAACACTAGCAAGATAAGACCAACAAAGAACAAGGATATGTTCTTCATTCCTGTCAAAGCTGCGTTGTATGCTGCAATGTTCAAGAACACTTGGAATGCCAGTAGTGCTACCAATAACCAATTAATCCACTTTTCAGATAAATTGATCGTGGCAACTTTTTGTGGACCACTACTTTTTGCAAGTTTTGATTTTCTTTCAGCTTCATTTGCCAGTTTAATCATCATGTAAGTAAATCCAAATCCTAATGGAACTAACAATATCATTGTAGAGTAGAAGAATATTGGATCAATGACTAAACGTTCAACCAATGGAACTGAAATATCAGGTGAGATATAGAATCCCCAATACGTTGTAACCATAATTTGAGCAAGACTAGTAATACCAAATGCGGTAATAATTGGTCTATCTCTCCATGAGAATTTCTTGTATCTGTCGATAAATGGAATTAATACAAACGATATGATAAACAATAATGGCCATAGTAAGCCTGTGACAAATTTATCATATTGAGTTCTCATGAATGCATAGATTCCTGTAAGATACCATTCGGGAACTGTAACGCCAGGCGGTACAGTTGGTTCAAATTTGAATCCCATATCAATTGGAAATACACCACCAGTGATCAAAATAGCACCACCAATTGCCATAACCATTGGTACATCAAATACCAAGAATCTTGGGAAGTGTACTGCCATCAATCCTAACATTACAATAGGTAACAAGAATACATGTTGTGCATAGAATCTTAATACAAAGTCGGAGAAACCACTACCTAACGCCGCATCACGAATCGTCGGCCCAGCTATAGGAATAGATGTTGTCAGTGATGCCGCAATACTAATTGCAAGTTCTGCTCTTTCACTAAAAATAACATCATATCCAGTAAACGCTTCAAGAATTGTAACAGTACCAAGAATCACACCTGTCATCCATAAAACTTCATTTCTAATTTTGTATCGTCCACTAAAGTATTGATAGTACATGTGAAGAACAGCTAAAAGTACCATAGCGTTTGAACCATGATAGTGAATATTTCTAATGTGGAAACCAAATGGGACGTCATCATTGATGAATTTGACACTATCCCAAGCTCTATCAAGAATCGGTTGATAGTAAAACATCAGCAGAGCTCCCGAGATTCCAAGAATAATGAATACAATGAATGTAAGCATTCCTAAGAATCCAAATGGACTTACAAATCTTGCAGGGAATGAAAATTTAATTGCAGTAAAGATAGTTCTGTCTACTCCATCCCAAAGCCAATAAAGGAATGCTACAACCCCAGTTCTTCTTTCAAGCGAAACGGCCATATCCAATTACTCCATTTTCATTTGCATTAAACTTTGGTGGCATGATAAATACAAAACCATCTGAATCTATATCTAAAGTTAATTTAGGTAATGTGTTTGAGGGGGCAGCTTGAACAGATGCAGGACCGACAAATGCAGTTCCAGTCATTGGATCATACATACTACCATGGCATGGACATTCACCTCTCTTTCTACCATCATCTGGCCAGTATTTCCACAAACACCAAAGATGTAAACAAATCATACTATAAGCTCGTAGTGAAGAAGTATCTTTTTTTCCACCACCTAATTCTTCAGGGAGTCTGATGAATTGCCATTTACGAAATGCTTCTGCATCAAGTGCAGCATCTCCAGTTGAAGGATATGTAATTACTTCAGCATGATTAATTGGATAAGTATTGATATTTGCTTGAGTGCCATCAGGCAATATTACTGGGACTCTTTCAAGCGAAGCCTGATTTGGATTTGGCATGTAATTACCAAATGGAACAAATGGGGCAAAAGCTAATCCAGTGCCTGCTGCACCCATTAATTTTAGAAAGTCTCTTCGGGATAATCCGCCAGACTTTTTTGTCCCCAACTCTGACATTCAGCTGTCGTACTCGCCAAATTGCTTATAAACCTTGTTTAGTCATTTGAGAGGTTTTTGTCTCATAATGATAATCAAAACAATTCCGATCGCAATTCCAATGACTATGCCAATTCCCATTCCAAAATTAAATGAATTATCAGAAGTCGCATCATCTTCTAATGAAAGTTTTTCTTCAGTAATTGGTTTCGGTTTTTCTTCAGTAATTGGAATTGATTTGATCTCAATTTCATCTTGAACTAAATCAGCATTCATTTCAGGAGAAATATTTGTAAATTTGGCTACCAGTGTAATTGGTTCAGTAGTCGATAAGCCACCAAACAAAGTTGAATGTGTCAATAGTGTGTATATACCAGTTTGGTTAATTGGCACATACAAGACTGTTGAAGTGTCATCTTTATTTTTCACAGGGAAGAAACCTCCACCTTGACTAAAAATTGAATTACCTAACCAATCAAGTGAAGCCCATCCAAGAAAATGTCCAAACACACCAGATGGAACATTAGTTTGAATTATTTCTCCAGAGGGATTCATTACAAATACGGATAGGTTGGTATCATTACTAATCCAGGAAAGTTCTATTGCTGCGGTGTTGATGGATTCATTTTGAATATCAAAATAATATTGTCTCCAATCACCTGCCATGTAACGATTAACCATATCAAATGCACCTTTAGTGTATCCATTTCCATAAAGAACATCATTACTTTGTATTCCTTTGATCAAAATTGTAGAATCATTTTCAGTGACAGGTTCTTTGATGACAAAAGAAATTGGGGCATTTACAGTATGTTTGTCACTTTCAAAAGTTAAAAATCCTTGATAGACACCAGTTTGAAAATCATTTGGAGTAACTAGTGTGATGTCAACAGTTGACGAATTTCTTGGTGGAACAGAAATTTTATTATATTCAGACCAAATCAAAGGCCATTTTTCTTTTTCATAATGACTAGCAGAGATTGTGTAATCCATTGAAGTGGAATTTTGTTTTGTGTCACCTAACCAGTAAGAATATCTTGTTGGTACAGGATAAACTCCAACTAGCGGTACACCATCAAATTTTTCATTTGGTTCTGAAACCCTAAGTTCTTGAACAGTTCCCCAAGAGCCAGCTCTATTTACCATTGATAATTCATTGCTAGTAATTTTTGTATCATTGTTACTATCAATCCAGTCGTAGAGATAAAGAGATGAAATTTTCAAATCATCAGCATAAACATCAGAAGTACTATTCATAAAGTCTTGAAAATCAAAATTTACATTCAGTATCATAAGAGATGATTCATCAGGGATAGGATCATCATGATTAAAGAAGGTCGAAAGTTCATCAGGGTTTCCCAATTCAGATAATTTCACATAGTTTGGAATGAAGGTATCAGTTTCATTCAGAATAGAATCTTGTTGTTTAAGAATAGTTGTTCCATTAAATTGAGTTTTTGATATTAATGATACAATTTGCGGTTTTACACTAATTGTTAGTGTGTCAGTAGTAGGATTATCAATTGTAAAAGTTGTCGTAGTTCTCTCACCTGGAAGTAGTTGTCCTGCAAACCAACTGGTCATGGGAAATGAATGTGAAGGAAGTTGAAAATTCTCAAATCCAATTGATGTGGAATTGATTTTCTCTATTGCAGGAACTAGAATATTTTTGATATTATTATAGGAATTATCATTATACACAATGAAAACTCCATTTTTACCATTAACATAATCCAATGCAGATTCTATATTCACTAAACCAGAACCTTGAGTAAATGGATCATTATACAAATCAGTTGAAGTTGACATTAAGATATTTTTGATTAAAAATGAATCATAGTCTTTAGATTGTTTTTTTATTTCTTCAATGAGTATAGCAGCACTTCCAGAGACAAGGGGGGCGGCCATACTGGTACCCCCGAACAATGAAAAAGATTCGTCTTTGGAATCCTTGTTAACTTTTAAAACATTCGAGGGTACAAATCCATGAGCTCCAATACTCATTACATCAGGTTTTGGATCACCTATTGAGCCAGGGCCCCTGCTAGAAAAGTCAACAACATGGTTAGAATGAGTAGTTGTATTTCCAAATCTAGGTTGATCTTTGAAAGGTCCATATCCAACAAAAACATTGTTTGTTGTAGCTCCTACTGAAATTCCAAACGGAGATGCATTGGGTAATCCAATTGTTCCATAACCGTGACCAGAATTTCCTGCACTTGAGATTATTGTAATTCCAGGATAATCATCATCTAATGAGGAAGGTGTTGTCAAGACACTCAGAATTAATGAAAGTATATCCATACCTGGAGATGCTTTGAATGAAGGAAAGTTAGATACACCCCAACTGTTAGAAATTATATCAACATTAGGTTTGCCGGAAAATTTCCAATTATGATCTTTATTTTCAAATCCTGCAGACCACAACCAACCATAAACAGTATCACCAAACCACAATGCTTTGACTGGTACAATTTTTGCATCAGGTGCCACACCCGTAATGGAATATTTTTTAGAACTATTGTAAATGTCGTAGGTTTCTTGACCACGAGAGGTTATGGATGCAGCACTAGAAGTTCCATGTCCCATAAAATCAGTCATCAAACCAAAAAATTCACCATCAGAATCCAAGGATGGTAAAAGAGTTCCATTGATTGCATTTAGAGTGTCATTAATGTCAGTTGAATTATTTCTTATTGCACCATAAACATCGAGTACTTGTGCACCAATGGTTCCTGCACTATAGTCATTTTTTCCATCACCGTTTGAATCATAAACAAGGAATTCTTTTCCACTACCCAACACTATTGGTTTTTCATCAGTAAAATCAAAATCATAATTTGGCTCTTCTCCACGTTTAAGATCAAATCTAGTATAATCTTCCCAAGAAGTACTCAGATCAGGAATTATTGTGTCATACACTCCAGGGGTAAAGGAATCAACTACAAGAACGGGCACTACTTGTATTTTGGCATACGGGCCACTTAACGCACCCTGATAAATTATGCCAAGATGGTAAACTCCACTTTTTGATTTGATATAATTTCGATTATCATCACCGATTTTCATGTCAGTAGCAAGTGTTCCGTTAAAAATTATTGATGAGCCAATTTGTGGAAAAAAAGAGTTGTAAATAGGAACAAGGCTACCCTTGCCACCTTGAGAGACATCAAGAAAGACACCATCACGTGTGACATATGCTGAGGATGTCATATGAGAGGGAATTGGTTTGCTATAATTTCGAATAATTTCATTTTTGTCAATATATGCAAAGAAAGTTGCATTTGTCAGAATAATTCCTTGGCCATCAGGATCAAGCATGATTGGATGATTAAGTTTGTCTCGTGCAAGCGAATGTTGGATGTCAGGATTTGAAAAATCAACTCCTGTATCCACAATTGCAATTACAGTACCGTTTCCAGATGAATTGTATTTTGATTTAGCCAAATTTGATCCCGTAATATCACCAATTCTTGATGCATCTTGAATTTGATTATCAGACAAATGAAAATCCAATTGGAAATCTTCAATAACATGATAACCTTGAGAAATTAAATTAGATGCCGAAATTTCAGAAAGGACAGCCACTGAAAAAAAGCCACTGTCAGATTGAATTCCATATATAGAATTAGTTTTTAAAAAATCATTTTTTTGTAAATCAGCACCAAAAATTAAATATCTTTTGAAATTATTTTCAGTGAAAAATTTTGAATCAATTTCTACAATATCAGAATTAAAATTAAAAAGACTATGAACATTATCCATATTTTTTAAATCTACAGGCAAAAATGCATGTGAATTTGTAATCATGGGAGAGAAAAGCAATATCAAAAAGAGAATAGCCACTTTGGGCATCAGATATTTTTCTTTTCTTGTATTATTATAACTATCTTCTTCTAGCAAGAATCGCCACTTGTAATGCAACAATTAATCCCACAGATGCAATGATTGGTAGCAATAATGCATTTAGTTGTGCAGATGATTCACTGATTGATTTTGCCGAAAGAGCAAAGGTTCCAATATTTTCATCAATTTGACTACTTGCATATTTCAATGTAGTGTCAAATCCTTCAATTTCAGATTTGAGCACATCAAGTTCTTCGGAGGTTTCATCCAAAATGGAATTTAGTTTAATTATTTGGTTAGATATTCCTCCAAGATCTTGGCTTAGAACAGTTGTGGCAGCTGAGCCATGAGAAGTAGTTCCTTGACTAAATGCGACTACATGAAATACATGGGTTCCTTCTTCAATTGGAGTGTAATCTACGTAATACAATCCCTGATGTAGTGTTTTGAAAGAATTTGTCAGTGTTACAGATATTCCAGAAGGAAGATGAACATGTGTTGTTCCCAATAACTCAGCAGGTTCGTTTCCAATTAAAAGACCATCACTAGTTGTTTGGACAAATACACGGATTGGTTGATTGATTGCCGCAGTTTCTGGAGCAAACACAAGAGTACTAACATGTCTTTCCACAGGCACATCAAGAAGTTCTGTTGTTGATGAAAATTTAACATCAATTTTTTGTGAAGCGCCATTTTGTTCAGTACTAATCAGCTCTACAGTATATGTGCCATATGGAAAATTAGTTGAGGGTTCAGGCCAAGTCAATAATGCATAATTAAAAGAACCGTCTTCTTTGGTGGTTATTTGATCAAATTTTGCAATAGATTCATCAGGTGCAAATACTCTAATGATTAAATTTTCTTTAGGTAAGCCTTTTCCATAAACCTGTAAAGTATGTTCAGGAGAGTATACCTTGCTATTTGTGTTTAAGACTAGTTCTTCTGAAAAAGAATTTGGAATGTTTAGAAATAGCAAAACAACAAACAAAGAAAATAAAATATGAAATTTCAATTTAATTTATTCTCATTGTTCTCCTAGATATTACTTGTGAAAAAATTGTGCATAACTTTCGTTAAGAGGTATTCAAAAAAAAGAAAAAAAGGATAATTAGAACTAGTTATCTTACTGTACAGTTATCGTTGTACTGACTGGTGGTGATAATGCCGTTGGATTATCTACTGATTCCCAAACGAAAGCAGTTGCTGTGTAGCTACCACTTTGAGTTGGAATCCATGATAATGCCGGGCTGAATGATTGACCAGCAGATAGTGAACCTGTAATCCATGCTAGTGAGACTGTAACACCGTTACCATCTTGGATCTGTACCAAGTATGCAAATGTTTGCTCTCTATCCTGACCATTTGCTAAGTCAGCGCTGATTTGTACCTGTTGGTCAACGGCTACAGTATCTAAACTGTTACCGAATGCATCAACGGTTCTCAAGTTAGCAGCTGGTGCTCTCTCAAGAGGTGGTACTACAGTGCCGATTAGTGAAGTGGCAGTAATATCAAGTTCATCTGCAGTTGTGTACGGATCTGGTAGTGTATTGTCCTCATATTCTGCGGTGACAGTGTCACCTTCTGCGACTCTGAGTCTGTGACCAGAAGATTCATCAGAAACTGTAAAGAATACAGTACCCTCGAAAATTCCAGTTGCCTCATTAGTCTCAGTTACAGTAAGGTCAATACCTCCGGCATCGGAGTCAGACCACACATCGACATCGAAGTTGTCGACTGCTTCTGGATCTAAGTTCATGTCTGGATCAATTACTCTTACAACACCTGTTCCGCTTGCTGGATAGCTTGCTTCAAGCCACTGAACTTCACCAATATTCCATCTAATTAATGATGAACCAACTACAGTTTCATCCTCTGAGAATTCAAAGGAGACTGTAAGTCCGTCATCGTCATCAGTTTGGAGGTATCCATCTGTTGGGCCGGAGCCATCAGCAGATGTTCTTGGGTTAGTGTCATCACCATCTTTGCCATCTGCATCGTGTAGGAATCCTGTTAGGATTACTTCACCTGTGAAGATGCCTGTGTCAGTACCAGTTTCGACGAGTTTGTAGTTGTCAATATCGTGTCCTCTGGTTGAGATCTTTATTGGATCTAAATCAGTGTCTCCGATTTCGTCAACTAAATCACCGTCAAAGTTGTGATCTGGTGCGACAATGGTAATGTATACTTTATCAGTCCATGTGTAGACTTTTTGGTCAAGCTCTACAGTTGCTCCGAAGTTTGAAGTAAAGATAGTCAAGTTGACATCTTCATCTTCATCTCCTACATAGTCAGATCCGGATGGACCCCAATCAGTGTACTCAAGGATAATTTCTTCACCTCTTTCCAAATTATCACCAGCTAGAGTCTCAGGAATTTCGATAACAATCTGGAAGATACCAGTGCTATCACCTGTTTCTCTAAAGCTTAATGGTTCTGGGTCAAATGCGGATGCTTCACCACCTTTGTCACCCATGGTGACAGTAGCGGCATCAGAATCCCATTCAATTAAGTCCAAGTCTCTGGTCTCAGCCTGGTCATTGTCCAGATCGAAGTCTGGTTCAATGAGGGTCAAGATCATGTCGGATCCAATAATGTATACGGATTTGTCAGATTGCAATACACCGTTTCTTAGGTCAAATGTAGCAGAATCTGTTACAGTGTTTACGTCACCAGATGCATCAGCTGGGTCAGTGTATTCTACTTGGAGAATATCTCCTTGTAGGATACAGTATTCTTCACCAGTTGGTGCGGTAACTGCAAATCTACTTGTATCAGGATTAGTCAATGATGGGCTAGTACCGTCTAATGGTGTAAAGTCGGTAGTAACTGGACATTGAGAATCTGCTGGACCATCGGTATATCTTACAACAATATCAGCTTCAAATATTCCTGCATCTGGTGCAATTTCATCGATTGGACCAAATTGTCTGACAGCCTTTGCATCGGATGAACCGACACCAATTTTGCCATCTAATTTAGTATCACCACCAGCATAACCTAGTATGACACTATCAGCACCTCTGATAACAGAGATTTTGACAGGGCCGACACCGGTTCCGGTTGTGTTTTGTCCGATAAGATCTTCACCACTTGCTGAAACATCAAAGTCTGGATCGTTAACTCTTACGTGAATAGTTAGATCACCGTTTGCCAAGAATTCGCCTGTTCCAAGTGCTCCACTAACACCGGTTTGGTGTATTGGGAATACGGATCTACCGGTTGGGGTAGAGTCGTTTTCAGCAGAACCACCAACAAAGTTGGATGGTACACCGAATGGCACTGGATAAACGGTTCTATCAAGACTTACTGAACCGGTGGTAGCACGAATTCCTGCGCTGTCACCTACTTCAATGAATTCACCAGAAGCATCTCTGAAATCAACATAGTTGACTTCAATGTCGAGACCGGTTACTGATACAATAGAACCAGCATCATTGCCAGCTCTTGAACAGTAATCGAATGGGACTTGGAAGTCACCAATGAAAATACCGGTTTCTGGACCAGTTTCAACTAGAGTAAATCCAGTTGCACCAAGTCCATCACTGCTAATTGGGGTAGATGAACATTTCTCTGTTGAATCGTTGGTGTTGTCACCATCAATGTCAACAAATATTGTAGATTTTACCCATGGTTCATCATCAAATGTGATATCAAGCAATCTGCCTAATTCTTCGCCAGTACTAAAGGTGATTGTATTATCGCTGTCTCCAACGATGTCATACAGACCGTGAGTATCGGTTGAAACGACAGTGTAGATATCAATAAGATCAGAGTCTACGTTAAGATCTAAGTCTTCGAGAGTAATTGTAACTGTGTCAGCTTCTTTGTAGGAATCACTATCAAATGATACAATACCAGAGTGGCTTGGAGCCTCTTCTTGATCTGCTACTTGTGTTTTAACACCGTCAGCACCTAAATCTAGGTAGTTAACTCTTGGTGACTCTTCGTCATCCAAGTCTTCAATTACGATGAATGATGGATCATCTGCAATTGGAGAAAGTGATGTGTAAGTAGAAGCATCTAAGATGTTTAGCTGGTTTAGCATCACATACTCTAATGAACCTTCAAAAGTGCTTGTGTTGTCGCCTGTTTCTTCTGCTTCGATTCTGATGAGTTGGTTGGCAATTCTTTGATTGTCTTCCAATCCATCATCTGTGAATCCAAATGAGAAGAAGTCAGCAACAAATGCTTCTTTTTCAGTTATATCTACATTGACAGCAGTATCAAATTGCAATAATAGACCAAGTTCATTGGAATCTGTCATTCCAATTATTCTTTGTTCTACTAATGAATTGACTGTTGCATTAGTTGATAAATTCTTTAGAGATTGTGCTGCAGTAGCATTGACAATAGAGAAGTAGTTTAGACCTGTTGGGATTAATCCATTAGAACCAATTATGGCTGTTCCGTCTGTAGCGTTTATTATGAAAACGTCAACAGCAGAATTTCCAAAGCTTCTAGTATCCAAATTGAATAGGTTGAAACCTTTGAAATCACCTGTTGTAGAATGATCTTTTACTGTTTGTTTTAGTTGTTCTGCGGTTGTACCGAGATCAATTACCAATACAGTATTTCCAGATAGAGTTTCATTGGCAGTACCAATTGCTCTCTTGCTGAATCTATCTACTTTGATGTCTAATGTTGCATTAGTTGCACCAACCAAGTTAATTGTTTTACCAGTACCATTTGTGATGGAACCAGATGCATTAACCATGATTATTGCATTTAATGGTGATTCGTCAACGTTTTTGTCTTCTGCTAATGTAAATGGATCACCAGTTACTAAACTAGGAATCAATTTTGCATTTGCATTAAACAAGTCTAAGTCTTCATCAGCTCTACTGTTTCTGTTTGCATCGCCATCAACGATTATGACTGGAATCTCTTCACCAGAGTTCCATTCATCATCAGATGGTTGGATGTCAACAGAACCATAGCTGTGACCTACAAGAATTGAAACAGAGTCCTCATTATATGTGATAGAAGCAGAGGTTCCCCTTGCTGCTGCATCAGTGATTTTAATGTTTGATGTGTCTGATTCATCATATGAACCAAATACACCACTGTTTGGACCCTGTTCTGTGAATGTAATTGGTACTGTAGCATTCAATACTGCGCCACCTACTGAACCTACTGGAACACCAAATGCTATTGGGTTCTGTAGATCAGGGTCAGCGGATGTTGTAATAAGTACAGAATCGTCGTTATCCTGTAGGGTAGCGACATCTCCTTTACCTTGAACATCTGGATTGAATTCCATAATACAATTGTCTTCACACATTAAAGTAGATAAGGCGGTTGCGTTGAGGCGGTTACTATCAGTGTTTGTGGTATAGTTACCAACTGCGAGTCCGTTCTCATTGAATACTTGGTAGTTTGTAGTAATTGTACTTACTGTACCAAATGTCCAAGAGTCTTCATCGGTTGGGTCAACATTTAACCATAAATCAGTGAGAGTAGCATGTACCTCTGCTCCTTGCGGATATACAGCTCTGTCTAAGCTTGCACTTGCAAAGTTATCAACAGTATCAAATGTGAGTGTTGTTGATTGTGCACCACCACCTTTGTTGTACTGTACGACTACGTTACCAGTTGGGTTTAGAGAATAGAGTTGTACAAATGGCCACATTGCTGGAGTTACACCAATTTGACCATCAGAAACACCAGCAGCAGATGGTGTAGTAGAAGCTTTTGCTTCTCTTACAACATTGTTGTGGTTGTCAACATCTGCAGCTTGGGTAGTGTAATTAGTACATGTTGGAAGTACTTGTCCAGTAAGTCCTGTACCATTTACAGCAGTAGCCAATCCTAGATTAGACTGTGGTAATGCAATACCAACTGTATCAGTAAATGTTACAGTGGAGTTGCCACCAATAGTTGATTGGAAGTTTTGATCACAAAACAAACCAAAGTCTAGGCCTACACCAGCTGTTTGTGATGTATAGTCTGCAATTGTTGCCATGTTCTTATCTGCAAAGTAACCATACCAGTTACCGTCTACGGCTTGAACCATTCTCAGGGTCTTACCGTTTACTGTAACGTCTGGTTCACCTTTTGCCTCATCTGTATCATTAATGTCTGAATCAATCACAACGACCTCAATTACTTGAGGTCCTGACATGTAGTTATCAAACTGTGAGTTTTCTGCGGAAACAAATAGGTTAGCGTTGGCGGCAAATGCTGCTGGCATAAAGCCTGGAGCTGCAATTGTCATTCCACCTGCTAACATAATTGTCATTAATGTAAGACTAGTTATTTTACGTCCTATTTCGTTATTCATGTTATTGGCTTTTTTCGTAAAAATTAGTATAAAAGGCTAATGGACGAATTGTCCACAATTATCATGTTTTTTGTAATTATTTTATCAAAATTTGAAATTTGATATAATTTCTTAGTAAATTGATTATAATAATTACATTTTAATTCATAAAGTGAAATATGATCGTTAAATTTTTTATATTTTTGTGATAATTTATGAAATTTTTATAGACTACTTTATGCCTTGATCTCCTTACCTAAAAGACTCTTGTATAACGATATAGCATCAGACTCATCTTTTGGCCCTACGACAACTGCTGATCCTTTCTTCATGAAACTAACAGACAATTCATTGGTTCTCAAAGATAATCCCAAGTCTCCTTGATTGTCAACGATGAATCCTTTTTCTTTACCAATTGCAGTAACACCATTTACATCAAGATCAAATGTTTCAGTTGGTGTGATAGAATAAGTTCTCTTCCCACGATTGCGTCCACACAATTCTTCTAAAATTAATTCTTCTTTTTCTACAACATCAAGTTTACCAGTACCGCAGATAGGGCATTCATCAGCTCTGAATGTTCTAGTACTGTTAAAGTCTAGATTTTCCAAATCAACATGTAGAATTCTTTCAGATAAATTTGGTTTTTTTCCAGTAATAATTTTTACAGCTTCTGAAACTTCGATTGCTCCAACAATAGAAAGTATTGGTGGATGAACACCTTCAATACTACATGTCGGCATTGAATCTTCATCAAGTGATGGGAACATGCAATAGTAACATGCGCTTTGTTTTGGTAGAATGGTAAATACTTGTCCAGATGTTCCAACTGCAGCGCCAGTAACAAATGGAATTTTAAACTTCACACATGCTTTGTTTAATGCATATCTGGCATTTACACTATCAAGGGCATCAATTACAACATCACATCCCTCAACTACCTCAAGTGCTGTATAATCATTTACAGATACAGCTAATGCCTCAATCTTACAATCAGGATTTAATTTCTGTAATTTTTTAGCAGCTACTTCAACTTTGACTTGACCTACATCATCTTCATCAAACATCATTTGTCTATGTAAATTTGATAGTTCTATTACATCTCTATCAACAATACGTAAAGTTCCAACTCCCATTGTTGCTAATCTAGAAATTATTGGATGTCCTAAACCGCCTGTTCCAACAACACAAACTTTGGCATTTTTTAATTTTAATTGTCCACCATAACCAATTTCTTCCAACATTACTTGTCTTGAAAATTTATCTAATTCTTTTGGAGATAGTTCTTCAGAACCACCGGCCACTGCTGGTAATATGTAAACCTCATCACCATCTTTTAGAGCAGTCTCCATACCACTAGAGAATTTTGCATTCTTTCCGTTAATGTAGATGTTAATTAATGAACGTGGAGTTCCATCACCTTCCAAAACGCGTCTCTTAAAATCATCACCCATTATTTCAGAGATTTTAGCAAATGCATCTTGTAATGAATCTGCAGTGATTTCTATTTTCTTTTCTCCACCGCTTTGATTAAGCACAGAAGGAATTGTAAATGTGATGTTTGACATTAGTTTACTACCGCCGAGATTTCATTTACATCTGCCTTCATTATGATTGGTTTCTTTAAGACTTCCATAATGGATTCAGTTGCTTTGAGTCCATTACCAGTAACATAACATACTACTTTGTCATTTGCATCAATTTTTCCTTGTTCAACCATTTTCTGTAAAACAGATATTGAAACTCCACCTGCAGGTTCTGTAAATATTCCTTCAGTTTGTGCCAATAATAAAATTGCATCAAGGATTTCTTTGTTGTTGCATTCTTCAGCAAATCCATTGTATTGTTGTAAACGCTTTAAAACATATCTACCATCACCAGGATCACCAATTGCTAAACTTTTTGCAATAGTATCAGGATGTTCAACTGGAATTACTTCTTTACTATTTTTCTTAAAAGCATCAACTATTGGTGCACATCCATGTGGTTGTGCTGCAATCATATGCATGTTAGATACATCATCAAGGAGTGAAACTGATTGCATTTCTTCAAAGCCTTTACAAATTGCATTAAGCATTGCACCACTGCCTACTGGAACTATTAATTGATCAGGAACTTGCCAATCAAGTTGCTCTGCAACTTCAAATGAAAATGTCTTAGAACCTTCCACATAATGAGAGCGCATATTGATATTTACAATTCCAATACCTTTACTGTCACCAATTTGCGCAGCTATTGTATTTGCATCATCATAAGTTCCATCAACTGCAATATAGTTAGCTCCATAGGATAAAGCCTGAGCAATTTTTGCCATCTCAATATTACTTGGAGCAAATACATGACATGGTAATCCAGCTTTAGCTGCATGTGCAGCAGTTGCAGATGCCAAGTTACCAGTAGATGCACAGCCAACAGCAGTTAACCCAAATTCTCTTGCCTTAGATATTGCAACGCCAGCTGGTCTATCTTTAAATGAAAATGTAGGATTTACAGAATCGTTTTTTATGTATAGGTTGTTTAGTCCTAATTTCTTTCCAAGATTATCTGCTTTGATAAGAGGAGTCATTCCAGCACCAATACTTACAATATTGGATTTCTCCTCTACGGGTAATAATTCAAAATATCTCCAATATGTTTGATCACGATTTTCAAAGGTATCTTTTGTAACAGTAGGAAAATTATATTTTACATCAAGGGGCCCAAAACATTCATCACAGATATACTTGAAAGCAGTATCGTAGTTTTTTTTACATTCTCTGCATTGTAGCGAGGTTCTAGTCAAGATCATTATCACCTTTGATAATATACATAAAAAATCCTAATATCAAGTTAAGTATCACTTAATTTTATCACTAAAAAATATAATGAATAATAGTAATCATAAGGGGAAGAATAGGAAAGGATAATTTTCTACAATTTCAATGATGGGGAAGGTTTTTAGATATTTTCATAAAAACAATTTTGTGAATAGTAAGATTGTAATTCCAATTATTATAGGAATCATCATAGTTATCGTAGGAATTATTGCGACAGCAAATCAAGAATCAAATTCAATGGAAGTTGAAGATACTTTAAACAAAGAATTACAACCTGAAGAAGAGATTTCCCCAGAAATTCAAGCAAAGTTAGAAGAAAAAGAAAAAATCAATTTAGAAAATGAATATTCGCCTAAAGATAGAGAATGGATCACTTCAGGACCGTTTCAGATTGATCGAAGTGAGTACGTCTTAGGAGAAAAAATTTTCCTCAGAATGGGAGGTATAGGATATGATGAAAAGGGCCAAATAGCATTTCTAAGACCTTTGAATAATACACATTATGAAGTCTATTTGACAATACCATTTGATGGATCTGATAAACAAGCATTTAATTATTATTTGGAGCCACAACTTTCAAAACTTAGAGGGATTTGTTCTGCAGAGGACTTTATTGGGGATTGGAGAGTTGTTTTTAGAGGAACTGATTATCCTAATTTAGAATTTAAAATTACTGAAGATGTTCTTCCAGGAGAAGAAGAAGATTACCAACCAGTTTGCTAGATTATTTTTTTAACGCATTGTGAAAACATACTTTTTCACCAGTATGACATGCGGGACCAGATGGCTCAACAAGATAAATTATTGCATCAGAATCACAATCAACTAAAATCTTTATTATTTTTTGGGTATTCCCTGATTCTTCTCCTTTCATCCACAATTTATTTCTAGAACGACTCCAAAACCAAGAGTTTCCAGTTTTTTCGGCTAGCTCTAGAGATTCTTTGTTTGAATATGCCAGTGTAAGAACATCTTTTGTATTTGCATCTTGAACAATTACTGGAACAATCCCACCACTTTTTTCAAAGTCAATGTCATTGATGGATTTTTCCATAATGGTAAAAATGGAAATAGCTATTATAACCTTACAGGAATATCTTTGTCTTTCAAGTATGATTTTACACCATTTACTCCATGAGTATCATAATGAAAAATTGAAGCAGCAAGTGCAGCATCTACGTTTGATTCTTTGAAAACATCAATCATATCATCTGGTTTCCCACATCCTCCTGAAGCTATCACAGGGATGGAAACAGAATCCACGACTGTTCTAGTCAACAAAATATCATATCCGTCTTTAGTTCCATCTTTGTCAATACTAGTCAGAAGAATTTCGCCAGCACCTAAAATTTCAGCTTTTTTTACCCATTCAATCACATCAATTCCTGTTCCATTTTTTCCACCATAAATGAAAACTTCAAACCAGAATTTTTTCCCATCTTCAGTGAAAATATTTTTTGTTTCATCAATGTCATAGTTTCTTTTAGCGTCTACAGCTACTACAACACACTGTCTACCAAACAGTTCCATCAACTCTGTAATAATTTGAGGATTTTTTATTGCACCAGTATTAATTCCAACTTTATCTGCACCATTAAGCAAAATATTTCTAGCATCTTCTAAAGATTGAACTCCTCCACCTACAGTAAATGGAATATCAATTACAGATGCGACTTTTCGTACCAAATCCTTGATTGTTTTTCGTCGCTCGTCAGATGCAGTAATATCTAAGAATACAAGTTCGTCTGCACCTTCATTACTATATTTTTCTGCTAGTTCTACTGGATCGCCTGCATCCTTGATGGATTCAAAGTTTAATCCCTTGACAACTCTGCCATTTTTTACATCCAAACAAGGAATTATTCTTTTAGTCAATGTCATGATAGTTTTTTTGCCTCCTCAATTGAAATTTTTTTCTCATATAGCGCTTTTCCAAGAATCACTCCAAATGCATTTTTTTCTTTTACATCTGCAACATCATCAATATTGGAAATTCCTCCACTTGCGATGATGTTTGTTTTTGGTAAATTACATGCTTGTTCTAAAAATTCTAAATCAGGACCTTCCAGAGTACCATCACGACTAACATTTGTTAGCAAAAATTCTGTAAATCCCATTTTAACAAAGTCATTAATTGCAGGAATTAATTTAATTCCAGTATCTTTTTGCCAACCGTGAATAACAATTTCACCATCTTTATGATCTACAGAGATTACAATTTTTTTAGATCCAAGTTCAGATAATAAGGATTTCAAGAGAGTTTTGTCTTTGAAAGCCAAAGTTCCCAATACGATTCGTTCTGATAATTTTGCCATTTCCAAAACTAAATTTTTTTCACGTAAGCCACCTGCAACTTCAACTGGGATTGTAACAGCATCAAGAATTTTTTTTATAATATCTAAATTGGAGCCTATTCCTAGTGTGGCATCCAAATCTACCAAATGAAGAATATCTGCTCCTGCAGATTCCCATTGTTTGGCAATATCAATAGGATTTTCACTGTAAATTGTCTTTTGTTTAGGATCTCCTTTGTATAATCTGACAACTTTGCCATCCATTAGATCAATTGCAGGAATAATTTTCATTTTTTACACTCTTTAAGAAAATTCTCTAGCATGATTCTTCCAACAGTGCTGGATTTTTCCGGATGAAATTGAGTACCAAAAAAATTATCATGTTCCACTACAGCAGGCACTTTAATTCCATAATCAGATTCTGCAGTGATCACGTCATTGGATTGAGGTTTTACTCTATACGAGTGAACAAAATAAGCCCAAGAACCATTTTTAACACCTTCAAGAATTTTTCCAGGTTTTTTTATTTCAAGATCATTCCAACCCATATGAGGAACTTTCATCGAAGATGGAAGTAAAACAACCTCGCCATCTATTACATTTAGACCCTTCTCTTTACCCTCCTCACTTTTTGCGAAGAACATTTCCATACCAAGACAAATTCCTAAGACAGGCATGTTACCCACATAATCTTGAAACTGAATCTTTGAAAGATCCCTGATACTATTCATAGCAGGATCAAAGTTGCCTACACCGGGAAGTAATAATCCCGAGTAGATATTGGGATCATCAAAATTAGTAATTACATCAACTGTAGCTCCTACTTTTTCAAGGGAATTTTTTAGACTGAAAATATTTCCAGCTCCATAATCAAAAATTGCGACACTGACCATTACATTGAACCTTTTGTACTTGGAATTCCTTTTTGTTTTTTATCCAGCATAGAAGCATATCTTAATGCAACAGCAAGTGATTTTATGGCTGCTTCAACTTTATGGTGATCATTATCTCCGTACTTTACAGTAAGATGAATGCAGCTATTGAGATTTTGAAGTAATGATTGGAAGAAGTGCTCTAAATCTTCTTTTGATATGTCCTCAATTTTGTTTCTTTTAATTGATAATATCAATTTCCAAAATGGACGTTTTACTAGATCAATTGAGGCCTCAGCAAGAGATTCATCCATCGGAACAGAAGCATAACTAAATCTGGTAATTCCACTTCTAGAGGCTAATGCTTTGTCAATAGCTTGTCCAATGGTAATTGCAGTATCTTCAATCAAGTGGTGTTCTATTCCATCATTTGATTTTGCATCAACTTTGAGATCCATCATTCCGTGTGTACCAAAAGACACAATCAAGTGATCAAGAAAATTTATTCCGGTTTTGATGGATGTTTTGCTAGTTCCATCTAGGTTTACAGATACTGAAACGCTAGTTTCCTTTGTATTTCTTTTAATTGATGCCTTTCGTGGTGCCATTTTTCTCACAGATTATCATGTGCATCATTCTAAATTTAATACCTTTGGTAAAAGATGGATTGAATCCAATACCAAAACAGCACCATTTTTCTCAAATAATTCTAATTTGTTCTGAGGGTTTTTGCTAGTTCCTATAATTCCGCAAAATGTTGTTTTATGCCCATAATCAGTAGTTTTTTTGGCCATGATAAAATCCTCCATAGAATCACCTACATAAAGAGGGAAAACACTATTCATCCCCTGAATTGAGTTTAAAAGAGATTGTGGATTGGGTTTTGCTAGTTCACGAGATTCATCTTCAAGAAACATTGAGTTTTCTAAATCAAATTTGGTCAATAATGATTTTAAGGAATATCGTACAGATTCTTTTCCTCGACCTGTTACCATAGCAATTTTTGAATTAAATTTTTTTTGTAATTTTTCAATCAAAACATCATTTAAAATAACATCATCTTGTTCGATCAGACCAGGTTCAGAAAAGTTTGATTTTTTATTAAATAATTTTTGATATAATTTAGGCCCATAGAAAAGCTGATCAAATATTTGATACAGCGGATTATCATGATGTGTTCCAGGATAGGATAGTTGATTTTTAATATCTGAAACATCAATTTGATTTTCAATGTATCTTTCTACAGAAACAATACCTGTAGAATCTGAATTTTTTATCACATCAAAAATAAAACTGGTTTGATCTTTTTTTAGTTTATTTGCAGCAACAAGAGAAATTATTGCAGCATATGTTAAATCAACTTCATCGTTAAACCCTCCAGTAGATTTGAATCCGTCAATAATTTCAAAATTTACATCTATAGCATTATCAATTTTTGCCAAGTTTTTTAAAACATATTGAGTTGTTTTGACAATTGCTAAATCATAAGATTTGGTTATATCAATTAACACACCATCACAATCAAAAATTACAGCATCAATTTCATTTAATATTTTGATTTTAGAGTCATCTACATAGATTCCAGTAGATTTTTGTTTTAAAGTCATCCTAATAAATCACGAATAGCCAATAAAAATTTTGAATTCATTTCTTTTGTTCCAATAGTAACTCGAAGACAACCATCATGATTTCCAATTTTTCCGAGTTTTCTGATTGAAATCCCCTGTTCTGCCAATGCTGAGTAAACACGTTTGTAGGCACCATGAGCATCAAAAAGAACAAAATTTGCCTTGGAATCAAAAACTTCAAAGGCATCATATTTCTGTAAAGTCTCAATTATTCTTTTTCTCTCAATTTTGATGGTATCGATTGTATCTTTCATGACATTTGATTTTTCCAAAGCCTGTATTCCAGATTCAATCGTAATTGTACTTAGAGGGTATGGATATTGCAATACATTCATGAAAGATTCTGTAAATTTTTTGCTTGCTATAAAATATCCTAATCTCAAACCAGCTAAACCAAAGGATTTTGAAAGAGTTTGTACAACAATCAGATTATCCTGAGTTTTAACCATACTTGAAAGAGAATATTCACTGAATTCTCCATATGCTTCATCAATTATTATTAATCCATTAAAAGATTTAATCAGTTTTTGTAATTCATTTTTTGAAAATTGAAATCCTGTTGGATTATTTGGAGAATCTAGATAAAGAATATCTGCATTTTTTGATTGTTTGAGGAAATCTTTAATGTCTAATGTCATTTCTTTAGAGAAAGGGATTGCAATTAGTGGTATGCCGTATAATTTACATCGTTCTTCAAAAAATCCAAATGTAGGATTAGATGTTAGAACTTTGGTTTGTTTTGATGCAAAATTTAAGAGTATCAAATCTAGAATTTGATCAGATCCATTTCCAACACCAATCATAGATGAAGGGATTTTTACAAACTTTGAAATTGAATTAGTTAGTTTTTCAACACCCCCTAGAGGATATTCTCTAATGTCAGAATTTTTTTTAGCAGAAGAAATAATATCGTTTTGGAATTGTTTGGGAATTACATAATTTTCATTTGAATCAAGTTTTACAGAATCTTGAACGAGTTCTGGTTTTTGATAGCCTCCAATGGAACTGAACTTTTCTATTTTTTCTTCAAACCAATTCTTTTTCAATTTAGTCTACCTCTAACAGATTCATAGTGATTAGAAAGCCCTTCAGCTTTAGTTAGAACTTCCAGATGTTTTGAGATTTTTAATAATGATTGTTTTGATGATTTAATCTGAGTGTTTACCTTGATAAAATCCAGAACAGATAGTGGACCTCTAATTTTTCCAAATCCATTTGTTGGAAGAATGTGATTTGAGCCTAAAATATAGTCACTAGCAGAAGAAGGAGAATCATTTCCAATCAAAACTAGTCCTGAAGAAGTGATCTTTGAAGATATTGACTCTGCATTTTTTGTCATTATTTGCAAGTGTTCAGGGGCTAGAATATTTACAAGTTTTATCATATCAGAAGTATTTTTGCATATTCCAATAAATCCATTTTTTTCAAGACTAAATTTAGCAATTTTTCCCCTTTGAATTGTTGGAAGAATTTCTAAAATTATTTTCTTTACAGATGTTGCAAATTTTTCAGATGTTGTAATCAAATAGCAAAAAGTATCATTACTGTGTTCAGCTTGTGAAATTAAATCCAAAGCAACATAGTCGGGATTGGCTGAATTGTCTGCTATGATTCCCAATTCGGTTGGGCCTGCAAGCATATCAATTCCTGTTTGATCACTGATTAATGATTTTGCAGTGGTAACAAATGCTCCACCAGGACCTACAATTTTATCAACTTTAGAAATGGATTTTGTTCCATAGGATAACGCTGCAATAGACTGTGCACCGCCTGTTTTGTAAATCTCATTTGCACCACACATATCAGATGCTACTATTGTTAATGGATCAATTTTTCCATTAGAATTAGGAGGAGATACAACAACAATTCTTTTGACTCCTGCAACTTTAGCGGGAATCACAGACATAATTACAGAGCTAGGATACCTTGCCAATCCACCAGGAATGTAACAACCAACACTTTGAATTGGAATAAATTTTTTAGAGATTTTTATCCCGTCGTGTTCAATTATTTTATTTTTTAACAATGATTTAACAGTAGATTCAGTTTTACCAAGTCTAGATTTTGCTAAACGTAATGCATCTAGTTCAATTTTTGAGACTTGAGAATATGCATTTTTTATTTCACTTTGAGATAGACGTAATGTAGAGATGTTTGCCTTGCTGAATTTTTTTTCATATTTGCGAATTGCATCATCGCCGTTTTTTTTAACATTTTTTAAAATAGATTCGACTATAGTTTTGTTATTTTGAGCCTGTTTTGGGATTATTTTTGCTGCAAATTTTTCGACATTAGATACTTTGATTATTCTTATCAATTTTCTTCGTCACGCTTTATCTCCTCAAGTTCAAGAATTTGTCTAGGTTCATGAACTACAAGACCTTGAGCAATCTTTCTTAGTTTAGGAATGAGTTTATGGAATTCTTCTTTTTTGATGACTGTATTTACTCCAAACCATCCTTCTTCACTAAGTGGGCTAATTGTCGGTTTTTTAAGAGAAGGCATCTGAGTCAAAAGTTTTTTCAGATTTTTTTCTTCAACATTCAGATAAATGTGCAAGAATTTTCTGCCATGAACCGCACCCCTCATCAAAGTAACAATATCAAAGATTTTTTCACGTTTTTTTGGATCCTTTAATGATTTTTTATTTACAATCAAATGTGCTGTTGATGTGAGAACTTCATCCACAATTTTGAGCTTGTTTTGTTTTAGGGTTGTACCTGTCTCTGTAACATCCATAATTGCGTCAACATCCTCAGGAGGTTTTGCTTCAGTTGCACCAAAAGACAAATGAATTTGGACACTTTTGTTATTCCCCAACCTAACCCAAGGAGTAACTATTAGTGGATCCTTAGATCCATAGTATTTTTTGTAAGATTTTGACTGTTTTAGAAATTTTGAGGCAGTTGTAAGATATTCAGAGGAGATCCTAAGTGTTTTTTTCTTTTTACCGTAATCTGCAATCATTTCATCAAGATTTTTGTAACGATATTTGTCTGGGAATGCAATTACCAATCTAATTTTTCCATATTCTAAATCCAAGATAGGTTCTACATCAGAATTTGTTTCTCCCACCCAATCCTTACCAGTGATTCCTACATCATACAGTCCTTCTGCAACTAATGTTGGAATTTCTTGAGGGCGAAGCATTTTGACAACAATGCTAGGATCATCTAGATAAACTCGATAAGTTCTACTTTTTCTATTAACTTTAGTCCATGATTTTTCTAATAGTTTGAAAGTTGCATCCTCAAGACTACCTTTAGGAATAGCAAATTTTACTTCAGACATTTTCAATTTTTTCACTTTTTAGGTATATAATCGCATGTTTAAATTTGCTCAAGTAGTTCTTTAGCTCCATCAAGTGAAATTTTCTTTTCTTTGATCATTTTTTGTACAATTTCATCAATTTGTTCAGGTGTAGCACCTGCAGCTGCTGCCAAATTTCTTGCATGAAGGCGCATATGCCCTTTTTGAATTCCTTCAGTTGCAAGTGCTCTTATAGCACTATAATTTTGAGCCAGTCCTGTAGCAGTCATAACACATGCAAGTTCTTGAGCAGATGTAGCACCCAAAATTTTTGTGCACACTTTTGCTACAGGATGAACATTTGCAATTCCCCCCACAATACCTACTGAAAGAGGAATTTCCAAAGTTCCTACTAGATTTCCATCATTATCCTTACTCCATTTACTTAATGAGCGATATCTTCCTGATTGTGCAGCATATGCATTTGCAGCAGCTTCTATGGCTCTACTGTCCTGACCTATCGCATTTGCAACAGCTATAGTTCCATTCATAATTCCTTTGTTATGAGTAACTGCTCTATACACATCATTATCTGCAAATTCAAATGCTGAAATTATGTTATCAACAACTTGCTCTCCTCCTACTGCTTCTTTTTCAAAAACAGCCTTTGCTTTAGCTATTCTTCTAGTCGAATAGTTAGACAGTATTCGTAGTAATGCCCTACCTCCAGTAATTTTTTCAATCAAAGGGGAAACTGCCTCACACATAGTGTTGGTAACATTTGCACCCATCGCATCTCCAACATCAATGAGTAATTCGACAATCAACATTTTGCCAGAAGGGGCATCAATTTCTTTACAAAAGATTTCTTTTGCTCCCTTCCCCATTTTTGACAAAGTGTTACTTTTAGAATTTGCTAATTTGAGAATTTCATTTGTAGAATTTTTTATTTTTGTTATTGCAAAAGGAATATCAACATCTAAAATTTGAATTTGGCCAATGCTAAAAGACTCGTTTGCAGAAACTTCAAATCCACCTTTGATTCTTGCAATTTTTGCTCCCTTTGATGCAGCTGCTATTACTGATGGCTCTTCAATCACCATAGGAACAATGTAGTCTTTACCATTAATCTTAAAATTTGTGGCAACGCCCAATGGAAGTGAAAATGTTCCAATAGCATTTTCTACCATCTTGTCAGCTTTTTCAAAAGTTATTCCCCCATTATCATTTTGTAATATATCTAATTCTTCACTTGAAAGATTTGCAAAATTTGCTACAACATCTAATCTTTCTTTCCTAGATTTTTCAAAAAATTTTGAAATGGATGAATCAGGCATTTTATTTCAATATCCTCAATAGTTTATCATCATTACTGTCTGGAAAACCTTTTCCGTCAGTATTAGAAGTAATTACATAAAGACTTCCATCTGGACCTTGCACTACATCACGAACTCGTCCTATTCCACTGAGTATTGATTTTTGAGAACTAAGTCCCTCTTCAAAGTCCAGTTGGTATAGATTTGAGGCTCTCATGGAAGCCATAATGAATGAAGATTCAAAATCCAAAGAGCTTCCAGAATAGAACAAGATTCCACCAGGTTCTATACTTGGATCATAACAAAGAATAGCATCTTCAAAATTTTCATTATCAGAACATTGTTGTTCAGGCCATCCGTAATTTTTACCTGCTTGAATTAGATTAATCTCATCATTTTTTTCTGGTCCAAATTCTGCTACAAACAAATTTCCATCATCATCCCAAGTCATTCCTTGTGGATTTCTATGTCCCAATGAATATACAGGTGAATTATCAAATGGGTTATCATCAGGAATGGTGCCATCATCATTTAATCTCAAGATTTTTCCTGACAAAGATTTAAGATCTTGTGGAAGATGAGATGAATCAGAAACAGTTCCTGTTCCTACATACAATTTTTTATCAGGTCCAAATTTAACAAAGCCACCATTTGTAAATGATGAACCTGGTATTTTATCTAAAATAATTTCTGCATTTTGTAATTTGTTTTGAGATTCTGTAATTCTTAAAATTTTGTTCCATAAATTATCATCCTCATAATAAGTCAAAAAGACATACAAATAATGATTTGTAGAAAACTCTGGATGTAATGTAATACCCAATAACCCACCATCAAAAACATCAGCTGTACGTAAAGTAATCAAGGGTGATTCTAGTAATGTATTGTTTTGAATGATTCTGATCATTCCATTCTTTTCAGTAACAAATATTCGATCATCAGAAACAGCAATCGCACGTGGCTTGTCTAGATTTTCAGCCAATACAGTTACAAAATCATTTTCAGAGTTTGAACTTGGTTCAGGTAAAGGTATGGGATCAGTTGGAGATGTTAAAACCAATACAGAAAATACAACAGCAATAGAAATTACAGTGATTTGGATTTTTTTATCCATGAAAAGACAATCTTTTCAAATCATATTAATTACTTTCAAGAATTTGATAAAGCGTATATACGGCTCAACTTCATTTATGTTCAGCGGGGTGGGGAAGCCAGGTCATCCCGGCGGGCTCATAACCCGCAGTTCAGTAGTTCAAATCTACTCCCCGCTACTTTTCATACACACAAAACCATGAAAGAGAATTATCAAATTTTGTAGATTGGTTGATAGTTCCAATTCGTTGCAGCGGTCTGCTAAGATGCCTATGAGCAGATATTTCTGGAAGATAGAGTTGATTTTTTATTTTTCTTGAATTTTCAATGCTTATTTTTTTAGAAGCTTTTGCTCCACATCGAATACATTCAAACCCCTGATTCAGACCTTTAGATTTCATTTTTTTATTGCATTTGTTACACTCAGGATTTGATAATGATGTATTCTTTACTAATGAAATTATATCAAGAAATTCTAGATTGATAATCCGAGGGAAGTTTTTTGAAGCTTTTCTAACTCCTCCGCCTACACATATTTTATCACCTTTTAACAAATGTGATGCAACTACAGTCATACCAGTTGGTTTGTAAACAGCACACCAAAAGTCATGATTTTTAGAAGTAATTTTGAAGAATACATGTCCGCCTTTTACAATTTTGGGAGTGTTTGCTACGATTCCAGAAATTTTTCCAGAAGCATAAGGTTTCATATTTTCAAAAGTTAATTCATTTTTCAAATGATCACCAGTTCCTTGGTTTGATTTGAATATCATATAGCCATCCAATTTTTCAGGAGTTTTTAGAATTTTAGTAGCATAAACTAAAGAATCCACATTTTCTCCCCTTACACCATAAAAAACAGGATCAGGCCCATGAGGAGTGATTAAAACCCGACCTTTTTTTGTATCAAAACTATTAAAAGTGCTAGGAGAAGTTTTTTCTTGCATATTTTTTACACTCTCAGTAGAAATTTTTCTTTCTTTACCAAACTTTGGTTTTTTGCGATAACTCAAAAGCTCTAGAGTGTGATCATGGAAATCATAGCCTATAGCTCCAATTGCACCGACTAGTCCCTGACCATTTCCTTGATAATAAACTTCAAGATTATTTTTTTTAGCAAATATCTTTGCATTTTTTCGATGAATCAATTGCCATAAAGCTAATTTACTAAATTCGGTAAATACAGATGGAATTTCATCGCTTTCAAAAAATACCAATCCAGGATTTGCACCATTTTTTGTATCAGAATATTTGGATACAAGATTTTTTATTTGATTTTTTATTTTAGAAGGATTTTTTGTCTTTACCTTAAAAGAAACTGCTCCATTTCCTCTAGTTTTCCAAGGAATATTAGGATTAAATCGAATTAAACGCGGGAAATCTAAAAATTCTATTTTTTGTTTTTTGAGTGAATCAACAATTTTGTAGGCAAGAAAGGTAGTACACATTCCTTTAGGGGAATCAGTATCATCAAATCCAACATTCAAAATTGTTTCTTTTTCCACAACTTTTTTTGATTGATGAGACATTTTTAGTTGTTGTAAGCTTCAGTTGATTTAAATTAATAATGGGTCATTCCAAGCTAAATTGATTGTTATAGATGAAGCAAGAATCTTCAAAGAAATAGAAGAAAAGAAACCAGCTTCAGTTTCATTAAATGGTCCAGATGGCATGCTACCTCAAGTTCAAGAAATGGCAATTAAAATTTCAAAAAAATATGAAATACCAGCATATGTTTTGGCAGATACAACATGGGGAACTTGTGATTTGAACACAACAGGTTCAAAAATACTAGGAGCAGAAATTCAATTTAACATTGGACATACGATTAATACAGAATCACTGGAAAAAAACTTGGTTTTGATTGATGCTTTTGATGATGTCGAATTTGATAGTGTAGCAGAGAAATGTACAGATCTCTTAAAAGGGAAATTAATTTCGCTGGTTACAGATAGTCAACATTTACACCAAATGGACAGAGTTGAAAAAATTCTAACAGATAACGGAATTAAAGTAAGAATTGGAAAAGGAAAAGGACAATTAAATGATGGTCAGGTCTTTGGATGTGAATTTTATCCTGCAACAGAATTAAAAAAAGAAGTTGATGCCTATGTATTTTTAGGACAAAGTAATTTTCATGCAGCGGGAATTGCACTATCAACAAATTTACCAACATTTGTTTTAGATCCTTATTTTAATGAAGTAAGAGAAGTAACAGAATTTGCACGTACACTAAAAAAGAAAGCAACTCTGGCAATATTCAAAGCAGCAGAAGTAAAATCATTTGGAATAATTATTGGATTAAAAGAAGGACAATTATCAAAAGTGTTTGGATTAAAATTTAAAAAAGAATTAGAAAAAGAAGGAAAAGAAGTTCAGTTATTTGCACTTACAGATATTACAAATGAAAGATTAAACAATCTAAGGGGAATTGATGCATTTATTCAAGTTGCATGTCCTAGGATTTCCACAGATAATCAATTTGACAAGCCAGTATTGTCCACACCTCAGGCTAATGCACTTCTAAAGGTTTTACGAAAAGAAAGTATTGATGAATATTTAGAAATCCCACATTGGCTATAATTATAAAATTAATTTTTTAAATTTAGGATCATCTAATAATTTTTCAAATATTTTTGATTTTTTAGCTTTTATTTTGTATTTTATTCCTTGATAAATAGCACGTTCAAGTAGGATTAGTGCTTCATCGTTTTTGGATAACATTATGAAACTACATGATTTGTCAAACAATACATCTCCATTTTCAGGATAGTCTTCTAGAATTTGATTACAGCAAGAAATAGATTCATTGTAATTTCCCATCGAAAACAAAATTCTCTCTTTATGATATAGTGCAATTTTGTATTTTGAGTTATTATCCAGTATTTTATCACATATTGATAAGGCAGTATCAAAATTGCCTTGTTTACGAAATGACGAGATTTTATTCACCAAGACAGACAGATCGTTTGGAGAAATCTCCAAAGCAGCATCATAGCATTTCATAGCATTCTCAAATTCTTTTAGTTTACTTAGAGCATATCCTTTGTTGTTAAGAGAGCTCAAGTGCTGTGGGTTTTCATCTAGAATTTTATCATAATATGAAATCGCTTCACGTAATTTTCCTTGTAAAAATAATCTATTACCCTCATCTAAAATAGAGTTTGTTTTTGGATCTTCCATTTCAATCAAGATTCAGGTTTGATTAAGATTTTGCCAAAGAGGCCTTTACCTTTTAGCATTTTTGTATGTGCCTTAGATGCATCTTCTAAAGAATAGACAGAATCAATAATTGATTTTATTTTTCCTTGAGACATCCAATAGAGTCCTTGCTCTAATTCGGCTCTTGTTCCTTGGGTTGAACCTAAAATATTGATACCTTTGAAGAAAATGTGGCGTAAATCCGTTTTGGCATCATATCCAGTTGTAGCGCCCGTTGTAACAATAGTTCCACCATAATTTAGTAAAGTCAATTCTTTATTCCAATGTGAACCTCCAATATGTTCAAAAATCACATCTACTCCAGAAACATCCCCTAAAGGTTTAGGGATTTTTTTTGCAATCTCTCTTACTTCTTTATGCCAATCTTCTTTTCTATGATCTACTGCAAAATCAGCTCCAAGTTCTAATAATTTATCTAATTTGTCAGGACTTGCAGTTGCTATAACAGTGCAGCCAAAAAGTTTTGCAATTTGAATACCATAATTACCGACTCCAGAACTACCACCCATTATCAAAACTATTTGGCCAGGTTGAATTTTTGCCCTACCAATTAGCATATGCCATGAAGTTAACAAGGTCATTGATGCAGCGGCTGCCTCATCATATGAAACACCTTCTGGAATTTTTACTACATTAACTTCTGGAAGATGAGTAAATTCACAATAACCACCCCAAAGAGGACCAGTCTCAAAACCCCAGATAGAACGTTTTTTGCAATCATACTCTCTACCATCAGTACATGCTTTACAAACTCTACAAGACATATTTCCATGTGAAACAACTCTATCTCCTACTTTGATATTTTTCACATCACTGCCAATTTCTGTAACTTCTCCCGCAGCATCAGTACCAGAAATATGAGGTAATGGAATTGCCAAGGGTTTGCCCCGCATCCCCCAAATATCATCATAGTTTAGAGCAGCTGCTTTTACTTTGAAAATCACTTCATTAGATTTTGGTTTAGGTATTGGAATTTCTTTAATTTTTAGGATTTTAGAAAAATCATCATCAGTGGTATATTGTTCATATACAAGCGCTTTCATGATTTTCATTAAATTTTTGAAAATATATGATTTATCAAGATTCTTTCAACCACAAACAATTATAATCATAAAAGCAAAATTCCCATTATGTCTGAAAATGCAATATTTCCAGGGGACAAAATAGCATCTATTGAGGAATATGAGGCTGGAGAAAATGCTTTTGACGATGGAGATATGGTTAGAGCAGCAACCGTTGGTGAAAAAAACATAGACAAAATAGCACGTACTGCCAACATAAAGCATCCAAAAATGCTATCAATTCCCAGAGTGGGAGACATTATCATTGGTACAGTTGCAGCAGTTATGTCATCCATGATTGCAGTTTCTATAGATTACATTAATGGAAAGCCCACAACATCCAAAGTGGAATGTGTTTGTTCAACACGAAATTTAAGAATTAGAAACGTTGCACTAGTAAATGACATCGTTACACTAAAAATTCTAAATCATCTAAATGGGACTATTCATGCAGCAATTAATGAACCAAATTTAGGAGTTTTATTTACTAAATGTAGAAAATGTGGTGGTAAAGTTGTTCCAATGCGCGATGCAATAAAATGTACAGATTGTGCATGGATTGATGAAAGAAAACTTTCATCAAATTTTGGAAATAGCGATTTCGTAAATTTAAGAGGTTAAGAAATGATACAGGTTTCGTTCCAAGGTGAACGAGGGGCTTACAGTGAAGCTGCAGCAAAGTCATTTTTCAAAGAACAGATTGAGACAGTTCCTCAAACTACATTTGCAGATGTACTAGAGAGTACTTCAAATGATAAAACACAGTATGCAATTTTACCAGTAGAGAATTCTCTAGAAGGAAGTGTTGGAGAAAGTTACGATTTGTTATATTCAACATCTCTTAATGCAACAGGTGAGATTTATCATAGAATAGAACACTGCTTAATCGGAATTGGTAAAATGGATGAGATAGATACAGTTTATTCGCATCCACAAGCTTTAGGTCAATGTAGAAAATTTATCGAAGAACACAAAATGAAAACAATTCCCGCTTATGATACTGCAGGCAGTGTCAAAATGGTAAAAGAACTAAACAAAAGAAATTGTGCATGTATTGCAAGTAAAGATGCAGCACAGATATACGAAATGCCAATCATTCTAAATAATATTGCAAATAATCTAAATAATTACACTAGATTTTTGATTCTCTCCAAATCCAATAATTCTGAAACGGGTAAAGATAAGACATCAATAATATTTTCAATAAAGCACGAACCAGGCTCATTATTTAGAATAATAGAGAATTTCCATAAGAACAATGTCAATCTAACAAAGATTGAATCAAGACCTACAAAAGCAAATACGTGGGAATACAATTTCTATGTAGATTTTGAAGGACATCAAAACAATTCAAAAATTTCGGAAATGTTAGAGAGAATAAAACAAGAAACCCTATTCATGAAAGTTTTAGGGTCTTATCCTTCTGCAAAATTAAGCTAAAACCCTTTTGGTTTTCTCAAAGTAAAACCCATACTAAATCCAATGATTACCATACCAGTGGTAATAACCATCAAATCAATTGTAAATCCATATGGATTATGAGATTGTTCAGTAGTAGAAGTAATCTCTAATTCAGATTTTCCTGTGTTTTGAATTAGAATTTTTGTTTCACCATCTTTCAAATGAACCCAATCTAATGACAATTCTTTTTTGTATGAAGTATTTGGAATTTGTAATCCATCTCCAGGGCTTTGGAGTTTGAGATCAAAGGCATCTCCAATTATTTTCATATGTTGTGGAGCAGAAATAGGAGCAGGAATTGTAAAAGATTGAGACTTACCTATTTCAATAAAGAAGTCTTCGTTCATTATAATAGTTGGATTAATCCATTTATCAATAACAGAATATCCACCACCAACAAGAATTAAAATTCCAATAGCAAATCCAATAATTGCTCGTTTAGAAAGCATAATTGAATAGTTTTAGATACTGTTTAAAAAATTATCTACATTAACCGAAGTAAATCCATGTTATACTCATAATTCCATTATGAATTTTTAAATTGAATTCAATACTAGAAGTTCTTAATCATTTCAAGTAAAACCTTACTTTGGTGTATGGCACGTTCAGGATAGCAATTTAACATCCACCCATTATCAATTCTATCAAAACCCATATCTACACAATTTGTATTATATTCCAAATTACTATTGTCAAATTTCCAATCAAACCCGTTACTTATTTCAGATTCAGGAAAGTTATGACCACGATAAAGAGTCATTAAATTAGTATTGTAATCAACTTTGATTTCAGCATAAAGTGCATTTGGGTATAGATAGATAACATTAGGATGACTTGTGATTGCATCAAATTCTTTTTTGGTTACATATTCATTATGTAATAAAATTACTTTTTCATATTGTTTAAGAATATCAGGATTTTGATCTACTTCAATATCAGATATGCTTTGATATCCTAACAATTGTAACACTTGAAAGCCATTACCGCTAGAAAAGAAATTCAAAGGGGATTCTTTTTGAATTTCAAGTGTTATACATTCTTCATCACATTCTCCTCTATAATATGTGTAAAATCCTGGTTCACTGTATGCTAGTGAAGTAAAAATTGGAAATATGACAATAGTGTTTTCATCAGACGAGTATCTTAGTTTTTCATAAAGAGCATTATTTTCAGGGTTTAATTCAAATTTTACGTCTACCCAAGTCTTCTTGCCGTTTATAATTTCAAATTGATCCTCAAAACCATAAATGTTGAAAAGCGATGGAATGTCTAATTTAGTTTTTTTAATTTCGTCTGAAAACGGATTGTTGTTTTCAGAATTTTCATTTGGGAATAACTCAAAAATTATTACAAATATGCTAATAGTAACAACCATAATGCAAATAAGAAATTTTATTTTCATATCTGTTAAATCAATTTTTGTAATAATTTAATTTTAAAGTTTAAACATTACATTAAAGAAACATCATGAGGCTGGCTTTCTGCAAACCCAGCTCTTGACATTTTGATAAATTCTGCATTTTCTTGCATTTGAGGAATTGTGTGAGCGCCACAATAACTCAAACCAGAACGTACACCGCCTGTTAATTGTTTTAGAATATCAGTTACAGTTCCTTTGTAAGGAACCATTGCTTCTACACCTTCTGCAACATAATCATTCAAATCATCATCAAGAGATATTGTGCCTGATTCCTTGGATTTTCTTCCTATGGATGCAGCTAATGAAGCCATTCCACGATAAACTTTGAAACGTTTTCCATTTTTAGTCAAAACAGTGCCAGGGGATTCATCAGTTCCACCAAGCATACTTCCTACCATAACTGTGGAAGCACCAGAAGCCAATGCTTTAGTTGCATCACCAGAAGTTCTTGTTCCACCGTCAGAAATTATTGGAATGCCATGATCCTTACCAACTTTTGCACAATCCATTACTGCAGTTAATTGTGGAACTCCAGAACCAGTAATTACTCTAGTAATACAAATTGAACCAGAACCTACACCAACTTTTACTGCATCAACTCCTGCTTTAATCAAATCTTCTGCACCTTGAGCAGTAGCAATATTTCCTGCAATTAATTCACAGTCAGGGAATGCTTTTTTGATATGTCTGACAGTGCTGATTGCATTTTCACTATGTCCATGTGCAATATCAACAACAAGTACATCTGCTCCTGCTTCTAAAAGAGATTCACTTCTTTCTAAAAAGTCACCTTTTACTCCAACTGCAGCGCCAACTAATGGTCGACCTTTCTTATCTTTAGATGCATTTGGAAAATCAGCATTATTAGTGATATCTTTGCTTGTGATCAATCCTTTGACCATTCCTGAATCATCAACTATAGGTAATTTTTCAATTCTGTGTTTATGTAAGATTTCTTTAGATTCATCTAATGTAACTCCCTGCTTTGCAGTGACAACATCTTTTGTCATTACATCTTGGATTTTCATAGTTTTATTTGCAAATAACAAATCTCTTTCAGTTACAATTCCTATTAATTTCGAATTGGAATCAACTACTAAAAGACCTGAAATCTCTTTCTCTTCAGCATAATCTAGAGCATCTTCAACAGATTTGTCTGCAGAAATAGAGTATGGGTTTTCAATCATTACGCTTCCTGATCGTTTTACTTTGATGACCTCATTTGCTTGTTCATTAATGGTCAAAAATCTATGAATAATTCCAATACCTCCAGCCCGTGCCATAGCACTTGCCATAGAAGATTCAGTAACGGTATCCATATTTGCACTCACAAAAGGAATGCTAATGGAGATATTTCGAGATAGTTTTGTGGTCAGATCTGTCTGACTTCTACTAGTAATATCTGAATATTTGGGTACGAGAAGAACGTCGTCAAAAGTTAATCCTTCTTTAAATTCCAATGAAACCTTGTTAAGAAAGTAAAATATCGATTATAAGCCTTTGTGTTTTTGTGACAATTTAGAAGCGATCTTTATTGCATCTTTAGTTGCCTCAACATTATGAGTACGAATGATATCAGCACCACTCATTGCACAAACAGTTTCTGCAGCAATTGTTCCAAATAATCGATCAGACGGATCATCTTTGTCTAAAATTTTTCCTATGAAGGATTTGTTAGAAACTGAGATAAGAATGGGATAATTTTGTTTTATTGTATTTAGATTTTTTAATATGGATATATCTCGCTCCAGCCAGTCAGACTTAATTTTTGTATAAAATGATCCCTTTCCAGTTTTTCTAAAAAATCCAATTGAAGGATCTAAAACAATTTTATCTAAAGGGATTTGTGATTTTTTTGCAATCTTCAAACTATCTTTCAATAATTTTTTAGTATATGTTATAGGATTTCCAAGGACAGTTTTTGAGTCAAAAGCACATAGAATTAGAGATGGAGAAAATTCTGAAACAACTTGTTGCATTTTTTTATCAAATTTCAATCCAGAGATGTCATTGATTATTTCAACTCCATGTTCCAAAGCAGTTCTGGCAACTTTTGCTCTACAAGTATCAACAGAGATTGGTAGATTAGTGGAATTTTGAATTATTTTGATTGCATTAATAATTCGCTTTGATTCAGTCTCTTCAGAGACAGTAGTAGATAGATATGGTGCAGTAGACATTCCCCCAACATCAATAAAATCAGCTCCCTGGCTTTCCATCAGTTTGACTGTATTTTTGATATGAATTTTGTTAGTTTTTACGGATTTTTTGTAAAACGATTCAGGGCTAGTATTTAGAATACCCATTGTACGTACTGGGTTATTTCCACCCACACTCACATTAGCAATTTTGGCCACATGATTTATCAGATCTAATGCAATTTGAGTGATATGATGATTTTAGGTTGGAAAAAAAGATATCTTGAGATATTAAAGGAATTCAAGTATAGCGAAAAGGAGGATAAAAAATCAGCCAAAATTTTAAATTCAATTTTAAAAAAATCAGATGCAAAAAAGAAAATTCTTAATTCAGTTAAAGGAAAAACAGTTTTTGTTATTGGTTCTGGGCCATCTTTGACATTGGCTATTCCAAAATTAAAAAACTACAAAAAAATTGTTAAAATTGCTGCAGATAGTTCATTAAAACCACTTGTACAAAATGGGATCATTCCAGATATTGTTGTCACAGATCTAGATGGGGATGAAGACATTCTTAAAAAAATTGGAAAACGAGACTCCATTTTTGTTGTACATGCACATGGTGATAATATAGAAAAATTAGAATTTGTAAATAAATTCAAAAATTGCATTGGAACAACACAATCAACACCATTTGATAAGATTGAGAATTTTGGAGGTTTTACAGATGGAGATAGATGTGTTTTTTTGGCAAATCATTTTCAGGCAAAAAAAATTATTTTGTTTGGAATGGATTTTGGAGAGCAGATAGGAAAATTTTCAGAAACTAAAAAAGCAGATAGGAAAATAAAATTGAAGAAGCTGAAGAGAGGCAAGTCTCTTTTGGAATGGCTATCAACCTTTACAAAATGTGAATTATTTACCACCTCAAAGCCAATCAAAGGATTTGAAAAAATATCATACAAAGAACTGGATATTATAATTACCTAGAATGCATTTAATACCTATTCCTCATTAATCAAATTATGAAATTCTCAGAGGAACAAGTAAAAGAAATTGTTGCCTTGAAGGAAAGTTTGATCGAGCAAATTAATAAACATCAAGAAGGAATAGAGATGCTAGAAAAAAACATCACAGTTTTAGATCTGTTCTTAAAAGACTCTAGTTTTACAAAAGCCTCAGAGTTAGGAAAAAGTAGAGCAGAAACCAAACCAGAAATTGTAGAAAAACCAGTTGAAAATTCAATTCCAATAAAAAGAGTCAATGATGGAAAAATTATTGCTAATGCATTTGTTACACCAGATCAAGTCTCCATAGTTTTAGATAATGAAATTTTAATTAATGCAGATACTCCTCCTTTCAAATCGTTCTTTTTGGACAGAATTATAGGAGAAATGAAAAGAAAGGACACAGTTGAAGCCGAAAATGGAAAAATCCAGAAAGAATCAGTAATAGACTATATCGTCAACAAGAACGGGGCAGACATTAGAGAAATTATAATTAAAAATTATAGACAAAAAGAAAGAGTAAACGAGTTAATTAACACAGCAGGATGGTCGTTAACCAGAATGCTTGAAAATGTAAACAAGTGATAATATGGATAAAATTGTAATTTTAGATTTTGGATCACAGTATAGTCATTTGATTTGTAGAAGAATTAGAGAGTTTTCTGTTTATGCAGAACTTGTTCCTTATGATATTAGTTATGATGAATTACAGAAACTAAATCCAACGGGCATAATTTTTTCAGGAGGTCCATCTAGTGTTTATAGTTCAGATGCGCCTATTCCAGAAAACAAAATTTTTGATATGAATCTGCCACTACTTGGAATTTGTTATGGTCATCAATTGATTGTCAACAAGTATGGAGGAAAAGTCAAAAGAGCAAATAAGGAATATGGATCATCATTACTAACAATTGACAGTGACAAGGATCTTCTAAATGGAATTGGGGAATCAGTAAGGGCCTGGATGAGTCATGGAGATGAAGCAGAAGAAATTCCAGAAGGTTTCAAAGTAATTGGACACACAGAGAGTGCAAAAGCAGCTGCCATTGCATCAGAAGAAAAATCAATCTATGGAATACAATTTCATCCTGAAGTAGTACATACAGAACAAGGAACAGAAATTTTAAAGAATTTTGTTTTAAAAGTGTGTGGAGCAAAGCAAGATTGGACTATGGAAGGTTTTATCGATAGTGCTGTTGAAAAAATTTCAAAGATTGAAGGAAATGTTCTTTGTGGTGTAAGTGGAGGTATAGATTCTACAGTTGTTGCATTACTAATTCACAAAGCAATTGGGGATAGACTAAAGTGTGTTTTTGTAGATAATGGTTTGTTACGGTTAAACGAAGAAAAAGAAATAGAAGAAATGTTCAAAGATAATTTCAAGGTAGATTTTACAGCAGTGAATGCAGCAGAGGCATTTCTTGGAAAACTTAAGGGAATTGAAGATCCTGAAAGGAAAAGGAAAATTGTGGGAGAAGAATTTATTCATGTTTTTACAAAATTTGCTGAAGAAAATGGTCCATTCAAATGGTTAGCACAAGGGACATTGTATCCAGATATCATTGAGAGCGGAGTGTCAAAAGGGCCAGCTGCAGTAATAAAATCCCATCACAATGTTGGAGGATTACCTGATTGGCTTAACTTGGAAATTTTAGAACCATTAAGTGATTTGTATAAAGATGAAGTAAGAAAAATTGCAAAAATTCTTCAAGTACCAGAAAAACTTTTCATGAGACATCCATTTCCAGGTCCCGGATTATCAGTCAGGATTATTGGAGAAGTCACACCAAAAAAACTAGAGATTTGTAAGGTGGCAAGTAAAATTGTCGAAGATGAATTGATGGAGGCTGGTTTGTATGAAAAAGTATGGCAAGCATATGCAGCAGTAGGCGATGACAGAGCAGTGGGAGTTGTAGGTGATGAACGCAGATATGGAAATATTGTAATGATCAGAGTAGTAGACTCAATTGATGCAATGACTGCAGATTGGACCAGATTACCACACGGACTATTAGAAAAGATGAGTAATAGAATTACAAATGAAATTGAGGACGTTACTTGGGTAACATATACTATTTCAAGTAAACCGCCGGCAACCATAGAACCTCAATAGTGAAAAAATTGGAATATGAAAAAATTTGTGAGCAGATTTTAAAATCTGATAAAAATATTCGATATGCAGGAATTTACAACTTTGGGGAACTGTATGACAAGATTCGACCAGGACTGAAAAGTCATTTATCAAGTGAAGAAACTGAAGTGTCTTTGTCTCAAGCAGTTTATCGTTGGTCCACAAGGAAAAAAACTGCAGAAAAAATTGGAAAGCCAATTTATGCAGTAGCAAAATATGAAAAAATTTACAGAATCACTATTCCAATTGGAAGCGGCGGATTAATTTTGATTAGTACCGAATTGGATGCAGATGTGAATAGAATAATAGAAAAAATTATAACAATTAAAAATCAATTTTCTTCATAGATAGTGATAATATGGATTTTCATGTTTTTGACACATATGTAAAAGCAAAAGATGGACATACAATGCATTTTGATGTTGTAACTGACAGCAGTGATATTGAAAAAGCAATTGGTTTTGCCAAAGAATGGCTAAAATCAATTGGAGAAGAATCGTCGATAGTAACTACAAATGAATGTAAATTTTGCCATACACAGTCAGTCCCTGAAGACATGGAGATTGAGATTATGACAGATGGATATTCTATTTCAAAAATGGAAGGATGTCCAAATTAAATTATGCAGGCACCAAAAACACCTGCAGAGTCACCCAGTTGATTTTTCAGTATTGGTGTATCTACAAGATCTGAAAATACTTTATTGTAAACAGATTCTTTTCCTTCAGTATATAAAAAATCAATATTTGACAATCCACCACCTAAAACAATAGCATCAGGATCTAAGATATCAATCACATTTGCAAGACCATATCCAAAATTTTCCATAAATTCAGATTTCCATTTTTTTCCATTTTCATTAGTAATATTTTGAATAATTTCTGGAATTCTTTTTGATTCCCCAGTTAATTTTTTCCATTGATTTTCAAGTGAAGGGCCACTAATGTAAGTCTCAACGCATCCCATTTTACCACAATAGCAAGGATTGCCATTATGGTGTAGTGTGTGATGTCCCCATTCACCTGCAATATTGGTTCGTCCAGGATAGAGTTTTTTGTTAATTACTATTCCACCACCGACTCCAGTACCAAGAATTACTCCAAAAACTAGATCAAAATCTTTAGCAGCACCCATTGTTGCTTCAGCTAGAGTAAAACAATTTGCATCATTTTCCATAGAAATTTTTTTCCCAAGTTTATTTTCCAAATCTTCTTTGATTGATTTTCCAATCAAACATTGAGTATTGCTATTTTTAATTAATCCCGTATGTTTTGAAATTGCTCCAGGAGTACAAATTCCTAATGAAAAATCAGATATGTTTTCAGATATCTCTCTAACTAGGGATGAAATTGAGTCTAGAATTTTTTCATAATCATTTTGAGGAGTTGGAATTCTTTTTCTTGTGAGAACATTGAGCTCTTCATCTAATAGAATGGCTTCAGTTTTAGTGCCACCTAAATCAACACCAATCTTGAACATCAATTATTTACAAGAATTAAAACGCTTAAGGTTTAACTAAAATTTTAGCCCATACCAGGCATACCGCCACCACCTGGAGCTCCAGATACAGCGATAACATCATCAATTCTAAGAATCATGCATGCTGCTTCAGTTGCAGATTTGATAATTTGTTCTTTAACTACAATTGGCTCTACAACATTAATTGCCATCATGTCTGCAATTTTCATATTTTTAGCATCAATTCCTGTCCATTTTTGACCTTGGTTTTGTTTTGCTCTAAGATTAGCCATAGTATCAATAGGATCCATTCCTGCATTCTCAGCAATTGTAAGTGGAATTGTTTCTAATGCTTCTGCGTATTTTTTAATTGCAAGTTGTTCTCTTCCATCAAAATTATCAGCCCAATCTTTGAGTAGTGAAGCGGCAAATGCTTCAGGAGCACCACCACCAGCTACAATTGCTGGTTTTTCAATAACATCTTTTACAACCATCAAGGAATCATGAATTGAACGATCGACTTCGTCAATTACTCTTTGAGTACCACCACGAATTAGCATTGTTACGGATTGTGGATGTTTGCATCCTTCAATGAAAACCCATTTGTCAGATTCAACTTTCTTTTGATGAGCTAAATCTGCAGTACCAAGATCATTTTCTGAAAGATCATCAAGGTTACTAATGACACGTCCGCCAGTGGCTTTAGAAAGTTTAATCATATCACTTTCTTTGACACGACGTACTGCCATAATTCCATATTTTGCAAGATAGTGTTGTGAAATATCATCAATTCCTTTTTGACAAATTAATACATTAACTCCAACATCATGTAACTTGTCAACCATAGTCTTTAACATTCTATTTTCTTCTTCTAAGAACATCTGCATTTGTGTTGGGTCTGTAATTCTAATTTCTGAACTTAATTCAGTTTTTTCTATTTCTAATGCTGAATTAAGCAATGCAATTTTTGCTTTTTCAATTCTTGTAGGCATTCCACTATGAACAATTTCTTTATCCAAAACAATTCCTTTGATAATTTGTGTATCATCAATTGAACCCCCAGCTTTCTTTTCTACTTTAATATTTTCAAGATCAACGGAATAATTGTCACCTTTCTTTGTTGCAATACTTAGGATTGCATCAACAATAATTTTTGAAAGTAATGCACTGTCTTCAGAAATTAATTTTGATTGCATACTTGTTGTAGCAATTTTTAGAAGAGATGCTTTATCATCAGGCTGTATTTTCTTGGCCAAATCTGAATAAATTTCAAGAGTCTTATCGGCTGCTGCTTGATAACCATCAATGATTGTTGAAGAATGTACATCTTTGTTTAGGAGATCTTCTGCTCTGGCTAATAATGCACCACCAAATATTACAGAAGATGTAGTACCATCCCCTACTTCGTTATCTACTGTTTTAGAAATTTCAACCATCATTTTGGCTGCTGGATGTTGAACATCAATTTCTTTCAAAATTGTAGCACCATCGTTTGTTATAGTTACATCACCTAAAGAATCAACTAACATTTTATCAAGACCTCTAGGTCCAAGACTACTTCGAACTAATTGTGCAACTAATTTTGCTGCTGCAATATTGTTTTGTTGTGCATCTTTACCTTTTTGTTGCAATGCGCTCTCTTTGAGAACTAAAACAGGTCCGTTTGGTCCTTGTTGAATTGATGCCATTTAGATTCAGCTTCAATCCCCTGAATCCCCCTTTTTAACATTACTTAGTTGATCGGTGTGATGTATCTCCTTTTTTTCACATCAACTATACCGCCAGAAAGAATTCTAACTGATGGTAAAGCCAAGAAAGGTAAGAATAGAGGAATGAGATGAGGTCTAGAAAATTTAGAACCAGAATCTACAATAACGTTATTGATCTTTTCAAAATTAGTTGAAACTTTTTCAAAAGAATCTGTAGAAATGATTCCTCCAAATTGCAAAGGTAATGAGGCAAGGATTTTTCCAGATTTTACTACTGCAAGACCACCTTGATTTTTGATTAGATGGTTAGAAGCAACAGCCATATCAGAATCATTTGAACCAATTACAATCATATCATTTTCGTGAAAACTCCAAGTTGAAGCAAAAGCACCTATATCCGCGCCAAAATTTTCAAGAAATCCAACGGTGTGTCTATTAGTTCCATGAATTCGATCAAAAGATGCAACTTTCCAAATATCAGAATCCAGAGAAGCTGAAATGTGGCCATCTTTAGAATGAAGTTCGGCAGAACCTATTTTCGTAATGATTTCAGTCTGCATGTAGATAGTATTTGCAATAACATCTTTCTTTTTTGATTTGACTATAAAATCATCTTTTGAGAAATTCTTTAGTTTAACAGTTTTTTTAATCCATGGAGGAATGATTTTTTTCTTGATGGATGTAACTATTTGCCCATTTGAAACTACTAATTTTCCGCCAACAAAAACTTTGTTTGGTTTAAAGGATTTCAAATCATCGAAGATCAGAATATCTGCAAACTTTCCAGGTGCTATGCCACCAAGATCTTTTCCCATGTTGTAGTAATCAAAGTTATTCTTTGACGCCATTGTTACTGCATCAATGGGCTCTAAACCAAGTTTAATGGATTCACGAATACAATGATCAATATGACCAAATTTTGTAATATCAAGAGGATCTAAACCATCAGAACAAAACATTAACCGATTAAGATATGTACCGTGAGACAAAACACGCGGAATGATTTCTTTCAAATCACGTCTAATAGAGCCCTCCCTAATCATTATCCACATTCCAAGACGCAATCTTTCTAAAACTTGATCAAAATTGATTGGTTCGTGACAGGATAGGATCCCAGACGAGACATATGCATTAAGTTTTTTGTCACTTGCCCCAGCAGTATGTCCATTGATTATGCAATCACATTCCAACATTGCTGAAAGAGACTTCATTGTTTTTGGTTCACGAAGAGTAACTTTAGTCCATGAAAAAACTTCTCCCATTCCAAGAACATGAGGATGTTTTACTGCAGATTTTTCTTGTGATAGTGACAATGATTTACTATTACTAAATTTTGCATCGACGGGTAATCCTCCTGGCACAACCTGAAAAATTCGGATGGGGAGATTTTCTCCCAGCCTAACAAATTCTTGAAATCCTCTATATCCAGCAACACTGACTATGTCAATTGGATCAGAAAAAAGTGATGTAACACCGCAAAGTAAAGCCTGTTTGGCAAATTCAGAAGGTAACACAAATTGATCAATGTGCAAATGAGGATCTGCAAATCCTGGTCCGACATATTTTCCCTTTACATCAATTACCGTAGTTTTAGGACCAAGTGTATGTGTGGCATCAGGGCCCACATATGCAATTCTATCACTAATAATGGCAATCTGAATTTGTGGAATAATCTCTCTTGTGTAAACAGATAACAAATTACAATTTTTTAAAATCAGATCGGCTTTCTTGTCACCCATTGCTACGGAGTTTAGAGACAAGATCGAATTTGCTAGGCTCGAAGTCACGTCTTTTAATTGGATTTTGCGCCTATTATAGATTCAATGCTTAAATTACGGTTGAAGAGGTTTTGTTGATATGAACATCCCTAAGGTGATCAGAAAGTATTGTGCAAAATGTAAAACACATACTGAGCAAAAGGTCTCCATTTACAAGGCTGGAAAAAGACGTGGTTCTGCAAGGGGTGAACGTAGACATGCAGAGCGAAAACAGGGATACGGAGGACAAAAATTCCCAAAATTAGCAAAACCAGCCAAAGTTACAAAGAAAGTTACTCCACTTATGACATGTACTGTATGTAAAAAGAAATACAATAAAAAAGGTGTTAGAATTAAGAAATTCGAGTTGGTAGCAGCATGAAGAAAGATCACGTGGAAATTCCAAAACCTTCAAGCAAGTTTCAAAAGGTCAACTGCAATGAATGCGGTGAGTTACAGATAATTTATTCTCACGCATCAACACAAATTGCATGTAATTCTTGTGGTAATACCATCTCAGAACCAACAGGCTCAAAAGCTATGATAAATGGTAAAATTTCAGGTAGTGCTGAGTAAATCATAATCTTGTTTAGAATTTAGATTAAAAGCAATTCTCTTATCATCGATTACAATATAATTTTCAACTAAATTTTCAAGAGAAGAAATTTTTTCTGAATTTATCAAAGAGATTCCAGTATAATGGCATGTTTGACCTTGAAAACTAACAGAGTAATCAGATTCTAATCCAAGTGAAGTTAAAAATTTCTTTGTTACAAGAATACTAGTCCATATTTTTTTGGGATCAAAAAGGCCAACTATTTTTTTGACCATTTCTTCATCCAATAAGGGTAAATCAGCAGATGTAACCAGGACATTTTCATTTATAGTCTGTAGTACAAAATTTAGATCTTCCACATAACCTATACCAGGAGTATCAAAAATTTCAAAATTGTTTTGTTGAATTAATTTTTTGGTTTTAGGAGAATTTTTACTTGTAATTGCTAAAATTTTTGAAAATGAATTTGAATTCTTTAATGAATCAAGTACATGAAGAACAATAGGTTTTTTGTATTTGAGTAATAGTTTTTCATCATCTAAATTCATTCTAGTACCTTTGCCACCAGCCATTACAAGACCAATCATAATGAAACAAACACCATCAATGAAGCTAATCGTGTAAATTCATTTGTAGCACCAAGCACATCACCAGTTATTCCACCAAAACTACGAGTTGCCAGAGCCAATAGAAACAAAGTCAAAACAATAGTTACGCCAAGCATCACAAGTCCAGTAGTTTCACCAATTACCATTACAGGAATCAACATGATGATAAACGATACAGACAATTTTTTCTTGTCCTTCATAAATTCAACAAAGGGGGAATTAGAGCCTAATGATGCTGATTTTCCCAAACTAGCCATCAATACCATTGAGAATTTTGCCAAAATTTCACTAATTAGAATTGCTTTAAACAAATCAAACCCACTTGTAAGAGAAATAGTAATAATCAAACCAACGAGATACAATACAATTGCAACAATTCCTGCTGAACCAGTGGAAAGATCTTTCATAGCTTTGAGTTTTTTATCTTTTGTACCTTTTACCATCAATCCATCTGCAAAATCAGCAAGACCATCAGCATGATGAATTCCAGTTACAATTGCAATAGAAGCAACAACTAACAAACTAACTAACAAAGGTTCCAAGATGAAAGATAGTCCAAAACCTAGTGAGCCAATTAAAAGACCAATAACAATTCCAACAATTGGAAATACAAACATGTATTTTGCAATATTTTCTAATGTTGCATCTGATGATGGAAAAATTGTTAAAAATGAAAAAACGGATCCTATTTCTTTAAGCATGTATCCACCATCCAGCAAGTGACAAAATAGTAATCAATGGAACAGTAACAATTACACAAAAAAGTATCGAAGTAAGCTTCATTATTGAAATTGCAGAATACACATGCTGTTTTGTAAGAATTATTTTGCCATCACCAAGTTTGTAATGATCAACTTTTTCAAATTTTGTTTCCAAAGCTCCAGCTAATGCAGCCATTGGATATCCTGCATTTTGACTCTCAGTTTTTTTACCATCACGAATCATTATTTTGTATGATTCTTTCCAATTATTTTGTAAAATGGCAGCTGAAATTACCATGACTAATCCTGTAAGTCTGGACGGAATATAATTTAGAATACTATCACAAGTTGCAGCAAACCATCCTATATTTCTAAAAAGATTGGTTTTGTAACCAATCATTGAATCTGCAGTATTTACAACTCGATAAACAAATGCTCCTGGCAATCCCAATAATGAATAATAAAATAAGGGTCCAGTTATTCCATCAACCGTATTTTCGCTGATGCTTTCAAGCACGCCTGAAAGAATATGATTTTTGTCTAAATTCTTAGTATTTCTCTTTACAATCATAGACAGATGAGTTCTAGCCACATCAAGATTGTTCTCATCGAGGGATTCTAATACAGATATTGCATGTCTTTCCATCCCACGAATGGCAATTGTGGTTTTCAATAGCAATCCACCAACAATTATTGAAACAAATAATGAAATAAGATCAATTGGTATTAGTGTAATTCCAACATTCAATGAATAAAGCAATAGGACTGCTATTCCTGAAGGAATTGTAACTATACAGACACCACCCAATCTTTCTATAACAGAATTTTGATTTTTTGTAATTGGGGTAAGTTTTGCCATTAAAGTTCCAATCCAAGCAGTTGGGTGATATTTATTTTTAGGATCACCAAATTTGAAATCAAGTAAAATTGCAAAGAAAATCACAATCAACGATTCAATAATCATTGTAACATTCTCTCAATAGATTTTATGTCAATGTTTGATTTTACAGTTTTTGCTAATTTGTTTAATTCATTATCAATTTTTGAGATATTTTTCTTTGTCCATTGAATTTCTTTAGGATTTGTATGAAGAGAATCTTCTTCTGGCAAATCTAATGTCATTAATGGGATAGTTCCCATTACGGGTATTTTGGTAATATCTTTGAGTTTTTTAAATCCTGGTTTTAAAACGTCTAAGTCCCCTCTGAATTTATTTAAAACAAACCCTTGTACAAGTTTTTGATATTTTTTTTCTAGTAAAGCCATAGTTCCAACAAGACTAGCAAAAGATCCACCCTTGTCAATATCTGAAACTAATAACACCGATGCATTAGCTACATGTGCAATTCTCATGTTTGCAATATCAAATTTCTGTAAGTTTATTTCTGCGGGGGAACCAGCACCTTCTAAAATTACTAGATCATTTTTTTTCTGTAATTTTTTAAGAGATTTTGATACAATTTTAATTCCGTCATGATTTACAAATTTTTCATAGTATTCTTTTGCATGCATTTTTTTGAATCGTTTTCCATTTACATACACGATACTATTGTAATTTCCAACTGGTTTTAGTAAAATTGGATTAAGATCAGGAGTAATTTCACATCTTGAACCTATAGCCTGAATTGCTTGGGCACGTGAGATTTCAAATTTAGGCGTGATATATGCAAAATTTGACATATTTTGGGATTTGAATGGTGCTACGCTGTAACCTTTATCAGAAAAAATTCTACATAGAGCTGCTACCAATGTTGTTTTACCCGCTCCAGAAGAAGTACCCTGAATCATTAAAGACTTCATTTTAGATTCTCCAATGCTTTTACTAGTTTTAGATTATCTTTATGAGATTTTACCGCAACTCGAATGTAATGATTATTTAATCCTCTAAAATTTTTACAATCTCTTATTAAGATTTTTTTTTCTAATAATTTTTTTTGTAAATTTGTTGAATTTCTTTTTGTTCTTATTAAAATAAAATTTGTCGAAGATTTATTGCAATCAAATCCATTCAGATGATTGATTTTATTTGTCAAATAGTTTAATTCTTTTTTTATGATTAAATTGGATTTTTTAAGATGTGATTTGTTCTTAAGAGCTACATTAGCTGCATCTTGTGCCAATGAATTCACACTCCAAGGAATTTTTATTTTTTGTAAAACTTGAATGATTTGTTTTGATGCTGCAGCGTATCCTATACGTATTCCTGGCAAAGCAAAAGATTTTGTTAATGAACGTAAAATGAAAAGATTGTCATATTTTTTGACAGCAGAGATTATCGATTCGTTAGAGTCAGGAACCATTTCAATAAAACATTCATCAACAAAAACAATTGTAGAAAGTTTTTTTGCTTCTTTAATTATTCTGAGTAACTGATTTTTTTGTAAGAGTTTTCCTGTAGGATTATTAGGATTGCAGATAAAAATACATCCGTTCTTTGGGATTTTAGAAATAAATTCATCAAGGTTTTCTGATAAATCCATCGTTTTGAAATATGAAATTTTACAGTTGTTTAATTTAGCTGCTGCCTCATATTCTTGAAAGGTTGGAATTGGAATTAGAACTCGGGTATTTTTTGATAAAAATGCAAAACAAAAATTATAGATTATTTCTATTGCGCCATTTCCAACTAGAAGATTAGATTTTTCTAATCCAGTGTAATTTTTTAGGCTTGAAATAACAGATGATGAATGGATATCAGGATAGTTTCTGATGCTGTCAAGATTTTTTTTAATACTTTGTTTAATTGATAATGGGATTCCAATAGGCGATATGTTTGAACTAAAATCTATGATATGAGTATCAGCCATTTGTGAAGCATTTTTTCCGCCATGAATTACTGGAATATGCCCTAGAATGGAGGATTTTGTTCGTATTTTCACAGTTCCAAATGGAATTAGATGATTTAGTATGTTGTGGTAATACAGAAAACGATTATTAATTGAAAGCGATCAATAATACAATTATGGATAAGAAAAGAGTGGCAATTATTGGAGTTACAGGTTCTGTAGGTCAAGAATTTGTCCAATCTTTGAATAATCATCCATGGTTTGAAGTAACTCAAATTGCTGCATCAGAACGTTCAGCAGGAAAAAACTATCTTGACGCAATAAAAGATGCAAGCGGAATAGTAGCATGGGATGTAGGCGGAGAAATTCCAGAATATATCAAAAAAATGACAGTAAAATCAATTGATGAGTTAGATGTTTCTCAATTAGATTTAGTATTTTCTGCAGTGGAATCAGAAGCTGCCAGAGATATTGAAACAAAAATGGCTGCAGATTTACCAGTAATATCAACAAGTTCTGCTTATAGATATGAAGATGATGTTCCAATTTTAATTCCAGGAATTAATGATGAGCAAACAGAATTACTTGAAACACAAAAGAAGAATAGAAACTGGAAAGGTTGGGTTGCACCTTTACCAAATTGTACAACGACAGGTTTAGCAATTACATTAAAACCATTACTTGAAAAATACGGAGCAAAAAAAGTTATGATGACTTCAATGCAAGCAATATCAGGAGGTGGTAAATCCGGTGTATCTGCAATGGGAATTACAGATAATATTATTCCATACATTCCAAAAGAAGAAGGAAAAGTCAGATTAGAAACAAGAAAAATTCTAGGTAAACTAAAAGATGGAAAAATTGAAGATGCAGATATTAGAATCAGTTGTACTTGTACTAGAGTTCCAGTCATTGATGGGCATACCGAATCAGTTTTTGTCGAAACTACAGAAAAAATAGATCCTGCAAAAGCAAAAGATACCTATGATCAATGCAATAAAGACATCTCAGTGATGGGCTTACCATCCGCTCCTGAAAAATATTATGCATTTCATGAAGATCCAACCAGACCTCAACCAAGAATGGAAAGAACAGTCGGTGATGGTATGACTACAACAATTGGAAGAGTTGAGAAAGAAGAATTGTTTGACAATGGTCTGAAATACATGTTGTTCTCTCACAATAAAAAAATGGGTTCAGCAAAAGGTGCAGTATTGTTAGCAGAAATGTTATACAAAAAAGGCAAGATTTAGAGAATTTTTTGCAATTTTTACAATAATAACTTTATAAGATCCAGAAATCTAGATCGACTCAGGTGTTTTAGACGGCAAAAGTTGACGACCTAGATTTACAAATTTTATCAGAATTATCTAATGATGCATCAATTTCAGTTCCCCGGTTATCAAAAAAAATCAATGTTAATTCATCTGTAGTATATTCCAGAATCAAAAGACTAGTTAAAAGAAAATTGATTGAGAGATTTACCATTGTTGTAAATGATGCAGAACTTGGCTACAATGTCAAGGCTTTAACTGGTATTAACATGGATACAAAAAAAAGAGATCATATCATTGAGGAGTTATTCAAAATTGATGGAGTTAGAGAAGTAGCAGAAGTGACGGGTAGATTTGATATTTTAGTAACAATGTATTCAAAATCATTAGATCAAATGCACAAAATGGTTTCTGAAAGAATAGGTAGGATTGAAGGCATTCAGTCCTCTGAATCATTTATTGAAATGAAATCACGAATGAAAGCAATGCCATATATGCCATCAAAGGATAGTGACTGATATTGCAAAAGCAAAAATCAGAATCAAGAGTAGCAGTATATTATGAATTAACAAAGCCAAAAATTTGGTATTTACTAGTTTTTACAGCATTTGGTGCTGCATTAACTGCATCCAATATTTACGATATTGAAATTTCTCCTTCAACATGGCTTTTAATGTTATTTTCAGTTGCAGCAGGTTCTGCTGCTGCAAACACTTTGACAAATTATCATGATAGAGATATTGACGCAATAATGGAAAGAACAAAAGACAGACCATTACCATCAAAAAGAATCTATCCAGCAGTAAAAGCAAGGAATTTTGGATTAGTATTAGCTGGTATTTCATTAGTGCTTGCATTTGGGATTTCATTTACTACTACTTTAGAACAAGGAGCATGGGCAACAGCATTCATTGCGTTTGGATTAGTGAATAACATTCTGATTTACTCATACGTGTTAAAACGAAATTCAAGAACCAATATTATTTTAGGTGGATTATGTGGGGGTTCACCACCAATGATTGGTTGGGTAGCAGTAAGTATGTCAGATTTATGGACCATGGGTCTAGCTATGGCCGGTCTTGTATTCATTTGGATCCCAATGCACATTTGGGCATTGACATTGCATTTCAAAGAAGATTATAACAAAGTTAATGTTCCAATGTTAACTGCTGTACAATCAGAAAAAACTTCTGCAAGAGCCATTGCATTATCTACTGTTGTTATGGTATTATTTTCAATAGCACCATTTTTTATCACAACTCAAAATGGCGAAGAGATGGTTGGTTCAGTATATTTATGGACAGCAATTGCATCAGGAGGATTAATGGTGGGATTATCCATATGGGTAATAATCAAACCAATGGAAAAAGCAGCATGGACATTGTTTAAATTCTCTAGCCCATATTTGGCAGTGTTATTTATTGCATTAATGGTTGATTCTGCATTATAGAATACTGCCTTTATCATCTAAGCTGTTAAGTTCTTTTGTAATTTCAGAATGATTTTCAACTAAACTTTCAAGTTTATTTTTGACTTCCTCAGATTTCCATTCTGAAGAAATTAGAGATGTTAATTTAGCAACAATTTCCCATTGAATATTATTTTGATCATCAATTAATTCTAAAAATCGCTTTCCTTTCTCATCATCATTCATAATTTTTTGATGTAAAGGAATCATAAAAAGTTAGCATTGGTAATTATGTAATTTCAAAGTTTTATTAGCAAACATCATCATTTTTCATTATGCAGTGTAGCATATCAGAATGTAAGCAAAAAGCAATTGAAACAGTAAAAATTAGTTTTAGGGAAACACGAAATCTATGTGATGAGCACTACAAATTATTTAAAAATAAAGATAAAAAGCACCATCCAAGATTTTCCAAGGCATCAGAATATTAGTAAAAATAGAGTGATTTTGATCACGTAGAATTATTGAAAGATTTAACATCTACTATTTTCAAATTATAACATGGCAGCCAAGAAAAAAAGCACCTCAAAGAAAACAGTGAAAAAAACAACATCAAAACCAAAAAAACAAGCAAGATCCTCTTCAAAAAAACCAGAATTTGAAAAAGCATGGAAAGATTACAATGCGGCACTAACTGGTTGGAAAGAATCTCTTGCACAATGGCAAAAAGCTACAAATGAAACTTTAATGACATATCATGATGCTTGTCAAAAAGCACTAGAATCAGATGCTGAAATGTTAAAAAAAGTTAGTTCTAGTTGGGAAGATACATGGGAAGAAATTGGTCCAGAATATATCAAACAGCAAACAAAGATGATGGAGAATATCTTTAAAGAAACTAACATTGAATCGATAAAGAAATTCAACAGTCAATGGGAAAAATTTCTTAAGACATCTGGAGATGATTCGATAATTGCATACCAGGAAGCCATCAAAAAATTCAATCAGGCATGGCAATCAGGGCAAATGTGATTATTTAGCTAGTAAAATTAGAATTTTTATTTTTTCATTTTTCCTATTCGAAAAACCTTACAGTCACATACTGAACAAATTCCTCTAATTGCAGGTCTTCCATTTTTCATAATAATCTCTTCAGGATTTTTTACACTTCTTTTAGTTTTACATTTTACACAATATGCTTCTAAAACATAATCGGAAGTTGGAGATTCAGAAATTTTTGAATTGTGCAGTTTATTTTCAATATCATCAAGTTTTTTATTTTGTTTTCTTAATGTTTGAATGATTTCATGTTCAATATCCACAGCCTCAAGTTTTTCAATCTCTTTTTCCAGTTCTTTTACTTTAGTAAATTGTTCAGGAGTAGCTTCTTCTTCATATTCTGAATCAGAAAATTTTTGTTCAGATAACATATTTTCTAGATCATCAATTTGTCGTTGTAGATCATTTACTTGTGATAGTTGTTCAGGAGTAGCTTCTTCTTCATATTCTGAATCAGAAAATTTTTGTTCAGATAACATATTTTCTAGATCATCAATTTGTCGTTGTAGATCATTTACTTGTGATAGTTGTTCAGGAGTAGCTTCTTCTGGTTCTGTGATTGGTTCAGGTGCAAGGTCTAACTCTTGAGGAAGTTCTTCTGCAGATTCTTTTGGTAATGAACCTCTAGGACTAGGTGATTCTGGTTCTGTGATTGGTTCAGGTTGTGATTCTAGTTCTTGAATTTGTCTTTCTAATTGTTCTAATCTAGCTAATTGTTCAGGAGTAGCTTCTTCTGGTTCTGTGATTGGTTCAGGTGCAAGGTCTAACTCTTGAGGAAGTTCTTCTGCAGATTCTTTTGGTAATGAACCTCTAGGACTAGGTGATTCTGGTTCTGTGATTGGTTCAGGT
>JAILWG010000005.1 GCA_025699075.1 Candidatus Nitrosopumilus sp. | reverse complement strand
GTTTCTTTTTAGCTGCAGTCTTTTTCTTTGCTGGTTTCTTTTTAGCTGCAGTCTTTTTCTTTGCTGGTTTCTTTTTAGCTGCAGTCTTTTTCTTTGCTGGTTTCTTTTTAGCTGCAGTCTTTTTCTTTGCTGGTTTCTTTTTAGCTGCAGTCTTTTTCTTACTAGCCAATAATTCCTTTAATTTAGAATAAGCGCTATCAAATGATTTCTGAGCAATTTCTTCTGCTTTGATTCGTTTTTCCAATTCTTTTAGGAATGTTTGCGCTGCTTTGCGACTTTCAGATTTTGTTTCACGTAGCAAAGGCTTTGATTTTGTTTGTTTTTGGATTTTTGAAATAATTTTTGTTTTAACATCAGAGAAATTTGTAACATCATCTGAAATCTTTTTTGCAGTTTTTTGTCTGCTTTTGATTTCTTCAACTAATTCATTTACACGGTCATGTAATGATCGTAATCTGGCCTCAGCATTTTGTTTTTCAAGAGGATTTTCGGCAAATTCAATTTCTTGCTGAGTTTGCTCAACTGCTTCTTTTTCTCTAGATAAGCGTTCTTCAGCAGCAGCTATTAATCTTCCAATACTTTCCAATTGAGAGTTTTTCCGGGTTAGAACATCAGAAACATCAGTAGATTCTTCTTTTTCGGATTCTATTTTTTTGTCAATGGATTGTAAACCAGACAGAGAACGTTTTTCAGCAGCACGGAATGCTTTGACTTGTTCTTCAGCTTTTTTACGAAGTTTAGTTGCTTCTTGCTTTTTTTGTCGTAATTGAATTACTAATTTTTCTAATGATGCCAATAATTGAATCAAGGTATACGAGTCGGTTAAGTGGTGGACATAATCATGATTTGACTTTCATGTTAAGAAAATTAACTTAATTTGATCGCAAAAAAGCATTTTTTAAAAAATATTAGTTAAAAGAAAATAGAATAATCATGGAATTTCATCCAAAAGATTTGCCAATATCAAAAACATATGATCTAAAAGATGAGAAAGAAGCAATGGTAGCAGTGGAGGATATGGTGAAACTGGGATTTAAGGGGAAAAAAGAAGGATACAAAGTATTAATGCCAAAAGAATCAAAGATTGCAAAAAGAATTGGTTATTCAGTTACAACAGGAATCACAACTGGACTCAGACAAAAAAATGAAGATAGGGATGTTAAATATTGGACATATCATCATGATGATGCACATTTTGCAATAGTTTTGATTCACAGGGATAATGTGCCAGAATCAGGATTTTGATTTATCAAAAATTTTGTAGAGTTTGGTTCTTTTTCCCATGACACCAGCCAACATAACTCCTATGACAGTTCCACCAATTACATCCATTGGATAGTGCTCTAGAACATAGAGTCTACTTAATGAAATCAGAATTGGATATAGGAACATCAAATATGCCCCACGAGGATATCTCTCAGATAGGGCATATCCAAGTATAATTGCAAAAATCATTGAACGTGCAGCGTGCCCAGAAGGATATGATGCATCATAGCCACCTTCACAAAACAAGGCAAAGGTATCTTTGCTTACAGGTACGGGAAATGGAACTGCCTCATAATCATAATCAGGCCTATCTCTATCAACACCACATTTGACATAGCCGGTAAGCAATGTAGAGATTACAATCAAAATCATCAAAGTGACACCAACTCGACGTGTTTTTGGAATTACCAATATCAAAATTGCAAATCCCAGCATCCACAATGCCTCACCACTTTCAGTGATAGATTGCATGATGAGATCAAGTGTTGGATTCCCCACATTTTCAGAGAAAAACAAAATTACATTTTGATCAAAGGTTTCTGTTATTCCAGAGTAAACAATTGCAGTCAGAATTAGAAATAAAATGGTGAGCAGAACAAAAGAACGGGACCTAATATCAAAAAGCCAATTTTGCAACTAGTAAAACCTCATGCACGTGTCTTTTAATTTTTCTCAATAGATAAGTTTTGAAAAAGAAAGAAGATATTCTGATCGACTCAAAGAATTTAACCAAGTGGGAAATAGACAAATCGTGAAGGTACTCACATTAGATGATTTTGACCTAAAAGGCAAAACCGTTTTTTTGAGGGTGGATATGAATTGTCCAATAGATCCGAACACATTAGAGATTTCAGGTACTAGAAGAATTGAAGAGGCAATTGAAACTCTTGATTCCTTAAAAGAAGCCAAAGTGGTGATTGGTTCACATCAAGGCAGAGTTGGAAATAATGAATACATAGGTATGGACAAGCATGCCAAAGTCCTTGAAAAATTAATAGGACGAAAAATAAAATATGTTGAAGATACAATCGGTGAAGCTGCACAAAATGCAATCAAGAATTTGCAAGAGGGAGACATTTTACTTTTAGACAATCTAAGATTATGTGCTGAAGAAAATTACGAATTTACTCCAGAGAATGCAGCTAAAACAATCATGGTTACTCGATTATCAAAATTGTTTGATCTTTGTGTGTTGGATTCATTTCCTAGTGCTCATAGATCACATCCATCAATAGTCGGATTTGCACAAGTGCTACCTGCATGTGCAGGAAGAATTGTGGAAAGAGAGGTAAGAAACCTTGATGAAATTATGACAGTAGCCAAAGCACCACACGTAATTGTGTTAGGAGGGTCCAAAATACCAGATAGATTAGAGGCGATTAAATTATTGATTCAGAATGGTCGTGCAGATCATGTCCTGTTAACAGGATTGATTGGTAATGTGTTCATGAGGGCACAAGCTAGAATCAAATCCCCAATGGGAATAAAAAGAGAAGAAGAAGTTGTAGCAAAAGCTCATTCACTGATAGGAGAATATCCAGATGTGTTTGCAACTCCGGTAGACATTGCAATAGACAAAGATGGAGAAAGAGTGGAGATGGATGTACGAGAGATGGGCAAAGGAGACAAAATATATGATTTAGGACCAAAGACGGTTGAGTATTATTCTAAACTGATTGCAGGTGCTGGAACTGTGTTTATCAGTGGGCCTGCAGGATATTTTGAAAAAGAAAACTTCAGTTATGGAACAAATGCATTACTGAATGCTGTTGCAAATTCAATGGCAACCACAATTGTAAGTGGAGGACACCTCACTACGGCATTAAGGCAGCAAGGATTAGTAGATAAGATTAATCATATCAGTACAGCTGGAGGTGCATTGGTACTTTATCTAACTGGGACAAAATTACCAATGATTAAAGCATTAGAAGATGCTGCAATTAGATACAAATCTAAATAGCAGAATTACAAGAAGGGTTGGGGCATTTTCTCTCTTCAGAAGATCCCATGTAGACGTCATTATCACATGTATTGCAATGTAATTTCTCTACAGAGTCAAACAACTTTAGATACATGGTAGTAAAGTTCTGTCCGATGTTTCTGGTAAGACCAGAATCACATAATTCGTTAAATAAAGATTCAGTGTCATCTATTATCCAAGAAGGATCAAGATCACCATTTGTTTTCAAGATTTCAAAAACTTCATCGTTGGTAAAATTGGTATCAACATCATTGAATTTTTCAAAGATAATTTTTCGGATTTGAAGTGCAACTGGGATTGTAGGAGTAAAATCACTCATACTAGTACAGATTTGCTGCCTCTTCTTTTAGTTTGTCCACATCTCCAGTATCTTTTAGATTCTTACCAATGTAGGTATAAAGAGCAGATTTGAGTACCTTCAAAGAAAGCAATGCACATTTTATTCTAACAGCTTGAAGATGTTCAAGACCTAATTCACTTAGGACATCATTTTTTTCAATTGCTCTTGCTTCATCAAGGCTCTTGCCTTTTGTGATTTCAGTTAGAACTGAAGAGCAGGCCATGCAAATTGCACATCCCTTTCCATGAAATTTTATATCAGTAACTTTGTTATCGTCAATTTTCATATCGATGTCAATACTATCACCACAAAGAGGGTTTGAGTCATGAAAAGTTACATCATGATTTTCAATTTCTCCATAGTTGATAGGATTTCTTGAATAATCAACTATCATTTCATGGTATATGTCTGCATTACTACTCATAGTTTAAACACCTTTGCCACAATATTTAACGAATTTACCAGAATATCAATGTCTTGTTTAGTATTGTAAATGTAAAAACTAGCTCTTGATGTTGCAGCAACATTTAGTCTCTCCATCAGCACCTGTGCACAGTGATGACCAGATCGGACTGCAATTCCCTCTTCATCAATAATTTGAGCGACATCATGAGGATGAACATCTGCAAAATTAAATGAAATTACACCACCACGTTTTGAAAGATCTTTTGTTCCATAGATATGAAGTCCTTTAACTTGAGATAATTTTTCTATAGCATATTTTGTTAATTCAATTTCGTGTTCTCGAACATTATCCATGCCAATTTTTGTAAGATAGTCAATTGCAGCACCCAAACCAACAACATCGGCAATGTTAGGAGTACCTGCTTCGAATTTGTAAGGCAAATCATTCCACGTTGTCTCATACTTGTGGACTTCTCTAATCATGTCACCACCTCCATGAAACGGACTCATTGTTTCAAGCACTGATTTTCTAACCCACAAAACACCAATTCCTGTAGGTCCAAGCATTTTATGACCAGAAAAGGCAAAAAAGTCACATCCTAATTTTTCAAGGTCTACTTTCATGTGAGGCACTGCCTGTGCACCGTCAATTAATGTAAGAACACCTGCAGCTTTGCATTTCTCGATAATTTTTTGAGCATCAGTAATTGTTCCAAGGACATTTGACATTAAACTAAAAGTAACAAGTTTAACTTTGCCTGTTGCCAAGTATTTGTCAAGATCATCTAGAATTAATTCACCGTTATCATCCATTCCAATGTATTCTAGTTTGGCATGTTTTTCTTGAGTTACAAGTTGCCATGGTACAATGTTACTATGATGTTCATATTCGGTGGTAACAACAATGTCACCTTCTTTGATGTGAGTTCTACCCCATGCATATGCAACTAAATTGATTGCCTCAGTAGTCCCCCTAACAAAAATAATTTCCTGACGATCTTTTATGTTAACAAAATTTGCAATTTTATCCCTTGTTGCCTCATAAGCTTCTGTGGCCTCCTCTGCTAATGCATACACTGCTCTGTGAATATTTGCATTGTGGTTTTGGTAGTAATCGGTAATAGAATCAATTACTTGGTTTGGTTTTTGTGTTGTAGATGCATTATCAAGATATACAAGAGGTTTGTTATCCCTAACAGTTCTTTTCAGAATAGGAAAATCATTTCTTATATTTTCAAACAGTGTTTCTGTACTTTGCATATCTTAAAGCTCCACGTAAATTTCGTTGGCGTCTATTTTAACATTGTATACCTTGAGAGGAGTCTCTGCAGGTAGATTTTGTGGTTCACCATTTTCTAAATTAAAAACAGAAAGATGTAACGGACATCTAACTCCCTCATCACTTAGAAATCCAGTAGAAAGGTCAGCATCAGCATGAGTACAGATCAGATCAGTTGCATGAATTTTCCCCTTGAGATTTGCTATGAGGAGTTTTTTATCTTCATGAACAAATCCGAAAAGTTGGCCTTCTTTTACCTGCTCCATACTGCAAGCCTTAATCCATTCAGACAAAATATCACCGATACTTGTAGTGTTGCTCCATTTCAGAGTCTTCGTTGTAACGAGTCTCTTCAATTTCAACAAATTTAGCTAATTCTTCATCTGTGTTAATTGTAAGTTCTTTGTTGTCCCATTTGGATTCTATCAAATATGCAATCCAGGCCCTAACTTGGAAAGACATTTTTCTTGAAAGAGGTTCTAAGAATCCTTCAACTATAGTTCTTTCAGCCTCCTCTTGACTAAGACATCGGGTTTTCAAATAGAAGACTTGCTCTTCATCGATTTGTGCAACAGATGCAGAGTGAGTAGCTTTTACATCATTAGTAAAAATCTCCAATCCTGGGATAGCGTCTGATTTTGCATCTTTGTCTAACAGAATTGAACGACCAGAGAGGAAGGAATTTGATTTTGCAGCATTTTCTTTTATTCTAATCATTCCTTTGAAAAGAGATTTTGATTTGTTTCTAAGAATAGATTTTTCAACAACTCTGCCTTCAGTTGCAGGACTTTCATGGTTAACGTTTGTTTGAATATCAAAGGACTGTTCATTATTTCCAAAAATTACTTCAGAATCATTACATGATGCACCAGTTCCATTTAGGAAGTATTCTATTTTGTATCTTGACAACATTGATCCAAACAATCCAGAATACCAATTTACTTTAGCATCTTGGGCCAAATCAGTTCTTCTTGTAGAAAAGACTACAGCGTGTTGATCAATCATTTGTAGAGTTGTGACATCAAGATGTGCATTTGCTCCAAGATTAGTATCCATTAATTCAAGATAGGCTTGTTGTGTTTGAATGTTAGGAGAGTACAGTTCCTGTACAATTGTGGCCTTGCTGCTTTCATCTGCAAATATCACATTTCTAGAAATTGTAGAATATCCATCCTCAGAAAGACATATCATAAAATGAATTGGTTTATCGATTACAAGATTGCGTGGAACGTGGATGAAGATTCCAGAATTAAAGGCAGCATTGTTTAGTGCGGTAAATTTGTCTTCCCCAGATTTTGAAGCCTCTAGTGCTTTTTTTACCAATTCAGGATTGTTCTCTATTGCATCAGAAAGAGAGCAGATAACCAATCCTTTAGATTTTAAGTCATCAGGAAGATTGATTTTGTGTATATTTGTACCAATTTGAATAATACAGATTTCATTTTCCAATTCACCCAATCTTTTTGTTAAGAAACTAGGAATTGTTTGTGAGGTAGATGTTGAAAGAGTTACCTTTTCAGGATCCATCTTTTTTGCATCAGTGTATTTGTTGTAAAGGGGAGACATTTCGATTGGCAAACTATCATAGACAGATAGTGAACTCTTTCTGTAATCTTTTAGCCAATCAGGTTCATTTCTTGATGAAGAGATCTCATCAATGATGGTCGTGTTGAGTTTGGATAAAAGTTCTTGAGACATGCTTAATCATAATTAGGTATTTGGAAGTTTATCCCACTGAGTCATCCATCTCTAGTTTGATGAGTCTGTTAAGTTCGACCGCATATTCCATTGGCAATTCTTTTGTGAAGGGCTCCATGAAACCATTGACAATTAGCGATAATGCTTCTTCTTCACTAAATCCTCTAGTCATCAGATAGAAGATTTGTTCATCGCCAATTTTTCCAACAGTTGCTTCGTGAGTAATTGTTGCATCTTCTTGATTAATTTCCATGTAAGGGTAAGTATCAGTTTTGGATGTATCATCTAATAGCAATGCATCACATCTTACAGTGGATTTTACACCAGTAGCTCCTTTTGCCACATTTAGCATTCCCCTGTAAGTTGAACGCCCATCTAGTCTACTTACTGACTTTGATGTAACTTTAGAAGTAGTGTTTGGTGCAAGGTGTACCATTTTTGCACCAGTGTCTTGATGCTGTCCTTTGCCAGCAAAAGCAATAGACAATGTTTCACCATAAGCTCTTTCGCCCATCAAGTAGACTCCAGGATATTTCATGGTTAGTTTACTGCCAATATTACCATCAATCCATTCTACGGTTGCACCTTCATAGGCATAAGCACGTTTTGTTACAAGATTGTAAACATCAGCACTCCAGTTTTGAATTGTAGTGTATCTCAGTTTTGCATCTTTGAGTGCAACTAATTCAACAACTGCAGAGTGTAAAGATTCTGAAGAATAGACAGGAGCTGTACATCCTTCAATGTAATGAACTTCTGCACCTTCATCTACAATGATCAATGTTCTTTCAAACTGACCAATGTTTTCTGCGTTAATTCTAAAATATGCTTGTAGAGGCATGTCAACTTTGACACCAGGTGGAACATAGATGAATGAACCGCCACTCCAAACTGCACTGTTTAATGCTGCAAATTTGTTATCTTCTGGAGGAATAATTTTACCAAAATATTTTTTGAATATCTCTGGATGCTCATGAAGAGCTGCATCAGTATCTAAAAAGAGAACACCTTGTTTTGCCAAATCTTCTCTCAGACTGTGATATACAACTTCAGACTCATATTGTGCACCAACACCTGCTAGGAATTTCTTTTCGGCTTCTGGAATTCCGAGTTTATCAAATGTGTTTTTTACATTTTCTGGAACATCATCCCAGTTCTTTTCCACTTTGTCAGATGCTTTTGCATAATAGTAAATATTTTGGAAATCAATTACACTAAGATCTCCGCCCCAAGTTGGCATTGGTTTTTGCATGAAAATTTCATAAGAACGTAATCTGAAATCAAGCATCCATTGTGGTTCATTTTTCATTTTACTGATGCTGATTACAGTTTCCTTAGACAGGCCTTTTTTGCTAAGGTGGACATACATTTCTGTAGAGTCCTTAAAATCATATTTTGAATAATCCATATCTAGATTTTCAGATGTCATGCTCGTCATAACCCCGTTATATTATAAATACATGAGGAAAAATAGGCACAGCTAAATAGCTTCAGCTAAACCTTACAAAAAAATTCAAAATCAATCAGACATAAAAATAGATTATTCAAGATGTGATTTCTTTTCAAATCGACCCAATTGTAAAATCGCAAAAATGAGAACAGAGCTAAATACAGCAATAAAATATTCACCAATGCCAACACTCAGACCAATTCCAGCTACTACCCATAATGTTGCAGCGCTGGTAATTCCTTGAACGTGTCCTTTGTGAGCAATGATATTGCCGGCACCAAGAAAGCCGATTCCAGCTACAATTCCTGCAGCAATACGTGCAGGTTCAACATCAAATGTGAGCGAACTAACAGTGAAAATTGTAGCACCCAGACTTACAAGCATGTGTGTTCGTAATCCTGCAGGTCTATGTTTCAATTCCCTTTCAAATCCAATCAGTGCACCCAATCCAACAGCAATTAATAATTTTAGAATTATTTCAAAATCAAAAATTCCAATTTCTTCAAACACCACACACAAAATACACAAAAAGCAACTAAATACACATTAGATAAATGTCAAATTTGATAATAACAAAAAAGTGCAAATGACGCAGTCACATTATTTTATCAATTTATCTGAAAAAATTCGTTATGTTGAAAACAATTTTTTCATCTCATCAAAAGATCCAGCAACAGTATGAACTTCAGCAACAGAATTTTTGACTTTGAATTTCTTTAATTCATCAGATGTAAAAGGACCAATAGAGACTACAGATAGTTTTTCAAGATTGTCAAGAAGAGTATTCATGTCATAGTCTTTGGACATTATTTCAAAGAACCCCCTTACTGAAGATGCACTGGTAAAGACAATACCATCCACTTTATTCTGTGAGAATAATTCACGAAAGCCATTCCATTGAGTAGTATCTCTAAACGCACACACATCATACAGATGAATCTCCAACACATCAATTCCAATTTTGTTCAATAGTTCTTTTAGAAAAGGAGTAGATGCACCACTACGTGGAACAATCACTTTTTTGCCAACGGCATGAATTTTTGTAAATTCTTCACCAACACCAACAGACGAAAATATTGTAGGCTGGTAGTTTACTTTAATTCCTTCAGATTCAAGTGCGATAGTAGTTTTAGGCCCTACAGACATCACCATAGTATTAGCAACAGCCAGTTGCAATTTTTCTAATTTTCCAACATTCTTTGCGGTATCAAACAGTAGTTTGACGGCTTTTGAACTCATAAAAACAGAGTAATCAGGTTTGTATTTTGCTACAGATTCCAAAAAATCATCAACAATTTTTTCACCTTTACTAACAAGCTCTATTGTAGGTAATGGAATTGCTGTTGCTTTATTTTGTTCAGCAAGAGAGATGAATTCTGCAGCATCATCTTTTGAACGAGTAATGGCAATAGTTTTCCCATCCAACATTATTTCCACCCAATGGTATCTGATAAATCAACAACTTTTCCAATTATGATGTTGGTAGGAGGAGTAATTTTATTTTCTTTAACTTTTTTTGCAATATTTGTAACAGTTCCTTTGATCATTTTTTGTTTAGGAGTAGTTCCATTTTGAATTACAGCCACAGGTGTTTTTTTATCCATTCCACCTGCGATTAATTGTTTACAGATTACATCAATCCTAGATAATCCCATCATAATTACAATTGTGTCAACTGATTTTGCGAGATTCTTCCATTTAACAATCTCTTTTTTCTTTTCAGGATCCTCATGTCCTGTCACAAAGACTACAGATGATGCATGTTTTCTATGAGTTAAAGGAATACCCGCATATGTAGCAGAACCGATTCCAGAAGTTATTCCGGGAACAATTTCATATTTTACTTTGTTTTCTTTGAGAAATTCTGCCTCTTCACCACCGCGTCCAAAGATAATAGGATCACCACCCTTTAGTCTAACTACATTTTTCTTGGATTTTGCATATTGTACCATCAAGTCATTTGTTGTGTTTTGATGTGTTGTATCATCACCTACCGCACGACCGACATAGACTTTTTCAGCTTTTTTTGGAATCATTGAAATGATTTTTTTGCTTACCAGTCTATCGTACAAAACAACATCTGCCTTTTCAAGCAATTCAACTGCACGTAATGTGATTAATTTACTATCTCCGGGCCCTGCACCAACAAGATATACTTTTCCAGTCATGACTTATTCCATTCCTCCACTTTTTCTCTCCAATTTAATGCAAGATCATTTACTCCTTTCGTACGCAATTCTTCCCCTGCACTTTTTCCAAGAAATTTTGGATCATCTTTCTTTCCAGTTTTGTGTACATGTAGGGACTGTTTTCCATCTACTGAAAATGCAGAAACAGTCAAAGTCATCTCAGAACCATTTGATTTTGCATATGCCCCCAAAGGGAATCTACATCCAGAGTCGACATAGTCAGAAAGAGAACGTTCAGCCTCTATCTCTAAACGAGAATCAGCATCCTCAATTTTTTTTAACATAGAAATTGTTTTAGAATCATCTGCTCTTGCAACAATTGCAATTGCACCTTGTCCGGGAGAGGGGGAAAAATCATCAATGGGCAACGGAGTGTATTTTACATCAACACCCAATCTAGTTATTCCAGCTTGTGCAAGCACAATTGCATCATATTTTTCCCCAGATGCTTTTTTAATTCTAGTTTCAATGTTTCCACGAATTGGTTTTACAATAACATCAGGTCTTTTTCTTGAGACTTGAACTGCTCTTCGTAATGAGCTAGTTCCAATTACTGAGCCTTCTTTGATGTTGTCTAATGTGGAACCATCTGAAGAGATAAACACATCATTTACTGCTTCACGTTTTGGAATGGATGCAAGTATCAAATTGTCATCAAGTTCAGATGGGACATCTTTCAAACTATGTACAGCAAAATCCACCTCCTTTTTGGCAACTGCTCTATCAATTTCTTTTTCAAAAATCCCTTTTTGATCTATTGTAAATAGCGGTCTAGCATCAGTATCACCTTTTGTAGTAATTGCTTTGATTTCATAATCACAGTCAGGATTTACTTTCTTTAATTCAGATATTACCCAGTTGGTTTGGGCAACAGATAGCTGACTTCCCCTAGCTCCTACTATATACTTCAATTCTTCACCGACTTTAATGCCAAATGGTATGCGTCTAGTGTTTTGTTAAGGTCAGTTTCAGTATGAGCATCAGATAGAAAGACCACTTCAAACTGAGAAGGTGCAATGAAAATACCGTTTTTCAACAAAGTTTTGAACATTTTTTGGAATTTCTTGGCATCAGCATTCTTTGATGTTTGATAATCTACTACAGGCTTGTTTGTAAAGAAGATCTGGAGCATGGAGGCTGTAAAATTGATTTGATGTGGAATTTTCATATCAGTTGCCATATCATCTAATGCAGTAGAAAATAACAGATTGAATCTTTCAAGTTTAGAATATAGTTTGTTTTTGATTTTGTTAATTGTCTTAATTGAACTAATTGCAGCACTAACAGAAATGGGGTTTCCTGCAAAAGTGCTTGCCTGGTAGACTTTACCTCCAGGAGAAAGTAAATCCATGATCTCTTTTTTCCCACCAACAGCAGAGATTGTAAATCCATTACTCAATGCTTTTGCCATAGTAGTAAGGTCAGGTTTTATTCCAAAATGTTCTTGAGCCCCACCAGGTGCAACTCTAAAACCAGTAACTACTTCATCAAAGATTAAAGGAATGTTGTTTTCTTTAGTAATTTTTCTCAAATCATACAGAAAATTCTTTTCAGGCAGAATCAAACCCATGTTTGCAAGTATCGGTTCAACAATAACTCCAGCAATGTCTTTGTTTTTTTGTATGGTCTTTTGCAAATCTTCAATATTGTTATACTCTACAACCAGAGTGTTTTTTGAGACTTCATCCAATCCACCATCAGAAACAGAAATTCCATTATGTGCAGAACCAGAACCTGCTTTTACCAAAACAGAATCATGTGCGCCATGATAACATCCTTCGAATTTAATTATTTTTTTCTTTTTTGTAAATCCACGGGCTAATCTAATTGCAGTCATTGTAGCTTCGCCACCAGTATTCATCAGCCTTACTTTGTCAACAGATGGAAAATTTTCAATGATTAATTTTGAAAGTTCAATTTCAGATTCAGTAGGAGTACAATACAGTGTTCCTTTTGCCAATTGATCAGAAACAGATTTGATAATTTCTTTTCTTCTATGCCCTAATAGTAATGCACCATAGCCATTGCAAAAATCAATGTATCGTTTATTGTCAGCATCCCAAATGTATGCACCATTTGCTTTTTTTGTAAAAAACGGATATGGCTCAAAATATCTCACAGGGCTGTTAACACCTGAAGGAATCACTTTTTTAGCAATATTGAATAATTTTTTAGATTCAGACACCATTCAAGGGTTATTTTTGGTCATTATTATTCGTAATTTGCTGCTCTTTGTGCTTGGAATTTCTTTCTGAACAGAAATGCAACAATCATAGTCCCTACATAAGGAGCAGTCCAATAGAGCCACAAATTTTCAAATGTTCCAGATAGTAATGCAGGAGCTAATGCTCTAGCAGGATTCATCGATGCCCCAGAGATAAATGCTAGAAATAATATATCCAGTCCAACAATTCCTCCAATAGCAACACCACTAAATCCTCTAAGACCTTTTGTATACACAACGTAAAAGATAACCCCCATCAACATTGCAGAAGCTAAAACTTCAACTGGGAAAACAACAAATATTGAAAAATCATAGTTTGGAGCATTTGCTCCAAGATTCGCTTTGTCTCCAATGAATGTTAAAACAAAAAGGGATCCCAACAGGGCACCAATGATTTCTGCTGTAAAATAATATACAACTTGGATTTTTGATATGTGACCTGTAATGTAGTAACCCACAGTTACTGCAGGATTAAAATGAGCCAGAGATATTTTTCCAAAAGAGTAGACACCAATTAGTAATGCAATGAATGGCGCTACTGCTGCAAACGGAATTCCCAATGAACCATCAAAGAATTCAGCATCATAAACAATAGAACCTGTTGCAAATATTACAAGAATAAAAGTTCCAACTAGTTCTACGGTAAAAATCTGCAAGTTAGAATATGCCATTAGCCTTTTTCCTCAAGAGACTGGATAAGATTTATCACTTCAGATTTTATTTTGTCACGAATTTCTCGAACTTCATCAAGAGATTTTTCTTTTGGATCAGAAATATTCCAATCCAGTATATCTTTTACAAACAAAGAAGGACACGACTCTCGGTCCATGCACCCCATGTTAATAGTCTTAAAAGAATCATTAATCATATCATCAGACAACAATTTTGGTTTTTGGCTTTCCATGTCAATGCCAATTTCTTTCATAACTTGAATCACTGCAGGATTTAGCTGTGATGACGGAGTTGTACCAGCACTTGAAACATTAAATCTGTTTGAAGCAAATTTTCTAAAAAAAGCCTCAGCCATTTGACTTCTACCAGCGTTTTCTACGCACACAAACAGAATATTTTCAGGCATTCTTCATTATCACATAAATATTAGTTTATATAAATTTAAATTGATATGAATGGGGTCAGTCTCTTAAAATGTATTTGCGATGAGACACGTTTTGAAATTTTAGAATTATTACAAAAAAACAAAGAGCTTTGCGTAAATGATTTTGTAGAAAGATTAGAAAAAGATCAACCCCTAGTATCACATCATCTAAAGACATTAAAAAAATGTGGAATTGTCAAATCACGTGAAGAGGGTAAACGGGCAATATACACAATAACAAACAACCAATTATCTGAATTAATTTCAGTTGTGACCAAAACAAGTAAGAAGATTCCAGTGTTGTGTTCAGAAGACAACTGTTGTTAAAATTTTTCAGGTCTTAATACACCAATATCACTAACATACAAGACAATAGCAAAATTAGCAAACAGCGTTCTAGATATCTCCTCTACGACATCTTGTAACTTTTCTTCATGCATTATCACTTCAACTTTGACGTTTTTTTCATTTTTGAATCCCTGTCCACGAATACCACGTGCACCGCTACCATCAACTTCGTAAGTTGTATATCCAGAGATTTCATGTTTTTTTAGAATTTCAATGATATTTTCTTGAGCTAGAATTTCACAAGTGATAGTTAATAGTTTAACGTTGTATAGTTTCACAAGAATCCTTCAGCAATGTAATTGAATAAATCTATCGTTCCTTCTCCAGTATGAACAAGTGTGGATATTGCAAACAAAATTGGCAATGTGACAATAATATTGAATGGGAACGTGATTCCCAAAGCAGATGTTATGTATAGACTTGGTTTTGCTTGAGGAATTGCATGACGCAAAACTGCAGGAGCTGCAATGAATGAAGCACTTGCCATCAGCAATCCAAACATGACTGCACCACCTATGCTTAATCCCAATAGGGTTGAAACTAGGACGCCGATAATTCCATTGAATAGAGGTATTAGTATGGCAAATGCAGTAAGGAAAAGGCCTACTTTTTTGATATCGTCTAGTCTTTGGCCAGCAATTATGCCCATTTCAATCATGAAAATCACTATTGCCCCAGTAAACATATCATCAAATACAATTTTGATGGATTCAAAACCATCCTCGCCAATAATGTAACCAATTACGATACTGCCAAGAAGAATCACAATTGCTTTCCCAGTAATAGATTCACGTAATACTTTGGAGATTTTTGTTTTGGTTTGATTTACTCCAGCATCAATATCTGAAGAGATATCATCTGAAAAAGATTGCTTCTTTGTTTTGATCTGTTTTGATACTGCCATATTGGTCATAAAAATAGCTAAAATGAAAGCAAGTGGTTCTAACACTGCAAGAATTGCTGCAATGTATCCTTCAGAAGTAACTCCTTGATTTTTCAAAAAGGATAAACCCACAGAAAAATGAACTGCACCTACAGCACCGTATGTTGATGCTAATGCATATGAATCAAAAAGATTGAACTTTCCCAGTCTTCGTAAAATCTGATAATGATTCAATGTAAATAATAGTGATAAACCAATGGCAACAAACATCGGAATCAACATGTTTTCAAATCCAGTATTTCTCATCTCGATTCCTCCATGAAGACCAATTGCTGCAAGAAGATAGATTGGTAAAAATTCAGAGATTGCTTCAGGAATTTTCAAATCAGATTTTATTCTAGCAGCAATAATCCCAAAGAGAAAAAACAGAATTATCGGAGTAAGTAAATTTGATGAGATTAATTGTAAAATATCCATTTGAATATTTCAAAAAATTTTCGCTGAAATAAAAACTAAGGCATTATTCAAACAAACAGATCAATTAAGAAAGTAAATCCAATTCCCATTATTGCAGCACCAGGAATAGTGATAATCCAAGAAAACACAATTTGCCTACTAACTTTCCACCTTACTGCACGTTTTCTTCTGGCAGCACCTGAACCCATGATAGTACCTGTGATTGCGTGTGTAGTACTGGCAGGAATTCCAAATACTGCAAATATTGCAAGCATTAAACCACCACCAGTTTCTGCTGCAAATCCTTGGTATGGACGAAGTTTTGTGATTTTTACACCAAGTGTCTTGATGACTTTGTATCCTCCAAAGAAAGTACCCAAACCCATAGCGCTAGCAGCTGCTAGAATTACCCAAAAAGGCATCTCAAGTTCAGGAATCATTCCTGCTGAAAATAGAATTAAAACGATAATACCCATTGTTTTTTGTCCATCATTTGCCCCGTGAGTCAGAGCAAACCAGGCTGAAGAAATTATTTGCAATCTACCAAATGTTTTGTTTACAGGTCCAGGTCTACGACTTGCAAAAACTGTAATTATCAAGGTGGTCAACAACAAACCAAAGATGATTCCACCGACAGGTGCAATTACAATTCCTGCTAAGACTTTGGTCAATCCACCATAAACTAATTTTTCAAATCCTAATCCTGCAATACCTGCACCCATTATTCCTCCAATCAAAGAATGACTGTTTGAAATGGGTAATCCAAAATAAGTACAAAGAGTACTCCATCCAATTGCTCCTGCCAATCCACCGACAATCATGTATACTGTAATATCATCAGGACTGACTATTCCTTTTGCAATTGTAGTTGCAACGGCAACACCAAAAACAAAGGGGCCAATGAAATTCATTGCTGCAGATAGACCTACCGCATGAAGGGGTTTTAAGACGCGTGTTCCAATTACAGTAGCAACAGAATTTGCAGAGTCATTGAATCCATTTACAAAATCAAAGATTAATGCAACAATAATTGCACCTATTGCTATTTCTAACATTATATCATCTCATGTATATTTTAAAACGATATCTTCAATGACATCCGCAACATCAACACATCTGTCAGAAGCAGTCTCCATTGTTTCATAGATATCTTTTAGTTTGATGATTTTGATTGCATCATTAGTCTCAAAGAGTTCTTTGATTGCTTCCCTATACAAATCATCAACAGTGTGCTCAATGTCACTAGTATTTCGACAATGCTCAATCATATCTTTTGGATTGTTAATTTTCTGTAATTTTGAAATCATATACTCTACTTCTTTTGTAGCCTTTACTAGTTCGTTAGCCATTTCCACAGCATATGGTGGGGGAGTTGTAATTTTGTAGCTGTAAACCCTTGCTGCAATCCCATCCATGAAATCAATCACATCGTCAATTTTTGATGCAATTCTCTGCATATCCTCACGATCTAGAGGAGTGATGAATGTCTTGTTTAGTTCAGAAAATATATCTCGTGTTAAAACATCTGCTTCGGTTTCAAGTTCATGAATCTTTTTTGCATGTTCAACATTAGAAAGATCGTCGAATAAAACCACTACGGCTTCAGAGGTTTCAACTGCTTTTTTTGCTAAATCATCTAAAATCTTTAAGAGTTCTTTTTCATTGGATTTTATCCAAGATAACCATTGTCCCATGATTCATTGAATGAAGATTTGAAGATAAGGTAAATGAACATGAAACATATTGTTCTATATAGAGATAAGATCATGAAGCAGATCTTAAATTGATCGCATTATAAAAATTATAAAATAAAAAAGTTATTTCTGAACTGTAAAACCTGGACCCCATTGGTCAGTATTTCGAAGATCAGAACTACTTTGAGTGTTTGATTTTTCTAAAGTAAACATTGCATCATATGCTGGATTGTTTGGATGGTATCCTTGACATTCAAAGTCAAAAATATTTTCTAGTGCAAATTTATTTTTGACATAACTCTCTTCAGAATTTGGATCTGTTTCAACGATATAATCAATTGCTCTACAATGTACAAAGTTAAAGCTGCGGATTACTTCATCTCCAGAAGTTATACTAATGTCAATGTCAGCCAAATCTTTGTTTGAAGTTCCACCAACACCTTGAATTTTGCGATTTTCATCTACAAAGTTGTATAACATAGGATAGTTGCCAACAATTCCACGTAACTCTAATGTTGGATATGTTGATTTTCCAGAGAAGTTATCGTCAGATGTGCTTTTTCCAGGAACTTTGATAAAAACATCCTCTGTTGTTGTAAGTACTTCACTTTGTTTGAACATAGAAAATTCAATTTTTTCAACACCTTTGTTTGTAGTAAATGTTGCAATAGCACTCAATCCTTTGTCAGTGTTTTGAATTGGTTCTGCATATTCGTTTGAGATTGAAGGGGTTTTCCATACAGGCAGATCACCTCTTAGTGCATCAAAATTTGGATTTATGCCACTCATTCCAGAACATGTAAAAGTTAACTGATTAACTAGAACAAAACCACCTTTTCCAGTGAATCCTTCTTCTTTGTCTGTTTTAGTTGTTATTTGAGCATCAGATATACGGCAACTTGTAAAATCAAGTCCTCTTAGCACAGATACACCATTTGAAAACTCTACTAAGGCATCAAAGTCAACGTTAGAAGCAGTTGAAAGTCCAGACACTTGTCTTGATTTGTCAATTGCCTGGTACAACAGCGGATAATAATTCAAAACACCTTCTACTTGAAATTCAGCCACAACGTTATCATTTGATTCCTCGTAACCGGATAGTAAGTTGAATACAGGAAATTCAATTTTTTCTGCACCATTTTCAAACATGAGTGTTACTGAAGTTTTCACATCATTAGCAAATGCAAATCCAGATTCACCAAAATCAGTAAAACTATTTTTAGTTATTTTTTGTTCAACATTTGTATTTAGTCCACTGCATACAAAATCTATTTTATCTACAATGGCAAATCCAACTTTTGCAAAATAACTTTCATAGTCATTTGAATCCAAAGTTTCAACTTGATAATTGTCAACTCGACAATTTCTGTAATCAAGAGTAATTACAGATTCATTCTCCTTTACAAAATCCACATTTACATCAAAATATTTGAAGTGGTAGTCAAAAGCATCATTAGATGATCTGTACTTGTATGCTTCATCCATTGCTTTATGCAAAAGTGGAGAATTAACTACGGTGCCCTCTACTGAGAATGATGTTCCAGAATTATCGGCAAAGTTTTCACCCATTTCAAATACAGGGAATTTGTATGTTTCAACCCCATCTCTAAATGTGAATGTGAGAACAGGAGTAATGTCACCTATCATTTTGTATCCCTGATTTTCTTCAGCATATACATTGGAAGATGTAAATGATATCATTGTGAGTAATCCAACAATGCTAAAAATTGCAATGTTTTTTGCGTTCATGTAAGTCATTAGATTGTGAAATGAATTTTGATACTATAAGCTGTGACATGGTTTTACACTTATGAAATATGTTTCTAGATAGTACTAGTAATTCTATATAGAATTAATCTACTGTTCACAGTTTAACAAGAGATCTTTTTCTGAATCAGAGTTACATCGATCAGAATTTTCTCCACCATCAATTACATCAGAACCGGAGTTGGCATAAATTATATCAATTCCAGACTGTCCCTTTAGAACATCATTGCCAGAGTTGCCCCTTATCACATCATCTCCATCACCACCAGAAATGATATCATCACCATAGCCTCCAAAAATGCAGTCATTTCCTGATCCACCAGAAATAAGATCATTTCCTTCCAATCCAAAAATCAAGTCATCACCATCAGTACCTGAAATGACATCATCGCCAGAAGTCCCCTCTATCAAATTATAATCGGAGTAGTTATGTCCGCATGTATTTACGGTGATTCTTTGATTTGCAGTTGAACTGTGTCCAGCATTATCAAAGGCAATCCATAACAGATTGGTTATGCCGGGTCTGAATGCATCAGGGGCATTATTTATAATAATTTTAATCCCACTCTCATCGGTGGCAATTGCATTTCCAAAGAATACAGAAGTTAAGATATCTTCGGCCTCTACTACCATTGAATCAGGGGCAATAATTACAGGTTTTGTTTGATCTTCACTAGGAGGTCTAACTTCTGCAGGAGCGACATAGTATGATTCTACAGGTTGTTCAAAAAAGTCTGTTTCAAAGGATTGTATTGAATGTGTTGGAGAATCTATTACTAACAATTCACCATTTACTCCAATGGCAATATCAGAAATATGTTCAAAAGAATCAGGATATGGACCAACTTGATCAGAGAGGTCAAGTTGCAAATCAGAATTTTGAGATAAATACAAGATTCTTTGATTATTAGAATTTACAACAAACACATCACCGGAAGAAGTGACATCTATTGCTTCAGGAGAGAAAACATAGTTTGATGAATGGAAAGGGAATGATTGTAAGAGATTGCCAGTAGAATCAAATTTTTCGATTTTTTTATTTCCTTTGTCAGTGACATAGATATCTCCATTTTCATCAGAGTCAATTCCAACCACATTTAGGAATTGTCCAGGACCTAAGCCGCTAGAGCCAAACGATGAAACAAATTCTCCATCAGTAGAAAATATTTGAATTCTTTGATTACCCGTATCAACAACATATAGAAAATCACCGTTTACTGTAATTCCATTAGGATACAAAAACTGGCCTTCGCCAGTTCCTTTTTTACCCCAAGTTTGAATGAATTCTCCATCCAAGGAAAATTTTTGAATACGATTAAGATCACGATCTGCAACAAAAACAGAATCACTATTCACTGCAATCCCAGAAGGATTGTAAATGTCTCCCAGTTGTTTTCCGCTATTTCCCCAATGAGTTACATATTCTCCGGTGCTTGAAAATTTCTGTATTCTTTTGTTGCCAAAATCAGTAACATAGATACTTCCATCATCACCCACAGCAACAAACTGAGGATGTGCAAAATTACTAGGTTCTGTAGGACCGTATTCGCCCCATTTATGTAATAAATCATAATCTCCAAATCCAAATGAGGTCTGGGCAAATGAGACAGTTAACAATATTGCAGAAATCGCGATAATTGCAAAAGAGAGTTTCAACAGTTAATCATAACAAAATATGAGAAACATAACCAAAGTTAGCTAATGTTGTAATTATTGTCAATTTTATGTCAAAATGGTTTGTTCACTTCACGCGTAAAGACATAGCTTGCAAGTGCAACCATTGCAAGAACAAATGCCACTAAAATTCCTAGGCTCAAAATAATCGGTATGCCACCTTCAGAAACGCCCGTCATCAATTCTCTAACCAACAAAACAGTATAGGTTACAGGATTTAGTTTTGCAATTACTGCAAGCCAGTCAGGTAATAACTCCAATGGAAACAAAGCAGGACTCAGCATGAATAGAGGCATTCCAAGAAAGTTGATCATTCCCCAGAAAGTTTCCTGAGACTTGGCAGTCGCTGCAATCATTACAGATATTCCAGAAAATCCTAATGAAAATAAAATAACGATTGCCATTATCGGTGCAATCATTATAGGATTAGGGAAATTGACACCTATTGCCAAAGCTATTCCCAGTATCAAACTAGCTTGCAATGCAGCAATCAAAGAGATTGCAGCCATTTTTCCCAAGGCAATTGCAGAGCGTGAAATTGGTGAAGACAGTGCTTTGTTCATAAAGCCATACCTTCTATCCCACAAAGTATTCACACCACCAAAGATGCTAGTGAAAATTGCTGTCAGTATGATTACACCGGGGGCCATAAATTCAATATATTCCCCCTCAAACCCAACGGATTGAATCAGAGGTTGAGTTCCAGAAAAAGTATTTCCAATTACAATTATCCAAATAGCAGGTTGAATTAATCTAATCAACACACCACTGCGAGATTTTTTGTATCTCTTTAACTCCCTCCAAAAAATAGTATACGTGTCATAAAGCAAAGTGTTCATGCTCGCAACCTCTTCATCTTTGCATGTTCACGTTTTCTGTTAAATCCAGAATCATCGTCTTTAATTTCATGTCCAGTGTAAGAAATGAAAACATCATCAAGTGTAGGCTGAGTTAAAGAAATGGACTTGATTTTGATTTTAAGATCAGATGAGATTTGGAAAATTTTTGGAATTACTTCAGTTCCATGAGATGCAAAAAGAGTAAGTTTAGTTCCATCTTCATTGATTTTTTTCACAAATTCAATCTTTCTAATCTCAGACAAAAAAGAGTCAGAGTTGTTATCACCAATTACAATTGAGATAACTTCATTTCCCATTGCATTTTTCATATTTTCAGGAGAATCAATCACCTGAATTTTTCCATTATCGATAATACCTACTCTGTCGCATAACTGGTCTGCCTCCTCCATGTAGTGAGTGGAGACAAAAATAGTCATATCAAATTCGGTGTGAATTTTCTTGATATATTCCCAAATTTTTCTACGAGTCTGAATGTCCAATCCAACTGTAGGCTCATCAAGGAATAGTACTTTTGGGCGATGTAATAGCCCACCTGCAATATCAAGTCTTTTTCTCATGCCTCCAGAATAAGTAACTACGGCCTGATCCTGCTTGTCAGTAAGTTCAATTAATTCCAAAACATCATCAATTCTTTTGTTGATTTCTCCTTTAGGAATATGATTTAGTCTTGCTTGTAACATAAGATTTTCACGTCCAGTCAGATATTCATCAACAGTTGATTCTTGTTGAACATATCCAATGTTTTCGCGAACTTTTTTTGGATTTGCAGTGACATCAAATCCAGAAATTAATGCCTCACCAGATGTGGGTTTTAGAAGAGTCGTCAGAATCATCATAGTTGTGCTTTTTCCCGCACCATTAGGACCTAAGAAACCAAAGATCTCTCCTTTTTCAACTGAAAATGAAATATCGTTTACTGCAATAACATCACCAAATGATTTGGTAAGAGATTTTGTCTCTATGGAATACAATACAATGATCGCATTGGTCAATTATAAATTGCTAAGTATTGATTTAGTCGATCCTCATAAAAAATTTAAAGACCACATAGAGAAACCAGTGCATGAAAGGATTATGCCAAAAATGTCACTCATCAAATGTTGATGTAACAATTCGAGAAGGAATTCCAGTCTGCGATTTATGTTCTAAGAAATCAGAGTAATCAAAAAAGATTGTTTTGAAAAAAAGAAAATTAAAGAATCATTCAAGGGATTTGAATTCATCTTTAGTCATCCTTAGAATGACCTTTTCTCCCACTCCCCAAATTTCAGATTTGGATAGGATTTTAGAATGCATTAAACCGTCAGATACTTCAATTGATTCCAACTCGTTGGTATCAGGATTTCGGTGCAATCGTTTTACTTTACCAACTTTATGACGATCAATATCAGTTACTGGAATTCCAGTTCTTACAGGAGGTCTGCTAAGAAGCAATGTTTCCTCAGAAAACTTGTCTATGTAGTCTTCTGAAAGAAAATAGTCTTTGTTGAATCCCTGATGAATGGTTACGCCAGACACGGTAAGGGTATCTTGATTAATGTGAATATGTTTGACTTTACCATATTCGATTCCCTCCCTATCAATGACTTTTTTTCCAGTAAAGGTATCTGCTGTGGCTATGTTTGTAGGCATTCCTTCTAATTTTACTGACATGTGAGTGAATTCTAGGATTTGCTTATCATACAGAATATCAGAAATTTCTATCAATGGGGTTAAATTACTTGACTGCAAAAAATCACGCATGGAAATAAAGGAGAAACTGTTTCGTCCAATTCTCATTACAAAGGGAAGAAAAACAGGCAAAGAACACAGAGTAATGCTACGAGCAGTTAATCACAATGGAAAAATCTATTTTTCAAGACACAGACCAGATGGAGACTGGTTTCAAAATGCACTGGTAAACCCACTAGTGAAAATACAATATAACGACAACGTCTTCATAGGAAATGCAAAATTAGTTACAGATGATAATCTGAATAAAGAAATTTCTTATCTAAAGTATCCGGGAGAAGAAAGGGCTAAAGAAAAAAGAGTTGCAATTGAGATTACATTGCAAGTCAGTTAGATTTTCTAGATTTCCAGAAATAATAAGCAGTGAATCCGCCCAGAATTATAGTAATTATTAGCAGAGGCAAAAACAAATCAGAATTCACAGAGATTTCAGAATCTGCCAAAGTCTCTGCAACATCAAAACTACGTTTAGATATTTCCTGAGATTCAGATTCTGCAATCATCGGGGCAGATGCAGGAAGTGAACGTGCAGATTCATCTATTGGTGCAGACCGCATACTTTCCACAGATTCTGAAATAGAAAATTCCTCATCTGTAGAATCTCCCACATAGATGGTTTTGTTTTGGAATTGAGACAGTGAAAGTAATCCCGAAATACCAGTTGCGATTCCCAATCCTGCAACCTTGTAAATGTGTCTAAATGAACGAACAAGTAATTTACTTTCTTTAGTTTTTGCAGAAAGTTTTGGTGGAACAATTACAATACTGAATTTTGTAGCAGTGTAAATTTTCATGTCTTGAGATTTTGAGTTTTTCTCAATTTTTGAAATTTTAACAATCCCCAAATCTTGGAGTTTGATCAAATGATACTTTACTAGTTGCAAAGAAATGTTAGTTTTTTGAGCAATTTGTGTTGCAGTCAATTCTTCATTGAATAATAATTGGAGAATTTCACGGCTGGAATCATTTGTGAATAACTCACCAAATGACTTTATTTTTTCATCATCTGTTGCAAGTATCTTAATTTTTTCAGTAAATTCATCGTTATTCTCATCAGACATTAGAAATGACTATAGAAATCCAGCTTATGTAAGTTATTTGGTGAAATTGAAATTTCACTAATCCTTTTATCTTAAACTATCAAGTAATAGTAATCGCTAAATTCAAGGATTAAAGAAAAGAGAGAAAATGAACCCAAAAATAATAATTCCAATCACAGTAATAATTTCAGTAATAGTTACAGCAGGAATCATGTACGCAGTTGATTTTGAGCAACAACCACAAATTGTACAGATTCCAGAACCGGAAATAATCTATGTCAATAAAGCAGTATCAGAATATTTTGAGGGTACAAATGATATAAAGAAAATATCATCCCAGCAAGAACTGCAAAATATTTTGGAGGCATCATCATCATTTGGAGGGGGTTTTGACCCCAGAGTAATCAGAACTTTTGCAAATGAAGGATTTGACATGGCAGTCGCCGAGTCCACAGGAGCACCAGTACCCTCAGTAGAGCCAATGCCTGCAGACGGCGTATCAGGCAAAGTATCAGGAGGGGCAGAATACTCCACAACTAATGTTCAAGTTGAAAATGTAGACGAGCCAGACTATCTCAAAAATGATTCAAAGTATGTATACATTGTATCACAAAACACACTTTCAATTATTGATGCATATCCTGCTGAATCTGCAAAATTGATTCTCAAAATTGCACTAGACATTGAATCGCAATACATTGAAAACATGTTTCTTAACGATGATAGATTAGTCATATTTTACAACGGACAAAGTGATGAGGAGATAATTCCACAGTTTGACTTTATCCCAAGACGCTCTTACAGCTCTGTCACTCATGCATTAATTGTTGATGTGTCAGATAAAGAAAAACCAACAATACTCAAAGACTATTCAATTGACGGTCACTTTAGAGATGCAAGAATGATTGGAGATTATGCATACTTTGTAACAAACAGTAATTTGGACTATCAATATCCAAGATTGCCAATAATCATGGAGGATTCAGTTAGAATAATGACACCAGAAGCATTTTACTTTGACAATGCAGAGCAATTTTCAAACTTTAACACATTGACTGCAATCAATATTTTTGAGGAGACAATAAATTCAGAAACATTCCTCATGGGATATACTGGTGCATTTTATGTATCAAAAGACAATTTTTACTTGACTTATGAGCAGAACATGCCATATGGATTTTATGAAAATTCATCAAGAGACAGATTCTTTGATGTAGTAGTACCACTATTACCAAAAAACATTCAAGATGAGATTAAATCAATTCAAGAAGCATCATGGGAGAGCTCATCTGCACAGTGGAATGCAATTTCAGAACTGATGCAAAAATCATACAATGAAATGAACAAAAAAGACAAAGAGGAATTATTTGAAAAAATTAGAAAGGCCCTAAATGAATATGATAGAAGAATTCAAGAAGAGACAAGAAAGACAATCATTCACAAAATATCAATTGATGAGGATAAAATAGAATATGTTGCAAAGGGCACAGTTCCAGGCAGATTGCTAAATCAGTTCTCCATGGATGAGAGAGGAGACAGGTTCAGAGTTGCAACCACTAGTGAGATTTACACTCAATACGAAGGAACCGTTCGTTCAAATGCAGTCTACGTATTAGATGAGAATCTGGAGATCGTAGGCGAATTAGAAGAGATTGCACCAGATGAGAGCATCTTTTCTGCAAGATTCATGGGAGACAGACTATACTTGGTAACATTCCAACAAATCGACCCATTCTTTGTAATTGATTTGTCATCAGATACTCCAAAAATTCTCGGAGAGTTGAAGATTCCAGGATTTTCAAACTATTTGCATCCGTATGACGAAGAGCACATTATTGGAGTTGGCAGAGACACCAAAGAAATAGACAATGGAAGAGTCCATCAACTAGGAATCAAAATAGCATTATTCAATGTGGCAGATGTAAACAATCCAAAAGTTGCAGATGATGTAATTATTGGAGACAGCTCAACCCAGTCCGAAGCACTGTACAACCACAAAGCATTTTTCTTTGATAAATCAAGAGGAGTGCTATCAATACCAGTAAGCGGAGACATCAAAAGTCTTGAAGGCACAAATTCAAAGATGTTTGCACCAGAGTATAACCGCTGGAGTGGATTTTACGTATTTGATTTGGACAAATCAGACGGATTTGAACTCAAAGGAACAGTCACCCACTCAGATGACAGTTCACGATACTATGGAATGAATTATGCCAGAACATTTTACATTGACGATGTACTGTATACTGCATCAAATGATTACCTGAAGATGAATTCATTTGAGGAATTAAAGGAAATCAATTCAATCAAGTTTGAAAATACTGGAAAATTCATTGGTTATTTGGATGAAGAAGTAATGCGTTAAACCAAATGAACTATTGTCGAATGCCCTCGTCTGTCAATTTCAACACCATTTTCAACTTCACTAACAGTAACAGTAAATGAAATGACATCACGGGGTTTAGCTTTTTCTGCATGGAGTTTCAAATTAAGATCAAGCATTTCAAATTCCGATTCAGGCAAATCAGACTCGTCTAAATATGCATTACATGTAGATTCTATTCTAAATCGGTCATCTTTGAAGTGAAACCCAAGTTTAACCTTCCTTCCATCCCTTCCAGATGCCTTTACATTAACATCGACAATTCCAGGCTTTGTTTCAGTATAGCTTGACTTGTGGTTTACAAAAACTCCAATGTCAAAAGGCTTACCAGCAGTGGACTCTGCCATTTTTTGGATTCCGTCATTCATGACGACATCTATTGCCTTAATTGATTGTGGGACCCTTGCAATCCATTCATTTGTTCTAGTTATAGTTGCACGAATACCTGCACGTCGTCGTTTATCCTCGTCTTCGGGCAATTTGTAATAGTCAACCCAGGCCTCATAATCATGGGAGATTTCTTCGATAAAATCAATGCAAGTTCTTCTATAGTCATCGACATTGTCAGTTCTCAGTGAGGCATCGTCTGTTCGCATACCATCATAATCCATAGGCATTGCCATGTTCTGAACTAATCGAAGTTCTAAAAAAACTAATCCTGACTGAATTTAATGATTATAATAGGAATTTTTCAAAGAAAGATTGTGATATTTTCAGAGCTAGTTTCAGACTTGCAAACCCAGCTAAAAAAAGACCTTGCACAGATAAGATTTCTCTTAAAGAAAAATCCAGCTACGGCATATACACGAATAGTAGAGATAGGCAAAGAAGTTGGAAAGAAATACAACATCAAATTAATTGTAAATTTTCCAAAACAAGGCAGGATAGAAGAGTTTGAAATGTATGGGAAAAGAGATCTGAGTTTGATCATAGATTACGACAGAAAGAGGTTTCCAATAGACAGGGAAACAATCAAACAAAAAGCAGTAGAGATGCTAGGAGATGTCAAAACAGAAGACGCATACATGTATGAGAACAAAGAAGGAGTAAGGGTATTTACAGATGATTGGAAGATAGACATCTTGCCACACTCAGTTCACATATGGACTGAATTTAATGATAAAGTGACAGCATTTTGTAATTGGTTAATGGAAAATGCTTACGAGATGAAAAAGAAATAATTTTAAAATCTAAAGACTCTCAAGTTCTTCAAGCAGATTTTGAGCTTCAGAGTTTTTTGGCTCTAGTTTAATTATTCGCCTACAGCAGTCAATAGCTTCATTTTTTTGCTCCAAAGCTAAATGGACATTGGTTTTCAAAGTCAGTGTCTCAACATCTTCATTATCTAACTGAAATGCTTTTTCAAAATAAGGCAATGCTCTTTTTGCATCATCAACAATAAAAAAAGCACTTCCCAGAATAAACATGAAATCATGATCATCAGAATATTTTGATTCCAAATCCATTCCAAATTTTATTGCCTCATCATATTCTCCATCCTTGAGTAGTTTTTTGATATGTCGCTTAGGATGTTTGAAAAGACCTACCATAATATTTCAAAATTTTTAATGACTAATCACAATTTGAATGTAGGTAAATCTAGGAAGATACTCGCATTATTCCTTTTTCTATAAGGAATTGAATGCCACCCACAAAGGAATCGTCATCTATGGCACCATCGGCCCACCATCCAGCATTGTTCTTTATCCAAGATGGAATCTCATTACTTCCACCAGATGCACCTTGAGATGTTGGAGGAATTTTCATGATTCCTTCTTTTATCAAAAATTGAATACCCTGAACAAAGGAATTATCATCTATGGCACCCTCAGCCCACCATCCAGCATTGTTCTTTATCCAAGATGGAATCTCTTGAGCAGGTACAGGTTTTGGAACTGGAATTGGTGCAGAACCATCACGGGCAAAGATTGGAACAGATACTTGCAAATAATCAGAAGCAACATCTGGCACAATGCCTTCAGGGGCCAAACCATATACCCACACTACATAATTTGCAGTGCCAGGTTTTTCCTTAACGATAAAGTCAAGGATAGCTTGTCCAGATGGAGAGTAGAGAAAGTTTCTTCCCTCTTCTTGTGCAAGAGATCTTAGAGGAGTCAAGTTATCATCTACAACAAGAAAATCATATTGTACTTGGTTTAAAAATTCAGTATCATCATACTTGCTGATGAATTTTATGAGCCATTGTGTTTCACATCCATTAACCAAGTCTTCAGGACCATAGAAGATATGAATTTGATAATCAAAGTTGTTTGTGGGTTTTTTTACACTAACTGATTTTTCAAAGGTGGTTTCACATCCAGCTGCTGCAAAACCTTTTTCAGTGGATTTGTATTGAGCAATTGGAGATTCTTGGACATTTTCTTTATAATCTAATAATGTAAATTCATATTCTGTAGGAGGAATTCCTTCTGAAACGTGAGTGTATGTTTTAGCTTTTATTGGAAATGGGAAATCATCTACAATCCAAACCTTACTTGATGCTCCGCCAGTTTTCCAACCAACTTGAACTGTTTCCCATGAACCAGCTGGGACAACAATATTTTCAATTTTCATTGGGATAACTTGTTCTCCACCAATGTTTCCAATTTTTCCCCAAGACTTGTCACTGAATTTCTTTGGTCCTTTCCCACTAGAACCATCATCAGCTGTTGCAAATGCAGAGAGCCATACAATAGAGGATTTGAATGCACCACGATATTTACTGAGTTCTATATCACCACCTGTTGGTTCAGGGGCGATTTTTCCAAGCTCCATTTCACCTACAATTATTTTATTTCCATCGAAAACTGCAACTTCAGCTAGCCATTTACTTTCACTTCCAACCTGCTTGTCACCCTTAATCCACAAATCCATCTCAAATTGAGTACATTCCTTGTAATCTACATGACACATCGAATAAGAAAAGAAATCTCCTTGTTTGAGGCCTTCACCAGCATACCAGCTACTGCCATCAGGAATTGAATCAGATGAAACACCTCCAGATTGGAATTGTGCAAAAGCTAATGGAGATGCCAATGAACCGAAAAGAAGTGCCGTAATAGCTGTAATTAGTAACAATGAACCGTTCAAATCTGAACAAAATTGGCAAAACGGATAGTTAAACGTTTTTCAGCTATGTAAAAAATGATAATAATTCAGAGTAAAATCTATTCAAATAAGCAAATATAGAGGCACAAGTACAGGAATTCCAGAAATGTGCGAATGCTCAAAAGTTCACTTGTTTGAAGTAGAGTTCAAACTTGATGGCATGACTGTAGTTCCCACTCACAAGAATTGTGGATTCGCATTAGACGAAAAACAGGCAGACAAGTTCCAAAAAGAATTAGTAAAATCATGGGGCTTTGATGAAGAGGAAGATTAATCAAAAAATAAAAAATTAGTATTGGAACTAATCCAATTACATATCTTTAGTTGCTTCTTTACAAACGTCGGTATTACATTTGCAATCAGAACTGCATATGCAATGACCCTGCATTGCACAATCACATGAGTAATCTGGATCGCCGCTGTCAGCTTCGCATCCACATGCTTGATCTACCATGGTAAACTAGGGATTTTACTTATTTTAAAAGGTTAGTACATCCAAATAGAATTCTACGCACTTGAGAGAATCTCAAGAATTTCATTACATGACTTCTGGACAAGATCCGACTGCTGCTGCAGGAGATTGGAATCAGCCTCAACATCAAAGGCGACCTTTAGGATGTGAATCAAGTCCTGTTGACGACTCAGATTATTCTTGATTTTTACAAAATTTTCTTTGTTGACATAGCCCAGATAGAAATAGCAATCAGAAAGCATCGAGTTATTTACAAAGAAATCATGTTTTTGTTGAATGATTTGAGAATGGCCATTCTTCTCTACCAAATCAGAAAACCCGATTGTCGACTTTAACATACGTTCAAGTAATGTCGGAGTAGCTCTCTCAAAACCAATTGTTTGAGTTACAATAGAGATATGTTCATTGATTGAATTTTTTTCCAGCTTTCGAAGTAAATCAAGCATATGTGACGGACTAGGACGTTGATGGTTAATTGAAGAGATGGCATTTGCCAGATAGTAACTGGCGCATTTTTGCCAGCAAGGAGCAAATGCATCACCGGTTTGAATTGCCTCTTTAGTTTTTTGGCAGCAGAACTGAGACTCTATCAAGCAGTTTTTTGCAAAATCAGAAAACAAAGAATTACGTTTTTCTTTGATTTTGGAGAGGAGCATTCGCAATTCCCAAGATTCATCATCAATGATTTCTAGCTGGTCATATTGAAGGAGTTTTTCAGAATTAGTTTCAGACAAGGATGCATGATGGATTATCACAAAGTCATCATCAAATTTATGAATCGTTTCAGGTTCTGACTTTTCATCAAAGACAAAAACGTCATAATCACATGAATTAAAGGACAGATCAGAGATTCTGCATCCGCCCAGCCCTATGGGAAAACCAGATAATCCGTTTTCTGCAATGAATTTTTTAACATCCACAAATTTGCTAATGGGGATTTTTCTATAAATGAATCAAGTCACAAAGTTTTACCAACTCATGCAAAGTCAAAACATTTCCTTTAAATTGAGATTTGATTTGTTTTTCAACAAGCTCCTATAGTGTAGTCCGGTTAAGCATTTTGGCTTCTCAAGCCAAAGACTCGGGTTCAAATCCCGATGGGAGCACCATCATTCTGGTTTAAAATCCTAAGGTATCGGAGAAATCAACACAATTCCAGCCTCAGAGGGAACAAATTGTATCATCACCATATCTTGACCTAATAGACTATCTTGAGATTCTAAATCATTTGGAATTTGACCATTAACAGTTATAGACATTCTTTGTGAGACGAATTCATTTGGAATATACAGTGTAACATATTGTGGAGAATCAATAGAAAATAAAATCACTCCCACATTTGAAATATAGTTAAAATCAGAGATTATTGCGGGACTTCTAATATCAATAGGTTCAGCATATCCATCAACGAATTGTGGTTGATATTTTTCCCTTTGAATTTCAGTAAGAGGGTTTGCTTCATATTTTTCAGAATCTTCGATTTCAAGATGCAATCCGTCAATACAATAATTTCGAGAAGCATCATTTTCAATCAGATTACATAATTCTATTCCATTGTCAAGTTCATGGTTTGTGAAAAAGGCAACAGTAGTTCCAACAGACATACTACATTCGACAAAATCAGCCTCTTTCATTGGTTGGGAGGTACAAATATTCGATAAAGTATTTTCAGAGATGCCATCTCTCGTAAGAACATTGTCAGTATATTGCATCATAACTCCCTTGACACATAAAATATTCTGATAGAAAGACAGGTCACGACATGACTCAAGTGAAGAATTCAAATCATCGCCAAAATAATGAATGAGTCCATGTCCCAAACCATGTATACAATCTTGATAGTTTGAAGTACCTATCAAATCATTACAAATGGTTTGATATGAATCTGGAAAAGGTTCTTCTGATAATTTAATATTATGAAAATATGATGCCAATACACCATGAAAATAGCCCCCTCGGCACATGGTACCGTCCATCCCATACAGACTTTTTGTCACATCTTTAGTTTCTTCATATGAAACATGACCAATTTCATGAGATACAAAATGGCAATCATCTATTGTGCCGATCTTTGACAGTGCAATTGATAATTCCAGTGCATCAGAGTTGCTATCTTCATTTTCTGCAAGATGTCCAAAGAATTGCGAGTAACAAACAAGACGTGGAGTGCCATCATCCAAATCAGCACATGTTTGTATTTCTGAAAGATGCCTATTTGCCAAATCTTCTGAAACAAGCAAGGGCGAAGGGTCATCTACATCCAATATGCCGTCATTATCATCATCTGAATCACGAGAAGAACCTAACCCGTCAAAATCAAAGTCTGCCCAGTCTGTAGGGTCTGTATCAAATTGGTCAAGTGAATCAGATATACCGTCATTATCATCATCTGAATCTTTGTTGTCACCTATAGAATCAGAATCAGAATCTGCCCAGTCTGTAGGGTCTGTATCAAATTGGTCAAGTGAATCAGATATACCGTCATTATCATCATCTGAATCACATTCATCACCAATCTTGTCAAAATCAAAGTCGGCCTGATCAACATTTGAATTTGCTGGACAATTGTCAAAGGAATCAATTACACCATCTTTGTCCAAATCTGCAAAAGAGACAATTTCAGTCCATGCCAAAAAGGACACGGTCATACTAACTGCCAATAAAACAAGCATGAATTTTATTTTTTTATTAATTACAGAAGACACAATAGGATTCTTTGAATGAATTTTTTTAGATATTTTAACTCATCGAGTAAATTGTTTTATTTTGTGGTTGTGTCTGTTACACGATTTCGCATCATGCCAATAGTAACGACTTATCGTTGAATGAAAATTTACTCTACTCGAAGATGAAATTAAATTAATTTTCTTGAAAATAAAAAAAATGAATGTTTGTCATTCAAGTTCTTGAATATTTTTGACGATTTTATTCATCTCAAATACCATTTTCTTTTGCTCTATGACATTTTTTGACTTTAAGAAGTTGTTTTGTATTTTAGAAAGAGACTCCCTCAGATCGTCTATTTTTGTAGGCTTTTGATCAAGTAATATCCTCTTTACTGGTACTGATTGCTCGGAATTGATTTGTATTTTGGAAATTTTAGCAGTGCACCCATAACATGGAGATTCAAGATCATTTTCATATCTTGGAAGTTTGCCATTAACGTCAAAATGTGATTGTATGTCACTTTGTGCAAGATTATGTTTTATGTTGAGCTCTCTAACAATATTTTGCATTTCAACTTTTGGCATTTTTGCAAATTCGACATATTTCTTCATAGCATCAAAATACGTGCCTCCCTGACTAAGAACTGAGTCACGTGCATCTTTGGCCAGAGATATTTTTGTTTGAAGATAGTCAAACTGATCCCAGAAAATATCATGATTTGTTGCATTCAGACTGGAAACATATTTTGCAAATGCATTTCTAGGTGTAAACTCCTCATAGTTTTTTTCCATTCTTTGCAGTTCTTGTTTTAGAGATTCTTGGGCAGCAATACGTTGTTGATCAATGAATTTTTGATGTTTATCTTGTAGAGATTTCTTCTCTTGTGATTTCAGATATTGCTTTTTTGAAAATTCGATTTTGTCAAGAATGTCTTGAAATACAGGGTTGTTTTGTATGTCATTGCCTTCAATTTTGTTAAAATCAGACTGTGCAAAGGCATTTGGAGTAAATGCAGACAGCATGATTGCAGCAGTGATAATTGAGGCAAAAAGTAGTTTTGTCATTGAACACAGGAATTGAAAATTGCTTAATAGGAATTCGTAGAAATTATCAGAATCAGTCATACTGATTGTTTTAATATTACAACATTCAAAAATTAGAAATTATTCTTTTAATTTGCTCTCTTTGAACACGTCAGAACCATACCAACAATACCTGAAATAATCAAGGCACCATTCATGAAACATTGCGTCATCAGAATAAAACATCTCTGTAATATCATGATCCCCGTCAAGCGTAGGAAACATCAGACATGCCTCTTTTTCGTTCATTACAAGAACTGTTTGAACGTTTTTCTCCATCTTTCTTTCAATCAATCCTTTTTCAATCAACTTATCAAAACCTAGTTTTTTTAGTAATGCCTTTCGTCCTGGAGGAACTACGGCTGACTCAGAAAATATATAATTGAATTTTACTCCTTTTTTGATTTTTTTAACCAGAGGTTCAATCAGATCAAGGGGAACTTCAGACAACACTTCATAGATGTACTCATTAGAATTTTTGTAGACACACTTCCACTGTTCAAGTACTTTAGACACACCCTTGATGTGTTGTGAATTTGCAAGTTGACCGCAACGCATTTGAAACTTGTGAGGAACCTCACCAAAATCATGCTCTTCAAAATATTTTCGGTTTTGGGAGACAAACACCAAGGAGGGGATTTGTGTGCACATAGTCCTTCCAAATGTTGTCAAAGTGTATTTTCCGTCAGTTTTCTTTTCAATTAAACCACTGTCTTCCAGCCTTGTAAAATTTCTATGTACTTCTTGTTTGGTTGCATCAATCTCCTTTGCTAATGCAGTAGGAGTGGAATTTTTTTCCAATAACTTGAATAAGATTTCCATACGTTGAGGACTTGCTAAATCAAGCACATATTTTGCAGTCTCATCAAACAGATCTGTCATTGATACCACTACTCAATACGAGATAAAAATGATTACAGATTTTATTCGATTACCTTGATGAGTTCCTTGAGTTTCCTTCTAGATTTTGGAGGTTTTTCTTGTCAGGATAACCAATGCAAAGGATAGATGAAGGTCTCAAGTCAGTTCCCAAAATATTTTTCACTTTTTCCTCATCAAACATTCCAATCCATATTGTACTTAGCCCCACACCTGAGACTGCAAGTAATGAAAATGCTGCAGCTATTGTTTTGAATTCCACAATATCAGTCGTAGTTAATTAGAAAAAAGGAAATCGTTGCTAGCTGAACAATCCGCTAGCAACAGAGTATGCTCCAATGCCCACTCCAATCACTGCACCGATTCCCATGCAGATAAGGTCAAACTTTACGACCTTTTTGAAAGGGGCATGAACCATTTTATCCCAGTTTGAGATTTGTTGTGATTTCATGATTATAGTTATCATCAGTCATAGATAGGGCATGGTAAAAATGATAGATTACTGGTAAGCTATACAGCTGACCAACGTATATGGCTATTTTGGATACATCTAAACTATGAGAATAGAAAGTTGTAGAAAATGCGGAATAAAATTAACAATCAAAGAAGAATGTTCCATTTGTAATGAGCCTATCAAGTTTGATTGTAAAAAATGCCATTTTGAATCAGAAGAACAGATTCATTCACTATGCAAACTGGTAGACATGAATCAGAATCCTGTAATTTCAGAGGGAAATATGTCTAAAAACAAAATATCATCCACGCCATAGACTACACACAGGATACCAAACAGACCGAGGTACAAATTATCTGAAAGCATCTTAAATTTATCATTTCTTAGAGTTCACTCAAGAAGCAATTACTTGATCATAAATTAAGCTCATTATTTCTAAATTATCCAAATAAGATAAAAAATGGGGTTATAGAGTTTGTTTGGCTCTCTTTAACGCTTTTTGGTATATAGAATTCTTTTTTCTTGCAGATTTTTCTGCAGATTTTATAGCCTTTTTCATACTCTTGATTTTGTTATTTGCCTGTAGAAGTTCTCTCTTTCTTTTGTTTGCTACTTGTTCAGCACGTTTTTTTGCTTTACTTACTGTTTGTTTTGTTTTTCTAACTGTTCGTTTTACTTTACTAACAGTACGTTTTGCCTTTTTGACAGGTTTTCTAACTGTTCGTTTTGCTTTGGTAGCTGTTTTTCTAACTGTTCGTTTTGCTTTGGTAGCTGTTTTTCTAACTGTTCGTTTTGCTTTTCTAACAGGTTTTCTTTTTACAGTACGTTTTTTTGCTGTCATTGTAACCTAAAAAATTTTTTCAATTAAATAATGTAAACATCAGGAATTTTTTATGCAAACTCAATAAATTTTACATGAATATTTTGAATTTAAATTTTAAAATTATTTTTTAATATTTTGAAAAATATGCCAAATTAAAGAAGATTATTTTCCAAAAATTAGATTAACATGTTAAATATGATAGGAATAAATGATACACTGTGTACATAAAACCAAGAGCAGTAATTTACATAATTATCGGAATTTTATTTACAGCAGGAATACTAATCATAAATTTTACAGATATTTTTTCAGAAACATGGTTTGTTGGATTAGTCTTAATTGGAATAAGTATGGCAATTATAGTAATTACTATCATACTAAAAATGAGAAATTAAAGGCTGATTTCTGTTCCTAAAATCTGACAAAATTGCCATGAATTTCAATTTTGAAATAAGCAGTCATCTTTTATTTATGCAATCAAAGAAGCAATACCATGATCCAAACCTCAAATCTAGGAATATCCCCTAGTCAGTTAAATGAGGATTTAACAAATCAAAAACCATTACTTTTGTTTGATCTTAGATCCAAGGATGTTTTCGAAAGTTCTCATATAGAAGGCTCTGTTCATGCCGTTTGCGATGTTCAAGCCAAAGAAAAAATTATGCCTAAAATTCCAAAGAACACCAAAATTGTACTAATTTCTGAGCCTGAAGATTTTTCTAAAGAAACTGCAAATATGATGTCTTCTTTTGGTTTGGATGCTCATTATTTGGAAGGTGGATTTTCTTCGTGGAAAGGAAATCTTTCAAAAGGACAAACAGGAAAAATAATTTTACCAGATGATCTTGCTCAAAAACTCAATGATGTGTTTCTAGTAGATGTTAGAAACACTGATGAATTCTCCGAATATAAAATTCCTGGAAGTGTGAACATTCCTCTGGATGACCTTTTTAATTCAGAGACACTGCAAAAAATACCTAAAGACAAACAAATTGTAACTATTTGTCCTCATGGAAATCGTGCCATGGTTGCAAGTTTTGCATTGGCACGAGCAGGTATTAATTCACATGTGCTTAAAGATGGACTTGCAGGGTGGAACCAAGTCTTAAAACCAGTTACCGTAGTTAATGAGCCTATCAAAATTATCCAAGTACAAAAAATTGGAAAAGGATGTCTTTCTCACATCGTAGTGTCTGAAAATAAAGCAACAGTAATTGATCCATTATATCCATTTCAAAAATACATTGAGATTTCAAAACAACTAGGATTTCAGATTATCAATGTGATTGATACACATCAACATGCAGATCATGTTTCTTCTGCAAGAGATCTTGTAAAGGCAACGGGATCGAAATTATACCTTTCAAAATATGAGGGATATGATTATGATGCTAACTTTGTCGGAGATGCTGATGAGATATCATTTGGTAAATCAAAACTTAGAGTAATTCATACTCCAGGTCACACTCCGGGAAGTCTAAGTTATGTGATTGATGAAAAATATGTCTTTACAGGAGACATATTGTTTGTCGAATCAATAGGAAGGCCAGATTTGAGAGATAACGCAGAGGAATTTGCACAAGATCTTTACAACACACTTCACAATAAACTACTTGGGCTTTCAGATCAAACAATGGTGTTTCCAACACATCGTGGTCAAGACGTAGAATCTGTTAATGGTGCATTTTATTCAACAATAGGAAACTCAAAGAACCTTCAATGGATAGATCTGTCCAAAGAAGAATTCATAAAAAAAGTTGTTTCAATTACTCTGCCTAGGCCCATGAATTACAGAAAAATCATTACAATTAACAAAGGGGAACTAGAACTCGTTCATTCAGACATTCCTGACTTGGAGATTGGCCCCAACCGATGTGCAATAGACCCTAACTAAATTTTCAGAATTTGAAAAATCAAGTTGATCTAAAATAAAACTAGAGAGAGTTTCAAATACACTTCTTCAAAGTCTCTAACAATTCTGCCTTTGACTTTACATGAAAATCTGAAAAATATAACGGCCAAGGAGTGGGCAAAGGATTTGGTGAAAACAGTATTATTTTTTTACCCTCGTTTTTGGCAACAAATGATTCAATGGCAGTACCAAAACTTGGCATATCGACCAAAATTATCAAGACATCGGCTTTTTTTACAAATTCCAGATCATGTTCCACTATTTTTTTTTGATAATTCGTCCTCATCTCTGAAATCTTTGATGTGTGAATAATCCATGTCTTGGGATTGTATATGGTCGATTGTTTCATATCCTTGATTTTTTAGCCAATCATAAAACTCTCTTATTGATTCAATTCCTCCAAATCCAATTGAACCACAAACCATTATTTTCATTTTGAATCTACTTAATTTTTCTATAACATATAGTTTAATTCATTACATATCTAATTCGATTAAAATTCTATTTGTTTCTTTAAACTCAACATTTTTCTCTAATATTGACAAGGACAAACTGTTGATTCAACAGGACCATAATCTTTTCTTTTAATTTTTCTAAATTCTAGGCATAATGAAACTAAAAAAAGAACTACCAGAGGAACAACCCCCATCCGATTTGGAATTAGAGACTTGAATCTAGAGCAAATTAATTTTTAGATTAGATTGTTTGTATAAAGATATAGGAATTATGACAAAAAAAGGAATAATTGAAGAAATTTTTAGTAAGGCAAAATTTGACAATGAAGCAGAAACTTACAAAATTTTCTACAGAGATTTTGAAAAAATCATAGAGACAACGTTGCAAGAATTTATCAAAGTATCTGAGAATTTTGAAACCATTCCAATTAGTAGAATTAAGAAAATTACAAAAAATAATATCGTTTTATTTGAAAAATACCAAATTGGAGATGAAAAAGAACGCAGACAGGCATGAAAATTAAATTTCAAAGTAAAAACCAATGTTGAAAACTATCTTTGATGTTTTTGAATAAAGATTACGTAGTAGGATCCATGTCTAATTCTGTAGTTGAGGCGTATAGAAAATATGCTAATAATTATGACTTTGTAGTAAAACTATACCGCTTATTGGGAATCAAAATAGGAAAATATCGAAAAATGACTGTTAATTCCTTGGAACTATCAAAAGGAGACACGGTAGTTGAACTTGGATGCGGTACGGGTTTGAATTTTTCGTTGGTTTTGGATAAAATTGGAGTGGAGGGCAAACTGATTGGAGTTGACATTACAGATAAAATGCTTGATCAAGCAAGAAAACGAGTAAATGAAAACGGTTGGAAGAATGTCGAATTGATTGAAAGCGATTTTGCTGAATATCAATTTCCCCAAAAACTAGATGGGATTTTTACAACTGGTGCACTACAATACTCTACTCAATATGACAAAATAATCAAACAAGGGCATAATGCACTAAAACCCAACAAGAAATTTTCCATAATGGATTTTAAAATGTCACAAGGACCTGCAAAGATTTTTGCGCCATTAATTGTATTCTTTACAAAACCATTTGGTGCAAATGAGGAATACATTAAAAGAAATGCATGGAAATCAGTCGAAAAATATTTTGAAAAAACTTCTTATCGTGAAGGCTGGGGTGGATTTTTATATCTTTCAGTGGGGACAAAGATCTAAAATGAATTTTAATTCTATACATTCTCATTACAGACAATGTTCTTTTGTAGTGCTTGCAATACTAACCTTGTTTGTTTTTTCAATGCCCATAGCTTTTGCAGAAGAGTTTGTAATTCCAATACCTCAAGGAGATCATACCAGAGAATTAAAAACTGTAATTGAGTGGTATGTTCCAATTAACCACGATGTGGAAACAGGTGATGTTGTTACATGGATAAACGAGGACATAACTGGACATACTGTTACCAGTGGAAAAGGAATTGGTTTTCTAGGCAATCCCGATACAGATAAAGCTCAACCTGATGGATATTTTGAGAGTGGAATACTCTTGCCAGAGAAATCATGGTCATTTACCTTCAAAGAAAAAGGATTTTTTGAGTATACATGTACGATTCATCCTTGGGTGGAAAGAAGTATTACCGTTTTAGAGCCAGGAGTGGATGTTTCTAAAGACATCAGGATTAGTTATGCCCTAATTATTACGATAATTTCTGCAGTTGTGATAATTGTAGGCACCATTGCCATTACAAATCTGGGACGCAGATACTTAGGAAAAAACTCCAGATAATTCCTAGTTCAACCCCATGGAAATTTAGTAGTCATTTGGAGGATTAAAATGGGTACAGATAGACGTGATTAATTCAAGAATAATTGTTTTTAGAATTTAGTATTTCAACAAAGGCCACGTTTTTGCATGCCTTTGGTACATTTTGGTTCGCCAACACTAGAGCCATCATTAGTTCCACCGTTTACTGAATCATCAATGAATGCCACATATGTTGAAACTCTGGTATCCCCTGAAAACTCACCAAATGAACTATCTAAAATTCCATTTACATCGGAAGTTGTGCCATCATTAAAAGTCAAAGTGACCCCATAAGATGTAATTCCAATAATATTTCCATTATAAATTGCTGGACCTCCAGAATCACCAGATGCTGAATTGACTTCAGCAGAACCTAATCCTAAATTATTATTGTTAAAGAAGAATCCAAATGCATCATTACTTGGAATGCCATTATCAAAATCATATTGTAAAACAGAACCAGGAACAAAGTGTGCTTTTGCCTTTAATCCCAATGCCTTAAGCATTGTATCTGCAACGTCATCATATTGGTTTTGTCCATTTCGTTTATCCCCAAATCCAATTGTAGTGCCATCATTACCATTACCAGATAGTCCATAACCTACTTTCTCAACAACTGCACCTATATCGTCTGAACCATCTCTATCAATTTGATATCTTGTAATATCTGCAGTTGGGGCATATGCAAGTTTCAAAACTGCAACATCATTTCCTTTGATAACATCACCATTCCATTTGTTGTGGACTTTGGTTGCAGCTGCATCAATTGCAATTGTTTCAATTCCAGAATCACCTTCAAAAGTCACAGTGCCAGATTGCAATACCATATTTCCAAAAGAATCAGTTACACAGTGAGCCGCAGTTAAAACATGTTCTCCAGTCCACAACAAACCACCAGTGCAGCCATAAGTTGCACCGCCAGGATGATTTAGTATTAAGAGTCCTGTACCATCAAGGGCACCACCGGGACTAGTCAAATAATCAGCAGGATCACCATATGTTGTATATAATGGCTGAATCACTGCACGAAAGCTATCTGTTTGAATAATGGTTTGTGTGAATTGTCCCACTTTGACTTTGGCAATATCAGGTACGTGATCAGGTAGTGCTGATGAGTTTACGGTAATTCCACTAGCAAGTAAAATTGAAAATAATCCAACTAGAGCAAAATACTGAAATTGTTTAGTCACACGTTTGCACTACAAATTTTACTTTTAACCTTTACGTGTAATTCATACATATTACAGATTTAGATTCAATTCTTAGCAGTTAAAAAATAATTATTTTTAAAAAAATGAAATCTGAACTTTTGATAATGTCTCAATAAGATCTGTTACTATACTGATGTTTTTTACTATGATTGTTTAGAAACCACATAAGAAATGAGTTATTTTAGATTAATGAAAGGAAGTATTGTCTGGATAATTCTATCCAGCATAATTTTGTATGTTGTGATAATTATATTTTCAGATATAAGTAAAATTTCAGAACAATTTATCCATGCTAAAATTGAACTCGTTTTTTTGGTATTTGGTATTGTAGTGTTATCTCACATTATCAAGATGTTTCGTCAAAAAGAATTACTACATATGTTGGATGAAAAGATTACATTAAAACAAAATTTTGTCATCTATTTAGCAGGATTATCATTGATTTTTACCCCTGGTGGAATTGGGGTATTCATAAAAGCACATTTTTTGAAACAAAAATTTGATATTGAAAATGACAAGTCATTTCCAGTTATTTTCCTAGAACGATTTCATGATTTATTGGGAGCAACAACCATTATCTTCGCCAGCTTAGTAATTTCGTTTAATTGGCTGTCTGCATCTCTAGTTGTTATTTCATCTTTTCTTGTACTGGGAATATATTTGCTAATTAGTAATTTGGATGTTTTTTCTTTTGTACAAAAAAAATTATCAAAAATTAAATTTGTAGCAGAAAAATTACCCAAGTTCAGTCCAAATGATTCATTTTTTATTTTAACCAGACCTAAATCCATGACAAAAGGTTGGCTGATTAGTATTGCAGGGTGGACTCTTGATTCATTAGCAGTGTATGTGGGATTTTTGGCATTTGGTATTGATTTAGGATATGTTCTTACATCTCAAATTTATTTTACATCATTGGGTTACGGAATTTTATCTTTGATCCCTGGAGGTATTGGTGTTACTGAAGGAATTGCAGAATATATGTTAGTAAAACAAGGTCTTGCAATTTCAGTTGCATCATCAATTGTCATATTTACAAGACTTGCAACAATCTGGTTTGCTACAAGTGTTGGAATAATTTCCACTCGTTTTGCATTTAAATAAAAATTTGTATTTCACATAAACAAAAATGAAGAATGTTGAATTGATCTGACAAAACCAGATGAAGTGTATTTTCATTATTAGGATCTCAAACTAATTTCATAAAACTTGGCAGCAATACAATAGAACAATAAGAGTATTGTACCAAAAATACAATTCTCCTCGAGAGATTAGGATCATAAGAGTTGCGAAACTGTAGAGGATTTGGGATTATATCCCTAAATGAAAAAACTGGAAAAAGGGCTGTTGTTGTGAACACAGATTTCTCACAATGCGTATTGGATAAGAATGTAAAAGATAGAAATTATAATTTTTCACAGTTCCCACTCACTTTCTTCCAACTCTTTCCACCTTGACGCTTGCATTGGGATTTTGTAATTTTCCTAGATATGACACCCTTGCAATTTTCTTCAAGATAGCATGTTCCCACAATAGTTTTAGTAGGTTTTTTGTGCGTGATGTGTTTTTTCTGAGATGTTTTTGTCTTAATTCTCCCCACTGAAAGCGTAGGTGCTTTTTTTACAATACGTTTACGTTTAGAAATCAGAGGTTTTTTTATTTTAGGAGTCTTTGGTTTTCTAATTACGGGTCTTTGTATTGACATAACAAACATTACTCAATTTACTATTAAACTCATTCGTGATTATAAAATTAAAAACAATAAAAAATACACATAGAACTTTTTAATGATGAGATATACAAAATGACATGGTAAGAGTTACTGAATGTTTTAAATGCGGTATAAAAGAAAAAGATGCAAAATTAATTTATGCAACAGACAAACCTGTACTATGCGAGAAATGTTCTAAATCATTGTGACTTGATAGTTCAATTACTTTTTATATTCAATTGCATATCCAACACAAAAATTTTTGACGTATTCAGTAATGCCATAACTGTTCTCATAAAATTTGTTCCCACACATAGAAAAATTAAGGAATCATACTAATAATAAAAAGTATGTGTACTGTTATTCATGAATAATTATTTTGTTGTCGGAAGCTCAACTTCAGAAAATCTAGCAAAAAAGATTGCAAGAAAATTACAAGCAAAATACATCAAAACCATCACAAAAACATTCCCAGATGGAGAAAACAAATTCACCATTTCAGGGCATACCAACAAAGGGACAATTATTGTTGTATCATCAGCTGGACCTCCAGTGGACTCTAATCTTGTCCAAACATTATCCTTAATCTCAAAATCAAGGGAGCTGTCTTCCAAAGTAATTGCTGTAGTGCCTTATATGGGATACGCTAAGCAAGATAAAGAATTTCTCAAGGGTGAAATAATTACAATTTCAGTTATTGCAAAATTGTTCAAAGCAGCAGGTGCAACAAAACTAATGGTGGTGGATTTCCACAGTCCAGACGCATTGAATTTTTTTAAATTGCCCATAAAAAACATCTCTGCAGTCCCCTTGTTTGCAAATCATTTCAAAAAGTACAAACTCAAAAATCCCATTGTGGTATCTCCTGACCTGTTTTGGAAAAACAATGCAGAAAAATTTGCAAAACATATTGGAACAACGGCTGTTGCTTTAAACAAACAAAGAGATAGAAAAACAGGAAAGTTACTCATCAAGCCCCCTTTTCCAAAGTTTTCCAAAGATCAAGACATAATATTGTTTGATGATATGGTATCTACTGGGACTAGCATCTTAAAATCAATTCAACTCTTGAAAAAAGGAAATGTCGGTAAAATATTTGTGGCATGCACTCATCCTGTTTTTGTAGGAGATTCAGAAAAGAAAATCACAAAAGCAGGAGTCGCAACAATAATTGGTACGAATTCGATTCAAGGAAAGTTTTCAAAAGTTGATCTGTCTGAAATTATTTCTAGAGAAATTCTAAACTGGTAATAATGCATTCTTATGATTTTTAATTATCTGTCGATTACAAATGTTCTATCTACTACTGGAGATTCCTTTATGGTATGGATTAACATGTCTGATTTTTTACCTATTCCTAAAGGCTCTTGAGTTGAAAGAACGTATTTTACTCTATCAATTTTGTATAGCTGCTCTGCATACACGGTAAACAGAATCTCCCCTTTTTCTACAGGTTCTCCGATTTTTTTATTTAATACGATTCCAGAGCCCTTGTCTTTTGGAGCTCCGGCTGCACGTCCTATTTCTACAAGGATTCTGTTTTCCATCCATAGAATTTGCCCTGATTTTTCAGAACGAATTGCCAATGAATGTTTGCCAATTGGTATGTCTTCTGGCAGTATTGCAGGGTTTCCTCCTTGCGCCTTGATTATTTCCCTCATTTTTTTCTCTGCCTTGCCAGATTCGAGGATTTTTTTTGCAAGACTATACCCTTCTTTTTTGCCTAATAGTTCAAACATGCTTCCTGCAATATTACATGCTTTGTCGATTAGATCTGGGACATGTTTTTGATTCATTAAAACCTCTAATGCTTCTTTTGCTTCTAGTGCCGGACCTATTGTATTTCCTACGGGTTGCTCGCCAAAAGTAAGTATGCAATGAGTATGAATGCCCAATCTTTTCCCAAGCTCGATAATATCTCTTGCAAGAAGATCTGCCTCTCCAGTAGTTTTCATTTTTGCTCCCCTTCCAGTCGGAATATCAACAACAAGATGGGTTGCACCTACTGCTTTTTTCTTACTCATTATGGATGGCAATAGTAGTGGATCAATATGCAAAGAAAATTCTGTTTTCACAAAGATGTCATCTGCAGGAGCTAATTCTATTGCACCACCCCAAACAATACACCCATTTGATTTTTTGAGTATTTGCAACATCTTATCCGTAGTAAATTCTACTGGCATCAAAATTTCTGCACGGTCTGCTGTTCCCGCAACAGAAGTAATGGCTCTCGAAGATGTTTTTGGAATTGTAAATCCTGCTGCTGCAATTATAGGAACTATCAATAATGTTGTTTTGTCTCCGGGCACTCCACCAATACTATGTTTGTCTATTATGATTTTTTTATTAATACAAAGTGTTTTGCCTGTATCCACCATTGAACGAGATAAACTTGTTGCCTCATCCAGATCTATTTTGTCTATGTGTAGTGCTGTGACAAATGCCGAAATTTCATTTTCGTTAAGATTGCCATCAACTAAATCTTGTACAATTTCATGTATCTCTGGATATAGCAATTTTTTCCCTGAAAGTTTATTTCGAATAAACTGAAGTGATTTTGGAAACGGTGCAATATCTACATCCACTTTGGAATTTTGCTTTAGGTTGAGTATTTTTCTAACTTCTTCATTTATTCCTAAAAATCCTCTTTCGACAGTATTTGATATGTTAATTATGGCAGTAATCTTCTTTTTAGCTTTGACTGTAACACGTTCAGATGCGTTGATGTTTAATTCATCAGCATCTTTATCGTTTAAAAATACAAACGGTTTGCCTCCAGAATCAATATTGAGAATCTTTACTTTTAGCAACATTACGTACTATTTCATATAAAATCATCTTTTATAATACTCTCTCGACGAAATACAGTTTCTGTTTTCATGATTGACTCTAAGCCAATTTTCTAAATAACAGTTAGAATTATCAATTCACACTGGCTCATGAAGCAATAAAGAATCCAGCAGGTCGTTTGGATTTATTTTATTTTTAATTATTACCAAAAAGGACAGAGATGAGAATTAATCAAGATCGTATTAAAAATCATTTAAAGTGATTTATCATGTCATTTGTAGATGTAACCCAAAGCTGTTCTGGGAATCTATCAAAGATTCCTTTGGCATGTTTCTGACCTTGTTTTTTACTGCTTGCACATGCATCCATTACTACTATCACATAATATCCTAAATGAATCGCATCCAACACACTAGAAAGAACACAGTAATCAGTTTCTATACCAGTAAAAATCAAAATTTTTGTAGATTTCTTTTTTATCTTGGAGTGAAAATCTCCGGCTATGAATATTGATGCTGATTTTTTCCTGCTTGTGACAACTGAATTAGCAGTGTATGAAATAAGATCATCAGTTATGTCTAGTGCTTTTTCTCCCAGAAAGTTTGGAGTAATTTTTTGATTCATCTCATAGTATGTTTTCCAAGAGTTGGATTCATCTTGCCAATTTTTAGGAGGGGTAAAGCGAGTAAATATCACATTTTGTGTTCCGATAGTTTTGATTAGTTTTTTAATATTTGGAACTATCGATAGTAATTTTTTGTCTGCCCACGGCGATGTTTTATCAGTCAAGAATAATTTCTGCATATCTACAACCACCAATGTTATCTTTGAATCAATCTTTACCTCTGCATGCCATTCAGGAATCTTTAAAGTATTATTCATAGTGGAACTGATTTTTTGTAAGAATTAATCATATAATTCAATTCCAGAAACAAGATTTGAGTATGCCTACATTATTGGAATAAAAACAAAAAAAGACCATATTTGGGATAAAATTTCATCACTTGCAGAAATTTTGCAAAATAAGGAAGCCTTCAAAGTTATTTTTCCAAACCTTCTCTGAGAATCATGAAAAATCTTAAGTTCACAAACATCTTCCTAGTATTATGCAGCTCAAAACAGGCACGTGGATTGCAAAAATAGACAAATGTGCTTCCATCTATCAAGGAGATACACCGCTATCATTTAGCATACGAGGCCCAGGAGAAATCACCGTCTATCACGATGACAAAATATCCAAGTTTAATGGGAGCGGAAAAGTTTCAGGTAAAAAAATTAAAATTAAAAATTCATCAAAGGTTTGGATTTCTGGCACATATGTTGGTCCATCAGACAAGATGGAACATGAACAAGAATGGTTTGCAAAGTCAGGTGAATGGCAAACGGTATATCATGGTGAGAAAGCCAAACTGTACAGAATTTCAGGTCCCGTCACTCAAAGAGACAGCGATGTATTGATCTCAGTAGATGGCATACAAACAGGTTGTTTTTTATCCAAATCTCAAAGCATAGATGTGAAAGGCAAACGTATTCGTATAAAGAAAAGACGTGGGCCAGCCTTTGTTAGCGGGTTTGCCTATTCATTAAAGTGAAAATATTTTCTCTATTACCACATTCTTTAAAACCAAATATCTCATCATTATCACAATTGACATTTTATACGATATTCATATAATAAAAAAACTATAGTTAATTCATGGTACGTAAAAGACAGCCAAAATTTTTGCTAAATATTCCTGTAGAATTAAAATCAATCATCAAAGAACCCATCTCAATTCCTCCCAATACCAGCATATTAGATGCAAGAGATATTTTGATTCGGCATAGAATTGGAAGACTAATTGTAGAATTTAATAAAAAACCTGTAGGAATTATTACTGAAAAAGACATTGCAAGAAGCATTTCAGTTTTCAGTGGAAAGCCCATTGCAAAAATACTTGCTCGAGACATAATGTCAAAAGATCTGATTACAGTAAACCCAGATGACTCAATTTATGATTGTGCAAAATTGATGAAAACACACGGTATCAGTTCAGTTGTTGTAAAGAATCATAAAAATAAACTAGTAGGGATCATAACAAAAACAGATCTTGTTTCAACTTTTCTCATGATAAGTACCGCAAGATTACCAATATCAAAAATCATGACAAAAAAAGTGATCACAGTGTCACCTAATGATTCAATTTTTGAAGTTGAAAGCGTTCTTCTAAATAACAAAATCAGAAGAGTGATAGTATCAAAGAACAAAATTCCAGTAGGAATTATTACTTATCGAGACTTTGTTCCTGCAAAGACTTTTGATTTATACAAAGAGTTTACTGATCCTGAGGAAAGAACAGAGATATTTTGGAATCCCAAAATCAATGAATTTAACGTAAACAATTTGAGTTACTTGCTTACATTTTTAGCAAAAGACATTATGACAAAAGACCCATTTTCTGTTTCTGCAGATGATACGGCATATCTAGCTGCAATTTTGATGATTAGGCATGGAATTAGTGGTCTTCCAGTAGTGCGAAATAAGAAATTGATAGGAATAATAACAAAATCAGACATTGTCAACTTCATAGCAGATCATGGAAAAATTTGAAATTTTATTAATTTAAGAAATGACGGTAGCAACAAAAACTATCAAAGTGCAATCAAAAGGTGAAAATGACATCATAGATCTTACTGATGAAATTTCAACAAAAATTAAGGAATCTAAAATATCCAATGGGATTGTAACTATTTTTGTTACAGGTTCAACTGGTGCATTAACTACAATTGAATTTGAGCCAGGATTATTGAAAGATTTTCCAGATATGTTATCCAGAATTGCTCCTGACAAATTAAATTATCACCATGAAGAAATGTGGCATGATGGGAATGGCCGTTCTCATGTAAAGGCATCATTGATTGGCCCTTCACTAACAATTCCATTTAATGATAAAAAATTAGGATTAGGAACATGGCAGCAAATTGTTTTTGTAGAATTAGATACTCAAAAGAGAGAACGAAGCATAACATTGCAAATTATTGGAGAATAGAAAAATATTCTAAAATATCAAATTAATCTTGTAAATCACAATACTCTTGAGAATTTAACTTTCAACAGATTATTTTATGCAGTCATCTGCTTTTGTTGGTGTTTGATGGCACTGACAGCATACAATATACTATCTCCTTCAGGCATTGGATTTGCACATTTTCCACATTGTGGTAACAATACCTCTGCATCATATTCAATTTCTCCAATTGGAGCCTTACATCTACGGCAAACAATTGTTTTTGTATCATAAATGTTCATTTTTTCACCTTTAGAATGCTCTGTAATGATTTTGGCATTAAGGATAATGAAAGTTGATTTCATTTAGAATTAAATCAACTTGAAAACATACATGAAGATCATGCTATCAACAGATAGCCTCAAATCAACCTTGTCCAAAAACATTCTTGTTCAAAATGAAGTTCAACCTTAGAAAAGTAGGCATGGGTTTAGGGCCTGCATTATTTTTCCTAATTCTATTTATGCCAACGCCAGAAGGAATGTCATACACTGCAAAAGCTGTTTTGGCAATTTCGGTATGGATGATTGTTTGGTGGATCACAGAAGCTATTCCAATTTATGCAACTGCATTACTTCCCATGGGATTAATTCCAACATTAGGCATATTGCCTGTTAAACAAATTGCAGCTGAATATATGCATCCAATAATTGTTTTGTTACTTGGAATGTTCATGATAGCACTAGCTATTGAAAAATCAGGACTGCATAAAAAAATTGCATTTGAATTAATATCGGTATTTGGATATTCCCCAAAGAGAATTGTGTGGGGGTTTATGATTACAACTGCATTACTATCTACAGTGGTCATGAGTACCACTGTTGTTTTGATATTACTTCCAATTGCAGGCGTAGTCCTGGCAGCATTATCTAAAACAAATTTCATTACAACAAAATTCAAAGTTATTTTCATGTTGTCTGTGGCATATTCATCATCAATTGGCAGTGTGGCAACGTTGATTGGTGCACCACCAAACTTGCTTTATGCGGCAACAGTAATGGAGATGTTTTCACACAAAGTGACGTTTGTGGAATGGTCTATGCTTGGAGTACCACTTTCAATCTCAATGTTAATTCTTTGTGGATTATACATGACCAGACAAATTGGAAAAAGTAATTTTGAGACAACGTCTGAAATCAAAAAAACGTTACTTTTAGAAAAATCTCAAATAGGAAAAATTACAATGGAACAAAAAACAGTTTTAGCAGTATTGTTAGGAGTGATGACTTTGATGTTCACTATTCCTTTATGGCAGCCTGAGAGTTCTTTTATTACAAATTCGGTGATTGCCATTCTGGGCGGAATCTCACTCTTTGTGCTGCCAAAAACACGTTCTGAGAGTTTGATGAATTGGGCAGGAATTGAAAGATTACCTTATGGATTGTTGTTTTTACTCGGTGGTGGATTTGCATTATCCTTGGCATTTGTAGACTCGGGATTGGCAAATTGGATTGCCCATTCTCTTTCATTTGTTGGAGATTATCCGTTTGAGTTGGTGATTTTGGTGTTAGTTGCAATGATCATGTTTCTAACTAATGTTAAATCAAATACTGCCACAGCAGCAATTTTCATTCCAATAGTTGGAACAATGGCAATACTAAATGGATGGACTCCATTGCCTATTTTGTTTGCAATAACTGTTGCAACATCATTTGCATTTCTATTACCTATGGGAACACCTCCAAATGCACTCATCTATGAAAAAGCACAGATTCCAATCAAAGCAATGGTAAAACATGGAATGGTTCTCAACATGATGGCAATAGGTTTGATTTCAGTATTTACAATTCTTGTTTCGACAAAAATTCTAAACTGAACTCATGTGAAAAGATATCATTTGGTGATGAAATGTATGGATGTATTGTTTAAGATTTGACTATCAGTACAGGACACTTTGCTTTTGTAACTACTTGGGATGCCACACTTCCTAGCACTAATTTTTTAAATCCTGATCTGCCATGAGATCCCATTACAATCAAATCAGGATTGTGTTTCTCTGCAAAAGATAAAATGCCCTCGGAATTAGAAGAGTTATGAATTATTTCAACTGAAATAGGAACATTTTCCACAGTATTGGCATTTTTTATTTTATTTAGATCTTCTTTTGCTTTATTCTCAGATTCATCATGTACTTCCTGAGCTCGAGCCCAAGACATATTCGATGTGTCAATATCACTTCCAATTACTGTCAATAGCGTGAGTTTTGAATCAAATTTTTTTGCAATCTCCATGGCTTTCTCAAATGCCAAGTCACCAAAACTTGTAAAATCATAGGGAATTAAAATATTATTTATCACAGTATAATGAGAATTTTTTTCAAATATTAAGATATATCATAAAAATTACTATTATCACATAATGCAGAGCAAGACTGTTTTCTAAACAGTGGTTAGAAATAAGATTGGATCTATTGAAAAAGATCCAATTGTTAAAGTTAGGCTCTAGAGGGTTCCACTAATTTTGCGTGTATACTATCTACATCATTAGCAGTTATACTTACACCAAAACTTCTACACTTATTTTCCTGAATGACTTTGTCTGTATTTACAATAACCATATCAGAATCAGAAGTTACGATTACCTTGGCATTGTACAATGGTTCATCACCTGCACATATCTTAAAACCATAAATGTGGTTTGTACCATTAGATTCTACATAAAGTTCTTTTAGATATGCACGTTCTACAGATACTTGTGTCATTGCAAATGACGTAGAAACTAACATTATTCCTAAAAGCAATACAATTGCAATAATGCCTATGATAAAATTTGCAGATGTTACAAACCTATATGTTGGCATCAAAACATTGTAACGAACTTCATTAGTATTACGTGGAATGTTTTTTTCAATATTCTGTATTATGTCATAAATCAATTCAATTCACCTTCTAGAGTCTTTATCCAAAAAGAAACAGTCCAAAATGCTCAATCAAACCATATATGATGGTCTTCAATCCCTGTTCTAGCACAGTAAGACATTGTTTTCTTAGATTGTTTTATGGATTATTTGTTTGGAATCTTATCTTCTCTCCAAGATCATTATGTGTCATTGAACTAATAATCTGGATGCCAGTTGATTTCATTTTGCATCAAGTCAATTTGAGCCTATCTTAATAATTTGATAGCAATATAACAAAGAAGTGAATTCGTGATAAGACAGCTGGCTCTTAATTGTTGTTTTACATCATATTCGAAAGCAGGTCTGCCTTCACAGAATTCACTTGGTGAAAAATAAAATACAATCACAAATAATGCAGATTCAAATTGGAAGGAATTCATCATTAATTTTAGTGTGGATATAGAAGATTCTTTTAAAACATGGACAAAACAATTTGATAATTGTCATATGAGTTTTTTCAACATGTTCAACGATTAAATCAGATGAATTTACATTAAAGACATTAAAAAAGAATTGAAGGAAATGGAATATGGTTGAAGAATTTTACTTGTTACTAACATCATTGTTTATCACAATAACAGCAGTACTCGTAATCAGATACACACTTCACAAAAAAATGAAAGATTTTGCAGGCACTCAAAAAATAATAGGTTTTGTTTCGATTGTCATCATAGTCTCAGAAGCTATCTATCTTGGTTCATCTTTAGGACTATTTGAAATTGCATTAGAGGTAATTACATCAATTGGGGTTGGGATGGTGGTATTTGGAATTGCGTTACAACATCAATTAAAGAATATAGCCGCAGGAATTGGAATTTTTTTCAATTCTGATATAAACGTCGGAGATTCTATCACAATCAAAGAGGCTAAGGGTGTAATTATAGAACTCCATCTAACCAAAATCGTTGCCCTGAGTGAAGATGGAGGCAGAATTATAATCCCAAATCAATTACTCGCAGAAGATTTTGTAATCATACACAATAAACAAAGAAAAGTCTAACAACCAAATCAAAATTGTGACTTTAAATAATAAAATCAGAATTAATAATCATTGGGTCTTAGAGATATTGAATTAAAAGAAGAATATCGTTCTGATATGGACGACATTGTTGCTGAATTTTTCTTTCCTTGTTTGAGTAATTGTATAGAATACGATAGATGTGTGGATTTTCTATCCATAGAATCTCTTGCGACAATTTCCATGGCCTTTGATAATTTTTCAGTAGGTAAAGCAAAGCTGAGAATGATCACAGGTCACAGATTTAGAACCCAGGACTTGAATTTGTTCACAAAACTATTTTCTGAAAAATATTCAAAATCGTTTGAAGGAAAAATGATTAAAGATTCAAAGATGCAAAAACTCCAAAATATTGTAAACAATGGCCAGATAGAGCTAAAGGTTGCAATACCAAATTCAGAGCAAGTTGCAAACTCTTTCTCAGAAAGAATAGGCATATTCAGAGATGAACATGATCAAGTGGTTGCATTTACTGGAACGTCAAGAGAATCGTTTTCAACTCAAACACGAGATTTTGAATCAGTAGATGTTTTTACATCTTGGAATGATAGATCAAGAGTAGAGAGAAAGATGAAAGATTTTGAAGAGTTATGGGAAAACAAAACAAAGTATGTAGAAGTTTATGATTTTATGAAAGCAGAAGAAAACAGTCTTTTGAAATATTCACCTGATTGGATATTACAAGATTAAAGCTGAAAAGACTCTTCAATTCCAGATTTATTTTCATAGAAATTCATTTTGTTAATTTTATAATAAATCACTTCACCACGACGCTCTATTACTGCAATTATAGGTTCTTTTCCCATCTGAGTAATTTCTTCAATCTTTTTTTGGAGATTTCCCATCTTCTCTTGTTGGCCTTCATTGAGACCAAAGATTAGAAATTTTGCTCCTTTTTCACCATAATGTCCCCTTTCATAAACTCGAAAATCAGAACCAAATCCAAAACCATCTTTTACAACGTAGCCTCTATTTCGCAAATCACGATATATCAAAAATTTTGTGAGTATCTCAAAATCTGTTTTTTGGCAAATGTTCATAAAAAAATCAAAGTCAATCTGTTTTTTTCCTTTTTTTAGAATCAGTCTTTTTGTGTATAACAGATAAAGAGTTTCAAAAGATTTTAAGAATAATTTCTCTTTTTCAATTTCTCCAAACCCCTTTAGATCCAGATCATGTATCATATTTTTATCTGAAATGCATGTTTGATCTGAAATCAGTTCACCACGAACTAAAGGAGTCTCTTCCATAATGAAGTGAAAATCATGATATTTCCATATAAGCATTGGATGTTACGAGTAGCATCCTGCTAACCGTTAAAATATGGGCATTTTGGCTTGTGATTATCATGCATGGTGCAAATTATCGAGATGGAACTGGTCAAGTATTTACCAGAAAAGAATACATCAAAGGTAAGCCACAAATCAAAATTGCAAAATTTCAAGGTGGTAAAAGAGGGACATACCAATACTGTGTTCAGTTACTACTAAATGAAAAAATTCAGATTCGTCATATGGCTATTGAATCTACAAGATTAGCTGCAAACAAAACACTTGAAAAAACAACAGGCGAATCAGGTTATTATTCAAGACTTAGAATTTATCCACATAATCTCCTCAGAGAAAACAAACAGATTGCAACAGCAGGTGCAGACAGAGTTTCAGAAGGAATGAGAAGATCATGGGGTAAAGCAGTAAGTTTAGCTGCAAGGGTAAAACAAGGGCAATGTATCATGGAGCTGTATGTTAACGGCGATGCCCATTTAGAGGCAGCTAAAAAAGCACTTCATGGAGCATGTGTAAAAATGCCAGGAACACCATTAATCAAAGTGGTCGAATGGAATAAACTCTCACCATAATACATCTAAATCAGATTTCTTGTTCTTGACAAATTCTAAAAATTCTTCAAATTCTTGTTTTGTTGGTTCTCTATCTAAGATTCTTTTAGACTGATAATAGAATGTGTTGTAGAGTCTCCCAACTACAATACCCAACGCAAATGATTTTGAATCATCAATTTTTGAAAGAGACTCAATTAATTGTTTAATTTCATCTTTGTTTGAAATGGAATCTTGAATTTTTTGTTCTATTTTCTTGTAAAGTGTTTCATCCATGATACATCTTGTTTGAAATAGTTAAAAACAGTTTAATATCCAAATCCAGCCTTGAGGGGTGTTGCAGTTATAGTACAGTCTGGTTAGTACTCGTGCTTGCCAAGTACGTGACCCGGGTTCAAATCCCGGTAACTGCACCATTTTTCATCAAATCTTTGGGATTAACGCATCTTTAATTATCACAAGAGCATCTTGAGCTTTTTCAGGTCGTGGTAATTGAATCATGAAAACATTATCTTTTCCGTAATTAGATTTAGGGGAAGAAAGGGCAATCATGGATGTTTTTGCAAGAGCTTCAAAAAATGCAAGATCAGTTTTTGCATTAACAAGAAAGTTTTCAACAATGTTACCGTGTGAAAAAGTCAGAGTTACCTGAACAAAGACATTCCCCAATCCATCTTGTAAAATATTCAAATCAGTATTAATGGACAAAGGCTGTCCTGCAACTTTGGATAACATATCATCATATTTTTTTGCATCTAATTCAATACAAGGAGTCTCTTTTCCATCAAAATCAAAAGTAGTGATTCCCGGATGTACTTGGTCTAAGAATCTCTTTAATTCATCAGACATTTTTTTCCCCTTCTAATGCGGGAATTATCTTATCGCCTGCCTTTACTAGAAATGGAGAAATAAATGCAGTAATTATAGAAATTATTCCGACCAAGGGGAACAAGAATGCACTTACTGCACCAATATCAACTCCAACTTTTACAATTACAATAGAGAACTCCCCCCTAGGAGCTGCCAGAGTAAATGCAGAACGTAATGCTTTACCACGCTTTTGTCTGAAGAGGAAATTTCCAATCATGTTTCCTCCAAATTTCATTCCAGTAGCAACTGCAATCAAAGCAATAGCAACAAAAATGTAGTTTTCAAGTTGTGATACGTCCATCAAGGCACCTACAGAAATAAAGAATATGGCAACAAACATGTCTTTGATTGGACTAGATAATAATTTGGCTACCTCTGCAGATTTAGATTCGGCAACAAGAACGCCGGCTAAAAATGCACCAATTGCCACAGACAATCCTACAATATTTGCTAATAGTGCATAACCAAAACAAACACCTAGAACACTGAGAAGTAAAATTTCACGATGTTCTGCACCTGCCACCCTATCAATCAAAGGAGGAATAATTCTGGTTCCAATAGTGAATGTGCCCACAATTAGCCCAGTTGCAACCAATATGACTACAACGACAGACTCAATGGAAACTGAACCGACCAAAGCAATAGACTGCAATGAAGAAATCAGAATAACTGCAATGACGTCCTCTACAATCAAAATACCAAGAACCAAGATAGATGATTCTTTTCTGATTTTCCCCATCTCTTCCAAAAGTTTGACGATGATTGCAGTACTGGATATAGATAATGCCGCTGCGATAAACAATGCATCCATAAATTCCAATCCGAGTGCGGTGGCAGTGTAAAACAAAACACCTAAAGTTGAAAATAGGCCTATAGTCCCAACCCCAATTGCAACACGACCAATACTTTTGATTTTGGCATATGGAAATTCTATACCGATTACAAATAGAAGTAAGATGACACCAATTTCTGCAAAGAGATTCAATGCAGAGATATCTGACAATATGCCAACACCTTCTAAAACATCAGTCGGCGGTCCACCTTGAGGTAGAACCCAAGACCAAAATGGAGAAAGAGGGCCAAGCAACATCCCAGCAAAAAGATAGCCAATGATCAAGGGCTGTTTTATTTTAAAAAAAGCAAGTGTTACAACAGCTCCTATTATCATGATGAATGCTAAATCAGTGACAAAAGTTGTATGAGGTAACTCAGGTGTGATTTTTTCTATTAGACTAGTTACAGTATTGTTAAGAGAGCTATGAATTCCACCTGAATCTAGTTGAAGTGGAATGTTTTGCATGTAATCAGTCAACAGATTTGTTTAAAAATGATTACTGATGGCAAATTTGATTATCAATACAGGCTATGCTCAAAAATGTTCAAAATCTTTAACCTCTTTATGCCCAAATATGATAACCAAAATGCAGAGTGATGATTAGGTCAACTGAATAATATGAAGAGATATGACCTGGGGTATCTGACTGCATAATTGGTTACTTTGTAATTACCTCTCTATTAATAGTACGGTACCATACCGTACTATATGATTCAATGTGAATATTGTCCACGAGGGTTTATTGAAACAGCAAATGGTTTGGCTGAAAAGACATTTCATGAATTACTTCATGAACCAGAAGTTGTAAACAAGTAACTCTTTACATTTTTTATTTTACACCCAACTTTTTTATCTTCAAATTTTAATTGAATTTACATGGCTGTCAAAACCACAAAGAAAAAAACTGAAAGCAAAGCAAAAAAAGTTACAAAAAAAGAGCCAAATCCATCAGTACTATTAAAAAAAGTGGCTTCAGTTTCAGACTCCAACAAAGCATTGCAAAAGGAGATCAAAGTAATGTCAAAGATCTTTGGGGAAAATCAAAAAGTCCTAATCTCAATGAAAGGAATGATTGACACATTAACATCTACATTAGAGCACATTCAAAAACAATCAAAACAAATCGACATAATTGAAGATGATACTCAAAAACTATACGCAGGATTAAATCAAGTAAGAACACAATCAAATCTAGTAAACAAAATAAATGATCAAACAGCAAAATTAGAACAAGAAATTAGTAGAATTTCCGAATTACAAAAATCATCAAAACCTCAAGAATTATCCAAGCAAGTAGAGGATAGCATGAATTCAATTAGAAACAATTCTCAGATGATCATCAAAATTGCTCAAAGGATTGATGAAGTAAGAGATGATCTAAGAAAAGTTTCTGGAAAGACAGACTCATTTTTAGAAATCAGTTCGGAGATAGATCATCTCAAAAACTCAATAGAGGAAATTTCAGGTAAGACAGCAAAATTAGATACAGGTTCTCAAATTATCGAAAGCCTAAAACAAGAACTAGGAAGAATTTCAGAAGGAGTAGCATCCAGTTCAAATCTTAATGCAGAATTAGATGCAATCAAAATTACAATTGATGCCATATCTGCAAAAGCATCAAAAATTGATTCTTTGGGAGGAGTCATAGATGGCCTCAAACAACAGTTTGAGACAGTAGCAGCAAAAGCAAATTCTTTGGATAATTTGAGCCTAGAATCAATCAAAGGATTGGGAGGCAAGATTGACAAAATTGAGACAGAGATTGGATCACTTGCACAAAGGGCAGATTCTACTGCCTTTGTAGGAGAAGGACTCAAGTCAGTTCAAGAAGAAGTATCCAATTTCAAGCAGAGTGTATTTGACAAAACAAATAGCATTGAGCAAAAAATCTCTTCAGTTTCAGATACTCTAAAAAGACAAGATGCATCCACAATAGAATTCCATCAAAAATCAGAAAAACTATTCCAAGAATTGCAATCAGTTAAAGAAGTTACAAACAAAGCATCTAGTGATTCCTCAAAAGAAATGATGGCACTGTTGAAACTCTCAGAATATCAATCAAATATCAGAATGAATTCGGAATCAAAATACGGTGTTGCTGAAGATATCGAAAAGATGGCATCCCAAACTGCAGACATTGTTAATTTGTTCGATAGGATTTCAATAGAATCTGGAGAAAAGATACCATTCCCACACGAAGTCAGACAGTGGGCCGTAAGTAAAATACTAGATTGTGCAGACAAATGGGAAGTCAGATTTAGCGATGTGTATTCAATTTTAACAAATGCAATAGGAAGAGACATGTTAAAAGAATCAATCAGAGTTCAGCAAGTAAGAGACATTTACGGAATCAGAGCAGTTGATGAAATAAGAAGAGATCTAAACATTAGTTAATTATGCTTCATCAGATTTATTGAGTTGTTCTTTCTTTCTTTTCAGTGCGGCAAAGATTCCCACGATTGCTGCAATCCAGATTACACTAAGCATCATATTTGCAGGACTGACATACATGTATGGAGTTGCATCCATAATGTTAATTTTCAATAATAGTGCTCTTTCGTTAATATCTAACATCCCAGTATGATATGCAGAATTATCTTTTGATATTGATGAAATTTCATCCAGTCCTGTAAACATTGTGTCTATGTTGTTTTGTATCCTAAGAAAGTTGGTAGATTCTGTTCCAAATATCCAAACAGGATTTCTTGAAATTACCTCACCTTCAGAATTTCTTGTTTCAGGTAAATTGACCATTATCAAATCTAAATCAGATTGAATTGCAACTAAATGCTCACGTATCACATCAGGATCTGATGAAGACACAATCCCATCAAGATTTCCTCTAATCCTATCAAGGGGGTAAATATCAGCATTGTATCCAGAAATGGCCATGAATACCCCAAAAATTATAATTCCGAGAATTCCAATCATGGAAAGTTTGTAAACATTATTTGCCATTTTTTCTTTCTTAGTCTTTGGTCGATAATCACTTGATTTATTTCTTTTAAACCTTGTATGAGACAAACTCAACATTGCAATATAGAAAAATCCGAGTGTTTGAATAGCAATTATCGGTACAAAGACAGGATTGTTTGAAAATATTGAAATGAAAATCCCCATTATTCCATAAACGCCAAAAAATATTTCCAAAAGAGTTGTTTGTGTGAAAGGTAAATTGTATGCCTTGTCTCTCCAATCATCTTTTTTTGTTACTATTCCATATTTTGGAGTTCTATGAAATTCATTTTTCTTTCCAAGTATTGCATCAAAAACTGCAACTGTGTTATTTACAGACATGCCAGCATTGTAGACAAGCAGTGCTGGAAGTAATTTTGCTTTTGATTTCCATGACTTTTGATACATGCCATGTATTACCACAACATACGCACCAGGCCCCATTGCAAGATATGTTGCAATAGTGATTGCAGGAAGAACACTTACTACATAGAGATTAACTTGAGCTGCCAATAAAACAGGTAAGCATAGAAATTGTATCAAAACAAGAGGATAAACAATGTGACGTGTGAGTTGAATAAAGGCCTGAATTTTTGCTTCAATTCCGACATTTCGTTTTAATCCAATATCTGAAAGTAATTTTATTGCACATTGAATAGAGCCTTTTGCCCAACGAAATTGTTGTCTTTTTGCACCATTAATTTGGGCAGGTAATTCAGCATCAACTACAATATCAGGCAAGAACAAACATTTCCAACCTTTCATTTGTGCTCTATAACTCAAGTCAAGATCCTCTACAAGAGTAGCAGTATGCCAACCTCCAGCATCTTCAATGCATTCACGTCTCCAAATTCCGGCAGTCCCATTGAAATTCATGAAGAGGTTTGAATTGCTTTTGGCTTTTTGCTCTACAAGGAAATGAAAGTCTATACTCAGTGCCTGCACTTGAGTGATTGTTGAATAATTTTCATTGACATGCCCCCATCTGCATTGAACTAGCCCTATGTTTGATTTTGAAAAATGGGGGATTGCTCGTTTAAGAAACCAAGTAGGAGGAATGAAATCGGCATCGAAGATGGCAACAAGTTCTGTATCAGTAGATTGCATAGCATGTTTTAATGCGCCTGCCTTGTACCCTTTTCTTGAATCACGCCTTACATGTTCAATTTGGAATCCCTGTTTTTTGTAATCATCAACAACGTCACGAAGTAATTCAACTGTATCATCATCAGAATCATCACATACCATAATTCTCATTTTGTCTTTTGGGTAATCCATATTACAAACAGAGTCAACTAATCTTTTTGCGACATATTTTTCATTATAAATTGGCAACTGGATAGTAACGGTAGGGGTTCCCCAATCTAGAGTAGGACGAGCTTCGTTTCTGGTTCGAGAGACAAATGCAAGATAATAGAAATTAACTGTATATGCAGTGATAATTATTGCAGATAAAATAAACAGATCAAACACAAATGAAGTAAAAGGATTAATTGCCATATCCCTAACTTCACAAAATTACTAATCGCTATTTATAGTTGCAAAAAATTAAACTATTTTTGCTCAAATATTTTGATTGCCTGTGGAGGACAAACGCCTTCACATGCCAAACAGAAAATACAATCAGGTTCTTTTGACATCAATGGTTTCTTTTCAGATGCAGGATTTCCAGGAGTGTCAAACCATTCGTATACTCCTACAGGACATGCTTCAATGCATCCACCATCAGCAATACAAATATCATAATCTACAGAAACAAATTCACCCCAAACTCCCATGATTCCATTATTTGTACCTCTTCTACCCCAAGTCTTGATTGTATGTTCAGGTGCTTCATATGCTGCAGATGGTTTCATTTTTGATTTATAATCAACATCAATAGGTCCAGGCTTTGCACCGTCTGGGATTTCAATTGAACTGTCATCCTCTTCTTCATCGTCTTCTTTTGCCTCAATTGGTTTTGGTTTTGCACCAAGAACTATTTTTGCCAGAGGTGTAAGTTCTTCTAGTTTTTGAATTGCAGCAACTTCAGATATTTTTTCAGTTTTTGCAAAATAAGAAATCATCTTGTCTGCCAAGATAGTATTTCGTAAAATAGTATCAATAACCATTTTTGCAAAATGGTCTGCCTTTTTTCTATAATCTTTGACCCAGTTAGGATCACCGAACTTTTCAATTGGGAAAATTTGATAGATAATATCTACGACTTCTCCAGTTACAATTTCTACCGTAACTGACAAGTCAACCTCTTCGTATCCTTTTGCATCAGGATCATCCATGTTTTGTTCTTTCCAACGATATGTGGCAAATATTCTGTCAGCATACATGTCCATTTCAAATGCTTTTTTGAGACCATCATGGACAGATTTTATCTCTGGAATTTCTTCAAGTTTAATTGGTAATCTATAAAGTCCAAGTTTGAATCCATGTAATGGATACACGCCACGTTTTGCAGTTGGTGCTTCCATTGACCACACTCGATCTTTTAGAAGTAAGGACATCTGTCTCTTGTGAAGTTATTTTATTTAAAAAGGTTATCAGTCGTCATCGTCAGGACATGTGAGTTCTCGTAGCTCGGTGTATTTTTTTTCCATAGCTTCTGCATGTACTTCTACTTGAGATAGATCATAGGAGTTTTTGGGAAAATACCAGCGGATAGGGACCCAATGCCCAATTCCATCCATGTCATGGATCATGCCTTTGTCAGCTTTTACGTTAATTTTTTCATCAACAGATGTTTCTTTTATTTCAAGACCTCGTTTTGTTTTGTCTTCCATGATAATATCGGAATCCCCATCTTTGATAAAATAAAAAGTGCCTTTCTTTAGAACAGGAAGGTCTAGAAGCAATTTATTTTTCCACAGGGTTTCCTATCATGTTTCCCCATTCAGTCCAAGAACCATCATAGTTTCGGACCTTTGGATATCCAAGTAGATATTTCAATACAAACCAACTGTGTGAAGAACGCTCTCCAATTCTACAATAACAAATTACATCCTTGTCAGGAGTGACACCTTTTGGTTCATAATTCTGTCTTAATTCTTCGACTGCTTTGAATGTGCCATCAGCATCATTTACCGCAGTTGCCCATGGAATATTGTTTGCATTTGGAATATGTCCACCTCTTTGTGCATGCTCCATTGGATATTCTGGAGGCGCAGTAATTTGACCAGTGAATTCTGCAGGTGATCTTACATCTACCATTACAGTATCCTCTTTTCCTAATGCCCTACTAACATCAAATAGATATGCACGCAATCCCTCATCAGGAGGTTGTGCAACATAATTTGTTGGTGCTATTTGAGGTTCATCAGTAGTGTAATCTTTGTTTTCTAATTCCCATTTTTTTCTTCCACCATTCATAATTTTTAGATTCTCATGTCCATAAATTTTGAAAACCCAGAAAACAAATGCGGCAAACCAATTGTTAAAGTCACCATACAGAATTACTTCAGTATCTGCAGTAATTCCATTTTTTGACATTAATGCTTCAAATTCTTTTTTACTAATGATATCTCTTCGGACAGGATCATTGATGTCTCGTTTCCACCAGATTAAACTAGCACCATTAATGTGACCTTTTTGATATCCATTTACAGGATCATAATCAACTTCAACTAATTTCCTATTTTCGTTAGGAGGATTTTGTGATACCCATTCTGTATCAACTAAAACTTCAGGATGTGCGTAACTCATGATTTGTACGAATCAGTTTTCATACTTATTTGTTTTTCCAAAAAACACTAAAAATATCATTTTTATGTAAATATGATTCAGAAGAACGGGTTGAAATTACAAAAAGTAGCAGTGGTAAGCAAGGTAGGATCAAAGGATTCTGAGAATGCGGCCAAGGATGTTGCAAAAAAGCTTTTAGCAAAAAAATCACAGGTTTTCACAATTTCCCCAATTGAAGTTGAAGGAGCAAAACAAATTGAAACTTTGGAAGAATTAAAGAAAGAGAAATTAGATTTAGTCATTACATTGGGGGGAGATGGAACAACTCTCAGAGTTTTTAGAAATTTAGAGAATGAAACGCCTATTCTAACAATCAATGTTGGAGGGAACAGAGGAATTTTAGCAGAAATTACAATTGAAGAGATTGATGATGCGATTGAGCAAATTCTAAAAGACAATTTCTTTTTAGATAAAAGAACAAGAGTTGTTGCATCTTGTGGAGGAAAGGAATTTCCTCCAGCACTAAATGAAATATTCATTACAAGAACAAATTTGACTAAAACTGCAAATATCGAAATAAAATTCCAAGACGATACAGTCACACAAAAAATGGACGGAGTGATTATTGCAACACCAAGTGGTTCTACAGGACACTCATTTTCATTAGGAGGTCCAATATTGCATGAAAGTTTAGATGTCTTAATTATCACACCAGTTGCACCAGTGTATAGATTAGCATCATTAGTTGTTCCAGATGAAAAAATTGAAATTACATGTTCTCATGATTGTAACATTGCAATGGATGCACAAGTTGTAAAAGCAGCAGGGTATGAAGAACCTATTACAATTAGAAAATACAAAAAACCAGCAGTCTTCCTAAGATTAAAGAAGCGAGGACTGAGACAGATGAGCAAACTTGGATTTTAGAATTTTAGACGCTAGCGCATTTTATGCAGGAGTTCCATTTAGATCATCAGATGATTGCTATACAACATCATCAGTTTATGACGAAATAAAACACATAAAGAAAAATCATGATGCGTTAGGAACTTTGCTTGAAACTAACAGACTAAAAATTAGAGAGCCAGATTTAGAATCAACGAAAAATGCAATAAAGGCAGCTAAAGAAACTGGGGATTTTCCCCAGCTGTCTAAACAAGATATTTCAATTATTGCCTTGTGTATTGAAATGAATGGTCAGATCATTAGTGATGATTTTGCAATTTCAAATGTTGCTAGAAACCTAGGATTGGAAATATCACCCATCATGACAAAAGGCATAGAAGATGTGGGTAAATGGATTCATTATTGTCCTGGATGCAGAACTAATCATATAACTGGAAAAGAATGTCCAATGTGTGGAACGCCTTTGAAGAGGAAATTACTCAAAGAAAAATCTGTGCCACTAAATGAGTAACATATGAGAAAAAATATTTGAAAAATTAAATCAGGATGTATTTAATCTCAGGAATCATGCAAAGTTTTTTGGTTTGATTTTTTTAGATGTTTACTTTTAGTATCTAGAACTTTTTTGATTTTCTTGGCTCTTGCTTCACCCAGTCCTTCAACTTTGGCAAGATCTGCAGTTGTTGCAGTGAATACTTTTAGAGGTGTTCCAAATTTTTCAAGCATCCTTACTGCAAACTTTTCTCCAATCCCAGGAAGACTGCAAAGTGATGAGAGTTGTTGTCGCTCTAGGTCAGATGATTTTTTAATTTTCTTCAAGTATGGTCCTTTGGGCGTATCTTTTCGTGAACACATAGAGACAAGTAATTTGGCAGTATGTGCAGCACTTGGAGTAGGAATTACAGGAATTTTAAAATCAAGAACTACGGTAGAAATTGCACCATAAAATATCAGGGGATTTTCAGTTATTTCTTCAATCTCATCAACGTTGCCCTCCATGAGAACAATAGGATGTTCAAAATGCTCCTTTAATCTAGCACATTGATCAAAGAGTCGGCCATCAAAAACAGAAGCCATAAGATCCCGAATGCTTTTTCGTTCAACAATAGTTTCAGGAGCCACAATATAATCACCAATTGGAAGAGTTTTCATCTCGAGATTCAGCCCAACAGATTTTAGCAAATCAGGAATGCCACTTTTTCTCTCTCGCTCATCAACAATTATTCTAAGATTTCCTAGATTCACAAATACTATTGAAAAGAATTGTTAATATCTTATATGAAAGACGTTTAAAATTTTATTTTCTAGGATTGTCTTCTGGAGGTGGAGATTTTGGGGGATTTGCAGAACCGCCTTTCATCATTTCTGTTATTTTTGTTTCTTGTTCTTTGAGAGTTTCTTTGAGACGTGTTTCTTGTTTTGTAAGAACAGTAGAACGTGTTTTGGTCATCTCGATTCGTTCTTCTAGCTCATCAATTAATTCCTGTTTTTTTGATTTAATCAAAACTGTACCAGCTTGTTTGAATACTGCATCACCATCTGCGACTTTTTTTAATTCCTCAAGTGCCTTTTCAGTTTCGGCCTTTTCAATTTCAAGATGTTGTTTTTGAGTCATAACAGATTGAAGGCTCTGCTGAGATTGTTGTAATTTCATTAGTTGTTCTTGAAGCCAAGGTGGCATTTGTCCTGCTGACATGTTTTACCAAAAAATTTGTTTCATTATATCTTTACCGATTCAATCGAATCATAACTTGCTTGAATCAACCTAAGAGTTGAATTCAAGTTTGCCCTAAGATGAGTCAGTTGATCAGTCTCTACTGAAATTGTAATTTTTTCATCAAAAGTAATTTCTGTTTTTACTGGATTGTCCGGATAAAATTCATTATCCGCATTTACAGAATCAAAAATTGCTTGTGTCTTATCTTTTGCATCGACTGTAATTTTTGCACTAAAGTTTAACGTCATATGCGGTTCCAGCTACTTTATAGCTGCACTTTTTGCAAGACCAAATTCCTACGGCATCACGTCCAAATGTTTGTGAGCCACATTCAGGGCAGGTTCTCTTCTCTTTTAGTTGAAGGTGGATTTTTGTATATTGTTTTCTAAGTTTAATTCCATAACGAGCTCCTAGTCCTTTAAGAGATTTTTTTGCTTTTGCCATTTTATTGACTACCTTTTTGAGCTTCTTTTAATTTTTCCCTTATTTTTGCGCCTACTCTGACTGAGATTTCACCACACTGGTTAATTTCATCTTGTGTAAAGCCATCGCTGCCACCCTTTTGTAAGGCGCAAATATTTCCATCAGAATCAGTGGTAATTGTCACACGGGCATCCATGCTTTCCCATTCATCTCCATTTGGATCAACTATGATATAGTTTCCAATTTTGCCCATAGTTACAGACACAGGGATTGTAGTAATTGGCAAAGGAGTTTCTTCACCCTCAGCAAGTACGGGGGAATCATCAGTCCAATTCCATTTAGGGGTTTTAGATGTAAGTAGTGCGGCGGTTGCAGCGTAAGAGCATGCATCAAATAGATTTCCATCATAATCGACTACGACATTATCAGCAAAGACACCAATTACAGATTTGTCTTTTTCAATTACTAATTGAGAGACATCCACCATATGGCTTTCTCTAATTCCTCTATCAACAACTCTTGCTAATTCTATTACAGGTGGTTGTGGAGGACCAGTTTCAACAGTAGGGTGTGATAATGGTAAAAGTTCAGCAGTACAAATGAAAAGTCCTTTGTCACCAGTGTCTGGGAAAGGTCTGTCAGGTTGAATTTTGACTCCGCAGATTACTTCGGTATCGCCAAGAAAAACTCTTGCAGAACCATTTGCCTTAGGAATAGCATTAGTCTCAATAGTTATTTCACGGGCTTCATCGAGTGCACGTCCATCAACTCTTTTTCCTTGTTCTAACAATTCAAGGATTTTTGTTTTCTTTAGTTCGTCAATAACAGAAGTAGATGTCAATTTTATTCGTCTCCTTTTCCAAAGTATTTGTCATGAAGTGCTTTCTTTTGCAACTCATAAACAAGTTCACAGCCTTTAACTCCAACATCAACACATTTCTTGTATTCTTCAGGAGTTAGAACGCCATCTAATTGCAATAATGTAATTTTCTTAAGACTTGGCATGTAACCTATTGGCATATCTGCTTGGCCTGCTTGGTCTTCCTCATTGTTAACATCAAGGATTACAGTATCTGCAACTTTTCCTGCTGCAATTGCTGCAACCATATCTCTCATTGGGATACCAGCATCAGCTAATGCAACAGATGCTGCAGTAAGAGCAGCACAACGAGTGCCACCATCGGCTTGTAAAACTTCAATGAAAACATCAACTGCAGTTCTTGGGAATTTGTCCAACATTACTGCAGGTTCTAATGCTTCTTTGATAACTTTGGATATTTCAATTTCTCTTCTTGAGGGTGCAGGGTTTTTTCTCTCACCTACAGAAAATGGTTCCATGTGATATCTAACTCGTAAAATTCCAGTATCAGTATCTGACATGTGTTTTGGATGGACATCTCTTGGACCAAAAACACCAACTAAGATTTTGTTATCACCAAATTCAATGTAAGCAGAACCATCAGCATTTTTTAGTCCGCCGGCTCTAATCATAATTCGTCGTGGTTCGTCAACTTTACGACCATCACAACGAATACCATTCTCGTCCAACAGGACCATTGTTGCGTCTCTTCCGCCCATTATGATTCATCATCCTTTATTTCTAACATTTCTTTCACTTGATCAGTCAAATTAGCAACATGTGCTTTTTCATTAATCATTTCAATTGCTTTTTTAGCCTTTAATAATCCCTCGGGAGTTTCACAGGAAACCACTACCCAGCCGTTCTGACCTATAGTCACAGCAGCGTTGGTGGCCATCTCTATCATCTGAATCATACTTCCACGCTTTCCAATTAGGCGTGGAACTTTACTAGGAGAGATTTTGACCAAGTCTCCTGAATCAATTTTACCCAGATCTCTATCAGAAATGGTTACAAGCGGATCTCTTGTTCTATCAAAATTAGCAATTCTTGCAGCTACCAAATCACCAGATTTTAGTTTGGATGCAAGTTCATCAGCATGTGCAGAGAAATCTCGTCCAAAGACATCTTGGGCAGGCAAAAATCCCACATAGCAGGAATTGATATCCAATTCCCAAGATAACGAAGTGTGAGAAATGACTTTGCCAATTACAAGATCATTGATTTTAGGAATATATTTTCCAGTTAAGGGGATTACCTTAACAGAATCATCATAAATTTCAGAGATTCCAATAGTTGTTGAAATTATTTTATCTCCTTCAAGTATTACATTTTGTTCAGGTCTAAAAGGTCCTGTAGTAACTACATCGCCTGGAATAACGTATTTTCTCTTATTATCCATTATTGAATTACCTCTACTGTGGCAGAACCCTTTGTTATAGAGCCTAATCTGTCTATCACGTTTGGCCTTGCTGCAGCGGGTATTTCAAGTATTGCTTTTAGAGAACCATTATTTTGCCATTCTTCTTTTTTTAGAGAACCTACTGATTTTAGAACAGCATATGATTGAGATGCAAACTGAGCTGGAATTAGAATTTCTAATTTCAGACTTTCAGATTTGAGAGCAATAATGGAACGTAGTTTTTCAACGATATCTTTGACTTGTTCATCCACACTTTTTTGAGGATCAATGGATACCCGCCCATCCTTCATAGCTTGCTCGATTCTCAATGGAGGGTGTGGAAGATGGGTTTTTGGATCAACGTATGTTTTAGCAATAAACGTGACAATCTGTTTTTTCTTGTCTTCTATCATTTTTCGTCTTTGTTCAGTAGTAAGATTTAGATCACCTTTCTCAAGGATTATCTGAGCAATTTCAGTCTGATCTTCAGTTTTGAAAGCTTTTAGCAATTTCTCAGAAGAAGGCCTAGTGCCCTTTCCAGAATCAGTGTAAATTTCATCTGAAACCAATACTGCAGAAAGATCTTTTTTCTTGCCCATTTTGTAATCGAGGGCAGGGTCAGGTTTTACCATAATCTCAAATTTTTCCCCTTCATAGGAATACCGTACTAATGTTACATCGGCCATTTCTAAATTAGATATGAGGATTTGATATTTATCTATACGTTTTACTCTTCTATGATGGTAGAATCTCTATAACATGAGTTGGTTTGTTGGAAAGTATTGAAATAATCAAAATACTGAAAATTCATGATGGACAAAATTTCATGTGTTCTGTTTGATTTGGGAGGAGTCATTGTAAATTGGCATAATTCTTGGTTCATACAAGAAGTCAGTGAAGAATTTCAATTAGATGCTGAAGAATTATCAAAAGAATTTGAAAAAAATCTTGCAGATATTTCTACTGGAAGAGTAGTTGAAAAAGAATTTTGGCATAGAATTGGAAAAGAACTTGAATCAACAAAATTAATGAATTCTCAAGAATCTCTTTTAGACAAAATATTTCGAAAACATGTTTCGCTGAATAATTCCATGATTGAACTGTCTAGAAACTTGGCTAAAAAAGGGACAACTGTAGGCATTTTGTCAAATACTGAACATGTGACTTTCTCTGTGGTGGAAGATTTATTGTCATTAGATCATTTCAAGCACAAATTCCTATCCTATAGGATTGGTCATTTGAAACCAGAGCCCGAGATATATCGTCATGTAATTGACAGTGTTCCGTTTCAAAAAGAAGAGTTGTTTTTCATAGATGATCTCAAGTCCAATGTTGAATCTGCAAGGGCTGAAGGGATAGACTCTGTGCAATATTCTGATTTTGATGAACTTGAGAAAGAATGTCACCTTAGAAAACTACTATGATACAAAAAGTCAAACGTGATCATTACAACACAAAAATTCCCCAAAAGAGATCAGAGCATTAAAGAAGATTTCAAATCATCAGTTCAGAAAAGAATCCCATAAAGAAACCAACGCTGAGATTGATAACAAACATGACAATCCCAACTTTTAGACAGTTGTTACCTAATTTTGGATCATCTCTCTTTACTGCAAAATATGCAATAATGCCACCAATTATTCCCATAAACACGGGCAGAATATACCATGCCTTTGATCTGGTTCTGGGTTCACTCATACTAGATGATTAATTGTATGAACTTAAGAGTATTGAATTTAGAACATAAAATATCATAAAAATGGTAGTAGTGTGTTACATACGATAATACATTTCAATTACACATTTCAAATTGAATCATCATAAGTGCCGTTTTTTGTTCTAACCATGCCTAAAATCGAGCTAGATTTTTATGTGGATTTTAGGAATTTTGCTCATTGTCATCCTTAGAGGTAATTAGCAAAGATAATCAAAAGATTTCAGTAAAACTTAGCGGTATTCCATTACAGTATGCAAATGCACTAAGACGTGTATGCCTTAACGGAGTTCCAACATTTGCAATAGACACAGTAGACATTATTGAAAATTCTTCAGTATTACCTGATGAGGGTTTAGCCCACAGATTAGGACTTATTCCAATAACAACAGATTTGGCCAGATTCAATGAGCCATCAAAGTGCGAATGCCAAAGTGAGACAGGGTGTTCAAATTGCAAAGTAATGCTAGTTTTAGATTCAGGAGATTCAGACGTTACAAGAACAGTACTTTCTAACGAGTTATCTTCAGAAGATGATTCAATCAAGCCAACTTCAGATAAAATTCCCATAGTTCAACTAGCACCAGGTCAAAAAATCAAAGTAGAATGCTATGCAAGACTGGGACGCGGCACAGAACATGCCAAATGGAATGCATCAACCATATCAACACTAACTGATACTGATAAAGAAGATGTCAAAGTATTGACAGTAGAATCAACAGGAGCACTCAAACCTGAGCAGATCATCATTTCAGGAGTAGATGAGGTCAGCAACAGAATTGGTCAATTTAAAGAGATGATTGACCAAATTGAAGAGTAGTCTAAGCATAGACATTATATTTGGGTTTCAAACCGCATTATTCACATGACTAATCAAGTCGTTATTCACATGGCCAAAGATCTAAAGAAGGCATCTGCCAAAAATGATGCTCCAATTTGGGCTAAATTGGCAGAATATGCATTAAAACCATCGATTGCAAGAAGAGATCTCAATTTGAATAGAATTGATCAACTTACAAAAGAAAACGACATTGTAGTATTTCCAGGCAAAGTGCTAGGAACAGGCAATATTTCTCACAAAATCACATTATTCTCATTTTCAATTTCAAACTCTGCAGCAACTAAAATCATTGAAAAAGGTGGAAAAATAATTAGTCACTCAGATTTGGTTGAACAGAATCCAACAGGAAAAGGAGTTGTACTACTTGGCTAACGGAAGAATTAACAAATCCAGCAGAATGGCCAAGCAAGAGACAGTTGTAAGAACAGATAGACCAATAGTAGTAGACGCAACAGACCACATTGCAGGTAGATTAGCATCAAATGTTGCAAAATTATTGATTCAAGGAAACAGAGTTTCAGTAGTGAATTGTGAAAAAATCATGATGAGCGGAACTCGAAGTAACCAAATTAAAGAATATAGAGAATTTTTAGAGATTAACAGCATCATCAATTACAAACACGGACCAGTCCACTACAGAAGACCAGATACAGTAATGGCAAAAATGATTCGTCAAATGCTACCTTATGATAGAAAGCCATCTGGAAAAGAAGCTCATCAAAGACTGAGAACATACATTGGTTCACCAAAAGAAATTAAATCACTTGAAAAAATTAAATTTGAAAAAGCTATGATTAGAAAGACCCCATCAAACTATACTGCACTTGGGGAATTATGTAGAGTAATAGGGTGGACTGAATGACAACACCAAAAACTGAAATTTATTTTGCAACTAGAAAGACAGCTAGTGCCCATGTTTACATTACTAAAGGTAAAGGCAAAGTTAGAATCAACAATGTACCAGTAGAGATGATTCCACAGGAAACTGCTCGTGAAGTAATTTTAGCACCGCTAGAAATTACAGGAGATTTGAGAGATAAAATCGATATTTCTGTAAGAGTAAGAGGCGGAGGCTTTATGGGTCAAGCCAGTGCAGTTGCAACTGGAATTTCAAGAGCTCTTACTGGATGGACAAAATCTAAGAAAGAACCAAAAGATCATCCTTTCCCAAAATCAACTAGAGAAGACCTTAGAAAGAGAATCACTGATTTTGATAAATACCTAGTCAGTGGAGACGCCAGAAGAAAAGAACCAAAGAAATTTGGCGGACCTGGTGCAAGAAGAAGAAAACAGAAATCATACCGTTAGGCTGTGAAGGCTGTAATTCTTGCAGGCGGCAGTGGCACTAGAGGCAAACCATATACTGAATATTTCCCAAAAGCAATGATTCCAATCAACGGGAAACCATTGATTGATTATGTTGTAAAATATCTAAAATCATTTAGTTTTGTTGATGAAGTGATAATCATTTCAGATTTTGCAGGGTTGGGAGGACAAATCAAAAACTATTTTGGAAATCAAAAAATCACTTTTGTGCAAGATTCTCAAAGTGGGACAGGGGGAGATTTACTTCACATTGCAAATAAGCTCAAAGACGAAACAGAGTTTGTTTTATGGTTTGTAGATAATTTGTGTGCAATAGATCTCAAGAAAATGAAGGAGACATTCAAAGAGAAGAACAGTTCTGCATGCATTGCAACTAGAACCAAAAGAAAAGAAGAGACAGGATTTGCAACAGTAGAAAACGGAATAATTACAGAGTTCAAAGAAAAACCAGTTATGAAATTACAACTATCAGAATGTTTAGGAGTCTATATGCTTGGAAAAGATATCATTAAAAAAATCAAATCAATACAAAAACAAAAGGAGATTAATCTATCATATGACATTTTACAAAAATTATCAAAAGAGGGCAAAGTCAGTGCTTTTGATATCGGAGATAACGAATGGATTGATGCAGAATCTCCAACAATTTTAGAAAGAAATCAAAAAACAGTAAATAAGATCATAAAACAGATGGGATTTTAGATTCTTTTTCAAAGGCAGAAATTTTGTCTTCATATTGAAGAGTATGGGCAATATCATCTAATCCCTCCAAGAGAATTTTTTTCTGGTAGGAATCAATTTCAAAAGGAATTTTCTCAGAAGGCGTTGTGATAATTTGGTTTTCCAAGTCTACTTCAACAAGTCCATTTTCTTTTTGTAACTTCTCAACAAGATCTTGCTTCAAAGTAATTGGTAAAATTCCGTTTTTGAAGCAATTGCTAAAGAAAATATCTGCAAATGAAGGAGCAATAATCACAGAGAAGCCATAGTCAAGCAATGCCCATACGGCATGTTCGCGACTGGAACCACAGCCAAAGTTGTCGCCCGCTACAAGAATTTTAGAATTTTCGTATTTACTATCATTTAATACAAAATCAGGTTTTTTGACATCATTTTCATCATATCTCCAATTAAAAAACAAAAATTTTCCAAACCCAGATTTTTGAACTAGTTTCAGGAATTGTTTTGGGACAATTTGATCAGTATCGACATTTACCTTATCAAGAGGAGTTACAATGCTGGATACTTTTTTGAATTGTTCCATTTTAGCTCAAATCCATCTTCCTAACATCAACAAAATGTCCTTTAATTGCAGCAGCTGCTGCCATTACTGGACTAACCAAGTGAGTTCTTCCTCCAGTTCCTTGTCTGCCTTCAAAATTTCGATTAGAAGTACTTGCACATCGCTCACCAGGAGATAAAATATCAGGATTCATTCCAAGACACATACTACATCCAGCTTCTCTCCATTCAAAGTTTGCATCAATGAAAATTTTATCCAATCCCATTTCTTCGGCTTGTTTTTTTACCATTTGAGAGCCAGGGACCACCATTGCTTTAACATGAGGAGAAATTTTTTGTCCTTTGATTACTTTGGATGCTTCAATCAGATCCTCTAATCTAGCATTAGTACATGAACCAATAAACACCCTATCAATTTTGATATCTTCAATTGGAGTTCCAGGTTTCAAGTCCATATAATCAAGTGCTTTTTCAGCTCCCTTCTTTTGGTTTACATCACCTTTTGAAAAGTCATCAGGAGTGGGAATAGATTCTGTGACATCGCAAGTCATTCCAGGATTAGTTCCCCAACTAACTTGTGGGGCTATATCATCAATGTGTAAAGTGAATTGTTTTTCAAATTTTGCATCACCATCAGTTTTCAAATTCTCTCTCCAAGAGTCAACTAGGGATTCATAGTTCTTTGGAGTGTATTCCCTACCACGAAGATAATCAAAGGTTTTCTCATCAGGTGCAATCAGTCCTGCACGTGCACCTGCCTCAATTGACATATTGCATATTGTCATTCTTTGCTCCATGGATAGATCAGTTATCCCCTCACCACGATATTCAATTACTGTGCCTGTTCCTCCACCAGTTCCAATGTTTTTGATAATTGACAACACAATGTCTTTTGCAGTTACTGCATGAGGATTCTTCCTTTTGCCTTCAACCCTAATTTCAAAGGGTTTTGGTTTTTCTAGCCACATAGTTTGAGAGGCCAATACATGCTCTACATCACTAGTTCCAATTCCCAAAGCGAGTGCTCCAAATGCACCATGTGTAGATGTATGACTGTCACCACAAACAATAGTTGTACCGGGCAACGTAATTCCCAATTGAGGGCCAATTACATGGACAATTCCCTGATTAGGGCTGTTAATATCAAATAATTTTATTCCAAAATCTTTACAGTTTTTTTCCAATGTTTGGATTTGAATTGACGATGTTTGATCCAATATCGGAAGTGAGCGGTCAGTTGTTGGAACATTGTGATCCATTGTAGCAATGGTCAAGTCAGGTCGTCTAACTTTTCTATTGCTCATTCGCAATCCATCAAAAGCCTGCGGAGATGTTACTTCATGCACAAGATGTCTGTCAATATAGATTAAAGATGGAGCATCTTGTTTTTCAACAACAACATGAGATTCCCAAATTTTTTCAAAAAGAGTTTTTCCCATTTTAATCCTGGTCAGGCTTGTACTTGAAGAGACCACCGGCAGCAATTATCTTTCCAATAATTTCTGAGAAAGGTTTCATTTTGTATGTTTGATTTTTTGTAATGTTTTTAATTTCATTAGTTGATACGTCAATAGATATTTCGTCACCTTCTGAAATTCCATCATATGCATCCTGTTCAATTTCAATAGGAAGTAAGAATGCACCATCAACTGCATTTCGGTAAAAAATTCTAGCAAAAGACAATGCTAGTACTGCCTTTATTCCAGAATGAGATAATGCAATGGGGGCATGTTCACGAGAAGAGCCACATCCAAAATTTTTGCCAGACAAAATAAAATCACCCTCTTTAACTTTGGAATGAAAATCAGGATCTAATCCCTCCATGGCATGTGTTGCAAGTTCTGCATAATCATGAACTTTTAGATATTGACCTGGAATAATGACATCAGTGTCAATGTTGTCCCTATCATATTTTATGACGTTACCTTTCATTGCAAATCCCTCGGATCAGTAATTTTACCAGTCACTGCAGAGGCTGCTGCAACTAAAGGAGATGCAAGATATGTTTGTGATTCTACATGGCCCATTCTGCCAGGGAAATTTCTGTTTGTAGTACTTATGCAAATTTCATCCTTAGCCAAGACGCCCATATGTGCACCACAGCATGCACCACACGTTGGAGGTCCAACTGTGACACCTGCATCTAAGAAAATTTTCAACAAGCCGTTTTCCATGGCTCGCTGATAAATCGAAATTGCTGCAGGTAAAACTTCTGTTCTGATTTTTACTTTTCTTCCTTTGAGTATTTTTGCTGCAGCTTCCAAATCCTCGTATTTTGCTCCAGTACAAGAACCGATGTAAGACTTGTCCAATTCAACAGAAGGAGCTTCTCGGACGACACATGTGTTTTCGGGAGAGAATGGTTTTGCAACAGTTGGCTCCATCTCTGAGCCTTCAAATTCAAATACTTTGGAATACTCAGCATCGGCATCACCTTTTATCAAATTGATGTTAGTTGCTCCTCTTTGTGTCAGATAGTCAACTACCTTTTGATCTGGTTCAACAATTCCATTCTTTGCACCAGCTTCAGTTGTCATATTGCATAAGGTCAATCTACTTTCAACAGACATTTCATCAATGCCGGTTCCACCAAACTGCATTGTTTGATATGCCCCACCATCAGTTCCAATTTCTCCGATAATTTTTAGAATTAGGTCTTTTGCCATTACATGATCAGGCAATTTTCCATTTAGCTTAAAGTAAAAAGTCTCAGGAACTTTGAACCAGATTTGTCCATTCAATAAAACATATGCAATGTCAGTATGTCCCAATCCACAGGCAAATGCACCAAGAGCTCCAGTTGTATTTGTGTGAGAGTCACCTCCAACATAAACATCACCAGGCATCACCATTGCTTCTTCATGAGAGATGGTATGACAAATGCCATATTGACCCATTCCATATTTGAAGTGTTTTTCAATACCATAATTTTTTGTAAAGTTAGATAGTTTTACAATATTTTCTGCAGAAACTTTTTCTGCTGAAGGTACAAAGTGGTCCTCAGCTACCCAAACTTTGGTAGGATCCCACAATTTATCAACTGAAATTCCTTGCTTCTTTAGTTTATCAAATACCTTAATCACGCCTGGCCCAGATACATCATGCATCATGACCTTGTCCACCTTGGCAAAAACTACATCATCTGGAGAAACGGAAGATTTGCCTGCGCCACGAGCAAGAATCTTTTCAACAATATTCATAATGAAAAAAGCTTGTTCTACAGATTAAAAGCTTTTCAGATGTTCAAGTGTCATACTGGATTCACTCAATTCCAATTCTCCACAGGAATCCCGTATATTGACCGGCTATTGCGAATAATTGTAAAAAGACATTCTTCTGAGCAATGCGTAATACATGGATGCTCAATGTCACATCCGCATACATCACAACTTCCTTTTTTCATGGAAAAAGAGGAATTGCTTTGGTAGTTAAGATTTACCAAACAATTCTCAGTACGAGACTATTCCTCATCAATAATTGTCCAAGACAATCCGTAGAGTTGCTCCCATGATTCAGATTTATCATTTGACATGACATAGATTAGCAGAATTTGTTTAAAACCATAATGAATGATTTGTTCATGTAAATCACCAGCATCGTTTGTAAAAAACAGATTTTATCGTGCAATAATTATACATGAAAGATTCTATTTCAGAGCCTTTCGAAGTTCTTCGCTAATAACACTTGAAAAACTGACAGCCACTGTGGATTTACCAATCTTTTTTGCTTGAATAAGTCTTAATTTTTTTAATAGATCTTCATCTAAAACAATTGTAATTCTTTTTCCCATGATTAACAGATTGAGCCTTTAGAATCGATATTTATTTGATGCAGTCATGAATGCAATTTCATAATTGAATCAATTATGATGTAAGATATTTTTCTAAGAATAATCTAAAAAACAAATTCGGATCATACTAGTCATTGTCTAACCACTAGAAACTCTAAATTTTTAACATGATAAAACAAACATTCTAAAATTATTATATGGTGATTTTTGAAATTTTTCTATGAAAAGAATTGACGCAATGGTGCCAAGTATGAGAAGAAGCGAGGTAGTTCACAGCATTCTCAAGGCAGGAGCACAAGGGGTTACAGTAGTTGAAAGCAGAGGAAAAGGAGACGGTGAAAGACCAATGGTAGAAGGAGCAAGAGGAACTGCAAGATACATTGCAGATTATAACAGAATTGACACCATCACGTCTGTTGTAGGAGATTCCAAAGCAGACTCAGTCGTGTCTGCAATTATGAATGCAGCACACAGAGGCAAAGAAGAGGACGGAGTTATTTTTGTATCCACAATTGATGAAGCATACCAAATAAACACAAAATCGAAAATATCTGCAAGTTAATTTTTCTAAAAACTCATATCATAAATCTCAAGCAAATACCAATTGATTATACGTGAGAAACTCCTATTTCAGAACAATAAAAAAGAAAAAGAACACTCAAAACATTGTGCAATTAACAGTTTTACCACTTTTAGCAGAAAGGCAGGAAGGGAAATTTGATATTTTTGAAGCATTGCTTGCAGCATTGGAAAAAAATGATGTCAAACTAGAAGACGGAGATGTCTTGGTAATTTCAACAAAATATGTCTCAAATTCCCAAGGAAGGATTGTAGATTTGGAAAAAATAAAAACATCTCAAGAAGGCTTGAAAATTTCAAAAGAATATCAGTTAAAATCAGAAATTGCAGAGATAATAATTCGAGAATCAGATAAAATTTTTGGAGGTATTGGAGGATTCGTTATCACATCAGCAGATAACATTATGGCTCCAAATGCAGGAATTGATAAATCAAATGCAAGAAAAGGAAGGGCAATCCTATACCCCACAAATCCATATCTAACTGCAGAAGAAATTCGTAGAAAGATTTTCTTGAAGTTTTTAATTCATGTCGGAATCATCCTAGTAGATAGTAGATTAATGCCAGCAAGAATAGGCACATCAGGTGTTGCAATATCTTGCGCAGGAATAGAGCCAGTCTTGGACATGAGAGCAAAAAAAGATCTTGATGGCAATCCACTAAAAGTTACATTTCAAGCAGTTGTAGACAATCTTGCCACAATTGCAAATCACAAAATGGGAGAGGGTGCAGAATCAAAACCATTTGCAATAGTTAGAAACTCAGATGCAAAACTTACAGATAGAAAAATCAACCCATCAGAAATGGCAATTTCTCCAGATCAATGCGTATATGTCAGAGGATTAGCAAACCCGCCAAAAAGATAGCCTGAAACTTGGTTCTGCTTTAAATAGAGGAATTTGTTGAAAAAAATAATGGAGTATCTCACTACATATCCAAAGACTGTATCATTTTTTGATGGAATAAAACACAAAATTGATGTCGACAGTAAAGAAGGTGTAGAGCAACTCCATATCGTAGTAAAGAAAAGTTTTGAAGAACTAACAAAAATTTTTGCAGCAGAGGGATTTACCAAAGTAAAATTCGAACACAAGCAACCAGATCAAATTGGTAATGGTCTTAATCTTAAATTAAAAAAACCATGGGAGATGCATGTTAGAATGGTTGATTTGAAAAAAGGACTAATCGGCATCCATGCAGAAGTAGAAGTTTCTAGAGACTATCTCCAGCATTTGTTTTCCCAAAGAACACCGGTGGTGTATGAAGTGGAAGAAATTTTAAAAAAATATCAAGTAGATTACAATATCTGGCACGACAAAGTCAAGAAAAACGTTCAGGGTATAATAGACAATTACAAAGTAAAACTTGCAACACCTAGCATCCCAGTTTTTGCATGGAAACCAATGTTATTTGTAATTGGAACAATTGCAGCATTTTATGGTTGGAAATATTTTAACACAATCTGGTAAACTAAACACCTAAAGTTTCAGCCTTACTTAATTCTAAAAAGACCTTATCACCAACTGAAAGACCCATCTCTTTGTATTCGTGCATCTCCAGTTTCAATTGAGTAATGCCTGACTGCATACCCATTCCACCCATTCCAGACATCATCTTGTTCAAGTCTTTCATCATATCATTCATGTTAGAAAATCCCATAACTTTTGGAGTGCCAAAAGGAGGTTGCTGACTTTGAGTTCCTTCTTTGAGATCTTTTAGTGAAGATAGTGAAACTACAACATATGGTGCGCCATCTGGTGCCGAATCAATGCTTTTTACAACAAATTCTTTCTTCATGTCTAGTATCACATCTAATTCCATATAATTTTAATTTTAAGGTTGATTTGTACTAGTTTGGCTAGTTTTGAAGCTTTAATTACAATTTTCAGGATTTTAAAGCAATGGCAGAAAATGTAAAGACAACATTACGATATTATGGAATTTCTCCCTGGGAAATCGAAGTCCTTTATGGATTTCTGAACTCTCATTTTGAAATAATTCAAGATGAAATAGAGGCAGACGATGAGAATTTTGTCAGTTTCTTAGACATAGACATTCCATTACAATTTAATGAAGAATTTTTTCAGTGGTTTGATTTCAAACGGTGGGAAAAAATCAAAGACGTTTTCAAGGAAATGAAGAGAAGGAGAGGAAGTGGAAATGCACTAAAAATAATCATCAATTTTTCTGGAAACCCAAAAATTGTTTTTACCCTAGATATAGAAGACAAACAGTGGTTTGATAATGCTCTAGAAAAGATTGATTTTGTTTTGGAGTTATTACCATACCATCTAGATCCTGAAAAACTGCCATCAAATATTTCAAAAATAATTTACAAATTTGATTCTGAATCAATCAGATGGCGTTTAGATACTGCATCCTCTGAAAATAAAAAATTCACATTCAGAGGGGATTCATGGAAAGAAATTATTTGAGATCTTTCTGCAAAGGCTCAAGCAATTCATGAAGTTCTTTGTATTTTGATTCTAAAAATTCTAGAGCGTCGATTAATTTTTTAGACTTTCCATACTTGTAACGAATTAATTCACGATGATGCCAAAACGTTTTCCCTTCTTCAACAGACAGAGTTGTGAAATAATCAGTACCCTTCAAGGAATCAGGAAGTTTAACATCATGTGGAAATAGCAATTCAACAATAAACCACTCATCACCGTCAGGGTAATCAGAGCCAGTCTCTACATCAAAGAACACATGAAGCAAATCAGATTGCATCAGGCCATCATCGCTAATTGAAGGATGTTTTACAAGAGATTTTTTGAAATCCAAATTTACCAGTTGTGGTTCAAAAAAACCCTTTATGATAGATTTTCTAAATATTTTATTTGCTTCATTAATATTCAAATGCAAAATAATATTCTACGAAACTTGCCTATAACTTCTTAGGTTCAAAATGAAACTAGACTTCTAGAGAATCCAAAATTTTTGAAATATCGGTATTAGGATGACCATTTTTGGAGATATTCTGTTTTGCAGGAGGGTTTTCCAAATAGTTTGGAATCTTGTCTTTTACTCTCTGAGTATAGGGTGAAACCAATGCATTTTTGTAAAATACTCCTATTGGGATTTTTGTTCCCCATTCAAGCGATTTGATCAAAGCCTGAGACATTTTCTCATTGACTTCAATTTCAGAATCATAATGAACTACTGGCTCATATCCTTGCTCTTCTAGTTTGTATATTCTAGAATGTCTTTTTTGTGCCTCATCAACTAAATCAGCTCCGGCATACCAATCTCTAGTGTTAAGATCATTGTATGTAGGACATGGTTGTAAGACATCAAGAAATGAGAGGCCTTTATGATTTACAGCTTGTATAATCAAATCTTTGAGATGTCTAACATCATATGAATATCCACGAGCTACAAATGTAAAACCACTTGCAACTGCAAGACCGATTGGATTAACATTTGAATTGGTATTTGGAGAGGGCAGTGATTTTGTCTTTTCTCCAAGCTTCAGAGTAGGAGAAGCTTGTCCCTTTGTTAAACCGTAAACGCCATTGTCAAAAATTATGTAAGTCATGTCCACATTTCGTCGTCCTGCTGCAACAAAATGACCAGCACCAATTCCAAGACCATCACCATCTCCACCTACTGCAACAACAGTTAGTTCAGGATTTGCAATCTTTGCACCTTGTGCAAATGTCAGCACTCTTCCGTGTAACGTATGGATACCATAGGTGTTGATGTAATGAGAAGTTTTACCAGAGCATCCAATTCCTGAAAACATTGCAGCTTTGTCTCTTTCTATTCCCATCTCAGCTAATGCCATTTGAATTGCATTGACTATTCCAAAGTCTCCACAACCTGGACACCAGTCATTATGAACATCTGTCTTGTAATCTGCTAGTTTAAGCGCCATGCATTAAGACCTCTCGTTTGTTTGCTTTGTTTTCAATAATTTTCTTAAGGGAATCATATACTTCAGTACTAGTCATTGCTCTTCCAGAGTATTTTAAGATAAAATAATCAATATCATGTTCAGTGTTTTGCTTGAACAGTTTTCCCAGCTGTCCTGAATGATTTGCTTCAATGTCAATTATTGTCTTGGCATTTTTTAGCAGAGAATTAACATAGTCAGAGGGGAATGGATGCAGTAATTTTAATTGAATAAATCCAATTGAGATACCTTCCTTTTTTAGCATCTCTAACGCGTCAAGTATTGGGCCCTTTGTAGAACCCCATGAAATTATAGTATATTCCTCAACACCAAACGATTTTACTTTCTCATCATCAGGTATTTCTTTTAGAATCAAATCCAAACGAGACATTCTTTTATCCATCATTTTAACACGTAAAACAGGATCTTCAGTAATATGACCAGACTCGTCTGATTCATCACCAGTATTCCAAAATATTCCATTATCTAGTCCGAGTCTAGAACGAGGAGATATTCCATCATCAGTGAACTCAAATCGTCTGTAATCGCCATCTATTTTTTCTAACAGTTTTCCTCTGTTGATTGAAATCTTTTGTGGATCAAATCTCTTACATGTAATTACAGAACTTGCATGAAATTTGTCCATCAGGTGAATTAGTGGAACCTGAAAGATTTCAGCATAATTAAAACAATTGCCAGTATCATAGAAACTCTCTTCAATGTCACCAGATGCATACACTATCTTTGGAAAATCTCCATGTCCTGCAAATACTGCAAACAACAAATCATCTTGGCCGTGTCGTGTAGGAAGACCAGTAGATGGTCCGCTTCTTTGATAATTAGTTATAACAACAGGAACTTCATTCATTCCTGCCCAACCCAGCATTTCAGTCATCAATGCAAACCCCGGACCTGATGTACAAGTTGCAGAACGAGTTCCAGTTAACGCCCCACCAATAGTCATTCCCATTGCAGAAATTTCATCTTCAGTTTGTACAACTGCAATGGAGCCAGGCCTATCATCAACGACCTCTATGATTTCATTGGACTCTAAGAAAACAGATTCGTCTGATGCTGGTGTGATAGGATAGTATGGTTGGAATCTACAGCCACATGCCATTTTTCCTAAGGCAGTTCCTTGAAAACCTTGAACCAAAATAGTTTGTTGCTCTTTTTCCGTTCCAGGTAAAGTGTGATTGAAATTTTCAAACTTTGCAGTTGCATAGTTGTATGAATAATTTGCAGTTTCTTGATTGATTTTTGCAATCTCAGGCTTTTTTGAAAATATTGATTCAATTGTTTTTTGCAAAGAGTCTGGAGGCATCTTGACTAACCCCAAAGACAGTGAGACTCCAATTACATTATACATTCGAACTAGACCACGCAAACGTGGATTATCAGTTTCTTCAGAAAGAGTTTCAAGTATTGCCTTAAAAGATACAGGAAATAGATTTACTCCCTTTTCTTTGGCAATCTCTAAAACACCTGCAATTGTAAATGGCTTGTTTTTTGATTCCAACTCTTTGTGTAATCTTTCTTTAAATGGTGCATCAAGCGTATGTACAGCATCTGTTTTAATCTCCTCCAAATCAGAATCATAAATTATTCCTCCTCCAGAAACTAATTCATCATAATGACGGAAAATTGTTTCAGCATCAAAAGAGGCCATAAGATTTACGTCATTGACATTTGAATTGATTTTTTTATCAGCAACTCTTACTGTGAAATAACTATGCTCACCTTTGATGTTAGAATAAAATTCCCTTTTTCCAAAAACCTGATAGCCCATTTCTGCACAGACTTTGGAAAATATGTTAGCAGCTGATTCAACACCACTGCCTTGAGGACCTCCAATTAACCAAGTAAAATCAGTAGAACTCACAGATATTCACTCATTTCCTGAATTTTAATAGTATGATAGTTCATTTCTTCTAACCTCCAGTAGCTGCATCAAACAATGCACACTCACATTTGTCACGTTCGCCACAATAAGGGCATACACAGACGCATTTTTCAATCGAATTTCCACATTCTACACAAATAGCAAATTCTTCCTCTTCTTCAACCTTAGAAGACATCAAGGAAATTACAAAGAAATCGTATAAATGGTTTGAGATGAATATCAAGACTGATGAAAAATAAAGTCTTCCTCACGAGAACTTTACACGATTTTGCACTAAAAGAATTGAAAAAAAAATATCAAATCGAAATTCATACTGGAAAAATTCCAATACCTAAAACAAAACTGCGATCAAAAATCAAAGAGATTGATGGACTCATCTGTTTTCCATATGACAAAATCGACAAGGAAATTATTGATTGTGCAAAAAATCTCAAAGTGATTAGCACCTATAGTGTAGGCTTTGATCATATAGATACACAGTATGCAAAGAAAAAGAAAATTCGTGTAGGATACACTCCAGAAGTGTTAACAGATGCAACAGCAGATCTTGCATTTTCATTATTGCTTGACATTTCAAGAAGAGTTTCAGAAGGAGACAGAATTATTCGAAATGGCAAATGGAAAGAAATCTACGGAGCATTCGATTATGTTGGAGTTGATCTTCAGGGCAAGACATGTGGGATTTTAGGCTTGGGTAGAATTGGTAGCACGCTTGCTAAAAGAGCAAAGGCGTTTGATATGAAAATAGTATACCATAACAGAACACACGTTTCAAAATCTAAAGAAAAATTGTTGAATGCAAAGTATGTATCATTTGAAAAACTGATTACAGAAAGTGATTTTATTTCAATTCACGTACCTCACACGAAAGAGACAGACAAGTTATTTGACATGAAGATTTTGAAAAAGATGAAAAAAACAGCATTTTTAATTAATACATCAAGGGGAAGAGTCATCAATGAAAAAGATCTTGTTACGGCTTTGAAGAATAAAATTATTTCAGGTGCAGGATTAGACGTATTTGAGACAGAGCCAATCAGTAAAAAACATCCCTTTGTAAAATTATCAAACATTGTACTTGCTCCACACATTGGAAGCTCAACAAAAGAGACAAGAGCCAAGATGGCAGAAATTACTGTTAAAAATTTGGATCTTGGAATTAAAGGAAAAAAACCAATCTATTCTGTAGGGCATTGACTTTCACGCATGGGTTGTCGCTCCATTAAATGTGCAGTTTTTATATCTAAATCGAGGCATTAAATCAGAATGAAGAAATTCAAACATACTAATGAAGAATTAGAATTAGCTAAACTACAAACTGAAAAAGATAAGAAAAAGAAAGAGTCTGAACAATAAGAGATTTTTTCCTTGTCTTTTTCAGACAAGGTTTTTTTTTAAAATTGAATTTTAGAAGTGAATTTTTGCTTTAATTGATCATAGATTATCTGTCTATCAGAAATTAGTTTTTGTGAATTATCATACATTTTTGTAAAAAATACTGCAACAATTCTATCACCGTTTTCATCAAAAAAACGGACGCTATAGCTTGTGCGTTCAGGTTTTTCCTCCTCTACAAATTCTGCAGATTTTATCATTTCTGAATCAATATGAAGATGTGCAGGGCCGTCATTATCACCAATAGTTATCCATTTTTCTTTTTGCCTTATACTAAGAGGTCCTTTAACCTCACTTACTGCACCATTGTTTTTAACAATAAACAAAACATCATCAATCTTGACTAAATCAGATAACAATTCTAAAAGCATTACATAGTATTGATATTGAAATTATTTCAGTTTTTTGAGCGATTCATGTCAATCTGAACAAAGTCATCAGAATCACCATGAACACAATCAGTGCCAACAGCCTTTACAGGTGAAAAACTAACATTTCCATCATGCATCTTACCTTCATTTTGTAAAATACCTATTTTGCCAGACACAATCTGTTTATGTTTTTGACAGGTCAACCCGACCATATATTCATCATTTCCTGAAATGATTGATACAATAAATTCAGGAGGATTAACACAAGCCTTTCCTTCTTCCTTTACTGAACACTTGTCAGGCAACATGATTTGAATTCATATTTTATCGGATATTAACCTTGATTGTTACAGACTCAATTTATTATCAGGTAAGACTAACAATGACAGTGGCTCACAATTTTGATATAGTAATTATTGGAGGAGGCATTCTTGGAACTTCATTATCATATTTTCTAACATCATTAAACAAGTCAAAAAAAATTGCAGTAATTGAGCAAGCTCACAGTGTTGCATTTCATACAAGTGGAAGGAATACTGGAAAAGTTCATGCACCCTATCTGTATAACCCTGAAAAGAAAAAACTATTTGCAAAATCAGCTTTTCATGGTTATGAAATGTGGGAAGAATATGCAAAGATAAGAGATTTGCCGTTTAAAAAAGATGGAGTAATTGAGGTTGCAGTAGATAAGAAAGGAATCAAAGTTCTTGAAAAATATCTCAAATGGGGAAAACAAAATGGTCTAAAAGAAGAAGACATTGAATTGATGGACAAGAAAGAATTAAAAAAAATAGAACCAGAAATAAAATGTGAATCTGCGCTTTGTGTTTACAGAGATGCATCAACTGACTATTCTGTATTAACGGATGCAATAATGAAAGACAGTAAGAAAGCAGGTACAAATTTTCTACTAGACACCAAGGCAACAAAAATAAAAAAAGAAAATGGAAAGTGGAAGATCACACTGAATGGTCAACATGAAATTAATGCAAAATTTCTAATCAATGCTGCAGGGGGAGAGGCAGTAGACATTGCACACAGCATAGGAGTGGCTAAAAATTTTACAGATGTACATTTTAGAGGAGAATATTGGAAAGCACCATCTGAATACAACAATCTAACAAAATCAAGTGTTTATTCTGTCCCTGAATTTCCAGATTATCCATTTTTGGATCCACATTGGATTCTCAGAGTAGATGGCACATGTGAAATTGGACCAAATGCAGTACCAGTGTTTAGTCCTCACGGATATGATGCAGCAGAGAACATCAAGGAATTCATTCCCAAAATGCTCGAGATGTTAAATTCAGGTGCAAGAAAAGCAATTTTTGATAAACAATTTCAGGAGCTGGCAATGAATGAAATTCAATCATCAATGTCAAAAACCGCAATGGTAAGCAGAGTAAAAAAATTCTTGCCAAAAATTAACCCAGACAAAATTACTGAAAAGGGCACGGCAGGTATAAGATCATCAATTATTGATGAGAATGGAAAATTTGCACCAGACGTAATCCTAATTGATGATGAAACATCATTTCATGTTTTAAATTACAATTCTCCAGGAGCTACAGGAGCTTTGCCATTTTCAGCACACATTGTCAATCATCTAAACAAATCAGGGCTTTTTAACAACGAAGAAGAAGATGCCATTTGCGGACCATGGAAATTTTCAGAAATCATAGAAAAGCTGCAATGAGAAAATAATTTCCAGGCAAAATCATGTGATTTTGTATCGGAGTATGGCCAAAACAGAGTTGTCAATGTCTAGTTTTTTTATTATTTTTGGAGACACTGCAAACTCTATCTTACATGAGGTATTTTTTGCAATCTCAAGCATTTTCATTATTTTCTTGAATTGTGAATTAGTATGATAATTTGCAGAAACAATAATGGTATCTACAGCCCCAATCTCTAGTGCTTTGTAAATCACATCATTTCTTTTAGCAGTCAACCCATCTTTGACTAGTTTTTCATATTTTTCAATTAATTCTACAACATATTTTCGTCTGTGCTGGTACAGATGATGTATTATTTTTTTATTAATCTCCTTTGCAGAAGTTGAAAAAGACAAGGTCTCTACAAATCGGCATTTTTTTGCCAGTTCTGAATCAAGTTCATGGTAAAATTCAGTTTTGGCAGGGCCAATTCCCCCCAGCAAAATCAGCAAAGAGTTGGAATCCATCTCTCTGACTTTGTTTGCAACCTTCTTGAAGAAAACATGAATTTTTGTTTGTCTTGCCCTAAGGAATCTTCCTTGACTCTGTCCTCCTTTTCGATGCCTTCCCTGCAAGTCAATTCCAAGCTTGGCCTCTTGAATTATTTGACTTCCATGAAATTTTTGAATTCTTGCAGATTTTTGATCTAGGGTTACCAGTAAAACATCATAATTTGTTTCCAAAATATCATTGAATGGCTTGATGAATGGCTTTTTGCTTGCCATGTAGATGTATGGGAGCTTTTTTGAAGTTCCAATCACTTTGATGTTAATTTTACCGTTTTTCATCCATCCAAAAATACACAAAGTTTTGGTAAACTTTCCTACAGTGACAGGATTTTTTTTAAGTTCAGTTATTTTGTGTTCTATTTTTGATTCTATTTTTTCAAGGATTTCGTTTCGCTTTGTTTCCTGCAATAGTGAGATAGTATCTTTTCCCTTGCCGTAAGGATAGTAAACGGTTATGCATGGAGAATCAATTTTTTTTATTTCATAAAGAAATTGATTAATTGACATCCACTCAAGTGGAGAAATCTCTAAAGGTCCCAGAGGTGTTTTCATTTCACCTTTTCAATAACTGCAACTAATTTGGCTTCAATTTCTTCGCCCATAGATTCCAATGTTACATTTGATGCAACTGCAAGTAGTGTTGTAGGCTTTGCCAAGCTGATGTGATTTTCTCCGTTTTTTTCATAAATTGCAATAGTACATGGAAGAAGTAAGCCAAGATCAGGATCAGAATCCAACGCTTGTTTTGCTGCCTGAGGATTACAAATTTCCAATAACTTGTATTCACTATCAAATGGAACTCCTTTCTTTGCAAAGATTTCCTTAAAATCCAAGATTCCAAGAACACCAAATTTTATTTCTGAAAGATTTGATTTGAGTTCTGCAATAACATCATCTATGCTTTTTTTGGTTTTCACAGAATAACTGAAACTGGCCATTCCTATTCTTAACTACAAGTCAGTCATAAAGGATTCTACTGCTGAAGGTCAGTACCATATTTTTGAATTTTTTTAGAGTAAAAATAAGAGAGATGATTACTTGAATTCATCAAGTAGTTCTTCGTCTTTTTTGAAGATCCATGTAAGACCAACCATATCTAATGCAGTTATTCTAGATGAAACTGGGTTTTCAGCCTCATGTTTAATCAGGGAAACGTTGTCTGGGATGGATTCATGTTTGTATTGAATTATTGTTGACATGATATAATGACACAAAATTTGCTTAAAACGTTAACGAACAAATCATTCTTTTGAGATTATTTTTTACCTCTGGACCTTGTTCTAAGCAAGGCACTACAGCAGGGGCAACGAAATCCAGAAACGGTCATAAAAATACTACACAGTGTGCATCTCTTTTGTCCAAATCCATATTTGGAACCGTTTGGGAGTTTTTCTCCCTTTAACCCATCACAGACACCTTTACAGACATAAACCATTATGATCTGATACCCTCAAAGGATTTGTGACAGCAAGGACAGGTAGAGTACCTTGATATCAATTCAAGGTCGCATACATTACAATACTTCCTAAAGGTGCTATTCCCTGAAGTTCTAAATTCGGCGTTTGCGTCATAGTACCCACAAACGCTCCTGCAAGAATTCTCACTCATCAGAGTTCTCCACATCAAAAAAAGAACCGCAATCTTTGCAAAAGATACCATGATTTTGTATTTTTACGGCTAAATTACCACAATCAACACAAATTCGGATTGCATTGTTTACGGTTTTCTTGTTTGATTCAAATTGTTTATCCTGAAATGTTTGTGTTTGCATATAGTTATTAGGAATGTTTCCTAATTAAGTGTTATTACTAATTAGGAATTATTCTTAATAAGGAATAGATATTAAATAGTAGATCATGTCAATTAACATATGCAGCAGATAGAGCAGATCGTCGCATCATTAAGAGATGAGGGATTTAGAATAACACCCCAGAGAATGGCAATAGTAGATTATCTGATAAAAACAGAGGATCATCCAAGTGCAGATCTTATACACAAGGTTGTAAGGAAAAGATATCCAATGGTTAGTCTATCGACCGTGTACAAAACACTGGATTTGCTCAGAGAGAAAAAACTTGTTAATGAAATAGAAGTAGAAGGAGAGGCAAGATTTGATGCTCATACTGATGAACATATCAATCTAGTCTGTATGAAATGTGGCAAAATAGATGATGTGGATGAAGAATCTCTAAAAGAGATTCAGGTAAAGGCATCTAAAAAATCAAAATATCTAATTTTGAAAAGCAATTTTGAACTGCATGGTTATTGTGGTAATTGTAAATCAAAGATGAAGTAAAATAAGAAATTATTTCAGTATTTTAAATCAAGAAAAATCATCTTTCCTTTTATCTGATAAACGCGTAATAATAGTGAGAATAAATGTCAACAAAACAAACAGAAAAAAGATTATCCCGACGTACATTGATGACCTTACTGATTACAGGTTTAGCTGTAGCAATTGTATTTACAGTGACACCTTGGAACATCATACCAACTCAAGTAACTGAAGAAGTAATAGTGATTGCAGTTACTGAAGACGGGTGTGTTGGAGAATCACAGTACGGAGTTAGTGTAGTTGTACCAGAATGTGTAGCTCAAGTCGGCGATACAGTATCTGCAACATTTTATCTTCCTTCAATGGAAATTAACGGATACTTGGAAAAACTTGACAAAAGACAAAATCCCATGGTAGATGCATGGGATAGAAATGTCAGTGGTACAGGTTTTTCACCATAATTTTTTATTTTTATAATTTAGATTCAATTTTACAAAAATAAGCTAAAACTTGTTGGAATTTTAATTCCAATTTCATGTTTACTACTATTATATACTCGTCCCAAAATGCTGAAAAACAATGCGAAAATCGCTGAAATTGTTCCTAATTGGTTTGAGTATATCATTTTTAATTTCCATGTCTGAGGTTTTTGAATTAGAAAACTTGCCTGAGAATCCTGAAGAATATTTTTTCTTTACAATATCATTTACAGGACCTTACGTTCGATTACTTTACTATTCTCTTTTGGTTATTATCATCCCGTTGTTAGCCATCCCCCAATTAAATGAAAAAGTAAGTAAGAAGATACATTATGTATACATACTATTATCAGGAATCACATTTGGTTTTTCCATAGTCGGCGTGTATACAGTATTTACACAGAGGATTTTTGTTTAGTAAAATCATTCTTAAAATCAATTATGCCCGTTACACAAACGAATTAACAGATCTGACATTATTTCTCAAAAGTAAAAAAAGGAAATCTCTAAAGATTAACATTAATTTACTATGCCAATAAGAACAAAACATGGCAAGTTATACAGCACAAGTGAACACAATTCACAAAAAATTCACTAACGCAATCAAAAAAGCAAAAACAAAACAGGCCCTAAACAAAGCATACCGTGCACACAAAAAAGATCATGAAAGATTACTCAAAAAACATTTGGCCGAAGAAATTAGAGACATAAAAAAAGCAAAAGCAAAACTAGACTAGGCAAAAAGCACTTTTTCTTTTTTAATTTTTTTATACTTATCGGTGTTCATTTTGATTTTTGTTCGAGAGGAAGTATAATTTTAAAAATAGTTGGAGGAGATGTCACTGATATTGTTCCGTTATGGTTGTTAATGATATCTTTAACACTTGACAGTCCCAATCCCGTTCCTTCAATCTTCGTTGTATACAGAGGTTCAAATATTTTCTCCAAATCATCTTGTGGGATTTCAGCACCAGAGTTTTCAAACTCAAGTGACAAATTATGATCATCTGAACTTACACGTATAATGATCTCTCCTTTACCATTAATTGCATCTACTGCATTAGATAGAATGTTTCCAAACGCGATTGAAAGTTGAATCCTATCTGCCATCAAAGAAAAATCTTCTTTTGGAACGCTTACTGTTACATCATCTGGAATCTCAGTATATTTGAGAGTATCTTCCAATATTGCAGAAAGAGACACGAGTCGAATATTTAGCGGCATTGTTTTTACAAATCCAAGCACTTGGCTTATTTGGTGAATCATTCTAGCCACAGAATCATTAATTCGCGGAATGTTTTCTTCCAACTTTGGATCCATCTTTTTTTCTAATCTCATCTGTATTGATTCAGAGGACAGCTTAATTGCAGAAATCGAGTTTCTTAGGTCATGGGATAATTTTGCAGTGATTTCACCTATTGCAGATAGCCTCTCTTTTTTGAGCAATTCATTTTGTGTATTGACAATAGTGGCTGCCTGACGTTTGGTCTTTGCAAAAAGTGTAATTACTATAATTATTGCGATTCCAATTACTGTAATTAGTGCAGGAAACACAAAGTCAAGCAAATAATATAGAGACTTTGCAAATTTTGCGTTCTCTACAAGAATTGCCTCAGAATAATCGGTAGTGTATTTTCCTCCAACCTCCACTTGTTTTCCTCGCATCCCATCATTTGAGACATAATCATCCCATTCTTTTGAGAAAGACACCATCATTCCAGTTACAGGCTCTACAGACACGGTACATTCACCATCAGAGAGAATTGTTTGAGATTCGAATTGAGGAAATGCACTAGACACATCCGTTCTTTCATAAATGCATTCAAAGTTGTACACTTCTAACCCATCAATATTTTTTGTACCCATAAATTCAAAGACGGTTTTTGTAAATATCATAGGATGGAAAAAAGAATAATCCTGTTTCTGAACGTTTGGAGGAAAAGCAAAAAAGTCATCTGTTCCCTGATGCTTTCTTGTTGCCCTATCAACATAAAAAAAACTCTCATTATCAAAGATGACATCATTTGTTGCAGAATCAACTCCAGTAACTGTGGACCTTATCTCCAATACATCGCCCTCCATGTTAATTGCCTCTTGTGTCAATGTCTCTCGAATCCAAAACGGTGCAGATAGTTTTCCATCCATGTCATCAAGTATTCTGTCTTGTCCTTCGTGTTCTGATATTATCTTGTAGTCTATTGGAAGTTTCTTCATCTCATATACAAACATGCCATAAATCACAATCACAGATATGATTATAATTACACCCACAATCAGTTTTAGATTCAATCAATCACAATTCCATCATTAACTAGTAATATTAAAAAATTACATAAAGAATGGCGCTCAATAGGCCTACAAAATTATTTTAAGATTATCATAATATTTTAAATATCAACTACATTTGGAGAAATTAATGATTTCTTGTATCATCATAGACGATGACAAGAACATCACAGGTGTTTTTAACGATATTTTGAGTTTAATTGGATTACAAGTGGTCGGGATAGGTCATGACGGTTCAGATGCAATTGAACTGTACAAAAAACACAAACCAGATGTTATGTTTGTGGATGTAAACATGCCAAAATATGACGGATTTTATGCAGTAGAAAAAACACGGGAATTTGATCCTGATGCAAAAATCATAATGGTTACAGCAGATTTCACGCAAGAGACTCAACAGAGACTTGAAGAACTTTGCGTAACTGCCTTAATTTACAAGCCATTTGACCCAAAGCAAATACAAAACGTTTTGCTAGAAGAATATAAGATAAACCTTAGTTGAACTTGAACGATTAATGGTAAAAAATCAGAACAGTATAAAGTGTAACAAAATAGAAAGACTCGAAATTAAATAATTCTAAATAAGAATCTCTTAGAATGGTTAGTTGTGTTGTGGTAGACGATGATCCTGACATTGTAGATTTGTTTTGTGAGTTATTGGAATTATCAAAAGTTGAAATTCTCGGCAAGGGATACGATGGATCAGAGGCAATAAAACTTTACAAAGAATTCAAACCAGACGTGCTTTTTGTGGATTTGTCAATGCCAAATTATGATGGAATTTATGCAATTAAGAATATTCGAAAGTTATACCCTAATGCCAAAATAATTGTACTAACAGGAGATTCGGGAAATAATGAACCATATCTTCGCAACACACTCAATGTGGATTATATTCTTCACAAGCCGTTTAACATGCACACAATAAGAGAGTCCATTACCGTGTCATTGTTAAAATCATTTTCTGCGTAACAAAATTTAGAAAAAGACAGGATTGTATATCATCTAAAATAAAAAAAATGGGGTAAGAGTACGGGTAGAAAATAAAATTAATGTAAAACCAAGTACTCTAATCTAGTTTCCACTAGGGAAAACCATCGAGTACTTAGAGAATTTGCGTGCGAATTACTTCGTCAAAGGCATCTAGATATGCAGTCTGTAAAAAAATCTCTCCAGTTTGCATTGTGTCAGTTGTATCTACAGAAGATTCTTGAACAGTAGGGATTTTTAGAATCTCTGCTTCTACACCGTCTAGAAGTTCTCCAAACTCGTGAACTAGGTTATCTGCCTGATGATCGCCAAATACGTCATCTACTCCCATTGCCATTAGGACAATCAGAGCCATTATGGCAGTCAATCCGACAGATTTTTTGTTTTGAAATCTAGTCACAACAAAAATCATAATTTATGATATTTAAAAATAAAGAAGAAATGATCAAGGAGTACATAGTCAGAAATAAAATTTATTCTTGAGTGACATAACTAAAGAGATTCTTGAATTTTCTGTGCATCTGTAAATTGCCTAAATTGAATTATCTTACCATCTTGAACTAGATACACATGTGAGAATGGCACATCAAAATTCTTATCAGATTTTGAAATTCCTTGGTATTTTCCGACTACCATGACATGATCTTTGAGATCAATGAATTGTTCTGGAATTGCATGGAATTCTCTAAAATTTGAAAGCATTTTTGGAAAGTACTCTTCAAAAATTTCTTTTACTCCATGAAATGTGCCCCCGTTAGGCATTTTATCCACAGTAATCCATTCCATATCATCATGGCAGAAATTAAGATATTTTTTGTCTTTATTTTTAAATGACTCATAGAATTCCTGAATTAATTGGGCATTTGACATTACATATTAACAATTAGAGTATCGAATAACCCTTACTTTGAGAAAAATTCATCATAATTTTTACCAATCATCTAGAAAGACTATGAAGGCTACTTGTCGGTCTGAGAACGAGAAAATTCATTTGAATTCAAAACCAATTGTTTTGGAATTTTGATATAAAATTCAGAACCTTCACCCACCTTACTAGATACACCAATGGTGCCCCCTAGACCTTCAGTTATTCCCTTACATATTGAAAGACCAAGTCCAGAACCACCGTGCTTTCGTGTTATCGAGGTATCAACCTGGTAGAATTTTTTAAACAGATTTTTTTGGTTTTCTTCAGATATTCCAATGCCATTGTCTTTTACAGAAATCCTTACAAAATCACCTTCTGCCTTTGCAGATAATGTAATTTTAGGATCATTTGCAGGCAGAAAATCAAGTGCATTGGTAACAAAATTGGAAACAATTTGTGAAATACGATGATTATCGGAAATCATTACAATTTCTTCAGAGTCCACACTTATCGGACAATGTTCTTTTTTATCAGTTCTGAAATCTTCAGCTATTTGGACTAGTATTTCCTTGACGTTGAATTTTGATGTATTGAATGAGAACTGATTTAGTTCTAATTTGTGCAAATCCAAAATGTCTTGAATCAGTTTTTGGAGTTTTTCGGAGTTTGTTTTGATTTGCTGTATTCCATGTTGTTGTTTTTCAGTTAATTTCCCTCCAATTCCTTCTTGGAGCATTTGACACCAACTAAGAATAGGGGTAAGTGGAGTCTTCAGCTCATGAGAAATCATTGATGCAAATTCACTTTTTGCTTTGTCCTGTTGTTTTAATTGAAAAATAAGTTCCTCTAGTTTAGTGTTGTATTGATTTTGTTGAATTTCATGATTTTTGAGTTTCTCCAGCATTTCATTAAAAGAATTTACAAAGGATCCAAGTTCGTCTGAACCATGATGAGACACTTTTTGTGAGAAATCACCAGAAGTTGCAGATTTTGCAGAATTGTTTAGTTTGATTATTGGATTTGCAATGTTTTTTGATGCAACAAAACCCACAATTCCAACTAGAACAGTGAACAATATTGCAAGAGATGTATTGAGTTGCTCTAAAAAGACGACAGATGCAAAAGCCTCAGAAGAATCAATTTGGGAGACCATGCCCCAATCAAGCATTGGAATGTATGTTCCTACAGTGACTACATCTACTCCGTCATAATTAAGAGACGAACCCATAAAATTCTCCCCTCTTACTGCATGCTGCATTGCAATTCCAAAAGGAGTTCCAAATTCAATCTCTTTGTTTAAGGCAGCATCTGGATCAGTCTTCAAGGGACTCAAAAACAAGACGCCAGTATCAGTTTTTGTTGCAATAATGTTTTCACCTGACTCTCCCAATCCAGAAGAATCACCTACAATTGAAAATACCAATTCCATGTTAAGCTCAAACGTCATCAGACCCAAATAATTTCCATCATCATCATAGACGGGAGTTGATAACAACATGTAGGGTTCAAAATTTTCTAAATAATTTTTAAAAATTTGAGTAATGTAAGTTCCTTTTTGTCCTTCTGAAAAAGCTTTTTGATCAGGATCAGGCAAAAACAACCCCAGTTCTTTTGCACCATGATCAGGATTGGTGTTATAAACAATTTTTCCATCTTCGTTAATTAACATGATATCGATAACCATGCTTTTGGCAGATTCGAATTTTATCAATTGTTCATTAAGGATTTTTTTGGATTTAAGATATTCAGGGTGATTCCAATCACCAAAATAAGATTTGAGTATAGGAAAGTGTTTTTTTATGTCAGGATATGATGCTACTGCAATCATATCGTCTTTGATCACTTGGAAATTTTCAACAATCCTCTGAGTTTTTAGCTCAGAAATTGTTTCAAGTTTATCAAGTGTTTCTTTTTCTAGCGTTGTTTTTGAAGTCTCAAATGTAATGTATCCTGAAATCAAAATTGGAACCAAAGTTGTAATTATAAACAAAAACACTAGTTTGTTGACAAGATTAGTGTTCAAAATCATATTTACAAGTGAGGGGCATGAAGTCCATAAGTCTTTGGTATTTCTAGGGAGATGAATAATTACATAGTGTAATAATTTATTTTAAAAATAAAAAAATAAAAGAGAAGGGAGTATTCCCCTACTGATTTTTATCCATGTTTTCTAACATCTCTACCACGTTTTCAAATTCGATTAGTGGTACGATTTTGACTTCATTGAAGCTTGCGACTCCCCCTTCCATTGCTAATTTCTGAATTAGGTGAGGGTCTTCTGCATCAATTATCCACAAAAATGTGTGCTCTAATGCAGAATGGAATCTGCCTATGATCTTGTTGATCTTATGTTTGGAGCAAACTTCTTTCATGTCTCTTTTTCCTATTTCTACCATCATCTTTCTGTTCTTAGAATTGTTAATAGGACAAGCGTCAATTTCGTGTCGACCGTATATTCCGTACAATGCCATACTATGTTTCACCTCCTTTTCTCTCAAATGTAGTTAGAGTGAGAACAACATTTGCAAGAGATTGGGAGTATCTGTTTGGAACAGAAATTTTGTATATTTTGGCATATTTTTCTGTTTTGTTTTTTTGAGTTGTTCTCATCTAACTTACCTAAAGTAAGTTACTAGTAATACTCTATTTATAGCAGAAAGGGAAACAACCTATATCCAGTTACCAATTGGTAAGTTACTCTTTATTAGTAACTATACAAAGGTAAGTTTTAATATATTATTGAACTTTATTTTTTTATGAGTGCAACGCTAGAACACATGATAAAAAATTGTCCAGTAGATAACACATTCAAAATAATTGGAAAAAAATTTACTTTTCACATAGTCAGAAACATGGCAATGCGAAATCAAACACGATTCAATGAATTTTTAGGAACAATTGAGAACATCAACCCAAAAACACTTGCCTTGAGACTAAAGGAGCTTGAAGAAACAGGAATTATTCAAAGAACCGTTTATGATGAGATACCCATCAGAATAGAATACACATTAACAAAAAAGGGAGAGGATCTTCAGGGAATAATTGATCAAATGGCCACATTTTCAATGAAACACTATCCAAAAACAGTCTTCAAAGACGGAAAAAGAAGAAATTACAAGCAGGTTTTCAAACGACCAGTGTCGGTTCTACACTAAAAACATGATATCCATTAAAGCAATGGTAGCAATAGGAATCGGCATATTTTTGCCACTGTTTGCATTGTTTTTTGTTCCATACAATGTTTTTTTTGGAGATGATTCTAATTCAACAATACCATCTGCAATGATGATCTTAGGGAATGACTCTGATGAGACACTACAAGGTTTCAAAATTACCCCCATCAATTGCATTGTAACACCTGCTGGATTTCACGAATATCATTTTCAGGTAACAAACACGCATGAGAAAGATTATGGGATTATGATGAGTGTCTCTTTTACAGATAACCAATCAACATTGTATGAAAAAGAAATCGATATTGTACTCTTAGCAGGCCAAACTGTAAACCAAGCCCACCCATCTGATGATGTATATGAGAATCCCATTTGTGTCGCACAGATAAACAGCTGGTATGAAATAGAATAAAAAATTTACAAGTATCTTTTACTCGATGTTGCAAAATAAGCAGATAGCATTTCAAATACCATTTGATGAGAATATGTATAAATTACAATAAAAAAAGAAAAATTAAGATTTTAGAGCAGACAAAGTATCCATGATAACACGGATTTGTTCCATTAACACATGGTTAAGATTTGCTAATTGCTCTTTAAGATCTTTGATTTCTTCACGGAGTAATTGATTTTCTTCTCTTAGTTCTGCCAATTCAGAATCATCAGTGATTCCATCTGAATCAGAATCATCAAAGAGACTGTCTGAATCATCTATAATTCCATCAAAGGAATCATCAGATACATCTTCAGTTTCAATGGCATCAACTAGAAGGTCTCTATCCAACTGACTTTGTTCGACAATTGATGCAATGATTTCATCTCTATCAGTCGAATCTAAGACATAACGAAGTTCAACTTCAACTTTAGACATTCCATCATCAGTTTCAATTTCTACTTTGAATTTCTCTTCTAATTCATCGTCATCTTCTGCTTGAATTTTTAAAAAATCCTCAGCTTCTTCTTGAGATACTAGGAAATTTTCTAAAATTTCATCAATTAGAAGTTCTGAATCAGTTGTATCTGTGACAAATTCAAGCTCAATTTTTACCTCAGATGAATCATCAAGAGTAGAAGCTCTGAGTTTTTTCTCCAGAGTATCAGTTTCAAAATCATCTGTTTCACGATCTTCTCTATCATCATGATCATCGTCTTGATCATCATGATCATCTTTTACTTCAAGTTTCATTGCTTCTTCAAGTAAATCTACAGGTATTCCAGTTCGAAGACTGGTCACCTCAAGAATTTCATCAATATCAGATGTTGCTAATTGAAACTCATATTCATCGTCTTCAAATTCAACTTCGATTTCAGATATTCCGTTTTTGATCTTTATTTCTACTTTAAGTTCATCACTATCTGCAAAAGCAGTCTGTTGTACTGGAATTGTTCCAGTTATCAACACACCCATGATTACAAACAGTGACAAGTAGTTTTTGTTCATTAAAAGCAATTTTTCAAGACAGGTAATAACCAAGAAGATGGATTTTGTAGCAATAGTTATGTGTGATAAAGCAACACCCTCAACAATTCAACTTATTCTAATGTTGTAGAATGAATATTCAGAATAAGAAATTTGTTACAAAATCAACCTAAACGCTAATTGTGGGAGGATTCATCACATTGACACTCCAAGGAGTAGGTATGACTCACGGGGAGTCATCTATCATTTTAGGGTTAGAAATGGATGCAGATCATCTTTTAAAAAAGAAAAAACTGGAACAACCGTTGTAAGCAATGATTGCTCACGATAGATATCAGATATTAAAAAAATTGTTTTTGAGGATTACTAAGTTGATAATTGTGCACTACCAAATAAAACACCAAACGCTTTACACCAGATCAGAACTTTATTGTATTTAGTCAAATCAGCATCATCTGGGATTTCATAATTTTGATTACCTTTGTTTGCTTTTAGCTCACCTAGATTGATGAATTCTGATGCCCCATCATCTGTTGCTAGATATACAAACAGATCAGGACCGTTAGTAGATTCAAAATTCTCTAGTCTTAATACATTACTTCCATCCTCAAGTGGAATTGTGTACACATTGCCTTGCGCATCATGGATTCCATCTCCGACTCCGATAAAGGTTCCAGAATAAGACATGTGGATTGTTTCCATCATTTTGTCTTCCATGACATCTTCCATCATTTTATCTTCCATGACATCTTCCATCATTGGTTGAACAATAGATCCTGCAGGTAATTCTTCATCTATAGTAGATTCGGTAAAGTAAGGAGAGATTGCAAATGCAGATGCAACACCAACTATTGCAATTGCAATAATTGCTATCAATGATTTGTTCATTGACATTATCAGATATTTTTGATATAAAACACATTATCCACTTTTGGTCCAAATCTTTAGGAACAATAATGGGTCCATGTGGATTCATCTACCATTTTGGATTCAAAAATAGACCAGTTCTATGAAAATTATTCTAAAACAATTAGAGTTCCTGTCATCATGTTGTGATCAGGATCACAGTATAGTTTGTCAGGATTGTATGGTAGACCACAATAGAATGTGAAAACACCTGGAGTATCAGCAACAAAGGTTACCGTATCTGCTCCTTCTCTTGGTTCAAGCATTTCTGAATTTACATTAAAAGCAGGAATTGATAATGTATGTGCGTGTTTTCTTGGATTAGTAATCTCAAGAACTACAGTATCTCCTTGATTTACAATTATGGTGTTTGGCTCCCATCTGTGTAGTTCAACAAAGGCGATTACCTCTTCTCCCCCTTCATTTTCAACTTCAGCATAGAATTCTACTTCTTCCATACTAATTTGGAATGTTCTAGTTTGAGGTTCTGTATCTGTAGGAATTGTTTGTGAAGATTGAGAACTCATCATTCCTTGTCCCATCATTCCAGAACCCATCATATGACCTCCCATCATCATATTTCTATCCATCATCATGTTATTTCCCATCATCATGTTCATCATGTCTTGATTTGTCATCATATAGTCCATCATTCCTTGATGATTCATCATGTGATTCATCATCTGTTGTTGCATTTGGGGATCATTCATCATAGTGTTCATCATAGGTCCCATCATCTGGTTCATGTGTTGTGGATTTGACATCATCATACCATGCATTTGCTGCATTGCTTGAGGATCATTCATCATGTTTCCCATCCACTGATTCATTGCATCTGGGTTTTGCATCATTTGTTGATGCCATTGATTCATTGCTTGCGGATCATCCATCATTTGTTGCATTTGTTGGGAATTCATCATCATTGGTGATGAAGGTGGGGAAGATTGTAAAACAGAATAGCCTATTCCTAGACCTGCAAAAAACACTCCAACTGCAACTCCAATCAGAATGCCTTGACTGACCATATCAAATGATAATAATTTTTGATAATATATAATGAACTTGATTTTCAAAAGTGATTTTTAAAAGAAAGAAAGATGATCAAGTTCTACTTTTTGCATTCTTCTGCACATTTTCTACAGGAATCTGCACATTTCATACAATCTTTATCATCAGTGTGTTTTTCACATTCAATGGCACATGCAATACAAATTTTTTCGCAAATGGCACAAAGATCTCTAGCAAATTTACTATTTCTAGACATGTATTGTGAGCAAACTCTGCAAATGTCAATACAGTCATTACACGATTTTATGCATGAAATTCTACTCTTTACATCATTATCTTCAAGGCAGGAGGAAATACATCTCTCACAGTCATCAATGCAAGAATTACATGCATCAATACAGTTTTGATTTAACATCATATGATTATGCCCCTTTATCGTAATTAAGTCAAGATGTGAATTTCAATTTTGATTATATTTTTAGAAAAAGTCAAATCCACAGTTTTCATCCATTCCCCAATACATCAATGTGGCTTGAATATCTTGATAGTAAAAACTTGAGATGAATTCACTGAATTGTGTTAATACTCTAAAAATGGCGCCGGGAGGGCGATTTGTCAGATCACATTGACACTCCAATAGGAGTTAGGTATGACTCCACGGGGATTCACCTACCATTTTGGGGTTAAAAATGGACGCAGATGTGAATAACTAAGAGGATTTAGTGTGAGATGCAATTCTCTTTTCGCTTGGTTTGTGTTTGCCTGTAACAATGTAGTTGATCGCATCACTCATGAAGACTGCATGATCCCCAATTCTTTCAAGATAACGTAAAAGCAAGGCCTCGGCTAGAGCACACTTTGTATTATTTGATTCAATTAGTTTAGGTAATCTTTCTTTGTAGATTTTATCAATGAATTCTTCATCTTCTTGAATTTTTACAGCCTTTCTCACATCTAGTTCTGCAAAAGACAGAACAGCTTCTTTTATCATATGTTTGACTTTTTTTGTAATTTCAAGTAGCGATGCATTTGTGCATTCAGAAATATCACCAAACAATTCCCTTACCTGTGTTATATCATAAGCATATCTTCCAAATCTTGAAAACGCATAAGATATTTCTGTCGAAGAACGAATCATTCTAAAATCATCTGCAACAGGTTGATACTTTAACAACATATCAAAAATCAAGTCTTCAACTTCGAAATACTTGTTACGAATTGAATCAGATAACTCATGAACTTCATCGTTAGTGTTTTTTCCTTCAAGATACGAATCAACTGCCAATGATACACATGCAATTGCCATATCACCCATCTCGGACATTATTTGAGACAGTTTTTCAAGTGAAGGATCAATTAGTCTAGTCATTATCCAAATTGCCCCTGAACATATTTTGCAGTCAGATCATTTTTTGGATCAGTGAATAGTTTCTTTGTCTCTCTAAATTCAACCAAATTTCCAAGATACATAAAACCAGTATAATCAGATACACGAACTGCTTGCTGCATGTTATGTGTAACTATTATTATTGTAAATTCTTTTTTTAATTCAGTAATCGTTTCTTCAATTTTTTGGGTTGCTATAGGATCTAGTGCAGATGCAGGCTCATCCATTAAGAGAACTTCAGGCTGGATAGCAAGTGCTCTTGCAATGCATAATCGTTGTTGTTGTCCACCAGATAGTTCTACTGCAGGCTTTTTGAGGTCATCTTTTACCTCATCCCAAAGATAAGCCATTTTGAGAGTATCCTCCACTATTTCATTGAGAACTTTCTTGTCTCTAACTCCATTTAGCCTCAATCCTGCTGTGACATTATCAAAAATGGACATTGTTGGAAAAGGATTTGGTTTTTGAAATACCATTCCAACTTTTCTTCTATGATAAATTGGATCAATCTCTTTTGAATAAAGATCAATTCCATCAATCATTACTTTACCTTCAACTTTAGCATTCTTTGTCATATCATGCATTCTGTTCAGACATCGAAGAAATGTAGTCTTTCCACATCCAGATGGTCCAATTAGAGCAGTTACAGATTTTTCTTTAAACTTCATGGTAACATCTTTGACTGCAGGTTTATCACCATAAGAAATTGTTACATTTTCTGCAATCATTTTGAATTTGTCTTCTACAGTAGGAATATTTTGAGATGAAATTTGTGTTTCAATTGTATTAGGTTTTGTAGTCATTGCAGTCATTTTCTCCCACCTATTTTTTCTTTGATCATTCTTCCGAAACGATATGTATCATCCTTATTTAAAATCAAAGTTCTCACTCCAATATTGATTGCAAGAATAATCAAAATCAAAACAAGAGCTGCTCCCCATCCTTGCATTTGTGCACTATCATAAGGTAGCAATGACAAACGCCAAATTCTCAAAGGCAATGCATCCATCGGAGTATCAAAATTACTGAAAAACAAACTACTTCCAAGAATGGTCATGATTAACGGTGCAGTTTCCCCACCAATTCTTGCAACAGCTAACAATACCCCTGTGACCATTCCGTTTTTAGCTGCTGCAATTACTATTCGCATTGTTACAACCCAATGCCTAAGACCAAGTGCCATCCCTGCTTCTCTGTAAGTTACTGGAACCATTTTGAGTGATTCCTCAGTAGTTCGAGCTACAATTGGAAACATAATCAGTGCTAATGCAAAAGCACCTGCCCATACAGAAAAGTGGCCTAAAACTAAAACAATAACCAAAAATGCAAAAATTCCAAGCAGAATAGATGGAAATTCCATAAAGACATCATTGAAAAATCGTACAGACTTTGCAAGTCGATTATCTCCAAATTCAGACAAAAATATGCCTGACAAAACACCAATAGGAACACCAATCATACTTGCCATGCCAATTACTATCAGAGTTCCCTGAATTGCAGGGCCAATTCCTCCCTCACCAGAACCAATTGAGCCAGGAACTTCAGTCAGAAACTCTATACTAATGGCAGCCATTCCATTTTTGAATACTTCAATTAAGATACTGCCAAGAGGAATAATTGCAATTATCACACAAGAAATTACAATTAGACGAACTATTTTATCAACAAATAATCTTCTTTCAACATTTTGTTTGAATAGTGTTCTGTACTCTTGTCGTTTGTTTACATTCATCAATTGTTTATTGCCCCCTCTTTTACTTTGAGCATTCTTGTAACAAGAAGATGTGCAACAACATTAATGCAAACTGCAATTCCCAAAAGAATCAAACCAACTCCAATCAATGCGGGAAGATGCAATCCTGCAGGAGATGCTTCAACAAATTCATTGGCAATAATACTAGACATTGTTTGACTTGGCTTAAACAAAGAAGAAGGTATTGCACTAGCTCCAGTTGCATTACCAATTAGCATAGTTACTGCCATGGTTTCACCTACTGCTCTTCCAAGACCCAGAATGGATGCTCCAATCAGTCCTGTTTTAGAATAAGGAAAAATAGCTAGTTTGAACATCTCCCATTTTGTTGCACCCAACATGTATGCAGCTTCTTTTTGTTGTTGAGGTACTGCCTTCATTACTTCTCGTGCAACTGATGAAACAGTAGGGATAATCATTATTGCAAGAATGATACTTGCAGTGAAAATATCTAATCCAAATGGAGTTCCAGAAAAAAGCCAAATGCTATCGCCAAATGCTGAATGAAGCGGCGTTTCAATAAAATCCTTAAAATATTCTCTGAAAACATACAGGCCCCATAGACCATAAATAATACTTGGAACAGCCGCTAAAAGTTCTACCAGAAATCCTAAAGGTGCACCAATTCTTGGAGGGGCATCAGAGACAAACATTGCAATGCCAATGCTAAGAGGAACGCCTATGACCATAGCCAAAGCAGCAGTCGTAAGCGTGCCTAGAATGTAGGGTAATGCTCCAAAGGATTCTCTCCCCTCAACTGCATTCCAATCAGTTCCAATTACAAATGAAAGTCCTTCTTTTTCCCAAATCGGATATGATTCAAAAATTAACTGAAATACCATCAAAACAATAACTGCCAAAACAAAGGTTCCTGCAATAGTAGCACCTAACTTGAAAATCTGATCAGAGTTAATTTTTTGTTTATGTGGCACAACTAGTTTTTTCTCCACATAACTACAACAAAAATTACGAGTTATCTAAAAAATGATCATAAATTATGTAGAATACGATATAGATTTAGATCTATATAGATTATGTTCAGAAGCGGTTTAACTACAAAAATACAATTACAAACATAGTTGCAAAGTATGTCAGAAATTAAACAATTAAGACGATTACAATTGACTGGAGGTTCGACATACACTGTATCAATACCAAAAACATGGATTGATGAATTGCAACTAAAGAAAAATTCCAATATCATTCTAGTAAAAAATCGAAATGATTCAATTACAATATTTCAAGAAGACCAAAGCAAAAAAACCAATGCTATTGCACTAATTGGAAAAAGCGATTCAAAAGAATCTATAAGAAGAAAGATTATTGCAATGTATCTTTCAGGTTACAAAACTATTGAAATTAAAACTAAAGGAATAGAAATTGCTAGTACACATAGAGGGGCAATTAGAGATTTGGTTAGAACCACATTGATGGGTACTGAAATAATTGAATCAAGTTCAAAAAAAATAACATTACAAGTTTTAACACAACTTGCACAATTATCATTTGATGTTGCATTAAAGAGAATGTACATTACTGCTACAAACATGCATCAAGAAGCTATTGAGGCATTAAACGAAAGAGATTCAGAACATGCTGAAGAAGTCATCAAAATGGATGACGAGGTAGACAGATTCAGCCTCTATTTACTGAGAAATCTCAATTTGTCATTAGAAAATGTACAAGTTTTGCTAGATTCTGGGCTCGAAAAACCCTCAGAGTGCCTTGGATATAGAACAGTTGTAAAATGTGTTGAAAGAATCGCAGACCATGCAGGACTAATTGCAAAAAAAGTAAAATATCTTGATTCCCAAATAAATAAAAAAATTCTAAATGAAATAGGAGAAATCAGTAAGGAATCACTAATTGTTTTTGAAAATTCAATCACAGCACTTTCTAAAAGAGATTATGATATGGCTGAAAAAGTTGCATCGAGTGTAACCAAAGTGATAGAAAAGGAGAAAAAATTGATGGATTCCCTCAAACCAGATGACAATATTGCCATAATAAAATTAATTTTAGAAGACATTAGAAGAACTGCCGAATATTCTAGAGACATATCTGAAATTGTAATAGATGAAACAGTGCAAAGTGTTATTGAAGAGTCTTAAAAAAAAATAAAAAAATTAGAAAAAATTAGACTTTGAGAATACCTTGTTGAATGAGGTATTGTAATCCATTGATATAGTCTTGATCAGTTATCAAGCCCTCAGACCACCACTTTGCATTATCTCTAATCCATTGTGGAATTCCCAAATCTGTACTTGCATCTACTTCATAATTCCAAAGAGTTTCTCCATCATAGGTTACTTTTGATAATCCTTGTTTACCTAGTTCTGTTACTTTGTCTGCAAGTGGAACATATAGTAAACTTGATGAGAACTCTTGACCATCAGTAATCATCCAATAAATCAAGTGGATGACAGCTTTTGCTTGTTCTTTGTTATTAGTTACAGATTTTAGATCATCATACACTAGCAAGTATGTAAAACTAGCAATAGGGTATGAATCAGAACCTGGTGCATTTACAAGAGATACTCCAACCCAACTGTCTTCAGCTGCAGGTAAAGTGTCAGCAACACCACTAGAGGCAGCAGAAATACTATCTAAAGAGGGTTCGATGAATGCAGATTTTTCAGCATTTTGAATTGATGCATAACTCATTGAGGTTTGAAATGCATAAGCAAGTTCAACATATCCAATAGAATATTCAGTAGACTTTACAATTGCTGCAACGCCTTCATTGCCTGCGGCAGCTAGACCCAAAGGCCATGGAACAGACTTTCCTTTACCTATTTGTTCATCCCATGTAGGGCTAATTACAGTCAGATAATCAGTGAATATGAAAGTGGTTCCAGAACCATCTGATCTGTGTGCTGTGACAATTTCTTTGTCAGGTAGATTCAAGCCTGGATTTTCTGCAGTTATTGCAGGATCATTCCATCTTGTAATTTCTCCCAAAAAGATTCCAGCAATAGCATCAGCAGTTAATTTTAGTCCTTTGTTTGGAACTTCAGGAAGATTATACACTATAACTACACCTCCAATTGATTCAGGTATGTGTAGTGTTCCTGGAGCTAAATCTCTTTCTGCTTCACTCATAGGTTTATCAGATGCTGCAAAATTTACAGTTTTTTCAATGTGCTGTTTAATTCCACCACCACTGCCAATTGATTGATAATTCAGGTTTACGTTGTCATACACATTGTTGTATTCAACTCTCCACAGATCAATCAGAGGAAACGGAAATGTTGCTCCTGCTCCTGTCAAAGTGAATTCTTGATTTGGATCAGGTGCATCAGGAGTTGTTGCTGCGTCTGCATATAATGGAGTAATAATTGCCCCAAGTGCAGTCAATAAAATCAGTAACGATGTTTTTGTCTTCATTAGTTGAATTGCTTTAAAAATTCTATTTACAAATACTAGGCATAGATTATGTTAGTTCCATATTCTATATAGAAAATGAACTAGACAGGATGAATCCTTAGAGGCTTGAACCATTATTGGGAAATTATTAGTTCCTTGAGCGAGATTTACAATTTTAGTTTGACACTCTAATTTTCAATCCAATCATAGGGAATCAAAGCTTTCTTTCCTCTCCATATTTCTCTTAGTGCAGATTGGAACTGAGGATCATCAAATTCGGCATGATCAGTGACAATTACTTGAAAATTACCAGACAATTGTTTTACACGTTTGAAAATGAAATTAAAAAACTTTAGAATTTGTTCTCGATCTTCATCCAAATATTGTTTCATGTCTTCTTTGATTTGGGTCTTATCTTTTGGAAAGTACACCTGAGAAGGTTGATCAAGAATTAAAAATCCAGGAGTGGGACGGTTATTATTTACAAGATAATCATGTAGTGCAAAATGAGTGACTAAATGATACCCTAAAAGATTTTCACCACTACCAACTTCATCTAAAGAAAATGCACCTTTATCATCATCAATCATAATATTTGCCAAAGGCATGTAAAATCTAACAGGGAATTCAGAATGTTCCAAACCTAATTCTTTTGCCCATTTTGTCATATTTTGAGAAATACGATTTAATGCAGAAGCTAGTTTGTTTTTTTTCTTTTCATCATTAAGTTCATCACGTAAAGTATCAGCAATTTTCTTTTTAGATAATACATCTTTCCTTAAAACAGATGTTTCATCGGTTAAACGAACATTCTCTAACCAAAATTCAACTCTAGCTAAAACTTGGACTTGTCTTAATTGTTTGTCTCGTTTATCTAACAAAGGTTGTCTACTTTTAAAAAGAGTTTCAACATCACTACGTTTTTGATTTAATTTAATTTCTAATTCTTGCTTTTCTTTTTCTAATTTAAAAATTCTATCTCTTAATTTAGGTTGATCTTTAGTAGAATTTTCAAGGTTTTTTTCAATTAACTTTAATGTTTTTCTCATAGAGGATAAACTAGGAATTGTTTTTTTTAAGTGATTAGAACAATAAGGACATTTGGATTCATTTTGCTCTAAATGTTCAAACAAACCAATTGAATCAAGTTTATTTTTTTGTAAATCCATAATTCCCGAATAACCTTTTAATTCATTAGCAAATTTTTCCGATGCTTTTATTTCATTATGTTTAATTCCAATTTGTTTTTCAATTTCCATAATATCTTCCTGGATTTTTTCTAAATTATCATCAAATTTTAATGAAATATTTTCAGGTTTTAATTTACTAATTTTTTTGAGTAGTCTAACTTTTTCATCCTGAGATTCAGCAATTTTATCAATAGTAATTAATCCTGAATCTTTTGATTCTTCTATTAGATTACCTGCTTGAACTAATTCATTTCCTTTTAATAATTCAGCTTCTTTCAAAGAAATTTCAGATAATCGTAATTCTCGTTCAGCTTTTTCTAAAGCCTGTCTAAGAGCTAAATCATTTTCTTTTACTGCACCCAAGAAATAAGGTAATGTATCTTTGATATCTTGAGTTCTATGTATTTCTGATTGACGATGAAACATTACTTCATCAGAAGCAATTTCAGTTTGTTTTTGAAAACAAAGGAAGAGAGCATGTTTAAGATTTACAGAGAGAGGATTTCGAGTTTCACCTTCTAGTGGAAAATTAGTATTTGCAGACATTCCAAGAACATCAGTTAAAGCATCAGAAATCCCTTTTCGAGTAGTATTAGGTTCTTTAGGAGGGGAATCAGGGGATTTTGTAATTCCTTTTTGAATAAAGGCAAAATCTGTGCTTTTCTGGGTTCCAGGAGGATTTTGTCTTGCAACGTAAATTTTTTCTCCTTTATGTTCAAGTAATAATCCATACCAACTTGCAGTTTCTCTAATTACTCCTTTTTTGATTTTACAGGATGATCTACCTAAACAATATTCAATAATATCTATAATAGCGGATTTTCCCGTACGGGATTTTCCAGTAATTATGTTTACTTTACCCTTTTGAAGAGAGAGTGTACGTTTTTTTCCAGATTTATTAAAAATAATTATTTCTTCAATTTGCATTAAGGACAAACCCCCCACATTGCAAATATACTGGCAGGATTTCCTGCAGAAGCAAATAATTTTCCTACATTATGTGCTTTGTTGATACAATCCATAATTTCAGAACTACGTTCAGGTATTTTTGTTAATTTTAAATCAGGATTTGAAATTAGATCTCCATCTTTATTTAAAAATAAGACATTGGAATGTAACAAGAAGGTTATGGATTCAAGAGCAATAGGAACTAAATTTTTGGCTCGTTCTTTAAATCCAACAAGTAGTTCTCTATGAGTTTGAATCCAAAGATGCATGTATTTAGAACTGTAAGGTATTGAACTTCTGGTATTTGGATGTAATAAAATAGGTAACGCTAGAAAAGACAATGAAAATGGAAATGGGCCTTTTCTCTTTTCGTATGTTTTAATACATTCTAATAAAACCTCACCACAAAAAGCTGGATTTAACAAAGTTTGAATTTCAATGGGTCGAGATTCCCAATCAATCATTTTGATATCTCCGATGCAGTTCTAACAGCACTTTTCAATTTTGTAAGAAAATCAGAATGCCAACCAATTCTTAATTCGTCAGCTAACATATGAAAACTACCTTGTATTACATATGGCTCAATACATTTGTCACGAATACAAAGAGAGTTATTATTATCAGCCCAATCAAATAATTCCCAACCTAAGGATTTTTTGTCATTTTCGCTAGGATTTTGACCTAATTTTTGTCGCATTTTTTCAAATTGTTTATTCCAAGCGTTGATCAATCGTTGTTCATACTTGATGAGTTCATTATCAAATAGAAGTTCATCATTAACCCATCTAGTTCTTTGTTGATATGCTTTCCAATATTCAATAATAGCAATTTGAATGATAGGTTTAGAGGCAGAGATTAACTCTAATTGTTTGACAAAGTCATTATCAGTAAAGGATAACATTTCAACTTTTGAAGGTTCATTATCTACAAAATCAATAGGAAGACTCTCTTGTGTAAATTGATCTCGGATATCATTGATATGAGATACGATTTCATCATATCCAATAGATTTCTTTGTATTATCAATTAACACAGAGGTAACTATATTGATCCAAGTTTCCCAGACTCTAGTAAAAAAAGGATTAAGAGTTCCAGGTCTTGCATTAGTACGTAATTTTTCTATCAATAAATTACGGGATGATTTGATATCAGGATTATCATCTAAAATAAAAATAGAATTCACAAATTTTTCTTTATCATCTCTACGAAGTTTAGAAAATTTCTTATATATTTTTAAATTTTCTTTGGTTTTAGAAGTTTTGGCAGTATGATCTAATTTTTGTAAAGCAACAGATACATCTCGTTTATTTTTATCTCTGTTTAAACAGTACGCGATTGTATTTGGTCTAACAGTTTCAGTAGTAAACAAAATTCTTTGCACATCATCATAACCTAATTCTTTGAGACCGTCCATCCAAACATTCAATGTTTTCCAAATATCAGAACTGGCATCAGTGACATTTCCTTTATTTTTAATATGATGTTTAACCTGAATGCTTTCTTTAGTTTTATCATTCTCTTCAAATGAAATATCATCTATAGACTCAATAGAAACAGTAGAGTTTGGTCGTTCTAAGAGCATTAAAAGTGCAATTTCAAATTGATAGAGATAACCCAAAATAGATTCGGTTGCACTATACTTGAGAAGGGGATTATTCACATTATGAACATCATATCAAGGGAATTAAGACTTTTTGTTATTATTAACAAAATCATAACAAAATTTGAACATAATTTCACAATCATAGAAAAAACAAAAATTGATGAATTCATGCCTAATTTTTATCAATTTCATACTCATAAAGGACATCATAACAATTGATACACTGATAATCATGGTCATCATTTTCTATCTTTGAAAAAATTGTAGATCCTACAAACAAGAATGCCTTTTAAGAGAACAGACATTATTTTACATCGAATATTTGCACATATCCATAGGACTTTACAGCATCAGTTCAGAACCATTAGACAGGCAGTTTTAGCTGTTACTATTTTACAATAGCAGGGTTTGAGCTGTTTTTCATTTTTTAGCCCCCCACAGATAAATTTCAGCAGTAATCATTTTTTTTATTTTACCCTGTATTAGCCTCATTTTAAATTAAAAATGATTAAAATGAAAAACAGCTACCAGCTACAGCTCAAAACAGCTATACAGCTACCAGCTAGGCTACTTTGAATTGATGACATCCGCATGAAAAATTTGTTAAGAGTAGCTGGTAGCTGTTCCATTTTTTCAGAAAATGAAAAATCATGTCTTATAATATATGACTTATAAGACATTTTTTGATGTTTTATAAAACGTGTATTATAAGACATCAAGATTATTTTCTCCTGTCAAGAAATATTTGTGATTTATTTTTCTGTGCATTTTCAATCATATCTAATACAAGATCCAGTTTTCTAGTTGTGATTTCATATTTTTGTTTCAAGTCATTTATTTCTCCTAGCATCTCTTTCTTTTCAGATTCTTTGTTTTGTTCTAATCGTTGAGCAGTTGCAACATCTAAGGGCTTGCCACATTGAGTACATAATCCTGCATCCCATGCATTTGGATTGTGACAAATATTACAAATCTTAGGCATTTTAGTTTCAGGTTCTTCTTTTTTCTTTATTCCATAGTGATCTAAAATTGCATTTTCAACATCTGCATTGATCATGTGTACATATCTTGCAGGCATTTTTGATGTGTTTGACCAACCGTGTCTTTTTCTCAGCTGTGCCTCAGTCATAAAATTGGCAGAACTTGTAGCCTCAGAATGTCTAAACAATTTCAAATTAACATTCTTTGGTAATTTTGCGATTTGGCATCTACGTTTTATCATTTGGTATGATGCTTGATACGATAAAGGCTCACCAAATTTCGTAGGACTAGTGTTAATCCACAATGGTGCATCAGGATTATCCCTCATCGGATGAACATTAATCCAAGATGAAAGATTTGGAGTTGATTTGACTAATCGGATTGGTCGAGGACCAGTTTTGCCATCTACTTTGATAATTGCACCGTACTCATCAAAGATTACATGCTTTATGCTTAGACTGAGAATTTCTCCGGGGCGAGTCCCAGCTTCTGCATGCACATCAATGAATGCACGGTCTCTTTGATTTTCTCCACATGCTCGAAGGATTCTATCCTTTTCATCATCAGTTATCAAATCTTCTCTGCTCAATTTGTCAGAAGGAGTTTTGATTCGAATAGATTTTGTTTCTGGTGGATCGCCTACTTCTCTAAACTCTCGAGAACCAAGCTTTATCCATCTGAAGAATATTTTGAGAATTTTTTTGTGATCGTAACTTGTGTAGGTCTCCTGTCCATTATCATTTGCATGGCGCCTAACAATTTCAACGACTAAATTTCCAATATCATTTGTAGAAACAGTATCCCAGTCTTTTTTCATATATCGTGTAAGATTCAAGATAGTTTGCAGATGCTTGTGGCGTGTGGCTTTGGCCATTGATGCACACAACATTAGATCATCATATCGTTGTATGATCTCTTGATTTTTTGGAGATGTTTCGTTTTGAATCAATATCAGAGTTCTTGCAATTCTTGCATCATAGTCATAAATTGATGATTTTGTAGGAGAATTAACTCCGGTTTGTTGTGTTGTAGCCAATGACAGTACAGTACGGGTGGCGGAGATTTATACTAATTGGATGGCGCCGGGAGGGAGATTTGAACTCCCGTTCCCTTGCGAGAACGCGCTTTATGGTTAAACAATTTCCAGGCGCGCGCCCTACCAGGCTAGGCGACCCCGGCACAAGTCTTGCGACAAATGTATTCAGAAAAATGCGATTATAAATTATGTTACTGGGAAACTATTTCCAAATAGTTATCGTTGTGGATTTCTCAACATTCTTTCCTGCATCATCCATTCCTTTCACAGAGATTTTGTAGAGACCTTCCAAAGCAGTGTCACCGTCATTTTTTATTTGATTCCATGTAAAGTCAACTTCATCACCGGGATCTAAATTGGAAATTACCTGTGCAGATACAGGAGTGTACATCAGAATTCCAGACAGGCCAGTAATTCGAAGTCCATATGACGCATCAGAGAATATCAATGGAACTGTTCCGGAATTTACAATTCTAATTTCAATATCTTCACCTTTTTTAAAATCAGATTTTTCAGTAACAACTGAAACTGATGGACCGTCAACAAAAACTAGCTGACTTGTATTTTTGAGATCCATCAGATAAATTCCAAATCCAAGTCCTGCAATCACGCCAATTCCGATAAAGAGTACAAGGCTTTTTGCTAACAATTCTTTTAAAACAAATTCTTTATTTTTTAATCCTTTGGAGGAGTTGGTTTTGTTCTCCATTTTTTAGGATAAGTGTTGGGTGCCATGATGATTCGCTTTGTTTCAAACGCATAGCCTTTGGTTGCATCTTTGATTTCTTCTTCAGACATTGTTGATTCAGCCAATGCAACTGCCTCTCCTTTTTGAGTGTAAATACCGACAATGTCTCCTTTCTTCAAATTTGGTGAAATCTTCAAAATTCCAGGTATTGCAAGTTGTGCACCATGACACATTGCATCTACTGCAGAATCGCGAATGACTACTGACTTTAATTCGCTTAGTGCATATTCAACAGGTTTTATCATTTTCATTAATTTGCTGTCATCTTTTTTCTCCTCCCACAATGCAAATGCATCTGCAAGTTCGTGTAATGTAACTAGACCATCCTTTTCACTGAATTGGTCGACTCGGGTACGTCTAAGTTCAACCATGGTAGCGCCAGGTCCGAGTATCTCTCCAATATCATAGTAAAGTTTACGAATGTAAGTTCCAGCTTCACACAGAATTCTTGTCAAGAGCAGCCTTTCTTTTTGTTCTATCACCTCAAACTCATAGATGGTTCTTGTTCTAGTCTGTCTAAGAACTGCAGAGCGTTGAGGAGGCTTTTGGAAAATTTCGCCTTGGAACATTTCAATGACTTCTTTTAGTTTTTCTTTTGAGGGAAGTGAGTGTACTCGTCCTAGTGCATGATATTCTTTTGGACCATAAAGTAAAACACCTAATGCCTTAGTTGCCTCACCCAAACCCAAAGGCAGGACTCCAGAAACCTGAGGATCCAGAGTACCACTGTGACCAATTTTTGGAAGTTTCAAAAGACGTTTTGTCCAAGCCACTGTCTCATGACTTGTCGGACCCGGTGGCTTGTCTAAGATAATAATTCCATAGTTTAGTAGCTGCTCAATAGTTCTTTTGTCATAGTATGTTCCGTATGCATCATCAGTGATGTCCTGATCAATTTCAATTAGATTTTCTAGTTGTTTTAGAGTCATAGCAATTTTCTCACGGTCTCTTTTGCAACATCAATTACTTGTTGTGCAGTCAAGTTATCAGTGTTAATTATCAAATCAAACACAGATTTATCTTCGCCAAAATTAAAATTATAAAGTTTTTTGTACAGCGCCTTGTTCTTATCAAATCTTTCTTTGGTTATTTCATATGCGTCTTCAGGACTCATGCTGTCCCTTGATTGCATTCTCTTAGTGCTGCTTTCATGAGAGCCTTCCAACCAAATTCTGATTCCGTCTTTGATCAACCAAGGCAAAGTGTAGCTAGTGATTACCATTCCACCTTGATCAAAAAGAGCGATTAATTTTTTATCTAGTTTTTTATCAAACTCAGGATTCTGCTCACGTTGGTTCAAAAATCTCATTCCTTCTTCAGTGTCCCACCAATCATCACCCCTTGAATCAAATCCGTGTTCATTTGCCATCTCCTTGAGTACATCACCTCCGCTGAGATATTGCAATTGAAATTCTTCTGCTAATCCTTTAGCGACAGTCGTTTTTCCTACTGCGGGAGGACCAGATATTACAATAGATTTGGTCAACTGAGATCCATAGAGGTTTTTGTTAGTCTCATGATAATCCCACTAAATGCAATTGATGAAAGGAAGTACCAGGCCCAAAGATACAATGCATTTTCTTGACCATAACAAGGATCACCTTCTATCGCTGCATGTTCAGCCGAACATGTCAATTGGAACATATCGCCAGGAATCACATTTAGCGGTATTGGAGATAGTGCAACTGTATAAGAGAATAATGCAGGTAATACAAGATAAAATATCAAAATTAAAGGAACAAAAGTAATCATCATCGGTCGCATATTCATCTGCATCATCTCCATTGACATTTTGTTCATGTAAGATGATTTTTTTCCTAGTTCTGCAATCTTTGCTTGATCTTTTGCTCGCATTGCAGCCATTCTTTCTTTTTGCCAACTACGAGTTTCTTTCATGATTCGCTTTAGTTTTACTTGGTCTACCATCTTCTTTCTTACTCCAGAATTAAACAGGTTTAGCAATATACCAAATCCAGTTACTGCAAACATTGAAAGAATCAATCCCTTGACAATAGGATCATCGCTACCCAAAGCCTGTCTTTCACCACCGCCAAAGATATCAAATTGTAGGTGGATAGAGTCGATAAAGAGTAGAATAAAGTTGAAATCCATTTTTTACAGTCCTAATGATTGAATGATCTTATCTGCCGCTTCATCAACCTTTCCCTCACGATTAAGAATATGCTTGACTGGCGAGCCTGTGATAACAGCACATGCAGAAATCATGCCTGATTGAATGTCCAATTCCTTTTTGACATTTGCAAGAGTATTTTTGTCCCGATTACGGGTCTCATCAGTCATTCGTCTGCTGTAGATTTCTTCAGGTTTTGCTGAAACTGAGATAAAGTTTGATGGTTTGATAATTTTGAGAACATGTTCTGGCAGTCCCGGATAGTATCCTTCTGGAGAATTGATAAATGCATGAGTATCAATAATTACTATTTCCTCAGTATGAGATGCAATCTTTTCAGCTGCGATCTTTTGTAGCTCTTGTTGTTTTGAGATAGATAACTTTCTTAGCTCATCTCTGTCTTTTAGACCATTATCTTTTGCCACCTCAAACATCAAAGTTCCAATGCTAATTACACGAATGCTTTTTTGATGACCTTTGATATGCTCTACAATCTTTGATAGAAGAGTAGTTTTCCCAACACCTGGGATTCCAACCATTATGATTTTTTTATTTTCTGCCAAGCAGAGCACCCAAACGCGGCATTACAACTTCGACTTGTTCTCTAACTAGTTGTGTGTAATAGTTGATGAGAATATCTACCATAAGTAAAATTCCGATACCAGAACCAAAGACGCCAAGGACATCTGAAACTCCGGCCAATCCACCCAAAATTGCAGAACCAATGATGGTAACTGAAGGGATGTATTTGTTTAGCAATGCTTCAACTGGTGCATTTGATCTTCTAAATCCAGGAATTTGTACATCTGCATCAAGTAAGTTTTGTGCTGCACTCTTTGGCGACAAGCCACCAAGCTCAACCCATAATCTACCAAATACGATTACAATTCCAATCATGAACAGTACATACCCTACTGCACGCATTGGATCCAATGCTGCAACATCTAATCCTCTTGGAGGAGTGATGTAGTATATGATACCTCCAACTGGAGTATTCGGACTGGTAGGATCAAATTGCGCGATAAAGTTCATGAAGAAATTATTGTTACGCGGATTCATGTTTGCCCACAGCATCTGGAATATGAAAACAGCGTTTGCAGTAAGTGCAGAAGCCAAGATGACTGGGATGTTTGAGACATACATCAACTTGATTGGATATACTGCTGAGAATCCTCTGTATTTTGTAGAGACAATAGGAATTTCGATTTTGATGCCTTGTGTAAATACAAGAACTAGCAGTATTCCAGCTGTAAGACAGAGACCAAAGATGCTTGGCAGTTGATTAGAACGAAATAGAATATTTGTGATATCTCCACTTCCTGTGAGAGATTGTGCGATATATGGAATAATACCAATCATACCACCATCGCCTGCAGGCAATGGACTGAACATGCTCCAAAGAATTTGCTGGGCAACACCGGCCATAATGAATAAACTGATTCCACTGCCAAGACCCCAACCTTTCTGAATCAACTCGTCTAAGAACATGATGATTATAGACGCGGCCATCAGCTGCCCAATTATCACATACAGCACATAGGGCTCAGTAATACCGGGACCGTAAACTGCTGCTGCATATACGATTGATTCAGCTACAATTACGACATAGGTTACTAGTTTAGTAGCAGTTTGAAAGATTCCTCTCTCTTCAGGCTTTTTGAAATCAAATTTTAGAATGTCTGAACCTCTCAATAATTGCATCAAAAGTCCAGCTGTAACAATAGGCCCAATCCCTAATTCAACCAAGGTACCCTGTTGTGATGCAAAAATAACTCTAGCAAAGGCTAGGAAATCAAATTGTGGTGCTGTTGCCCCAAACAAAGGAGTCTGTCCCATTATCATATAGATTAAAAGTGCAATTCCACACCAGAGCAATCTAGTTGGAAGTGGGATTTTCTTTTTTGGTTTTGGAACTTGTGGTATGTATGGTTCTGCTTTGAAAACGACTTTTCGAATAGTGTTAGTTATAGTACCCTCAGCCATTGTTAGATAACACTTCTCCCCCAACAGCTTTTAGTTTTTCTTCGGCAGATGCTGTAAATTGTTGAACTTTGACGGAATAAGCATTTGTGATTTTTCCGCCACCAAGGAGTTTGTCATATCCTGCACTTTCAAGGTCTACAACTTTTTTGCCTCCTTCTTCTTTACCGAACTTTGTGAACAAGTCATCTAGGTCTCTAAGGCTAGTCCATTTTTTTATAATATTTGGGTGAGGTGTTTTAGGTATATCATGGCCATAATGATCTGGTTCATACATCATCATAGAACTTCTATGATGTTTCTTCATACCAGTAACTCCAAGACCACCTTTGTGACCACTTGCACGGTGTTGACCTACTTGTCCCCATCCCATGTGTCGTCCGCCTCTAAGTCGTCTTGTTTTTCTTAATCTAGATGCCATGTTAAATCATTCTCCTTACAATTGTGTCAAGTTCTTTGTTTTGTCCAAGAATACCTTTTTGTCCATACAGTCTCTTGGTACTTCTTTTGAATCCATGTACTGGAGGTGCTAGAGCAAACCAAGGCTTTAGTGGTTTTAATTTTGATAGTGTGGCTTTACCATCAGCTAATGCTGTTGCCAACTCATCAGTACTTGCAAATCCAAGTGCCTTAAGATCCTCAGGTGTAATTTTTTGATATCCAGATTTTCGTGCTTTCTTGTCAATCAATTCTTTTGCCAAAGATGCATCAAGCTCAACCCAGGAAACATAGTGTTGTACTTTTCTCAACATACCCAAGGTATTTTCTTTTGCAGGAAGAATTGTTGCACGATATTTTTTATCCAATTGTAATAGCATCATTGTGTGGGTTGCCCAATACGGACAGTCTGCTTGACCTTTTATTCTAACAACGAGATATGCATTTGCCATTCTTTATCAACCCTGACTAAATGTCTGTCTTAGACAATCCAATATTGCTTTTGAAGTTGAATTCATTGTAGGAGTAGAACCTTTTGCTGTAGTCCATGCGTCTTTAAGACCAGCTAGTTCCAATAATCGTTTAATTTTACCACCTGCTACAAGTCCTAATCCACGAGGTGCAGGAATAATTTCAATTGTAACACTTCCACCTTTTCCTTTGACTTTGAATGGAACAGAATGTTTTTGATCACATCTACATTCCCAACTGCCACATCCCATTTTGATTGGACTGACATTGAGGAAAGCCTGACTAGTTGCTTTTTCAATTGCAATTCTCATTTGTTTTGATTTTCCTTGACCGATACCCAAATACCCATTTTCATTTCCTGCAGCAACAATTGCTTTGAATCTAGTTGACTGTCCATTGGAAGTCATTTTTTGAATGATTCCAACATCTACGACCTCACTTTTCAAGTCAGGTAATAGTTTCTTGATAATTCCAGATTCTTGAATTCTTAATCCTAATTCGATAATCTCTTCTAGAGATGTAATTTCACCAGATTCTACTTTTTGTCCCAAGATAGTTTTTGGAACCCAAACTTCTTCTTCAGGTTCTCTTCTTGGTCTTCTTGGACGGTCTCCGCCTTTAGCTCCACCCGGTGGGCCTCTGCCATATACTGGTGCGGCTTTGCCACGTGGACCTTTTGATTGTGCTGCTTGACTCATATCTCTATTTGACCTCACTATCAATTGATGATTTTATTTTAGAAATCTCGTTTTTTACTTTCAAATGTTCTCCGTTGATTCTTTCATCAGATGGAAATGTTTCTGCATCTGCTGGAACTTCAACGCCGGCATCAATTACTCCTTTCAGAGCAGCTGCCATTCTCTGAGTGTATCTTCTAGTTCCAGTGTACAAGATTGCATCCTTTGCACCTTTGCCTAGTGCTTTCTTTCCTGCAAGATAGCCTGTAAGATATGCGGCAGGTACACTTTTTCTGGAACCCTTCCATCCTTTCTCTAGTAGATATCTAGAATGAGCAGAGGCTACAACTTTGTCTCCAGTCATGCCAGGTGTAAGAATTTGGACTTGAGTATTTTCATTAGTAATATTTACAGTGATAAAATCGCGTTTACCCATCAACATGGTTCCACGTTTTCGATAATTGGTCTTTTCTTCCCTTAATCTTCTCAATATTTTTGAATAGGCCATCTATAGAAACCGAGTTTGAATCTGCTCTTATATACGTTAAGCGCGAATCAGAGCAGCTAGCAAAGCTTTCTGAGTATGTAAACGGTTTTCTGCCTCATCCCAAACAACAGATTGTGGACCGTCAATGACAGAGGATGTAACTTCTTGTTCTCTCTTTGCGGGAAGACAATGCAAAAAGATCGCATCTTTTTTTGCAGACTTCATTAATTTGTCATTTACCTGATACTTTGGCAGGAATTTTTGCAATCTTTTCTTGTCAAGATTATGAATCGAGGAAAAAGTGTCAGCCACTACCACATCTGCATTTTTGACTGCAACAAATGGATCAGTAGTTAATTCAATGCCAATTGTTTTCTTGGCTTCTTTGATTGCATTCTTGTCTGGCTCAAACCCCTTTGGAGTTGCAATGGACATTTTGCATCCGGCCAATGCAGCCCCGTAAATCATAGAGTTGCAGACATTATTGCCATCGCCAATCCACGCAATTTTTAGCCCCTTGAGCTTTTTCTTTTTTTCCTTTATCGTCATAAAGTCTGCCAATATCTGACACGGATGAAAAGAGTCAGAGAGTCCATTGATCACTGGAATGGTTGCATGCTTTGCTAGTTTTTCAAGCAAGTTATGTTCGTAGACTCGTGCCATTATACAGTTTGAATATCTTGAAAGAGTTTTTGCAGTGTCTTCAACTGATTCACCACGAGATAACTGCATGTCATTAGAAGACAGATTGACTGCATGTCCGCCCAACTGATACATTCCGATTTCAAAGCTGACACGTGTTCGAGTTGACGGCTTTTGGAAAATCATCGTCAGTGTTTTGTTTTTTAGAATCGGTTTGTTTCCGCCTTTTTTGAGTTCTTTTTTTAGTTTGATTGAATCATCGATTAATCCTGCAAACTCCTTTGGAGTTAGTTCCGCTAAAGTGAGTAGATGTTTTGTTTTTAGTTTCATTTTCTAAAGAATCCAAATCTCCTTTTCTTTTTAGGCTCCTCTTCTTTATCTTGTTTTGGTATGTCTTCTTCAACTTTTGATTCTCCAGGTTTTGGCCTTCCATCTTTTACCCACTGACGGATTTTGTTAGCCAAACTGTTTGCTTCCTTGTCGTTTTCAGGCGGAGGAACATCAAACAAGTCAGAATAAGTTGCAATGTCATCATCTTTGATTCCTTCAAATGGATCATCGGAAGTTTGTATTGGTTCTGGTGTTGGTTCTGGTTCTGGTGTTGGTTCTGGTTCTGGTGTTGGTTCTGGTTCTGGTGTTGGTTCTGGTTCTGGTGTTGGTTCTGGTTCTGGTGTTGGTTCTGGTTCTGGTGTTGGTTCT
>JAILWG010000004.1 GCA_025699075.1 Candidatus Nitrosopumilus sp. | reverse complement strand
CCGTGTCTCAGTACCCATCTCCGGGCTACTCCTCTCAGAGCCCGTACCTGTAATAGTCTTGGTGGGCCATTACCTCACCAACAAACTGATAGGCCGCAGTCCCATCCTACGGCGATAAATCATTTGGAACACAAACCATTCCAGATATAGTGTTCTATCGGGCATTATTCTCAGTTTCCCGAGGTTATTCCCGTCCATAGGTTAGGTTGACTACGCGTTACTGAGCCGTCTGCCTTGTATTGCTACAATGACTCGCATGGCTTAGTATCAATCCGATAGCAGTCAGGTCCGGCAGGATCAACCGGATTCTGAATTATTTTTTGTATTTTGATTATTGAAGTACATTTGTACTTTAATTGGAATTGACGGATGCACATAATCTTCACATTTCAGATATTGATCACTTGATCAAATCCTCATTCTTGTATGCGTAACTGGAGGCCCATGAATCACAAAGTGGCATCTTGCCATACTTCATCACGAGCGCCGCCTATTGCGTTACGTATGCAGAAGCCGAAGTATACAGAAACCATATAAACCATACGTGAAATTATGCCTGATCGGTCAAAATATTGTAAAAATTTCATGTTTTTTTAGAGTCATTTTCGCTCAAAAAAGAATTTGAAAGGTCAATGGTTAAAATGACAGATCTTGGATTGAAAATTGCTTTGAACAATTACCTATCAGAGTACAAGAAAAAGACAAAGACATCTGCAAAAATATTTGCAAAGTCATCAAAACTTCATGTAAATGGTGTTTCTCATAATATAAGATTTTATGAACCATATCCATTTGTGGTGAAATCATCCAAAGGAGCAAACCTCATAGATGTGGATAACAACAAGTATACAGATTACTGGATGGGGCATTGGTCTTTGATATTAGGACATGGTCAAAAAAATGTCAAGGAAGCATTGCAAAAACAAATTGAAAAGAGTTGGATGTATGGAACTGTAAATGAACAGACAGTTAGATTGTCAGAATTAATTTCAAAAGCAGTTCCAGTTGCAGAAAAAATTCGTTATGTCACATCAGGTACAGAAGCAACAATGTATGCAGTTAGATTAGCTCGTTCAGTAACAGGGAAAAATATCATTGCAAAGATTGATGGAGGGTGGCATGGATATACATCTGATTTACTAAAAAGTGTAAATTGGCCATTTACAGAATCTGAAAGTAGCGGTGTAATAAACGAGGAAAAAATTATTTCAATTCCTTACAACGATTTAGAGAACTCCCTTGAAATTTTAAGAAAACACTCTAAAGACTTGGCAGGAGTGATCATAGAACCAGTGTTAGGTGGTGGGGGATGTATTCCAGCAACACAAGAATACCTAAGAGGCATTGAAGAATTTGTTCATAAAAATAATTCATTATTCATTTTAGATGAAATTGTAACAGGATTCAGATTCAGATATGGATGTCTTTATCCAACAATGAAATTAAATCCAGACATTGTAACATTAGGGAAAATTGTTGGTGGTGGAATGGCTATAGGAGTAATGTGCGGTAAAAAAGAAATAATGGAACAAGCAGATACGACGGGAAAAAAGAAATCAGAACGTTCGTATGTTGGTGGAGGTACATTCTCTGCAAATCCAGCTTCAATGACAACAGGTTTTGCCACACTCAATCTTCTAAAATCAAAAAGAACAACATATTCAAAAATTAACTCTCTGGGAGAATTTGCTAGAAAAGAAATAAGCAATGTATTTGATGGAAGAGTGGCAATTACGGGCAAAGGCTCATTGTTCATGACACATTTTCTAAAAGACGACGTAACAGAAGTGACAAATTCAGTACATGTTGCAAAATGTGATTCCAAAATGCTTGCCAAATATCATTTCAAGATGATTGCACATGATGGAATATTCTTTTTGCCAGGAAAGCTAGGTGCAATTTCAGATGCACATACCAAAGAAGACATCAAAAAGATGATCAAAGCGTCTGAAAATTTTTAAATTTTAAGAACCATTTGGAAAAACCCTATTTTTCCAAGAAGTCAATTCGGTAAAAACATCAACATAATTTTCAGATTTTATAGTAACATGAACATGCGCCAATAGATTCCCAAATTGTCCCTCAAATATCAAGGTGCATTCTTTTTTAAAAAAAGGTACAGTAATTCCAACTTTTTTCAATGAATTAAATTTGAAATTTTCAATTTGAATTGTGTTTTCTTTTATCGTAACTTGTTTTTTGTTTGGATTTTTGTTTATAGAATCGTCTAATTCGTGTTGAACTGAGTCATCCCAAATAGGACCATCTTTAGGCCATCTATGAACATGAATTTTTTGGCAGAGATATTTTATTTCAGGATAAGACAACATCCTAAATCATTAAAAATAGAAATTAAGCTTATCTCATACGAAAATTACAAGATTGATCTTTTTCAAGCATATCAAAGCATTGTGTCCCTCAAATCATTCTCACAAATAATCCATTGAGATAGGATGTTGATTCTAGCAAACCACACAAAGCCAAACTTTCATTAGCAATATCATTTTTGAGAAATTATGGGATTATTTGGTTCCAATGACAATGTGGAGGATTTAATGTATAATGCTATGTCATTAATGGAGAAAAATCAGCCAAAAGGAGCTATTTCGTTGTTCAATAAAATTTTAAAACAAGATTCCAAAAACACTTCAGCATTATTTAACAAAGGTCTAGCATTAAATCAAATCAAAAAATATAGTGATGCAATCACATGTTTTGATTTGTTATTAGAGATAAATCCAAAAGATGCACAAGCATGGAATAATAGAGGAATTTCCATGGCAGAAAATGGAAACATTCAAGCCGCAGGAGAATGTTACGATAAAGCGATAGAAGCAGATCCCAAAAATGCAGCATCATATTTTAACAAAGGAGTTTTGCTTGACAAATTAGAAGAAAGAGAAGAAGCATTGCAAGTCCTGGACAAAGCAATAACAATTGAACCAAGAAAACCAAATGCTTTGTTTTACAAGGGAATAATCCTAGGTAAAATGAAGAAGCACGAAGAGTCATTGAATTGTTTTGATAAAGTACACAAAAACAATCCTAGTCACATGGATGCATTTTTTCATAAAGGAATTGAATTAGCAGAACTAAACAAACATGAAAAAGCAATTGAAATTTTTGATAAAATACTATCTAAACATAAAGATAATGTAAACATAATTTATGCTAAATCAAGAAGTAAGGCAGCATTAGGAGAGTACAATCAAGCTTTAGATTTACTAAAACAGTCCATTTCCAAGAATCCAAAAATAATTAGAAGTTGGGCAAAAGAAGAACCAATATTTGCAAAATTACTTTCTAATCAAGAATTTAGAAAACTTGTAAAAATTTAATTTAAAAAACTTTTTTCCTTACAGCATCTATTCTAAGAAGTTCAACTTTCTTTTTTGGACCAACAAGTCTAGCTTCAAAAATAGGAATATAAATTTCAGAAATATCATTCAAAACAAATTCCTCATTGAGGCCTCTAACATCAGTTTCAAGAGGTTTTTTTAATTGAGTTTGAAGTTTTCCAATCGCAGTATCATGAGCCATTTCAGGTTTTTTAACACTCTCAGCATTTTCTTCTAATAATTTCTGAGGATAATTTTCAACAGTTTTGGAATCAATTTTGTAAGGGAATTCAATATCTCGTCCATGATGATCAAATGTTAGTTCATCTTCTTCCTCAACGAAGACATGTTCTTCTAATTTAAAATCAATTTTATTTTTACCACGATTGCCAACAAATGCTTTGGTAATACGTGATTTTGATCGTACAGGGAAAAGACCATCACCTAAAGAAACCTCATGGACATTAGAATCAACAGAAATTGAATGAATCGCCTTTCTAAAATAATCTGCAGTATATTTACCAGAAACCATCAGAATGCACTCATAGTATAATTTTAAAGAATGAACATGAACATCCTCCTTTTTTGGATGAGATAATAATGATTTGAAAGGACCTGTTTTCTTTTCTTCAACAATTTTCATTGCCTCTGTTTCATCAATAGTTTTTCTCAAAACAATGGTTTTTACATCATAAGAAGGAAGAGTCAAAACTGATCTAAATATTCAATTCTATCTATTAAACCAATTCAACTAGGAATTAAATAATAGAATTCATTATCAAATATCATGGCAGTAAAAAAGAAAACAGGATACATTGAGAGATTTTTAAAAAAAGCAGATAAAGCAATCGATGACGGAATCAAAAGAGCAGATGAAGCGTTAGAAGAAGCTGTAGAATTTGGAGAAATGGCAGCATCACAAGCAAAAAAAGTCAGTGAAGAATTAAGCAAAAAAGCGTTAAAAGAAAAAGAGCAAATAAAATCAAAAGGAATAAAAAAAATTAATGAAGGAATTTCTGCTGCTAAAAACGTAACAAGTAAAACGGAAGAAGACTTGGCCACACTAGAAAAACTCGGCAAACTACGAAAAGCAGGAGTGTTGACTGAAAAAGAGTTCCAAGAGAAGAAAAAGAAAATACTTTCTAGGATTTAAAATGGAAAAAACAAACATTTCAGGTACAAGCGATAAAAGAAAAGTAAATCCAAATTGGTTTACAGGCAAAACATGGATGAAAGTTCTTTCAGAGAAAATTAAAGCAAAAGATCAAGACATCTATCATGTTCATTTTGAGAAAGGGTCAAGAACTAAACTTCATCAACATAATGGCAATCAAATTTTAATCGGAATAAAAGGTAAAGGGAGTTTAGAAATTTTTAGAAAATACGGCACAGTCAAAAATAATTTTAAAATAAAAAAAATTGAAAAAATAAGTCTCAATGAAGGAGATATTGTACACATTCCAGCAAAAACTCTACATACGCATGGCTCAATAGACAAGAAAAAAGAATTTTCCCATATTGCAATCAACATATTGCCAAAAAAAAATGCAACATACAAAACAGAGTGGTATGAATCTGATTTTAAAAGTAAAGTTTCAAAAATAATATAGTTGCAATGTCATTACGTAAAAGTTCTGAAATAAACTCCATTGATGGAAACGAGGGGACAAAGATTAAGCAGTATTTTCATCCACATAATACACTAAATGGAATTAACTATAGTTTGGCACAATTTACACTAGAACCCGGAAAAAAATCAAAACTTCATAAAATAAAATCTTCAGAAATTTACTATATTTTAGAAGGCTCAGGGAATTTAACGATCAATGATGAAAGACATCATCTCCAAAAAGATGACTCAGTATATGTTCCTCCAAACGCAAAACAGTTCATTGAAAATACTGGAAAGGAGAATTTGAAATTTCTATGTATTGTTGAGCCTGCATGGCAAGCAGATGATGAAATTTTGCTTGAATAATAAAAACAAACTCTCTATCTCAGGCAATTATTTTTAACATATGACAAATTTCTATTGCTAGTGAATACATATCAAGCGCTGAAAACACTTAATGTTGATTCAAGTTCATCTCAAGATGAAATAAAGACAGCATATAGAAAACTGGCGCTAGAATTGCATCCAGATAAAAATCATAACAAATCAGAAGGCGAAGAGTTTAAAAAAATTACAGAGGCATATAATCATCTAAAGAAAAACCACAATCAGCATTCGTCACCATATCATGACAAATCTAAAACAAATCAAAAACAAAAGAGTGATTTTAAAAGAAAACCTCAATGGGGAGCTCCAGATGACGGAGGCATCCCAGAACAAAATTGGGGCAAATATACACGCGAATTTGAAGAAGGAGACCCAGATTTTTGGAAAGAGTATGAAAGAAAGTTTTGGGAGGATTATAATGCAAGGGTGCGTTCAGATGGCAAGAGTGGAGAATATGAAAAAGCACAGGAACCAAAAAAGCAACCTGATCTTTTTGTAGAAGTCGACAAAAGTTTGTGCATAGGATGTTGTAGTTGTGAAATTATTGCGCCCCAAGTTTTTGAAATCAATAAAGCAAGCAAATCAAATCCAAAATCATCAGTCATCAATCAAAAAGGAGCAGGAGTTAACAAAATAATGAATGCCGCAGAAACATGTCCAACAAAGGCAATCAAAGTAGAAAATAAAGATACAAAAGAAAAACTATTCCCATATTAGATTTTTAGTCTATTGTAAAGTTCATCAGTTTCAGATTCTGTAAGACTTACAGGAGAAGTGAACATACTATGTATTGCACCAGCAGAATCACCTTTCTTTCTAGGAACTAAATGTACATGAACGTGTGGAATTTCTTGACCTGCTTCTTTACCATTATGTATTGCAACCAATGTTGAACCAGTAATTGTATCTACTTTAGCAACCATTTCATGTACAAGTAAAAATAAATCAGTGTTTTCATCAACAGTCATATCTTGAATTTTTTGATGATGATTTTTTGGAATAACAAGCACATGTCCAGCCGCAAGAGGAAATGCATCAAGGAAAGAGACGGAATTTTTAGTCTCTTTAAGAAATCTAGATTTTATTTCTCCAGAAATAATTTTACAAAATATACAATCCATGTCAAAGTATCAAATGTTTTAAAATATTAAATCATCGATTAAGGTTCCACAACAGAAGCCCATGCAAGGCCTTTTCCAAATTTGATGGTAACCACATCACCAGATTTGAGGGTACAATCTTCAATTATTTTTGGAATTGTGTCATCTGTTTCAACATAACAAATCCCATCATCATTTGTCAATATCGTTACTTCTTCATAGACATCTTCTCGGATTAAATTCCAAAAAGGAAATACAATAGTAGACAAAACAATTCCTGCAGTTAGAAAAGCACCTACAAAAACTAGGCCTGTTTTTTGGCTAGAGTTGAGTTCCAACTACCAAGTACCGCCATCGCCTGCATTAGGATCCATTTTTTTAGCAGGTACATTTCCATGTGCTTTTTTCATATGCTTTTTTAATCGTTCAGGATCATGTAATTCTGTTCCACAGACATCACATTTTGTTTTATTTTCATCATCCTTTTTACGTTTGAATAAGCCCATTATGTGGTAAAATTTTGAAATACATTATAAAATATACGAAATGTCCTTTATAATCTTCAACGTATTATCTTAGGTTCAACCCCATGTAAATTCATCAATATTTGAAGGATGAAAATTCATAGATTTTAATCATTTTTCTATTTTTGTTGTCTTTTCATGAATTTATCAACCAAATCTTCAATCTGTTCATCAGCTATAAGCACTCGTTCTTGTAATTTTTTATTTTCTTTAATTTTGATCATTACTATAATAAAAGAAAAAACGGATGTGACACTACCAATAATCGTAATTATCAATATCAAATCTAATGATGCACTAACCTCATGTTCCAAAACGGAATCTCTACCATTTGATGCTTCCAAATTATCAGGATCCACTTCTAACGCTTCATCATAATATCTTAAAGCATCATCACTTCGTCCCAAGTTTTCTAAAACATTCGCCTTTCCAATTAGTGCTTCTAAATTATCAGGATCTATTGACAATACTTTATCGTAAAGTTGTTCTGCTTTGATATTTTTATCTTCAAGAAAATTTAGTTCTGCCATACCTAGTATTGCATCAATATTGTTCATATCAATCTCTAATACATCATTAAAAACATCTCTTGCTAAAGGATATTCTTTTAGTTCCAAATATATCCGCCCTTTTCCATTTAATGCTTCAATATTATCCAAATCGAATTTAATTACTGTGTCAAACAAGTCAATAGCATCATCGTATTGATTTATGTTAGATAGCGCATTTGCTTTGGCAATTAATGCAGAAATATTCTTTGATTCTTTCTCCAAGACTATGTTAAAAAATAATATGGCATCGTCGTATTGTTGTTTTTTTAACAACACATTCCCACTTCCGATTAGTGCATCAGTGTTGATTCTATCTATTCTTAAAACAGCATTAAATGAATCTAATGCATCATCGTATTGATCCAGAAAATATTGAGAAGTTCCATATCCATTTAATGCAACAATATTCAGAGGTTCAAATTGCAAAGATTTTTCAAAATTTTGAAGTGCTTTTACATACTTTCCCTGAATTAGACGAATATTTCCCTTTTCATTCAAAGCTTTAACATTATCTGGATCGACATCGAGGATCTTATTTAATTCAATTATTGCATTTTCATAATGTTTATCATTAAGAAAATTTTGGGCATTTTGAAATAATAATGAATCATCAGTAGTTTGTGCATATGTAATAGGAATGAAAAATCCAATAAAAAATAATAAAAGAAAATACGTTCTAATCATAACCCTTTTTTATTTTTAGAGTAAGTATAAAGAGATACTTGCAATATTTTAAATATATTTAGATTCAATTTTAGAATTAATTTTGATTCAGTATTTATTGAAATTGTAAAAAAGGTGAAATACATTATAAAGGATACTAGATTTTCGAGTAATTATGACAGTAAAAAATATCACAGTTTTAGGTTCTGGAGTTATGGGACATGGGATTGCTCAAGTTTCAGCAACCGCAGGATATAATGTAGTTTTACGAGACATCAAACAAGAATTTCTAGATAAAGCAATGGAGAAAATAAAATGGAGTTTAGACAAATTAGTATCCAAAGAAAAAATTTCCAGAGATGAGGGAGATGCAATTTTTGCAAGAATTAAACCAGTTGTAGATTTGGCAGAAGCAGTAAAAGATGCAGAATTAGTAATAGAAGTAGTTCCAGAGATAATGGATTTAAAAAAATCAGTTTATGCAGAATTAGATAAAGTTGCAGATCCTAAAGTAATTTTTGCATCAAACACAAGCACATTACCAATTACAGAAATTGCAAATACAACATCACGTCCAGAGAAATTCATAGGAATTCATTTCTTTAATCCACCACAGCTAATGAAACTAGTTGAAATTATTCCAGGAGAAAAAACAGCTCAAGAGATTACAGATTTAACAAAAGAATATGTAAAATCAGTAAACAAACAAGCTGTTCTTTGTAGAAAAGACGTTCCAGGATTCATCATCAACAGATTATTCATACCAATGGTTCATGAAGCATGTTTTGTCAAAGATAGAACAGGTGCAACATTAGAAGAGATTGATTCAGCAGTAAAATTCAAACTTGGTTTTCCAATGGGAATTTTTGAATTGGCAGACTTTACTGGAATGGACGTCATTCATAAAGCCACAGTCGAAATGCATTTACGTGACAAAAAAGTCATCAACCCACATCCACTTGTTGAAAAGATGTTTAATGAAAAGAAATTAGGCCAAAAATCAGGCGAAGGGTATTACAAGTATTCTGATGATAAATACGAACGTGTTGCACTTTCAGAGGAATTAGCAGAAAAATGTGACCCAATTCAACTTGTTGCAAACATTCTAAACAATGCAGCATGGCTTGTATCAAATGGTGCAAGTGACATAGAAGAGATTGAAAAAGCAGCTCAATTAGGGCTGGGTCTTAAAAAACCATTATTTGAAACTGCAAAGGAAATCGGAATTAAAAAAATCGTTGATGAATTAAACAAACTAGCTGATGAACATGGAGAGTTTTATAGACCTGATCCTCTATTGGTTTCTATGCAGTAATTAATTCTAAAATTTTCTTTACAGCTTCTTGTGCATCATCAACGCCTATAATTTTGACATTTTCTCTCTGATCAATAAATCCATCAATGTATTTTTCTATAGGACCATTAAGATTTCTTACTGCAACCATCGGTTTTTTGTTCATATATGCAGCACATGTTTCTGATAAAGTTCCAGATCCACCACCTACAATAATCACACCATCAGCAGTCAGTGCATTTAGAAAATCACGAGTCAGCCCCATTCCAGTAGGAATTACAATATCACAATATTCATTGGCCTCAGAAGCATCTGCTTGCGGAATTATTCCAACGGTCAAACCGCCAGCATCTTTTGCCCCACGGGCAGCTGCAGTCATCACACCACCCAAACCACCAGTGATCAATACAGAATCAGATTTTGCAACATTCACTCCAACATCATATGCAACTTTTTCATGTTCTGGAGTGCAACCATTAGTATTATGACCAATGACTAAGATCTGTCTTTTTTTTACCACAGTCAAATTAGAAAAAGTGGTCTGAAATATCTTTCCAAGAGAAAAAGATATTAGTAAAAAATGCAAACGTACATCATGGAAAGACGTTCAATGCCAGTTTGTTTCACCGAGAAACAATACAAAATGATCGAAGAATTTGCCAAGAGAAACGGTATGCTAAACGCAAGCCAGGCTCTTGAGAAAATCCTAAGTCAATAAACGCTTTTTTGTTATTTTTATTTTGTTTACATTTATAGAATATGCCATATCATGAGGATCAGAATGGGACTATTTAGTAGAAAACCATCATTTTGTAGTGTTTGTAACAAAGAATTAACTCATAAACACAAACCAAAAAGAGAATGGAACATCAAAGGTCCACTTTGTGGAGATTGCCATTTTGATAAATCAAAAGAATACTATGAAGGTAAAGTCAGACAACCATGTGTAGTTTGTGGAACAACACAAAAGATTACAGATTTGTGGGAACCACGATGGCAATGGGATATGGAAGGATTGCTGTGTAAGAAATGTTTTGACAACAAAGAAGAAGATCACGGAAAGAAAAAAAATTTCTGTTCATTATGCGAGGGGAAAATGGGATTAATCAGATACAATCCAAAAGGCAGTTGGAAAATAGAAGGTCAACTATGTAGAAAATGCTGGGATCAAAAGAAGGCAGAGTTTGGATAAAAGTGGGATTCTTTAAAAAAAATAAATGCGAATTATGCGATAAGAAATTCTCAAAAGAAGAAGAATTAATGAATCACAAACAAATTGTACATGGCAAAGATTTGCAATATGATTGTAAAGAGTGTAAAAAATATTTTTCAAATATGGAAGACATGAGAACTCATTTACTAAGAGAACATAGTTACAAAAAAGATAGATAACTAAATTGCTTTAACCGTTTTTACTACTGGAGGTCTATCTTTAGTAAAGACTCTAAATCCACAAATACACTTGATTTCAGGCAATCTAGATAATTCGGAATTCAAAACACTGGTGCCACATCTTAAGCAAGAATAGCTTACATCAAAAGTTTCAACAGGTGTTTCCTCTACTTCATCTATTTCTTCTTCAACCATGTTTATCATCAAAATTTCTATAATTTAAGGCTACCAAATTATGTTAAAGATAATTCAATGTAGACATCATCAGGAATTTTTAGTCTCATTAATTGTCTAATTGCTTTATCATCAGCATTGATATTGATAATCCTTCTATGCATCTTCATTTCCCATTTTTCATAAGTTTCAGTACCACTACCACAAGGAGATTTTCTAGTTGCAACATGTAATCTTTTTACAGGAAGTGGGGTTGGACCTTTGACTTTGACACCTGTTTTTTTGCCAATACCCATGATTTCACCACATACACCATCTAGTTTAGGAAGACTGGTAGAGGTGAGTTTAACACGGGCGGTTTGTGTCATAAAAATCCGCCTATGGTTTGTACTCTTCGGTGATTTCCTTTACAATACCTGCTGCAATAGTTGCACCCATATCTCTAAGGGCGAATCTACCCATTTCAGGGAATTCTTGGAAAGTCTCGATACAAGTTGGTCTCACCGGTCTAATTTTGACAATTGCAGAATCTCCAACTTTAAGGAATTTTGGATTTTCTTCTTCAACTGCACCAGATGCTGGGTTGATCTTTTGGAGGAACTCAGTAACGGTTGCTGCTACTTGGGTAGTGTGTGCGTGCATTACTGGTGTATAACCAGGTGCAATTGCCGTTGGATGGTGAATTACAATAATTTGTGCTTTGAATTCTTTTGCAACATTTGGTGGTGCATCAGGAGTACCAAGAACATCTCCTCTCTTGATATCTTTCTTTTCAATACCTCTTAGGTTGAAACCAATGTTGTCACCTGCTTCTGCAGATGGCATTTCAGTGTGGTGAGTTTCAATAGATTTGATTTCACCAAGAGCGCCAGAAGGCATAACAATAATTTTTTGTCCTGCTTTCATGATACCGGTTTCTACTCTACCTACAGGTACAGTACCTACACCAGTAATTGAGTAAACGTCTTGAATTGGAACACGTAATGGTTTACCAGTTGGCTTTTCAGTAACGGTAAAGTCATCAAATGCTTCTAACAAAGTCTTACCTTTGTACCAAGGCATATTCTCAGTCTTCTTAACTAAGTTATCACCTTTCCATCCAGAAACTGGGATGAATGGTACGTTTTCTAATTTGTAACCAACAGATTTTACTAGTTTTTCACCTTTCTCTTTGGCTGCATTGTATGCTTCTTCTTTATACTCTACTGCATCCATCTTGTTGATTGCAACAATGAGTTGGCTTACACCGAGTGTTTTGAGCAAGAATGCGTGTTCCCTTGCTTGTCCACCTGCTGCAATAGCAGTATCAGTTTCACCTTCTTTTGCGGAAAGTACTAGAATGGCGGCATCTGCTTCAGAAGCACCAGTAATCATGTTTTTAATAAAGTCCCTGTGACCAGGAGCGTCAATCAAAGTAAAGAAGTACTTTGGTGACTCAAACTTTTGGAAAGCTAGATCGATTGTAATACCTCTCTCTCTTTCATCTTTAATGTTATCCATAACCCAAGCGTACTTGAAAGTATCACCTTTTCCGGTCTTTTCGGATTCTGCTCCGTGAGCTGCAATTGTTCTTTCATCTACAACTCCAAGATCCATCAAAAAATGACCCATAGTAGTTGATTTTCCATTATCAATATGTCCTGTAACAATCAGGTTCAAGTGTGGTTTATCTGCCATATGAAATGCCTAACTGAGGGCATTTATTACTGTTATGAATTTTTGAAGAAAAAAATAAAAAAAATCAATTATTTGCAGATCACAAAACTTTGCTAAAAGCACATAAATCAAAGGGACAAAAATGAAAGTTATGAAAATTACAGTTTCAGTTATCAAAGCAGATGTCGGCGGAGTTGGCGGACATACAAAACCAAGTGACGGGCTAATAGAAGCAATTAGAAACACTGTCAAAAATTCATCAGATTTACTCATTGATTATTACATAGGATATTGTGGAGATGACACTCACATTGTAATGACACATAATCACGGAGTGGACAATCAACAGATTCACAAATTAGCATGGGATGCATTCATGGCAGGAACTCAAGTAGCAAAAGAAGAGGGACTCTATGGAGCAGGACAAGATTTGTTAAAAGATTCTTTTTCAGGGAATGTAAAAGGAATGGGTCCAGGAGTTGCAGAAATGGAATTCGAAGAAAGACCAAATGAAGCATTTACAGTGTTTGCCGCAGACAAAACAGAACCTGGTGCATTTAACTATCCAATATACAGAATGTTTGTGGATGCACTAAGCAACACAGGACTTATTGTAAACAAAAGTCTTGCAGCAGGAGTAGTAATGCACATCATGGATGTCGAGAAAGCTCAAATTGCAGAATTACATCTATGGGAAGACAAACCAACTATTGAAGCTGCATTAATGTATCCTGGAAGATATGTTGTAGATTCAGTATATACAAAAGATGGAGAACCAATTCTAGATGCATCAACGGATAGATTGCACAACATTGCAGGAACATATGTGGGAAAAGACGATCCAATATGTCTAGTTAGAACTCAAAAGAATTTTCCAGCAACAGAAGAAGTCGGAAGTGTGTTTAATAATCCACACTATGTTGCAGGTAACACAAGAGGCAGTCACAATATGCCACTAATGCCTGTAAAACTAAATTCAGCTGCAACAATTAACTTTTGTATTCCAATTGTAGAAGCTCTAGTGTTTAGTATGCACAATGGAAAACTTACAGGTCCATTTGATGGATTCTCAACACCAGATTGGGATTACATTAGAGAAAATGCAACAAAGAAAGCTATGGCAATTAGAAGTCAAGGATTCATTCATCCAGCAACATTGGTACCATCAGAATTAGAATATGCTGAAGGATATAGAGCAAGAATGGATGTTCTTGAAAGCAAGATGAAGCCAATGGAAGAGACAGCCAGTGGTGAAAAGAAAGAGAATTACGAAGATCCAGATTAGTAATATCAGATCTTGTAATTGTAAGAAATAGTTAAATCAAAAAAGACTGCAATATAATCAGGTCATGAATGCTTTTCAAAAGGTATTTGATTGGAAGACGTATATTTTCACAGCATTAGCAGTCATATCTTTTTCAAGTTTTGTGGCAGTTTTATTTGGACAAACAATTCCAGGAATCATTTTGGCATTTTTCAAAATTGCTGGAGAATATGTAATTTTAGGAGCAGTTTTCATTTTTGCACTAGCATGGCTTCTAAAAGCAAAGCCACACAACAGACCCAAAGAATATTCTGTAGTAGCGTTTGATGTGTTTGGAAATAAAAGCACTATTGATGGAATGAGAACAATATTCAAAACACACGACGTAGCATGGAGTTTTATGAAACAATACAAAGAAGCATATCCGTTATACAACTTCGCACTAGTTTCAGATCTTCCAAAGTCGAGTAAACCAACAATCTTCAGATACATCTAATTCATACTTTTATTCAAGATTACTCAGAGAAGTAAAATGGAGTTTGCAATTCTAGCTGAATCACTTAACAAAATGGAGTCAACTAGAAAAAGACTAGAATTAACACAGTTTTTAGTAGAACTCTTTGAAAAAACACCTCAGGACGTCATTTCTAAAATTACATATCTAATTCAAGGAAAATTAAGACCAGACTTTGAAGGAATTGAATTAGGTGTTGCAGAAAAACTTGCCATAAGAGCTATTTCAAAATCATCAGGAATTCCAATAAAAAAAATTGAAGATGAATATAGAAAAAGTGGAGATTTGGGTCATGCGTCTTCAGTAATTCTTGAACAAAAAACTCAGACTACATTTTTGATGGAAGACATCACAGTAGAAAGAGTATACGACACTTTGTTCAAAATTGCAAAACTAGGTGGGAATAGATCTCAAGATATGAAAATGAAATACATTTCTAGCTTACTAAATGATGCAACCCCATTAGAAGCAAGTTATATTCTAAAGATATTATTGGGGACTTTGAGATTAGGAATTGCAGAAAATACTGTAATGGATGCTTTGGCAATTGCGTTTTCAGGCAACAAAGAAAACAGGAAAAAATTACAGCATGCATACAATGTGTCTAGCGACTTAGGCAAAGTTGCTGAAACAATTGCAACAAAAGGACTGGAAGGAATTGAAAAATTTGAAATTGTTTTGTTTAATCCAATAAGACCAATGTTAGCTGACAGAGTAAAAAGCGAATCAGAAGCAATTGAAAAAATGGGAAATGAATTTGCTGCAGAGTACAAGCTTGATGGGGAAAGAGTACAACTTCACATAGAAGGAGACAAAGTGGAATTATTTTCAAGAAGCCTAGAAAGAATTGAAAGATATTATCCAGACATAATAGAGAAGATTCCTAAAAATATTCAAGCAGACAATATTATTTTAGAAGCAGAAGCAGTTGCAATAAATGAAAACACTGGAGAATTTCTACCATTTCAAGAACTAATGCACAGAAGAAGGAAATACAAAATAGAAAAAGCTGTAACAGAATATCCAATTACAGTTAACTTCTTTGATATTCTGTATTGTAATGGGAAAAGTTGTGTAGAACTAAGTTACAAAGAAAGACGAGAAACACTTGAAAAACATGTAAAAGAAGATGAATTTGCAAAATACATTCCAATGAAAATAGTAAGAAATGAAAATGAAATTGAAGATTTTATGGAAAATAGTATCAATGCAGGGAGTGAGGGATTGATGTTAAAGATGTTAGACAAACCATACCAGGCAGGTTCCAGAGGAAGTCATTGGTTAAAGCTCAAACGAGAATATAGAAACGAATTAGGAGATAGTTTAGATCTTGTTGTAATTGGCGGGTTTTTTGGAAAGGGGCGAAGAACCGGAAACTATGGAACGTTACTTTTAGCAACATATGATGAAGATGAAGATACATTTCCAAGTATTTGCAAAGTGGGGACGGGTTTTTCAGACGAATCCTTAGATCAGCTATACCAAATACTACAACCAAAAGTATCGATTAAAAAAAATCCACGGATCATCAGCGATATGGAAGCAGATGTTTGGTTTGAACCAGAATTAGTTATCGAAGTAGTTGCATCAGAGATTACTCTCAGTCCAATTCACAAAGCAGCATTTAATGCAATCCGAAAAGGTGCAGGATTAGCTTTGAGATTTCCAAAATTTACTGGAAAAATAAGAGTTGAAAAAGCAGTAGAAGATGCATCTACAAATGAAGAAGTAATTACACTATACAAAGGACAGAAAAAAATTGCTCACGATAAAAATTTGATGTAATTTGTGCTCAAAAATTATCTGAATTCATAGAGGATTTAAATTACCTGAGAGTTTTTTCATTAATGTTATGTATAGCGGAGAGCTTGAAGTTCAAGCAAAAAGAAAGGCTATAGCAGTTTTACAAGACGAAATCAACAGAATTCTTAATGCATCCAGAGAACTTGCAACACTTCCTGAACTGATGATGAAAAAAGACAAAGCAGGAATCAAAAACACATTAGAACAGATCTCAACAATCGAAGAAGAAGTTGAAAACTTGAGAAGAAAAATCACACGCGAAGTTGCAGACGTGGGAGGATTAATCATGAATAGAGAAAACCTCCTGAACACAGCATATACCATGGATGAGATAGCAGGTTACATCACAGGCATTTCATTCAAGCTATCAAATGTAAAAATTGCAACACTGAAAAGTGCAAAACTGGATCAAGACATTACAAAACTGATTGAATTAGTAGTAGACGAAGTTTACAAACTAAATGAAATCATACGTAGTCTTAACACAAACACTGCTAATGCAATTGAGTTGGCTCAAGAAACCCAAACAATTGAAAGAGAAATAGACATCAAATACAGGGCTGCCACAATAAAACTCCTAAATGAAGTAACAAACACAAAAGAATTGTTACTCATCAAAGATGTAATAGAAGGAATTGAAGAAATGTCAGACAAATGTCAAAGAGTTTCAGATTCTTTCATCTTGTTAGCATTAAGCCTATAACCAACCAAAATTCTCACACTTTTACTTTATTTTCAGTTTCTAAAAATACTATAATTTACTAGAGAATTCATATACAGATAATCATTTAGAATGATAATGAAAAGTGAATTAATCGAAAACAGAATCATAGTATGGAATATTGAAGATTCACGAAAACTTTTCAGTCAAGGATATTATGGGAAACCGATAGGAATACCAAAACCAAAAATTGAAGAAATAGACGCACCGTTAATTTTAGATCTTATTGAAGGATTGTATTTGTTAGAAAACAAAAAAATTTCAATTACAAAATCTAAGCAAAGAATTTCAATCGAAGAATTAATCGAGATTTGTAAAAAAGAAGTTCATGAATTTGATAAAAAATATCTAGTCTACAAAAATTTTAGAGACAAAGGATACATCATAAATCCAGGAATTAAATTTGGTTGTGATTTTGCAGTTTATGAAAAAGGTCCAGGTATTGATCATGCACCATTTTTAATTCAAGTGTATACAAGAAGTGAACCAATCACATCAACAGGTATTGTGCTAGCAGGAAGACTTGCAACAACAGTTAGAAAACAGTTCATTTTAGCTATTCCAAAAGGCAAAGACAAAGTAGATTTCTTAGCTTTAGATTGGTGGAAGGCCTAGACAGATTTTATGTGGCCTGCTATTCTGTCATAGATTTCAAAAAGTTCTTTCGTTATTCCGAAATCAATATGATTGTCCCATTTGCCTCTTATTCGGACTGCAACGTTAGTTGGTTCAACATAGATAGTTGCATCTTTGACGGATTGTTTTGCAATCATTTCATTTAATTCTGTATCTGCATTTAGTTTCGATGCAAGACTTCCAGAGCCTATCCATCCTACTTTAGTAACAGTTTTTGATCCAAAATGACCTTTAGTAGTAAGTTTGGTTTTTGCCACATAGTTGTTAAACGAATTACCAGTAGTTTTTCGTACAATGAATTGAGCTTGGAATCTATCAAGTGCCCCCCATGGAAGTGGATTTGGATCTTGCATAACTATCCCTTCTGAATAATTTGTACTGCGTCAATGTTAGAATTTTTGACTTCAATACATCCTCGATTAGTTACCATTCTAGGGGTTTGAGCAAAATATCGACTATAGTAATCATCAGTTTCAATTTCATCAGTTCCAATTTCTTTGGATTCAGATTCAACACCGATCTCTTTTAACATTCCAACAAATTTTTCAGGCCATGATTGGTAGACAAATGTGTCTGACTCTGTATCATGCATTAAAAATCATGAATCATACCCACAAATAAAGATATCAAGAAAAACTACAGAGATCAATCGAATTAAATATTACAGAAGTTTTGAGACGTTATCTAATGCCAAAATTCCAAAATAAAATTGCCCTAGTTACAGGAAGTGGTACAGGAATAGGTAAAGCCATTGCCACAAAATTCATCGAAGAAGGAGCTAGTGTCATCATTCTTGGAAGAAGAAAAGAGCCATTAGAAGAAGCCGCAAAAGAACTTGAAGGAAAAATTCCTCAAGGAAGTAATGCTTCAGTTAGAATTTTTGCAGGAGTAGATGTTGCAGACGAAACAGCAATGAACAACATGTTTGATACACTAAAAAACGAAAATACAACAATAGATTTCATAATTAACAATGCAGGAGTCTCAGGACCCGTTACGTGTTTTGCTAATGCCTCATTAGACGAATTCAAAAGTACAATAGGAATTCACCTTACAGGCACATTCTGGGGTTCTGTACAAGCACTAAAAGTAATGAAAGAAGGAGGAAAAATCATCACAATTTCTACATTTTTCACAGAGGAAAAGCCACTAGAACAAAGACCTTACAGATTTAGAAGTCCATATACTGCATCACAAGGTGCAAAAAATAGATTGGCAGAGTTAATGTCTTGGGAATTGACAGACAAGGGAATCATATCCATTGCAACTAATCCAGGTCCAGTTCATTCAGATAGAATTTACAAAACAGTGTATCCAAAAGCAGCTGCAGAATTTATGAGAGTGAGTGGATTTGAAGACCTAATTCCAACGGAAGTGGATGAAGCAAATAAAGAATTACTTCCATTATTAGGTGAAGATGAAAATGTAGTTAAAGAAGGAATTTCTGCAGCCGCAACAAAACTTGCCAATGGAAAAGATGTTTCAAAACTTACAGAGACATTTACTAATTTATTAAACAAAATTCAAACTATTGCGGAAAAAGTACAAAACAACACATCACATATGATTGCAAATAAAGAATTTCTATCACAAGGGCAAGTTGCAGAAACTGTTCTCAATTTATGTGACGATGAAATTGCAAAAATAATTAACGGCAAAGTAATTCCAGGTGACAGGGTATTTTATCCAGTTAAACCACATATAGGAACTAGAACCCCAGGAGTTCATCAGCCAGACTTTACAGGAAAAGCCGTTGTGTTTACAATTGATGCCACTGACAAGACAGATGCAGAACGAGTAGAGTTTTTGGCACAACATGTAGAGAAGAATGGTGGAAAAGTAGCTTGTTTCATATCACAAACAACACCATCAGAACTACAAGAATACATCAGTAGCAAATTCCATTCACATGTAGTTGACATAAAGAATCCAGAAGAAGTTGCAAGGTGGTTAAACACTGCAAAAACCAACATAGGAGATATTTTAGGCGTAATTCATGTTACCGGAAAGCTTCCAGACATACCAAAATTAACCGAAGTTTCAAGGGCAGAATGGGAAGCATTAACTGAAAAATTCATTTCAACACCAGCAACTGTTGCACAAAGAGCACTAGAACAATTTGTTCCAGGTGGAAGTAAAGATCCTCGACTTTACAAGGATGCCACAGGAGCAATTATGATCATCGGTCCAGATTTACCAATAGGTAAAAAAATTACCGGAACCCAAAGAGCACAGGTAGAAGTATTCAGAGGAGCACTTAGACCTTTTACAACCACTGTAAATCAAGAACTAAGTGATGTTCTCAAATCAAAGATCAGAATGTTTACAATTTTCCCAGGAACAGTAGATGGTTCAGAGCCAAACAATCAAAAAATTGCAGATGCATTTAATTTTCTAGTATCAGAAAATGCAGCATCATCAGCAGAAATTGTCTTTTGTGTTGATGAATCAAGATAAGAATGAAAAAATTTTCGGAGTTTAAAATAGGAGAGTCATTTTATTCAACATGCAGTATTTCAGATAAAGAGTTAGAACAATATCTAAAATTTTCAATGGTAAGAAATGCATTCTTAGAAGATAAAAGAAAAGGAAAACAGCAGCTAGTTTCAGGAAGAGCAGTTCTATCCAGAATGGAAGGAGAGTTTACAAGATTGAATCAAATTTATGGAAACGATATCATTTTGATTGGAGCAGATGGGGATTCAGAATGGGGAAACAGAAACACACGATTTCTTAAACCGCTATACACGGATCAAGTGTTGAAGCTAAAATTCACAATCTCACAAAAAGAGGACAATGATGAAAATTATGGGAAAATTTTTGTCGATTATGAAGGAAAATCGCAAGAAGATGAAACCATAGTCATATCAAAGAAAAACATTTACAGAATCAAAAAAGAACCACCTAGATAAAATCAAAAGTTATTCTTCGGATTCATCATCATTTCTTCTGGAAGGGCGTATAGGGACATAGATTATTGTCATAGAGGAATATGGCATATTTTGTATTTAACAGAGACGTAGAAATCATACTATTCCTAAAAGTAAAATAACGTGCAGAAGAGCGTAATTTTCATTCTTTATGTCATAAGAGAGGACAACACCCATAGCAAAACATGCAACAAAATACAAAAAAGTTCTCGAGTTAAAATCCTAAAAGAACATCTCCAGATAAAGAATCAAAGAACAACTTTGCAGCAGCAATAATTATCACTGCGGACACAAGAATTTGCAAATAGCGTTCCTTGATATCAACAGACAATCTTGCACCAACCAACCCACCAATAAAAGAACCAATTGCCAACAGACCAGCTTGAAGAAAATCAGGATGTCCAAGCAAACTATGTACTATGACGCCAGATAAGGATGCAAACAGCAAAATCATTTGTGATGTAGGAGCAGCTTTTTTCATCGCCATCCCCATTCCAACTACCATCAAAGGTACAAAGATAATACCACCGCCAATACCAAAAAAGGAAGAAATTACTCCTGCAGAAAAACTAGCACCTATTGCAAAAAGCATTATTTGTTTTGAAATTATTTTTTCTTTACTCTCAATTTTTTTTCGTAGAAATATGTATGCTGCAGATGCAATCAATACAAACCCAAATAAAATTTTGAAGATATCAGGTGCAATATCAGTAGATATTATTGCACCAAGAATAGTTCCAGGAATTGAAAGTAATCCAAGCTTAAGACCTAAAGAATAGACAATTCGTTTTTGTTTTGAATAAGAAATTGTAGATGCAATTGCATTGCTTAATGCTGCAAAGAGACTATTACTTGCAGCTACAGTTGGAGGAAATCCCAAAAATGTTAAAACAGGAACCACAATGATTCCACCTCCAAGACCAATCATAGAACCTAAAACCCCAGCCACAAATCCCAACAGAATTAGCCATAATTGATCAATCATTGTAATGTCAATCAAAAAATTTTCCATTATATAATTAAACTATTTTAGAATGATCAATGTCTGTAAAATAGAATTATCTTTTGGCGTGATTTCTAAAATTATTTCATGATCTGACAGATTATCGATTTTAGATTTAATATTACGCCTATCAGAATCATAGTAAAATGAATGGACACCCTCTAGCCATGCAGAAATGGTCTCATAATCTTTAGATTTTTCTTCATCCCAGCAGTTACAAACAAGGGTCTCAATCATTGTCTCAAATATTGTAAAAACATCATCTTTATGAGAATTCAAAGTGGGTGTTTCAATATTTGCAATGGCCAAAATTGGATACTGAGTATTACCACCAATGTTAATATTCCCTAAGGGAGTTCCCTCATAATCCAATACAGCAGTTGTGATGCAGTATTCAATATTTTTTGGAAGTCCTTTTTCAAAATAAGTGCAGTATTGGTTTATTGTATGATCAGTAATCGCAGTAGGGGAAGACACAAAAATATCATATTCCTCTAAAGAATTTTGAATTTTTTCAACATCATAATAAGTGAAACCTGTTTCATAAATTAGAGAAGATGAAGATTCAGGAGGTTCGTTATTCAATAATAAAAAAGACGACAAAGATACAAGGACAGCCCCCACCAAGATTGGAATTACAATTATTTTGTTCATAAAATACAAATTTTTTGTTCAAAGATAAGCTTTTGCAAAATCAAATTGAAATTATTGTTAATTTAGAATCTTTTGTGATATTGTTTTTGTCAATAAATCCAGATGTAACTTCAAGAACATATGATGCTTCATTATCGGGCACAACACTTTGACAGGATGTGATTTCTAATGCAGTTTTGCATGGAGGCACATTTTTTTCAATATGTACAACATTTCCATCATGATCAAACCAGATCATATCTAAAGAAAATTGCATGTTAAGCATCCACAAAGAATACAATCCAGGATCATCAAATACAAAAATCATCCCCTGATCATAAGGAAGTTGATCTTGAAACATCAATCCACGAACACGCCTTGGTTCAGAATCAGCAATCTGTACTTCAAGTGGAATATCATCTACCATGATTGTCCCCCTAGGAAATTCAACTGATTCTAGTTTACTATCACTTGGAAGGGTGAGCATTCCAATGGTTCCGATTATCACAGTAGCTATTGTAATTGGAATCAATGCTTGAGCACGTGTAGTCATAAGCGGATTTGCGTTATTCCTTTTAAAATACGTAAGTTTGGGCATTATCTTTTGATAATTTCAAGAAAATACACTTAGAATTTAGTTTCGGAAAAAATCCAATGCTTGAATTTGGAGTGTTTTAGATGAAATTCACGCCCAGATTGTGCCTGCACGGCAAGCAAGTATTAGGGACTCAGATTATTCAAGAGATTTCAGAGAAGGTTCACGGTACCAGCTCCAGATCATCCTTATCTTCGATTTTTTTGATCTCCTTTTCTATTTTTTGAATATTCTTTTTCCAAATTACAATATACTTTTCTATTTTTTCAAGCTCTTTAGAATCAGAGTTAGTCAGAGATTCCCTTTTTTCCAAATGCTGATTCAGTCTCTTTTTAGAATCATCCAACTTTTTGTAGTGCATTTCCAAGACTTTTTTTGTGATAAAATTCATAGATATTCAATTATAATTTGAAATATCAAACTTAAGAGTATTGACCACATGTTACTGATTTTTAGGAACATTCTCTAAACCTTGAGGAACACAATTTTATTTTTCAGAATCCTTTCCTTGCCACACCACTCTGTAGCAATGAAATCTCAATTCCTGCATCATCTAGAGCGTTTTTTATTACTTTGAGGAAGTTTAGCATTACTTCTGCAGGATCATCATGAAGATACCAAATTCCAACTAAAATGTTAATAGGATTGTCTGTAAGTTCTGAAACCCAAAATTCAGGTTCAAAACCACGAGAATTCAATATTAAAATTGGAGACATGTTTTAATTTTAACATGTCAAAAATTTTCAAAAATATTGCAGTTGCCATAATTACCCCAACACACACCAAAAAATCATTTAGCATAGGTCTAGAGATGGCTAAAAAATTTGATGCAGATTTTACTGTCGTTGAATGTATGTATAAAATTCATCCAAAATTGTATTTTTTTGAGACAAAATCAGACAAAAAAATCGCTCAACAACAGATTGCCAAACTAAAAGCAGAGCTAGAAAACTGGAAAAAGATTGCTCAAGAAGAGGGGGTCAGCATCAAAACAAAATTTGCATTAACTGACTCTATTGCACATTGGGTGGTAGATTATGTCAAAGAGAATAAGATTGATCTGCTGATTGTAGACTATCCAAAATTATCAATGGTAGAAATGACACTATATGATGATATCATAAACACTATTCATCATGAATCCCATTGCCATCTTTTAACGACAAAACAATAGCCAAAACAAAATAACATTGAACAATACAAGATTGCTTCAGATTGAATGGTTTTAAGACCAGGTTACAATTTTTTTTCCATATTTTGAAAAAGCTAAAAACAACCCCAACGTTATTCGTCTTTTACTGCCTTTTACGGGCAGAATTTCATGGTAGTAATTTGGATTAATTATCACCAAATCACCCTGACTAGGTTTAATTTTTACATGTTGGGTTGAATTTGCAACCACCTCACGCTTGTATCCAAATTCAATATTTCGGTATCTCTCATCTGATTTTTCCCAAGGTTTTCTGTACAAAACTAATTCTCCTCCTTTTTCAGATTGCTGAATGTATAGTACTGTGGATAATTGTATTGGAAATTTTGAAACGTTAAAATTTTTTGCCTCATAACTTACATTATCTCTATGTAGGGATGCAGAATCCTCTAATCCATGCAATCTAATTATTCCACAAGCATATTTTTTCCCTTTTTCTACGGCAATTGAGATTTCTTTATTTGGAAAAAATTCACCTAAAAGATCATGGATTTTTTTTCTAGGATCCTGTATTCCAAAAAATATATCTCTAAGAGTTTTTCTAATAATATTTGCCTGAATAAAATAATCTTTTTTTCTATTGGCATATGAAACAAGAGATATTCCAATTTTTGTCATGTTGTCGTGGTTTTTTGTTTTAGAATTAATTCTTTGAATAATTGTATTACATAAATTTACATCGTAAAAATTTTCAATTATCAAAACTGAAAATGTACCATTTACAATTTCATTTAATTTTTTTTTATTTTCTTGTATTTCGGTATAATCAATAGAGATAGAAGGCCATAGTTCAAGCATCTAATACCCACCTTGGCCTGAATGTGAAACCGATGATATCCAGTTGCCTTCTTGATCCTGCTTTTCAATTTCGCATTTTACAAATGCTCCTGAGAGATGCTCTTCAACTAATTCCTTTGTGTAGTTATTGATGTCTGCAGGTAAGGCCATAAAATCAGTTTTACTAATTTTAATTTTCTCTATATCAGAGTATGTGTTTAGGTTTCCATCCTTTCTATGAGTAAGATTTAATTCAAAAATTTGGCCTGACAAAACATTTCCTACATTTCCCCAAATAATATCCATAAAAAAAATAACCCCTTCTTGTATTTAGACTAGTAGTAATTTTTTATCTAGTGCCAACATATAACATGTGTTTCCTAAATCAAATAAATCTACAACGAAAATAGTCATAGAGGAGACTTGTCAAGTCAGTTCAAAATCTTTAGTTAGCACTAGTTGAATATCTTAACACTAGTTCATATATGATCATCGATAATAGTCCATATGGCAGAACAACAAGAATGGGCAAATTTACTTGCAGAGATTTTTGACAAACTGACTCAAAAACACGCCTCAATCACATATGATTTTGATGATTTAGGTCTAAAAGGAGTGATTCAAAAAGATGGTAAATCTGTACCAACAGGAGTAGTTTCTCTAAATGGGAAACTGACAATTACCGCAAAGTGAGGTCTGATTGAAATGAAAAATTTTGATCTATCTGCTGATTTTTTATCTTATTTTAATTCTGGAAATGTTAAAGTTACTTGTGATGGAGCACCTACAATTAATTTCATGGTTGATGATAATACTAGAATTGTAGATGTAACTGAAATTCCAATATCTCTAAAAAATCGTCCGGGATTCTTCAAACAATTATCCGAAGCAAAAACATTAGCAAAAAGTCTATCTAAACAAAATATCACATTGGAGATTAGATTGCAAGGAAATCCTGTTCTCAAATTGGGGAAAAATGCAAATCCAAAACTGGCAAAAATTGTAACATTAAGTAACGACATCGAGATTACAGACGTGATGAAATTAAAAAAATTAAATGATTTTTGAGAGGGATTCATTAAATCAATTTAACATTCAAAGGCCGTCAAAAGGAATTGTTGTTTTAGTTTCAGACTCTAGAATTCCTAAACGCAATCACAATTGAAAATTCCAAAATAATCTATGCGTCCGGATAATGCAACTCAATCAAGACCTCATAGTTTCTAGTCTTAACCAATTCCAGCCCGTATTCTTTTTCCACATTTGCAAACAAGGAGATGTCCTTTCCAATCAGGGTTTTTGTAGATTAGCAAGGATTCGCAAGAATGATAATTTTAAAAACTAAGGGAGGTCACATCACAGTCTTCTTAAAATCATTGATGGTAGACATTGTGTTTTTGGTATGATGCCCGATGTCGTGAATTGTTGAACCATTGTATTTTTTATCAAGATATCGCCCCGCCACAATCATAGGCCCACCAATTGCACAAGTCACACCAGTAGGCTCAGGAACCCATAACATCAAAAATCCTATTTTTTGGAGTTTTTTACCAGGAGCTGGTGCTTTCTGAAGGGCTCCTAATGAACGGGCAGTGTGTTTATCATCAAAATTTGTAACTTCGGCATACAAATTTGCTCTACGTTTAGCAGAATCAGAAAATTTTTTCAATTTATCTAGACGTTCCTTTAGAGGATCAACCATTCCAACCTAGATTTAGAAAAAAATAGTTAAGAAACAAAGATCAACTCCTATCACTTTCCAGTCAACAAAGAGTAGCTAAATTCATCTCAAAAGACACCCAATTATATTAGATTTAACTCAGATACAAAGACCAGATGAAATCTAAAAATTCTAAAAGATTGGATTCAATAAAGGCAGCACATCAAACAGAGAGAACCCGTTCAAGTACAAGAAAGGAGGATTATTTAGAGATCATCTCAGAATTGGTAGAATTAAAAGGATATGCAACAACATTAGATATTTCAAGATACATGAATGTCAGCGCACCAAGCGTTACAAAAATGCTCCAAAGGTTAGATGAAAACGGATTCTTAGAATATGAAAAATATCATGGGATTAATTTAACAGAAAAAGGAATAAAGATTGCAGAAGGAATTAGGCAAAACCATGGAATTCTATTGGAGTTTTTTGAGATTTTAGGTGTTGGATATGATACAGCTAATCAAGATACAGAAGGAATAGAACATCATTTGAATCCAAAAACAATAAAACAGTTGAGAAAATTTATTACTTTTCTAAAAGCAAATCCAAAAATTATCGATAATTTCAAAAATCTTTAAGATAGATTTTGATGTCCTTTTGAGAAGATGTGAAATCCATCAGATTTCTTGCAACATCTGAACGTTTTGGGATTTTTATTTCTCCTTTTTTGCCAATGCGGACAGATGCAATGAATTTTTCATTTGCATATATGTCAGCATGCATAGAAGAGAAATCTCTATTCACAGTAAGCAATAGAGCAGTTTTAGATTCTGAAAAACTAAAGGGTAAATCACTACTATTCAGAGATATTTCATCAGATTTTTTTTGGACAACATCAATGTGAACCCGAAGTAACTTTTCAATCTCATTAATGTTAGAGCCTCCTCTACCAATAATTGATGGGATATATTGTTCATCAACCATGACCTTAACTCTATTATCAGATAAAATCTCAACCTCAGCGTGAGGATCATAGCGCTTGAATGTTTCTTTGATTTTATCCTCAGCTAGTTTTTCAATTCCGACTTTATCTGCTCGCTTACCTACGGGAACAATTACATTTTCTTCACCAAATGTGTATATTTCATGTTCCAGTGTATTGTCTTCAAAATTTCTAATTTCAATTACAGGTCTAGCCAGATCCGATTCAGTCATTCCGGTAGGAACTTTGACTTTTAATTCCAAATCATAGACTTTTTGAATTCCACCATCTTTTACAAACACCACAGTGTCCAAGACATTGGGAATTATTCCAAGCTCAATTTTACCAATGAATCGCTGAATTGCATCCAATGGAGAGTTTGCATGTACAACTCCCACCATACCAACTCCAGTTAATCTCAAATCAGCAAAAGTTACAAAATCTTCTCGTCTTCTTACTTCATCAAAAATGGTATAATCAGGTCTAACAAGTAATAAAATATCTGCAGAATTGTCAAAACTTCCATCTAGTTTACTATACTGAGTAACCCCAGGGTCAACTTGTAAATCACGTGGAGATTCGAATGTTTTAACAATTTTTCCTTTTTTGTGATAGAAATTTGCAAGACCAGATGCCAAAGTACTTTTTCCAGACCCAGGAGAACCTGAAATGACAATACCCTCAGCACTGTCAGAAAAGCGTTCCATTAATTTTTCAGAAATAGTATAATCATCAAGAGACAGTTTTACAATAGGATGAACTATAGTAATTTCAAAAGATTCTGAGAAAGGAGGATACGTAATTGCTATTCTGTAATCCTCATGCTGCACTACAGATGCACCTGTTTTGGATATTTCCAAAGTAGTAGAATCATAGATGTTTACAAGATCTAAAATTTGGGATGAAATCATCTCCAAATAATCTTTTGAAAGAAGTTCATCACTTAGTTTAGTAAGAACGAATTCTCCAGGTTTTCCTTTCTTCCCCAAAGGACACTGATTTTCTTTAAGATGAATACTCATGGTTTCAGAATCAAAGAATTTTAGAAATTCCAATGATTCATGTTTAATCTCAGATTGCAAGAAAACAGTTTCAACACCTTCTGCCTGGGCAACTAAATGCTGTACATGGTCAGAAGTGTATAGAGTGGCACTATTTTGTTTGGCCATATCAACAATCAGAGAATCTATCCTGCCGCTGCTTGCAAGTTTAACATCATCTGAAGAAGGATGAGTTCCACTTACAACTATTTTCAATCCATAACTTCCAGACAATGATTTGAGTTTTCTGATTTTTTCTAGACCAATGAATCCTTGTTCTCTTTTTTTGGATGCTTGTGATTGAAGCTCATCAAAAACAGCTTGAGGGACAAGTATCTCACAGTCTCGAACATGTCCAGATTCTATTTGAGAAATTAGTTGGCCGTTAATTATTACACTGGTGTCAGCTACAATTTTAGACATATTTGAGATCAATTTTTAATCACTCTATACCCTAATTTACTTTCTTAAATTAGAGACTTGATAGATTCTAAAACACCGTTAAAATCAAAGGGTTTTGAGATATATGAAGATGCTCCACCATCCAGACACTGTTGGATTATTTTTTGATCATCACTAGCAGTAATTAGAATGATTTTTGCATTAGGATCATATGCAATTATTTCTTTAACAACAGTAAGTCCATCTTTTTTTGGCATAGCTAAATCCAACAATAAGACCTGAGGATTGTGTTGTTGGTAAAATTCAACAGCTTCTGCACCATCAATTGCCTCTCCAATTATTTCATGATCACCAATTGACAGAATATCCTTTAAAACAAGTCTAATAGCATCAGAGTCATCTGCAATCAGAATTTTTGCCATATTCCATAACATATGATATACATTAAAAATATTCACTAATTCAGAATTTTTTCAATTAGGGTGATTCTCTCAACTACTTTATCAATATCAGAATCAGGCTCATTGAGTAAAAATGTCATGGATGGAATAATACCAATTAGAATTTCCAAAACTCCATCAACATTAGATCTTGTTGGAATTTTTTTAAAAACAGAGTCAAGTAAAGATGCCAAGTTTCCAAGAGCATCATTGCCCATCATTGGGGCCAGACCTTTAATTTTATGAGTATGTTTTTGAAATTTAGATGCATTTAGAATAAGGTCATCATCAGAATCACAAGTGGACAGAGTCTTTTCTAATTCATGTATATCTTCTTGAATTTCTTTCGTAGCCACTTTGATGAATTCGTCAGACATATCAGACTACAGAGTAGGATTCAGCCATTATTTTTATACTCTGTGATAAGTCAGATTTATTGTGAAGCTAATCAGTAAGACATACTTACTTGTAACAATTTTGATTTTAGCTGCAGCTGTAAATTTATTCTTATTTTACAATGATTCTAATACACAAACGACCCAATCCTATTCAATTATCAGCATAGGAGATGTTAAAGTTACAGCTGAATCAATTGCGGCATTATCGATGTCAGTAGCTAATGGAAATATCGAAGACAGGGAAGATCTAAATAAAAAAATCATAGAAACAAATGAAATAATCAATGTTTTACAACATGGAGGAACTGTCAATCAACAAACAATTGAAAAAATTCCAGCATCCATTATTTCAGACCATATTAATTTAGTACAATCATGGAACACATACAAAGAGAAAGTAAAACAGGTTGAAACTACATCAGTGTTTGATTCAGAAGCAACCAAAGCATTGAATTATCTGTTGCAAAAAAATAATGATCTAGTTTTACTTACAGACCAAATGACAAAGGAATTTGAATCATTAGATAGAGATTACAACAGACATAAAGAAATTGCAAACAAGTTATTGGAAAATTCAAAAATAATAGGTCAACAAACATTACTAATATCCATTGGAGAAGATATCAATTCTCAAGAAATCCTAAAAGAAAAAAAACTAGAATTTGAGATAGGGATGAGGAAATTATTGCAGATTTCCACAATAGATTTGGATGTGCAGAGTGTAGGAATGAATCACGAGGATCTAATTCCAATACCAAGAGAAAACTCTGATGCATTACGACAATTAGATCCATTATGGGAATCAATTCAATCAAAAATCACAGTTTTGGAAGAAAGAGCATTGCTATCCCCAGAATTTAAAATTGCAAAAGACGAAATGGAAATTCAAAAGGAATTACTTTATTCTGACATTGACAAGATTTTGCAGAATTGGAGTACCTTAATTTCTAATGAAAATTCTGAAGAAGCAACAATTATTCAAATAATTTTGATAGTAGATATCATAGTATTCTTCATAGTTCTAATTGTCATCAGGCAATCATTGACTCCTCTGGCATCAATTTCTCAAGCACTATCCAAAGTAAGAGAGGGAGTTTATGGTGAAAAAATAAAATATTCAGGAACAGATGAAGTTGGACAGCTGGTTAATAACTTCAACATAATGTCAGATACAATCAAAGAGAAAGAAGAAGAGGCAAAAAAAACAGATATTGCAAAAGATGAATTTCTTGCAATGATCACTCACGAATTAAAAACACCGCTAGTTCCAATTCAAGGATATTCAGATATTTTGCTTAATGAGCATTTGGGAAAATTAACAGACAAACAAAAAGAAAGAATCAAGATAATCAAATCAAGTTCAGAGACACTATTATCAATAATTTCAGATTTGCTTGATGCTCAAAAATTAGATTTGGGACAATTAAGAATGATAAAAGTAAAATCAGATATCAAAAATACAATAACAAAAGCAATTGAGACTCTACTACCAGAAATCACAGAAAAAAATATTGAAATCACATCAAACCCCGCTAGCGTAATGATAAATCACGATTCAGAAAGAATACAACAAGTAATAACAAATTTAATCAAAAATAGTATTATTGCAATCGGATCAAACCCAGGAAAAATTGAAGTAATAATGGAAGATTTGCCAAATCATGTAAGAATTTCAATTAAAGATAACGGTATAGGAATTGCCCCAGAGAAACAAAAGGATCTATTCAAAAAATTCTACCAGGTAGATGCAACACTTACCAGAGAAAGAGGAGGAAGTGGATTAGGATTAGCGATTTGTAAAGGAATTATAGATAACCATCTAGGAGAAATCTCGGTTCAGAGTACTCTCAATAAAGGAGCAACATTCTCATTCACAATTCCAAAAAACACCACAGATAATACAAAATCACCATTAAATTCTGCTTAAAGAAAACAAACTTTCAGAACTAAAATCACTCACACTCTTAACAAAATGGATATTTTGGCAATCAAGGCATGGAACAAAATCATGAAAAAAACAAGGAATTTTACAAAAATTGTACACAATATTTTGAATTTTTGCGCAAAAAAGGCACTACGGATTATGATTTTGAAGATGAATATTACTTCACCATGCCTGCTATCTCAAATCACTAGATAGCAGAAGATTTACGAACAGTGTAAATCTGAAAACAATATGGATACTAAATTACAAGATTTTGCAGATAAAGCAATCAAATATGCAGAAAAAGCAGGGGCACAATATTGCGATGCCAGAGCAGAACAGCAAGAACAAAAATCAGTGCTTTTAGAAAATTCTCAAACAGAATTTGTGAGAACATATGAAGATAAAGGAATCGGTATCAGAATAATAAAAAACAACATATGGAATTTTTGTTCAATTACAAATCCACAATCATATGATCAGATTAAAGATGCAATTGATAATTCAATGAAAAATACAATTTTACAAAATAAAAGAAAAGAAATAGAACTTTATCCAAACAATTCAAAAAAAAATAAAATAGATTATCCAGTTTTAATAAAACCAGAATTAAATGAAATAATCAAAATAGGATTAGAATGCAATAAAATAATTTCAAAAGTTCCAAAAATTGTCAAATCCACAGTCAATCCAAAATATACAATAAATTCAAAATATTTTGTAAACTCAGAGGGCACAGAGATTTTACAAAATTTTACAGACACAATAATAGAAATGATAGCGACTGCACATGATTCAGGGATTACACAATCAGTAAACATTACAGAAGGAGGTAGAGGAGGAATGGAACAAATTTTGAACAACAACAAAGTTCAACAAAGTGCAAAAGAAATAGCTTCAAAAGCATCACAACTAACAAGTGCAAAACAGGTCAAAGAAGAAAAAGCAACTGTAGTAATGAATCCAGACTTTGTATCATTACTTACACATGAAATACTGGGTCATCCATCAGAGGCAGATAGAGTTTTAGGAAAAGAGATGGCATGGGCAGGAGGAGCATGGTGGAAAAATAAACTTGGAGAGAGAATTGGTTCAGAGAAGCTAAATGTCTTTGATGATCCCACAATCAAAGAAAGTTTAGGATGGTATGAATTTGATGACGAAGGTGTTGAAACAAAAAAAACAACTCTTGTTGAAAACGGAATTTTAAAAAATCATATGCAAAATAGAGAAACAGCTCAAATTTTCAATACTCCGCCAACTGGAAATATGAGGGCAACAAATTATCGATTCATGCCACTCATACGCATGGCATGCACGTGCATTGGTAATGGAGACATTGATGTAAATGAGATAATTAGAGAAGTCAAACACGGATATTTGATATCAAATATGAAAATCCCTTCAATTGACATGAATCGATATAATTGGAGTATATCGTGTCAGTATGCACAAAAAATTGAAAATGGTGAAATTACAGATTTGCTAAAAGACGTAATTGTCATGGATACAGCACCAAAATTCTTTGAGTCAATTGATGCGTGTGGGAATGATTTCACGGTCAGACCAATTACTAATTGTGGAAAAGGGGATCCAATGCAATCAATGATAATGGGTAATGGAGGACCAACAATCAGAGGAATTGCAACAGTAAAGAGCGTGAATTGATATGAGTGAAAAATTAGAAACCATCAAAGAGCAAATTATTGAATGTGTAAAATGTGATCTTTGTAAAACAAGAACAAATTCTGTTCCAGGTAAAGGGAATTTTCAATCAGACGTAATCTTTGTAGGAGAAGCACCAGGAAAAAACGAGGATCAGTACGGAGAGCCATTCATAGGGGTTGCAGGAAAAAAGTTGTCAGCAGCACTAGAGGAAGTAGGTATTTCCAGAGAAGAGGTATACATTACAAACATTGTAAAATGCAGACCTCCTAAAAACAGAGTTCCAACCACAACAGAAAGAAGCACATGTCAGGAATATCTAAAACAAGAAATATCGATTATCAAACCAGAAATAATTTGTATTTTGGGAAATACTGCATTTAATTCACTGTTAGGAGGTTCTGAAATAACAAAATTCAGAGGAAAGGTGGTCCAAAAAGACAATCAATTGTATTTTTTAACAGTGCATCCAGCAGCAACAATATACAATCAAGAATTAATCAAAATTTTGAAAAAAGATATTGTGAAATTGTTTGAGATAATCGTAGAACTAAAAAATGACAGAAAAGTACAGATAGACATTGACTATACTGCCTAGAGAATTTTATTCAAAAGATACTGTTACTGTTGCAAAAAAGCTGTTGGGAAAAAAAATTATTAGAAAAATTGGCAGTACTGAAATTTCAGGAATAATTACCGAGACGGAAGCATACAGACATAATGATGATCCAGCCAGCCATGCATTTGGAAGAGTTACAGACCGAAACAAGATAATGTTTGGAGAAGTGGGCTCAGCCTATGTCTATTTTACTTATGGAATGTATTTTTGCTTCAATGTCGTAGCCAGAACTCCCAAAATTGCTGCAGGTGCAGTACTCATCAGGGCAATTGAGCCAGAAAAAGGAATAGAAATCATGCAGAAAAATAGAGGAAATGTAAATTTAAAGAATCTCACTAACGGGCCTGCAAAATTAACACAAGCTCTGAAAATCACAAAAGAACATTATGGTTTGGATTTAACGAAAAAATCAAAGTTGTACATTACAGAGGGCATAAAAACAAAACACATCATTGCGTCACCAAGAGTAGGAATCAGTAAAGCAGTTGACAAGTTGTGGAATTTTAAAATAAAAATTTAATCTTCATTATTTTCATCCAAAGTCCATGGGGCAAATTTTCCAAGAATCTTGGCCCAATCCAACCTCAATAGCAAGACAATAACCGAAGTCATCATTACACCAAAAATAATTATTCCAATGTAAACAGGAGTTGCATCATCTATATTTTCAAGAAAAGGCTCTACCAAAGACAACCCCAAATGATGAGAGATAAACACAATAGAATAACTTAGAACAATTTTTCCAGTCAGTGTTGCAATAAAAAATCGTCTTGGGTTGTATTTTGCCAATCCGAGTGGGACGTATACTAAATCATCAGGAATCGGCGTTGCAGCAGCAAAAAAGGCAGCCCCTGCACCATATCTTTTTATCAATCGTTCAAAAGGACGCATCCTCTTTCTTGTTTTTTCATTAATTATTTTTCTGCCACCGTAACTCACATAGAAAATAATTTGTTTTGCCACAGTTGCAGTAATTGCTGAAAGCAGTGCTAAAATATGAAGATTAAACTGATCCCCTACAGACATTGTAGCTAGCAGTAAGAATCCAGGTAATGGAATAAAAGGTACAAGAGAACCAAAGAAATTGACTAAAGATAAGCTGAGATATCCCACTTCAGGCGCAAAGGGGAACAAGTCAACAAAATCCACAAATCAAACTGTTTTCAGGCTTTATTTAATTAAATCTAGAATCAATACGTGCAATTCATTAAAATATCATCTTTTTAGAACTCTATTAAATGTCAAAAAAAGATTTTGAGAGTATTTGTAACAGTATCGCCACAATAAGCCCATACATTAGATTTGTAGGCGTAATTGGAGAAAGCGGAGAGTTACTAGCATACAAAAGAAGGCCAGATTTAGTACCACTCCTAAATGAAAAAGACACCCAGTATCAATTCTCACATATTGCAATAAAGACAGATTTGGAAGGATTTTTTGATAAAAATCTAGGCGAAATTGAATTCGTATGGGAAGAAAGAAAAAAAGTTCAAACAATTTCCTTTGCAATCAACAAATCAAGAGTTTGGATATCAATTGATAAAAAAGTAATCAGATCAGAAATGCTAAGAATCATTGATTCATGTTTACCAATTGTAAAAAAATATTCTTAACACATGAAATGCCCATATTGTGAAATTGATTTAGATTCACTTAGTATGACTGACGGTCTAAAACATATTTTAGAACACAAAAAGAAAATGCAAAATTAACATATTTGTGTAATTTAATTAAAAAGTATGGAAAAACCAGATGAGATCGAGAAGTTGATTGATGAGATTAGTTTTAGAAAATCCAATTCAAAAAATTATGAAAAAATGAAAGCTGAAGAAATCAGCAAAGAATTAAGAAAAATCATGAAATTTGAACAAGAATCATTTAAAAAAATCGATGAATTTGAAAAGACACAACAAAATTCAGATTTAGTTCAATATGCAAAAATGATTTGTAAAAATACAACCAGTAGAGAGATTGCACAATTACAAGAGACATATTTGAAAAAAATTGACGAAGAATATCTCAGTTCAAAATAATTTATTTTTCATCTTCATATAACCAACATCTAACATAACCAGTTTCGGTTTTGATTTTAGGCGGAATTTCTTTACATTTTTCAATTGCCAAAGGACATCGTTCAAGAAATCTGCACTGTGTTGGAGCATCCAATAGACTAGGAGGAATTCCTTTAATGTATTTAGGCGTGTTGCCTTTCAGAGTAGGAATTGATTCTAACAGTCCTTGAGTGTAAGGGTGTTTTGGATTTTTGTAAATTTCTTCTGAGGAACCAAACTCCACCATTTGTCCGCCATACATAATACCAATTTTATCAGCAATTTCAGATAAAACTGCCAAATCGTGCGTAATTAGCATAAAGGACATACCATCTTTTTTAAGAGATTTTATTAGATTGATAATTTGCGCCTGAATCAAAACATCTAATGCAGTAGTAGGTTCATCTGCAATTACAAATTTTGGTTTTAGTAATAACGCCATTGCAATAATCACTCTTTGTTTCATTCCACCACTAAGTTCGTGAGGATATTTTTGTAATACATGTTCATCAAGGCTGACAGATTTCATTGCATCCAAAATCAATTGTTTTGAATCACCTTCAAAATGATGTTGTTTTAAAATTTCTATAAATTGTTCATTAATTGTAAATACAGGATCTAAAGAATTCATTGCACCTTGAAAGATCATGGAAATTTTTTTCCATCGAAATTTATCATCAAAAGTTGATTCATCCATATCTAAAATGGAATTACCATCAAAGATTATCTTCCCCTGCGCAGTTCCACCTGAAAGCATTCGAATTATTGATAACCCCAAGGTACTTTTTCCACATGCACTCTCACCTGCAATACCTATAGATTCACCATCGTTCAATTCAAAATCTACATCATCTACTGCAAATACAGGCCCTTTGGATGAAGAATACCTTGAAGACAATCCATCAACAGTTAGAAACGTCATAATTCTCTTAGATCCAAACTAGGATTTTTGTTTTGCACTAAGGGATATAAACAACATTATCAGAATTAAAAAGTCGGTTTAAATGAAATTACCAATTTGTGGCTTTGATGCAAAAAATGCAATTCTGTGTCCTCAATGTGAGAGTAAAGTAGAATCAGGAGAACTAACAAAAGCAGATGTAGAGGCATCGATGAATCTTGCAAAAATCGCAAAATCAAATAAAGAGATTGAGAATTTTGCACTCTATTCATGCAAAGAATTTGATGGCAATTTCGTATTATCTTTAGCAAAAAATGACATAATGTTGATCAGGCAAAGCCGTACACTTTATCGAACACTACAAGAACAATTCAAAGGTAAAATTTGGCTTGTGGAAGCAGATGAGACAGACAAGCGATTCATAGAAGATTTGTTCTTTCCAACAAAAATCCTGTCAATTAATGCAGTCTGGGCTCCAGGAGGAGTTCAAAAAACAAAGGCAGTTGTATCAGGAAAATGGACTCCAAAATTCCCAATTGATACTGAAAAAGTTGTTCAAATAGTTAGAAATGCCCGAAACCTTGACATTGAGATAGAATTTGAGGATAAAAGATAGAGATGGTTTTCGTAAAAACACATGATATTTCTGAATTAAATGAAGAATTAATTGGCAAACAAGTGGTACTTGGAGGATGGATTGAAGATCTTAGAAAATTAGGAAAAATGTCATTTATCACACTTCGAGATGTCTCAGGAATATCTCAAATTATAGTCAAAGGGGAACTAAATGACAATCTCGGAGAGATAAATCGCCAAAGTGTGGTCAGTGTTAAAGGAGTTGTTCAAGAAACAAAGGCCAGGGATTTTGCATTTGAAATAAAAGCAGATGAAATTGAAGTGCTAGGCAAAGCAATTCACCCATTGCCAGTAGATCCAATTGGCAGACTTGAAAGCAACATAGACACAAGATTGAATCACCGTGCACTAGACATGCGAAACCAAAGAACCGCATCCATTTTCAAATTACGTCATCATGTACTGCAATCATTAAGAAAAACACTAGCAGAAAAAAAATTCATAGAAATTACAACACCCAAAATAATTGGCAGTGCAAGTGAGGGAGGTGCAGACTTGTTTTCATTAGAGTATTTTGGAAAAACAGCATATCTTGCTCAAAGCCCACAACTCTACAAAGAACAAATGACAATTGGATTAGAAAGAGTATTTGAGATTTCAAATTTTTACAGAGCAGAGAATTCCCACACAGGGAGACACTTGACAGAATTTACCAGTGTTGACATTGAAGCTGCATTCATGGACTATGAAGATGTCATGAACGTTTTAGAAGCATTGGTATTGGCAGTATACAAAGATGTTTCAGAGAATTGCAAAAAAGAACAAGAAGCAATAGAGCACAAAATAGAAGTACCTACAGCACCATTTGAGAGAATAACATACACTCAATGTGTTGAGGAATTGAAAAAAGAAGGGGAGAAAATAGAATTCGGAGACGATTTGCTTGATTCACATCTAAGGATTATTGGTAAAAACCACCCAGGATTTTTCTTTCTCGTAGACTGGCCAATGAAATTAAAACCATTTTACATAAGAGAAAAAGATGAAGATGCCACACTTTCACGCTCATTTGATTTACAGTATGGATTTTTAGAATTATCTTCAGGAGGAACAAGACTTCACAATCCTGAGATGCTCAAAGAAAGATTGAAAGAACAAGGATTAGACCCAACACAATTTGCAGATCATCTCAAGACATTTGATTGGGGAATGCCACCACATTCTGGATGGGGTATGGGATTAGACAGATTGATGACTACACTAATTGGTATAGATAATGTTCGTGAAGTAGTATTGTATCCGCGTGATCCGGACAGGTTAAGTCCATAGAGAGAGAATATGACATTATTCTGTAAACAATGCAATGGAAGAAGAGTTCCAATAATTCATGCAAAGGACAAACCACCATTATGGCTATGTGAGAAATGTGAGAATTTTGCAGATGCTGAAGATACAATAATTGGAGAACTATCCAAAGAAGAAAAAGATGACATGAAAAAGAAATTAGATGATTTTGAAAAAAATGTTGTTTTGACGGGGGAAAAACTCAGCAGAAGAAAAGGCGTCAACTAGTAATCAGTTCAGATTTTTATTGTGTAAAGATCGCATAGAGTTATGATTGAGCAAATTGATGCAAAAAAAGTAGTAGAAGTAATCGGGAATAATTTGATAGGAGTGTCACACGATTCAAGCAGCTTTGCAAAACTGCCTGATTCGTTTTGGGGCTATTTTGCAAGAGGACATGATAAAAAAGGAACTTTTGGAGTGATAGTGACATATTCTGAAGAAGGCAAAGACGTTGATGAGTTAATCAAAATGTACGAAGAATGGGCAGCAAAAAACAAAACAAAATCAGAGTAATCTATTTTGTTTCTTTGAGCAGCTTACGATACCCCTGGCATTCTTTACAGATAGGTTTTCCTTTGTATTTGGGGTTCCCATCAGAGATCTTCAGAGTACCAGTTGCAATTTTGCAAATACAGCAAACTACCATAAAACTTTGATATTAATTGCAATTAATAAAAATTGGCAATTTTAGAAAATAAATAAATTCAAAGAAAATGATCTAATTTAGTGTACAAATGTGACTTTTGTGGATCAGTATTTGGAGATAGAATATGTTATTTTTGCGAAAAGAGTTGTTGCACAAATTGCATGACAGATGACAGGACCCGTTGTAAAGAGTGCTACATTCAAAAACGAAAATTAAGTCCCAGACAAATAATCAAAAAGAATAAACCGCTATTGATTTTTGTCGGATTATTATGGCTATATGCAGTGTTTCCAGGACCATTTATTCCAGGATTAGATCCTAATTTTTACGCAATTTCAGTTGTTGCTGCAATACTAATTATGATACCAATAGGGTTTGCCATGTTCTTTTGGTCATTAAATCCTCCAAAATCAGACCTGAAAAAAAGAAAAGACTAGTGTTATTCTACAATAAATATTGGAATTGCAAATCCAGACAATCTATCACATTCATCAATTCCACCTGCAGGGTGTACTGTCCAAAGTAAATAATCCCCTGGCGGAGCATTAAGAAATACAGAACCTTTCCATCCAGATTGGCCATCTAATTCTTCAAGAGAGTCAAAATGTTTGAATGAACCTTGTTTTCCAAGACCTTGAATAGCATCATCGCCATTTCCATCTAATGGGAATGGTCTTGCACCTGTACCATTAGGAAACAATGCCAGATCAATCATTTGGTTGTCGTCATGTTTTTTAGATTTAAACCAAGGATTAGAGATAGAGATATTTTCATCAAGCCATGTTCTTGCAGGAGTTGAACTGATATTACTAAGAGCAAATTTTAGTGCAGCGTCTTGATAGGTATCTCCACCAATATCAGATGCATCTTTGGCTCCAAGATCTACGCATTCATCCTGTAAAATGTAATCAATTTTTAGTTGCTGATTTGTATTCCCAATATAATGAGCCTTGACATAGTAATCGGCTTTCAGATCATTGCTAAAATCAAATCGCCCCTCATCATTATTTGAAACATAAAATGGCGCATGCCCATTTCCAAGAACAACCAAGTCATCAGCGTTTCCCGTGCTAAATAACAAAGGTGTTAAAACAAATCCCAGAAGCAGAAATAGTAAAATCCTCATGCGGAAAATAATAAGAAATTATTCTTAAATAATTCTAAAATTTCCCAACTATGGTAAAAAATCCAAGCACAAATTATCTAAAAATCAAAACAGACAAGTTGAAAATTTTACACTTTGAACGTGTTAAGACTAAAAATCAGCATTACTTATGAATGCAAATCATGAGGCATTTTTGTGGATAGTCCAAAACCAGAAAAGAATTCACGAAGAATACATTCAGAGAATATCCTAGATTATAATTATCACTAGGTGGAAATTTTGATCATTCTTAAATATCATTTTGACGTAATAGATATGACGAGAAACCATTGTTCTGCGTCGTAGAGCAATAGGTCTGGAAAACACATCATGTTAGGAAATACGTCCTTGATTCAAACGTGTTTTCCTTGTATCTCGTTGTTTTAATAAATAAAATAATTTTTAGAGATTTGCACCAAGTGATAAATTCCCTATGATTATTGGACAAATTACAAGTGATTAGAATTATGAGGGCTGATTCTAAATTTAATCCATCAGTGCTTGAAAAACGTTATCTTACACTAAAGAAACATTTACGATTTGACGATGAATCTGTGAATATCAAAGATAACAATTCTGAAATAATGTCATAGGATCGTTTTAAAAGTACCACATACACATGGATGGATATAATAAAAATGAACGAAGAACGTATTTTAGAATTACTTGAAAATCTTGATAGAAGATTACAAAGATTAGAAACTTATTTGATACAAGAACAATCCTCACAACATGTGGACTAATACCAATCATGATGTAGTTTACAATGGACACTGGTTTGGACAATGGCTAAATCTAATTGATAGAGGCAACGGAGAAATCCTAGATACCATTACTGTAGGCAAAGCCCCAACTCACATCGTTACCATTCCTAACGGGCCAGAACAAGGCATCCTTACATTGCCATTGAGCGCCGAAGATGAAATCTTGAAGATTGAAGATGAAAACGGAGAACGCCTAAAGACGATTGATCATTTCCAAACGGGTAGTGGAAACAACCACCCACACGGACAATGGATCACTGCTGATGGTTCAATGATTTTGATTCCAAACGTCTTTCAAGGTGCAGGAATTGCAGGCTCTATTGATATTCTAGATTCTGAATCTGGAGAAATTATCAAGGAGTTCACTACTGCCGATGATGGAAATCTATTGTTACCAGTAGCTGCTGCAATTGGAAAAGTAAATGGTGTGAACACTGGATACGTATCAAACATTGGAACAGGCACTGTTACTGTAATTGATATGGATAATGTTGATCCTTTAACAGGAGAACCTGATCCAATTATCATCAATGACATTACTGTTGCATGCTTTACTGCAAGTGATGGAAAATGTGGTGCAACCCCAGATACAGGAATAGTTCTTGAAACATTAAAGCTTCCAATACAAACACCACTAAGTCCTGATGGAAAATATGCAGTAACTGCAGTATTTTCACTAGTATCTCATTTGAATCCTGATACAATTGCAATAATTGATACAGAGGCAAATGGCGGTACAGGTGAATTAGTTGCTGAACTGCCATGTCCAGCAGGATGTCACGGAGTTAATTGGGGAGCAAAGCAAGGTGGAGGTTACTATGCATATGTAACTAGCCAGCATGCAAATGTTCTAACTGTTGTTGATCCAGTAATTGCAGACATTGTTGCAATCGTTCCACTAACAAATGGTGGAGATAATCTAACTGACGGAACAGGTGGTCAAGGTATTCTTCCATTACCATTGATAAAAGATGGATGGATTCAGAATACTGTTAAAGCTTGTGAGGTCGATGAAACCTGTGATGCAGAAGTTGCAGGTTGGATTAGCCAACTAACATACCAACAAAAGAATCCAAGTGGATCTTAATTCACTTTTTCTTTTTTATTTTTTAAATTTCCAATAAATCAACTCTGAGAATAACCCTAGTCATTACCAACTATTCAGGCACAAGAGAGAGGCTTTGCCTTTAATCTGTTTGAATAAAATCTGAGACTCAAATTTGAGAATCTGTATATTCAATAAATAAAACAGATGAAACTTATTTTTAATGAAATCCCTGTTCTATGGAATTGTCATATTTGCAATACTTGGAATCATGGTTCCTACATACGCTGTAAACGCAAATGCAGAATCACATATCATAGTATGTGAATTAAAATGGGTTGGACAACAAAACCTATGGGGAATATTTCTATGTCCTGAAAAACTCAAGAATGGCGACATTGTAAGAGCAGAACCATTTTTTGTGTCACAAGGAGTTATTTCAAATGTAGACTCAAAAAGTGACAGAGCAGGAACTGCAGATTGGTGTCCATGTCCTCCTTTCAGAGTACCTTTTGAAATAAAATGGGTCTGGATAGGACAACCTTGATTTTTTATTGAAATAGATAACCGTATCCTTTGAGGAATTTTACGTTGTAATGATTTCTCTGAGTTTTATTGATCATCAGATATGCCTAATGCTTTTTCATCTAACTTTCCTATGATTTCCTTTTTACTTAAACCTGAATTTACGAATTCTAAGTATTCTAATAATGCACGTTTAACAATATTTTCTAAATTTAGAACAATGTCTACATGTTCTCTGGAAAAGGTTCTGAATGAAATCTCAGAACCATGTACTAAACTACTTCGTATATTATACACCTTTTTCAAAAAATCAAAGAGTTCTTTTCTTGATTTAGAGTCATTTGAAATTAATAAAGATGTTCTTAATGCAAACTTGAATTTTAATTCACCTTCATTTTCACACACCAACGATTCTAAAACTGTCGAATAGTCAATTACACTTTCAATATCTATACCATGAATTTTTTGAAAAATTGGTAATGAGAGGGCGAGAGGGTTTTTTTGACGTTTCTGTTCGAAATCTATATTTTTCATAACTTTGTCAAACAAAGGAATGGTATTCTCTAAAAATTTTAGATTATTTTCAACTGATTCCTTTGGCATATCTGTATTCAAAAAAGGATTGTTTTTGTGTCCGTATGATTTGAAATCTTCAATACTTTTTAATGGATGTCCTCCATGCATTGAACGGTTTATTCGTGGATAATATGACATTGAATTTGACAGTTTGAAACATGCCAAGAAAACACTTACCAGATGAATTCCTTTTGCACTTAGTCTCGATTCAGCATCTACATAATCCTCAGTATTTGTGCCCATCTCCGGCATCGGTTGTTCAAATAAAATATGTGCAACAGCAATGTTTCCTTCTTTATTTCCACCGTCCATGATCATTAACTTGTCATCCCATATGAAACGCTCTTCTCCTAAATTCAATCCATTAATGTAAAATGTTCTAGCATGATACTTTCCAAGTTCCACCATGCAGTAATTCATACAATGTGATTAATAACAAATTTCCAACAAACAAACTCACGTCATAATCCTAGTCATTACCAACTATTTACGCACAAAAGGGGGGCTTTCCCTTTTTAGAGATTGTCTGTAATCTGCTTGGTAAATTCAGTAGTACTACTAGTGCCACCGATATCTTTTGTTTTCACACCTGATTTTACCAAATCAAATATAGTAGATTCCAATCTTTCTCCAACTTTCACACATTTGGAATCGTTGTGTTTGTTTCCTAACCAGTCAAGCATCATCTTGATAGATAGCAAAAATGATGAAGGGTTTGCAATATTTTGTCCTGCAATATCAAATGCTGCGCCATGGACAGGTTCAAACAACGCAAAATTGTCTCCAATGTTAGCTGCAGGTGCCATTCCCAAACCTCCTACAACTTGGGAGGATTCATCAGAGAGGATATCTCCAAACAAGTTAGTTGTCACAACAACATCAAACTGTTCTGGTTGTCGAATTAAGTTCATTGCACATGCATCAACATACATTTGCTCAAATGTAATGTCAGGATAATCCTTTGAAACATCAGTGCAAGATTTTGCAAACATGCCATCAGTTACTCTCATAACATTTGATTTGTGAACACACGTCACTTTTTTCATAGAGTCACGCTGTGTTGCAGTCTCAAATGCATATTTTGCAATTCGTTTTGATGCAGCTTCAGAAATAATTCTCAGTGCAACTGAGGCATTGCCCAAGCTAAACTCTTTTCCAGTGTAGAGATCTTCAGTGTTTTCCCTAACTATCACCATGTCAATATCATCCCGCAATGCAGGCATGTGTGGATATGATTTTGCAGGGCGTATATTTGCATAGAGATCAAGCATCCTTCTTAAAACAACAATTACATCAGCTGCACTTTCACCAACTGGGGCCTTCATGCAAGCATCAGATTGCTTTATGGCAGCAACAGTCTCATCTGGAAGGGCGTTTCCAGTTTCAGATAAGGCCTTGTCACCAGCAGATAGTTTTGTAATGTCAAATTTGAGATCAAGACGGTCATGAATCGTATTCAAAACAGAAATTACAGATTCAGATAATTCAGGACCAATTCCATCACCAGTGATTAATGAAATTTTGTACATAACAGTGCATCACATCAAGAGAATTTTAGGATTTATCTTACCTGTTTTTCATGCAGTAATTTTTTGAGCATGATGTGATTGATTGCATCAATTACTGCCTTGACTGAAGTAGTCACAATATCTTCACCGACAGATTTTGCAGAAACCTTATTTCCTAAAGCATCTTCTACCTTTACTGTAACCTCACATAATGCACTAGAACCACCAGAGATTGATGCCAGTCCATAATCTTTGATTCGGATTTCAGAGAGTTTTCCAGTAATCTTTTGAATTGCATTTAGTGCTGCATCCACAGGTCCTACACCATAATCAGTTCCAACATGATCCTGTCCATCAACATTTAGTTTTACAAATGCATAAGGCATTGTTCCAATTCCAGTAGATACAGAGAATCCAGTTAGTTGTACAATTTTTTTGAGGTCTTTTTCTCCCAAGACTTCACTTGCAATAGAGAGCAATTCGACATCAGTGATCTGTTTTCCTTGGTCACCTAACACTTTGACTTTATCCAAGATTTGCTGTGATTGCTCCTCAGTAGGTTTAACACCATATTCAGAAAGCATTGCATTCATTCCATGGACTCCTGCATGTTTTCCAACTTGGAGCCATCTCTTTCGACCTACTAACTCAGGACTGATTGGCTCGTATGTGAGAGGATTACTCAATACACCATGTGTATGAATGCCGGATTCATGTCCAAATGCATTGGCTCCAACTATTGCCTTGTTAGGCTGAACAATAATCCCGACAGTTTTGGAGATGAATCTAGATACATCATAAATTAATTCAGATTTAATATTAGTCTCATATTTTTGCTCATAGGGCAAGCATTTCAAAGCCATTGAAAGTTCTTCTAGTGAAGCATTGCCAGCTCGCTCACCAATTCCATTAATTGTTACATGTGCACATGAAGCTCCTGCATGAATTCCAGCCAAGGAATTTGCAACTGCCAATCCAAAATCATTATGGCAATGAACACTTACTGGAAGTTTTGTAGATTCTACGGTATCTCTAGTTATCTCTGCCATATATTCAGGAGTTGAATATCCTACAGTGTCAGGAATGTTTACTCTATCAGCTCCTGCTTTTGCAACATCACCAAATACTTTTTTCAAGAATTCCCTATCAGTTCTTGAAGCATCCTCAGCTGAGAACTCAACTTGCAATCCACGAGATTTTCCATATTCGACTGCCTCGATTGCTTTTTCAAGCGCTTGGTCTCTAGTCATTTTCAATTTATGTTCCAAATGAATATCAGAAGTTGCAATGAATGTGTGAATGTAGTTTAATCCTGCATCAACTGCAGCGTCAATATCTTTTTTGATAGTTCGGGTTAATCCTGCAATCTCACAAGATAGTCCTTCGCTAGTGATCATTTTTACTGCTTTTAATTCACCTTCAGAAATTACTGGGAAACCAGCTTCAATTGCATCTACTCCAAGTTCATCAAGTTTTTTAGCAATAGATAATTTTTGATCAGGAGATAGAGAAACTCCAATTGTTTGTTCTCCGTCTCTTAATGTTGTATCAAATATTCTAATTTTCATGCCCCACTCCTTTGCAAAGCAGCAACACCTGTTCGTGCAACATCAAGGATTCCAAAGGGTTTTGCCAATTCTTCAAATGCCTGAATTTGATCAGGAGTAGCAGTCAATTCTACCATGATTGAATCTTTTTTCACATCATGAACTTTGGCACCATACGCATTTGCTAATTTGTTAATTTCCATACTATCATTAGCATTACTGAGTTTTATCTTAAAAAGGCTAAGTTCTCGAAATACTGTTTTGTGCTCATCTAAATGCTCAACTTTTACAGTATCAATCATCTTATCAAGCTGCTTTACAATCTGATCAATTTGTTTTTCATCACCATATGTGGTGATAGTCATTTTTGAGTATTCAGGATTTTCAGTTATTCCAACAGAGATACTATCAATGTTGAAATTCCTGGATCTGAAAAGATGTGTCACCTTAAACAAGATTCCAGGTTTGTTTTCAACTAAGATAGAAAGTATAGCCCACATAATCAATCACTAAGAAGGTAAAATCATATCCGCAAGAGAAGTTCCAGGAGCCACAAATGGTAACACATCTTCTTCAGGATCAATAGGAATGTCAATCACTGTTGCAACATCACTGCTTAATGCAGTTTTGATTGCCTTATCAAGTTCATCCATTGATTGTGCTCTAATTCCCTGAGCACCATAAGACTCTGCCAATTTAACATAATCAGGACAGCTTTTTTGGTCCACACCAATCATTCTCCTGTCATAGAAAGTTCTCTGCCATTGTGCCACCATTCCCAATGTAGAGTTGTTTAAGAGAAAAACAATTACAGGAATATCTTCCAATACTGCAGTAGCAAGAGAGTTTTCAGTCATTGCAAAACTTCCATCACCGGCAATATCTACAACTGGAACATCAGGTCTTGCAACTTTAGCACCAATTGCGGCAGGGAATCCCCAACCCATAGTACCAAGACCAGTAGAACTAAAGAAAGTGCCAGGCTGAATCACATCATAAAACAATGAAGCCCACATTTGATGTTGACCCACTTCGGTAGTTACAACAGATTCTTTTGGTAATAATTCACGGAGTTTACGTAAAATTTTAGCTGCACCCATTTCACCAGGATGGAGTTTGAGGTTTTCTTTCCAATACGCTTTTGTTTCTTTAACATGTTTTATCCAAGGAGTTTCCTCAGATTTTTTGACAGCTTTCTGCAAAAGCAATTTTACCATTACTCTAAGATTTACACGTACGTCACCAATAACGGCAATTTGAGCAGTTTGGTTTTTGCCGATTTCTGCAGGATCTACATCCATGTGAATAATTTTCAATCTCTTCTCAAAAGCCTCAAAAGTTCCAACGGATCTGTCAGAAAATCTTGTACCAATTGCCAATACACAATCAGCTTCGGACATCATTTTGTTTGCCTCTGCATGTCCATGCATTCCAATAGGGCCCAATGATAAAGGATGATTTTCAGGAAATGCACCTTTACCTTTGAAAGTAGTAACAACAGGAAGCATCAAGGTTTCTGCAATAGATTGTAATTCAGCAAATGCAGATGAGATAATTGTTCCACCTCCAGCTAAGATGATTGGTTTTTCAGCATGAAGTAGCATATCAATTGCTCTTTCAACATTTACAATATCAGGATCTGCCCAAGGATGATAGCCTCGGATTTTAAATTCATCCGGAAAGTTCATCGGTTCTTCATTTGTCTGTACATCTTTTGGAATATCAATTAACACTGGTCCGGGTCGTCCAGATTCTGCAATGAAGAATCCTTTTTTTACAACTTCAGGAATTTCACCAGCTGTTCTAGGTTGAAAAGCATATTTTACAACAGGATTTGCCATGCCGATAATATCACTTTCTTGAAAAGCATCCTTACCAATCATCCCAACAGGTACTTGTCCTGTCACTGCAATCATAGGAGCAGAATCAGCTTGTGCCGTTGCGATTCCAGTTAGAATGTTAGTAGCACCAGGTCCAGAGGTTGCAAAACAAACACCAGGTTTTCTACTTACTCTTCCAAACCCATCAGCCATATGAGCTGCAGATTGTTCATGTCTTGTTAAGATGTGTCTAATATTACAACGAGCAAATTCATCATACATTGGAAGATTTGCACCGCCAGGTAAACCAAATACTTGTTTGACGCCTTCTTTTTCCATAGCCGTCATCAAGGCCTTTGCACCTGTCATAGTTTCCATTTTATTCATTAAATTTCTCTCCATAATTTTAATCTAGTAAATTTCAGGCACATTATAGAAGAACAGCAACATGAAAACTGCTAAATTTTGTAGTTAATTTTGTGTACATTGAAATCAAAAAAATAATCAATTGATAATTAATAAAGATTCTCTGAAAAATAATCAGGATTTGACTTGATGTACAGAAGACTTAAACAGATATTTTCTACATTCGAAATGGACTGTTTTGAGTGATAATGAAGAAATCATCAAAGTGATAGAAACACTATTTCAAGCTGGAATTACAAAAGATCTAGAAACACTTAGAGACATTCACCTCAATGATCCAAAATTTTCAAGTTTTAGTGATTTGCCACCATATGATCTTAAAGATTATCAAAATACAATTGAACTGGAGGAATTAAAATTTGTCAGCATCTCAGATTATTCTTATGAAATTAAAAATCCAAAAATCAGCATATTTGAAAGTGCTGCAGTAGTTGCTTTAGAATTAATTCAAAAAGGAATGCTTGTAGATACTAAAGCATACACAGGAGAACATATGATAATTAATGGACGTGCAACATTTGTACTAGTAAAGCAACCAACATGGAAAATTGCACACATACATCTATCAAAAATTAACTAAGATTATTTTTTAGAGAGATTGGGTTTGTTTTGATTAGGGTTGTTTGGTTTGTTTGATTTCTTTTGATTAGGGTTGTTTGGTTTGTTTGATTTCTTTTGATTAGGGTTGTTTGGTTTGTTTGATTTCTTTTGATTAGGGTTGTTTGGTTTGTTCTTGGATTTATTTTTATTATTTGATTTCTTTTTTGGTTCCTCACTAACTAATTTTTGATATAGTTTGAATGCCTGGTCAACATTTAGATTTCCATGAACAATTGCACGTACTGCTCTGATCATAGAAACTGGATGTTCAGATTGCCAGATATTTCTGCCCATATCAACACCTACTGCACCACCTTTGATTGCATTGTAGGTTAGTTGTAAAGCGTCACGTTCAGGAATTTTCTTTCCTCCTGCAACAATAATTGGAACAGGGCATGATTGAACTACTTTTTCAAAATTATCACAATAGTATGTTTTAACAATATGTGCTCCTTGTTCAGCAGCAATACGACATGCCAAGGAAAGATATCTAGCATCTTTACCTAGTTCTTTTCCAACTGCAGTAACTGCCAATACAGGCAATCCATATTTTTCTGCCTCGTTAACTAATTTTCCAAGATTTACGATTGTTTGGTATTCATATTTTGAACCAACAAAAATAGACATTGCAAGTGCGCTAGCATTGAGTCTAATTGCATCTTCAACAGATACAGTAATGTCTTCTTGAGACAAATCATCACCAATAATACTAGAACCTCCTGAAACTCTCAATACCATAGGAGTGTCTGTAGTAGCAGGAACGGAGGTTCTTTGAACACCTCTTGTAAGCATTAATGAATCACAATGTTTCAAAAGTGGAGCAATGACTTTTTTTGGATTTTCAAGTTTTTCAGTAGGACCTAGAAAATACCCATGATCTACTGCTAACATCAATGCTCGATTATTTTGCGGTTTGATAATACTAGAAATTCTATTTTTTAATCCCCAATCCATATTTCTTCGATTTTGAAGGAATGAAAATCCCTTCTTAAGCCTTTCTCATTTTGTAATAATTATTTTCATTGCATTTTCACCTGTACGTGCATGATCAAATGCTTTTTGAGAATCAGAAATAGTATAGGTATGAGTGATTAATTGTTTAACATCAATCTGAGAAGATTCAATTAAACTCAAGGCTTCTGCAGTGTCTGAATCAGATGCAGCATAACTTGTCACCAGAGTGATCTCTTTTGAATAAATTTTACTCATATCCAAATCCATCTTTGCGCCCTTGGATGGAACTCCAAACATCATTACAGTACCTCCTTTACGAACAATATCTATTGCATCATCTAATGCCTTGAGACTACTTGTAGCAACAATTGCTACATCTACACCTCTTCCATCAGTATTATCCAAAATCTTTTGTTTTCGATTTTCATCCATTGAAGATATAGATTCAGTAATGTTGAATTTTTTAGCAAAATTTAATCGGAAATCATTTACATCAAAACAGAAAATTTTTGAGAATTTTTTAGCATTTGCAAGCATTACATGCATCATTCCAGTAGGACCCACTCCAAAAATAGCTGTTGAATCACCTTCACGATAAGAAAATTTAGTCCAAGCCCTAACACAACAGGCCAAGGGTTCAATCATTGCAGCCTCTTCATAGCTAAGAGAATCAGAAATTTTTAGTACACCGCCATGAGAGACATTCCACGCTGGTACAACATATTCTTCAGATAAACCACAAGGAGAGAGATTTGTTTCATAATATTTTTGACACATTGTTTCATTGCCATGATTACAAAAATGACAATCATAGCAAGGAACATGGTGATGAGTGAAAACCCTATCACCCTTTTTAAATTCAGTTACATCAGATCCTACTTCCAACACTATGCCAGAGGGTTCATGTCCTAAACGCATAGATGGTTGGCCATATTGTCCAAAAACTTTTTCCAAATCAGAACCACAAATTCCACAAGCTTGCATTTGTACCAAAATATCACCCGATGTTAACAGAGGTTTGTCTGTTTCATTTACAGAGATTACAGATGGTTCTTTAACAGATGCAGTTTTCATGGCAGAACATCACGTATTTGATCATAAGTAGATTATACGCCGAGAATTTTCTTTAGCATTACTCTGTAATCAACTTCAGTTTTTTCACTTCCAGTTGCAGGCAATGCAAACACCAAAGTAGATTTTTCTGCGCGTAAAGCAGTCAACTCATCATTAATAGATTCTGTAATATCATCACTAACTAAAACTAGACCAACATCAGAATCATCAGTTAATGTCTTGATTTCTTCTAATGCTTTTTGAGGATTTTCAGAAATTTTCCCAGGAATTCCAGCTAATTGGAAACTTGTAACAAAGGATTTACTGCCAACAGTAAAGATTTTCACAGTTGAGAATTTTCTCTGTTCTAATTTAACCCTTTTTGGAGAAATTAGATCAGGAAGGTTGATTTAGTTTAAAAAATTAGTAAATTCATGGCAGAAATTGATACTCAAAAAGATGTCTATTTGTTCCTGCATGGAAGAATGGATCTTAAAGAAAAAGCGACAAATGCACTAGTTGCAAAAGGATTTGCAGCAGACAAAATCACCATGGCCTTACCAACTAAAGTCGGAGAGGTTGGAGAATATATGGCAATGTTATGGATGCCTCCAAACCCAGATCACGTAAAAATTCAACAGATCACCAAAGTTGAAAATGTGGAACCTGAAGGAATGATTGGTTTATGGAAAGGAGTTTCAAAAGACGATGTTGATTCTATTCCATTAGAATAGATTTAGCTGAATCCAGCTCCAAACTCATTACCTTTTTCTAAAACATCGCTTGAATCAGAATTTTTTAGTTTTCTATAAAGTAATGTTTCATAAACCATTTTCAGAGCTTGTTCATCATCAATTTTACAATCCTCTTTGATCTGATTTTTATATTTCTCTAATTTTGCAACGTCTTGTTCATCAGGGGAAATATCATCGTGAACCATTAGATTTGCAATTTTTTCTATTTCTAAATTTTGTTGGTCTTCATCCATGATTCTATAAAGAATTTCTTGTTATTAATAAGTTCGAATAATTAGTTCTTACAAATCAGAAATTAATCCTAAAAGAAAATCGGGAAATTCATCATCAGAAAAAACAATCTTTTCAACTTGGTTTTGGTTTCTAGCTAGTTGTGCAGACTCAAGATGATAGCAGGTTGTTTTCTTGTTTAATTTACCAAAATAAAATCCTTGACAAGAGCAATAGTTAGCGTCAGGATCAATCCAATGTTCATCACCTTTTCCAACAACAGTCCAAATTTTTCGCTGACTTGGTTCAAAAATATGTAATTTAACACGTTTTTCAGAAACAATTGATTGAACTCTATCTACCTCTTTGTTCACAAGGGTTTAATCAGATATCCACAGTATAACTTTGATGCTACAAACAAGAATAGTTCCATCAAAACCAGCTCTAATTTTAGAAGGTAAAAAAAAGAATCTCATAGTCACAGACATCCATATTGGATTTGAAAACAGCATGTCCTCAAATGAGATTTTCATAGGGAAAAATTCAACAATCAATGAATCAATTCAAGAGTTATCTGAAATAATTGATTTAGAAAAACCAGACTCTGTAATTTTGTTAGGAGATATTAAATCCAGTATTAAAAATATATCAAGAAACGAATGGGATGAAGTTCCATTATTTTTTAAAAAAATTAAAGAAAAGTGTGATGTCATATTAATTCCAGGAAACCATGATGCCAACATACAGAAACTAGTTCCAGACAACATTTCAATGATCAGTTCTACTGGAATGGTGGAAGAAAATGTTTTGTTAACACATGGACACACCATGCCTTCAGAAAATTTTTCTCATGTAAATAAAATCATCATGGGTCATCTACATCCAGTATTTTTTCAAGAAGATTCCATAATTAATGGTCAAAGAGTATGGGTTTCAATCAAAACAGAAAAAGAAAATATTTTTCCAAATAAAGCAGGTGAGATTGAAATCACAATAATACCGTCATTTAACAAATATTTTTACGCAACCCATAGAAAACAATACAAAAAATCCATCTCGCCAATCATCAATAAAATTAAAGAAATTTCCAAAGCAAGAATCATCACACTAGATGGTACAATTATTGGAAATGAATCAAATATCAGTCAGGTGATTTGATCAAACAATTTTTGTTTCCAATGTTCCCTTCATTGCACAGTTGGGACATCGTTGTAATTTGGCCCAAGTTTTGACAGTTTCAGAATATCCAACACGAACTTCATAAGAATAGCCACAGTTTTGACATGAAACATTAGATGAGTAGCTGTTTTTGCTCCAATTTTCATTTGGTTCACGAGTAAATTTTGCAAGTAAGTCTCGACCCTTTTCAGAAATTCGATAGAGAGTAAGATCATGAAATCCAGGTTTATCATCAAACGGAATTCTTTGCACCAATGCATTCTCATCTAAAAATACCAAGATATCTTTGAGTTTAAATTCAGCAATTTTTATTTTAACAAAATTCTTTTTCACATTATTTTTTAAATGAACAAAGCGAATTCCATCTGAATCAAATTTTTCAATTTTACTTAAAACTTCATCAAGCTCATCATCAGAGAATTTTTTGGCCATATTGTTTTATAGAATACTTGCGTTTATGTTTTTTATAATCACTCATACTTGTCATAAGGCTCAATAGGATCTTTTGTTGTTTCGTTATTCCTTAACCATTCTAGTGTTTTGACAAAAGAATCAGCAAGTTCCATAGTAGTAAGTACTGGAATTCCTAATTCAAGAGACTTTCTTCTTATTTGGTATTCATCATCAAGCATTCCAACATATTTTTCCAATGTAGATGTACTTGGAATGTTTATGATAAAATCGATTTTTCTTTCATACAACAAATCCGAAATGTTGGGTTTTCTTTCAGGTTCTGAAATCTTGTGGACAATCTCCACTTCGCCAATTTTTTCTTCAAAAAATTCAGCAGTATGTTCAGTTGCCAAGATTTTGAATCCCAATTGTTTTAATTTTGCAATTGTTGGAAGTAGTTTTTCTTTATTTTGAGCACCACCCACAGTCACTAATGCAGAGCCCTTATCGGGCAAATTATACCCAACAGACGTCAACCCTTTGGACAACGCATCATAGAAACTAGTTCCAAAGCATGCTGCCTCTCCAGTAGATTGCATTTCAACACCTAACGCAATATCTGCACCTTCTAATTGCATGAATGAGAATTGTGGAACTTTGATTCCATAATTTGTGATTTTTTGCCATTTATTTTCAGGGATTTTAGGCAGGGGTTTGTCTAAAATGGCTTTGGCGGCAAGAGAAATAAGGTTAGTTTTTACCAATTTTGAAACAAACGGCATTGAACGAGAGGCGCGTATGTTTAGCTCTATTACATAGACGTGGTCATCATGAACCAAAAATTGCAGATTAAATGGTCCTTTGATATTAAATGTCAGAGCAATCTTTTTTGTATATTCATTTATGGTTTCAATAATTTTATTGCTTAAACGCCATGGCGGAATTACCATCATAGCATCCCCAGAATGAACACCTGCACTATCAATGTGTTCAACAATTGCACCAATTACAACTTCTTTACCATTACTAACTCCATCTACATCTACTTCAAGTGAATTTAACATAAATTTCGAAATCACAACAGGATGATCAGGAGATACATCAGTTGCTTCTTTGACATATGTTTTTAATTCTTCTTGAGACCAAACGACTTTCATTGCAGCACCTGATAAAACATACGAAGGTCTAACGATTACAGGAAATTCAACTTCCTGAGCAAAAGATCTTGCTTCATTAAGATTGGAAAAGGCTTGCCATAATGGCTGTTGAATGTGTAGTTTGTCAAGCTCTGCACTAAACTTGGAACGGTCTTCTGCTCTATCAACATCTTGTGCTCTTGTACCTAAAATATTCACACCGTGTTGTGCAAGGCCTAGAGTTAAGTTATTAGCAGTTTGTCCACCAACGCATGTGATTATCCCTTTAGGATTTTCAAATTCTACAATATCCAGAATTCTTTCTTGAGTTAGTTCTTCAAAATACAATCGTGTGCAAATATCATAATCAGTTGAAACTGTTTCAGGATTACAATTAACTACTGAAACATTCTTCTCTCCATTCTCTTGAAGACCCCAAACCATGTTAACAGTACCCCAATCAAATTCAACACTACTGCCAATTCTATAGGGGCCGGCTCCAAGTACTATGATTCCTTGCTGATCTTTTGGAACCACAATATCATCAGAATGCCCGCCATATGTCAGATACAGGTAGTTAGTTACTGCAGGCCATTCAGCAGCCAGCGTATCAATCTGTTTGACAGAAGGAATTACGCCGAATTTCTTTCTCAAACCACGTATTTCATCAGGAGTGATGTCTTTGGCACGAGCTATTTGTTTATCAGAAAATCCAAATTTTTTAGCATCCCAAAGTAGAGATTCATCAAGTTCTGATTTTTTGAGTTTTTCTTCAATATTTACAATATTTTTTATTTTTTCTATAAACCAGGGATCAACAGTAGATAGTTTGTAAATTCGTTCGACTGAAATTCCCATCTTCAACGCAATTGCAACATGATAAAGAATGTGATCATCATGATGAGATAATTTGTATTCAATATCTTCTTCAGTATATTTTTGGCCATTTGTACGATTCAGAACTAATCCATCATTTCCAATATCCAACATTCGAATTGCTTTTTGGAATGATTCTTCAAAGGTTCTGCCAACTGCCATAACCTCACCAACAGATTTCATGGTAGGTCCAAGTCGCCTATTGACTAATTCAAATTTGTCAAAGTCCCATCTAGGATGTTTACATACAATATAATCAAGAGAAGGCTCAAAGCAAGCTGTTGTGCTTTTGGTGATTCTGTTGACTAATTCAGATAAATGGTAACCCAAACCAATTTTTGCAGACATGTATGCCAGAGGATATCCTGTTGCTTTACTTGCTAATGCAGATGAACGGGAAAGTCTAGGATTAATTTCAATTGCAACATATCTATCAGAATCGGGTGCAAGTGCGTATTGGATATTGCATTCGCCCACAATTCCAACGTGTTTTGTTGCACGTAATGCTGCAGAACGTAACATATGATATTCATGATTATCAATTGTTTGTGATGGTGCAACCACAATGTTATCACCAGTATGTGCTTTCATTGAAAGAACATTTTCCATATTACAAACAATTACATTATTTCCCTCATAGTCTTGCATCACCTCATATTCAATTTGCTTCCAGTGACCAATGTATTCTTCAACTAGAACCTGCTTGACAAGACTAGCTTTGAGGCCACGCTCTACGATTTCATGTAATTCAATTTCATTGTAAGCTACACCACCACCTCGACCTCCCAAAGTATACGCCACTCGAATGATTACAGGGTAGGATAGTTCTTCGGCGGCTTTTTTAGCATCTTCAAAATTATTTACTGTCTTACTTTTGAGTACAGGTACATTGCATTCCTTCATAGAATCTTTGAAAAGCTGCCTATCTTCGGTTTTCTGAATCCCAGGAATCTGAGTCCCAAGCACATTTACGCCATATTTTTTGAGAATGCCAGCCTCATCTAGATTAACTCCACAATTCAGAGCAGTTTGTCCCCCATATGCCAGCATAATCCCATCAGGCCTTTCTTTTTCAATAATTGATTCAACATATTCCGCATTTACAGGAAGTAGATACACTTGATCAGCAAATCTTGTATCGGTCTGAATGGTAGCAATATTTGGATTTATCAAAACACTGTTTATGCCGTCTTCATGAATTGCCTTTAGACATTGACTTCCAGAATAATCAAATTCTCCAGCTTCACCGATTTTGATTGCACCGCTTCCCAGTACAAGGATTTTCTTTAAGGATTCATTTTTTGGCAATTTTTATTTCTCCATTAGTTTTTTTAATTCTTCAAAGACAAATTTACAATCAAAAGGACCAGGAGCAGCTTCGGGGTGAAACTGTACTGCAATGCAATTTTGTTTTTTGTGTTTTATTCCTTCAACTGTTTTATCATCAGCGTTTGTAAACCATAATTTGAAATCAGATTTTTCAATAGACTCAGGAGTTATCCCGTATCCATGATTTTGACTTGTAACATATACCTGATTATTTTCTAAATTGATGCAAGGTTTATTTTGTCCACGATGTCCATACTTTAGTTTGTATGTTTCAGTATTTCCAGCAATGCCAATTATTTGTGCACCCAAACAAATTCCTAATGTAGGGACGTTGTCTTCAATTAATTTTTTAGCAGTGTCAATAGTGTTAGGGCATTTTTGAGGGTCGCCTGGGCCACTGCTTAGAACAACACCTTTTGGATTGTAAGACATTATTTTTTCAAAAGAAGTGTCCCATGGAACTAAAATTGCTTTATAGTCAAGTTCAAGAACATTTCTCAGAATTGCATTTTTGGCACCAGTGTCAACTACAACCACCGATTCTTTTCCATCACCAAAGATTCGCACCTCTTTTGTGGACACATCATCCATAAATTGTTCAGAATCATAATGCTTTGCAGATTTGAGTTGTGCCTTTACTGATTCAACATCAATCTCTGTATCAGAGACTACAAGAGCGGCCATCATCACGCCGCTAGTTCGAAGTTTTTTTGTCAATTCCCTAGTATCTATTCCTGAAATTCCAGGTACCTTTTCATTATTCATCCATTCATCTAATGTCATTGCAAGATTCCAATGACTTGCAGTTAAAGATAATTCGTGAACTACTAATCCGCGAATTTGTATTTTATTTGATTCAAAGAATTTTGAAATACCATCTTCATCTTTCAGCGATGGATCGGGAACACCGTAATTTCCAACTAAAGGATATGTCAAAGTAAGAATTTGACCATTATATGATGGATCAGTTAAGGCCTCAGCATAGCCAACCATCCCAGTATTGAAGACAATTTCACCAAAAACAGTCGTAGAATAGCCAAAACCCTGACCATCAAGAACAGTACCATCGTCAAAAATCAGTTTTCCAAACTTGTTTGCGTGGTTTGATTTCTTTGTAGTAATTGTGACCCTCGTAAAGTCCGAGTCATTGTGAATTTAAGTTTTGTGCGTAAATAAAATTAAAAAATTTGATCGCAAAAAGAAATGTAACTATAGTGCTTGGAACTCTTCGCTCCACTTGTGATAAGCACGGATCATTTCAGTTGAAACGCTAGGTTTTCTTCTTTCCATAATATTTTTGAAATCAGCTGTTGTAAGGGCTCTTGGCTGAACTGGTTCTTCACCTTCAACTGGTTCATGATAATCAGGAGCATTGAAAATTTCATGTACTGTTTTAATTTGTGCTGCTTGGCAGATATCTTTAATATCACTTGCACTGTATCCGTCAAACAATTTTGCCAAATCATTATTGTTTACACTCATATTTTTATTCAGTTTAGCAGTGTATTGTTCAAAGAGATTTACTCTTGCTGCTTGTGTAGGCAAGGATACATAGATTCTCTTTTGGAATCTTCTAAGAAATGGCCAATCAAGACTCCAAGGTTTGTTTGTTGCACCAATTACATACAACATCAAATCTTTACCTTTACTATTTACACCATCCATCTCAGTTAAGAATTGGTTTTTAGTTCTAACTTCACCGCCCACTTCACTATTTCTGGAACCTAATAGAGAGTCGACTTCATCTACGAATAAAATTACAGGTTTGCCTTCTTTTTCTGCATAATGTCTTGCCATTGCAAATAATTTTGAGACATTCTTTTCTGCCTCACCCAACCATTTACTCATCATAGAAGATGCATCAACATTGATGAAATATCCATCCATCTCGTTTGCAGTTGCTGCTGCAAGCATAGTTTTTCCGGTACCCGGTGGGCCATACAACAACATTCCTTTGGGCCATCCAAGTGGAAACAAATCAGGTCTTTTAGTTGGATAAACAATTGATTCGCGTAATGCACTTTTTGCATCATCTAACCCGATTACTTGGTCCCAAGTAACATCAGGTTTCTCTTTCATGATTAATTCTTCAAAATCATTTTCATTTTCTTGTCTTTGAACAGATTTCTTTTGTTCTTCATCAGAAGCTTTAGGATCAACTGCAGGCTCGACACCATGAGCCTGTTGTAATGCATTGATTCTGCCATGGTAAGAGTTACATCTTTCTTTGTAAATTTGATTCAGTTTACTGGTAGGATAAAGTTGTAATAATTTTACAAGAGCATCGATTGCATGTTGGTAGTGAGTAATTGCCATTCCACGGGCACCTTGAGAATCAAATTTGATAGCTTCAGAAGCATATTTGCTTGCTGTGTTTTCTAATTCTTGGGGGGCTAAACTCATTCTAATTACCTACGCAGTATCTCCTTGAGAATTTTGTTGGTATCCTACGGTGTGAATCTCTGTAGCAAAATTGGTTAAATTAATTGCACTTGTTTCATGTTCATTGTAATCAGGTCCATCAAGGTATTTTTTTTTAAAATCAGATTTTTCGGAGATATTAGTATGCATATCTTTGACCTTGTTAATTGAGTCCTCAGCAGATAATATCAATTCAGATACCTCGTCATCCAAATCTCCCAAAGAATTTGCAGTCTCATTAATTATAGAGGCAAAATATTTTAGAATTGAACGCATCTCTTTCTTATCAGCATATTTACACATCATAAAATCAGCAATTCCAACAATTTTATCTAAATCCTGTAATTCCTCTAAAGAGAGTTTTTCAATTCTAGAATCATCAGATGATTTTACCTCAGACAATCTCTTGTCAATTTTTGAAGATATGGACCTAATTCTCTCTAAATCCTTTGAAAAATCTCGTTTTTGGTTTAACATATCAAGTATTGCATGATTTGAAAAAATCAAGATTAGGGTACTGCTTACTTAATTTAGAGCCCACCATCAATTTTACTTCATTAAGTAATGTTGAGGATTCGATGTTTGATTGACTAAAATCAAATCTTGCGGTGGTAAGAGCAGCTGAATCAAGAACAATACTGCCTAAATGAACTGAAATTTCAGATAATTTTTGGCTACAATTAGGAATTACTCCAAATAATTGAGCACTGACAGTTCTAATCATAGGAATTGAAGAAGGTAAGACATCAGGAATACTACCAACATTAGAAATACGGTTCATACTCTTTTTTACATGAAGCAAAATTTCCAGAGAGAAGGTAACCAGATGCTCCAGATTCAAAGAAGATACATGAGTCTTATCAGACTCGTCAAAATCATGAATTAAATTCTTGTTCTTTTCTTTCAATTCAAATTGTTTAGAATTTAGAATGTCAATTATTTCATCTAATAGATTTAAAGAGTATTTTAATCGAGGAACTATAGTTACAGAGTGTGAGATATTTTCAAGTTCTAATGAATTTGTACTACATTTTACCAACATACCAGCTAGCGATTCTGAATTTTGTATATCAGGACAGTGTATCAAATAATTTAGTAACCACAGTTACACCCATCTGCAGATACAATTTTGATTTTTTTTGAGTATTTGTGTAAAGGAATTTAGCTCTCAATTTTACCTAATAACAAATCAAGTATAATCATGATAAATGAGCACGTCTTAACGGTTAGTCTAGAAGAATTTGGATTAAGCAAGTATGAAGCACAAGCATATGTAGCCTTGATTGCAAAGGGTACGATTTCAGCAGGGGAATTGGCATACTATTCGGAAATCCCAAGGACAAAAATTTACCCAACACTTCTAAAACTGGAAAACAAAAAGCTGGTGATTATTTCAAAAAGCAAGCCCATCATGTGTACAGCAATAGCACCAGAAGATGCTTTTGATGGTATAATTCATGAACAAATTAACAAAGTAAACGCAATGAATGCATTAATTTCTAATTTAAAGAAAGCAAGCGAAGAGAGTAGAAAAACAAGAGGTTCGGAAGAAAAGAGATATTTCCACCTTAGTGCAAATAACGTCTTAGCACAACTCCAAACAATGATTGAGGGTTCAAAGACATCAATCAAAATCATGACTGATCAGTGGGGTTTTGGGTTATTAGCTGAATGTAAAGAACAACTATTATCAGTATTACGTAGAAATCTAGATGTCAAAGTATTAGTTTCGCCATCACAGATTGGTTCTGAATCATATAGAATAATTCCAGACGGTGTGGAAATTAGAGTATCAGACATTACTCAAAATTGCTTCATTTTTGATGAGACAGAATTGTTAATGATTGACAACGACAACGGTAAAGGAGCCATCTTTTCAGCTACAGAAATTTTGGGAATCAATCAAGAAAAAATATTTTCAAATATTTGGAAAAATGCAATTAAAACAAAGGCACTTGCAGACATGACAAAAACAGAAGCACAAGAGATTTACAAAATTATTAAGACAGTCAACGAATTAGGTTTGACGTATCTTCTAAATTCATCCATGGTTTCAAAAAAACCAGAAGCAGACATGTTCAAGTTATTAGAGAAAAATGGAATCGCACTCAAAACAAAGACACTAGATGATGTAATTGAGATAATGGATGCAGTAATGCAGATCACATGTTCAGGGCATGTTAATTTTGAGGCAAATACCAAAAACATCACTGTAGAATCAAAACTAAACAGCGGACATTCATTGCCTTGGGTATCTGTATTAGATGGATGTCTCCAAAAACAAGGCTACAAAACCAGAACCATATATCAGAATAACTCAAACAAAGGCGAAAAAATCCATATCAAAATAAGCAAAAATTAGGAAAATGAATTATTTTGCAGTGTTGAATTTTTTCTGAGATTCTTTATACGCAATATATGAAATAAAGTCAGATGTACTTTGAAAAGGGGTTTTTCCTCTAAGATTTTTCCCAATAAATGCAGATATCTTATTTGCCAATTTTTCACTATCAGTCATGGTCATACTCTTGTCGAATTAGTTCAATAGTCTTAGAATCAAATTTTGCAAAGCATTTGTTTAATTCCTCCTCATCTAATTCTTCATCATGGAATAACATGTCTATTCAAATTTCTTTCCAGACATTCATTACATTAGCAGGTAAGAAACATGTACAAAATACTCAAAATTTTACAGGTTCTAAAACCATCAAGACTTTGGATTAAAACAAGGAATCCAATAATTTTCAATTATTCTAGGTCACCACCAATAAATAATTCCCAATTAAAGACAATCCATGCAAATGATTTCGATTAAATATATTTTAGAATGCATGAATGATGGAAAAAACTATTTTGGGGATTTGTGGGAAAACTGCCTGAATGACAAAAAAAGATTCAACAGAACAAAATTAAAAGAAATTCTAAAAAAAATGGAAGTATTAGGACACATCAAAAAACATGGCTACAAAAATGATGCATATTATGTTAAACATTATCATTTCTCACTTGAGGAAAATTTAGGATTTATCAACAACATAATTTTTACATATGAATCTAAAATAAATTCAGCATTAAAAAAATTAGAAAATAAAAAAATATTTTTAGACATATCAAAAGATCTTGTTTCTCATAAACTTAACAAATATACAAAAACAGATTATGAATCATTATTAGAAAGTATGACAGGGATGTTTGAACTAGCATCCTCAATTGTATGGACAAAAGAAAATACAGATGACGATGAATTAAAAAAAGAATTGAAGAATTGTTTTAAACAAATTAACGAATTCATGGATGAAACAAATCAGAAATTACTTGAAGGAAGAAAAACAAATGAAAGGATACTATTACAAAGAGATTTTAGCAGTAAAATTCCCAAAGCAGGTTATCTCAAAGTTTAAAATTAAATTTCAAAGTCACTAACGACATTTACTAGATCCTCATCATAAAATGTCATTAGTGACAAATAACATCAAATTTTTTCATATATACAACATTCCATCATTCAAATTAAAATAAATTAAAGCCAGTAGAAAAAACTAAAATCAGACATAAATTTAGCAATATAATCATGATTGAAGAAAAATTAGAATCAATAGGAATTAAACTTCCAATCCCACCAACTCCTGCAGGGTCTTATGTTCCAGCAGTAAAAACAGGTAATTTGTTATTCATTTCAGGGCAAATTCCAATGGAAAACGGAAAAGTACTCTTCACAGGCAAAGTTACAGATGAGAATTTAGAGACTGCCCAGAAATCAGCAAGAATGTGTGCAATCAATCTTCTAGCTCAGATAAAAAGGGAATTAGGAAGTCTAGACAAAGTATCTAAAATAGTAAGATTATCAGGATTTGTAAATTCTGATGCAGAATTTTATCAGCACCCCAAAGTTATCAATTCAGCATCGGATTTGTTCTTTGGGATATTTGGAGAAAAAGGAAAGCACTCTAGAATTGCAGTAGGTGTTGCATGCCTTCCATTAAATTCAATGACTGAAATTGACGCAATAGTAGAATTTTCAGATTAAGCATTTGAAAATTTTCTTAAAAATAAGAGAAAGTACAAAAAAGGAATCCAAAGATAAGAACATTGCTATCTATTTGTAGAAATAATTCATATATGCTAAAAATTCAGTGAAAAAATGCTAAAGATTTCATTGTTTATGCTTTTTGCAGTATCAATGTTTTCAACTTTAGCCTTTGCAGAATCAACTATAGAGGTTGAAACATCCAAGGATCAAATCAAATCTTTAGAATCAATTTGGATTACAGGAAAAGTTACAGATGTATCTCAATACAAACCAGTTAAACTTAGAATAATTGGACCTGATGGCGGCATAGTTTTTGCACCACAAGTTGCAATTGACGATAACGGGGAATTTAGAAAACTGATAAATCCACCAATTCCAAGTTTTGCCGCAGGAGCATATATTGTTACAGCAAGTCATGAAGACACAAAAGCAGTTGCTCAAACTCAGTTTACAGTGACATCACAAGAGATTCCAAGAAATCAAAATATCCAACCAGTAAAGCCTTCAATAACAATTGAAAAAGAACCCAAAACTACAAGCGGCATATCCATGCAAGCAGATGCAGAAAATGGTTCAGACATTATCAAAATTAAAGGAACCACCAGTTACAAGAGTACAGACATCACATTAATTGTTAAATCACCACAAGGAAACTTGATAACAATTGATCAAGTTACACCAGGAATAAACGGAGACTTTGAAGTAGAAATTAAAGTCGGAGGTGCAATGTGGAAGGCAGACGGAATGTATACAATTACTGCAAACCAAGGAACTTCATCAGAACATAAAGAATCAATCAAAGTTGAAATCAAAGACGGAGTCGTAGTTCCAGAATTTGGAGTTGTAGCATCATTAGTTTTGGCAATATCAATAATTTCAATAATCATTGTCTCAGCAAAATCAAAGCTCGCGATACCATCTAGATATTAATTCTGTAACAACATATCATCATCATGATTAATTTAGATGAGATAAAATCCAACAAGTACATCTCACTTGAAACTTATCGTAAAAACGGTCAACCAGTTCAAACTCCAGTTTGGTTTGTAATCAAAGAGAATCTGATTTATGTTGTCACTCGCAACAAAACAGGTAAAGTAAAACGCCTAAAAAATAATCCGCAAGTGAAATTTGCATTATGCACTATGAGAGGAAACATTACAGGAGAATGGATATCAGGCACAGTAAAAATTTTAGATCAAACCCAAACCAATGAAGCGGTAAAGATGAGAGATAAAAAATACGGATTTATTGCAAAGATTGCAAAATTCTTAAGTAAAAGCAAGGGAGAATTTTTTGCATTCACAATTATGATAAATTAAGTTTCTTTAGAGATTATTTTATTTGTTTATTTAATTCCGTGATGAATTTTTTTATTTTAGGTTTTGGAATTACAGCACCACATGCTTTGTCATGACCTCCACCAGAACCACCAAGACTAGTTGCTAAACTATTGACAATTTTTCCAAGATGGACTTTACAATCTTTGGAACCACGAACAGATACTGCATAAATGCCATGATCAATTCTTTCTTTGTATGCAACACCAACGTCTTTTCCAGATAATCCCATTACAAAATTAACAGCACCGCTAGCACCTGCATCTAAGATTTCCATATAGCCAAGATTCTTCATAGTTTTCATCCCTTGTTTGACTTTGGCAATCATTTGAGACAATTTTTCAACTTGAATCTGAGCAAACTCAAAAGTATTAGGAATAGCATGAGGGAACTTAGATTCTGCCAATTCTTCCACCAAATATAACAAATAATCAGGTTCTTTTTGATGTCCTACAATATTGTAAGTAAGAACAGTTGCGCTAATCAATGCAAATTGCCTGTCATAGATTTGTAGTAATTTTGCGCCAATTGGTCTAGTTTCCATATAATCAGTAATAGCAGCACATGCTGCAACAAATGACGCATGATCATTTAGTTTTGATTTGAATGCAGTGTAAGCCAAGACCGCAGTGCATTCATTGATGTCATGAATTACTTTTACTTTGATTTTGTTTAACGCCTTTACAACATTAGGATCTATGTCATGATGATCAATATAGGTGACTGAAACTTTGTTTTTTCTCAAAGTTGTTAAAATATCAATAAATTCATCTTGGGTTTTTTTGCTTAACCCCAAATCACAAATGAATAGTGATTTTAATTTTTCATCTAAAACTACCTGGTTTAGTGCCTCCATTTGTCCAGGATAATCAACTAGTATTGCATCACCACCAAATGCTTGCCTAATAATTGCAGCTGAGCTAATTCCGTCACAATCTTCTTTATGAGAAATACAGATTACTTTAGTTCTTTTAGGTTTAATTTTTTTGGAAACTGCTTTCTTTGTTACTTTTTTTATGGCAGATTTCTTAACTGGTTTTTTTGTTGCTGTTTTTTTAAGGGTTTTTTTGGTGACTTTTTTTGCTGCTGTTTTCTTAACAGTTTTGCTTAGAGATTTTTTAGTCTTAGATACTGCCAATACAGATAGGAAATTCACAAACCCTCATTTAAATGAAGAATGAAATCAAGATTCACGAGAAGGTTTTTTGATATTTTTGTGAATCAAAGATCTAGAATCAAGATACACATCAAAAAAAGATACCCCTTCAAGCTGAGTCTGATGATCTATTTCCTGAATTTTTTTCAATTCATCAGATGTTGCATTTAGTACCATGTCATCTAATTTTTTCAAATCTTCGCGCTCTTTAGGAGTCAATTAATTTTTGATTAAAAATTCTCATTTATGGCCCAAAGTTGGCATATTAGACTAAATACTAAACTTCATAGACACAATTTTTGGCGAAAATATAATAGAAGAATTCTACTAGGCTCATTATGGAGACTAAAAACATCGGCCTACGAGGAATTGAAGTTGCAGATACCAGAATTTCCAACATCGATGGGGAAAAAGGAAAACTCATCTACCGAGGATATGATATTTTAGAACTTACCAAAAATTCAACATTTGAAGAAACAGCATATTTGCTTCTTTATGACAACCTTCCTACCAGAAACCAATTAGATGAATTTAATGCTAAACTGATTGATGCCAGATTCATCCCTAAACAGATGCAAAAAAACATGGGAAATTGGAGAAAAGATGCAGATCCAATGGACATGCTTCAGGCATTTGTTGCAGCACTGGCAGGATATTATGATGAAGAATTTGCAAATAAAGAAGCAAGTTATGAAAAAGCAATAAACCTGATTGCAAAGGTTCCAACAATCATTGCAAGCTGGAATCGAATCAGAAATGGATTAGATATTGTAGATCCAGATCCAACACTAAGTCATGCAGCAAATTTTCTATATATGATGTCAGGAGAAAAACCAGACCCAGAGATTGAAAAAATATTTGACGTGTGTTTGATTTTACATGCAGATCATACATTTAATGCATCTACATTTACAGCAAGACAAGTTGCATCCACAAGGGCACACATGTATTCAGCATGTAGTGCAGCCATTGGGGCACTAAGCGGAGAGCTTCATGGAGGAGCAAATACCGAAGTAATGAAAATGCTACTTGAAATTGGAGACATCCAAAAAGTGGAAGAATGGGTTAAAAAAGAAATAAGCAAAGGAGGCAGAATCATGGGCATGGGACATGCAGTTTACAAAACATATGATCCACGAGCTCAGGTATTAAAAGAACTATCCAGAAAACTAGCAGAGAAGACAAAAGAACCATGGTTTGACATTACAGAAAAAATAGAAACTTCAACCATTTCTGAGATGAAAGTCCAAAAAGGCAGAGACATTTATCCAAATGTAGACCTCTATAGTGCATCATTATACTACATGTTAAAAATTCCAATGGATCTTAATACTCCAATTTTTGCCATTTCAAGAGTCGTTGGATGGGCTGCACATATCATCGAAGAGAAATTTGCAGAAGCAGCACCTAAACCAGCATTGTATAGACCAAAGGCCACATACGTAGGAAAATATTGTGGACCTGAAGGTTGCGAGTACAAAACATTAGACTTGAGAAAATAAATTTAATTTCTTGTGCTAAGCCAATCTTTAGCCTTTGAATTTACATCATGCTTGTACAATACTTCAAAGACCATATCATAAAATGTAATACCTTTTTTCTGAGCCTGATCATCAAGCCACTTGATTCCATCTGCCAATTCTGGATCATATTCTGAGAATTCAACTAATTCATCGACCATTTTTGAGAAGAATGCGTGGGACTCAAGCATATGTACATCTTTTAATCTTTGATCATAAGTAGGGGATTCAAAATATATTAACAAAAGACCCCTTTTTGGTTGACAATTGGACCATGTTTTCTATTCAGACGGAAATACAAAAAGAATTTCATGGGTTATCAAAACAGAGGATTCAATTGTTGAACAAAGCAGAGAACACATAGAAATTTACAAAAATAAGATTTCAGATTTACAATCAAAATATGTCTCACTCCATGTCGGTTTGTTTTGGGGCATAGGAGTATTCATTATAAAAAATGAAGACAGTATCAAAATAAGATTAGATGAAAAAGCAATGTTTGATCAACTTGCATCAAATTTAGAAATCAATGATGAATTTATTTCAAATCGAATTAAATTCATTAATCAATTAATTGCTCAAAGGAAATTAAAAATAAAATATGAATTAATTCAAAAAGAGAACAACCCTTCCAAAAAAATAACAGATGCAAAAGAGATTAAGACCAAAAACGATTAGTTACTTGGTGAGATCTCATTTGCAGTTTGTGATTTTAATATATATCAGATTGGTAAAATAAAAGACGGTTCAATTTGGTTGACAACAGTTTATCTTCAATTAGAGCGATCTTATGAGATTTTCAACAGATAATCAACAATATTGAAAATATTTCAAAAATAAGAGAATCAAAATTCAAAGAATGATTTGATTGATGATATATAGAAAAAAGGATTGTAAGGATAGTAATTTTATAAAATATTACAATTCTGACGATTAGATTTATTTACCATATATCAGGTCATGGATCAATTATGGCAAGTATAGACAAAGCAGCAATTGCATTTTCTATTGCAATTGTAGTTGTCGGTGTAGGATTTGCATTCTATATGGATGGAGTTCAAAGTGCCGGTCCCGTTGTTTCTGCCCCAGTAGTTTCAAAAACTGTTGAGCCAAAAACTCAGACAGACCCATTTGCAGGTATTGCAGATAAGGTAAAAAGTGAAACTGCAACCGCAGAAAAAACTATGGAGCTTAAAGAAAAAGTAACCATGGAAGAAAAGAAAGATACCATGGAAGAAAAGAAAGATACCATGGCAAAACCAACAGGACCAACAACACACACTGTGGACATTCCAAAAGGAACTTCAGTTCCAGGATGTGAAGAAAGTAATGCATGCTACTTACCAGCAGACATCACAATCAATGCTGGAGATACAGTAGAATGGATTAACGTCGACACAGCAGCACACACTGTAACTGGTGGTAGTCCAGCTGATGGACCTTCTGGCGTATTTGATAGCAGTCTAGTCATGGCAAATGCAGTTTATGCATTTACATTCAATGATTCTGGCAGTTATGATTACTTCTGTATGGTACATCCTTGGATGGTCGGCACTGTAACAGTGAACTAGCAAAAAACTTTTTTTCCTTTTTTCTTATTTTATTTGATTTTTCCTAATGTTTCTATTGTATGATACACCAAATCGATGTGTTTCATCTCTTGCATATTGCAAAATCTTCAAAGAAGGTTTGTATTTTGGAATAATTATTGGATTTTTGTTTTTTGGCAAATACACTTCTTCATTTTCTTTTGCCAAGGAAATACAAGGTAGATTCAAACCAAGAGATTCTAAAGATTTCATAGCCGCGTTAAGCTGGCCCTTACCTCCATCAATCACAATCAAATCAGGAAGTTCAGAATTTTCTTCAAGTAATCTATAGTATCTGCGCTTAATTATTTCTCCAATCATTGCAAAATCATCTCGACCAGATATGGTTTTAATTTTAAATTTTCTATATCCAGACTTATTTGGAATTCCTCCAACGAATCTAGACATTGATCCTACTGCAAAATCTTCACCATGATTTGAAATATCAAAACATTCAATGACATTTGGAATAACAGGTAGATTCAAAATTTCTTTTAATTCAACCAGACCAGGATCTCCACCTTTCAAATGAATAAGTTTAATGTTTTTTAAAATCAAATCGATAATGTCCTTTTTCTTTCCTTTAGCAGGAGACAGAATTTGGACTCGGAATCCAGATTGTTCAGACAATAGAGATTCTAGCAATTTTTTATTCTCAGGAAGCTCACTAACAAAAATAAATTTTGGAATTTTGTGTGTCGAATAATACTGATATATGAAATTAGAAAATGAATTATCACCTACTAAATCAAAAAAGAATTTATCACTATCTCGAATTACTCCATTAATCATTCTAAAATTCATCACAGTTGCAGATTGCTCTTGGATTCCGATGCCAAAATATTCCTCATCAGAGTTTTCAACATATTCCATTTTTTGTTTTGTTTGAAGACTACCAAGTCTAATCAGAGTATCACGAATGTCTTTTGCACGCTCAAATTGCTGTAATTTTGCTGCTTGTTGCATTTCTTCCTCTAATTTTTTTGTAAAAATTTTAGTCTGATTTTTTCCTTTTAGAACCTCCTCTAATGCAGCAACATGTGTAGGATATCTTTCCTGAGCACTCTTAAATTCACATGGGCCCTCGCAATTACCCAAGTGGTATTCCAAACAGACTTTTTTTGGAAGAGTTTTACAAATTCTAATTTGAAATGCTTTGCGAAGAGCTCCAATTGTAAGTAGTTTTGAACTACCTTGAGTGAAAGGTCCAAAAGTTTTTCCCTTTCCCAAGAATTTTCCATCCCTAGTTCGTCTAGACACCAAAAGTCGCGGATATTTTTCGTCAGAAATTCTTAGATACGTATACCTTTGTTGATCTTTTAATTCAATGTTGAATCTAGGGCGATATTTTTTGATCATGTTTGATTCTAAAAGAAAGGCCTCACTTTCATTATCAGTTAAAACAAATTCAATGTCTGAAATATTTTCAACAAGTTTTTGTGTTTTGTAATTTTGATTTTTGTTGAAATAAGATCTTACTCTGTTTTTCAGATTCTTTGCTTTACCAATATAGATTATCTTTGCATCAACATCTTTCATTAGATAAATTCCAGGATCAGTAGGAATGGAAATTTTCGAAATATCAAAAGTCATTTTTTTAATAATTTTTTAAGATACTTTCCAGTATAACTTCCAGGTGCTTTTGAAATATCTTTTGGAGTGCCTGTTGCCACTATTTTACCACCCTCATCTCCACCTTCAGGACCAAGATCTATTAGCCAATCAGAATTTTTAATCACATCCATATTATGCTCAATTACAACCACAGTATTCCCCAAATTCACTAGTCGATTAAGAACATCAAGTAATTTCTGAACATCAGCAAAATGTAACCCAGTAGTAGGTTCATCTAGAATGTAAAGGGTTTTTCCAGTACCTCTTTTTGATAATTCTGAAGCAAGTTTTACTCTCTGTGCCTCACCTCCAGACAAAGTAGTAGAAGATTGTCCAAGTTTGATATATCCTAGTCCCACATCATATACTGTTTGTAATTTACGTTTAATCGCAGGGATGTTTTCAAAGAAGTTCAATGCTTCATAGACAGTCATGTCCAGTACATCTGAAATATTTTTTCCTTTGTATAGAACAGACAATGTTTCAGTGTTGTATCTTTTTCCTTTACATTCATCACATTTTACATATACATCAGATAGAAACTGCATTTCAATTTGTTTCACTCCATCTCCATCACATGCAAAACATCTACCATCAGCTACATTAAATGAGAATTGTCCAGGTGCATATCCACGTTCTTTTGACAATGCAGTATTGGCATACAGTTCTCTGATAGGAGTAAATGCGCCAATGTATGTTGCAGGGTTTGAACGAGGAGTTCTTCCAATTGGAGATTGATCAATTGCAATTACCTTGTCAATGTTTTCCAAACCAACAAGTTCTTTGTGAGAGCCGGGCCTAACATTTGATTTAGAAAAATAACCTTCTAATGTTTTTAACAAAATATCATTAATCAGAGTAGATTTTCCAGAGCCTGAAACTCCAGTTACAGAAACAAAAAGACCAAGAGGAATCTCCACATCTATATCTTTTAAATTATTTTCAGATGCACCCTTTATGATTAGCGAACCAGAAGGATTACGAATTTTGTCTTTCAGATTAATTAAAGAATTATTTTTCAGGTATGCACCAGTCACAGATTTGTCATCTTTAAGAATTTGATTTACAGTTCCTTCAAAGACCACATTCCCTCCATGAACTCCAGCTCCAGGACCCAAGTCTATCATCCAATCTGAATTTCGTATGACTTCTTCGTCATGCTCTACAACTATGACTGTATTTCCAAGATTTCGTAGCTTGTTTAGCGTTTTAATGAGTCTAGTGTTGTCTCGTTGATGCAGACCTATTGTCGGCTCATCAAGCACATACAAGACCCCAGTTAAGTTGGACCCAATCTGAGTTGCAAGTCGAATTCGTTGTGATTCTCCACCTGATAATGTAGAGCTTAATCTGTTTAAGGTAAGATAATTTAATCCGACATTCATTAAAAATTCTAGACGCTCTTTGATTTCTTTTAGAACATCACGTGCAATGTATTGTTCATTCTCAGTCAATTTCAATGATACAAAGAAATCATAACAATGATCAATTGACATGTCACAAACATCCATTATGCCTTTTTCATTAATTTTGACAGCAAGAGATTCTGGTTTTAGTTTTTTACCATGACATGAAGTGCAGGGAGTATCCCTCATGAATTGTTTAAGCCATTCTCTTTTTGATTCAGAATCAGTTTCCATAAATGTGCGTTGCAAATTTGCCAAAACTCCTTCAAAGGTATTTGTGGATTGCCATGAAGAATCCCCAGATTTTGAACGATATGTAAAATCAATTAAATCATCTGTACCATACAATATAATCTGAAGATGTTTTGGTTTTATCTTATCAAAAGGAGTCATTAAATCAAAACCAAATTTTTTACCCACCGCTCTTAATGCCTGTCGTCTAAATGCAGAAAATCGTCCACTCCATGGAACTATTGCACCATCTAAGATAGATTTTGTTTTATCAGGTACAACTAGATCTGCATCAAACTCCATCTTAACACCCAGGCCATTACATGTTTTACACATACCAAATGGAGAATTAAACGAAAATGAACGTGGCTCTAACTCACCTACAGTTAATCCACAGTAAGGACATGCGTTGTTTTGTGAAAAAATTTTTTCGGAGTTCTCAGTTGCAATCATTACATCTCCTTTGGATGCCTTAATTGCAGTCTGTATTGCCTCAAAAAGGCGAGATCTTTCTGATTTTTCGGTGGTGAGTCTATCCACTACAATCTCAATATTATGCCATTTTTGTCTATCAAGAGGAGGAATTTCATCATCTAGGCTCAGAATTTCACTATTTACGCGTATTCTAGAGTATCCATCTTTTTTGATTTGTTCAAATAGTTTCTCATAAGTTCCTTTTTTTCTCTGAATAATAGGGGCCAAAACAAGAATTTTTTTTCCAGAAAAATCTTTGAGTACAGAATCACAAATTCTTTCTACAGACTGAGTTGAAACTTTACGTCCACAATTTGTACAGTAAGGAATGCCAATTCTTGCAAAAAGCAATCTCATATAATCATAAATTTCAGTAGTGGTTCCAACGGTAGAACGAGGGTTCTTGCTAGTGGTTTTTTGCTGAATTGAAATTGCAGGAGATAGACCCTCGATAGAATCAACATCAGGTTTATCCATCATTTCTAGAAATTGACGAGCATATGCAGAAAGAGATTCCACATACCTTCTCTGACCTTCAGCATAAATTGTATCAAAAGCTAATGTGGATTTTCCAGAACCAGATAACCCACTGATTACGACTAGTTTGTTTTTTGGAATATCAATATCCAAATTCTTTAGATTATGATGACGAGCTCCACGAATTTTTAATTTATTTTCTGTCATTTTTAAATTCAATCTCCTTTTCTAGTCTTTTTATTCTATCTCTACACTCAATTGCACGTTCAAAATCCAAGTCTTCAGAATATTTTTTCATTTGTGCATCCAACTCTATTACTTCATTTGCAAGATCATGTGTTGATTTTAATTTTGAATCATCCAAAGCAACCTCCTGATCAGGTACAGATTTTATTATTGTTTTAGGGGTAATGTTGTGCTCTTTGTTATACTGCATTTGCTTTTCTCTACGACGTTTGGTTTCACTAATTGCATTTTTCATAGACTGTGTGGTATTATCAGCATACATAATCACAGTTCCATTTACATTTCTTGCGGCACGACCACATGTTTGAATCAAACTAGTAAAATTTCTCAAAAAACCCTCTTTATCTGCATCCAAGATTGCAACTAAAGACACCTCGGGAATATCAAGCCCTTCTCGGAGGAGATTAATTCCAACCAAAACATCAAACTCACCGAGACGTAATTGTCTAATAATCTCAGTTCTTTGCAACCCTTCTATCTCAGAATGCATGTATCTTACTCTAACATTCTTTTTTGAGAGATATTCAGCCAAGTCTTCAGCCATTCTTTTAGTCAAAGTTGTGACTAAAACACGCTCAGAACATTCAATTCGCTTGTTGATTTCTTTGATTAGATCATCCATCTGGTTTTTGGTTGGTCTTACCTCAACTTTTGGATCAAGTAGACCTGTAGGCCTTACAAGTTGTTCAGCAATTTTAGATGAAATTTTTTTCTCATAGTCTGAAGGAGTTGCTGAAACAAAGATTGTGTTTTGAATGTATTTTTCAAATTCTTCAAATTTTAATGGTCGATTATCAAAGGCACTTGGCAATCTGAATCCATATGTTACCAATTCGTTTTTTCTAGAACGATCACCCTTGTACATTCCGTGAAGTTGTGGTAAAGTGACATGAGATTCATCAATAACTAAAAGATAATCATCTCCAAAGAAATCCATTAAACAAAATGCTTTTTCCCCAGCCTTTCGCCCATCAAAATGCCTAGAATAATTTTCAATCCCAGAACAATACCCAAGCTCTTCAATCATTTCCAAATCATATTTTGTTCGCATCTCCAATCTTTGCTTTTCCAACTCATTTAATTCAGGCAAACGTTTTTCCAATTCTTCTCTAATTGATTTAACTGCCTTTTGACGAACATCTTTTGCAATCAGATAGTGCTTTGCAGGAAAAATTTTCATTTGAGAGAGTTTCTTTTTCTCTTTCAGAGATACATGATCTAACAGCGCTATTTTTTCTATTTCATCTCCAAACATAGAAATTCTAACTAAATCTTCTGAATATGCAGGAGTAATATCAATCGTATCACCTTTCACTCGGAAATTTCCCGGTGCTACTTCTGTGTCATTTCTCTCATACCTTGCATCTACAAATCTCCGGATTATTTCATTTCTTTTGATTTCATCTCCGGTGTTGATTGTAATGGCCAAATCTTCCCAATCCTGAGGGTTTCCCAAAGAATAGATGCATGAGACAGTAGAGACTATGATTGTAGGCTCTCCAGAAAGCAGCATTGCAGTTGCCTCTAGTCTTAACTTTTCAATTTTTTCATTAATTTGAGTATCTTTTTCAATGTAAGTATCAGTTTGAGGAAGATAACTTTCTGGTTGATAATAATCATAATAGGATACAAAATATCCAACATTATTTTTTGGAAAGAATTGCTTTAATTCAGAATAAAGTTGTGCTGCCAAAGTTTTGTTGTGGGATATAACCAGAGTGTTTTTTCCAGTTCGTGCAATAACATTTGCAATAGAGAAGGTCTTGCCGCTACCAGTTACTCCAAGCAAGGTCTGAACAGTACCTTTCCTAACTCCATCAACTAGAGCATCTATCGCTTGAGGTTGATCCCCTGTAGGTGCATAATCAGAGGCTAACTCGAATTTTGAGATCTGTTCCAACATATACAATCCTTAAAAACTGAACTTATAGCTAACGTTTCCACAAAAAGAACTTTTAGTTAACCTGGTTTCAAGAATGGGAAATTTTATACTCCCTTAAATCTTGACTTTACAATCAAGAGATAGGCCAAATTGAAAGATGATCCTCAAAAAGAGCTCAGAGAAACAGAGCAAGAAGTCATGATTGAATTGAAACTCAAAACAAACGAGTTTCTTGCCAAACTAAAAAAACAAGCAGACAAAAACAGAGTAAAAATGGATAACCTCTGATTTTAATCAAAATTACCAAATAGGATTATCGATCATTTTCAAACCTGTATCAGTTATCTCAAAACCCATGATTTTCAATGTATCATGTGCGGTAGGAGAATTTTTTTCTAGAATTTTTTGTGCAAGTGTCATCCTATCCTCAGGTCTCATATGTTGACCAATCTTATATTTACCATGAAGTGTTTGAGGTGTTACTTTGATCACACTAACAGCATCTAAAACTCTCATATCAGATTGGATTGGATCATAGTGTCCTTCAGGCTGATATTTTTCCATCAATCCATTTAGTGCAAGTGTTTTCTCTTCCCTATCAGAAACAAATGAAGCCAGGCCCTTGATTACAATGCTAATGTATAACGTATCAGCTAATGATGCATTATGTGGATCTTCAAAATAAGAAGGAAGAAATTCTAATTCACGGTCTGCCTCAAATCCAACTTTATTATTTCTGGAAATATTTTCCAATTTTTCCCCTTTAACATGAGAATGCATGTATACAACATCATTTAGAAATACAAAATTCATAGGAATTATCTGTGGAAATCCATTCTTATCAATGCTAGCTACACGGCCAACATGTTCCTCATTCAAAAATTCTTTTGCTTTTTCATATGATCTAATTTGAAGAATTCCAGTTAACTGCATGAATTAATTCAGTAAAATAATATTATAAATCCAGATCATAGAAATCCCTAAAATACAAGGCAAATAAAAAATCACCATGGATGATCCATATCTTAATGAATTAAAAGATGATTTTGAAGGATATTCAAACCAATTAAAAAAATTAAAAAAGAAATTATTGAAAACAAATTCTCCAGAATTACAGGCAAAAATTATCAAACAGATTGATTCAATAGCAAACAAAATGGAGAATAATCAAAAACAGTCAGTAAAGGTAACAAAATCAAGAATTAAAGAAAGAAAATCAAAATCAAAGAGAAAAAACTAGTCTTCTTCATCCAATTCCTTGGCCATTGCTTTAATTTCCAAAATTCTGCATGCTAATTCAGTACATTCTGTTTTAAATTCTGTGTTCATAGAATAGAATGACACAAAATATCAAAAAGAAACAACGTTCTAAAACATGACTTTTTTCATCCAAATTCTTCATTAATGTAAATTGCTAAATTTAGGATGAATCAAAATAAGGAAATGATTGAAATCGATGAAGAAAGAGAAGAGGCCACAAAAACAACTCTAGACATTCTAGAAGAATGGGGGTCAGAATCAAAATTCATCTGGTTTAGAGAACTACATAGAATTACAGATATTGACAAAGGGCTGCTGCGAAACATCCTCAATGAATTAAAAAAGTCAAAAGAAGTCAAAGAAATGCATGGTACCAACAATAGAATATTTTTCTGTCTCAGAAAATACTATATCAAATGCAGAGATGTAGAATTTCGATTTAAAGGCAAAGAGATCATGTTACGGGATGGAAGTAAAACAAAAATTATTCAAGGTTCTACAAATGCAACTGAAAGAACTAGGAAGAGATTAGAAAAGCAGAAAAACAAACGTAGAGCAAAATCATTTACAAAAAAGAAAAGACCACATAAATCATAAAGAATCTTCAGCTTGACGTCGCGTAAAATTAGATTCAGCACGTTTTATCTTTGCAGATTCTGCAACGTCTTCAGTCATATCATATAGATTATGTAGTTCCATATTGGGAGTCAGTTCATCTTCTTTTTCATCATCCAAATCATATTCAAGATTTGCCAAGATCTCCACATTTTCTTCTAAAATGTCAAGACATTTTTTTACAGATTCAGGAAGGTCTTCATCCATCACAACATCTAGAACATAGTAAACTAAATGATTTACTGTATGTTATAGTAAAGAACGCCTTATTGTTTGGCTTTTTCACGTAATGCAGGCATTACATGGCTTGCAAACTTGTCAATAGAACCAAAGTAGTTCTTACCCCAGAATCTAATCACAAAGTGATTGACACCAGCATCCATGAATCTTTCAAATGTCGGAATAATATCTTCAGGGGTGCCAACAGCAGTAGATGAACGTGCAACAGCATCAGGAATTTTAGTTGCAGCTTCTCTCATCTTTACAATCCAGCTCTGATCAGACATTGAATATTCTGTAAAGTATTTTACAAAGTCAAATCCTTCAATTTCTTTTAACCCGTGAACTCTTAAAACCTCAGGCTTGAACAGACTTACTTTAACTGCTTCTTTCATTTTTGCCCATGATGCTTCTGCATCTTCAGAAAAGTAAACATCAATATCCAATGCAAACTGGAAATTATCTTTTTCTTCTTGAGTTCTGTTGTTTTCATTCATTGCACTCTCGATTTGTTTTTTATGATCTTCAAATAATTCAGGAGTGTAACCGATTGGTAACCATCCATCACCGAGTTTTCCAGTTAATGCAAGTGTACGTTTACCACCAGAGGCCATGTAAGTTGGTGGGCGTGGTTTTCTTATCGGAGGGGCTTGCAAGCAAGCACCTTCAAGCTGATAGTATTTTCCATTATAATCTACAGTGTTATCAGGAGTTGATTGGTATAATTTATGAATAGTTTCAATTTGTTCTTCCCATTTTGAAACAGGTTTTTCAAATGGAATGCAAAATTCTTTTAGGTTCTGGGCTTCACCGGCACCAATTCCCAAAATTGCTCTACCTTTAGAAACTCTATCAAGAGTAATTGCAGCTAGTGCGATATTTGATGGATGACGTCTAATTGCATCAGTTACACAAGTTCCCAATTCCACATTATTTGTAACTGCAGCAATTGCAGACAACATAACCCAAGGATCTAAAACAATGGCATTTTTCCACTGTGGGACATTTGTGTGATCCATATAGAAAATAGAATCATAACCAGTTTTATCAGCAAGCATACATGCTGTCAATATTTGATCTTCAGTATAGCCAGCCCTTGCAACATTTAGGCCATTTTGAATACCAAATTTGATTTTTTTATCAGTCAAGTACATCTACGTCAGAGTATTAGAATAAAAAGTTTCAGCAAGCTGCCAATTTCGCACTTTATCAATAAAATAGAAAAAAAGTAAAAAATATTGAATTTTTTACAAATTACCTGCTTTGATATCTTCAAGACATTTTACGACATCATCTTTAGATATTGGAATTGGGTTTGGATCCAAATGTCCTTTATCGGTCATTACGGTGTCTGCAGCTTCTGAAACATCAGCTTTGAGTTCTAGTTTATCAAAGCCTAGTTTTTCCATAGCCTCTTTGAATCTATCATAAAAGATTGATTTGTTATGCTTGTGTGCAACAGTAGTACAAGAGGATAATGAATATCCATGAGGTACACCCTCGTTTGAGAACACATAGGACAATGCATGTCCTAAAGTTGTTGAGCAATTACCAAAGCCCATTCCAGACAACATTGAACCGTATGGATAGTTTTCTGGTTTGTCATTCATAATTGCATCATAAAGAATCTCAAATGCTTGTTTACATAGAGTTCTTGTCAAGTCATTACCGAGTTTGCTATCATAGCCTTCAGTAGCTTGAGCACATGCATCACAGACAGAATTGTTTATGACTTGTTGTGGAGTTCCATCTAAGAAGTAGGAATCTACAACTGCCATATCAGCTAGAAATCTGTCTTCACGTAACAATTTCTTTTTGCCATCAAATTTCAGAACACAATAAGTTGTCATTTCAGCTCCAGTTCCAAAAGTAGTTGGAATTAAGATTTTATCTTTTTTCATCTCCGGTGCAGCATATTTTACTACATCCATAGAACTTCCTCCACCAAGTCCAATTAGACATGATGGGTCTTTGTCTTTGAATTGTGAAATAACAGCATTGACGTCATCGATTGATGGCTCAGGTTTTACTTGGTCATACAACATGTAATCCTTTATTCCCATTCTGGCAATCCATTTGTCAGAAAGTTCAGGAGGAACTGTTGTGACAATTAGGGCATTTTTTGGATACTCTGTTTCACCAAGTGCATTTTCTCCAAAGTTTATAACTTTTGGAATGCGTACTGTATTCATGAATGAAATGCATCATTGATTATTATTATATCTTGCATTATTGAGTGACAGTGTGATTATCCAAAATTTTGATGATTTAGCAACTACAGATAAGAAAAAAGATTGTTTGGAAATCTTAGAGGCAGGACTTCAAGCAGCAAATCCTGAAAACATTATTCCAAAATATGTTACACCTAAAGAAATCAAAATAGACGGAAAAATAATCAATATTGAAAAATATTCAAACATCTATTCAGTTGCTTTTGGAAAAGCAGGAGATTCTATGACAAGGGCGCTAAATGCCATAGTCCCAATCAAAAGCGGGATAATTGTAATTCCCAAAGGTTCCAAATCCATTATCAAAGGTAAAAAATTTCAAATTTTCAATTCTAGACATCCCAACCCAGACAAAACAAGCGTAAAAGCAGCAAAAGAAGTCATGAAATTCGTTCAAAATAAAAGACCTAACGAGTTGATAATTTTTCTAGTATCAGGTGGAGGATCATCACTTCTTGCAATGCCTGATGAAATTACTTTAGAAGACAAGATTCACGTTACAAATGTTCTACTAAAATCAGGAGCCAGCATTCAAGAATTCAATTGCATTAGAAAGCACCTCTCAAAAATCAAGGGAGGTAAACTAGTTGAAAATATGAAATGCCAAGGAGTTAGTTTAGTAATGTCAGATGTTGAAGGAGATGATCTCTCATCAATTGCATCAGGAACAACATACATGGATAACACCACGTATGCAGATGCGCTAGAAATCATTGATAAATACAAAATCAGGTGGAAGATGCCATCAGAGGTTTTGAAATTATTGGAAGATAGAATGAACAAGGGAATTTTGGAGACGCCAAAAAAAAATAAAGTTGAAAATTTTGTTATTGCAAATAACAATGATTGTTTGAAGGCAATGAAAGAGACAGCCGAAAAAAAAGGTTACACAGTAAGCACCATGAATATTTTTGGAGACATTAAAGAAGCAGTTACAAAAATTCTCAAAAAAATTTCAGAAGACAACAAGACTTGCATTCTGTTTGGAGGAGAAACAACAGTTAAGGTTCTGGGAAAAGGTATGGGAGGACGAAATCAAGAACTAGTATTAAGACTGCTAAAAAATACCCAGAAATTAAAAAAAATAGTCATTGCTTCAATTGGAACTGACGGAATTGACGGTAACTCTCTTTTTGCAGGAGCAATTACAGAAAATATCAAAATAGATTTGAACACAATGAAAGAGTTTCTCAAAAACAGTGATTCAGGCAGATTCTTCCAAAAACAAAAAGGAAACATCATTACAAATGCAACTCATACAAATCTTATGGATATAGGCGTAATTTTGAGGTGAATTTCTAAAACCAATAGTTGAAAAACGTCAAATTTTTTCAATTTTATCAAACAAATGATCATTCAAAAAGAAGAGTCCTTCAAATATCATAATTAGCTAAGTGTAGTATGATTAAAAATAATCACGGATTTTGCAATAATGAATCCTGTAAATGTGACTGCCACAAAGGATCAAGTTTTAGAAGAGGAAATAGGAAGAGACAGTATTGTTAGAGAAGCAGTTCAACCCAGAGATGCTATACAACAGAGTGGTTCATTTCTATATGGATAAAAAAGGATACACAAAGGACAAAGCAAATGAAATCGCACAGGCAGTAGTACAAAAAGAAGCTCAGAGAAGAATATGTAAAAATGAGAATTGTAAGCATTTCTCACATGATCATATCAGGAATGCAGAAACATGTCTAGTGGAAAGCTGTGAGTGTAATGAATTTACTAAGTAAAATCATCTAACGAATTCTCAAGTAATGGTTGCGCACTAATGCCCCTTTTTCTCAAGTCCTCAGCAAATTCATCTACAAATCCATGTATGGTGTAAACTTGTTCTGCACCAGATTGCATGACCATTTCAATTAGTTCATTATAATCACAATGATCACTCATTGGAATAGAATAATCGGTTCGTCGTCCAAATGAGAATTTTTTTGATTGCGCCCATCCACTAAACCCTATTGTTACAGCACCGTATTTTGATTTCATATCTTGAACAAATTTATTTTTACTAGACAACATGGGAGCTACCATAATCCAAGGCTTTTTTTCTAGCAATCCCTTTTTTTCAGCTTCTGTATGACCAATTCCATCTTTGAGAGGAATGCCAAATTTTTGATGAAGTGAATTCATGTCTTTTACAGAATCGTGGAAAAATAACGGCCCCCAATGACCAAAGAGTTGAGTAATTGTTTGAGCCTTGCCCAACTGATATCCCATTAAAATTACAGGTATCCCTTTTCCGTAAAGTTCAGAAATTAATTCATTTACTTGTTTTAGAGTATCTTCAAGTTTGGGGAAAACAAATTCAGGCAATCCAAAAGTGCATTCAGTAATCAAGGTTTTACATTTAGGAATTTTCGCACCTTTGAGAAAGCCACGATCCCTGGTACAGAGATCACCAGTATAGAAAATATCATCAAAAAGTAGCCCCTTAGCACCCAGAATGTGACCACTGTCAACTAGAGAAAAATTTTCAAGAGAGTCCACATGATTCTCCATCTTAAAGCCGCGCAAATTTGCTATCTCGCTTGTCTCAATAGAAGATAAAATTATGCCGCCGTTTTTTGATGGAAGATGATCAGAATGTGCATGAGATACAAAATTGATACCGTCTGCATCACCGTTTTTGGGATCCAGATAAACTCGATTATCGTTTACCTCACACAGGATTCCATTTTTTGTCATCCTGACTTTTCTAGGCAATGAAGATGAAATCATATCGATTTGATATAAATTGCAGGTTTGATCTACTATTGACTAGTTGCTAAATCTAGGAATTCTAATTTCAGGTCGCGGGAGCAACATGGAATCCATCTTAAAGGCAATAAAGAAAAAGAAAATTCCAATTAATCCAGCAGTAGTAATCTCTAACAAACCAGATGCCAAAGGACTCAAAATTGCAGAAAAACTTGGAGTCAGTGTTGAAGTAGTAGAGAGTAAAGGTTTCAAAGGAACCAGAGAAGAATACGATAAAAAAATAATCTCAATTCTGACTAAATATGGAGTAACACCAAAAAACGGACTAGTATGCCTTGCAGGTTTTATGAGGATAATTAGTCCAGAATTTGTAAAAAAATACAAAAACAGAATCATCAACATACACCCAGCTTTACTACCAGCATTTCCAGGATTGAATTCACAAAAACAAGCACTAGAATACGGCGCCAAAGTATCAGGATGCTCAGTTCACTTTGTGGATGCAGGAATGGACACAGGTCCTGTAATCATTCAAGCAGTAGTAAAAGTTGATGAAAAAGATACAGAAGAGTCACTATCCAAAAAAATCCTAAAAGAAGAGCATCGAATTTATCCGGAAGCAGTGAATCTTTTTGCTAGAAAAAAAATCAAAGTGTCTGGAAGAAGAACAATCATCAGCTAAGAATCAGGACCACCAAAGAAATACAATACTTTGAGTTCCTTTGTATTGCCATGAAAGAAATGTTCTACATCTTTTTCTACAAAAAACAATTTATCTTTTGAAACCTTGTAATCCTTGTCTTTGATTTTCAAAAAACCGTTGCCAGAAATGACATAGTACACCTCGTCACTGTCATGAGGTGTTTGTGTGTCTTCTTCCCCAGGTTTTAAAACAAGTACACCTGCAGCTAAGCTTTCTTTGTTGATAAAAGTATGAAAATAAGAGTTACTGTTTTTAATTTTTTCAAGGTATGTGACTAAATCATACTCTAGTTTCAATTTTATTCAGCAGCTACAGTGTAAGTTTTTCTCTGAGGATCTGCACTCATGAAAGAATGTCCGGTTGGATGAATTTTTTCATGTTCAGGACTCTGATGCATTTTGATAAAAGTCTCTTTACTTTCATGCTCTACTAGAATTCTATAACTTCCATCAGAAGATTTTAGGAATTTTCTTGAAATGAATCCAGGAAAACTGCTCAATACTTTGTTTGATTCAGCAAACCATTTTTTGAAATCTTCTTCAGCACCATCTTTGAGTTGAATATCTGCAATCATTACAAACATGACATGACTAGAAAAACAACCATTTAATTTCTTTTCCTAGATTTTCATCTAAAAATTCCAAGAATTAAATATCTACAAATCAAAAACTGTACATGGTAGGAGTCAAGATAGATGGAAAAATCATTGCCCAGTCAGTTAAAGACAGAGTCAAAAAAGCAGTAGAAGAACTAAAAGCCCAAGGAATTTCGCCTTGTTTGGCCACAGTATTGATTGGAGACAATCCAGCATCTGCCACATATGTAAGAAATAAGCACAAGGCTTGTGAAGAGGTAGGAATCATCACCAAAGATCACAAACTAGATGCAGATATCACACAATCAGAGTTGACAAAAATTATTGATGAATTAAATGCAGATAGTTCCGTACACGGCATTTTAGTCCAGCTTCCACTACCAAAACAATTAGATGAATTTACAACGACTTCAAGAATATCACCATTAAAAGATGTAGATGGTTTGACGCCACATAATGCAGGATTACTTGGAATGAAAAAAGCAGCATTAGTAGCATGTACACCATCAGGAGTTATGGAAATGTTTGATTATCACGAAATTGATTTAGAAGGAAAAAATGTTGTGCTAATTAATAGAAGTAACCTAGTAGGAAAACCACTATATCATTTATTGCTAGAAAAAAATGCTACAGTTCTAACATGCCACTCTAAAACAAAAAATCTGACTGAATTATGTCAATCTGCAGATATCATAGTAACAGCAGTAGGAGACAGAAACAAATTCAAATTAACATCAGATATGATCAAAGAAGGTGCAATTGTAATCGATGTCGCAATTTCAAGATTCCAAGATAAACTGGTAGGTGATGCAGATTTTGATGACATTATTCAAAAAGCATCTTTTGCAACACCTGTCCCAGGAGGGGTTGGTCCCATGACAGTTGCAATGCTTTTAAAAAATACAATAACTGCAGCATCATTGAGTAGTCAAATTGGAAGATAATACCCAAAAAGAATCACTTCGAAATCTTCTTTTGGAGAAAAGAGACAACACATCTTTTGATTTGATGAAGATTGCAAGTGAAAAAATTCAGAAAAAAATAAAGAAGATTTACGCATTCAAAAATGCCGAAAAGGTTGGCGCATACTATCCAATAGGAAGCGAAATATTCACGCAAGACATCATCCAAGAACTACTCAGCCAAGGAAAAGAAGTTTTCTTGCCTAGAGTTTCAGGAGATAAAATGGAATTTAGAAAAATTGAGAGCTTTTCGAGCCTAGAGCAAGGCAGTTTTGACATAATGGAGCCAAAGGAAGATTGTCCAATAGATAACAATCTAGATGTGATTCTTGTTCCAACTGTAGGAATATCACCTGCAGGAGTCAGACTTGGATACGGTCACGGATTCTATGACAAATTTTTAGCAGAAAATAAAATTACAACAATTTCATTAACACTAGAAAAACAGATCATAAAGAATATTCCAAAATCAGAGCATGATGTACTGATTGATTGGATTGCCACAGAAGATAGAATTCTTCAAACTCAAAGATAAGACAGACCTTTTTTGCCAATATCTTTTCTGTTGTATTTTTGAGACCATTTGATTTTTTCAGTGGCAGCATAAGCATTTGTAATTGCAGAATCTAATGAATCACCCAATGCAGTAACGCCCAACACACGTCCACCATTTGAGAAAATTTTTCCATCAGATTTTTTTGTACCTGCATGAAAAACCATGGCACCATCAGGGACAGAATCAAATCCAGTAATTTCATCGTTTTTAGAATAAGATTCAGGATATCCTTTGGATGCCAAAACAACACAGACTGCATATTGAGACTTCCATGATGCAGGAGGCAAAGAAGACAGATTACCATCTGCACTTGCTACAAAATAATCATACAAATCAAAATCCATCCTCATTGTAATTGGCTGGCATTCAGGATCACCCATTCTCACATTGTATTCTAAAACGTATGGTTTGCCATCTCGAATCATAATTCCTGCATACAAAAATCCCTTGAATGGAATTCCTTCGTTGTTCATTGCATGGATTGTTTTTTCAATAATCTCTTCTTGGATTATTTTTGCCAAAGAATCATCAACTACAGGAGTTGGAGAATATGCACCCATTCCACCAGTGTTGGGGCCCTTGTCATCATCAAAAATTCTCTTGTGGTCTTGACTGGAAGCCATAGGAATAGCAACATTTCCATCTGAAAGTGCAATGTATGAGGCCTCAATTCCATCAATTCTTTCCTCAATGATTATACGATTTCCAGCATCACCAAATGTCTTTTTTACCAAAATGGTTTGAATTGCAGATATTGCCTCATCATTACTATTACAAACAATCACACCCTTACCTGCTGCCAATCCATCAGCCTTGACAACCACGTTGTAATCAAGGGATTTAACATAATCTTGTGCTTTTTGAGGATCATCAAAGATTTCAAAACGAGCTGTTGGAATGTTGTTTCGTTTCATGAAATCTTTTGCCCATATCTTACTTGATTCAAGCTGAGCAGCTTTTTGTGAGGGTCCAAAAACTTTGAGATTTAGTGCATTGAATTTATCAACAATTCCTGCAGCAAGAGGATCTTCAGGCCCAACTACTGTAAAACAATTATTTTTTTGAGCAAAATCAGCCAAACCATCTAAATCAGTTACATCGATGGGGACATTGTTTTGTGTACCGCCATTTCCAGGGGCGGTAAAAACAGTTTCAACCTTACTGCTTTGAGACAATTTCCAAGACAAAGCATGTTCTCGACCGCCAGAACCAACTACTAATACATTTACCAACAAAAATTATCTTTTCGTCAATTATATAATCCAAGTCTCAAAAAATCAATTTAGCTTTATAATGCCACAAACTTACCAAAATCCAGATGGAACTTTCAACAAAATTTGATGCAAAAGCAATAGAGTCTCAAGTCAGAGAATACATCAAAAGTATAGATTTAGAAAAACAAATTTTTGCATCAGATAAGCCAGAAAAAATTCGATTCATAGAAGGTCCGCCTACAATGAATGGAATTCCACATGCAGGCCATCTTAGAGGCAGAGTAATCAAAGATTTGTGGTATAGATTCAACACATTGCAAGGGAAGAAAATTGAATTTAACGGAGGATGGGATACACAAGGTCTTCCAGTAGAACTACAGGTTGAAAAAGAATTAGGAGTCACAGGAGGAAAGACAGAGGCCATCAAGCAATTTGGAATAGAAAGAATTGTTTCTGAATGCAAAAAAGTTGTAGAGAAATTTAACAAGACATGGGTAGAAGTTGATGAACTACTTGGAATGTCATTTAATCATGAAAAAGCATATTGGACTTTTAGAGATGAATTTATCGAAAGAGAATGGCAAGTTCTCAAAAAAGCATATGAGAATAAGATTTTGGAAGAAGACTTTACTGTGATTGCATACTGTCCAAGTTGCCAAACATCACTTAGTCATGCAGAGGTAAACCAAGGATATGAAGAAGTCAAAGACCCATCACTATACTATAAAGTAAAACTAGTTGATGAAGATGCATTTTTGATTGTATGGACCACTATGCCATTTACGCTTGTAACTGATGCAATGGTAGGACTACAGCCCGAAGAGGATTATGCATATGTCAAAGTAGAAAATGAGACATGGGTAATTGGAAAAACAAGACTGGAAGAATTGATGACAGAGATGAAAATCGAAAAGTATGAAATTGAAAAAACAGTAAAGGGTTCAGAATTTGAAGGTAAAAAATACATCCACCCATTGTTGGATCTCATTCCAGAATTAGATGAAATTTCAAAATTAGATAATTATCATGTTGCAGTATCTGAAACATTTGTTGACGCAAGTACAGGTAGTGGACTAGTTCATTTATCCCCAGCAAACGGTGAAGAGGATATCAAAATTGCAAACAAACGCAAAGTCAAAATTTTCAGTCCCATTGATGATGAGGTAAAGTTCACAGAGAGAGCTGGAAAATATCAGGGGATGTTTGTCAGAGATGCAGACAGACCAATTGTAGAGGATCTCAAAGAACGCAATGCTCTAGTTAAGATCGGCAAAATCAAACACAAATACCCATTATGCTGGAGATCACATCATCCAATTGTATGGCTTGCCAGAAGAGGATGGTTTTACAAATTGGACAGATTGGAAAACAAAGCAATAGATGCTGCAGAAAGTGTAGAATACTTTTTTGAGCAACCAAAAAACAGATTTCTAGGAATCATTAAAGAAAGACACCCATGGTGCATTTCTCGTGAAAGAATTTGGGGTTGCCCATTACCGGTTTGGAATTGCAATGACTGTGGGGAGAAAAATTGGTTTTTTACACGAAAAGACATCATAGATTCAGCAGACAAGTTGCCTGATGGTCCAAACTTTGAATTGCATAGACCATGGATTGACAACATTACAATAAAATGCAAAAAATGCAGCGGCACCAATACAAAACGTGAAGAATACGTACTAGATACATGGCACAACAGCGGTTCTGCACCATATTCATCACTAACTGATGAAGAATATCGCAATGAAATTCCAGCCCCATTTTTCACTGAAGGAATTGATCAAACCAGAGGATGGGCATACACACTATTGATTGAAAACGTAATTTTGAATAACGCTGCAACACCTCCATACAAAGCATTCTTGTTTCAAGGGCACGTGTTAGATGAGAAAGGGGGGAAAATGAGTAAAAGCAAAGGCAATGTTTTGGAAGGTGCAGAATTACTAGAAAAATATCCTGCAGATTTGATAAGATTCTATTTCATGTGGAAGGCAAGTCCAATTGAGCCACTGAGTTTTAGTACTGATGAATTAATGTCAAGACCATACCAAGTAATCAACACACTGTTTAACCTACATCTGTACTTTCAACAAAATAGCCAGTATGATAATTTCAGCCAGACAAACACAATTGATTGGGCAAAGCAAAATGATTTGTTAACATCTCCAGATATTTGGCTTTTATCAAAACTTCAAAAATTAATTCAGACACTAACTGAGAAAAATCAGACTTGCAAATTCCATGAAGGTGCAAAAGCAATAGATGATTTCATTATTAATAACCTCAGCCAAATTTACATCCCAATTACAAGGGGGGAATTGTGGGACGAAGATGAAAAAAAGAAAGACCGAAGACTGGCAATCTATGCCGTGCTAAGTGAAGTACTAAAAACACTAGATATCCTGATTCATCCATTTTGCCCATTTACCAGTGAGCATCTCTATCAAACTGTATTTTCAGAAAAGCAAAGTATCCTACTTGACAAATGGCCATCATATCAAGAATCACTAGTCAATGAAGAGATTGAGGAATCATTTGACATTATGAAAGATGTGGTATCCATCTCATCTGCTGCAAGAATGAAAGGAAAACTAAAAAGAAGATGGCCATTAAATGAGGCACAAATTTGTGTGAAAAAAAATCAGAAAGAAAGACTTGAATCATTATCAGAGTTATTGCAATCACAACTCAATGTAGAAAAATTCAGCATTGTTGAAACTGAGAAAGAATCAGGTCTTGAGCAGATTTTAGAATTAAAACAATTAGGATTGCCAGTTAAAGGAATTGTGGAATTGGAAAGAAAAAGAATAGGACCCAAAGCAAAACAACACATGGGAAAACTCGTTTCAACATTTAACGAAACAGATCCAGAAAAAATAATCTCATCACTACAAAAAGACTCAAAATATGATTTTGAAATAGATGGAGAAATTATTTCACTAGAGAATGAAGATTTTATCATAGATTTTGATGCAAGTGAAAACTTTGCATCATCTAAGAGAGATGGCTCCATTGTATTCATTTCAACATCAAGAAACAAAGAGATGATGGCAAGAGGACTAGTCAAAGATATTGCAAGAAGACTTCAGACCCTAAGAAAAGAAAGAGGATACACCCCAACAGATGTTTTAGAAGCTGCATCAATTCTGGATTTAGATGAAGAGTCCCTTGAGATGATGAAAGAAAAGGCAGAAGAGTTGGCATTTTTAGTGAGAGTAAAAAAAGTCAACTTTACAGAATCATGTAAAGAATACAAAGATGACGACATTGACGGGCAAAAAATTAGAATCTCAGTAGAATAGATATTCTAGAGATTTGAAATGAGTGCACTGCAAACATATTTTTTATTTATTATAAATTTAAAACAATTTCAAGACAATTCCAGAGGAGTAAAACATCTAGGTCCCCAACCAGTATTTTCCTACGCCTCCTCTGGAAGTTTAATCTCATAGAATCTGTGAAATATTTTTATTAGAACTAGTAGGTCGAAAACTAAATGTCCGAATCAAAACCAAACGTTGTTGGAATTAATGTTCTAAAACAAAACGGCCTGGATGTTGATGAGTTGGTCAAAGAATTAATCAAAAATGCAGCAGTAGAATTTACTGCATACTATTACTTTACCAACCTCAGAGCACACTGTACAGGCATGGAAGGCGAAGGACTAAAAGGAATTATCGAAGATGCAAGACTAGAAGATCTTAGCCACTTTGAATCATGTATAGAGAGAATATACCAATTAGGAGGTTCTCTTCCAAATGATGCAACTGAATTTATCAAAATTTCAGGTTGTGAATTCTTACAACTTCCACCAAATCCAACAGATCACAAGGCAATTCTAGAAAAATGTCTCAAAGCAGAACAAGGGGCAATTGTCAATTGGGATAAAATTTGCAAAATGACTTTAGGGAAAGATCCTGCCACATATGACATTGCAAAAGATATCTTAGCTGAAGAGATAGAACATGAGTCTTGGTTCCTAGAACTAATCTATGGAAGACCATCAGGACACATGAGAAGAAAGTATGCAGGTGAAAGACCACATACAAGAAAACATTCTAGAGCACTAGATATGGCCTAAGTGCCAAATCACTTTCTTTATTTTAGATTCATCATTAAGGTGACTTTATTGACGACAAGTTGTGAATATGCGTTGTTTTATCACGGTTAAATAGAAAAATCACCTATTGATATTATGGTAAAACAGATTAGCCTAGATGCTTGGCAAATTCAGCATCTATCAGATCTGTTAGAAAAAGGCTCAAACATTGTTGCAAAAACAAACAGACCAATTGTTTTGTACAGGCAAACCCTAGAAGAAGAGGATGAGTCTTATGAAGAAATTGTATGTACACTCACCAAAGGATATGTCATAGAGCAAATGGTAACATCAGGAGGGATACTGGTTCCAAGTTTCCATCAACAATTTGTATTCACAATTGAAGAGTATCCTCAAGAATTATTGAGAAAAAGCAAAGATCGCTTTTTAGAAATGATCGATTTTCTTGATGAGCAATTAAAATAGCATCATAGTTAATAAAGACCGTAAAATTCATGATTTTTGCATGCAACTGCTAGAATTTCAGGCTAAAGAACTATTTCGAGAATATGGAATTAACCTTCTAAAAAGCATCTCATCTACTAATATCGAGGAAGGCAGAAAACATGCCAAAGAGTTAGGATATCCATTTGTAATTAAAATCCAGGTACCAGTAGGAGGTAGAGGCAAAGCTGGAGGCATTCAGAAATGCCAAAATGATGACGAATTTGAGCTAAAATACCCACAAGTCATGGACTTGACAATAAAAGGAGAAAAAGCAAGAGCAATTTTGCTTGAAAAGATGGCAGACATTAAAAAAGAATTGTACTTATCATTGTTTTTGAATCGTTCAAAAAGATGTTACACCATTATTGCATCAGCCGAGGGAGGAGTTGAAATTGAGTCAGTGAAAAACCAGATCATCAAAGAAGTAGGATTGGGTGATGTTTCAGATGAGCTTGCAAGAGAAGTTGCAAAGGAGATGAAATTGGAAGGAAAAACTGCAGAACAATTTGTAGACACATTAAAAAAATTATCAAAACTCACTATTGAAAAAGAAGCTGAGCTTGTTGAGATTAATCCATTGGCAATAATGCAAGATGATTCAATCATGGCACTAGATGGCAAATTCGTTACAGATGATAACAGTAATTTCAGACATCCAGAATTGCAAAAATACCAAGAAAAGACTGCAATTGAAGAACAAGCAGAAAAAAGTGGATTTTCTCTAGTAGAACTAGATGGAGACATTGCAGTTGTAGGAAATGGTGCAGGACTAGTAATGTCAACATTAGACATGCTATCAGATAATGGAGGAAAGCCAGCATGTTTCTTAGATGTGGGTGGAGGTGCAACTACAGAATCAGTATACGAAGCATTAACCTTGATCAGTAAACTTGACAGAGTAAAAGGAATACTAGTAAACCTCTATGGAGGAATTGTAAAAACTACAGTTGTTGCAGAGGCATTTCTCAAAGCATATGAAAATAATCTAATTGATTTACCAGTATTTTCCAGACTAAAAGGAACAGAATCAGAAAAAGCAAAAGAAATGCTACAAGGTTCTAGAACCAACATATTTGATTCTGTTGAAGAAGCAATCAACGCAGCAGTAATGGGAGTAAAAAAATGACAGACATCTTTGGATTGCTAAGGGGAAATCCAGGAGATCCTGATTACAAAAAGAAAGGAGTAATCGTCCAAGGAATTACAGGTGCATATGGTTCGCTTCATGCAAAACAGATGATAGCCTATGGAACAAACATTGTTGCAGGAGTCACCCCAGGAAAAGGAGGAGAAAAATTTGAAGGTACAATTCCAGTTTACAATACAATGCAAGAGGCAGTAGATGCCACTAATGCAAAGATTTCAATTGTTTTTGTTCCAGCAAAATTCTTTCTAGGTGCTGCCAAAGATGCACTAAATGCAGGAATCAAATTACTAGTTGCAATTCCAGAACATGTCCCAATTAGAGACACCATGGAGACTCTAGAGCTTGCAAAACAAAAAGGAGCAGTGGTTATCGGACCAAACACACCAGGAATAATGATTCCAGAATTAATCAAAGTAGGGATTATGCCACCAATGCCTTTCAAGGCAGGCAAGATTGCAGTACTATCAAAAAGCGGAACATTACTTTATGAAATTTCAGACGCTCTTACAAATTCAGGATTTGGGCAATCAATTACAATCGGAATCGGAGGGGATCCAGTTAACGGTACAAGACTGATTGATGCTTTTGAAATGGTAAAAGACATTCCAGATTTAGATGGACTAGTAGTAGTAGGAGAAATAGGAGGAGACTCTGAAGAGATTTTAGCTCAGAGAATTATTGATAGTGGATTTAAGAAGCCAACAGTAGCTTACATTGCAGGTAGAGCAGCACCTAAGGAAAAGAGAATGGGACATGCAGGAGCAATCGTCATGGGAACTTATGGTTCAGCAGAATCCAAAGTCTCAATGTTTAACAAAGCAAACATCCCAGTTGCAAAAAGACCTGCCGAAGTACCAGTATTATTGGCAGGGAAGATGGAAAAATCCGATTAGAATAAAAGAGAGAGATTAAGGAGACAATTAAATGCCAATCACAGACCCAGAGAAGAAAAGAATTGCACAGCAAGCACGCCTTGTAATGAGAATTTGCTTCAAATGTGGTTGCAGAAACGATATTGATGCTTCAAGATGCAGAAAATGCAGAAATCCTTACCTGAGATTAAAGAACAGAAATCTCGGCGTTAAGAAATAGAATCAATAAATCATCAATCTTTGCCTATAATCTACAATTGCAGATTTTAATTCAATGTAGTATTTTTTAACAAAGGATTTTGCAGATTCAGGATCATTCAATTCCTCAAAAGTCAATTGCAGATCATCAGGAAGCTGTTCATTCATTTGAAACAAGACTTTGGCTGCATCCACATATTGTCCCAGATTATCAGCATACTCAAATGCCAATCTCATTCTGTCAATTAATGCATCAAATTCTTGTAATGACATGAAGATGGTTAGTCAAAGTTAGTAAAAAAGGCAGAGGTAATTGTGTCATAATCACATAGCAAAGACAAAAAAACAACTCTGAAGAGAACCTATTTGGACCGGTCGTCTAGTTTGGTTTGGATGACGCACTCACACTGCGTAAGAGAAAAATTTCTCCGCAAAGGTCGTGGGTTCAAATCCCATCCGGTCCACTTACAATAATATCTTAAATCTGCAGAAGTTTGATTATTTTTTATACAGTAAAGGATCGAAAATATGGTCCAAGATATTACTTGCCTTTTCTGACTCAAGGTTCATAATTTTTTGTATTTCAGGGTGTTCTAGCGAATTAGTTACTGTAGGATATTCATAAGTAAAAATATCATTTATTTCCAAATAGCTTTCATCTAGACATTCAGGACATATTTGATTTAGATGAGATTCTGCTAAAAGAGATTGGCCTTGTTTGTAAATGTTAAACTGGGAATTTTCTCTAGAATAGCTATTCATTCCCATTTTATCCAGAATCATTTTACTGTAAATATAATCCATAGTCCACAGTTCGCCATCAAACGTCCATAAATTACCAAATAAATCAACTGCTGTAGTAGCACTAGTTTCAGTTAGATAATACATTGTTCCAAATTGATCAGAGCCTGCTAGACCATTTTCTTTAGAAATTATTTCTTTCAAAAACAAAGTAACAGGGTTTTTGTGTAATGAATGATCTTTATTCCACAAACCATATTCTAAAGACCATGGATTTCCAAATTCATCAACTGCTGTAGTCTTACTAGTTTCAGTTAGATGATAGACGTGGCCTTTGTTGATTCCATCATGTTCTTTTGGATGATTCAATGAATCTCCTACTACTTCAATTCCGTGATTGTAATAGTTTTGCCATGCATTACGTTTGGTATCCCAAACATTTGTTCCAAGTATGTTAAAATCAAGTGGTGCTCTAAAAGTATGAGTAACTTTGACTATGAGACATTTTTGTTGTGATTCATCTGAACAATAATCTTCTGAAGTGGTAACTTTGATTTTATCTAGTACATTTTCAGGATCATCTATTGTAACAGTTTCAATGCCATCAAATGTCCTGTCCCAATTAATTACGGCTTTACTCTTTCCAATTGATTCACCATTAGCAAGACCAAATGCTAACTCAAAATGAGATATTGAATCAGGACCTTTATCATCATAAATTTTAAACTCTGCTACATTTTGTTTTCCTACACTAACTGTTACAAGCGGATATGGTGTAAAGTAACGTTCAACATCTATAGAATTACCATTATACGTAAAACCACCATCAACTAATCTTCTACCATCATCATCTACTCCAAGTGTAGGTGCTTCGCAATCAATACAACCACTTCCACCACCATTAGAAGTGGCAGTAGCTGCAACAAATAATCCAAAGTCTCCAGTTAAATTGACTGCAGTAGTTGTAAATTCTGTTCCAGCACCACCAGCGGTAGCATTAACTGCATAAAACAAATTTCCACCTGCATTGTAGCCAACGGTAGTGGTAGTAATTTGAAGTGCTGTCGTAATTGCAGACCAACTTATGAGTAGTTCAGTAGGACCATCGGCATCAGGGGTTTGCCACGTTGCAGTAATTGTTCCATCAAAAGCAGCTGGATTTGTTGTAGTGAAATTGTTATTAAATTCAGTTAGAGACATTGAACCCCCATTTGTTGCATTTACTCCCGCAGGGAATTTTATTAAAACCGTATCACCCACAGAAAAAACTGCATCTCCATCATCAGGATCATTAGCAACTGCTGAGGATAAGGGTGAAGCAGCAAAGGCATCTTGAGTCAAATAAGGACTAAAACCGACAGTAAACAAAACTGCAAATGCTAGTAAATAAACAAATGATTTACCACATCCCATACAAATATGAAGATAATACTTAGTATAAGCCTCCTTGTATGTATTATAATATTACAAGAAGAATATCAATCAAAAAATCCAAATCAAACAACCATGTGTACCCAAGAGATTTGTCCATTTCTCTTATTCAGATCACATGTAGTGCACTCCACTACAAATTCTAAACTGAGATTATTGTAACTAGATATTTTTCTCATCTGTTCTAGTGTTAAAATATTTGTTATCAGACGAAAATTCTCATCGACATCAAGATGAATCCATTGAGCAATAGGATTTGTACCATCAAACAGTGTTACGGTAAAAGCAATATTGTTTCCACCAGAGGAATCTTTTCTCAAAGTATAAGATATAATGTGGCTATGATCCGCAGTCACTCCAGCATAAGTATTCATTTTTAGATGTAAAGTATCATCAGGAGTGGAAGTACCAAGTTGTCTTGAACGAACATAATCCAAGTGGTCTTGAGGATATTCATCAAGGTCATCAAACATCAGATCATTTCCATTGCCAAAGTCATCTTTCCATTTTCCCCTATCAATATCAGATGTAGGGGTAAAGTGTCTATAGTTGGCATCTGTTTTCACTTCAAAGACATAAAGGGGTTTTTGAAAACCAGCAATATTATTTTGATATTTTGCAGTATAAAGTACCAAGTACTCACCTCTAGGAAACATCATTCCAGTTGGAAATTTCCCTTCAAACCAGCCAAATTCATTTGTGTTGCCTTTAATTTCTCGCAAGAGATTTCCTTTAAGGTCAATGGCCTGAACAATAATTTCAGCACCGCTAATTACCCCACCTTTTGAATTCCATTCGCCTGAAGGATTTTGTTTTTTGTCATAAAGTTTTGCCGTAAAGACATAATCTTGATTTTGGAATCGATGATGAGTGTCTTTAATTAAAAACAACAGATCAATTGGTGTTTCGGGCTGTATTTCTTGCGTATTTTCTCTTGGAACTATTCCAATTATTTCAACTATAGTTTGAAATTCAATTGGAGATTCAGAATGAATGTGAACTGTTATTTCATACAAGCTTCCATCGATAGTTTTTTGAAGAAATTTACCCATCAAAAAAATATCGATTTTTTCATCAAAACTCTCTACATTTCCTGTCATGAAAAATAATTCATCATTATCAAGGAAGCTGCCCTTCCAATCATCAATGAGAGAATATTCTTTTTCATCTAACAGAAAAAAGCCCTCATCTACGATTACTTGTCGGTTTACTTCACGATCGTTTTTAGAATTAATTTCATAAAATTCCAAGTAAATATCGTTTGGAGATGTATTGTCATCACCTAATATCATAACATATCTTTCAGAGTCTTCCAAAAGAGTACTCCCTATAACCATAAATGAAATGATTAATGCAATAGAAGCAATTACCAGATAATGCAATATGTCAATAGTATGATTTTTTCTTAAAAATCTTCAGGGTCAAGAATTTTTAGAAGTGTGTTGATCACCAGTTGGAAATGTACGAGTCAAAACATCATCATTTTGCAATACATGAATTAGATTTAACATCAAATATAGTTCCAGGGCCACATTTTGAGTCACCTGAATCCATGGATTTTAGCACCATACCAGGAACACATGCATTGGTATCAGGATCAAGAACAGTCCCCTCGCCACATTTTGAGTCATATACACCATAGAAAACAGATTCATCTTCAATTGTAGTAACTGTGTCAGATGAATTTAGTGCACCATCAAAAAATCCTTGAGAATACGCAGCGCCAAGAATAATCAACAATAAAACAGGAATTCCAACAAGAAGAGGAACCTTCAATGGGATTGACTGTGTGAAGATTTTAGAAGTCTTTGATTCTGGAATAGGGTGAGGATTTGCACCGACTTCAAACAAGGACGTTCCGCAAAGCATACAAAAATTAGCTCCCAAAGGACACTTTTTTCCACATTTCCAACAATGAATTGTTTCTTTGTCTTCAGGTTCGTTTTCAAAAACAACATCAGCAGTAGTCTCAACCTCAGCATTTTGTTTTTCAAGATATTTTTCACGTAAGCGCTTGAGATAATTCTTGTCAGTAATCCAGATATTTTTATTTTGAATGTATGCTTGTTTGATATGCTCCAATCTATAGGAATCTCCAACACCTAACTTCAGCAAGGCATTTACTTCATCTACTACATCTTGGGAATCCATATGCTATCTATTACAAAAATATGTCATTAAATACTAACTGAAAAATATTATTCTTGAATCAACCAAAAACTGAACAATATTGTCCAAAATAGATATCTTCAATCAAGTGTCAAACAATAGCAATTATTAAAATCTAGAACGCAAACAAACCCTATGAACGTATCGCAGACAAAACTAGAAGTCGAGACATCAAAAGAAATCCTATTACAGACAATTTTAAAAAACAAAGAGAATCTAGACACGGAATTAATTGCAATTGCGATTAAAGATTATGTTAAAAATCATGAAAAATACAACATGGAGAAAAAGAGACTGTTAGAATTCATTTCAAACGTATAGAAAAGAGGATTTTGAATCAGCCCAGTGTTGCCAATAGTTGTGTGTGGCTAGTATCTTTTCTAAAGCAGTCATCCAATCTAGATTGCAATACCTTAAGATAGCAGTCAGTGGAACAGCATCCTTTGTGACCAACATGGTATGATTTCAAGCAGACTTCGCAGATGTTCATATGGACATCTCCTGGGTTTGTTGCTTAATCTTCAAAATCACAGTGTTTGTCATTTTGAGTAGTTCCTCCATTTGAGGATCTTGGACATATTGTAAGGTCATTGGTATTTCTCCTTTGTTTGTAGTTTGATTTTCAAGAGGACTTCGTTGGTCATTTCTAAGAGATGAGCCATATCAGAATCAAGAAAACATTCCGAAGTGGATTCAAACATTACGGTTTTTTGTTTTGTATTCATCTTTTCTTCATTATACTATTAGTTACAATGAATATAACCAAGGATTTCGATTAGGCACCAAATAGGTATCGAATGTGTCGAACCTCAGTGATTTGTTACTAACTTTGAAGCTAACAAGGATATTCAGAGAGGTCTATGGATATTTCTGAGGATTCATCTAAAATTTTGAGATGAAATAAGATAGATTTACGGTTGCTAGATTTTGAAATGCTAGCAATCATGCTGAGATTTCATGCAATGGCACTACAGATTCAACCAAGTCTTCTGAACCAAAGTGTCGTTTGTTTTCCAAGCAACTCTGGCATACCAACCACACAGGACGATAAGAGCATCCTTTGGCAGGCTTGTATATTACCCTAAATTTTGGCTCGTGCCTATCTTCGCAAAGATTCATCGTCAATCTCCTTTGAGAGTTGTTCGACTTGACCGGTTAGCAACAAGTAAAATTTTCTCATAAAATTCACCAAGAAATCTCCCCAGCTTGTTGTTTAATTTTGAGAACCACATCATGAGTCATTTTGATCAAATGCTCCACCTCAAGATCATTGAGATGCTCACGCCCTTCATCTATTGAATGTTGAGCCATAAAAGAGACTTCGTTTTGAAGGCTCTGAAGAGCAAGTACAGTACTCAATATAGTGCCTCTCCTTTTTCCCAAGATAGCTCAAATAAGGAGCTCATCATATCGACCAGAGTTTCAGAATCAGACCACCATGCAAAGACCTGTCTAGTTGGGTGTGTTGCATTGCGCATGAAGATGAGAACCTCTTTTTTGTCATTTACAATAAAACACTTGTTTTCAGAATTTGATGGCATTGCCCTAATCAAATCAGAATTCATATCAGATAGGAATTCAGGGGTTTTGTTGAGTGGTGAAACCACCATTTTGAGGCTAGTTGGTGCGCTTTCAATCCAGTCAAATACGTCAGAATGATACATTCTGAGTAAATCAGATACGCTTCCAAAGATTTTGAGGTCTTCGACGCTGGAACCGACCATTTCTTTGATCTTGTTTGTGATAGGACCATTTCCATGCAATAGCTGCATTTTCTCAGATTTTGACTCGTCTGTCTCAACTGCAAAGAATGGGATCTCTTTCCACATCTCAGAGAGGGACTCTTCCTTGTTTGCCAGAACGTCAATTCGTTCCTGTTCTTGTTTTACCAGTGTTGCAACAGCTTCTCTCATGTCCATGGCGGTGTATTTTGTTGGGTGTGAGAGTTCAGCGACTACCAATCCCATGTTTTGAAGGGAGTTGACCAGATGATATGTTTCGGTTCGAGGCAATTGTAATGCTTTTGCTATCTCAGAAGCAGTCTTCGATCCATACTTGCCGAGATAGATAAACACCTTTGCCTGGCTTTTGGTGAGGCCAAAATTGATTAGCTCGTTTTTGATCTTCTCAAGGGTAAGTTTATGCTTGTACATTGCAGTGTCTGATTCGTTATCAAACAGGCTGATTTGATTATCAGAATTCATCAGATTCCCTCCACGTATTGTGTTTTAATCTTCATCATGACATTGTTAGTCATTTTAAGGAGATTATCCATTGACGAGTCTGCTGGGAATTCATATGTCATAGGGACATCTCCTGTGATTGGAGTTTGATTTTCATCATGACATCGTTTGTCATATTGAAAAGTGACTCCATTCTTGAATCTAAAAATAAAGAATTTGAGTCAAATGTTTGAGTTTGGGTTGTTGTGTTCATTGTTCTACAGAGATTAGAACGGTTACAATGAATATAATCAAGGATCTCGATTAGGCACGAAAATTGGTTCGAACCATTCGAACCTGTCATATTTTGAGTACCAGTATTGGGATTACATACTATTGCTTATAAAGGAAAATCAGATTATTATCTTATTGAAAAATAGGCAAGTAGCCCTCATTTCTATTACATCTGTAGCAGTATTGCTAACATTCTCTACAGTTTACTCCAATTTTGATATTTTACAGGCATATGCCGGTGTAACACTAAGTAGTGACAATGTTGCAAAAACAATTCTAGTAAGAATAAACCCTTCAGGAACAAACCTAGAGAACTCATTTGATTCATTCTCAAGAATAGGATTTGTTGCAGGAGAAGCAAATTTCTTGCTAGAATCAGTTCCCAGTAAGGATAAAAAGCCATTTTACACACTAGTTCAAAAATCACTGGAATCAAAAAATACACTCATCAAAAATAAAGGAATGAACATTTCAATAGACATCTTTTCAGGCGATGGAGAAATTATTGAGACCTTAAAATATGCAGATTGTGACGTTGTTGAATATTTTGTTCACGGAGTAGATTCCAAGGGAAAAATTTTCTTTACTGAAGAAGACGGCACAGTAGAAATCAGAGAGGTAACAAAATTTGAATGTGTTTCATTTAGCCTAGAAGTGGAAATTTTAGAAAGCGATCTAGAGAGATTAGAAAAAACACTAGATCTAGTAGAAAGCACTAACAAATTTGAGATACCTACAGAAAAAGGATATTTCAGTAAACCCGCAACAAACGGTACAGAAGGAGAATTATTCTACAACAGTATGACTAACAAATTACAAAAATTCGTAAACGGTGAATGGTTAGATATTTCAGGAACAGGCGGACCACCATCACCTAGAAGATAATACAATGAAATTACAAATCATTGTCATTCTATTAGCGGCAGTTGGGATTGTTACAGGCATAGCACAGTTAGGAAACGAGCAGATTTTCATCACCGTTACCTCTGAGGGAAAGGCAAAGGTCTCCCAATCACTATTTCCAGAAACATTTGTCTCAACAATCGATGTTCAAATTATTTCTGAAGATATTTCAAATCTTTTGGCAATAGATGAGCAAAATATTCTCTTGGGAACTACACAAAATAGTGATCTTCTAAAAATAGCAACTCTGGGAGCATCATCAGTTGATTTGAAATATAATGCAGACATACTATCGTATGAGTCAGGAATTTTCAAGCTCAAATACAATAGCGATTTGGAATCTAGAGTCAATCTCCCACCACTCTCAAAACTAGTATCACTGAATACAATCCCAATTGAGATTACCGATGAAGAATATGTTTTGCCTCCAGGAGATATTTCTTTGAGTTTTTCAATCAGACCAGTCACATCAAAGGAATTTTTTATCCCAGTTGGAGAATCAGAGTATAAAATAGAGGCAATCACTGCTGCAAAGATTGAGCAGTTCTCTGCAAATTCAGATGAAATTCAATTCATCATAAAAGACAAGGCAATTGTTTTGACAATTATTCCTACAACAGTCATGGCCAATCCAAATGGTGTATTACTAAATGGCGAAAATGTGGATTTTACGCAATTTCATAAAAATTCAACCCATTCTTGGATTAGAATAGATCCGCATGAAAAAGGATTAGTCAAAATTTTAGACACCACAGAGAAAACAGAAGGTGGAGGTTGTCTGATTGCCACTGCAGCATATGGTTCAGAAATGGCACCTCAAGTTCAGTTCCTAAGAGAAATTCGAGATAATCAGTTGATGAATTCTGATGCAGGTGTGTCATTTATGACAGGATTCAATTCATTGTACTATTCTTTCTCGCCACATGTTGCAGATTTTGAAAGAGAGAGTCCAATGTTTAAGGAAATGGTAAAAATTGGAATCACCCCATTGTTAGCATCGCTTTCGGTGATGAAACATGCAGAAACAGAGCATGAAATTTTAGGATTAGGCATCAGTGTGATTCTTTTGAATATTGGAATGTATCTTGTTTTCCCATTTGTAATAAGTTATGCAAGTATGAGGTTTATTCGAACCAGAGGCACGAAGAAATCGAACTTGGGAGTTATATCCAATTGTAACGTTAAATCAGTATTGAAAATCGGTCTCTTCGGCCTAATTGCACTTTTCGTATTATCAGTTAGTCTACCATCAGCTTTTGCTCAATCAACTGAATCAGAAGAGGCAAATCCGATTCAAATGATTTTAGAGATTACATATAGAAACATACAAGAGTCATTTTCAGATGCCGAGATTAATCCAGAAGATGATGTAGTATTTTTAGCAGCTCAGGAAGAGTATTTTGAAGCTCTGGAAGCTCTGGAAGCAGGAGATATTGCAACTGCTGAAGAGAGCGCCCTATTAGCTATGAAGTTATTTGAAGAATCAGCAGAAAACATAGGAGAAATTACAGAACAGAGATCAACTCAATTACCACCAGGATTAGGTACTGCAGCTTCTAGCATTTTTAATGTTCAAGAGGCAATCACCAATTCAGACAATGAGGTAAAAGAGTTACGAGAATTAACAAAATTGAATAATTTTGAAGATGTGGATTTTTCAGAATATGACCAATCAGTCAATTTAGCAAAAACACTTTTGGCAGAAGGCATAGTTCCAGATGCCCAAGCACAATTAGAATTAGCAAATCAAATCAAAGAGAATCTCTATCTAGAGATTGCAAAAGCTACTGATGAGAATACGGCTGATGCAATCAGAGAGAGATTAGGAGACCAAGAAAATTTAGGTTTAACTAAACAGGATGTTAAAGAATTAGAGGATATTTTAGAAGAAATCGTAACTGGGGAAGATGCACCAGGTAACAGTGGCAATGCTCCAGGACAAAGCAATGAGGATGCACCAGGTAACAGTGGCAATGCTCCAGGACAAAGCAATGAGGATGCACCAGGTAACAGTGGCAATGCTCCAGGACAAAGCAATGAGGATGCACCAGGTAACAGTGGCAATGCTCCAGGACAAAGCAATGAAAACAATGAATTTGAATCACCTGAAGACATACCAGGATTTGGTAGTGCATCAGAAACTGGAACAACAAATGGTCAGGGTAACGGATTGGGATTAGGAAGCATTCCACCAGGATTGGCAAAATTATTTGGAGCAGATGATGAAGTATCAGAGGATTTGCCACCAGGATTGGCAAGTGTGCCACCAGGATTGGCAAGTGTGCCACCAGGATTGGCAAATAAATTTGAAGATTATTCAGCTAGCTTTGAGCAAAGTCCTGATGACTTTTACGAAAATTCCTATGAAGCAGATGTAGATGATGTGTTTGAAGTAAATTATGATGGAACAAACCAAGGAAATGGAGATGGAAAAGGTAAGTTCGGAGCATTCCCAGGAAGAAGCGGAGAAGCTAAACAAGCAGTAGTTGATAAAGGCAGTGGCAACAAAAGTTGCTCCAATAAGGGAATCACTGACAATGGTGGAGCTTCATCATTATTAGGTACAGCAGGTACGCCATATACAGTAGAAAACTTTGCTGCAATAGGACTTGGATGCAATAACGTGTCAGACATCATAAGATTGAATGTAATTGCTCCAAATGGCACAAACATATCAGAACCATCAGGCCTTCCAAATATATTTACTAAGTTCCAAGGATATAGTTTCACACCAGATGTTAATGGAGATTGGAAAATCAATACAGTAGTACAAGTATTTACTCTAAGTAGAACTGTCACAGTGACTGGCGGAAATGACCCACCAACTGTTTCTGCAAGTGGAAATACACCAATTTCAGAAAATACTACCACTCCACTTGATGGTACAGCAAACGATCCAGATGGAAATAATGCCAACATGACATTCTTGTGGGAGATAACCTCAGGAATAGGTGGTTCAATAACAGATTCCACTCTAGAAGATGCAACATTTGTTGCACCAAATATTGCAGGTGCAGGTCCTGACAGAACATACACAATTACACTGACTGCAACCGATGAACTTGGTGCTAAAACTACTTCAAACGTAGTTACAATCACCGTACTTAATGACAGTTAAGTCCTAAACACTTTCTTTAATTTTTGAATACTTTGTTTCAGAAATAATATTAGATGATTTCATCTCATCAAGTTTTGATTGAATTTGTTCTGAGAGATATTTTGAAAGTGTCTCATCATATCCGTCTTTGTATTTTTTCTCAGGGGTTTCTACTCTTTCAATTACTTTTTCCACGATTCTCTCTACAGGTTTTTCTTCTACAATCACAGGAACCCGGTTCTTGAATTTTCTAAAGCCAACAAAGCCAACAATCAAAATAGGAATTATAACCACTCCTGCTACAAGAGAATAATTTTTCTCAACTTTTGCTGAAACTGTAACAGGACCATCAATGAAAACTTGGGCGACATTTCCATCATATTCCACATCTGCGCCTTCCCATCCAGATACAGAATTTAGTACTAACCCATCACTGCCAGCATCAACACCAATTGACACAGTGACTCCTTGTTCATACCATCCGCTACCAGTAGTTTCCCCATAGTCAGAAATTACATTAAGTTTGTACTGATATGTTGTGAAAAAATCCACCTGATGATATTCATTTAGAGTTATTGGAGGAGTTGTAAAAGAAGTAGAGCCGTCATCCTCAACATTCCAAAATTCGGCCTTATCCAAAGACCAACCTGTAATTTCTTGTCTAACTTTGTTTGATTCTATTTCAGTTGTCTTTTGCACGTTGACTGATACCGCAGTTCCAGCATCAAACCAATTATCATTAGTTGGAGAAGAGGGAAGATAAGAGAAATCATTTGTCCCCTCCACACTTAGAGCATATTGTGGAACGGCTCTAAACACCACATTGTGTGAAGAGTCAGTGGGTATTGACAGAGTAAAATCACCTCTAGCAGTTCTTGAAATCTTTACCGTCTCACCATCCAGAGTATAGGATACAAGATTATACCTGCTTGTTTCATCCTGAACCCAAGAATGGTTTTGTGATAGGGTAAATGTCTGTCCAGAAACCAGAGGAATTTCATAAGATGGAAGAATATCATTTTCAAAACTTACCTTTAGAGTATTTTGATTTGAGAATTGTCCATATGCCAACCCATCAGATACAGTAGTAAAGAAAATTCCAATCAAGACAAGACCAAACAACACAGAAAATTTCATCATTCAGACACCACCAGTGTTTCTAGTCCAGAATATTTGGAATCAAGTTTTTCATTTATTTGATCAAGGGATTTTTTGTAATCACTGTTTAACGTCTCATATTTTCCACGGGGAATTACATCAGAGTCATAATCAGAATGTAGTTTTTTCAAGGATTCTTCATATCCATGTTTTTTTGCCAAAAGAAGGTAAAATTCATCAGATATTGGCCACGTGTTTTTTGGCAATTCAAACACATCACCAAGGGGTTGAGAGCTTTCACCCCTAAAACTATCAATTTCTTTGATTTTCTGGAATCGGTAAGCAGTCAAAATGTATCTAACATCATTTGAGGCATACTTTAGTTTCTCAACTAATCCACATTTTAAAAGAGATTTCTCGATCGTCAATCTGACAAGGTCTTGTTTGTTTTTGTCGTTTTCTCCAATAGTTTTTTGTGCTATTTCAGATAGTTTTACAGGACCCATTTTTTCTGCAGTAAGTTCTGATATTGCAAAAAGAATTTTTTGAGTAAGGAGTGCTTTAGAGTCATCCTCCAAATATTTGAAACAATTTTCCTTGAGATTTTTTACTTTAAGAATTCGAGCAATAAGATCCTCCTCACTAAGCAATTATAATCACCATTTCTCCTAACAACTGATTCTAAAGGTAATAGACATATTATTTTTGATAAAAACTTGGTATTTTTTGGGTGATTTTGCCCAAGATATCATTATGAGACTAGTTTAAAGGGGTCAAAGTTTAGCAAACCACATGAAAGCCAAATTTAATGGGAAATGCGTAGAGTGTGGGGATGCCATCAAATCAGGCAAAGAGATCCTAAAAAACTCTAAAGACCAATGGGTTCACAAAGCATGTTGTGATTTAGAAGAGGAATTACCATAGTCAAAAAGAGTATGAATTAGTAACAAATTTTTTAAATAACTTTAGAAAATTAACAGTCAAATGAACGCAAAATCAAATGTTTTTTTAATTGCATCAATAATGACAGTTTTTGGAATAATGATGATTCCAGCAGATATCTCTGCAGAGTCAAACCAGGTAACTGTTACTCCAATTAATGAAAAAGTTAGTTTGGAAAAGACCATTACTACAATGAGTGTTCCTGAAGATAACAAGCTTCCATGGGGGACTGTTAGAGGAGGAGCATCAGATGTTGCTGAGAGATATCCAATAATTATTCAGTTTTACAAAGGAGAAGATCCTGTTCACTTTGCTCAAGTAGATGCAAAAGGAGATGGCTCTTACGAATACAAGTTCAGAGTAAGAAATCTAGATTCGGCCACAGGTGAATTTGTCAATGTCTTTGAGGGAGATTACACTGTGAAAATATACAAAGTAATTCCAAATACTAATAATTTAGTATAGTTAACAATCCAAATTATTTCATAGAATTCATATACTGATTATCCAAACGAAGAGCTATAAAATGAGCAAGAATTTTTGGCACGATATAGAATCAGGTACAGACATTCCTGAAATCATTAATGCAATTGTAGAGATTCCCAAAGGCTCCATGAACAAATACGAATATGACAAAAAACACAATATGATAAAATTAGACAGAGTGTTGTTTTCACCATTTCACTATCCAGGAGATTATGGTCTGATTCCTCAGACACTATCAGATGACGGAGACCCACTTGATGCATTAGTACTAGTTACAAATCCAACTTATCCCGGAATTTTAATTGAGGCAAGACCAATAGGATTACTCCAAATGAAAGATGATGGAAAGCTAGATGACAAAATTATTTGTGTTGCAACAAACGATCCAAGATACTTGCACACTGCAGATATTACAGATATTGAAGATCATTATCGTTCAGAAATTGCCCACTTTTTCCAAGTGTACAAAGATTTGGAAGGCAAAAAAGTAGAAATCTTAGGATGGAAATCAGCCAAAGAGGCAAAAACGGTAATCATCGAGTCAATTAAAAGATACAAAGACACCCTGAAAAAATACTAGCATGCCAAAAGAATGCGAACATTTTACTCAAGAGAACAAAGTTTCACAAAACACAAAAAGTTGTGAAGAGTGTGAAAAAGAACATCTTCCAATAGTTGCACTAAGAATGTGTCTTACATGTGGACATGTAGGATGTTGTGATTCATCAATTGGAAAACACGCTACAAAACATTTTGAGGAAACAGGTCATCCAGTAATGCAGGCAGTTCCAGAAAAGATTTGGAAATGGTGTTACATTCACGAAGAATATTACTGATAGAATTAAAATACTAATTTACGATTTTAATCGTAAACCATCAAGCCTTTTTCTTCAAGCAGGGCATGAATTTGATTAACAGAGCGATGAACATCTTTTTCGAGTTTTGCTCCAACACATACCAATTTGCCTGATGCAAAAATTAGGATGACAGTTTTTGGATCAAGCATTCTGTGAATGAGGCCAGGGAATTGTTCTGGCTCATACATGCTTCTAGGAAGGGTTCTTGCAGCTTGCTCCAAGTTAACTTTGCCTCCAAGGTTAATTGAAGACACAATATTTTGAATAGAAACTATAGGATCATTTTTGATTTTGATTTTCCCCTTTCGTAAGATTTTGACAACCTCAAAGACTGCAGTTTCAGCCAATTCTTGAGATTTTGCACCAGTACACACCATTTTTCCAGAGCCAAACAGCAAGGTAGCAGTCTTTGGACTTTTTAGTCTGAAAACAGCACCAGGGAATTGTTCTGGATGATATTCTACTGCAGGGAATTTTTTAGTAATATCTACAAGGTCTAATTTTTGCTCAATAGTTGCAGAAGCTACAACATTGACAATTGCAATTATTGGTTTAGTTTGAGTCAATTTATTTTCCTCCCAGATTATCCATATTTTGGTCTAATCTCAAGCCTTTGTATCTATTTCTAATTGTTACTTCTGTTACATTTGCAGCCTCTGCAATGTCTCGTTGAGTTTTATCTTCACCATTTTTCACACAAGACAAGTAAAGTGCTGCAGCTGCTAATCCCATTGGATCTTTTCCTGCAGATTCCTCATGTGCTTGTGCATCTTTGAGTACTTTGACTGCATAACGTTTTGTTTTTTCTGTGATTCCAATAGAGCTTGCAATTCTTGCAACACATTGAACAGGATCAACAACAGGCATTTTTAGTTCCAATTCCTGATGTAAAATTCTATAACATCTTGAAATATCTTTTTTCTTAATGTTGCCAGCATCTGAAACATCTTTTAGAGTTCTAGGAGTTTCAGTGTCTCTGCATGCAGCATATAGAGATGCGGCAATCAGTGCAGAGATAGAGCGACCTTTTACAAGACCTTTCTCTAATGCTTTTCTGTAAATGTATGATGCTTTTTCAATAACTGCATCAGATAATGAAAGTTTGTCTTTTAATGTAGATAATTCACTTAATGCTTGTCTGAGATTTTTATCAGAAGAAGCATTAACTTTACTTCGACTATCCCAAGTTCTCAATCTCTCAATGGTACTCTTCATTGTAGAGGTCAGAGGTTTTCCAGAAGAGTCTTTGTTCATTGGACTGATGATTGTTGCCAGTCCTCTGTCATGCATTGCTAGTGATGTAGGAGCTCCAGTTCTAGTAGGATCTGCCCCACCTTCTTTTGAAAAGGATCTCCATTCAGGTCCAGAATCTTGCAGAGTCTCAGTTATCACGTAACCGCATTTTCCACAAAATCGTTCTCCTGTAACATTATCAGTCAACATGGCATTTTTGCCACAACGACCGCATGTCGAATCTGCATTAATAATTTCTAAAACCAAGGGTGATACCAATATTACCTGAATGATTTCCTATATGAACCGATTTATTTGAGGATTTTGAAGAAAATTTTGAGCCTAGATTCCGTGAGTAAAATATGAAAAACAAGAGTATCAGGCACAAAAGTTCAAAAAATCTGAAACAAAGATTTTGAGAAATAATTTGGATTTGAGTAGAAATACAAAAAATACCAAAAAGTATTGATTGGTTTCATATTCATTTTTTAATAGTTAGAAAACAGCCAATTCAGATGTCGTCATATCAATTGGGCAAATGGGATCTTACAGAACTGGTAAAGAATACAAAAAGCCCAGCATTTCAAAAACAAATTCAAGAATTAGAAAAACAAGCTGAAAAGTTTGAAAAGATAAAATCCAAATTAAATCCTAAAATGTCATCAAAACAATTTATGAATATTCTTCATCAAGTAGAAGAGATTTCTGAAAAGATGAGTAAAATAGGAGGATATGCATCTCTTGCATATTCTTCAGATACGCAATCAGATGAAGCAACATCACTTATGACAAGAATGTCAAAGCTTGGTTCCGAGATTTCAAATAAAATTTTGTTTTTTGATTTATGGTGGAAGACACAGGTTGACGACAAGAACGCAAAAAGACTCATGAAAGATGCAGGAGAAATTACAGAATATCTTTCACACAAAAGACTATTTGCAAAATACGCACTTAGTGAGCCAGAAGAAAGAATAATCAACACATTAGATGTAACTGGAATTTCAGCTCTCGTTAAACTATACGATAAGATAACCAACTCTTTTGAATATAAAATGAAAATTGGAAGCAAAACAAAAACAATGACAAGAGAAGAACTTACAAACTATGTCAGAAATACAAATCCAAAAATAAGAGAAACAGCATATAAAACAATTCTTTCAAAATATTCAGATAACAAAGGTGTTGTAGGAGAAATATATCAAAACATCGTCCTTAACTGGAGAGATGAAGGAATTGAAATTCGTGGTTATAAATCACCAATATCAATGAGGAATATAGGAAATGATGTAGATGATAAAACTATAGAGTCACTACTTTCAATATGTAAAAAAAATTCTCCTGTTTTTCAGAAATTTTTTGTTCAAAAAGCAAAGATGCTGAAAATGAAAAAATTGCGAAGGTATGATTTGTATGCACCAGCTACGGCAAACATCAAAGAAAAGAATTACTCTTATGATAAATCAGTGAAATTAGTTTTCGAGTCACTAGGGAAATTTAGCAGTACATTAGAAGAGCATGCCAGAAAAGTATTCAATGAAAATCACATAGATTCAGAAGTAAGGCAAGGAAAAAGAGACGGGGCATTTTGTAGTACCCTGACGCCAAAAATAACACCATATGTCTTGGTAAACTTTACAGGTAAATCCAGAGATGTTTTTACCTTAGCTCATGAATTAGGTCATGCCGTTCACAGTCAAGCAGCACAGGACAGATCAATTCTTGTTCAGGATGCACCATTGCCCCTAGCTGAAACCGCATCAACTTTTTCAGAATTACTTTTGTATGATAATTTGTCAAACAAAATTTCTGACGATGAGAAAAAAATCATGCTGTCAGAAAAAATAGATGACTTGTATGCCACGATCCTAAGGCAATCATTTTTCACAATCTTTGAAGTTGATGCTCATAAGCAGATTGGAGAAGGAACAACAATAGATGAGATTTCAAAAACATATTTGAACAATCTAAAAATACAATTTGGAAATTCAGTTAGTCTAACTGATGACTTTGCAATAGAATGGAGTTGTATTCCACATTTTTACCATACACCATTTTACTGCTATGCATACTCTTTTGGTAATTTACTAGCATTGTCATTGTTTCAGAGATACAAAAAAGAAGGCAATGACTTTGTTCCAGCATACATCAATATTCTTGCAGCAGGAGGTTCCAAAAAACCAGAAAAACTACTTTCAGAATATGGATTTGACATATCAAGTCCAAAATTCTGGCAAGAAGGATTTGATTATGTCAAAAATCAAGTGAATACACTATCCAAATTAAATTAGATTTTTAGAATAAATGGGGCTGACAGTCCAACGCATGGACTGCCAGCTTGTTCCCCGAACGGTTTGAATTCGATGTCAATACAAAGTCAAAGACAATCTGATTTAAACGTTTGAAATTATTTCAAGTCAGGATTCTTAGGTTTGATTTTTCTAATAGAACCCATCAAAATTCCAATAGTAATTCCCAATTGATATAGAAAATATAACAAGACTTCAAATGTGCTAGGAGTAAAATCAGTAAATCTGCTGACAGCAGTCAAAATCAAAATGAGTGCACTAAAAAAGAAGACGAATATTTTGGTAACGCCGTTTAAAGAAGTAAATTTCAAAACAACAAAACTCATAACAGTTACAGAAATTGCCAACACAGTCAGAAATCCAGTATTCATTCCAAAAATTAAAAACAATGAAGAAGCAATTTCAGCAGGACTGCCTGCAGATAAACTAGACAAACTGATTTTTTCAGGAGAAGCAAAACGGGGTACACTCAAAATAGCATTTATCAAAAACAAAACAAACAGTGTAACAGATACGGTTTTAACATGATTTTGTAATCTCGGGAATCTCACCAAAATAGCTCTGCCAAGAACTATTCCTTGGAATAACCCAATACCAAAAGCACCCAAAACAGCAATTAGTTGAATGACAGGATGTAGGAAAAGATCTACCAAAAAAGGAATTAACGCCATACTCAGATACTTGCATTAATGGGAATATTAGTTACCAGTTAAAACATTATTGTTTAGAAATAAAAAACATCTACATACAAAAGACATGAATCAAACAAGAGAGTAAATTTAATAATTTCATTTTTAGAGTTCCACACATGATGAAAATAGTATTTCCATTATTACTAGTAGCAATTATTGGAATGGTATCAAACTTTGCATATTCACAAGAAATGAGTCTTTCAACTTTTCAAGAAACAGCACAAATTGTCATAGATAAGAGTATATCACAAAATGTTACAGCATCAATAACACTACAAAGCACAAGCATTCAAGAAATACAAATCCCATCAGAATTAGAAAAGAAGATTAGAGAAAACAAGCAGATCACAGCAGTCATTTTTACAAATCAAGATCAATGTGTTCTTGGAGTAGTAGATGAATCGTGCATTATGATCAATGTCATAGTAGATGATGATGATAGAGGAATTTTTGGACTACAAGATAATGCAAGAGAACTTGCAGATTTGTATATTGATGAGATAAATCAAGTTTTTGATACAGATGCCACATTTCATTCAGTATTCCTACACAGCGATGATGTTTCAAATAAAGCACTTGAAACTTCAGGAGTAATTTCTGGAAGAGGGGCAATTTCAGCAGTATACACAATGCCAATGGAAGACACCAAATCAATGTATGAAAAAATATCCAGCATTATGATTTCAAAAGATATTCGTGATGGAGGCGGATTTTATGACATTGCCAAAGAACTTTCAAAAGACAATTATGCAAAGATGACATTTTCTATAATTCCGTTAGATTCCAAGTCATTATTTCAGTTGAAACTATCAGTAGATTTCCCAGGAGAAGCTTCGGCAACCTCCAAAATCAATCCATTAAAAATTCTCAACATAGAAAAAATTAATAGATCAGAATATTTCTCCACAGGGTTTTACCCACTAAATTCAATTATTCAAGTAGTTATTTTATCTGATGAAGATACCAGCATATCAGAAATTAAAGGAAGAGTTCTCCCCACACAAATAACTGATAATGAGAAAATACCTACAGACATTACAAGTAATGGGTGGATTTTTGATCCAGATGCAGGGCAGAGAATTCAAGGAAAATATATTTTTGGCAAAGAAACATCCATTGACAAAAACGAATTAATTTTTTCTCTTGGAGACATTAAATCGGAAAAATCAGAATTTGATGAATCCATCACAGTTGTAATTATAATTACAATAGTTGCAATAGCAGCCGCATTATTCTATCTTAAAGGCTACAAAAAATAATTACAGTAAAAGAACAGCAGCAGCAAAGACAGTGGTCCATTTTCCATCTTTGTCTCCTTTGGTAGCAGATGTAATATTGTGAGTTTTGTAAATTTCTCCAGAAATTGACCACTGTTGTCTTTTCTCATTCCATGCCTTATCAGCATCAAAAGGAATTCCTAAGGAGGATGCAAGCATTTGTGCTGCAATGTCCTCAGCATAATCACCTGCTTGAATTTCATTTTGTCCAAAGGCCTCATATTCAGAGAGGTAGCCATATCGAGATTTGTCTTTTGGTTGAGCAAGTCCTACAGATGCAGAACAAACTCTATGAGGCTCATTTGTTTGATTTTTTGAATAAATCGTAAACAGAATTTGTCCAGGTGAAATTTTTTTCAAGCCCTCTTTTCTAGAGATTAATTTTGCTTTAGGTGGAAATATGCTTGAAATTAGAACAAGATTTGTTCCTGCAATACCTGCATCTCTAAGAGCATATTCAAAACTTGTTAATCGATCTTCATGAACGCCTTTACCTTTTGTAAGAAACAAATTCTTTGCAACTAAATCTAACATTTCTGAATTGATGAAAGAAAGTTAGTATTTATACTTTAATCGAAAACTTCAACAAAATATTATTTTAAAAAAGACATTCAAAGTGTTAATCACTTTTTCTTTTCTTCTTTCTTTTATCAGGCTCTTTTTGAGTCTGTGTCAAAAAGATGAATGTAAAGAACGCACCCAATCCAATATTTATCACACCCATGAAGGTAATCATCATAGTCTGTTGTGGTCCAGCAATAGGAGACAATCCAATCACAATGCCAATTGAGCCAGTTGCAAAAAACATCATCATCAAAACCTTAACCTTTGTAGGTTCGATGTACCTCATTACAGGTATCAAAATACATGATTATTATAAACTGACGGTGAATTTGACGATTTTCGAATAAAAAACATTTTGAAATTAACCACAGGTAACACTTTAAACCGTCAAAAAGTTCATTCTACTTCGTGCCAATGTAGCTCAGCCTGGTAGAGCAATTGATTTGTAATCAATAGGTCATGGGTTCAGATCCCGTCATTGGCTTTTTACTTTCTAAAAACCAACCCAAGAGTTGGCAATAGGAATAAGTATACTGAATTTTAAATAATTAAGATGAGTTCAGGAGAATTAGAAAATAAAGAGAACATTACTGTTAAAAAATCAACATTTAATGGATTAATCATTGGATTAATTATCATCGTCGGAGTTGCAGCATTCTTTGCAGGATCATACACCTCAAGCCTAAATTCAAACCAAATTACAGCAGAAGAACTAGACAAAGCATTATCCAAACTAGAATTAAAGTTACTGCAAAATCAGTTACCAACAAAACAAGCAGCAGCACCAGTGAAAATTTCAGAAGACAATGATCCTATAATAGGAAATCCAGATGCACCAATATCAATAATTGAGTTTTCAGACTTTCAGTGTCCATTTTGCGCAAGATTCCACACCCAGACACTCCCATTAATTCTCGATGAATATATTGAACAAGGAAAAGTAAAATTAATTTTCAGAGACTTTCCTATTCAAAGCATTCATCCAAATGCATTACCTGCATCAGTAGCTGCAGAATGTGCAAATGATCAAAACAAGTTTAGAGAAATGCACGACATGTTATTTGAAAAACAAAATGAGTGGAATAAAGTGGATACTGCTGAAGGATTATCTTTGTTCAGTCAATATGCTTCAAACATAGAACTAGATCAAGAAATATTTGATTCATGTCTTACTAGCGGAAAACACATTGAAGAAATCAAAAAAGATCTAGATGATGGAAGAAATTATGGAGTCACAGGAACTCCAGGATTCTTCATAGGAAATGATCAGATAGGATTTGTAGAATTGAAAGGAGCCCAACCATTTGAGAGTTTCAAAAAAATAATTGACGCTCAATTGGATGCATAAAAAAATAACAAGCGTTTATTAGGGCAAAACAGGGATTAAGCATCAGAATAATGACGAGTGGGCAATGAGCTTTTTCGTCATTGCCAAAGAGAAAAAAATAAAATGACAAAATTTCAAGATTTAGGATTAAGCGACGATGTGCTGAAAGGTATTTCTGAGCAAGGATTTGAAGAAGCATTTCCAATTCAAGAAGCAGTTATTCCAGTATTACTTTCAGGCAGAGATGTTGTAGGACAAGCCCATACAGGTTCAGGAAAAACTGCAGCATTTGCATTATCAATGTTGCAACAGATCAAGCCAAAAAAAGGAATTCAAGGATTAATCATGGCCCCAACAAGAGAACTTGCCATGCAAATCACCGATGAAATCAAGAAATTTGGAAAACATACAGGAATCAGAATCGCAACAGTTTACGGAGGACAAGGAATGGGAATTCAATTAGATGCACTTCACAGAGGAGTTGAAATCGTAGTAGCAACCCCAGGCAGACTAATAGACCACCTAAAAAGAGGCTCAATTGAACTCAGAGATATTTCACACATTGTTCTAGATGAGGCAGACACCATGTTAGACATGGGATTTGTAGATGATATTCAGTTTATCCTAGATTTAGCCCCAGAAGAAAGAGTAATGTCATTGTTTTCAGCAACAATGCCAACTGAAATTCTAAGACTTTCAGAAGACTATCTGAAAAATCCAAAACAATTCTTGCTAGATGCAGATGATCTTAGTGGAGAAGGAATTGACCAATCATATTTAGTGATTAAAGACAGAGACAAATTCAAGTATCTTATTGACTTTATCAAACCAATCAAGGGACAGAGCATTGTATTTTGCTCAACAAAGTATAGAACAAGAGATGTTGCAAAGTTCCTTCATCAAGAAAAATTCAATGCAGTGGCTATCGAAGGAGACATGTCACAGCACAGAAGAGAACAATCAATGGGAAAATTCAGAAGCGGTAAAGCAGACATTCTGGTTGCAACAGATGTTGCATCAAGAGGAATTGATGTTCCAAGAGTAGAATTAGTGATCAATTATGATGTTCCAAATCAAGAGATGGCCTATTTTCACAGAATCGGAAGAACAGCTAGAGCAGGAGCGTTGGGCAAAGCAGTTACATTTGTATCATATTCATCAGTAGGAGATTGGAATCTCATCAAACGTCAAATCAAAGTTCCAATAAAAGATTTGAATCAAGAAATGGGAATTCAGATTTCAATTCCAGATCCTCTAAAAAGACAAACGCCATCAAGAAGATATGGAGGGCAATCAAGATCTAATTATTCCAGAGGAGGTCGTTCCGGAGGATATGGAAGATCAGATAGAGGTGGAAACCCAAGAGATGATAGAGGCGGTAGAAAAAGATCAAGCGATAGAGAAGGAACCAGAAACAGCTACGGCGGACGTAGTAGATGGTAATACTGTAAAACTTAAAGACTTGAACTTTCTAATTATTTCAAGATAAAGTAATGCATAAAGGATTCATTCTATTAAATTGTGATCTAGGAGCAGAAGAATACATTGTAGATGAGCTTAAACAAATGCAAGACATTAGCAATGCACATCTTACTTTTGGGGCATATGACGTAATTGCAGAAATTCAAACAGAAAACCAAGATGATTTTGAGAAAGTCATAGCAACAATTCGAAGACTTTCCAGAGTTGTAAGCACAATGACACTAAACATCATAAACCCCGAATAATTGTTATATGAGTAAATTTAGGATTGTTTCAAATTGCAAAAAATTGATTATGAAGCACCAGTATGGGTACTAAATTACAATAATCCAAAACCATTGTTAGATCATGCATTACACATGCTTGAAAGACACGGAGTCAAACGTGAAGACATGGAAATTACAGAAACTCCAATCGCCAAGGTAGGCGCAATAGTTGTAGAGATTTGGCCATATGAATTGGTAATTGGAAGAGTTAGAACAACCAGAAACGATTCTTTTATCAGCGGTACAGAGTTTACAATTGAATTAAAACTAGATGATGAAGGAAATTACATAGATTATCTTTGAAGAAAAATAAAATACAAAATATTTCAATTGCCATAATAGGCATCATAATCATCATAGCAGTGGTAGGATACAATTATTCTGCAGAGCAAACAAAGCAAAGAGGTTTCCAATTTGGGAATGAATTGGCACAAATTCAACAAGATGTTGCAGATTTGCAGACAAAATTCTATTCTGAGAAAATTAAATGGGATGAAGGAGACATTACAAAAGAAGAATTATTAAATTATTATGAAAAGCATGTCACAAATTTTGAAGAGATTATTTCTAGATACGACAAACTAGACACACCAGAATTATTTGCAAGTTCTGTAGAATTATTCAAGATTTCATCTGAAACTCAATTGAAAAGCGATATCGAGTACATCAAATGGATTAGAACAGGAGATGAATCAGCCAAAGTAAGATCAGATACACAAATTCAAGAAGCATATGAATTTGAAAATTTGGGACTGGTGGAATTCCAACTAGCTAAATCAGGAATTGTAGAGTTTGATGAGGCAGACAAATTTTCACCGCCAGATAACGTATTGAAACAAAAAGTGATTCAAATCTCAGAGAACATGAAGAACAAATGTGAGTTAGAATTCAAAAATGAATTAGGCGAATTTGATTCAGATGAAATAGAGATTAAATGGTTTAACTGCATCAATGATGCCGAAAAATGGAAACAAGACCATTTGCCTTAGAAGAGATTACAATAAACCAGAATTTTTTAGCATTTCTAAAGTGTCAAAGAGTTCTTCAAGCAAAGATGTTTTTTCAAGAGGCGTGGGTTTTGAGAATTTTATAGGAAAAGTAATGGTAAGCATATCTTGATCAGTATGAGATATTCTGACAGAATGAAATGAAGGGTGAATTTTCGATATCAGGTTTTTCCATTTTTGTAAATGTTCGTTTACTCGAATTACTTGTTCTTCAACATTAGTCAAAGTAGTATCCAAATCAGTGTCAAACAATCCAAATTTTACAAGGGGGACCATAATGATGCCACCGGGGATTTTATCATGGTTTTTTAGCATTGATGAGATAATTTCTTCAGAATCATCTCTTGTGAAAATATCCCCATAATCAGGATCAAAGTATCCTGCAATGAGTTTTTTAGAATCATATATTCGAAAATAATCTTCATCAAATTCTAATTTCCACAATAACCTGAAAATCATTGATGAATAAATAAACGATTAATCAAAGACAATTAAATAAACTAGGAAATTAAGAAAGTACAGATGACAATCTCCAAAGAGAACAGAGACTTTATCGATAGTTTGATTGATTACTACATTAATGAATCAGAGTCGTATAAACAAATTGCAGAAAACTTTGTTCCAGAGATAGAATCAGTTCCAGATACAGCATTTGGAATAATTACAGGATGTGTATATTCAGGATTTCTGCAAGCATATCAAAACCAACAGCAAACCCCAGGTTTGGATGATATGCGCGAATTTAACCAAATCATCAAAGACCGCGCCGCATTAATCAAAAAAGCAATTCTTGTTCCTCCAAAACCTGAAACGCCAAAAAAAGAACCAGAAAATGGGCCTGAAAATACAGATTCAGTAAATAATTTTAATTGAAAAGGGTGCCCATATGGGCACCCATTATGACTCCGGTTGGACTGGTCGTACTATCGCAGGTGTATGAATACAGTTAGTATGCGATAACAAACAATATGATTTTTGTATTAAAACACTTACGTAGAAATCATCAGTAAGTCAAATTCAAAAAATTGAAAATCAGTAGAGTTTAATTCCAACATCAATGAAAAAAATGTATGAATGTAGACGGAAGTAAGATTATCTTCGGGTTGGGAGTATCAGCAGCAGTGGTGACTGCAGTGGTTGCATTGTACTTTTCAATTCGTTAAAGATAAATCATCTAGAGAATCAAATACAGCATGACAGATACAAATGAATTCAAAATTACTCAAATAGTTGACAATGGACAAATGGTACAATTAACTCTGATTGAAAATATTTCAACTGAACCTATTTCACAAAAACAGATGATAATAGAAAATGTTTCAAAGAAACTTGACTCTGAAACAAAAGAGCAAGTGATGCCACTGTTAGAGGCAATTTTACAAGCACAACCAACAGTCAACATAAAATCATATCAGCAAACACAAATCACCATAGGAATGCCAAAGTCAAGATATGACAATATGGGAAGACCACAAGTCGGCACAATAATTGAAGTAGATTTAAAGAAAATCTAAAGAGCAGATTTTATTTCATCAACAGTATGAAGTGGTAAAGAGCAGGCAAAATCCTTACAAACAAAAACAGAGGTTTTTTCTTCGAATTGTTTCCCAGTAAAGAAAGGATACTTGGAAAGAGCAGATAGTTGAGAAGCATCTCTAACTACAACAAAAATGGAATTTGGTAAGTAGTCTAAAACAAGGGACTCGTAAATCTCAGAATTTTCTGGATTTATCAGGGTAATCTCCAGAGGTTTTTGAATATACATGGAAATTGTATTTAGCAAATATCCAAACCCAAAGGGATTTTCAGCTGCCATTTGTGCCTGAGATTCCATAATTTTTGTCGTAATTTCAAGAAAAGTCTGCTCTTGAGAAAGATGATACAACCTAAGCAACAAAAATGCAGATACAGAGTTTCCAGAGGGCAGAGATAAATCATAATTACTCTTGGGTCGAATAATTAATTTTTCATGATCATCAGAAGTCATAAAGAAACTATTATTTTTGGAATCCCAAAAGTGGTCTATCAAATGGTGTGCCAGTTTCAAAGATAATTTCAAATATTTTTCATCAGGTTCAATTTCAAAAACATCCAATAATGCATTGATAAAATAAGAGTAATCTTCCAAATATCCATCAATTTTTGCAACTCCATTTTTGTAGGTACGTAGTAGTTTGTCATTTACAAGGAGATTTTTTTCAATAAACGAGATACAGTCTTTTGTAGCATTCAGATATCTAACATCCCCCGTAACACGATACCCCTTTGCAAAAGCAGTTATCATTAAAGAGTTCCATGAAACCAATATTTTGTCATCTAGTCCAGGAGGAATTCTTGTAGAACGAACTTTTAATAATTTTTCAGAACATGAATCTATTTTCTTTTTAACTTCGGATTCAGAAATTCCAAAATTAAAAGCAACGGTAGAGATGTTTAGATTATTACACAGAATGTTATTTCCTTCCCAATTCCCACCATCAGTTACATCATAGTATAAACAAAAGATATCCGCATCATTTCCAAGAATTTCTTTAATCTCACTTTTCTTCCAGACATAGTATTTTCCCTCTACTCCTTCAGAATCAGCATCATATGCAGAGTAAAACCCGCCCTCAGAGGAAGTCATTTCACGCAATACAAAATCAAGTGTTTTTTGTAAAACTTCAAGATAGAAAGGGTCTTTTGTTATTTGAAATGCTTCTGCATAATTTACAGGAATCAATGCATTATCATAAAGCATCTTTTCAAAATGTGGGACTAGCCATTTTGCATCAGTAGAATATCTAGAAAAACCACCTCCTATCTGATCAAATATTCCACCATTTGCCATTTTTTTGAGCGTTTTGAGCGCAAATTCATTGAATTTTGTCAGTCCAGTCAATTTAGCATATCTAAATAGAAATGAAATATTTGCAGCGTTGGGAAATTTTGGAGCAGAGCCGAAACCACCATGGGTTGCATCGCCTAATTGAAACAAGTTCATAGCTGCTTCATCAAGAATTATTCTTTCCAACTTGGAAGGAATTTGGATTGTTTCGGCCTTGTTTAATGCACCAAGAAATCGCTCAGCAGAATTTTCAATATCTTTAGGTTTTTCTTTCCAAGCTTGCGAGAGTTGCCTGCAAATACTTCCAAACCCTGGACGACCATACGAATCTAGAACAGGGAAATAAGTTCCAGCATAGAATGGTTTTTGATCAGGAGTCAGAAAAATACTCAATGGCCACCCACCCTGACCTGTTGCTATCTGACAGACTTTTTGATAAATATCATCAATGTCTGGTCGCTCTTCTCGGTCAACCTTGATGTTGATGAAATTTTCATTCATGAATTGAGCAATATCTTCATTTTCAAATGATTCGTGAGCCATAACATGACACCAATGACATGAGCTATAACCAATACTTAGAAAAATCGGTTTATTCTCTTCTTTTGCTTTTTTTAATGCATCATCATTCCATGCATACCAATTAACAGGGTTTTGTGCATGTTGGAGTAAATATGGACTGCTCTCATTGATAAGATTATTTTGGACCACAGTATATCAAATTTATTTGAATATTAGTAGTTAATTAGTTCCAAATCCCTTTGCCTTCTGTGAGTTCATAAATTCTAACATTAATTTTTCCAAGTAATTTGACTTTGGATTTATGGGCTTTTTTGTCATGACTGTAATCTTTTTTTTCAACTAATTCTTGCAATCGTTTTAATTGGTCTAAAGAAAGTTTTTTGAATTCATGTTTTGAGCTAGTGATTATTTGTAATAATTTAACTCGTTCACGATCTTCATCTGTAATTTCAGCCATATGTCTCATTTAGTTAATTTTGCAAATAAATCTTGGTGTAAAACTAAGACTGAGATTTGGGATAAATCAACACATCAATCTTAAAATCTCGTAATGGATCTTTGAAAATATGGAAAAAATGCGTGCAATGGTGCTTTCAGAATGTGCCAAAATAGAGACAAATCCGTTAAAACTCATTCAGATAGACAAACATGAAATTCAAAGACCAAATGAAATTTTGTTAAAAATTGAAGCCTGCGGTGTTTGTCATTCACAGCTTCATGGCATTGAAGGGGATTGGAAAGACATTGGAATCCCACCAGCATTGCCAACAGTTCCAGGACATGAAGTTGTTGGAAAAGTAGTTCAAGTAGGAGAAGAAGTAACAAAGTTCAAAGTAGGAGACAGAGTAGGGATTACCCCACTATTAGAAGCATGTAAGAAATGTCAATATTGTAAAGAAGGAAAGGAGTACCTTTGCGAATCATCAGTAATTACCGGAGAATCTTTCAAAGGAGGATATACAGAATACATTACAGTTGTAGAAGATTTTGCAACTAAAGTTCCAGAAAACATGAAAGCAGAATATGCAGCGCCACTATTTTGTGCAGGCATTACAGCATACAAGGCAGTAAAAGCTGCAGAACCAAAACAAAATAAAAAAATAGGAATTTTTGGAATTGGAGGCGTAGGACATATGGCAGTACAGTTTGCCAAAGTGGAGAACTCTGATGTGATTGCATTTTCCAGATCACAAAAACATCTTGATGTTGCAAAGAGATTAGGAGCTATTGATGCGATGGTTTTTTCAGAAAACCAACAAGAATTTCTAAATACATTAAAAGAAAAACATGGATTATTGGATGCGGCAATTGTATTTGCTCCAGCTGATATTGTCACAGACACAGCAATAAAAGCAGTAAAAAAAGGAGGATTGATTGTCATTGCCACAGTAGGTGAAAATCCAACATTCATGGCATTTGAAGAGAAAACAATTCGTGGAACCTTAATTGGTTCAACTAAAGACATGGAAGAAGTAATCAAAATTTGTGATGAGAAAAATATCGAAGTCATAACTCAGACATTCCCGTTGGAGAAGGCAAATGAAGCCCTCAAAAAGCTAAAAGATTCAGAGATTGAAGCAAGAGCAGTTCTAATTCCTTAATTCTTGGCTTAAATTATGGAAGAGGAATTTTTTAGATATGAATTGTAAAAGATGTCATCATACCAATGAAGCACATAGTAAGAGTGAAAACAGCACTCTTATGAAAGCAGGGAAATGTCAAATCCCCACATGTACATGTCAGCAGTATTTGGATCCCATTCAAGAAATTGATGAGGAACTTTTGTAACGATTCATATATTAAAAATATTTTAGATTGTCATGGACAAGCACAAGCCTTCAGATGAAATGATCAAGGATTTAGATAATTTACTATCAAAGCTTAACGGCATGGAAATTGTTGCATCAGACGATTTTCAGAAAAATTCTATTAAAATTCAGAGAGCACTAATCGAGGGTCAAATGCATTCAATTAACGAGTTTCAACATTTGAAAAAAGCAATCGACCTACTCACTTTAGAATTATTTAATGTTCAAAATAAAATTAAGGATTAAGTTTTGTATCACTTAATCCACAACCAGTACAGCGAAACAAAGTAGATTTTTCAAGAACTTTTTCAGGTTTCATTTCAGCACCACAGCAAAGACACAGAATTTGCTCTGTTTCTGAAATAGAATTATCAGATTTCCTAACAACATAATCAGGTTTTTCTTTTGGCATATCAGCAATGTTACAAACAGGTTTGTAGTGAGTCAAAATTTTGTTTAATACATTTTTTCGACGTTCCGTGCTTGACTCAAACAAAGGCAATATAGCAAGATGTAATGATTTTTCCAAGCCAGAATTATCCATCCAGCATTTGTAGTTGGAATTTTGGATGAAAAATCCCTTATCGTCGGTGTTTTCACAGTCGCCCACATACAGAACATTGAATTTGTCCTTCTCTCGGGATAAAATCAGATAAACGACTTTTTCCATAGGAGGACCCCATTCTTCAAGAGGAATAGGTCCAAGAAACTCGTATTGAAGGATTTGAATGCTCAATGTAGATATTTTCGAGTACTTTCTTTTCATCTTTTCTCAAAAAATCCCTAGTGCTACCAAATTGATCGCTTAAAGTCATCTTGAAAAGATTAAATTCAAGAGTCATAGATTTTCTGTAAATGAAAGAGCCTCACAACTATGCTAAAGTAGGATATTCCATGATATTGGTAGCTGGAAGTTTAGCAGCAATTGGCATCATTGCACTCTTTACTGCAGATGACGTGTTATTGTCAGACAACATCTCAAGAGAGCATACTGCTCATTTTAACGAGTGTAAAGAAAATGATTTCAAAGCAGACGGTTGTGAAAAATACTGGGACAGAATCAATAATGCAGCTTCTGGAATCTATGTAGATCTTGAAAAATAGTTTAGTAATATCCGTTAGTAAAGTCTTCTAGCATATTTTGATTTTTAGTCAAACGATTCATAGCATAAAATGCTCCACCGACAATACCTGCCTGATAAAATGTATACAAGAAAACACCAGATGATGTAGGATCAGATTTTGTGAAACTTAGCACAAGCATTGTAAAAAAGACAAAAGTTCCAACAAAGGTAACCAGCCTGTTTATGATTCCAGTATTCATTCCAACAATTCTTTTAGTGGCACCGGCCATCAAACCAATGCTTGTAATTATAAGAAAAGTTGCACCGCCATTTGCAGTAATGAAATTATTTACCCAAGGCAACAACCCATCTTCCAAAATTGTCAATTCAGGCATTATGCTGCCACCATTGATGGCAAAATTTACAGAACTAAACATGCCACCCATTACAAAAAAGAACAAGAATATTTTCACAATTGATCTTTTTATAGGACTTCTAATTTCAGATGGTTTTACTGCTCTCTCAGTAATTCTTACACCATATAGGAATCCCACAGCCATTGCGGGGACAAACATGAGATTGATAAGAATCGGAGATTCTTTGTTAATGGATTCAATTTGGGGATGAAAAATCAAAAATAGTATGATTGCAAGGGAGGCCGAAGCAGCAAATAGTATCAAACCCATATGACTACGTGCAGTTGATTCTTGATACTCATTCCAATTGGACACTTTATCAGGTCAAAAGAAAATAATTAAAAACCAAATCGGAAAATCATTTGGTCAAATTATCAATTCTGTTTACCCTTTTTTACTGCAAATAAGGAAAAACATCATGAAAGGCGGAAAAACTCTAGCAGTTATTGGAATAATTATTGTCATTTTAGGTTCTATTTTTCACCTTCAAGGGCAGTCTATTGTTGGGCCAGAAAAATCATTCATGTATTCAAATCCAGATTGGGTAACATACGGGATAGTAATTGTAATAACCGGAATTGTCATTTTATCTGCAGGGCTTGCAGTAATAAGAAAGAGTTAGTTTGTCACTCGAAGAGTAATGGTGCTTCTAATTTTATCAAGTTTTCTAATTTTGGATGTAATTATGTCATTTATTTGAGAAGGAGATTCTGTGACAAATTCAGCTACAACGTCATAGTTACCAAAAGTAATCAAACAACTTTTGACTTCAGGAATTTCTTTTAATTTAGAATAAAGGGATTGCTCTTCCCCCACTTCACAACTAATCAGCATGTATGCCTTTTCCAACGTAATCACATGTTCTTAAAAACAGACTAACTTAAAGACATCTAAGAAATTCTATTTTTGATGCAGAACTAAAATCCTGCAATCATAGGATCAACAGGTTTCATTATCTCCCTTAACAAAATTGTTGCAAAAGAACCACGAGATAAAGAAAATTCCACAACATTACCATGTGTAGAGTAATCATTACAATGAATTGCAGCTTGCCTAAAACCGCCTTCACTGCTTACTTCTTGCATTTCTTTAATGAAGAAATCTTTAGGGGAAATTTCTTCTTGTTCTAATATTTTAGAAATTTGGAAATCAAATCGGGTTTTTTTGTAATACGAATATCCAACAAAAGGCAATGCCAGGTTTTGGTCCATGCCTTTGACATATTTCCCAATTATTCCATTATGATCAAAGCAAACATCTCCAGATTGCGCCTCAAAAAGATTCTCACCATCTAAAAAGGAAGAACTAAGAGACTGATTAAAAATAAAAGACTGATATGCTTGAATGTAAAAGCGTCTCAGTGAAACAGGTATTGCTCTAATTGCACGGATGGATTCTCCATGTTCAATCATTTCTTTTAAAACAATTCTTTCAATATCCATCTGAACCGGAACTTTGTCAAAATATTGTTCATAGTTTGCCTTGTCAGATAGTTTTTCACGAATTTCAGTATTTTCAGGAGAATCATATGTAGATGTAAAGGATAAAATCAAATCAACAGCTTTCTTAAAATCCCTATGCAAGATTGCCTTTCCAATTAGATGGGTTACAGGTCTTTGTGAACCAAATCGCTGGTAGCCATAGAAATTCAAAACATGATCATATTCTGTAAAAGATTCTAAATTATTTTGGCATCCAGAAATCTTTATAGTAAAATGATTTCCTATCATGTCTTTTTTCGATAGAGGTTTTTTTACAAACCCTATTTTTTCAAGAGAGTATTTGTCACTTGAGAAATCATCTATTGCCTTACCTTTGTTTCCAGAACAAACAAATTGTTCTGTAACAGCTGATGCATCTTTTAATCCAAGAGATTTTAGACGTATTCCGGTTTTTCTAAAGATTCCAGATAGGGCATGATTTGTGTCAATTCTTTTCTTTTTTAATTTATACACAGCATACCCAGATGGCTCTTTGATAGATTTTTTTATTTTTTCAGAAATTAATTCTGTAACTTGGAAATCTTCAGGTTCGACTCTAATCTTTCCTCCAATACCATCAAACTTTGTACTGTATACAGTAATTCCAATTTCAGTGTCGATTTTAGGGATCACTCTATTGTCACTGTAACATATTTGCTGATTGCAACATCAGATAATTGTGCACCTAGTAGAACTTTGTATGTGCCAGGGATTGCATTTTCAGAGGCACGAATAGTAACGGAGACAGGACGAGATTCATCAGAACCCAATTGGAATGTTTCTGAAGAATTTTCATCAAGATCAATACTCAAAAAATCATTTGCAGTAGATAAAATTAATGAAACACCCAACAAGCCTTGTTGAGATTGAGAAGACACTACAAAATCAATTTCTTCGGAATTATCAGTTCCAAGTAAAACAGAGTCAGATTCCAATTGAATTTCAAGAGGTAATGGGATAGAAGTATCGACTACGCCAATATTGTTTTCAACCCACTCTGTAAACCAAATTTTGTTGCCATCAACAGTAAAATCAAATATTTGTGCAACACCGCAATCAGCTAACATCATACCAGTGCCAGGATCACAGTCACCCCAGTTTGGATTCTTTGAAGGAACATGGTATTCTACTAAGGATTCGGTTCTAGGATCCATTACAGAAATATTGTTTGCAGTTTGTTCATTGAATACAATTCTTCCTTGATCATCAGATTCAATCCAATAGGGTCTTGAGATAGGAGTTTTTACAACGCCAGTTTGATTTCCATATGTACTCAACAGAGGGTCAGCGGTCACATACTGAACAAATTTCTCAGTTACAGGATCAAAACTAAAAAATGATGAAGAAGTAGTATCTGCCAACCAAAGAAGACCATCATCTGTAATTACTGCACCGTTTGGAGTAAGTAATTCCATAGGTAATTCATAAATTTCAATAAAGTCAAGTAGTGGAAGGAATTTTTCACCAGAGTTTGCAACAGAATTCAAATATCCATTTTGATCAAACTTCACCAAGACTCCACCTTGTTGATACAGCCAATTTGTAAACCAGACATTGTCATTTGCGTCTATTGCAAAATCAGCAGTGACAGAATCATCTACAGGTGATGGAATACTAAGATAATTTACATTGTCACTAGACTGATTAGGATCTAAGAAGGTGAGTTTGTTACCAGTGAAATCATTTATGATAATCTGAGAACCTTCAATACGAAGTTTTTGAGGGAGAGAATTTCCTTCAGAAGGATATTCTAATCGATCATATTTCTCATTCAGAGTTGAAAATTTCCAAACAGAGTCATAAGTTTCATCAGTATACCAGATAGAACCATCAGGAGCATAATCAATTCCCCACATCATCGAACGACCACCTGGAGGCCATAGTAGATTTTCATATTCAGTAAATGTTTCTGTATTAGGATCAAACTTTGCTATTTTACCGGTATTGGTCTGGGCAAACCAGACATTGCCATCATAATCAGTTACAATCCCTAATGGATTTGTACACAAAGTTGGAATCGAAAATTCTTGAACGTAATTAGTAGACTTTGCATTACTTGAACCACAAAATTGAGCACGCTGTTCATCAGGAAAATTATCAGCAGGAGTTCCAGTAATTGTAACTTCAGGAGAATCAGCACCAGGATCAAAGCCAGGCAAAGTAAGCATCACAGTAGATGAAAGCAAGATAAATCCAAAAAAGATAGTAACGATAATCCCTTTTTTCTTCATAACACAAAAAATAGTGAGCCTTGTTATATCTTATTCCCAGAAAGAGATTACAATAATTTAAGATCCCCAGTAATTTTATCAATTAAATTCTCAGGTGCAGGTCCAATGGAAATACATGTAGTTGTCCCAGGAGCTAGTTGAGTATGTCCAGCATCAGATACTTCAGACCAGGGCAAATTAAGATCAATTGCATGTCTTTTTACTTCTTGTAATTCTTTAATTCCAGAAACTTTAACGACCACTTTTTCTTGTCCTCCCCACCATTGTTGATACCATTCAGGATGTGATTTTCGTACATGCTCTGCACCAAGAACACATGCATGGCCTACTTGGGCTGCAATCTTTCCTTTACCCATATCAAGATCAGTTCTAACAACTATCACTTGTTTGATGTCACCCATGATATAATCAGAAATAGGCTTAATGAAAAACTTTTGAATTAAATAATTGACAAAGAAACAAAATCTGTGAGCTTTGACGTAGTAATTGCAGGAGGAAGTGTTGCAGGATTACTATGTGCAAGAGAAATTTCTTCAAAAGGATTTTCAGTTTTAGTCATTGAAGAAGACTATGAGATTGGGACCCCAGAGCACTGTGGAGGACTAGTAAGTTTGGCAGGATTAGAAGAACTAGGAGTAATACCATTTAGAAAGACATTTGATCATATGATAGAATCTGCAGAAATATCATCACCTAACGGACAAAGTTTTACAATTAATTCAAAAAAACAAAAAGTGGTTGAAATCAGCAGAAGAGAATTAGACAAACAGATAGCATTCCAAGCTCAAAAAAATGGCGCAATAATCAAAGTAAGAACTAGTTTTCAAGAAATTACAGATACGGGAATTCGAACCAATGAGGAGAAAATAGATTGTAAAATATTTGTTGATGCAAGAGGGGTATCATCATTAATTCACAAAGATAGGACCGGGATTTTGTCATCTGCCCAGTATGAAATCTATGCAGATTGGATAAAGAAAGGAAAGGTCGAAGTGATTTTTGATCAAGAAAAATATCCAGGATTTTTTGGATGGATTATTCCATCAGGAGAGGGAAAAGGAAAGATAGGAGTTGCAGGAAGAGGAATCAAAGTTGCAGAGACACTAGATAAAATTCTCAAAGACAAGGGAGAATTTTCAACTATCAGAAAGATTTTTGCGCCAATTTGGATCAAAGGCCCAATCAAAAAGTTTGTAGAAGATAAAACAGTAATCATAGGAGATGCAGCAGGGCAAGCAAAACCGACTACCGCAGGAGGCATATTCACCAGTGGGATGGGAGGAGTTTACGCAGGGCAAGCAATTTCAAAATTTTTAAAAACAAACAACAAAAAAGACCTTGAACAATACCAAAAGAAATGGACTGAAAGATTTGGAAAAGAATTTGAAAAACAAGTCTTGGCAAGAAAAATTTTGGAGCGAATTGACAATGAAACAATCAATAAATTATTTGAAACTATAACACCAGAAATAATTAATGAAATTTCAGAAAAAGATGATTTTGATTTTCACACTGGATCAATTATAAAATTACTAGGATTGAAGGGTTCAATTAAAACCGCTCAGACCCTAATTGGCGGAGAAATTAAAAAATTACTTGGCTAAAACGTGTATAATTTCTAAGGAAGGTATAAATGATGTTTACAGAAAATCGGGGTATGTCTTCTACTATTTCATTACCGACATGCAGTTGCTGTCACAGACATATTATGCCTAATGATAAATGTGTAAAATTCAATTGCCCTAGTTGTGGTGCAGATTTAATTTGGAGATGTCAAAGTTGCAGAGAGGCAGCAAGAAACTATACTTGTTCTTCATGTAACTTTCAGGGACCTTAGAAAAATGGCTCAATTACTATTTGTTACAAAAATTCTACCACAAGGAATGGAAGTAGATTTAGACAAACTATCTGAGACCATCAAGACAGCATTACCAGAAGGAATCTCAATGAAGAGACATGCAAAAGAACCATTAGCATTTGGCTTAGAGTGCATTAAAGCAGAATTTGTTTTAGAAGATAAAGAAGGTCAAAGTGACGCTCTAGAGAACGCAGTAAGAGGAACAGAAGGTGTTAGTGAATTTGAAGTTCTCAACATGAGTAGAATGTCAGTTGACATGAAATAGGTGATTTTTTGGTACGCAAAGAAGAACCTTTGCAAATGAGAATTGGTGAAGCAAAACAACGAGACGTAGGGAAGAAACGTGCTCGAATAGGTCCAGAGGCAATGGATTTTCTCAAAGTTACACCAGGAGACATTATAGAAGTAATGGGTTCAAGATCAAGTTGTGCAGTTGTGTGGCCAGTTGATGAAGATGAAAAATTACCAGACATCATCAGAGTGGATGGTCAAACAAGAAAAAATGTTGGTGCTTCACTGAATGATTTTGTAAAAATTAGAAAGGTAACATCAAAATTTGCAAAAACTGTTTCTTTAACGCCAGTTAATGATTCAGTTACAGTTGATAAAGAATTTACAGATTTTGTTAAAAACAGATTGAAGGGATTACCAATCACTCACGGTGATGAAATTTCCGTAATGATCTTAGGAAATTCCATGGATTTTAAAATTACAAAAACAACCCCTAAAGGAGTAGTAAAGATAGACCGTTCAACAAATCTTAGTATTTCAACAGAGACATCAGTCGATAGAAAAGTTAGGGTAACATATGAAGAAGTTGGAGGATTAAGAAAAGAAGTTAAAGCAATGAGAGAAATTGTAGAACTTCCATTAAAACATCCTGAATTATTTGCAAGACTTGGAATTGAACCACATAGTGGAATTTTACTTTATGGCCCACCCGGATGTGGAAAGACACTACTTGCAAAAGTCATGGCAAGCGAATCAGAGGCCAACATGTTTCCAATTAATGGTCCAGAAATAATGAACAAGTATTATGGAGAAACAGAAGCCAAGCTTAGAGATATTTTCAAAGAGGCAAAAGATAACTCTCCAAGCATAATATTCATAGACGAGATTGATGCTATCGCTCCAAAAAGAGAAGAAGCTTATGGGGATGTAGAAAAAAGAGTTGTTGCACAATTATTGGCATTGATGGACGGTCTAAACGACAGAGGAAATGTCATAGTTCTAGGAGCTACAAACAGACCAGACAGTGTTGATCCTGCACTTAGAAGACCAGGAAGATTCGACAGAGAATTTGAGATTTCAGTACCAAACGAAGATGGAAGACTAGAGATTCTGGAAATTCATACAAGAGGTATGCCAATCAGCGACGATATTGATCTTAAGGATCTGTCATCAGAATTGCATGGATATACTGGTGCAGACATCAAATCACTTTGTAGAGAAGCTGCATTAAAATCAATTAGAAGATATCTACCAGAAATTGATCTTGAAACAGAAAAGATACCTTCTGAAGTATTGCAATCAATGCAAATAAAATTAATCGACTTTTACGATGCAATGCACGAAGTAGTCCCGACAGCAATGAGGGAATTTTATGTAGAAAGACCAAAAGTATGGTGGCAAGATGTAGGGGGACTAGATGACATCAAAAAATCACTAACAGATAATCTCATCATGGCAATGAAAGAGCCAAGCAAGTTTACAAAGATGGGAATCAAGCCTCCAAAAGGAGCTTTAATTTACGGTCCTCCAGGTTGCGGAAAGACATTGCTTGGACGTGCATTAGCTACTGAAACTGGTGCAAACATGATTCTAGTTAGAGGACCAGAAATACTTTCCAAATGGCTTGGAGAATCTGAAAAAGCTGTTAGAGAAATATTCAGAAAAGCAAAATCATCATCTCCATGTGTGGTGATTTTTGATGAATTAGATTCCATTGCACGTTACAAATCTGGGGAAGGCGGAACTAGTGAAACAATTCTTAGTCAATTACTAACAGAGATAGAGGAAGGAATTTCATCACGGGTGGTTGTAATTGGAATTACTAATAGACCAGATGTGTTAGATAATTCACTTCTTAGAACAGGCAGATTGGATTTGGTGTTGTATGTGGCTCCACCAGACGAAAAAGGCAGATTGGAGATTATCAAAATTTTGACAAGAAAGATGCCATTAGCTAGTGATGTAAAATTGCAAGAGATTGCAGTGGCTACTCAAAACTATACAGGAGCAGATTTGGCAGCACTATGTAGAGAAGCAGCAGTTGAAGCAATGAGAAATAATTCATCAAAGATTTCAAGTCATGACTTTGCAAATAGTTTGAAACATGTCAGACCATCTATTACTAAAGAAGTTGATCAATGGTACAACACAGTAAAGGAAAGTATATCTAACGTGGTACCAAAGACAGGGGATAAATCATTCTACGGATAAAAATGGCAATACCAATTAGAAACACAGTATTTGATAAGATTAAGGAAGCAAATCGTCTAACAGATGTTGAGCTTTTTAAAAGTCTAGTCAAAGACGGATATGCCATTGCAGAGGACAGATTTAATAAAATTCTCTTAGATTTGGAAATTCTGGGATTAATCACAGTCTCATGGGTCACTAAAGATGAGCGCAGAATCGAAGTGGTAAAAGAAGTAGATAAAGAAGTAGATAAAATTGAAGAGCAAGTAAAAGAAACAATGGAAAAAGATTATGAAGCCAGTTTTCCAGGTGTAGAAAAATAATTATCAGAACAACGGAATATGAAATGCTGCATCTAATGCAACAGCTACGAAAATTATTGTAAGATAAGGAGCAGTTACTTTGTATGCTTTCCAAGCAAATTCAGATGTAGGAGTCTTTGTTAGTTTGTAGTGATACACGAGCATTAATCCTCCAGAAACGATTGCAATTACAGTGTAAACAATTCCCATACCATCTGGAATAAATGAAAGTATCAAAGAGTATGGAATTAAAATCAAAGTATTACCCAAAATGAATTTTGATGTTTTTTGCATTCCAATTACAACTGGAAGCATCGGAACTTTTGCCTGTGCATATTCATCTTTGATTTTCATTGCAAGACACCAAAAGTGAGAAGGAGTCCAAACAAACACCAGGAAACCAACTAGGAATCCTAGCAAATCCATACTACCAGTAGCTGCTGCCCATCCCGCCCAAGCTGCAGCACTGCCAGCAATACCACCAATTACAATGTTCGAAGTATTTTTTCTTTTGAGCCAAACAGTGTAAATTATTACATATGAAAAAATGCCAACTGCAATAAAGAATGCAGATACTGCGTTTAATGCAAAGTACCCGTAAATTACAGAGATGCAGCTTACTGCTAAACCATAAATCAACACATTGGAGGCAGCCATACGTCCAGAAGGTATGGGCCTAGTACTAGTTCTAGTCATTTTAGGATCAATGTCTTTATCATAATAGTGATTCAGGGCACTTGAACCTGCTGAAGCTAATGCACCTGCCACAATAATATGCAAATACAACCAATAATCAAGTTCAGGAGCTCCTGGAACTAGCTTACTTGCAGCATACATGGATGTAACTGCAGTAATTACTAAGAGAACAACAATCCGAGGTTTGGATATCTCCAATATTTCATTAAATCCCAATTCAATCTATCCTATTCCAAAGCCATTTAATTTCTTCGTCCATAAGATCTCACATATTGCGCAAGGAATAAGTATCTCAGTCCTATCAGCTATCTTAAATGAGTAATTGGGACCTCATGATGCCAGGAATGGGACTTACAGCTATAGGATTAGCTGGTCTAACGTTATCGTATGCAGGCATCGCTCACACATTCATAGATGGAATGCATGCACTTACTGGTCTTACCATGTTTGTAGGATTAATCTTTCTTGCAGCAGGCATCTTGGACGGAGGGGTTTCAACCAGTAACAGAGCCAAAGCAACGACTTTGGTAGTTTTGTCAATAGCATTAGGATTTGGAATGTACTCAATGACCATGAATTCATCAAATTATACAGTTACCATTGCAGGAATTTTAATGGCAATCGCATTTCCGGCAATTATAATTTCATATTTGTATATGAAACACCCAGCATATGCAAAACCAATTGGAGCAATTGTCTCAATGGCAGCTGCCACAGGCATTATCATGTGGGTGGCATTTGGAATTTTCTCAGCTCCTGATACTTACATGATCCCTCAACAAGTAGGTGTTGAAGAACCAGAAGAAGACATCACACCATCTGGACCAATCTTTGCAATTGAAATTCTTGCAGAGTCAGCGCAAGAAGGAAACCCAGACTATTCACCAGATGTAGCAGTTGTACCTCAAGGACATATCGTTGAATGGACAAATGTAGACACAGTAGCACATACAGTAACAAGTACAGAAGGCTTTGGAGAATTATTTGATTCTAGTTTAATCAACGCAGGAGAAATATTCACATTAGATACAAACGATTTAGAAGTTGGTGAATATGAATATCTGTGTATTGTACATCCTTGGATGGTTGCAACTTTAGTAATTGAAGCTCCAAAAGAACCAACCAAAGTTGCAATTCCAGAAGGAGCAGCAATTCCAGAAGACGGGCAAATATACTATGATCCAGAAACACTGGACATTACTATTGGGACTACAGTATCATGGAATAATGCAGATACCACAGTACACACAGTAACATCAGGAAAAGCACCAGAAATAGACGGCATCTTTGATTCAGGAATGATGTCAGCAGGAGATACTTTTGAATTTACATTTACAGATTCAGGAACTTTTGATTATTTCTGTACATTCCATCCATGGATGGTAGGAATTGTTAACGTAGAATAGATTTGCAGAAAATTAAACTATCAGGATCAAATAAAAAACTTCTTTCAGAATTCTCAGAAAATCAAAAACCCAATGAATCATGTGCATTACTATTTGGTAAAGACGATATCGTTTTGGATCTTTTTCTCACAGAGAACATTGAAAAATCCCCGGTAAACTTTACAATTTCAAATGAGCAATTAATTGAAGGATACAACATGGCAGAGGAAAAAAAGATGGACGTGATAGGAATATTCCACTCACATCCAGACTCAGAAGCTTATCCATCAAACACAGATAAAAAATTCATGCAAACCAATCCAGTAGTATGGATAATTTATTCGGGAATTAACAAAAATTTTAGAGCGTTTTTCTTAGAGTCAGACATCATAGAGATTCCAATTGAAGAATATTCATGATTGCAGAGTAAATGTTGCTTTTTCACTATGGACATTATCCAAAATAGATTTGTCAGGAGAAATGATTTTGCCAATTACATTTACTGGAGATGCAGGAGTTATTTCATCAGGATTTCCAATAGGAGTAGGGCCATAAAACAAGCAGATTGCTTTTCCAGTTGGCCAGTATGCCACATCATTTAGTTCAACAGGAGATTTTGAATTTTCTTCTGGTTGTGAGATAGGAGATTTTGAAGTGTAAATTTCCTCACCCCAAACATTTAGATCAACTGTGAATGGCAATTTGTCAATAAAATCACGGACTGTTTTTGGTGACTGAGAGTCATCTAATTCTAAAAGAATGTTCGAAGAGTTTGTAATTTTTACAACGACCTGGTATTTCATAAATATCCATAAGAACAGGATTAGAAAACAGTTCCGAAATGAAATCTTATCTGATTTTTAATTAGGATCAACGTATTCTGAATAATCACATTTTGGGCAGTAAATACTCCAGAGGAATGTTTTTTTCACTTCCATGTCTTTTGGTCGGAGGATTTTTGACATCCATTTCGACTTCACATTTCTTACAAATTTTTATGCCAATACCCCACCCCTGTAAAAGGGGTATTCGAGATATTTGAGAATGAAATTACACATTTGAACCGTAATCAGATATAGAAAAATGGGTTTTTCTTTCCAATTGAAAGAGATTTGTTATTTTTATACTAAAGGATAAATTGATTTGGTTCTGAATTAAATCAACCGATTGATTTTACATTCAATATTCTCAATTTTATAATTGTTAAAATGACCAAATTTGAAACAAAATGTACGTAAAATGCCTGATGAGTCTTGTCGCAATTGTGGTTTTGAAATTAAACCATGGTCTAAATGTCAATATTGTTTAGCAACTATTCAGCACATATGTACAAAATGCAAATTGATCACTCCAATGAAATTTCATTATGACTGTGCTGTATCTGGCATGATTTTGGTGAGCAGTTGATGGAAACACTGTGTTGGTCAAATTGCAAATCATACCGAGAATCAGAGTATGTGATTGTCGGGCTAGATGATGAATCCCATTCGCATGCCATACGTAAGGGAACTTCAAGTGCACCTGACAGAATCAGAAAAATTTCCAAAGAACGAGACACATACATTGAAAATAATCTTGAATCACTAGCATATACAAATTCAGGAAAACCACAATCAAAGATTTTTGATTTAGGGAATATTTCTAGACAAAATATACCATTTGTCTATGAACGTATCTTCAGCGCAGGGAAAATTCCAATAACAATAGGTGGAGATCATTCTTTGACTACAGAAATCATCAAAGAGTTGGGAAAGAAACGTGGACCGATTTCTCTCGTATATTTTGATGCCCATCCAGATTTTCTTTCTTCTACTAGGAATTTTTATGGTTCTGTGATATATGACTCTCTCCCATACATAAATCCAAAATCAAGTGTCATGATTGGAATTCGCAGTCCAGAGTTAGAAGAAATTGTAAACATAAAAAAATACGGAATATCGGTTTTTTCACCAGAAGACATCCAATTCTATGGGTTTAAACAGATAATCAACGACATTCTTTCAAAATTAGGAAGAAACATCTACATATCATTTGATATGGACTGCATAGATCCTTCTTTTGCACCGGGAGTTTCGGTTCCTGTGCCAATGGGGTTAAATCCAATCACGGCATCCATACTTCTAAAAAACATCACACAGTGTGGAATAGTGGGAATGGACATTATGGAAGTTTGTCCTGCATTTGACATTCAAGATAACACGTCACATTTAGCATCAAGAATGATTTCCGAACTGTTATCAGCTGTAAATAATAAAGTAAAAAATTCAGATTCGATAAAGATAAAAAACTGACATCTAATTATAAACAAATTTCAGGTAATAATTCAAATTCAAACACCCAACCAGATTCAAAATATCATGAAATATTTTCACTGATTTTAACATGGTGAAATAAAACGCAGAATAAAATTAAATGGTCATTTAGTTTTAGATTGTTCTACTTTTTTTTGTTGTTTCTTTGCTTTGTTTGAGGTTTTACTCATGTAATCATATTCTGATATCAGTTAATAAACCAGAACAGATTTGATTTCATTCTAGATGGAATCAATTGATTGTTTAGAATTTAATTAAGTTCAAAATCAAATCAGGTTTTATCATACTAATCAAACTAGAGGTGGAAGTGACATATTTGGATAAAAAGAAAAAATAATGAATATTTTTAACCAATTAAAATATAAAATATTTTTTAATTTATTTTCTCATTTTAGTTTAAAATCAATCAATTGTTTTTTTTGTCTAGACCTACATTCTTGAGAAATTTTTTTGTCTCATGCAAAGCATGTTTTCTAATTTTCAAACGGTCTTCTTTTTTAAGAATTTGATCATCTCTAATTCTTTTAGTTTCATATCTTAGAAATTCAAAAAACTCCAGTCCTATTAGTAATTGAGATAGGTGCAAAAAATCTAAGTGCAATAAGATTGGAAGTTGAAATCCCCATGCCTGTTCGAATCCAATTGATAATTTATGCTATTTAATAAAAACAACTTGTTATGGTATTGTTCACTAACTACATGTGCTGTTATAAGAAAATTCATCATTCTTAAACTGACCCAGATGACGATGTGTCGACATAAAAATTCCTTACAAATTAAGTCAGATATCCACATCATTTTAAAAATTCATCCAAATATCGAGTCTCAACATTTTCGTATGGATTATTTTGAATTAAATATCCCTTTTTTTAATTGAATTCATGGAAATTCACGTATACGACACTTATGTCAAAGCAGCAGATGGTCACACCATGCACTTTGATGTAATTACTGGTGAAAAAGATCACGACAAAGCCATTGCATATGGTAAAGAGTGGTTAGCATCCGTCGGTGAAGGAGAAGCAGAGATGACTACAAACGAATGTCAATTCTGCCATTCACAAGGAGCACCAGAGCCTGTAGAACAGGCAATTAAGGAAAAAGGCTACTTTATCCAAAAGATGGAAGGCTGTCCTTAAACATTTTTTTCCTTTTTATTAAAGAACATATTTTTTAGATGAAGTAACATAGAGATTGTATGGCTGAAAACAAATACTCAAAGTGGACTGTGGAAGGAGACAAAAAAACAAAATGGATTTGTGGATGTTTTCAAACATCAGATAATTATTTCAAATTCTGTGATACACACAATTCAACTTTACAGAAAGCAATTCAATCTCAGATTGATGAATTAGATATGACACTAATTGTGGAAGATTAGATAGTAAGAATTGCAACAAATGCTGAAACAAATACGATTGCAATTGTGTTTAGTAATTTAATGACAGTGTTAAGTGCTGGACCTGCAGTATCTTTGTAAGGATCACCAATAATATCACCTACAACTGCAACTTTGTGAACTTCAGAACCTTTTTCACCTTTCATTTCAACTAATTTCTTTGCATTATCCCATGCACCGCCAGTATTTGCCAAGTGGTATGCCAGTAAAATTCCTGTGACAACTGCGCCCATCAACAATCCTGCTACTGCAGTTGGACCTAACAAGATTCCTAAAATTATCGGAGAAGCAATTGCAACAATTGCTGGTTTGTATAGTTCTTTAATTGATGCAACTGTGGCAATATCTACACAATTTGCATAATCAGGTTTTGACGTACCAGCAAGAATTCCACTATCTGCTTTGAACTGACGTCTAACTTCATCAACCATTTTTCCTGCGGCTCGTGAGACACCATTAATGAGTTGGCCAGTAATGATAAATGGAATCAACCCACCAATTAGCAATCCAACTACGATTGCAGGATTTGTTAAACTATAATCTAAATCTAAAATACCTTCAAAGACATGAGCAGCCTCAAATTGGAATGCTTGAATCATTGCCAATGCAGCTAATGCAGCACTAGCAATTGCAAAACCCTTAGTGACAGCCTTGGTTGTATTTCCAACAGCATCAATTTCATCAGTAACCTTACGATTTTCTTCTCCCATTCCAGTCATCTCAACAATTCCACCTGCATTATCAGCAATTGGTCCAAATGCATCAATGCTGAGAACAATTCCTGCCAGACTTAACATTGCCATTGCAGTCAAAGCAGTACCAAAGATTCCATAAAGTACTGGGTCTGCACCTTCAGGTGCTGCTGCAGATGCAATGCTGTAAGATACGATGATTGCAACAACTAATGCAATCATGAATGGACCAGTTGATTGCATTCCTTTGATAATTCCCATCAAAGTTAATGATGCATATCCCCATTTTGCAGAGTCTGCAATTTCTTGAACTGGTTTTTGTTTGTAACTAGTATAGTAATCAGTAATTTTTTGAATTACTGGAACAAGAATTACACCAATCACAGTTGAACCAAAGAGAGCATATGATGCAGATGAATTTCCAATAAATTGAGTTATGAATACATAGTTTAATCCAATTGCAATAGATGCTGAAACATAGAATGAACGATTAAGAGGCTTCATAACATCTGTAATATTCTTTGAACCAACAATTACAACACCAATAATTGATGCAATCATTCCAGATGAACCAATTAAGATAGGATAAAGGAAAAAGTTTGGTGCGCCAATTAGTGCTGCAATGAGTAAGGCTGCAAGAATTGTTACAATATAAGATTCATAAACATCAGAGCCCATTCCGGCTGCATCACCTACATTATCTCCCACGTTATCTGCAATAGTTGCAGGATTTCTAGGATCATCTTCAGGAATGTTTGCTTCAACTTTTCCAACCAAGTCAGCACCCATATCAGCTGCCTTTGTGAAAATACCACCACCAATTCTAATGAATAATGCAATGAGACTTGCTCCAATACCTACACCTGCAATTGTGATTGGGTCAGGATAAATTAAATAAAGTCCGGTAATTGCCAAGAGAGCCATTGCTGGAACAGCTAAACCTACGGTTGCTCCACCTCTAAAGGCCATGGCAAATGTCTTTCCAAGACCAGAACCACTAAGATTTGCAGCTCTAACTGCTGCTTTTACTGTAATTTTTAATGAAATAATTCCTGCAACTGCTGAAAGTGCTGCACCCACTGCAAAAGCAATTCCATTTGAAGGAGTCAAGAATACGCCAATAATCAAAGATAATGCAATAGCAATTGGGACAATAATCTTCATCTCTCTTTTTAGAAATGCAGATGCTCCTTCTTTGACTGCATTTGAGATATCCATCATTTCTTTTGTTCCTGCTGGCTGTTTGGTAATCCAGGCAACCAGACCACCTGCAACTAAAAATGATGCAATTCCTGCAATAAAGGGAAGAATCTCAGCTATTTCCATGCTATACTCGCTTGCCAAATCCTAGTAAATATAAATCAAATAGCAGCGATCTTGATTCTTTTTCTATAAGGAGTAAATGTTTTTCCTTTCAATCCTTGCCTTACCAGTTTGTTAAATCGTTTCCCATGAGCAAGATATGGAAATCGCATATGGATTAATTCATGAACAATTGTGTTCTCCAAAGTTTTCTCATCTGGAATTTTTCTAACATTGATAAAAACAAGATTATGTTGAAGGTACGACACTCCATAGTACTTGTAGGCAGATGTTCGCCTACCTTCAGTCATTTCTTTTGGCGCATCCAATACCTCTTTTGAAGTTAAGAGAATTTGAGGTTCAGGGATAGAAAAACGGCTAGAATAGATGCCGACTTTTTCTAAAATTTGCAACGTAAGATCAGGATCAAGTTTCACAATTCTACATTAGAGAATCTGTGTTTATCTTGAAATGTCAATATGTTGTATTGGTAAAACTAAACGCATTTGACTAGAACAAGACAGATGATTGCTTTAATCCATTAGCAAACATAAAGTCCAGAATCATGATAAATTCTGGTATTATCTCTCGCGTACAGTAACTTGATTTCCGGTTGTATGATTAACTCCAACTACTGCACCAGGGTGAGATGTAATTATCATCAAAGTTTCACATGACAGACACAATGTGGATGGTACATAGTCGGCATATTTCTCAGAAGGTCCTGTTGTTGCTAAAACTGCATCATCTTTGAGATCTGATTTTTTGCAACTGACACATTGAGATGGCTTTTGTGGTATGTGTTTTATCTGACTGATATAGTAATGAACCAATACCTTGATTATACAAGTAGAGTTCTTAAATTAATTGATGTGTTGTGAATGCCTGAACAATATTATTCAGAAATCAATCTTATGGGAAATTTCCTTCTCCGATTAATTCTTTGTAAATTGTTGATTCAATACGAGTCTGTGCTGAACCGCATTTACTGCACATGCCTGTTTCGTTAGGATCCTCTTTCATTTTCTTCTCGCATTCTACACATGTGTTAATGCCTTTTTTGAATCCCATATCAGAAATTTTCCAATCCAGATAATAACTATATCTGAAGTCTGTATTTTTAGAGAATTTCAAAAAAGGGTAAATTTGTCTCGAATTAGAAAATCGTGTAATTTTGGTTTATCTTTAAGAAAAATAATACATCCTGAAAAAATAATTCCCTTTTCATAGATTCTCTTTGTCCTATAAAGTATCTGTAATAAATTGAAATCAGAGGCAAGTAACGTCCATTCTTATAGATAGTAAATGAATTGGAATCATGTCACAAGACAGAAAAATGTACAAATGTACATGTGCAGATTGTGGTAAGGATTCAGAAGTTCCTTTTGAACCAAAACCAGATAGACCTGTATATTGCAAAGAATGTTTACCAAAACACCAAAAATAGAAGATTGTAGATTAGTTTCGTTTGATTAATTTTAAACTAGATTATTTTTAGATATTCTCAAAATTCCTTTTCTTTTTTTAATTAGATTTACATCATAGTATGACATGTTGCCAATTTTTTTAAAATTTTGAATTAATAGGGTCAGAGGTTTTAGTGGGGTAATCATCAATCATACAGCCACCGTCTCATCACACCCCGATTATTCCATTAAATCAAGTAATGTTTGTGCTTTATTTCTAATTTCGGTAGTGACTTTTACTATGACTAGTCCTTCATGAGGTTGACCATACATTACGACTGCATTTTCAGGTGCATGAATGCACACTGGAATAACCAAAAGATCTTCTTCGCCAGTAACAAGTATTCTAACAGGAGATTTCATAGTAAATGCATTTTTGATCAAAGAGATACTTTGAGGGGTAATTTCTGCTGCAGGGTTATCAACAGTGAGTTCAGTTGCATTTTCCAGTTTTGGAGGCTCTCTTTTTTCTCGTCTCTCTTGTCCATCAATGATTTGCAAGGAAGGAATCAACCCAAAGTCAATCATTTTTTCAGTTGTACGGTCACCCACAGTTATGATGTAAGAGTCTTCTGTCAGATGTTTTTGAATTTCATCTTTGCTAGTTTGACTTTCAGGTAAGAGTATCCCCAAAGGGATTTTCATTTGCTCTCTAAGAGAATCAGGTAATTTCACAGGAATCGAGATTAGTTTGTACTTGCCTCTGGTGCAGGTTCATCACCGGAACTTTCAGATGCCATCTCTTCTTGAAGTTTAGCTGCAAGAATACTGCATTGTGCTGCAATGTTTTTTGCACTAACTCTAAATGCTTTAGCACTTGGTGAATCAGGATTTGTAATCATAATTGGCTTTCCTAAATCAGAACCAGACATGATTCCAGAATTTAATGGAATTTCGCCCAAGAAAGGCATGTTAAATTTCTCACTGATTTTTTTTGCGCCACCTTCACCAAAGATGTAATGTTTATCATTACAGTTTGGACAGATAAAGTGACTCATGTTTTCAACAACACCAATAATTGGAACATTTAGTTTTTCAAACATAGATACTGCTTTTACTGCAACATCACTTGCAACATCTTGTGGAGTAGTAACAACAAGGATTCCCGTAATAGGAATTGTCTGTGCAAGAGTTAATGGAATATCACCAGTTCCAGGTGGAAGATCTACAATAAGATAATCTAATTCAGACCAATTAGTATCAACGAGAAATTGTTTTAGTATTCCAGAAATAATAGGACCACGATAAATTGCTGCTTGGTTTGATTGATCAGCAAAGAAGCCAAATGAAACAACTTTGAGTCCGTGTGAATCAGCTGGTTGTAGTTTGTTATCTTCTACTTCCATGAATCCATCTTTCATTCCGAGCATTAACGGAATACTAGGACCATAGATATCAGCATCAAGCAAACCAACTTTAGCTCCTGATTCAGATAAAGCAAGAGCCAAGTTTAATGAAACAGTTGATTTTCCAACTCCACCCTTTCCACTTGCAACACCAATGATATTTTTGACAGTCTTCATTCCAGTATCATCATCTAGCGAACGTCCTTCCATAACTTTGGCAGTAACTTTCATATCAAAATTTTTCAAGTCAGAAAGCTCTGCAATTGCTTTTCTGACATCATCTTCGATTTCAACATTGAACGGACATGCTGGAGTTGTTAATTCTAAAGTAAACTGGAGATTTCCATCATTAAGTTCTAAATCTTTAATCATACCCATAGATACGATATCTTTTTTCAAATCAGGATCAATCACAGTACTGAGTTTTTCAAGAACTTGATCGATTCCCACCATTGCGTCAAAAAGTCTGTTCACATTATTTAAACATAAGTCAGAGACCAAAAGAAATTGGCATTAATTTGAAAAATTTGAAAAATCTTTGATTTTCAAGCCTAAAATTACCTAAACATTCATAAATTGAAATTCGAGAAAAAATGTACATTTGTTTTCTATATCTACCCTAGTTGATGTTGTTAGGATTCCACCAAGCTTGTTTGGAACCACACTCAAAAAGGCTGCAGTAAACATTCTCAAAGAAAAGTACGAGAGTATGATTAACGCAGATTTGGGATATATCATTATGATTTTAGATGCCAAAGTTGACGAGATGGGAAAAATGATTGCCGGAGATGGCGGAACATTCCACAAAGTCGAATTTGAAGCATTAACATTTTATCCAAAACTACAAGAAATTGTTCAAGGTGAAATTGTAGACATTACAGACTTTGGGGCATTTGTAAGAATTGGTCCAACTGATGCTTTACTTCACTTATCACAAGTCATGGATGATTATCTAAAGAGTGATGTTAAATCTGGAATGATCTTAGCCAATCAAAGTGGCAGAACACTCAAAGTTGGTTCCACACTTCGTGCAAGAATCACTGCAGTGTCATTAGGTAAAGCTGCTGCAATGGGTAAGATTGGAATTACATGTAGACAGCCATTCCTTGGTGCAGATGAATGGATTGCAGAAGAGATTAAGAAAGCCGGCGGTGGCAAAGAAGAGCCAGCAAAGGAAGAAAAAGTAGAGGCAAGTTAGAATGGCACGAGAGATGGCATGCCGTAAATGTAAACATGTAACAACTCTAAAAGTATGTCCAAATTGTAAATCATCAGACTTGACACCAGATTGGAGTGGAGTTGTACTAGTAGTCGATCCAACAAATTCAGAAATTTCAAAAACTTTAGGCATTACAACTAAAGGCAAGTACGCAATCAAAGTTACATAAAATCTTTAAAATTAGATTAGTACATCATCATCATATTGGCATTTAATTCAAAAAAACAATTACTACAATTTCTGGCTGAAGACATTGGTAAGGAAGACATTACTAGTAACTTACTACCAAAGAAAAAAATTTCAGTCAAGATCATCTCAAGAGAGGATGCCATTGTTGCAGGAACAACATATGCAAAAGAGATTTTCAAATTAAAAGGATGTAGTTCAAAAATTTTAAAAAAAGACGGCTCAAAAGTGAATCAAAATCAGACAATAATGATAATCACAGGAAATGCAGGAGATATTTTAACATGTGAGAGAACAGCATTAAATCTTCTAACCAGAATGAGCGGAATAGCCACACAAACAAATGCACTTGTGAAAAAAATTCCTAGCAGAACAAAATTGTATGCTACTAGAAAAACAGCCCCAGGACTAAGATATTTCGATAAAGAAGCTGTAGAAACTGGAGGAGGTAAAAAACACAGACTCACACTAGACGAGATGATCATGATTAAGGATAATCATATTGCAGTTGAGGATTCATTGCTATCATTAATTAAAAAAGCAAAGAAGAGATACAAAAAATTTGAAGTAGAGGTTGAAAACACACCAGATGCAGTGTTAGCAGCAAAAGAGGGTGCGACCATTATCATGCTAGACAATTTTACACCAGCCCAAATCAAAAAAACAATTCAAATTCTTAAAAATCAAAAATTAAGGAACAAAGTAATGCTTGAAGCATCAGGTGGAATTAATTCAAAGAACATATCAAAGTATGGTCAAACAGGAGTAGATATTATCTCAGTTGGAAGCATTACAAATTCTGTCAAAGGAATTGACATGAGCCTAGAAATCTAAGAATTTAGTTGAGATAATAATTCAGACACAGATTTGTTTTTAGGATCAACTTCTTGAATTTTTTCGCAACACTGTATTGCTCGTTTATTTTCACCTAGTTTTTGATGAGAATATGCCTTTAGCAATAATGCATCAACATCATATGCGGCAATTTCAAGGGATTTGTCAAGATATGAAATTGCAGTTTTGTACTTTTTCTTTAGATAGTAAATTCCACCCATTGTAAATAATGCATCATGATTATTTGGGACTCTTTTGATGTATTCTGTGCCTGATTTTAGAGCATCATCGTATTTTTTTTGTTTTGCAAGTTTTTTGAATTCCTTAAATTTTTCAATATTCTTTTTTTGGTTGGGATCTTTGGGAGTCCTGCTAAATAATCCAACCAAAACAGTCACACGTAGTTTAACTTATTGCAAGCATTCTATCAATTGCAAGACGAGCTTTATCTGCAATTTCTTTAGGAACGGTGACAACATTTTTTTCATTTATCAATGCATCATACACTTTTTCAAGTGTAATCATTTTCATGTATTGACATTCTGCCTTTTCAGATGCAGGAATGAATGTTTTTCCTGGATTTTGTTGTCTCATTCTGTACAAAATTCCGGTCTCAGTTGCAACAACAAAATTTTTGGCATCAGATTCTTTTACGTGATTCAGCATTCCTTCAGTTGAAAGAATTGAAACTTTTTGATCATCATAACTTCCGTCTGCAACATCATACATCATAGGAGTAGTACAACTGCATTCAGGGTGTATTACGAATTCAGCATCTTTCATAGAATTTAGTTTTTGTGTCACATCTTCAGGAGTGATTCCTGCATGAACGTGACATTCACCTGCCCAAATATGCATATTTTTTCGTCCAGTCATTTTTGCAACATAGGATCCCAAAAACATGTCAGGTAAAAACAGAATTTCTTTGTCTTCAGGTATTGCCTTTACAACATTAACAGCGTTGGAAGAAGTGCAACAATAATCAAGTTCTGCTTTGATTTCTGCAGTAGTGTTAACATATCCAACTGCAATTGCATCAGGATGTTGTTTTTTCCAATTTCTTAATTCATCTACAGTAATTGAATCAGATAAAGAGCATCCAGCTTCCAAATCAGGCAATAGTACCTTTTTTTCAGGACTGATAATTGCAGCAGTTTCTGCCATAAAGTTTACACCACAAAAGAGAATTGTTTTTTGAGGAACTTTTGCAGCCTGTCTAGACAGCCCTAATGAATCACCAGTAAAATCAGCCACATCCTGAACATCAGGAATCTGATAATTATGAGCCAAAATTACCACATCTTTTTCTTTTTTGAGTCTCAAAATTTCTTCTTTGAGTTCTGAGGATTGTTGTACGAGCATAAACCACAGAAAATTGAATTGGTTGGGATTTAAAGAATGGGAAATAGTCCAGAATTCTCTGAAATATGGGCAAATGTGGCAATTATTGCCATATTACGTACCAATTTGAATATCATTTGAACAGTATTTTTTCAATGTTTCAATTGCAGACAAAATTGCCAACCTGCTGGTTTTAGGATTGTTTTCATCAGGATAATTCTCAATGGTGAAAGTCATCTTTCCGAATTTTCCTGAAGCCTCAATATGATGAGTATTTTTGTCAGTGTTAGGATCTGCAACTATTTTTACACCAGTTTTTTCACTTCCAATTCCAGTCAAAGAAAGCAATGCTGCTACATTGATGTTTGCAGGAAACAGCGACACTGCTTCTTTTGCAGTGCCTTCAAAAATTACAGTGGATGAGTTAATTTCATCTAGATTTACATCGGATGTTTCAAAAAACTTTGCACCCTTTAATGAACGAGGATGTTTTGTAGTAGTTATAGTAACAGACTCAAGCTCATCTTTAACAGATTTAATTCCATCTAAACCTGCAATTGCACCAGATGGAAGATAGATTGTTTTTTTGAAATCTTTGCACGCATCAGATAAAATATCATAAATGGATTCATCAAGTAGTGCACCAACACTCATTATCATAAGATCCTTCTTGTTTTGCAAGATACTCAAAGAGACATCTCTTACGGCATCTTGGGATGCAGCTTCAACAACAATGTCTAAAGGATTTGAAGATAATAGGTGTGAATTCTCAGCAATTTCAGGTTTGTTTGTAAGTTTTTCAACCAACAATGTAGATTTTTCTTTAGAGTCATCAAAGACATGTGTCAGAATTCCAGGGATTTCTCCAGAATCAATTGCAAGGGCAATTTGAGTACCCATAGCACCGCATCCCAACAAACCGATTCGTTTCAAGCAAATATTCTAGAAAAGTTCACTTAATTAATCTAAAATAATTGGACATTATTTGTCAAAGGATATCCAAAGTCATCCTGAACTAGACGGAATTACTGTGTATTAGATATAATTCTAATACTTTTTTGGCTTTTTTCCTTTTTTCTTTCTTTGTTGTTCACTTTTGTATTTTTGAATTCTTTGCTTTAATTCAGATGCTTTTTCTCCCTTTTGCTTTCGCCCGTCTTTTTTCTTTGATTTTTTTGGAGTATTCATTCAAAATCCCATCCATCAACAAAAGCAATCTCGTCTGCGCCCAAATTTATCATGGAGAAAGGCATGTTCTTGGTTAATCTCAAGGATGGTTCGTAAGAGTTTAGAAAATTGCAATTCATGCAGATCCAACTACCACCATCAATATGTTCCATAATCTGCTGAAGGTCATCACTTTCACAATTATAACATCTAGATGGTATTTTGTCTAACTGTTTTGCTCTACAAATTAAAAGACGACCATCTGGATCATAATCTGCCATTACCGAATTTGTAGAGTTCTATCACTTAATTAATTCTAGTCCAAGTAAAACCAATCTCAGATTTGCGTGCAAAGTAAACCAAACCAAAAATTGAAATTCCAAGAATAAAAACAGCGTAGGTGCCAAATTCAGGAATGACTCTAGATCCAATTATCTCAATATTTTTTGTGTCCTCTTCAATAAAAAATCCAATCACATGATCAGTTGGAAATTTCATCAAATCATATCCAGTATCCACTCCATCCACTAGAACAATAAATTGTTCCTTGTCTGCAGAGATTAGTTCATCAGGCATCCTTACCCAAAAATCAGTTTGTTCAGGAACACTATCCATTACAATGTCAATAGATTTTTTTTCATCGTTGATATTCATTGACGATAAAACTGGAAAAACATCAGATGAGCCCATGGAATCAAGACTTCCATGATATCCGTAATAGACATCATAAGATTTTTCATCAAATGTAAAAGTAACTTTTTCTGACTCTAGTTGAGAAATATCAAGGTATTGTGCATGCGCATCAGGATTAAAGATGTGCTCAGCAAATGCAAGTGAAGATGCAGGGGCAATTAAGAGCAAGGAGAAAAGCACCAGATAGGAAATCATTACAGACAGATAGATTTTATCAAATATAAGAAAAATGTAAATTCTCAAGAATGATTACTGTAAGAATCATTTATCCTCAAGACTTTTTTAATAAAAAATCAACAAACAATTATGAAATGGTATCAAAGTTTGATTTTTACAGTATTATTTTCATTTTCAATATTCACAATTGTGCTTTTAGCAGATGCAATGATAGATTCGCCTAAGAAGCAGATGGATAGAGGTGTCTTAGCTAAAGATGTTTTGTGTAGAGAAGGGTTAGAGTTAGTCATCAGGACAAATGGGAATGCAGCATGTGTAAGGCCAGAGACTGCAGATAGAATGAAAAAATCAGGGATGCTGTTTATTCCAATAAAGTTTTCAGATTTACAAAAAGAGATCAAATCAGTTCCAGCATCTGAAGCAGAAATACAGACTGTTCCAGCATCAAGTATGTCAATTGTCAATTTTTACATTACTGATCATGATTTGAATATTGCACATAATGCTGTGGAAGTAATTTCAACCGAAGGGTTGTTTGAGTTTACAATCAACGGGATTACAATCGATGGCCCCAATAGCATGATTGAGACAGGCCCTGATACAGGGCAGTTTTACATCAAATTAGAATTGCCAGAAACAATCAATGGAAGGGAGTTAAGTCAGAATGACATTGTTTTGATAAAATATTTGGATGAATCAGATTATGCGGGAGAAAAAAGAGTCCTTGTTAAATCAATTCCGCTAACTAAGACATTTGCAAAAATACAGACGTCTGGAGGAGGTTCAAGGATCGGTCACGAATTCACTGTTAGAATCTACGAGCCAGATGCAAACAGAGATTCAAAAAATGAGGATAAAATTCCACTAAGTAAGTTAGAGTTTCGTGGCGAAGATGGGATTAGAACAACACTTGCCAATCCAAAATTTGATGCTAATCGAGGATATCTTGTGGAGACAGGGCCCAATACAAACACGTTTGAAGTCATAATCAAAATTCCTCGAGAGATAGATGGAAAAACAATCCACATAGGTGATGAATATGAAATTAGATACATCGATAGCAGTACACCGTCTGGAACTAGTGAGAAAATAATTCTCAAAGGAAGAATAGGATAGAAGATTTTATGGATCAGCTTTGTCAAAGTTCAGCATAACCTAAAGATTTTATTCAAACCTACAAAGTATTGTTGTGCTCAATACAGTCTACAAAGACGCAATCATCAACAGAGAAAAAATGCTCTCAATTCTCAAAGGTCCAAAATATGAGCAGATTTTACAAAAGGCACGTGATAATTGGGTAGAATTTACGCCTACAAAAGAGGAAGTAGTCACAGCCGGCATAGATAGCAGTTTTAACAATACGAAATTTCAAGGAATTGAGCTGTGGGCAACAACAGCTGTTTCAATCAAATCAGATGGAGAGATTCTAGTGGATTTACATAAATCAGGATTAGGTTCAGCAGACGATATTTCAAGCATAGCAAGCAAAATGGAGATCGAGGCATGTGAAAAAACAGTAGACGAAGTAGACATGGTCTTAATGGATGGATCCCTACATTCTCAGTTAATGACCAGACAAGCAAATTTAGGATCATTGATTGTAAAGATAATGAAAAAGAAAGACAATGTAGTTTTCATTGCAAAGACATCAAACACAAAAAAACAATTTGAAAGTTTGGGTTCTCTTGCAGGAGATATTTTCTATTACAATCACGTAACAAACAATCCAGGATTTAGTAAAATATTTGTAGAAAAAAAATACGGTTCAGATAAAATTATTTCATCTACGTTTGTGAGACTAAGTGACTCTACACCCATAATCAAATTAGAACTTTTAGGCAATCAACATGATGAATCAGAAATCAAATCAATTATGAACAAATTATACAAAACAAGTGTTGGAGGATATCCATATGCACTAAAGCTTGCTCACAATAACTGTAAAATATCTGATAAAGAGCTTGCAAAGATGGTAAGTTTGTTAGGATTAAGTAATGAGATAGGTTCACGGGAGGTATTAGGTTGAGTCTAGGATTCGTAGTAGGAGAATCAAAACCTACATTTGTTACAGCAATTACTTCAAGAGCATTATCAGTGGGCGAATACGTTAAGATTAGTTCAGATGAAGGAGAAATTTTAGGACTGGTTGAAAAATCTTCTGTATCAAGTGCAGCATTTACAGATGTTAAAAATTTTGATGAAGCGTCAGAAAGCACTGAAATTGCAGAATTAAACAAAAGAGACAAAGCATTTACCGCACATATTGGAATTTTAGGATTTTTAGAAAATTTAAGGAGAGGGCAATCAATCATACCGGCAATTCCACCTATTCCAGGCACAGAAATTACTTTACCAAGTAAGCAAGATCTAGAAGAGATATTCAGTCCTAAAAAAGAAGGATGGGTAAGCATTGGAAATCTTTTACGCAATAAATCAATTGATGCTAAAGTGAATTTGGATAAAATAGTTTCAAGACATTTGGGAATTTTAGCAATGACTGGAATGGGGAAAAGTAATTTAGTATCTCTAGTCACCAAACAAATTTCAAAATTAAAAGGCACCGTAATAATTTTTGATTATCATAATGATTATACAAGCTTAAACATTCCGCGAATTAATGTAATTGATGCAAAGATAAATCCAAGATTATTAGATGCAGATCAACTTTCAGATGTGTTAGAGATTAGAGAAAGTGCTACTGTTCAACAAAGAGTATTAAGAATGGCATTTACTGAACATGTCAAAAAAGCAAAAGAGTTTTGGAAAAAATTAGAAAATGAAATCGATTTCATTATAAATTCGGATGACAATAAACTAAAGGAGATTAGATCTTCAGCATATAGAGTTCAAGACATTGTGGAAGAATCTCAAAAAAGATTTGAAGACATTTTGGATCCGGAGATGGGAGATCCAATCAGTTTCATAAAAGAAGGGCGTGCAAATATTCTTAACATTTCAGAATTGTCAGAAAAACAAGCTAACGTTGCATTAGCATTTTATTTGCAACAATTACTAAAAGATAGAAAAGATGCAAGTATTGCAAGACATGGAAAAAGCAAGAGAGAAAGAAGATATCAATTCAATTCCCCTATTTTTGTAATCATAGAAGAAGCCCACGTCTTTATTCCAAAAGATCATGACACCAGTGCAAAATATTGGGCTGCAAAAATTGCTAGAGAGGGAAGAAAGTTTGGTTTAGGTTTAGGAGTAGTATCACAAAGACCACGTAGTGTGGACCTAAATGTACTAAGCCAGATGGGATCATTTGCAATCATGAAGATAATCCAAGAGGATGATCAGCGACAAATAGCCTCGGCTACGGAATCTACCAGTCGTGAATTAATTGCCCAACTGACATCATTAAACGTTGGAGATGCAGTACTTGTTGGTCAATGGACCAATCTACCATCATTAGTACACGTGGAAGAAGTGAAAGAGAAGATTATGGGAGCAGATCAAAGTGCAGTAAATGCATGGGCAAAGGCAGATAAAATGAATGAGGTTGCAGTAGAATCAACACAAGGGTTAGTACAGAAAGATTTGTTGTTAGACTAATGTTATTTTCACATATTTCAGATACGCATTTGGGATTAGTACAGTATGGTTCAGAGGAACGTGCGCAAGATGTGTATGATGTTTTTAATCAGGCAATAGATACTTCAATAAAAGATCATGTAGATTTTGTTATTTTTGCCGGAGATATTTTTCACGTTCCAAATCCCAACGGAACAGCTATAATTCAAATGGCCAATGGATTAAAAAGACTAAAACAAAATAATATTGATTCATTTTTTATTTTAGGAGAACATGATATTAGTAGAATTAGAACTACGCCCATTCCATACGTATATCATAATTTAGAATTTTCAAAATACATAGGTCAAGGAAAGCCTACTGAATACAAAGGAATTCTTTTAGCAGGATTTGACAAAATCAGAAAAGCAGAGATTTCACAATTTGAAGAAAAATTTTCTGCAATTGACAAGACTGCTAAAGAGCATTCAGGTCATAAAATTTTAGTGCTTCATCAAGGAATTACGGAATTTAACAAATTTGCAGGAGAGTTACAATCCACAGATCTGCCAAAAAATTTTACATATTATGCAATGGGACATCTTCATGACAAAGACATTAAGAAGTTTAATCATCTAGGCGGACCAGTAGCATACCCAGGTTCCATAGAGTTAACGACCAGTGAAGGAATCAAAGAAACAAAAAAAGGGTTCTTCCAAGTAGACATTTCCGGAAAAGATGCAGTTCCCAATTGGATTGAACTGGATGCAAGACCTCAGATTTCATTTAAAACAGAATACAAGGAATTATCAAAAACAATAGATGAGATTTCTGAAAAAATCGTAACTGATGGAAAAAAACCAATAGTTGAAATAAAAATTCAAGGTGAAAACATAGAAACAGATCATATTCAGGCACAAATTGCAAGACTAAATTCTCTGGTTCTGAGATGTTTTTGGAGGATCAGTACAAAGCAGATTTCAGATTCTTCAGTGTTTTTAGACAGACCAAATGTAATTGACGACGAGATGTTCAAATTATCAGTAGACGCATTAGGCTCAGAACAAGCTGCTAGTTTTGCTATCAAAGAACTTCTTCCAGTCTTATCATCAGGAGGAATTAAAGAAGCCTCAGAAATAATTATTGAAAATTTTGAGAAATTCAAAAAGGAGAAAATGTAATGATTACATCAATTGAATTAGGAGACTTTTTAGCACATTCAGATACCAAGTTAGATTTTGATAACGGGGTCACAGTTTTTGTAGGACATAACGGTGCTGGAAAATCAAGTATTATTGACGCAATCACATTTGCATTATTTGGAAAACATACAAGAAAATCCAGTAAGGGTTTAATCAAACGTGGTGCCAATCAAGGTTTTGCAAAAGTTAACTTTTCAGTGAATGGGAAAAATTACGAAGCTGTAAGAAAAATAGACAGTAAAGGAACTCTTTCTGCAAAATTCTCAGAAATCATAGAAGATGAAAGAATCGAGATAGCAGCAGGTGAGAGAAAACAATTTGGGGAATCAATGACAGAAGAAATTGAAAAGAGGATAGGCCTTGATTTTGAGAAATTAAAAGTAGCATCCATTGTTCAACAAGGAGAACTAAATGCAATTATCAATGCAAAACCAAAAGAATTCAAAGAATTGCTTAATGCAATAATAGGAATCGATAAGCTTGATGTAGCTTCTGAATCCATGAAAACAGTTAACAAAGAATTTCGTCAAAATATAAGAGATAAAATTGGTTATGATGATACACATATCGAAATTTTATCAAGAGAGTTAGAAAAACATCAAAAGGAAATTGAAGAAGCCACACCAAGAAAAAATCAATTACAATCAAATCAAGAAAAATTAAAAAAAGAAGTAGATGAATTAAGAAAAAGAGTAGAAATTGAAACCCCAAAAATAGATAAAATTAATCAGATAGAATCAAGAAAAAGAGAACTCATAGAGTATGCCAAGGAGGCAATTCATGAAATTCAACGAGAAATTAGCGTAAATGAGCGTAAAATTCGTGATTGTGAGGGATGTTTTGAGTCTGCGAGTCTAAAGGAGAATTTAGAGTCCAAGATTCAAAAAGTAGAGGAAGCAGTTGAAGACACATTAAATAAAATCCAAGAAATGAAAAATCAAACAGCATCACTTAAAGAAAAAAGAATTCTGGCATCAAAACTCCAGTTAAAAGATAACAAATGTCCAGTGTGCGATTCAAATGTAGAAAAACTGAATCCATTATTTCAAGAAGAGCATCTCAAAGAAGAATTGGAGTCTCTGCAAGAGCAAATTGCTTCAAAAGAAAAAGAACAACAAATGTACAATGAAAAAAGAAAAGAATTTACTGTAAAACTACAATCTGCAAGAGACGCCGAAGCTACACTTAGAGCACACTCTGTTAATTCAAAAGAAGAATTGAGCAAAATTGAAGAATATGTAAAAATCAAAAAACAAAACATAGAGAAAATTCCTACAATCAGCAATGTCAATTTACTTGAGATATCACAGATAGATTCTCACGCAAAAGTAATTTTTGAACACATTTCAAAATTAGAATCAGAGACAAAAGGATTTGACGAGCAAGAATTTTTAGATCTAAAGAAAACAGTCAATCAAAAACAGACAGAACTGTCAGAAATTGATCAACAAATAGGAGCAATTTCAGAAAAAATATCCAAAGGTAACGAACAAATCAAAATTATTGAAAATGCAATTTCAGAATTAACTATTGTTAAAGAATATGTCATAAATCTTGATGATATTCAAAATAATATTTTCAGTAGAGATGGGCCTGTTGCTACAAGTTTAAGATCATGGGCATTAAATGCAATTTCAGCCAAAGCGTCGGAGTATCTTGCTTTGCTTAACACAAAAATTCAGAGAATCCAGCTTACAGAAAAAGCCAGAGACATTTCAATAATTTGTAATTCAAAAACAGAAGAATTGGATTTGGAATCCCTAAGTGGTGGGGAAAAAGTCAGCGTAGCATTGGCTTTAAGATTAGGTATGGCCAGTCTACTTGGAGCATCAAATCTCAACTTAATGATTCTTGATGAGCCTACAACTCATCTTGATTCTGAGAGAAAAAAGTCACTAGTAGGAGTACTATCTCAATTATCAAACATTTCAAATTCAGATACACCAATGCAATTTATAATAATCACACACGATGCTGAAATCTTTGAAGATTCAACAGTCGAACAAATTTACAGATTTGAATCAACCGAGCAAGGCAGTAAGGTGACATTGCTTAATTAAGACATTAAATTAGCACTAGAAATTAGATTTATCACTAGTTTAAGTATCATGACATAGATGTTCTATCATGAGTCAAAGTTACAACAGTTTTTTGGCAGAAATTTACAGTGACTTTCCTGCATTAGCAGATGCAAAACCAACAGATGTCACTGATCATAACATACTTTGGACATTAGAAGAATGGATGGACGCAGGACATGTGCGTTATACTACATCAAGAAAGGAATTATACAGAATCAGTATCTTAATTGAAAATTATGCAGTAAAGCATAATGCACCACTGCTTGCAACGTTTGAAACAGAAAAGAGATTCAAATATGTTGAAGATAGATACGTAGAGATTCTTAAGAAAATTCCAAAGGCATGGATTATTGGAAACTTCAACAATCCGTTTTTGCAACCTCAACCACCAAAAGGTGCTGAAGTGATTAGCTGTGATGGAACAAACATTTCAGACATGTGGATAGTTGTCACCAAAGGCCCTAACGGTCCATTTGGATTAGTTGCAGAAGAAATGGGAGATGGTCAGTTTTCAGGATTCTTCTCAATCAGCCCACAGGTAATTCAAAAGGCAATCAACATCATAAATCAAAATTTAAGATCACAAATTGTTTTTTAATAATGATTTTGATTGTCAAACATATTTTTAAAAAAATTAATCATTTTTAGAAATGCATTTTTTAAAAGTAAGAAGGACAGAAAGATTACTGTAATGTAAATTTTGTTCCCAGAATTTTGCTCATCTTGTTAACAGCATGTCTACATACATTTGGATTCAGTGTGAAAAATCCCCTAAATTTTCCGCTTTCATATTCTTCAGCTATTAAACCAAATGGCCCATATGGTCCTCTAGTTATAACACTCCACACATCAATTAAAGGAGTATCCTTACAATTTATCACGTTGATTTTTGGAGGAGTGTCAATTTTTGTATTACCATAATCTGCAACAACAGTAATTTTCGGAATTTTTTCAATCATTTCCTGATATCTTTTTTCAACAAATTTGTATCGTGCAATTTTTTCAAAAGTGGCAAGTAGTGGCTGACCATTATCTTTAGCATAATTCTCAATCAATTTGCTGATATGGAATAATTGCTTTCTTTCTGCATGGAAATTATGATAGCCGGCTTCGATGAATTTATCTAAACTCCACATCGATAAGAGGGAAGGATCATCATCATGCCACTCTGCAAGCTGTGGAAAATCTTGCCAAACCTCGCCAACAAAACCTGCATATTTTCCCAGCATAATGAGTAACAGTTCAAAATAAGATATAAGTTAATCTTTCAATTGGAGGGGATTAAGATTTCAACAAATTGTTTTTATTCTCTAAAATCTCATCATATCCATGGGACGATACGAAAAAGTTCTCAACATGTTAATGGATTATGATGAATCAATCAGACTAGCCATAATTAGTAATACTTCAGGAGACATTTTGTGGAATTCTAAAAGGAATACCACTAATTTACAAGTCCCAATTGCCGAAACCAAAAAGGCTCTAAAACGTGAATCTGAGGATTGGGTTGACAGATGCAAGGCAGCAGATCGTATCGCACTTGGAGCCCCACTTTACCACATCACATCTTTTGAGAAAACCAAGAGAGTAACACTCCCACTTGATGCATTTCATCTATTGTTTTTGAGTGTAGATAACACACCCATGAAAAATACAAAAAAGAAAAGCTATGGAAAAATGGTGGAAATGGGAAAAATATTATCCATTGTTGATTTTGTAAATACATTCGAGTAGAATTTTAATAAATTCTCAATTACAAAATTAATTTGAACTGATTTTAACACTAGTAAAATGATTTGGAATATTTATTAACAGAAATGAATTATATGAATTGTGGACAAATACGAAAAGCTTCTTGATATGATTATGGATTTTGATGAAACTGTCAGGTTTGCAGCAGTAACTGATGAAAATGGCAATATTTTGTGGAACAGTCAAAGAACAGGATTGAAAAATATTGTTCCAGTAAGTGAAACTAAACAAACTATTTTGAGAGCACTTCATGCTTGGAAAGAAAATTCAGGATTCAAGAAATATCTAGGTTCAGGATTATACACTGTTGCATCCTATGAAAAAATTAAGAGGATTACAGTTCCTCTAGATAATGGAAAAATGTTATTTTGTAGCGTAAGCAATGAACCATTAAAATCAGCAATTAGTAAAAAGAAGAGCTATGGTCATCTTGCAGATATGGGTAAAATTTTATCCATCGTAGATTTTATCAAGTCTCAAAAATAAATTACCGCCAATTTGATTTTTAATTTTGTTTTTAATCAATAAAAAGAATTAATCATGAAAGCATTATCATCAACATGGAACGTAATTTTTGACTGAGGCTAAAATCAAATGATGAAATATCAAAAATCACTATTTTTGTTTCGACGAGATCTTCGAATAGAAGACAACACAGGCTTGATTAACGCATCAAGAAACTCTGTAGATGTATTACCTTGTTTTATTCTGGATTCAAAATTACTTGCAAAATCCCATCCAAAATTTAGTCCGTTCAGATTACAATTTCTTAATGATTGTCTTCTTGATCTTGACGGTCAACTCAAAACTCATCAATCTCATCTCCACATATTCTCAGGAAATAGAGACAAAATAATTTCAGAAATAATAAAAAAAGAAAAGATTGATGCCATTTTTTTAAATACAGACTATACACCTTTTAGTAGAAAGCGTGATGATGAAATTCAAATAATTTGTAAAAAAAATAAAATTGATTTCATATCAGCAGATGATTTGTTATTACATGATATCGAATTACTAAAAACAGGTCTAGGTGAACCCTACAAAGTATTTTCTGCATATTTCTCCAAAGCGCGAGAATTGCCCATCAGAAAGCCACAAAAATTTCATTTTTCTAATCTATCAGATCAAAAAATTGAAAATGAAGTTCCAATTACAAAATTTTCTGAGTCTTTGGATAAAGACAAGCCTTCTCAACGAAGAGGAGGACGAAAATCAGCAATACCATTAATGGAAAACCTAAAAAATCTCAAAAATTATGATGAAGAGAGAAATATTCCTTCAAAAAATGGTACGTCATTATTATCAGCACATAACAAATTTGGCACATTTTCAATCAGAGAAATTTATGAAAAATGTGTTAAGGAATTAGGTCCTACCCACACCATTATTTCAGAACTTCATTGGAGGGATTTCTTTACATATCTAATGTATCATTATCCACATAGTTTTTCAAAAGAATATAATAAAAAATTTCAGAAAATACCATGGAGTAAAAGCAAGGAAAAATTTTCGAAATGGTGCAATGGTAAAACTGGATTTCCTATTGTTGATGCAGGAATGCGGGAACTTAATGAAACTGGATTTATGCACAATAGGGTAAGAATGATTGTGGCATCATTTTTGACTAAAGATTTACACATAGACTGGAGACTTGGAGAGAGATATTTTGCAACAAAATTGATAGATTATGATCCTTGTGTCAATATTGGAAATTGGCAATGGGCAGCATCAACTGGCTGCGATGCCCAACCATGGTTTAGAATATTCAATCCATGGTTACAACAAAAGAGATTTGATCCAGATTGCACATACATCAAAAAATGGATTCCGGAATTAAGGGAGCTATCGTCAAAAGTGATTCATAATTTATTAAATTCTTTTCCAAATGATTTATCATATAATAAGCCCATGGTAGACCACAGTATCGAAGTAAAAATTACAAAAGAAATTTTTGGTTCCGTGAAATAAATTTTCAGATTCAAAATACATCTAGACAGTTTAGTTTTTTACAGATATAGTACTTTGAAAAGTGTTGAATGATTTTATTGCAATATGCAGAAAGTGTAAATTTAAAATCAATATCCCAGATCAAGGGCCTTGTACAGATTTAGAATATATGGATTACATCAACGCATATCAAAAAAAATGCAAATGTGGTCAAAATGATTGGAAATTAATTTCATTATAAAATCAGTTAAAGGAATTTTAATTTACTGTTACTTTTCCAATCATCCAAGGGTGAACCATGCAGAAATAATCATAGGTTCCTGCATCATCAAATGTAAATTCAAAAGTTCCACCAGACATAAACAAACCAGAATCAAATACTCCAGTTACTCCAGCGGTAACGGTTCCACTAGTTACAGTATGTGCTGCTGAATCATCATTAATCCAAGAGACAGAAGATCCTGAAGATATGGTCACTTGATAAGGTAAGTAACATTCGTTTGTTTCTTCACATCCTGGAACAGCTGAACCTACTGGTACTGAAACAATTGTTGTAGGTAATACTGTGGGTTCAGGTTCAGGTTCTTCGATTACAACCATTTCTTCAACATCATTGACAATAATTTTACCAATCATCCAAGGGTGAACCATACAGAAATAATCATAGGTTCCTGCATCATCAAATGTAAATTCAAAAGTTCCACCAGACATAAACAAACCAGAATCAAATACTCCATCATGTCCATCGGAAATATTTCCACTAGTTACCGTATGTGCTGCTGAATCAGGATTTTCCCATTTGACAGTGTCACCTGTAAAAATGGTAATTGAGTAAGGCAAGTAACATTCGTTTGTTTCTTCACAGCCGGGTGTGCCAGAGCCTTCGGCGATGTTTACTGTATGAATTCCAGGTGCAACAGGCATTGAGGAAGTTTCAACTGGAATTTCTTCTGCCTCTGCTTGCATTGCTTCTGGAGTAACTGTCATTTGGTATTCAGTTGTAATTGGGGTTGCAACATTTTCACCATGTCCCAATCCGGTAACTAGGATTTTGACTGTCACATCAGATGCACCAAGTACAGTTGTGGTGTGTACTGGGAATACCTCAATTGGATTTCCAGCATCATCAGTTGTGGTGTGTCTGTGTGATTCCTCGTACAAGATCTCATTTCCATCTTGCATTGCAGATATAGTGTAATAGACATGATTTACAATGGAACCGTCATCTCCGATAAATTCTGATTCAATCTCTAAGACTTGTCCTTCAACTGCAGATACTGGTAGTGGCTTTGGAGTTACTGGAACTTCGGTAACTACTACCTCAACTCGTGGTATTACTTTAGGGTCATCTACACCACATTCAAATCTATGAGCTAGTTCAACGCCAGCAGCTTTTAGCATGCACATATTTCCATATGTTTTTCCATCAACGCCACACATTGGATCCCATTGCATAGTACAAGCAGTTGGTTTTTCTTCAACAGTTCTTGGTTCAATTATATCAGTAGGATCCATAGCTATGAATCCAATAGATATTGCAGCTAAAATTCCAACTACACCAATAACGCCATAAGAAAAATTCATCTCATCCACCTGTCAACTTTGCAAATGCTTCATTCTTACTTAACTTTTCCATAAATTCAATGTTAGACAAGGCAACAACTGCAGATTCAACCACAGGTTCTTCAGGATCCTCTAATGCTTTTTGCAGAGCTGCTTTAGCATCTTTAGATCCAACAACTCCCAAAGCAATTGCAGCTTCATGACGTACAAACATACTGGGATCATGTAAGGTTGCATCAGTTAGTGGAGGGATTGCACTAGAATAACTCATTTGTCCCAATGCAAATGCGGCCTCATGTCGAACCAATTCATTTTCATCATTTTTTAAGACTTTGGCAATATATGGAACCTTATCTTCACCACCAAAATCAACCAAGATACAAGCTACTCTTGTTCTAACAACATAGTCAGGATGATCTAAAAGAGAGACAAAATATTCAGTGTCTTTTTGCTCATACTTTGATTCCATTTCCGCAAAAAGTGCTAATCGTTCATCGGTTACTGCCTGCATTTTGTTTTAGAACTTTCTGAGTCATATATTAGGTTACTTAAGAAAAATCAAAAATACCATGAGTTATGTATTTAATGGAAAAAATTCAATAAAACACCATGAGTGTGAAAATAGGCGAAAAAGCACCTAACTTTGGAGTGTCAGAATGGGTACAAGGAGCTCCAACAAATTTCGACCAAGAAAAAGATCACATCGTAGTACTAGAAGTCTTTCAAGTTAATTGCCCAGGATGTTTTATGCACGCAATTCCTGAAGCAATCAACATCTATAACAAATACAAAGACGAGGGAGTTCGAGTTTTGGGTCTTGCCACAGCTTTTGAAGATTTTGATAAAAATACATTAGAAAATTTGAAAATGCTTGCAGAGACAGGCGAAGTCATCGGAGAAACTAAAGATGCACTATCATCGTATGGCCAACTAAAAGAAGGTAACAAACTATCATACAAAATCCCATTTCCATTAGGAATGGATAAACTTACAAAAACATCAGGAGAGATCAGCCAAGAAAAAATTATGGAATTCATTTATCCACAAATTCCAGATTTTGATTCCCAACCAGAAGAATACAAAAATCAAATTATTGAAAGAGTGAAAAGTTACATGAAATCTAAGGAATATTCTGCTGAAACTTTTGAAAAATTTGCATTGCAAGGCACACCTTCAATGATAATAGTAGATAGAAAAGGAATTCTCAGAGATGTCTCATTTGGACAATCAGGTCATGCTGAGGCAATAATTGAAAAACTGCTCAAAGAGGACTAAATCACCTTATCAAGACAAGGGCTACAGATAACACAACTACAATAACAAATCCACTTACAAGAGCAATTTTTGCATTATCCATGAATTATAGAAAAGAAGAGTTTTTGTGTATTTTTATTTTCTTCTTTGTTTGACTGTAAAAATTATTACTCCTACAATGCCACAAATAATCAAGACAACAACAATTATCATGTAAATTAGACCATAGTCATAATCATTAACAGAGGCAAGTTTTGGTTGAGTGATTTCAATTTCAGTTTTCTCAGTAAGGCCTTCAAGATAGGTGGTTCCAAATATATCCAATTTGTTATCTCCAGAACCAGTAAAATTTAACGTGATAAAAGATATTTTTTCATTTGAGTTTACCTGAGGAAAATATTCTTCATCATTGAGGTAAAAGGTCAGATTTCCACCCAAAAGACTTTGTGGAATTATTACTTCACCTAAATTATTTTTCAAACCACTAGTAATGTGAATAGTAAGTTTTTTCTCATCTTTATCAAATTCAAAATTAAGAATATCAAAATTTGAAACTGTTTCTACTTCAAAAGAATAACCACCAGTTTGAACATCTAATCGATTTACCAAACCTGTTGCATCAGAAAGTAAACCACCATAAGCTGGAGTAATTACGAAAAGCAATGCAATAGATATTAGAAATATTGTTTTCAATTTATGCAGTTCTAGGAATTCTTTTTGTTAATTCTTTATCTTGAATAACTCGAGGATGGTCTGGATCTGCCAAAATAACTTCAAACCAATAATGTTTTCCGTCTTTGTAGACAAAGTAAGAACCCAAAACTTTCATGTTAGGATATCTTTGTTGAACTCTTCTATCTGCGACAGTTTTCATATCATCATCTGCTTTGATTCGAGTAACACCAAGATGTTTTGGTCTTCTACCACCAGTTGGTCTTTGTTTTCGCATACCACCTGTACCGACTCTCATTCTAACAACAATAATTCCTTGTTTTGCTTTGTAGCCTAATCTTCTAGCTCTTTGTAATCTGCTAGGCTTATCAATACGAGTAACTGCATTTTGCTTACGCCATCCAACTACACGCTCACGTATATCAGGGGAATTCTCTTTCCAGAGTCGTATCCAAGTCTGATCTTGATAACTAGGCATATCGAGATTGATGGAAATCCCATTAATAACTCAAATGCTCATAGATTTTGATTGTATAAAGATAGTATTTACCAAATCACCGTTACTTCGTTTAGTTACAGTATCACGTGAAGCATTATGATAGTTTTGTAGGTGTGCTTTTCTAGTTTTTATCCCATAATTCCTACACAATCTGCAAAAGTAGGTGACTTGTCTTTCTTCTCTAGGTCTTGCCTGAAAAGAACTCACATCCAAAACAGATTCTTGTTTCATCAATGAGAAAATATTCAAAATAATATTTTAATCTTGTCACAAATATGACAAAATGTAATTAAATTACAATTGGAACGATGTTGGCAGATGGCAAGAATGTTGAACTGTTAAAATTTCCTTGAGTGGGGTTTCACAAGCCACACACCCAAAGATTTTGCTCCCGCAGAAAACTCGATATTTGAAATATGTTCAAGTTATTAAAAAAGATTCCTCAGTATTGCTTTGAGATTTTTATTGAAGATTAAGAGTTTGAAGAGAGGATGAAGATTGCAGCATTATTGATAATTTTTGTAATTGGACTAATGGTGTCCATACCACAAATTCATGCTGAACCATCAGTTTCAGTAATCATGGAAAAAACCACATACACTTATTGTGAAAAATTATTCTATACTATCGAGGTCTCTGAAGTTACAGGAGATCTCGCTATTATTCACATTAGTGATGAATCTGGAAAAGGCAGTAGTGCAATTCCAATAGCAATTACTGAATTACAAAATCCAATTCCATCATTAATTCCATTTGAAGCAGAGATATTTCCATTGGGAAAGTATTTGATTGACGTTCAATATTCAGGTGCAACCACTACTGCAGAGTTTGAGTTAATAGAATCTGATTCTATTTGCATTCCAGGATTAATCAAACCAATTATGGCCAACTGGCTTTCAGGAAATATTTCAGATGGATTTCTTTTAGATGCGATTCAAAAATATGTAGATGTGAAATTAGTAAACATTCCATTTGAAATCAATGAGACAAATGTTTATGATGTAGACATTCCAGAATGGGTAAAAAATATTGGATACTGGTGGATAGAAGGCATAATTTCAGATAAGGATTTTTCTAATGCAATGAATAATTTGCTTGAAAGAAACATCATAGGATTTCAATCGGAAATTGAAAATGAAATATGAATAAACATTCAATCATCACCATTGTTGCAATAATTGTGATTGTCACACCATTTGCTTTTTCAGGATTGAGTATTTTTGGGATGCAGCAATTAGAGTACAGATGGGATAATCCAGGAAAATTTAGTTTTTTTACAATGTCCAATCATGGAGATGTAGAACTGTGCAATCCAATGCCATTTTGGATAAGTTTTAAGAAATTTGAAATTGCAACTTATTATGATGAAAAGCATATGGGATCATTTTCAATTGACCCTACAACTGTAAACCCTTTGTCATCAACGGTAAAAGAAGGAGTATTTTCATCTGAAGAACTATCTTCATCTCAGCACATTTTCATGGCATTGGATTTTGAGTTTGATGGAGGAGACATCAGATTAGATCCTAACAAGTTAATTGTTGTAGTAGGTGCAGACATGCCAATTTTAGGAATAATTCCATATTCATCCACTACTCAGATGACAGGATTTGATTTTGACAAGTTAATGAATTCAGAAGATTTGACTTGTGATTAGTTACTCTTGCTGGCTTTGGCAATTATTCCAAATACAATTCCAACAATTCCAGCACCCACAAAGGCTATTACAAATCCCATTAAGAGATCTTTGCCCATCCCTTTAACAGAAGAACTTGATGGTTGAGGAGTTGAATCAAGAACACATGTACCATCTTTTAGAATAGTTCCAGGACCACATCGTTTATCTAAGACACATGCACCATCTTTTAGAATAGTTCCAGGACCACATTGAGTTTTAGGAGTGGTGTCTGTAGGAGTTTTTTCAACGGGTGTTTTATCTACAGGGGTTTCTTCAACTGGTGTTTCATCTACAGGGGTTTCTTCAACTGGTGTTTCATCTACAGGGGTTTCTTCAACTGGTGTTTCAACTTCAGATACAGCATTGTTAAAGGAATAACCAATAATTTCTACATCTTCAGTTCCTGAAGGTAACTCAATTCTTAAAGTTCTACTGGTAGTTGTAGTTTCAGTTTCCTCAAATTTTGCATCATCCAAGTCTGCTAAAACAAAGAAATCCTCATCTATATCCTCAAATTGAGAATCAAAAAATGAACGCTCAAGTTGAATATTCAAAATTCCAGGAGAGCCAGTTACATCAACAAATAGAATCAAAGAACCTGCTTCTGTATCCACTTCAAATCCAGAAACAGTCATTCCAGTTGCATCATATTCAATATCATATGAAGTACCATCAACATCAACGGTCATTATTTCTGCATATACCAACACAGTTGAAATCATAGTAAACAAGATTAATCCAAGAGAAATTTTCAATAAAGAACTAACACTAGGTAGTTGTACGTGTTTTTCCGAGTAAAGCTCCTTCACTGTGAAATTATTCATGTGTAATTTTAGACCTCCAAACAGACGTTAAAAATGAAGAGACGATAATAAATCACGTAAAAGTCAAGCTTTTTTGGTTATTTTTAAAGTTCAGGCAGAAATTATTCTAAATTACGCCACGCAGAATTTGAATAATCTTCTCAGCAATCACATTTGCAGCCAATGATTGAGCCTCTTTTGTTTGAGCCCCAATATGAGGAGTCAATATGACATTGTCTAATTCAGCCAATTTTGTTCCAATGGCAGGTTCTTTTTCAAAGACATCTAATGCCGCACCACCCAATGTGCCATTTTTGATTGCATTGTAAAGGGCTTCTTCATCAACTACGCCACCTCTAGAAGTATTGATTATTTTTGCAGTCTTTTTCATAGTAGACATTTTCTCAGCATCAAGAAGATGGTATGTAGAATCTAAAAGTGGTACATGAATTGAAATATAATCAGAGCTTTGTAATAGAGTATTTAGATCAGCTTTCATCAATCCCACCTCTTTGGCAAATTCCTCATCGATTGGAACTACATCGTAACCAATAATGTTCATGTTTAATGCACGAGCAAGTCTTCCCAATCTTTTTCCAATATTCCCTAAACCAATAATTCCCAAGTATTTTCCTCTAAGCTCTGTTCCCTTGAGTTCTTTTTTGAGCCATTGTTTATTTCTGATTGCTCTATCACCCCTTGCAGTTTGTCTTGCAAGAGAGAGCATTAATCCTAAAACTAATTCAGCCACTGCATTCATTGCCCCTTCAACGGCATTAATCACACGAATATCTTTTGCTTTAGCTGCTTCTTGATCAACATTATCTAATCCAACTCCAACTCTTGCAATAATCTTACAGTTGTCAGCTTTGTCAATCATTTCTTTTGTAATTGTGGTTCTGCTTCGAACAATTACAATATTAAAAGTTGAAATCTTTTCAAGAATTTGTTCAGGTGTTATTTCAGGTTCATATGAAACTTTTAGACCATTATCAATCAAAATCTTATTTAGTATAGGATCTACTTCATCACAAATTAGTACAGAGTCGTCAAATCCCATAAGTGAAGAAAACGAACAACGGAATATAATTCATTAAGAAAATAAAAAGAAAAAAAGATGTTAAAAGATCAAGAAGTAAGGATTTCTGCTACTACAGGAATTACTTCCCATAATGCGACATAATCGCCACTTGCTTGCATTTCAGAAGCTACTTCATCAGTGTATAAACCGTGAATGTTTAGTGCAGGATGAGCAATACTGTTCATTCCCATTGGTGGGACAGCATCACTTGGATTGCCTAAAGCATATGCATAAGATGCTACTGGTGCTGGGATAACTCCTTTCTCAACTAGAACTGGGTTCAAGCCGAATGGGTCACCTGCTACAAATACTGTAGCTGCGCCAGTGTAAATTGCTGCATAATCATGGTTTACTGCTGCATATGCACCTGGTTCATCAAAGACCAAATCAACAATCATTCCTTGTGAGCCACCGAGTAACCATGTTTCAGTTGCTGCGGATTGTACTCTATTGCCTTGGACAACTCTATCCAAAATTTCTCCAACAATGTGGAAGAAAACTGGTTCGTTACCTTGGTTTTCAATAAAGAGTCTCACGTGTTGATCATTTTCAACAAACAAGAGTTGTGATTGGTATTGCTTGTGTTCAAGTCCATTCCATGGTTGTGCGACAAAGATGTTCTTGTTTACATCGCCATTGACGAGTAAGTTGTGAGCCATGTTTGGTACATAACCGAATTGCATTCCATTAACAACTGTTGCAGTATTATGATGTTGGAACATTGCTCCTGCATCATAGTTACCTTCAGGTGTTAGGTACAATTGATTGTATTGGAGTTGGAACTCTAATGCATCTGCATCATAGAATTTTCTGTCAAGTTCACCGCTTCCACTGGTTTTCTCAACCATTAATTTCTTGTATCCATTAGCTGGATCAACGATTGCAATTCCGTACATGCCGGAAAGTACATGTTGGTCCATACCAATTAGTTTGACACCAGAACAATGGTATTTGAAAATACCTGCGGATTCAGCAATGTAACAGTACTGACTTGTTTCACCAGGGTTAACTGATTCAAAGTTTCCTGCTGACATTTGTGATGCATGCATGTCGTTACCGTGTCCAGTAACTTCATCGTCTGGAATTACTAATGTCATTTTTACAACATCACCTTGTGTAACTCTAAGGGTTGGTCCTGGGACTGTTCCACTAAAAGTCATGGCGTTGTAGGTTTTTCCTCCCATAATTGGAAGTTCGACACTCTCACCGGTCAAGTTAAACTCAACTACGGTTCTACCAGAGCTTTCAAGTGCACCACAATCAGTTTCTGCGAATGCTTGAGGCATTACAAGCTGTAAACCGCCCATTTGCTTAATTTGGTCCATTACACTGACATCCATTTTGTTCATGTCGAGTGATTGACCAGCAATCTGGGTTTGTGTGTATGTGCTTCCGAATAAGGTTGCTCCCATTACAGCTACTGCTGCAATTGTGAAGAGCATACTAACACGCTTATTCATAATGCAACGGGCTTGCGATTCCTATATAATAATTCCCATTATTGATCAGGACTTTTTTCAAAATATCTGAAAAACAATGAATAATGGGTAAAAATTCAATAAAGTCAGCATGAAATTCAGATTAGATCAAGATTCACTAGGCAAAGTCAAAATCCCAGCAGACGCATATTATGGAGCATTTACAGGAAGAGCAATTAATCAATATCACGTAACAGGACACAAAAGTCACGAAAATCTGATAAAGTCATTTGTAATGATAAAACGTTCTGCAGCAGTTGCAAACATGAAAACAAAGGCAATTGATGCAAAACGAGGTAAGGCAATAGTTTCAGCATGTGACAAAATATTGTCTGGAAAATATGTGGATCAGTTTGTGGTCGACATGATAAATTCAGGAGCAGGTACCGCATTTAATATGAATTCCAACGAAGTCATTTCCAATGTAGCATTAGAAGTACTTCATAAAAAGAAGGGGCAGTACGAACACCTACATCCAAATGACCATGTCAACATGTCGCAATCAAGTAATGATACTTATCCAACCGCAATGCATGTTGCAATTTTGATGAATCTAAAAGAGACAATTCCGGCCATCGATATTTTAATAAAATCATTATCCAAAAAAGCAAAACAGTTTTCATCATTTAAGAAAATCGGGAGAACCCATCTCATGGATGCATTGCCAGTAACACTAGGTAGTGAATTTGAAGCATATGCTACATCAATTACCAAAGCAAGAAAAGAAATCATTGATGCACAAAAGGAATTACAATATGTTGCGCTAGGAGGTACAGCTGTTGGTACAGGAGCTAACACACCAAAGGGTTACAGAAAAATAGCAATATCAGAACTTGGAAAGATTTCAAAATTACCACTAAAGCCTGAAAAAGATATGCAACATAGTTTACAAAGTAAATTTGCAGTTGCAAATTTGTCTAGTGCTTTACGAAACTTGGCATTAGAGATAGGAAAAATCGCAAATGACATTAGACTTATGGCATCAGGTCCAATTGCAGGATTGGCAGAGTTAGGAATTCCTGCAGTGCATGCTGGCTCATCAATTATGCCAGGAAAAGTAAATCCATCTTTAGCTGAATGCATGAATATGGTTTGCTTCAACATCATTGGAAACGATACAGCAGTTTCCTATGCCGCACAAGGAGGACAGTTTGAACTAAATGTAATGTTGCCTGGAATGCTAAAATGCATGTTAGAATCAACGGACATGCTGAAAAATTTCTTGCCGATATTTTCTGCAAATCTGATTGACGGATTAACGGCAAACAAAGACAAATTACGTGCAGACATTGAAAATAGCCCAGTAATTGTCACATTACTAACTCCAAAAATAGGATATCTAAAGTCAGCAGAGCTTTTCAAAGAGTCATTAAAAACTGGAAAAACTATCAGAGAACTTGTTGTTTCAAAGAAACTAATGAGTAACAAAGAGATTGATTCTCTATTCGGATAGGCCATGGCAAAGATTTTCGTAGAAGCCTACGGATGTTCTGCAAGCTTTGCAGATTCTGAAATGATTTCAGGATTAATTCTAAATGGAGGCCACACTTTAACTGACAATTCTGAGGAGTCTGATCTAAACATTGTAGTAACATGTTCAGTTAAAGATTCTACTGCAAACAAAATGATGTATAGAATTAATTCATTAAAATCAAAACCGCTAATCGTAGCAGGTTGCCTTCCAAAAGCAGAAAAAGAAAATGTTGAAAAATTTTCAGAAAATGCAAGTTTGCTAGGACCAAACTCATTAGGAAAAACACTCCAAGTTATCAATACAACATTAGGAGGTCAGAAACAAATTGCATTGGAAGATTCAGATTTATCTAAAGTTGGACTTCCAAAAGTCAGACTCAACCCATCAGTGGGAATCGTAGAGATTGCAAGCGGATGTATGAGTGAATGTACATTTTGCCAAACCAAATTATCTAAAGGAGATCTCTCAAGTTACAGATTAGGAGATATCGTCAGACAAGTTCAAACCGAAATTAAGGAAGGATGTAAGGAAGTATGGCTTACATCTACAGATAACGGATGTTATGGATTTGACATTGGAACGGACTTACCAACTCTGATAAATACAGTTTCAGAAATTCCAGAAGATTTTATGATTAGAGTCGGAATGATGAACCCAATGTACATGCCAAGAATTAAAGAAAAACTAATCGACTCTTATGACAATGATAAAGTTTTCAAATTTTTACATATTCCAGTACAGAGCGGAAGTGACAAAGTTCTAAACGATATGAAACGAGGGCATACATCTGGAACCTATAGAGAGATCGTCAACAAGATAAAAGAAAGATTTGAAAAATTTACAATCTCTACAGATATCATCGTAGGGTTTCCTTCAGAAACAGAGGATGAATTTCAAAAAACAATAACATTGCTTGATGAAACAAAACCAGATGTTGTGAACCTATCCAAGTATAGCGCAAGACCTGGAACAGAGGCAGCGGAATGGGACCAAATTGATGCATCTGAAGTTAAACGAAGAACCAAGATAATTTTTGAGCAGATCAATAAATTGTCTATGGACAGCAATCAAAAATGGATCGGTTGGAAAGGCAAAGTCCTATTTGATGAGATGACAGATGAAGGGATAAAAGGTAGAAACTTTGCCTACAAGCCTATAGCTGTAGAAGACGATGTAAAATTGGGTCAATCGCACATGGTAGAAATCACAGATGCAACAGTAAAACGACTGGTTGGCAAGATCGCAAGCTAATTTTTTTCGATCTAAAATTTGATTAAAAAAACGTAAGAAGGTTTTTTATCTAAATCAGAAAATAAGATCAGAAATGAGTTTTCAAGTTAAAGAACCAATTTTAGTCGTAGGAATTGGAGGCGTAGGCTCAAAATTAGCAATGCAGGCAAAAGATTCACTAAATTCAGATTGCCTAGTAATTAGTAACGATAAGAACGATTTATCACAAGAAATCCCATCTGTACATGTTTCAACAGATTCAGTAGTCAATCCATCTGTTCAGCTAATCAGAGGCTCAACTTACAAAGTGGAAGATGAAATCAAATCAAAGATTTCAGGCTATTCAACAGTTATCTTAATGAGTAATTTAGCAGGCAAAGCAGGCTCAGCCATAGCTCCTGTAGTATCAGAGATGTGTAAAGAATCAGATGCAGGATTAATTTCATTTGCAATTATGCCTTTCAAATATGAAAAAGACAGAATTTTCAATTCAGGAGTATCCCTGAAAAGAGTTAGAGAGAATTCAGAATGCACAGTGGTGCTAGATAATGATTCATTGTTAGAAAGTAATCCAGATTTGAGTCCTAAATCATGCTATGAAATTGCAAATTCTGCAATGATGCACGTGGTAGAATCACTAGGCACATCAGAGATATCATCTGAGACTAACATCATATCCACTAGCAAAAATGGACAAAATATTGAAGACTCCCTTAGAGATTCACTAAAAATGCTATATGGAAATGCACCACCAAATTCAGTTAAACGTTCAATGTTGTATGTGGTTGGAGGTAGTAATATTCCAGTAGGAGTAATTAATTCAATCACAAACCTTACTGCAGGAATCGTTAATGAAAGTAATTCACAAATCGATATGAGTTCAAACTCTGATGATTCCAAAGTTGTAATGTTATCATCAATACAAGGGATGACAAAGTTTGACAACTATGATCCATTAGGAATGATTCCACAAGAAAATACTCTTGATTGGTCAACACCAGATTGCAGTATTGATTGCGAGTTGGATTTATACCAATTAGAATAAACTGATTTTTTAAAATTATAATTTTTTGAAAAGAATTAATCTTTCTTTGGTGCTTCTTTAGCTGGTTCTTCTTTCTTTGGTGCTTCTTTAGCTGGTTCTTCTTTCTTTGGTGCTTCTTTAGCTGGTTCTTCTTTCTTTGGTGCTTCTTTAGCTGGTTCTTCTTTCT
>JAILWG010000003.1 GCA_025699075.1 Candidatus Nitrosopumilus sp. | reverse complement strand
CTTCTTTCTTTGGTGCTTCTTTAGCTGGTTCTTCTTTCTTTGGTGCTTCTTTAGCTGGTTCTTCTTTCTTTGGTGCTTCTTTAGCTGGTTCTTCTTTCTTTGGTGCTTCTTTAGCTGGTTCTTCTTTCTTTGGTGCTTCTTTAGCTGGTTCTTCTTTAGCTGGTTCTTCTTTAGCTGGTTCTTCTACTTTGTCAGAAACTTTTTTGGTTTCTTTTTCAGGAACAACTTTAGATTCAGCATCTTCATCATATCTTGAAACAAGAACATAACCTTCTTCGGTTTTACTCATTCTAACTCTAACTTTTCTTGGAGGACTTCTAACACCTTTTGCCCAAACTTCATGTGCTAATTCTTCTTCAATTTTGATTGTTTCAACTTTCATGTGATGTTGAGCAAATTCTCTAATCATGTTAATTGCTCTAACAGCTCTATGTTGAGATTGTGAAAGTTTCACTTTACCTAGATTAATTGTATAAACACGTTCTAATTCTTGAGACATCTATCCTACCTCCACATCAGTTGATCTCCAAGCTCTACGCTTTGGATTAGTTCTAACACTTCTTTTAGTTTTGAGAATAATCCATGCAGGTACTGCTGAAGTTTGTCTAGTCTTTTTGAGTAGACGGATTTTCCTTGGAGAGGACTTACGTGCAGCCATAGATTTTCAGGCACGAAGAGCTCTTTTTAAATGAATCTCAGGATTTTACGCAACTGTGAATCTGTTTTAGGATTCGGGCAGAAGCACCCCACACAACTTGATTTTCGTATTCAAAAGTATACATCTCCTGAATACGATTATGAGATGGATCAGGATCCTTTGCCTCGGTTTTTAAAAAAGGTTCTAAAGGAATATGAAAAATTTTTTCAACTTCAGCATTAGCAGATAATGGTGGAATTTTGTCAACTATGGCAATGAAGGGCAAAATCAAAAAACCAGAATTCAGAGTTATTACAGGATCTAGCTGTCCTACTACTTGATCTTTAGAAATTGTCAGTCCTATCTCCTCACTGGTTTCACGCAATGCAGTTTCTAATAAATCAGAATCATCAGAATCCAATTTTCCACCAGGAAATGAAATCTCGCCAGCATGGAATTTCATATCTTTTGGTTTTTCAGTCATTACAACTATTGGTTCATTTCCATAAATTATAACAAGTATGGATGCCAAACGATACTTGCCACTATGCTCTAGCAAAGGATCAATCGGAGTTGTAAGGAGGGATTTTAATTCATCTAAGAGCATCTGGATTCTTTCCTACTATTCCATATGGGTTTTGGTATTCAAAGGTTTTAACCCAGAAGGGAAGAAATGGAAATATGACAATTAGGTACGAGGCCAACCCACCAAAAATTTTACCCGATGTGAATATGGATGAATCTATTCAAAAGTTTATTGAAAAAATAAAAATTATTTCAAAGAAATGTGATGCAATACATCTAACTGAAAATGTATTAGGGTTTCAAAGAGTTTCACCAATAGAAGCTGGAAAAATCATCAAAAAAGAAATTCCAGATTTACCAATTACCGTTAGTCTCAGAGTCAGAGATAAAAGTGAAAGTGAAATTTCAGAATTTGTAGATAATTGTATTTCCATTGGATTTTCAGGAGTTTTGGTTTTGATGGGAGACCCATCACAAACAGGAAAAAAAGATTCAGGTCAAATTCCAAGTTCAACAGTAAAACGATTAAGGGAGCAAGGAGTGGATTCAAAAATTGATTTGTATCTTTCAATATCAAACAAGCCTAATTTCTCAAAAATAGGAAAAAAATTAGATGCAAAACCAAAAGGATTCATGACACAAGTAATTCAGAACATAAAGCAAGTTCAAGAGTTATCTGATAATCTTAATGGATTTTCAGTTATTCCAATTCTTTTGTATCCATCACCAAAAAATGAAAAATCTGCAAAGTTTTTGAATTTAGATTTAGCTTCATACAGTCAAGAGTTTGAAGAATTGTTGAAAAAAACACATGAAATTACAGGTGACGTGTTACTTACTTCCCCTAGTGACTTTGTAGGATTGAATGAATTTTTAGAAAAATACTCCAATTAGAGTACAAAATATTTTGCATCAGGATGATGAACAACTATTGCAGCAGTAGATTGTTCTGGAATAATTTGACCAGATTCAGTTAGAGTCATTCCAGATTTTTCAGGCTGTAATAATTTCCATACCAGATGATGTTGGGACACATCAGGGCAGCTAGGAAATCCCCAACTATATCTCAAGCCACCTTTCTCTATATTCAATTCAGATTTAATTTTTCGATTAACCCATTCAGCTAAGGCCTCAGCTACTTCAACTGCCAAACCATGGAGATAGTATGCATCTGTATACTTGTCTTCTTTATTCCATTGTTCAATTATTTGAGCCACTTTGTTCCCTACAGTTACAGATTGAAATGCAACAATATCGTCATCTCCAAAATAATCAGTTAGGCAAAGATGTTCAGGTTTTGTTGAACGTGGAAATTCCAATTCCACATCATCTCCTGCAGGATTCTCCACCAGTAATTTTCTATCTTTATTATGACATTTAAAATATCCATAGACAATTTCGGGCTCTAAAAGTTTGTCTCGAATAATTCGAATTTTCCACTCTGTTAATAGTTGTTCATGTTCTTCTTCGGACTCGGAACCTGCTTTTCCCCTTAACCCCCAAGATAATTTGAAGAGAGATTTTTTGTCGATCATCGTCCAAACCTCATCCATATTGATTTGATCTAATTTTAATCGAATTGGCTCTCCAATAATTTTTGGTGTTGGTGGAATTACTGGTTTAATCTCACTTTTTGGTAGTGTGTCAGGATCTATTGCAGTGTTAGATTTTTCTTTCCAATTCTCTAATTTTTTTTTCCAATCAGACAAGAGTTTTGATTTGTCATCAGAGACCAAAACATCCATTGTCTTTAGACCCTCAAACATAGTATTACAGTAAAATACTCCAGGTTCGTAAATCCCATCTTCTTTTGCTATTCTGTTAATGTAATTGCTGTTAATTGCAGCTCCACCACAAAGGATTGGAATGTCCATATTGTTTTTTCTTGCATGTTCTACAAAGAATTTCATTTGCTTTGAGGTAGATACCAACAATGCAGACAATCCCACTGCATCAGGTTTTGTTTCATCAATTTTTTCAAGGAATTTTTGCAACGGAACCTGTTTTCCCAAATCATGTACTGTGTAACCGTTATTTTGAAAAATGGTCTTTACGAGATTCTTGCCAATATCATGTACATCTCCGTAAACGGTTCCTAAAACAAGAACCCCCTTACTTGTTCCCTCTTCTTTGACTAAATATTTTTCAAGTTCACCCACGGCAGCCTTCATACATTCGGCAGATTTTAGGACAAATGGTAGTATGAGTTCGCCTGATCCAAATTTATCTCCAACTTCTTTCATCGCAGGAAGTAAATCCTCATTGAGAGTCTTTATTGCACCATCATGAGTAATTTCTTGTGTTGCATTAAGAGACAAAATACCATCAGTCTCTTGAATCAGATCATTTTTTCCCAATTTCTCGGCAATTGCAGAGACAACATCATTTTGAATTCCATCTTTGAGTCTGTTTACAATTCTAAAATGTGCACGTTTTCCAGCAGCCCAAAAAGGATCAACATCCACTTTCTTTGAGGCAGCACCATTTTGAGGTCCCGCATTTTCAAAGTATGCAATCAGATCAGACAAGGCATTTGGGTGTGTATTAAAAATCAAATCTTCTGCAAGTTTTTTTTCTCGCTCATCAATTTCACCATAGGGAATAATCTCTTTTGCATTTACAATTGCAGTGTCAAGTCCAGCCTTTACAGCATGATATAGAAATACAGAATTTAGAATTTTTCTGGCATATGGGGCCAATCCAAAACTAATGTTACTTAATCCCAAGGTAGTAAAAGAATCTGGAAATTTTTCTTTGACTAATCTAATTCCCTCAAGAGTGTTTTTGCCTGCATCAAGAAATTCATCCTCTCCTGTTGCCAAAGTAAATGTAAGAACATCAAAAATAAATTGTTCAATTTTTAATCCATATTTTTTTCCAGTTTCATAAAGCAGTTCAGCAGTATCAACTTTTTGTTGGGGCGTCTTTGCCATACCTTCAGGACCAATACACAATGCAATTGCAGGCAAACCATACTTTGCCATAATAGGAGCTAACTTTTCAAATCTGCTTCCATCACCTTCAAGATTTATGGAATTGATAATAGGTCTTCCAGGGATTTGAGTTACAGATGCTTCAATAACTTCAGGATCTGTAGAGTCAATTACAAGCGGAGCGTCAATTTCCAAGCTTAATCGCTTTACCAAATTTAACATAAACTCACGTTCATCTGCACGCTCTGTCGTTGCAACACAAACATCAAGACAATGAGCACCATCTTCAACTTGGATTCTACCTAAATCCACTAACCCATCATAATCATCAGCAAGAACTAGTTTCTTTGCCTTACGGGAACCCTGAGTGTTAATTCTCTCGCCAATAATTAGAGGTGGCGGAACTTGTTTTAGGTCAACTGCCTTTAATGCTGAACTTACTCTAGGAACTGTCAATATAATAAAATCACATCTGTTTTTGTAAATACTTAACCCTCTATAGAGTTGGCTTTTTCATCAATTACTTTCCTTAAGGCTTTGATGTGTTCCGGATTTGTCCCACAACAACCTCCAATAATTCGAACTTTTTTAAATTCATTAAGAAAATCACCCAAAGCAGCACCCATTTTTTCAGGAGTCATTTTGTAAACAGCTTGACCTCCATCATTTTCAGGCATGCCAGCATTTGGAACAACCAAAACATTGTGTTCATTTTGTTCATCCAGCCATCTAACACTTGGAGTCATCTCAATTGGCCCAGTAGAACAATTCAATCCAAACACATCAATCCCCATATCAGATACTGTAGTGTATGCAGCTTGGATGTTTGTGCCAAGTAACATTTTTCCATATTGATCCAAAGTAGTGTTTGCAATAATTGGGACTTTTTTACCAGTTTTTTCAATAGCGTTATGACATGCCTCAATTACTAATTTCACTTCAAGAATATCTTGACTAGTTTCAATTAGTAATGCATCAACTCCTCCAAGGATCAATCCTTCAGCTTGCAACTCAAAGGCCTCTCTAATTTCATCAAGAGGTTTTTGGCCCAAATCAGGATCATTTGAGCTTGGAAGATATCCTGAAGGACCCATAGAACCAATCACATATCGAGGTTTGTCAGTATACTCTTTGCATACTTCTGCTGCAAGTGTAGCAATTTTTTTGTTAAACTCTACTGTTTGATCACCAAAACCATATTCATCAAGTTTGATTTTATTTGAACCAAAAGAATTAGTTTCAATACAATCAGCGCCAGCATCTAAATAATTTCTATGAATTTGTTTAATCCATTCAGGGCGGGTAATGATTAGACCATCATTGAAGCCGTCTTGATTATTTGGAAAATCTTCAGGTTTAGGATCATATCTTTGAATTTCAGTACCCATTGCACCATCAAATAGTAAAACTCTATTTTTCATTGCGTCAAGAAAGGGTTCTTTATCTGCCAATTAAATTTCAAAATGTTCTACGACAGTTTAACTCTTTTCAGAAAAAACCTCAGAGAGATGTGTGATTGATACGTATGTTGAAATTAGGTGAAAGGTAATTTTTGTATATTTATGCAAAAGTCTCAAGTAAACAATTTTGTTCGTAGTGCAACATTTTTTCAACATGCAGGAATTTCCATAATCTTTGTTTTCATGCCTATTATTGCAAAAGGTGTAACTGATTCTATTTTTGAAATTGGGCTGTTAGTAGCATCGTTTAGTTTTGCCCAGATTCTATCTGAAATTTATTTTGGAAGGCACTCAGACAAGAAGGGCACCAGGCTCAAATTCATCAGAATTGGATTTATTGGTTGTGCAGTAGCGTTTGGATTACATTATTTTGCAGATGACCTTGGCATGTTTTTTCTCGTTAGAATTGCAGCAGGGGTTGCCAGTGGAATTATGATTCCTGCAATGATTGCCTACACCTATGAGGCAAACATTGACAAAAAGAGGGCAGCCACTGTAATTTCATTTCATGCATTAGGATGGCTTGCTGGAATTGCAGCTGCTGGAATTGCAAATGATTTGAGGTTGATTTTTTTGATCAGTGCTGCTTCATTTGTTATTGGATTATTGTTTACAATCAAACTCCCAAATCCACAACAAGTAAAGGAGCTAACACCAGGTACTACAAAAAATGTAATTTTAAAAAACAAGTTTCTCTTCTCATCACTATTACTAAGACATATTGGAGCAGCAGCAGTTTGGACAATTCTTCCAATAATGCTAATGGAAAAATTAGGTGCTGAACTTTATCAGGTATCAATTGTATATGTTGCAAACACGTTGACTGCTTTTATTTTGATGAATATCATGGCAAGTAAGATTCATCTCTCAAATGTAACAAAGTTTCAGATTGGAATAGGATTTACAACATTTGTGTTTGTTGGATTATCAATAGTTACAGACTGGTGGATGGCAATGCCATTCATGTCACTTGTTGGAGCAACATGGGCATTTTTGTTCATTGGAGGAAATTTCCATCTCATGGATAACAATCCACGTTCAACATCAACTGGAATATTTAGTTCCACTCTATCAATTGCAACAGTAGTAGGTCCCGTTGTTGCAGGAAGTATTGCATTTCTATTTGACTATACTGCAGTAATGTATTTTGCAATTGTAATTATCATATGCGCATTCGTAGTATCACTAAAGATTAGAAAATAAAAAGAAAAAGAAAATTTTGAAGTTATACTTTCTATGGGTTTTGTTGTGCCGGAGTTAGTTGAGACTTCCAGTATGAAGGGAGATTATCTACCCAACCGTCATAGACATTTGGAATTGCAAGAACACCTTGTCCACCAAATCCATCATATCCAATAATGCGATCATCAGAATCTGCGTCTCGGTCTTCAAGAAGTACTCTTCCTGCTATTTCCGGACCGTCATCACCCTCAGGATCAACAACAGTCATGACGTTGGAGAATTTGCTTGTTACATATGCATAGTAACCATCATCAGATTTTGCACCCCATTGAACACCATGGCATCCCGGATCACAAGGCAATATTTTCTCTATAGTTCCAGGAGTCGATGTTACATCAATTACTGCAATTGAACTGCCTAGTGTTAATGCAGTAACCATCCATTTGTTGTCTGGGCTGATTGGTGTTTGGATTGGCAAACCAAGTAATTTTGGCTCATCTAAGGCCGCACCTGCAGCTAAGAAGTCAATATGACCTTCAACCTCACCATTTGAGGCATCAATAGCAGTCATAGAGTTACCTAGGAAGTCTGCAGTATAGAAGATCGGCTCATCACTTTTCATTCCTGTTGCAATTGGTCCAAACAAAACTTTGTCTGAACCATATGCATCATTTGAATTTAGATTCAAAATGGATGCTTTTAATCCAATAAAGTCAGGAGTGACAATGTATTGTCCATCACTGCTTATCCAATGTCCGTGTGGATGTGAACGGAATCCTGTGGAGAGTTGTCTTGTCATCTCCAATGTTTCAGGATCAAATTCATTTACAGTCTCTTCACCATTTACAGCAACATAGATTTTGTCAGTTGTTGGAGAAGTCATGACATGAGATGGAGATTGACCTGTGAATACCTCTGTGATTAATTCACCGCTTTCAACATCAATTACTGCCATTTCATTTCCAAACCATTGAGTTTGATATACTACCTCTTGTTCAGAATCAGTCCACATGTTGTGGGGATGATTCATGTTGATTTCAGGTAATGCAATCTTTCTCTCAATAGTCCATGTGTTTGTTTCAACTATAGAAATGGTTCCAGGTTTATCGGATGGAGTTCCATCATGATTTTTGTTCAAGGTTCTCTCAAATTGAGTATTAACCCACACATCACCAATTCCAGATACATCAGGTGGAATAACAGTTGGATTTGGAATAACCAAATCAAGTTGAAGTCCTTCAACATCCTCAGCTGCAGGTCCATTTCCAGTAGAGTTTGTCAATTGCAATGCGGTTGCTGCATTTAATGTAGTAGTTGTATCAAATGCCAAAGCAAATACATCTTCTTCATTATTTGTAGTAACTAATGCAGGAGGCAAATTTACTGTCCAATTTGATTCATTGTAATCTCTCCAGTTATTTGGATCAGTGATTACATAGAATGTTGTCAGTAATGATTTCACTAAATCATGATTTGCAGGAACTGATGTTGGGAAAGTAGTTCCAGCATCACCAAATCCACCAGCATTACCAGTCCTAACTAAAGCAGTAAGTTCACCGCTTTCTGTTAGATCAAGCAATGGGAATGGAATAGGATCACCACCTTCTGTAATAGCCGGATTGTTAATGTACAGATTGGTGTTTGGATCATCAACTATAACTGCACTGAACATGTATGGGTGTATTTTACATACAAATACATACAATCCAGGATCATCCAAACCTGCTGGTGCTCCAGTCTTATCAACTAATAGTGTAGAACCCCTAATTCCTAACTGAGTATCAAAGTGACTCAATCCAGGAACTGCATTAAGAATACCATTTCCGCCTAACAATGTAGCACCTGTTGGATAAACCAATGTTGTAATGGTGTGTTTTGTTTGCGAATCTTTCATTCCAAAGTTAACAGTTTGACCTGGCGAGATTACAGCAAATGATCTTGCTTCAGAATTTGCAAAGTTGGTGTCACCACCAATTGCTGCTAAAGCATTTCCAAGATATGAAATTGGATAACCAGTACCCTTGTGTGTTTCCACATCAATCAGAGGCAAGGAATCCAATATTTCATCCAGATAATCCAAGGCACCTGCATCTAATGTTTTCATCCACAATCCTGGTTCATCACTTAGAGTGAATGTTGCACCAATTTCAGGAAGATCATCACTGAAATTACCTTCATTTGGCAATACAGTCATCATTCCACTCATACCTTGTTTCATATGATCACCTACATGACAATGGTACATCCATCCTTCCGAACTTCCATGAGTTGTATCTGCAGCATCATTGTCACTAGCTTTGACAATAAATGAATGGCGTTGTAATGGAACAATTTCCTTTACATCAATCACATCTTCAGCTTTAGATTTTTCATGAATATCTTCAGTCCATCTATGTCCATGAAGATGGAATGCGTGAATTTCATCACCAAGTCCAATCACATGGAATCGATAGATTTTACCATCAACGGCAAAGAGATTTGGATTTGTCCAAAGAGCAGTTTCTCTAATGGAATTTTCATTTCCATCATAATCAGTAGTGTCATAATCAATTTCATTTCCATAGAAGATATTACGTCCAAGTGTCTCAGATGAGACCATCCATAGAACAAAGTCTTTTTCAATATCTTCTACATCAACGTCATCAATTTTGCCTTCTTCGTTTACTAAACCATTTATTTTTCCATCGGCAGGATTAATTATCACAGTGCCAATTAGACCAAGTTCTTCAGCACCAACTTCATTGATTGAAAAGGTATGATCATGGTATGGCCATGCGCCTGCTGTTCCGGGTGCTGCAACCCATTCATAGGTTACATCTTCTCCACAAATTGCACCTTCAAGATCTTCTGCATCATTCATGTTCATTCTTTGATATGTAGCATCATCACCAATATCATAATGAACACCATGTACATGCATTCCAATCATAGAAGTTTCAGAAAATGTGGGAACACCTAGTGGATGGTTGGGACCATCAACAAAGTTGTTTTCACAAGCACTATTTATCAAAGTGATAGTTGCAGAATCACCTTCAGTCATTATGATTGTAGGTCCAGGAATTGAGGGTTTGTCAGAATATCTGACATTAACTAATTCCTCGCCACCATCAATATTGTATGATGCCATTCTGTATGCATACATGCCATCAGGCATTGCAACTGCTTCCATTGTAATATTGTGATGATCACCAGAATCTGCAACAGCTGCTAATGGAATATTGGTCTGTAAAGAGTCTGCATTATTGTTTTCAAACTCAAATGCAAAAACAGATGTTAATGCAATTGAAAGTATAACTGTCGTCATTATCATTGTGTTTGTTCGTTTCATAAGTTATTGATAAAAATCCAAAATAGGAATAATATAAGTAATTACTCAATTCATACAAGAGTACGATGATCGCAATGTTACACTAAGAGAATGAAATCATGAGATGATAACAGGTTATCTCAATCCCCAACGAGACATTACTTTGTTTTCTAGTCTTTTGAAAATCACACCATCAACTGCAAGTCCAATTCCCATAATTACGATCATAATTCCAATGACTTGAGAAACATCATTTAGAGAACGCCCCGCATTAAGCAAGAATCCCAAACCCAGGAACGAAAACAAGATTTCAGCGCCAATTACGCCTCTCCATGCAAAGGCCCATCCTTGCTTAAAGCCGGAAATCATGTAGGGGAATGCTGCAGGGATTAAGACCGCAGTAATTAACTGACTGCCCTTTGCACCCATGTTTCTAGCTGCTTCAATAAAGTGGGGATTGATGTTTTTGACTCCAGTGTATGTGTTAATCGTAACTGCAAAGATAGCACCAATTGCTGTGACAAAAATTATTCCACCATCGGTTAATCCAAACCAGAGTATTGCAAGAGGAACCCAAGCAATCGAAGGAATTGATTGCAATCCCAAAACAAGAGAGCCAACAGTTTGATTAATCACCTCTACTCTTGCCATAAAAATTCCAAGTACTATTCCACCGGCAATTGCAATTGCCAATCCAATAGCCAGTCTCCATATGCTAGTTGCAATTCCATACAACAGACTGCCATCAGCAGCACCATATGCCAAGTCTTCAGCTACTTCATATGGAGATGGAAAAATGTTGTCAGGCCAAACTCCAGACATTGCAATTACTTGCCATACTACAATTATTCCAATGTAAAATGCAATTCGGTGTAATGTGAAATTCTTTGCCATCATAATCACTCTTTACTTTTCTTTACCTCAGGTCTAAGTTCTGCCAAGATATCTTGTTGAAATTTGAGCAAAGATTCATCTTCAGTGATTCTAGGTCTTGGGAAATTATTGTCAACTTCTTTTTTAATTACAGATGGACGATTACTGAAAATAGCAACTTTGGTTCCAAGTACAGCAGCTTCTGAAACACTGTGAGTTACAAATAGGATGGTCTTTTTTGTTTTCTCCCAAATCAATTGCATTTCAACTAAAAGCAAATCACGAGTCTGCGCATCAAGTGCTGCAAATGGTTCATCCATTAACAATACATCAGGATCCATTACAAGTGCTCTTGCAATAGCTACACGCTGTTTCATTCCAGTAGACAGTTGAAAAGTATAGGAATCTGCAAATTTGGTCAACTGCATCATGTCAAGGTATCTGTGAGATATTTTGGCTCGCTCTTCTTTTGGAATGCCTGCCATCTTTAATCCAAATTCTACATTATCTTGAACCTTTAACCATGGAAATAGTGCCCCCTCTTGAAATACCATAATTCTTTCAGGACCAGTTTCAGAAACAGTGCGACCATCAAAGAGGATTTCTCCATCATCAGGCTTTTCCAGGCCTGCAACTATGCGTAAAAAGGTAGATTTTCCACATCCTGAAGGACCTACCAAACATACAAAGTCTCCGGCCTCAACTTTGAGGTTTATACCACCAAGGGCTTTGAGTTTGTGAGAGTCATGGCTGAAATATTTGACAATATTTTTTGCCTCAAGCTTGGTCATGTAGTATCACTCCCATCGATAGAATTTGTATCAAAGTAGTAAAAAATACCAGACAAATCATATCCATTTCTTCCAAGATAGCCTAGTGAATCTGCTTTTGCAGCAAAAGAGTGAACAGAATCAGGCAAAGGATCATCAGTAATTACAATGTTAGATAATGCAATATCTACAACATCATCAGACAATGATTGACCCAAATGAGAATTTAAAAAATTATTGAAAACAATTCTAGTCTCTATAGGATTTTCATTAATCCAATTTGCAGTATCGTGATGAGATTCCAACAAATGTGCAATTAATGTAGGATTTTTTTCTACAAAATTTACATTGCCAATCAGAAGAACCGATGCAAATTCTGAGTTAGGCCACAGTTCTTCTTCATGGAATAATCGTTTTCCATTCAACTCTGTTTCTAAAATTGTAGCCCAAGGTTCTGCAACCCATGCACCATCAACATCGCCTTTAACAAATAATGTATAGATATCAGGATTTGGAATATTGTAAACAATTACAGAGCCACCTTTGTCAGCAGTTTTTAGTCCATTCTCAGAAAGATAGTACCTCAATGAAACATCCTGAGTATTTCCAATTTGAGGAGCAGCAATTTTTTTTCCTGCAAAGTCGGATACAGAATTTATTTCAGACAAAGGATGAACAATAAAGCTTGCACCTCCACTAGCAGCACCAGCAAGAATTTTCACATTGTGATTTTCAGAATTTAAAAATCCGTTAATTGCAGGACCAGGTCCTACATATGCTATATCAACAGAATTGGCAAACAGCGATTCAATTGCCTGAGGACCGCTATCAAAAACACGAGTTTCAATGACGGTCGCATTTCCCACACTTTTCTCAAAGAAGCCTTTTTCAATTCCAACAATAGGGATTGCATGGCCAATATTTGGAAAATATGCAATGCGGATTTTATTCTCAGCAGAAGAATCGTCAGAATTTAGGGCAAAACCAACTAGGGATAACAAGATAATTCCTGCAACACCAGTAGAAACAATCAAACGAGTTTTCATAAAACAGCGTTATATCTGGCGGTTAAATAATCATCGAATTTTAGCTCAAGCTAGTCGGAAATTTTTTGAAAATAATTAATTTTGAGCCCATCACAAAAGATAAATTCCAAAATACGACGGAAAATGTGTTTTATGACTCAAAAAGGAATTCTTGCATTTTCAGGCGGACTAGATACTTCAGTAGTTGTAAAGTATCTACAAGATGAACATGACATGGATGTCATCACAGTTACAGTGGATGTTGGACAGGGTGATGATTGGAAAAAGATTGCTGCTAAAGCAAAAAAACTTGGAGTAAAAAAACACTATAACATTGATGCAAGGAAAGAATTTGCCAAAGATTACATTTTTCCATCAATTAAAGCAAATGCACTTTATCAAAAAAAATACTGTCTTGCAACAGCGCTTGCCAGACCATTGATTGCAGAAAAAGTTTTAGAGATTGCAAAAAAAGAAAAAGTAACATCGCTTGCACATGGTTGTTCTGGAAAAGGAAATGATCAAGTGAGATTCGATATTACATTACGTTCTGGTTCTGACCTTCCAATTATAGCTCCAATACGAGATAAAAATTTGGACAGAGATACAGAATTAAAGTTTGCAAAAAAACATGGAATCGAAATTGATACAGTGGCAAAAAAATTCAGTATTGATCAGAATCTATGGGGTCGTGCAATAGAAGGAGGAGTGTTAGAGGATCCATACAACGAACCACCAGATGATGCATTCATTTGGGTTAAAACAAAAAATTTGCCAGACAAACCAACATACTTGGAAATTAAATTTAACAAAGGAATTCCAGTTGCAGTAGATGGAAAAACAATGGAACCAGTAAAACTAATTGAATACATTAACAAAAAAGCAGGAAATGCAGGTGTCGGAATAGTCGACCATATTGAAGACAGAGTTGTAGGAATCAAATCCCGTGAAGTTTATGAAACTCCAGCAGCAACCTGTCTGATTGAGGCCCATACAGATTTGGAAAAAATGGTCCACACAAAACACGAAAATAAGTTCAAGTCAATGATAGATGATGAATGGGCATATCTTGTCTATTCAGGACTTTGGCAAGATCCACTAAAGACAGATCTTGACGGATTCATCGAGGCAGCTCAAAAACCAGTTTCAGGAACCGTCAAACTGAAATTATACAAAGGAGGTCTCAGAGTTGTAGGAAGAAAGTCAGCCAATTCATTGTACAGTCACGATATCGCAACATATGGAGTAGAATCAACATTTGATCAAAGATTGGCCAAAGGATTCGTCGAATTATGGGGAATGCAGTCAACAGAAGCTAATAAATTACAAAAGAAAAGGTCTACAAAAACATGAACTGCCCAGAATGTGATGCAACTCTAAACATCCCAGACGATGCCTCAGTAGGAGAAATTGTCTCCTGTCCTGATTGTGGCGCTGACTTTGAAATCGCAAAAAAAGACGGATCAAATGTTGAGCTTAAACAAGCAGAAACCGTAGGCGAAGACTGGGGAGAGTAATGTCAAAAGTTTGTATTGTCTTTGACCGCTTAAGAGCGGAAGAAAAGATGCTACAAAAAGAAGCATCTGAACTAGGACACGATGTGTTGATGTTAGATGCTAAAATCACTCAAATCAATACAGACAGTAAGAAAGAAGATTATGATTTGGGAGATATTGTTTTAGAAAGATGTGTTAGTTATTTTAGAGGCCTTCATTTTACTGCCAGTCTAGAATTTATGAACATTCCAGTACTAAACAAGTTTGAGGTTGCCAACATTTGTGGAAATAAGATGTTCATGACTTTGCTTTTGAAAAAGAACAACATTCCAACACCTAAGACATATTTTTCATTTTCAAGTGAGAGTGCAGCAGAGAACTTGGAAAAAGTAGGATTCCCCCTAGTCATTAAACCAGTAATAGGAAGTTGGGGAAGAGGAGTAATGCCCCTAAAGGACAAGGATACGATGGAGGCAGTTTTTGAAATCAGAGACATTACTGATAGCCCTCATGACAGAATTTACTATTTACAAGAATTAATCAAAAGGCCACCAAGAGATATCAGAGTTATCACGGTGGGGGATGAGCCAATTGCTGCCATGTATAGAAAATCTTCAGGAGGATTCAAAACAAATATCGCACTAGGTGCAGATCCAGAACTTTGTGAGATCACAAAAGAGATGGAAGATATGGCTGCAAAAGCATCCAAAGCCATGGGCGGTGGAATTTTAGGAATTGATATGATGGAAGATGAAGAAAATGGACTAGTCGTACATGAAGTTAACAATACAGTAGAATTCAAAGGTTTGGCAAGAGTTGCACAACGAAATATACCAAAAGAAATGGTAGAATATGCTCTAAACTACATAAGAAAATAAATTATACTCCATTTGAAGTGGTCTTATCATGAAAGTTGGAGTTGTAGGAGCATCCGGATATGTAGGTGGAGAAACACTTCGTCTTCTTGTTAACCATCCAGATGTGGAGATCGCAATGGTCACATCAAGGCAACATGTAGGAGAATATCTACATAGAGTCCAACCAAGTTTGAAAGGATTTACCGATCTTACATTTTCAGAATTAGATTATGATAAAATAACTGACAAGTGTGATTTAGTTTTCACAGCAGTGCCTCATGGAACAGCGACTGAAATCGTTAAAGCACTATACGATAGAGGAATCAAAGTAATTGATTTGAGTGCAGATTATAGGTTGCATGATCAAGATGCATATGACAAATGGTATGGTTGGGAACATCCACATCCAGATTATTTAGAAAAATCAGTTTTTGGTGTTCCAGAATTACACAGAGAACAAATCAAAAAAGCACAACTGGTTTCTTGTCCTGGATGTATGGCCGTAACATCAATGCTAGCACTTGCACCATTAATTCGAAATGACATTATTGATACTGAACATATTGTAGTAGACTCAAAGATTGGTTCATCAGGTGCAGGTTCTGGCTCAGGAACTGCACATGCAATGAGGGCAGGAGTAATCAGACCATACAAGCCAGCAAAACACAGACACACTGGTGAAATTGAACAAGAGCTTAGTGAAATTGCAGGAAAGAAGATTCACGTTTCAATGAGTCCACATGCAGTTGATGTAGTTCGTGGAATCTTGTGTACAAATCACACATTCATGAAAAAAGATATTGAAGAAAAAGAACTATGGAAAATATATCGTCAAACTTATGGTGAAGAAAAATTCATTAGGTTAATCAGAGACAAAAAAGGATTGTACAAATTCCCAGATCCAAAATTCTTAGTTGGTTCAAACTTTTGTGATATCGGATTTGACATAGATGAAGATAACAATAGATTGATTGCAATGTCTGCATCAGATAATTTGATGAAAGGTGCAGCAGGTTCTGCCATTCAAAACATGAATGTAATGTGTGGTTTTGATGAAATGGACGGACTCAGATATACTCCACTAACTCCCGTTTAGAAATGATCACAATTAAAATCGGTGGAAGTGTAGTAGATGATTTACATCCATCTACAATTTCAGATATTAAAAAAATAGCAGAGACTGAAGGAATAATCATTGTTCATGGCGGAGGGAAAGAAGTCACCAAAGTATGTGAACAACTCGGGAAAGAACCAAAATTTGTTACATCGCCCAGCGGTATCAAAAGCAGATACACGGACAAAGAGACTGCAGAAATTTTTACAATGGTGATGTCAGGTAGAATTAACAAGACAATTGTTCAAATGCTTCAAAAAAACGGTATCAACGCAATTGGTCTTTCAGGAGTAGATGCCAAAGTGATACAAGCTGACAGAAAAAAGAAATTACTCATAGTTAATGAAAAAGGCAGAAAACAAGCAATCGATGGTGGATATACAGGAAAAATTACAGATGTGAATTCAAAATTCATCAGATCACTCTTAGATCAAGGACTCACACCAGTCATTTCACCCATAGCAATGAGTGAAGAATCAGAATTTCTCAACATAGATGGAGACAGAGCAGCAGCATATGTTGCAGGCAAGGTAGGTTGTGATAAAGTATTATTCATCACAAATGTTGATGGATTATTAATGGACGATAAACTAGTTCCAAAATTGACATTGGCAGAAGCAAAAGAAATTAGACCAAAGATTGGTCCAGGAATGGAAAAGAAAATTTTGGCATCTACTGAAGCATTAGACATGGGAGTTAAAGAAGCATTGATTGGTAATGGCCAAAGAGAAAACCCAATATCATCAGCTATTGCACATGATAATTGTACGGTGATTGAACATGAGTGAAGACCAATACATGGGAAATCTCTATCAGAGATTTCCAGTTACAATAGAAAAGGGAGTTGGTTCTCATGTATGGGACATTGATGGAAAAGAGTACATCGATTGTATGGGAGGATACGGAGTAGCTCTAGTAGGTCATAAAAATGAGAGAGTCAACAATGCAATCAGAGAACAAATTGATAAAATTATCACAGTTCATAGTTCATTGTACAACAAAACAAGAGAAGAATTTTTGACAACACTAATTGGTTTGGCACCAAAAGGTCTTACACAGGTTCATCTAAACAACAGTGGAGCCGAAGCAATAGAAGCAGCAATGAAATTTGCAAGAAAGTTTACAGGCAAAAAAGGAATGGTTGCAATGAAAGGATCCTATCACGGAAAGTCATTTGGTGCATTATCATTAACATTTAATCCAAAATACAGAAAAGCATTTGCGCCATTGGTAGAGAAAGTTTCATTTGCATCTTATGGAGACATTGAATCTTTACGTTCAGTAATTGATGACGATACAGCATTTGTAATTTTAGAACCAATACAAGGAGAGAGCGGAATCGTTGTAGCACCTGATGGATTTTTACAAGAAGTTAGAAAGCTTTGTGATGAAAAAGGAATTGTGTTAATTTTTGACGAAATACAAGCAGGTTTAGGCAGAACCGGACGATTATGGGCTTGTGAGCATTGGAATACAGTACCAGACATCCTATGTCTTGCAAAAGGAATTGCAGGAGGAGTACCAATGGGTGCAACTCTTGTTAAGCCAGAAATTTTGGCTGCAATTAGCAAAGGAGAGCACTCATCAACATTTGGTGGAAATCCAATCTCTTGTGCAGCAGGAACTGCAGCTCTTAAAGCAATCACCGAAGATGGATTAATTGAAAATTCAGAGAAGATGGGCAAATTGTTCATAGAAGGATTAGAAAAACTAAAAGAAAAACATACAATCATCAGAGAAGTCAGAGGTAAAGGCCTCATGATAGGAGTTGAGATGAAATTTGAAGTCAGAGATATTTTAATGGGGTTAATAAAAAAAGGTGTGTTGATGTTGTATTCTGGAAGAAATATCCTAAGAATACTTCCACCATTAGTAATATCTGAAGATGACGTAACAAAAGTTTTACATGCTCTGGATTCTGTACTAACTGAAGAGGAACAAAAAAGAGATGTACAAGGATAAAGTAGATGAAAAAATTATAGGATATCTAAAAGAAGATTCTAGAGAATCATTTGTAGATATCGGAAAAAAACTAAAGCTATCAGAATCAGCTGTTAGAAGACGTGTGAAAAATCTAGTGGACAGTGGAACAATTAAGAGATTCACTCTGGAGCTTGGAGAAGAGAATACGACAAGCGCTATTGTTTTAGTTTCAGTGGACTCGGCTACAGACACATCCAAAGTGTCTCTAAAACTTGCAAAATTAGAAGGAGTAAAAACAGTTTATGAAATTACAGGCCAATACGACATTACAACAATTATGAGTGCAACAAATATTGCAGAAATTAATAGCAGTATTGATGCACTCAGAAAGATTCCAGGTGTTGTAGACACCAACACAGTTATAATTTTGAGAAAAATTCTCTAAGAACGACTTTCGTTTCATTATTTTATTTCTAAACTAATTTAGGATCATTTTCAGGTATTTTCGACGATGGTAGTACGAATATGTTTATATCATCAATTTAATCCAACGATTTCTGTAATGAAAGATCCGAATCACTATGCCAATCTCTATAATGCATATGACAAAAATCCAAAAAAAATCAGAATTCTGGACAGTACTCTAAGAGAAGGAGAACAGCATCCAGGGGTTTCGTTTACAAACAAACAGAGAATACAGATTGCATGGATGTTAGATTATTTTGGAGTAGACCAAATTGAAATCTCACCAGTAGTTTCAGAAGATCATAAGGAAGCAACTAAAACAATTATCAAGCAAGGACTAAAGGCAGACATTGTCTCTCATGGTCGTGCACTTAAAGAAGACATTGACATATCATTAGATTGTGATGCAAAGTGGTGTGCCGCTTATTTAGGAATTTCAGATATTCACCTCAAAGACAAACTAAGAATTTCAAGAGAAGAAGCACTTGAAAGAGCTGTAGAAACAGTAGAATATGCAAAATCACATGGACTTAAAATTAGATTTACAGTAGAAGATGGAAGTAGAGCTGAACCAGAATTCTTGTTAAAAGTTTGTAAGGCAATTGAAGAAGCAGGGGTTGATAGAATTAGCCTCCCAGACACAGTAGGGATTTTACGTCCAATTGGAATGTATAATTTTGTTAAAAAAGTAAGAGAGGTAGTGGATACTCCATTAGATGCACATGTTCATAATGATATTGGATTTGCAGTTGCTAATGCATTTTCAGCTTGTGATGCAGGAGTAGATCAAATTCACACAACAATTGATGGTATTGGAGAAAGGACAGGCATCCCCCCACTTGCAGAAGTTGCAGTAGCATTGACATATCTTTACAAATCTCCAAATGATTTCAGATTAGACATGTTGCTTGATTTATCCAGATTAATTGAGGAGTACACCTCAATTACACCATATGATTCAAAACCTATTGTAGGGTCATCGGCATACAAACACAAAGCAGGCACACATCTTGCGGCAATTCTCAAAAATCCTGCTGCGTATGAGCCCATACCACCAAGAGCCGTTGGGAATAGAAGAAGAATAGTATTTGGAGAATTGGCAGGAAAAACAGGTGCTGCGTATTTGATGTCATTATTAGGATTAGAAAAAGATGACGAGGGTGCAAAGGCTGTTGCTGCAGGACTGAAGGGTCTTAGAATGGGTGATCTTATCGAGATCCCCCTAGAAGACAGACTTGAAAAAAAGATAATTAATGATAAATAAAGAGGAATAGTGAAGAGAAAACATGTCAAAATGTGAAGAATGTGATGCAGATATTTCTGTACCAAGTGATGCACTTGAAGGGGAAATCGTAACATGTCCGGAATGTGGCGCAAGTTTTGAATTAGCTAAAGGTTCAAACGGTTTCGATCTTAAGCCTGCCCAAACGGTTGGCGAGGATTGGGGACAGTGAATCCTGACGTTACCATTCTTTACGATACCATCCGTTGGGAAGAAAAAGCTCTACTAGAAGCAGGCAAAAAAAAGAACATCAACATCCAGATGGTTGATTGTAAGAAATTGGCAATAGATTTAGAAAAAAAACCTGAAGATTACGGGGTTGTAATTCAAAGATGTGTTAGTTACTACAGGAATTTGCATTCAACTGCAGCTCTTGAAGGAATTGGAGTCAAGGTGATTAATTGTCTCAACACAGGAGTTTTTGCAGGAAATAAATTATTTACACATATGTTGCTAAAAAAATTCGGAGTTCCTACACCTGATGCCACTGTAGCGTTTTCCAAAGAAGCAGCTTTGCAAGCATTAGACTCACAAGGATATCCAAAAGTTATCAAACCAACAGTTGGAAGTTGGGGCAGATTAATTTCTAAATTAAATGACAGAGATGCAGCTGAAGGAATCATTGAAAGCAGAGAAAATATGTATCCAATTTATCAAGTTCATTATTTGGAGGAATTTGTAAAAAGACCACCAAGAGACATCAGAGCAATTATGGTAGGAGATAAAATAGTTGCAGCAATTTATCGTTCATCTAAACATTGGAAAACAAACATGGCACTTGGAGGAACAGCAGAGCCATGCAAGGTTACACAAGAAATGGAAGAGATGTGTATAAAAGCAAAACATGCAATTCAAGGAGATATCGTAGGTGTAGATTTGATGGAAAGCGATGAGAAAGGACTAGTTGTTCACGAAGTAAACAACACAACAGAATACAAGAACACAGTAAGAGTTTGTGAAGTAGACATTCCTTCCTTAATGCTAGATTACGCACTGAAGATAGAAAAGTAAGAATTGGACACAAATTTTACGGTAACACCAAGATTTGCAGTAAAGATGCTAGAGAAAGCACTCAGGCTATACACTCCATCCCTAAGTGAAAAACCAATGGCAGAATTTTTAGCTGATAAATGCGATGATCTAGGATTTGAAGACATTCAGATTGACGAAGTAGGAAACATTATTGCAAAGAAAGGTTCGGGTTCACCAAAAATTATGTTATGTGGACACATGGACGTTGTTCCAGGTAAAGTCAAAGTAAGAAAAGAAGGAGACTCTCTTTATGGACGTGGCGCATCAGATGCAAAAGCACCTCTCATGGCAATGTTGTTTGCTGCAGCATCTATTCAAAACAATAACGGAACAGTATTTTTTGTAGGAGCTGTAGATGAAGAAGGCAACGCTACAGGAATCAAAAATCTCGTAAAAGAAGAAAGAGGTATCGATTATGCAGTTTTTGGAGAACCAAGTGGAATTAAGCAAGTTACTATTGCATACAAAGGAAGATTGGCAATTAATCTCAAAATTAGTGTTGATGATAGCTCCCATGCAAGTGCACCTTGGCTTTCAAAAAATGCAATTCAAGAATCAATGATTTTTGTAAAAGAGCTCAAAGATAGATTGGAAGCAAACCAAGAAGGCAGAAGTAAAGGAATGCTACTTACAGTAACTATGACAGAAATCAAAGGAGGAACAAGCCATAACGTAACCCCAAAAGACTGTGAAACAACATTTGATATTAGAATCCCAGTAGACATGAACTGTAAAACTATTGAGCAGAAAATTGCAACTCTAGTAAAGGAGATTGCTCAAGAAAGACAAGTTGAAGCATTTTATTCAATTCTTGATGAAACAGAGCCATTTGAGGCATCTCATACATCACCATTAGTTAGAGCATTCACTCTTGGAATAATGGAGGTAGAACATTCAAGGCCAACTCTGATCAGAAAAACAGGTACAGGAGACATGAACGTTTTAGGAAATCAATGGAGTATTCCAGTGGTGACATATGGTCCTGGAGACCCACATGAGGCACATACAATTGATGAAAAAGTGTCAATTGATGAATATCTAAGAGGAATAGAAATTCTCAAGAAAACACTACAGCATTTAAAAAGACTTCACGATAGAAAAATGCAGTAATGCTCTGGTTTGTAGGCTTAGGAATTTCAGGATTCAAATCAATTCCTAGTGAAGCATTAGATGTTTTATCAAAAGCAGATATTGTTTATTTGGAACAGTTTACTAGCCCAATTGCAAAGTCAGATTTGACAAAAATCAAAAATGCCACAAAAGGGGAGTTCAAACTAGCAAAAAGATGGCTTGTTGAAGACGGAAATGAAATTCTAAAAAATGCAAAGAAAAACAAAGTTGCATTATTGGCATATGGTGATCCATACATTGCAACAACCCACATTGAATTAAGAGCCAGGGCAATGGAAGATAAAATTAAAACGCATTCCATTCATGCATCTTCATCACTTACTTCAATGATAGGAGAATGTGGTTTGCATTTTTACAAAGTTGGAAGAATTGCAACTATTATGAGTGAAATGAAATCATTAACAACACCATATTATGTAATTTATAAAAACATCATAGAAGGAAATCATACGGTTCTTTTATTGGAGTATAATCAAGACAAAGACTTTTTTTTAGATCCCAAGGATGCATTAAAGGGACTTTTAGAAACGGAAAAAGGACAAATAAGAAACGTGATTAGTTTATCCACATATGCAATAATAGCATCAAGAATAGGATTCAAAGATCAAAACATAATATCTGGAAAAATATCCAGTTTACAGAAAATAGATTTTGGTAAACCGCCACACACTGTAATCATTCCAGGTAGATTGCACTTTACAGAATCAGATGCCTTGAAAATATTCGGTCAATGTATCGATGAGCCATTTGACAATACTGAAAAAACAAAAAAGATCTCAGTCCAAATGATGAAAAAGTATGTTCCAATGGTAAGAGAGGCACTTGAAGAAGTAGAGCCACTTTACAAAGACCAAAAAGAGTTTCAAGGAATTTTGGAAAATGCTGAACTATACGTCAAAGATGCAGAAAAATTCCTTGAAGATGGACAAGATGAGGTGGCAATATTGAGCATCGGTTATGCAGACGGTCTTGTTGATGCATTAAGATTAGCTAAAGGCCTTGATCCTAAAATGTAATTTTTAGCGATGAATTAAAGAGAGGGTCAAAAATAGAAAAAACATTGGAACAAACTCAGAAAGGCATACTATCTATTATTTACGCATGCCAAATTGGTGAAAAAGATGTATTTGAGACAATAAAGAAAAAAACATTACTTTCAGAAGACATAATCAATTCAAAGATTGACGAGTTAATCCAAAATCAATTTGTAAATAAAGATAGAAGAACACTTACTGAAAAAGGCAGGAAATCATTATGTGTCGTGTTGGCAGGAGGAGTTTTTGACATTATTCATCCAGGACATATTCATACATTGAATGCCGCAAAAGAATTGGGAGATGTTTTAGTGGTAGTGGTTGCAACAGACAATACAGCAGTAAAGATGAAAAAAAGAAGACCGCTACATTCACAAGAACAAAGACAAGAACTAGTTAATTCATTATCAATGGTAGACCTTTGTATGATTGGTCAGGAAGACGATATTTTTAAAACTGTTAATCACGTAAGGCCTCAAATTATTGCACTTGGATATGATCAAGTTCATCAGGAAAAGTTCATCACAGAAGGATGTAAAAAAATAAAGCTTGATGCAAAGGTTGCAAGATTACAATCTCCAATTCCTGAAAGCTCTAGCTCTAAAATTCAAAAAGAATATGGCGAATCTATTCACGGAATTTAGGAATTTATAAGAATTTTAATTGAGACTTTGGAGCCATCTTTTAGTTTAGCAGTTTTTCTCAAACATGACTTTGAAATCAATTCTATTATGGAATCATCATGATGTGTACGTTCAAGAATGATTAATTCACAATTTGTAGAATTGTTTAGTTTTGCGCTAAAGCACTTTACCCAACCGTAAGTCCGCTTTCCATCTGAGAAGCTCTTAATTTTGATTCCATTCAATGTTTCAAATTGCTTTATTGCTTCTTGGTGGATCTTTTGATCCAATCGGACATTCAGGGTTCCAGGGTATGGGATGTAGCCAATTTTTGATTGGAATTGTTTTGTGTATCCTTTTAATCCCATATAGTATGCACCCTCACCCATTCCAGAAACCAAGGTGCCTTTTAGTTCAACATGTGTTGGTGAAGAATCAAGGCTCTTTTGTAAAATGGCGGAAAGTTTGACCATTTCAGAGAATCCTTTTGAGGTGATTTTTACCGAAATATTTCGTCCGCTGATTATTCTTTCAATGAATTGATTTTGTTCTAATTCAAGAAGATGTTTTGATGCAGATTGTTGTGATTTCTTTATGTTCTTGCCAAGAGAGGATGTAGTTATAGTGACATAGTTGTATTTTGCACCTTTTGAAAGTAAGTAAGAAAGAGTGAGGATGTGCTGAATTTTTAGTTCAGTCATCTATTCTAAGATACGCCTAAGTCACCGAATGTTTTTAGTGTCAGTCCATCAGAGTTCGACAATTTTGCAACTCTATGTCCGATGACACATTCAACACCTGCATTTTTGGCACCTTCTAAAAGTCTCTGAGTGATAATACCATCTAGTAGAAGATATTTGATTCCAGATTGAGAAGATAGTTTGCTGACAACTTCACTGATTGGAACTTTGAAAATTTCTTTTTGATCACCATCTAATGCTACGGCTTCAAGAGTTTCATTGAGATTTGGAAATACTTTAGCTGCCATTTCTGCAATGGGTTTATCATTTTCACTTTTTAGTGCAGGTGCAGGTTTTCCTTCTTTAATTTCATCAGCAATAGGTCTTAGAATTTCATCAATTCTTTGAGGAGTTAATTCTTCTACTTCAACACCAGTGTCTGCTTGAATTTCATAGTCTAGTGTGACAACAGATTTGAGTTCTTTAAGAATAAATCCACCTGATCTATCACCGTCAAGGAAAGCAACTACAGTTTCTTTAGAATTACACAATTCTTTAATGGATTCATCAATTTTTGCACCTTCAATTGCCAGAGCATTATCATAACCTGCCCTTAGAAGATTGATTACATCAGCTCTGCCTTCAACTAAGATTACCCATTTAGAATCAAAGACGCCAGAACTGCATGTGAGTTTTGATGGACCGTATGTTGCAAGTTTTCCGGTATCACCTTGGTGAACATCATTTAACATGCTTTCACCTTCACTTACAGTTTTTGTTGCCCATTTTTGTTTGATTTCTTTAGCTCGTTTTACAATATCATCTTTCTTTGCAGCTCTTACATCATCAATTGCTTCCAATCTGAATTTACAATCAAATGGTCCCACCTTGTCAATGCTTTCAATACCTGCTGCAATTAATGCACAAGTATCAATATCGGTACTCATTGGAATTAATGCATCACCAGTGGTGGTGTTAGATGTAGATTTTGCATTTACTTCAATGCGACCTACTTTGGAAACTCGTTGCAGCTCATTCAAATTCATCTCTGGGCCTAACAGTCCTTCTGTTTGGCCAAAGATGGCTCCGATTATATCTGCTCTTTCAACAAGTCCATCGACTTCATAGGAAAGTTTAACGTGATATTTGACAATTCCTGATTGAGGCATAAACTATTCATCTCCTTTATTATCATATTTGGAGGTTCTGACTGCGATATATGAGGGTATCGCAAATATTTTATTAAAAATATTAAATTTTAAAAAAATGTCTAGCAATAGCTAGAGAAAATCTAAAAATGAAAAATAAAGAATTTTTACTTATTCTGTGCTAAATGAATGACCGCATGAACAGGATTTTGTAACATTTGGATTGTTAATTTTGAATCCAGAGCCCATTAGGCTTTCAATATAGTCTACGTTTGCACCTTGCAGATGATCTACGCTGTAGCTGTCAATTAGGAGTTTGACTCCATTCTCTTCCAAGACAAGGTCATCTTCTTCTGGTGCTTTTTCAAAGCCCATTCCATAAGATAGACCAGAACATCCTCCACCTTGAACATATACTCTAAGGTATTCAGGGGATTCTGCTTCTTCCTTCATGAATTCTTGGATCTTTTCAGCTGCTTTTGCGGTAACTGTTACCATCTTTTGTGTTTGCTCAGTTGCCATTATAAAGAAAAAAGACGTTTCAAATTATAATAAGCTTTTCCCACCTGACACACTAGTAATTCAAGAAATTAAGACATCTCAACCACGATTTTAGTGATTAGCAATATGCCTAACCAAATCACTGGAAGTTAAGATTCCAACGACTTTATCATCATCAATTACAGGCAATTTTCTAACATTTCTAGTAGACATCAAATCTGATGCAACCCATAAATCAGAATCAGGATCAATTGAGATTAGAGGGGAAGACATTATTCTCTTAACGGGGGTATCTATAGGATAAGAATGAGCAGTGATCTTTATGGCAAAATCTCTATCAGTGACAATTCCAACAGGCAAATTATTTTCTAAAACTATAACGGCACCTACACCTGTATCTTCCATCATTTTTGCAGCATCTGTTGCAGAAACAGATGCATCAACTGAGATAATTGAATTAGTCATTATTTGTTTTACCCAAGTTTTTTGTTGAATAGGATCCGATGAACTCATCAATAGACTTTATCAGTAGAGATATTTCAAAGAGTTAATTGAATTTCAATTATGATAATCATGTTCATTGAAATCAGAGCCTAAAGAAACGGATAAGATTACAGTTGTGTCAGTAGTCTGAAATTTCAATTCTTTTTCAGGCAAGAAATTTCGAAAGACCTGAGTAAGTAATTGTTCTGTAAATACAGACCATTTTAATCCTAAATCATGTTGAATTAAGAATATGTGTATGTCTCCCTCAACACGATGATCAGAATTCATTCCAGATGCTCGCATATAATCCTCCAAAGTTTCAATACATCTTTTCAAATCATATCCACCTTTGATAAACAAAACAGTGTCCTTAATCATGGGGAAAATTAGATTGATTATTTCATCGATGTCTTTTCCATCCAATTCACATCCTAATGCTTCCAATATTCCTTTAGGAACTGGAATCATTCCAATTTTGCTAGAAAAACGATCCCATTGAACATATTTTTCTAATATCTGTCTAACAAGAACATTTTGCGAAATACCTTTTTGAGTGGATTCAGTTTCTAATTCAGCAACAAGTTTTTCGGGTAGCCTATAGGTAATACTTCTAGTCGATTCCTTTTTGGGAGAATGAATTTGACGCTTTGTAGAAGCTAAATTTTCATCCATCATCTTTGACTCAAACAAAATTTCCGTTATCTAAGTTACAGATGAAGTGTTTGGAACAACTTCAATTGTTGTAATCTCCAAATCACATTTTAGAGAAATGGACTTTACTTTACTTTTGTATAGAAAATACTTTTTTCCATCCTGATTTATAGAGCCAGAAATAGCAAGTAATTTGGCATCATACAGAGTTTGTAATCTTCTATATACAGTACTAATAGGGATATTTTTTTCATTAGATATTTCCATTGCAGATTTGGGCTCTTCTAGAGTATTGTGTAGGATTAATTTGCAATATTTGTCAGCAAGGATTTCCAAAATAACTTGCTTTTTGTCCTCATCCATAATTTTTCGTGATTGAACTAATTCTTGCATAAAAAAATAGGCTCAAAATTAGATATAATACATTAGTCTACACTGCAAGACAGTGTATACCATGAAAAAGGAATCGATTAAAAACAGATTATCCACACAAAACAGGATTTGAAAAAATTGTTGCTTTTAATCACAAAAAGATCACATAAGAATCCATCCTTACATTTCCATACATGAAAAACCACTTTTGGTTTAATTGAACAAGGACATCATTGTTCTCATGCAGAAAAAATTTGGTCTGGTAGGAATACCAATCTTGCTTGCATTTTTTATTATATTTGCAACAGGAAATATTCAACTTTCACCAGATCTAAATACAGAAACACAGACTATATCTGATGTTCAATCTCAAAGTATATCGGAATTACAACCACAGATTGCTGAAGCCCAAGAGCAGCCTGTAAAAGAATACACATTGGTAATTGAGCAAACAGACATTCAAATATCAGATACTGCTATTTGGCATGCTTGGACATACAACGGAACAGTACCAGCACCAACTCTAATGGTCAATCAAGGAGACGTATTACGAGTCAAGGTGATTAATAATCACGATGTGACTCATAGTTTCCATGCTCATATGAGTGATTATGATCCTAAACATGATGGATCTCCAGTTAATGTCATTACAGGAGTTGGAGCTGGTTCAATGATTCCACCAGGCGGCGAATGGACATATGAATACAATGTAAACACTTGGGGAAAAACATTTTTCCACGATCATGCAGCATCTGAAGGTCTTGGAATAAAAGATCATATTTTGCAAGGTCTTTATGGCAATATCATAATTGAGAGAAATCCTCCAAGACCATACATTGACAGACATATTCCAATTGTGATGGCAGAAATGGGCTACAATGTTGAGAAAATGGAAAAAGGTCCCGTACCATACTTTATCATGAATGGTAAAGGCATGCCAGGGGGAGAAAAAGCTCTTGAAGCAATTTTTGCAGAGCAAGGATTAGACGGAGTTGTTGCGCAATTCAATTACACATTACCTGTCTACAAAGCAAAGGTTGGAGAAACAGTTGAATTTACCGTTACAAATCTAGGAGATCAAATCCATTCATTCCACCTACATGGAAATAAAATGATTTCAAGTACAAATGAAAGAGGTTCTACAATTACTTCTCAAACATTCCCACTAGTTCAAGGAACACTGGAATCATTCATAATCAAACCAGATAAACCCGCTATTTGGTTATTCCATTGTCATGTTGTTAGTCATGCTGATGCAGGAATGATAGGCCTATTCATAGTAGAAGAATAGGATAATTATTTTTTATATAAAATTATGAAAATTGATGTTTTAATATAAAAACAAAATATCACATTTAAAAATTAAGTAATCCTTTAAAATCTTTGAAAGCAATTGAAGGTATGGAACGCCTTGCAACGAAAACAATGATTCCAACAATCGTGTTTTCAATTCTATTAGTTTCAAGTTCAGTAAGTTTTGCAAATGCTGATTTGATTCCAGAATGGGTAAAAAATAATGCATTATGGTATGGTCAAGGAGAAATTTCAGAGACAGAATTTCTTAATGCAATAAAATTTTTGGTGGAGAGCAAAATCATCATCATAGATTCTGCTGAAGAGACTGTTTCAAAAATTATGGAAGCTCAGATAATAATTCCTAATGGAAATTTTAACGTGTCAGGTAAGGGGTTTTACTTGCCATTGAATCTGGAAATCAGCACAAATACCAAAGTGACATGGGTAAATGATGATTCTGTACCACACAACATACAAAGTCAGGATGAACGTGGGCATGTGATTGACTTTTTTAATAGTCCTCCATTAAACACTGGAGATAGGTTTGAATTCACATTTGAAGAACCAGGAGTCTACAACTACTATTGTTCATTCCACCCATGGAGAGTAGGACTAGTAACTGTAAAGTAGAGTCAAAACTCTACCATTATTTTTTAAATTAAATAAAATAAGAAAGAAATTAGAAATAGCTATTTTTTTGACTTGTTGACAAATGCGGTCATTCTTTCTTGTCTATCTGGATGAGTAAAGCAGTTTCTCCAAGCAAGAAGTTCTATTGCAAGACCAGTATCAAGATCTGCATTTCTTCCTTTGTTGATTGCAACTTTAGACATCTGAACACCCATTGTAGAGTTTCCGGCAATTTGTTGTGCCATTTTCAAAGCTTCTTCTTGTAATGATGCAAGAGGAACTACATGATTTACTAAACCAATTTCTTTTGCCTCATCTGCTTTGATCATTTTACCTGTGTAAACAAGTTCTTTTGCCTTTGCTATTCCCACAATTCTCATTAATCTTTGAGTACCACCCCATCCAGGAGGGATACCAATTGTTACTTCTGGTTGACCTAGTCTAGCAGTATCTGCCGCTATTCTAATATCACAAGACATTGCAAGTTCGCAACCTCCACCTAGAGCAAAACCATTAACTGCTGCAATAGTTGGTTGTTTAACCAATTCTACAGTTTCAGTAACAAGCTGACCTGTCTTTGCATATTCAACTGATTCATCTGCAGAGATTTTTGACATGTATTCAATATCTGCTCCAGCAGAAAATGCCTTTTCTCCTTCACCAGTCAAAATGATTACTTTGACATCATCATTATGGTTTAGTTCCCCAAAAGTTTTGATTAGTTCTTTTGCAACATCAGTATTCATAGCATTGAGTTTGTCAGGTCTGTTGATTTTGACAGTACAAATGCCATCAGAAGTAGATGTGGTAACTAGTGACATGAAAATTTGTCAAGTCATGAGAGACTTAAATGTTATCTATTTTTTTGAAATTTTGCCCCATTGAGCTAATGCAGATGCAGCAGCAACCCAAGTTCTTAGATCTTGGTAAACAGGAACATTATGTTTCTCAATTAATTTAATCATCTTCTCAGTATATGGACCGCCATTCCCACCTGCTAGTAGAGGTTTCTTTCCTTTCTTTTGGAAATCGGCTAGATGATCAACAATTGTTTCCTCAAGAGGATCATCTTGGAATACAAACCATGGCATTGCAATATCAATATTTTTTTCATCCATAAATTGCTGAATAACAAATCTATAATCTTCTGCAGTTGCACCACCACCAACATCTGCAGGATTACCATTGTGTATAGGCACTGCGGGTGGGAAATGAGCTTTCATTTTTTTGACATTTTCTGGAGATAGTTTTCCTATTGTGAGACCGTATTTTTCTAATTGATCAATTCCACCGATCATTGGACCGGCACCATTACTAGTCATTGCAACTTTGTTACCCTTTGCAGGAGGTTGCCAGGCTAATGCCTTTAAGACTCCAGCTAATTCTTGATAACTTTCAACTGAGATAATTCCTGCTTGTTTGAATGCACCCATAATGATTGCATTTGAGCCTCCAAGAGAGCCAGTGTGTGAAGCTGCTTGTTTAGCACCTGCAGCTGTTCTCCCACTCTTCCAAATTACAATAGGTTTCTTTTTCTCTTTCATTACACGTTTTGCCACATTGATGAATTTTCTACCATCACCAAATCCTTCAACGTATAATCCAATTACTTTAGTTTCAGGATCATTTGCAGCATACCAAATCATGTCCGCTTCATCGACATCAGAACGATTACCGAAACTGATCATCTTAGATAATCCAAACGTATCAGCAGATTCCAACATACTGATTCCCATTGTTCCACTTTGTGAGAAAAATGCAACAGGGCCTAATTTTGAACGGAGCATTCTTTCTTGTCCTTGGAATGCACAATCAAGACGATTAGCAGCGTTAAACATTCCAATACAGTTAGGACCAATAATTCTGATTTTGTGTTTTTTAGATAATCTAGCTACTTCGGCTTCATAATCTGCTCTTTCGCCACCAAGTTCTTTACCTCCACCTGAAACAATTACAACACTACGGACTCCTTTCTTTGCACAGTCTTCTAAGACAGGAGGAGTCATAGACAAATCAACTGAAATTACAACAAGATCAACATCACCAGGAATTGCTGCAACTGATGAATAACATTTTTGGCCAAAAATTTCATCAGCCTTTGGATTAATTGGATAAACCTTTCCTTTGAAATCGTAATTTACTAAACTATCCAAAATAGAGTTTCCAATCTTTCCAGGAGTTGCTGAAGCACCAACTAGTGCTACAGATTTTGGAGTAAAGAAGGTCTCCATATTGTCTATGTTTGGTTTAGTTTTTGAGATAGAATTTTTCTTTATCTCTTTATTTAGAATAATTTTTGCATCAACTACAAAATGAGATTTAGGATATACGATTACAGGGTTAAAATCAATGCTGTTAATATAATCAGCATTATCTACACCTAATTTTCCAATGTTTACTAACATTTTTGCAACCATGTTAGTATCAATTGGTTCACTGCCTCTGAAGCCTTTGAGAAGTTGGGAGCCTTTGAGTTCATTTAGCATAGATTTTGCATCAGAAGTTGTTATTGGAAGCATTCTAAATGCAACGTCTTTCATTACTTCAGTCATAATTCCACCTAGTCCCACCATAATGATTGGACCGAATTGAGAATCATTTTGAATACCTACAATTAGTTCAACACCCTTTGGAACCATCTTTTCAAGAAGAATTCCTTTAACATCAACTCCTTTCTTTTTAGAGAGTCTTCCATACATGTCAGTAAATGTTTTTTTGACATCAGCAACATTTTCTAATCCAACCTTTACTCCACCAACATCAGTTTTGTGCAGTATTTGTGGAGATACTACTTTCATCACAAGTGGAAAGCCAATCTTCTTTGCTTGTTTTGCTGCATCTTCTGCAGAAGTTACTAAAGCATAAGGAGGTACTTTGACACCATAAGTTTTGAGAATAGATTTTGATGTTTCTTCAGTGATGACTTTATGATTAGTTTGAATAATTTCATCAAAAATTTTCTTCACAGCAGTCATCGTTCGATCGATAAATCAAAACTCAATATATTAAACTTTGGTCAAAGATCAAATGATGATTTAAAATTGTTGTAAAAATTCTCCATATTTGATTTTACAATTGAAATATTTTCATGAACATCTGAACGGATTTTTTGTGGATCAATGTATGATATTTCTTTGAGTTTTTCTTCTGTGTTGTCTAACCAAAGATTCACCATATCCTCATTTACCTCTAAATGAAATTGTAATCCAACTGCACTTTTGTATTGAAATGCTTGATTTAGATAATTCTGAGATGAGACCAATCGTACAGATCCTTCAGGCAAATCAAAGGTATCACCATGCCAATGAAATACAGTAAATGGATTTTCAAAACCTGCAAATAACTTAGAAGTACCATTAGTTTTCAAATCATGATAAAAGCCAATCTCTTTTTTTGGACCAGCATATACTTTACCGCCAAAGGTTTTAGCAATTAATTGTGAACCCAAACAAATTCCAAGTACAGGAATATTTTTTTCAACAGAATTTTTGATTAACTGTCGTTCTGTTTGAAGATAGGGCAAATCATCATTTGCACTTTCAGGAGCACCTAAAATTACAACAAGTGAAAAATCTCTGTTTGGAAGTTTCTCATGTTTTGCATTTATAGAGGTTATTTCAAATCCATCCCTATGCAAAAGTTCGCCCAAATACCCTGAACCTTCAATTCTAGTATTTTGCACAAGTAAAACATCAGACATTTTCCTAAACGTCTTGTCCTGTTACAACCCACTCAAGACATCGAAGGACACCTTGATAGTATTTCATGGCATCCATAGATTCAGATTTCACCAATCTTTCTTCAATTTCTTTTCTATATTCAGCAATTTCGATTTCTGTTTTCATTTGATTTCATTCATTTAACACATTGAATTAATTTATTGCTTTTCAGTACATGTGTTTTAATATCTTAAAAAAGATTCATCATTGTGTTAATATCTGAACAAGAAATTTTAGAATTAAAAAAATTTGTATTCGAGTTAAACGCAATAGAAAAAAGTGTAGTAATTGTCGAAGGAAAAAGAGATTCTAACGCATTAAGAAAATTGGGGTTTACAGGCAAAGTTTTAGAATTTCATAAATTTGCAGGAATGGTTGATTTTGCGGATTCTGTTGCAAAATATGAAAGATTAATCATTCTTTTTGATAGAGACAGAAAAGGTAGAACTCTAACAGGTAAAACAATTCAATTATTGCAAAGAAGAACTAAGGTGGATCTTTCTTTCAAAAGAAAATTGCGAATCATCACAAAAGGAAAGATAATGTTTGTTGAACAATTAGTTAGTTACGAATCTTATCTAGTCTAAGATTATGGCCAAATGCCTTTTTGGTTAAATGCCTCAAGGACTCTTTCTACAGCCAATACCATGGTTGCCTTTCTCATGTCAATTTTATGCTTTTTACTGAGTTCATATGCATCTTTGAATCCTTTTGTGATGTTTTTCTCCATTTTATTTGCAACTTCATCAAAACTCCAATAGTATCCCATGTTGTTTTGTACCCATTCCAAGTAGGAGATACATACACCACCAGAGTTTGCCAAGATATCAGGAATTACTAAAATTTTCTTTTCATAGAGGATTGGATCTGCTTCAGGTAATGTTGGACCGTTTGCAGCTTCTGCAATGATTTTACATTTGAGATTCTTTGCAATCTTTGCATCTATTTGATTCTCTAATGCACCAGGAACTAGAACATCACATTTAGTTGTAAGTAACTCTTCAGTTGTGATTTTTGTACTTCCAGGAAATCCAACTACAGAACCTTTCTTTTCTTTATGTGCCAAAATTGCACTGACTTTTGCACCCTTTGGAATGGATATAGATCCTTTTGAATCACTAACGGCAATAATTTTGGAACCCATTTTTTCAAGATACTCACCTGCAAAAGTTGATGCATTGCCAAATCCTTGTAAAACAACTTTTGCACCTTTAAGACTAATTTTCAAAGCCTTTGCAGCTTCTCTAACAGTAAATGCTGCACCCAATCCGGTTGCAACATTTCTTGCAAGTGAACCACCCATAGAAATTGGTTTTCCAGTAATTACTCCTGGAGAATAGACGTTGCCATTTAATTTACTAAAAGTGTCCATGATTTGGGTCATTTCTTTTCCTGTTGTGTATACATCTGGTGCAGGAATATCTTTTCCCGGACCAATAATTTCAGAAATTTTAAATGCAAATCCTCTAGTAAGTCTCTCTAGTTCACCTTCACTAAGTTTCTCAGTTTTTGGATTAACATAGATTGCACCTTTACCTCCGCCAAGAGGGACATCTACAATTGCACATTTCCAAGTCATCCATGAAGAAAGTGCCATAACTTCACGTTCCATATATTCAACACCACCTTCTGGATTAAAGTATCGAATACCTCCTTTGTATGGACCTCTATCGTTGTTATGTTGACTTCTAAAACCGGTGAAAACTCTAATTTTACCATTATCCATTTTTACTGGAATTTTTACTCTCAAAACTTTATTTGGCATTGCCAAATATTCACGTAATTCTTTGTCTTTGATTCCTATAATATCACATGCATCATTAACTTGTTTTGTTGCATTAGCAAAAGGATCATTTTTGACCAAGATATTTTTTCAAACGGTGCATATTATATTAACTTTAGTTCAAATTTTTAGATCGCTAACTTGGAAGTTACATCACATGTAGATTTTTGTGTGATTCATTTTTCTATCTAATTTGTCAATTGCCTCATCAAGGGCACCTATGTTAATTTCAAGTAAATTTGACAAATGAAATATTGCGCCATATTTTTCACCAATTTTTGAAACCATGTTGTTTTTTTCAAGGACTTTCATATGATGTTGAACTGCCTTGTAATCTAGTTCGAGTTTTTGTGCTAATTGATGTGTATTGTATGAAGCATCTAACAAGTGAATAACTATACGTAATCGGGTAAATCCACCCCTAGTGCTTGTGAACAAGTACAGTAAGAGTTTCCTAGTATGTTTATCGATTTTTCTTTGTTCTGAAGATTGTCTTGATCTTATGATTTCCCTGAATTCCAGTAATTGATTAGCCATATCTATCAAGTTGAATATAGTCAATTTTGCTTAAAACCCTATTTCCAGATCTTATCCAGATTCAAGCAAGACAATTACCCTTAAATTGACTGAGAATAAACTCGTGATATTATGATGGCATCACGCGGTTACGATATGACTCCCACCATGTATTCACCAGATGGTAGAATCTACCAAGTCGAATATGCCATTGAGACCGTAAAAAGAGGAACACTGGCTATTGGAATTGCAAGTAAACAAGGAGTGATAATGGCAGTTGAAGAAAAGCCTCGTACCCTACAAACTAGTAACGTTACTCAGAAAATATTTCAAGTTGATTATCATATTGGTGTTGCCGCAGCAGGCTACATCCCAGATGCACGCGTTCAAGTGGACGGTGCAAGATTCTTCTCACAAGGAAACAGAATGACATATGATGAATCAGTTGAAGTTGCAACAGTTGCAAAACATCTCGCAGACCAAGCTCATCAATTTACACAATATGGAGGAGTACGTCCAAACGGAGTTTCCATGATAATTGCAGGAATTGATCAGAAAGGAGAATCAATCTATGTGACAGACCCAAGTGGAACTTATGTTCAATTTGCAGCCATTGCAATCGGTGCAGGTTCTGAAGAAGTAAATGCATTTTTAGAAAAACATTACAAAGATGATTTGAGTTTAGAGGATGCAGCAGCACTGGCAATTGCAGCAATTAATCTCAAGGCAGAAACAAAAAACGGAGTAGACAACATAAAAATGGCAAAAATTACAGCTGAAGCCAAAATATTTGAAAAAGTTTCTGAATCTGATTTACAAAATTATTATCAAAACGCATCAAAGTTTGATTCACAATAGAAACTTTGATTTGAAAACTATTCAAACAAGTATACTGAGACGATAGATTATGGGCTTAGGAAGTTATTGGGGAGAAGTGATGGAAGTGCTTCGAGAAATAATTCCAGTTTATGACAAAGTCAATTCAATCATATCGTTAGGAAAAGACAAAGAGCACAGAATTCGAGGGATTTCAAAAAGAGTGCTACCGGGAAACAAAATTTTGGATGCAGGTTCAGGTTTTGGAAACATGTCAAAAACTGCAATGAAATTAACTGATGGAAAAATATCAATCACACTTTATGATCCTCTGGTACCAATGCTAAAAAACACAGGCACGTTTTTTGAAAAAACACCAGATATGGCAAATGGTGTTTTTGAACATATTCCATTTCAGGACGAAGAGTTTGACGCAGTGCTATGCGGGTATTCTTTGAGAGATGCAATAAATTTGAGAATTGCAATTTCTGAAATCCACAGAGTCTTGAAAAAAGATGGAAGATTTGTAATAGTAGATTTGGGAAAACCAGATGAAGCATTTTTCAGAGCAGGTGTTTCATTTTATCTTAGATGTATTCTACCCATCCTAGCATTTGCTGCAGGCGGAAGATTAGGATTGAAGTTCGGTACACTGTATGGAACATACAAGAGATGGCCACAAAATAAAAAACTAGAACAGTTGATTTTAGAGAAATTCTCAAGAGTAGAGTTTGAGAAAGATCTTATGGGTGGGGCAATAATGGTTGCCGCATACAAATGAATAGAATTCTCATTCTTGTCAACATTACAGGTTTAATCATAGGGATTTCGTATGGATTACACGGTCCAGTTCTACCAGTATTTGCAAAAAATATCATAGGTGCAACATATTCTGAGCTTGGATTAATCGGATTAACAAATTTCATTCCTTACATGTTCATCCCACTTTTTGTAGGAATTTTACTAGATAGAATTAACAACGGGTATCTGCTATCACTCGGGGCTGCAATTAATTCTGCATCAATTTATCTTCTATCAATTGCGCAATCAGTTCCAGAAATTATGGGATTTAGGATAATGACAGGAATTGCACACGCATTTTTTTGGCCTCCATGTGAGGCCATTATTTCAAATGAAAGTTCAGAAGAAAACAGAGTCAAACACATCTCCTGGTTTACAATGTTTTTTGTGATGGGGTTCATGGTAGGACCATTGCTAGGCTCAGTGTTGCTAGAAGGCTTTGACATCACATATAGAATAATGTTCCAAATTGCAGCATTTATTCTAGCAGCTGCAATAATTACCTCACTTTTAGCCTCAAGAAAAAAAGTAGTGAAACATCATGAGCGATTTTCATTTTCATCGATTAAGGAAATGAAGAGATTTCCAGAAGTGATCATATTACTGATTTTTTGTACATCATCTTTTGGAATAATCCTCACAATTTACCCAGCATTTCTTAACGATAACGGAATGAATCCTACAGATATTTTGTTATTGTATTTTGTTTTTGGGGTATCACGTGTGATATCTCTTGCATTAGCTGGAAAATTTGCAAGAAGGACAAGTCAGACTTTGATTGCAGGGACTATTGCGGTATCTGTAGGGTTGGCAATATCAGTTGTTGCAGATTCAATCATAACTTTTGGAGTTGCTTTGGTTCTAATGGGATTTGGATTTAGCATATTTTTCCCATTAACCCTAGAAGTAATTCTTAGTAAAACTCGAAAAGGAATTTCAGGCAAAATTATTGGAGCATATGAAACAGTTTTTGGAATGGGTTGGGCAATAGGTCCAACTATAGGGGGTCCAATAACACAATCATTTGGAAATGAAACACCATATGTCGTGTTTTGTATAATAGGAATTGGAGTTGCACTATTTGCAATAACTGCTAGAAAGAAACTAGAACCACAGAGAATCTCAAATTAGATATCCATTGTTCCACGTTTTTTAGTGCAGATGTCAAGTGCATCAACAATATTTGTGACAAAGACTTTGCCATCACCCTTAGTTCCAGTGCAAGCAACATTTGCAATTGCATTTATGACATCATCTAGTTTAGGATCATCCACAACACAGATGATCATATCTCTACTGAAATATTGTCCTACTAGAGGAGGATCTTGTGCACCTTGTCCTTGAACTTGATGTATAGTTACACCACCAACGCCAACTTTTTTGATAGCAGCAACTACTGCATCTTTAGTTCCAGATGGAACGATTGCTTCTATTTTTTTCATAAAAAGTATGAGTTCTGAATTTATTTAAATCAATAAGTACTTCTCATGAATGAAATTCAAGAACAGGTCATGAATGTAGGCACAAATACAGACATTACGTTTAATTTCAAATTAGAGAATATCAAGTCATGTTAGATTATTCATTAAACATTGGAGGGAGTGAATGGATGATCATAATTTTTGTTGCACTTGTTTTGATTCTAGGAACAGGAAAGCTGCCAGGAGCAGCAAGGAAAATGGGAAAGGCAGTCAACGAATACAATAAAGCCAAAAATGAAATTCAGAATCAGATGAAAGAGTTTACAGAAGAATCACCTAAAATTTCAGGGCCGGTCGAAACAGAACGAGAAAAGCTAGAAATGATTGCAAAATCAGCAGGAGTAAAAATTGAAAATAAAACAGATGATGAATTAAGAGAGAACATTGCTTCCAAGATAGGTCAAAAAAGACCAGATGAATCCAAGAAAACAGAATAAGTTATTTTGATTTTTTAATTCTGTATGTGTCTGTATCTAGTCGTTTTTTAGCAAATTTGTAATAATCTGGAACGATTTCAAATCCAAGAAATTTTCTTTTAAGGGATTTGCTAACTACAGCAACTTGTCCAGAACCAAGAAATGGATCAAGTACCAAATCATTTTTTTCACTAGAATATTCTAGTAGTTTTTTTATTATTTCAGAGGGAAGTTTAGTTGGAGTTTTTTCATCCCCTGTCCAATATTCTCTTTTGATATCCCAAACATCTTCTTTGTCTTTGTAATGAAGACTACGGCCATCTTTGGTTTTTTCATCTTTTTTGAATCTAGAAAATGGAAAGAATTTTCGTTTCTTGTCATCTTTGCATACATAAAGACAGTGATAATGAGATGTAACAAATTTTCTTTTAGTGACTACCCCAAATTGGTATTTCCAAATCAAGTGATTTACAGTAGTAAATCCAACATCATCAAGAGCGTGTAAAATATCTTTTAGATTATTCCACCCTGAAAATACATACATGCTTCCTGAATCTTTTAAGATTCGAAAAACCTCACTCATCCATGCAAATGTAAAATCATAGTAATCCTCAGGTTTGATTTCATTGTATCCAGTTAAGACGCGAGAAGATGTTCGATTATAGTTTGCCTTTTTTGCCTTGAAATTGATGGCAAAAGGAGGATCAGTAATTACAAGATCAATTTTATTTTTAGGAATAAGATTCATTCCTTCAATACAATTTTGATTGTAAATTTTGTTAATTTCTATTTTTTTCATTTTTAAATTCAAGACTTTCTTCTAGCTTAATAATGTCATGGGTCATAATATCTACCAAACAATAAATCATCAAGTATTTCTAATCAAATAGATCTTGAAATTCTCATGTCCGAAATGTAAGTCAAAAATAGAAATTCAAAAAACATTCAATAAAAAAATGCACGTCTCCTGTGAGAAATGTGGTATTGAGGACCTCTTAGAATTCTCAAAAAATGTTGATGAAGTATTCCTGGAATTTCTTTCAAGATTCGACAAAGGGCTTGTTACAGAAGGAGGGCTGTCAGAAGGACTCAAAGAAGAAGGAATTGTGAGAGGAGAGAATGAAATTAAAAAAATGATTGGCAACAGCAAGCCAGATAAAATTACAGAAGAGATTCTATTTTCTAAAAAAGACTATATCTCACAATACAAGGTTTTGACCAATCCTGAGCCTAAAATGGGCTGTAAAGTAGAAGATTTAGGATTAGACGATACAATTACAGAGCACCTCAAGGAACTGAAAATTGAGGAATTTTACAAATTTCAAGAAGAAGCAATTCAAGAAATCACATTTGGAGAAAATGTAGTAATTGAAGCGCCTACAGCATCTGGAAAGACAGAGGCATTTTTGATTCCAGTCATCCAAAGAATAAAAAAAGATGCAATTGAAGGTAATGTCTTTGCAATTTTTGTATATCCAACTAAGGCATTATCTCGTGATCAGTATCCAAAAATCCAAAAATTTGCAGAGAAAATAAGAGTAAAAGTCAGAGTCTTTGATGGAGATACAAAATTAGATGAACGTAGAGAAATCATAGATAATCCTCCACAGATATTGATTACAAATTTTGATGTTTTACATTATCATATGTGGCACCAAACAAAATTTTCATCACTATTGGCATCAACTAGAATTCTTGTAATAGATGAGGCCCATGTATATTCAGGAATTTTTGGAACAAATGTTCATTACATCATTAAAAGACTCAAAAGAATTTGTACCAACAAGTTACAATTTGTGGCAGCATCGGCTACGCTAGATGACGCAAAAGAATTCTGTCAGCAATTATTTGGAGAAAAGATGCAGAAAATTCAAGGATCTGGAAAAAAAGGAAAAACAGATTTTGCAATGTTATTCCCTTCACTTCGAACACAAAGATCGCTTATGGTAGAGTTGACAAAAAAACTGACTCAGAAAAATCACAAGACAATGGTCTTCAATAATTCACATCTAAATTCGGAATTGCTAGCAATTCAAGCAAAAAAACAAAAAGTAAACATCAAAGTTCATCGAGCCGGATTAATGGCAAATTATAGAATGTCAGTTGAAAGACAATTCAAAGAAGGAAGTTTGCAGGCAATTTCATGCACCCCTACTCTAGAATTAGGCATAGATGTGGGTAATGTTGACTGTGTCATATCATCTACAATTCCTGTAAATAGACTAATTCAGAGAATTGGTAGAGCCGCAAGAAAAGGTCAGCGAGGATATGCATTTTTAGCATTGGGAAATGATCCAATATCTCAATATTACAAAAATCATCCTGACGATTATTTTGAAGATATTGAGAAAACATACATTGATCCTAAAAATCCGTTTGTGGAAGAATTTCAAGTATTAGCAATGGCATGTGATAGACCAATTTCAAAACATGAGTTAAAAGAACATCAAGAGGTTATAGAGCATCACATAATCAAAGAGAATCTAAAAGAATTCAATAACAGAATAATTCCAAATTTTGATAAAATTAATTCATTGCTAAATGAATACAGCATAAGAGGGATCGGTAAATCAATAGATATTTTCTTAGATGGTAATAAAGTCGGAGACAGAGTACTGCCAATTGCATTAGAAGAGATACACAAGGATGCAATCTATTTTCTAGCTGGAGTGCGCTACAAAGTAAAAGAATTTGATTATCCAGAAAAAAACTATGCAAAACTGGAGAGAATACCTAGAGATTATCCATATTATACAAAATCTTTAACAGAAGAATGGCCAACTATTGAAACTGTTTTTGAGAGAAGAATTGCAAATGGAATAGAGATTGCATTTTGCAAATTGCATATTGAAAAAAAGGTTTACGGTTATGTCAATATTGAACTAGGACAAGAAATCACACAAGGAGAAAAAATAACGTTGGATTCTCCATTAGAGTACGACTTTGTCACAAAGGGAATAGTGTTTCATGCACCAAGACCTCTTAAAGTAATTGAAGAATCAGAAGATCAGGAATACACAGAAGCAAGCGGATATCATGCAACAGAGCATGTTGTAATAGAAGGGAGTAATATGATAACAGGCGGAGTTTCTCAAGATTTGGGAGGCATTTCTTTAGGTACGTCAGGCTTGATTTTCATCTATGATGGAGCAATAGGAGGCAGTGGTGCAAGTAAAGCCCTCTATGACAGATTTGAAAAAGCTCTAGAAAGAAGCATGTCTATTGTAAAAGAGTGTCCATGCAAAAATGAATCAGGTTGCCCCAGATGTACATTCTCATATAGATGCGGTAACAATAACGAATATCTCCACAAATATTCAGCATTAGAGATTTTAGAGAGAATCAATTCAGGAGAAAAAACAGAATTAATTGATCCCATAGAAGGGGACAAACCGCTTGTGTGATTAATCAAAATGGGATAAATATAACAAGAATTTAGAATTAATATGCAAAAAGTTGCTCTTGTCACAGGCAGTTCATCAGGTATTGGATTGGAAACTGCACTGGCATTAGCAAGAGATGGATATGATACATTTGCCAGTATGAGAGATACAAAAAAGTCAGGGGAATTAGAACATGCTGTAAAAAAAGAGAACCTCCCAATCAAAATAATAGAATTAGATGTAGACAAAGAAGAATCAATTGTCTCTGCCATCAAAAAAGTTATGGCGGAATGTGGACGATTAGACGTACTAGTTAACAATGCAGGATATGGCCAGTTTGGATGTATTGAAGATATTTCAGTAGATGACTTTAGAAAACAGTTTGAGACAAATTTTTTCAGCATTGTTAGAATCATTCAGGAAGTTGCTCCAATTATGCGAAAACAAAATTCCGGAAGCATTATCAACATTAGTTCCGTTGCAGGACGAATGGGATTACCAGGTTCTGCAGCATATATCAGCTCAAAGTTTGCATTAGAAGGACTTGGAGAATGTCTCAGATATGAGCTTGGTCAGTTTGGAATTAAAACTACTTTAATTGAACCAGGAGTAATCAAGACCAACTTTTTTAATTCAATGAAAATTCCTGAATCAAAAATCGACCCAAAATACAAGGCTTTAACTGACAATATTTTGGCGGGCCTTAAAATGATGGTAGAGATGGGAACTGCACCTTCTCAAGTGGCAGATGTTGTGATGAAGGCAATTCATGATGAGAAAATGCTGCCTCGATATGTGGTAGGTACTGATGCTGCCATGTTTATGGAGGCAAAAAAGATGAAAACAGACATAGAATTTGAGAAATACATGAGTAAAGAGCTATTTCCTAGCTGACATCGTACTTGTACGCTAAATTGATATACAGATAGGATAGAATTTCATCAAAGTCCGCAATTTTAAAGTGAAATGATATGAAATGGAAAACCCTACAACACAACGGAATCTTGTTTCCTCCTGCATATGAGGCACAGGGAATTAAGATAAAGATCAAAGGAGAACCAGTAAATCTTGATCTGGACCAGGAAGAGATGGTGTATCAGTGGGCCAAAAAGAAAGATACACCATATGCACAAGACAAAGTTTTTCAGAAAAATTTCACTGCAGATTTTGCAAAAACTCTAGATTCAAAATTTAAAAAAATATCATATGAAGACATTGATTTTTCAAATGCTTACAAAATAGTTGACAAAGAAAAAGATCTCAAAGAAATGATGAGCAAAGAGGAAAAAAAATCCCTTGCTGCAAAAAGAAAAGACCTACGTGAAAAACTAAAAGCAAAATACGGAATTGCCATCATGGACGGAAAGGAAGTCGAAGTAGGAAACTACATGGCCGAGCCTCCAGGAATATTCATCGGGAGAGGAGAACATCCACTTAGAGGTAGATGGAAACCACGGGTCACTGCAAAAGATGTCACACTAAACCTTGGAAAAGAAGCCAAAGTACCTGAAGGCAAATGGGGCAAGATAATTCATGATAAAGATTCAATGTGGTTAGCAAGCTGGATGGATTTTTTGACACAAAAAAGAAAGTATGTGTGGCTAGCAGATACTGCAGGATTAAAACAAGATAGAGACAAAGAGAAATATGAAAAAGCAGTAAAGCTTGCAAAGGAAATCGACAAAATTAAAGACAGAATTGTCAAAGACATGAAAAGTAAAGATCCTAAAATAAGTAGAATTGCTACTGCCTGTTATTTGATTTATAGAACTGCAATGAGAGTAGGAGACGAAAAGGATCCTGATGAGGCAGATACCGTAGGTGCTACAACTCTAAGAAAAGAGCACATCAAAATTACTCCAAATGCAATTGAATTTGATTTTCTAGGTAAAGACAGTGTCAGATGGCAGGAAACAGTGGTTGCTGAAGGACATGATAAGCAATTTCATGAAAATCTCAAAAAATTGGTTGAAAAGAAAAAGCCAAAAGACGAGATTTTTGATGACATCACCTCAAGACATGTGAATCAATATTATTCCAGTATTGTCAAAGGACTAACTGCCAAAGTATTCAGAACATATCTTGCAACAACTGTTGTCAAAAACTATCTTGTGGAACATGACAACATTAAAGGAAAAAGTGCAACTGAGAAAATATATCATGCAAAATTAGCAAATCTTGAAGCTGCCATGATGTGTAATCACAAAAGAACCATTCCTAAAACATTTGAGCAGTCATTACAAAAGAAAAGAGATACACTCAAAAAAGTAGAGAAAGAGCAAGCATGGAAAAAGACTCAGGAGACTCTTAAAAAAGTAGAAGCAAGTGAACCTAAAACAGACACTCAAAAGAAAAGTAAAACAAAGAGAATCAAGACACTAAATGAGCAAATTAAAAAACAAAAATCAAAGCATAAAGAAAGACTAGAAAAATTAGAGTTACAAATTGATTTATCTGAAAAAACTAAAGATTACAACATTGGCACATCTTTAAGAAACTACATTGATCCTCGTGTTTTCAAAGCATGGACTGATGAAGTAGGTGCAGAATGGGAAAAATTGTACACATCAGCACTACAAAAGAAATTCCTTTGGGTAAAAAATGAAAATGTTGCCTGGAAAGATTTAAAGTAAAATTAGAATCATTTAATTTCCCAAATTTTTAGCCTTATAATATGCCGGGGTAGCTCAGCCTGGTTAGAGTGCCAGTTAATTTGGTAAACTCTAACGGTTCTCCAACTAAGGCAATACTCATAATCTGGAGGTCGCGAGTTCGAAACTCGCCCCCGGCACACACAACTTAGTTTACTACTCCTCCCCGATCTACGGTATAATCATCGAGTACTAGGCATGAATCCAAGTTCTGTTATAGGCAATCCAAGTTATTAGAAGGGATTCCCTATGTTACCATTAGAAATTTGAAATCTTTTTTGATATATACTAAACAAACTATTGAATAATTATGAGTGTCATAACTGAAGATATAATTCAGACAGATATGCAAAATCTTTGTAACGAAATACTGAATCTTGAACATACAAGATTTGCGGGGCTGATTAGTGATAAGGGAAATTTGTATGCAGGAGGATTCAAAGAAGAGATAGTTCCAATGGTAAATGATGAAAAAAGACAACTGATGTATATGCGATTTGCACTTGAATCTAGTTTTAGAAGAGATTTTGATGATTCATTTGGAGCGTTTCAATGCTCTACAATTCAAAGAGAAAAAACATCCATCATAACAATCAATATTTGCAATTACATTCTTCTTGTGTTCACAGAGCCAAAAATTGATCTTCAGAACAAGGTAAAAGAAATTAAGGGTATAATTGATGAACATAAAAGAAATTTCTTAAATAAATTATTTGAAAAAAATTAAGTTCTACCCATCATTGTAATTTAGATGAATTGTGTTTACCACTAGTGAAAAAAAAGACATCATAATTATATTCCATAATGTGCAATTGAAGTTATGGGTAACATATTAGAAAAAATAAAGAACATAGATGGTTTTATTCTGGGAACCCTATCAGCCTTGTTTTTAGCAATTGCATTGATTTTATACTATGCAACAATAGGAAGCAAATAATTGCAAATCAAAGACCTTTAGTCATTTGTAGGAAAAGAATTTTGTTTAATTGTGATTTACGTGGATAGGCATCATTTTGAGGCTAAAAACAGACGCAGATAATCGTAAATGTTCCCAACATTGTAAATAGATGGTGTGAGGTAAACGGTCTGGGAATAGCCTCCATCCTATCTATTTGATGTTAGTTTTTCAAATTTGTATAAAAAAGACACGAATAAATCGTTCATACAAATTCTCAGCACCCCCTAAATACCAATTTGCAATGATTAATTCAGTTGGAACTCTCACCAAATAACTAATCGTTGTTGGTCTTAAGTTTCATCATAATTTTGTAAAAATTATAATTTGAATATCTTTCTCAAGGCAACAGCATATAACCCATAAACAAACTTTGTACTTTTTAGCATATATCCCAAAACAAACCTTTTACCCAGTTTTAGATCATCTTTGGTTTTTTTGTATTCCAAGGACAACATCAAATGATCAGAATCAATTTCAGACCTATCAAAAAGAGAACAGATTTCTTTTACTTCTTGCCTTGTAGTGGATAGTGGTTTGTCTAATGCAAAAAGTACGTCATCGCATGCCCAAAAATTTGCCTTTACTGCATGAGAGAATGCAGATTTAGGACTATATGGGAAGATCACGAAACTCATCATTAAAAGCAACATTGCATTAAATGACGCCTTGACTTTTTCAATTACTGGAACTGTTTTTGGAATATCTTTTCGGATATCTCTACCATACAATATGATTCCCGTATTTTTTATTCGCTGTAAGAATAATCCAAGGGACACTATCGTTCTTGTTCCAAGTTCGGCTTTGAGATCTTTGTGAATTTTAAATCCGTTCAAGTCTAATTGGTCTTCAGATACCACATAGAATGGCTGTCCAAACATCATTTTGTTTTCAGTCTTGAAGATTAGATTCAGTGCAGGATTGTCAGTTTTTTTGTAGGATGTACATGTATCAGATAGTTTCAAATCATATTTTGCATCAAGAGATAGTAAGAGATTGTTTAGATACTTTTCAATTTCTTGACATAATTTTTTGTTTTTAACGATTATAATGCAATCAATGTCAGATTTTCCGCGTATCCACTCCCCAGTTGTTGCAGAGCCAAACAGTACAAAAGAGACAATTTCATCAGGGTAATCTTTTACTAATTTTGAGACAAATTCATCCATTAACTGTTTTAGTTTTTTGTTTTGAATTGGCAATTAGAATCAAATTGTTTTGTTAGAAGTTATGCCACACCAGGAGGAGGAATAGAAGCAGATGCTCCCGAGGAATTTTCAAAATAATTTCTAGTTTCTTTTATTAGTTGTTCATTTTTTTTACTTATCATCTCCAATCTTTCCTCAAATTTATCAGTCTCCACTTTGACTTTAATGATATCGGCAAGTGTTTTAATTGATTTGATGATGGCATCATCATCAGGAAACATCATTCTGCAAGTAGTGTATAAAATAATACCAGATATTTCAGAATTTTTCAGTGCTGAAATAACACTTGCATCAGCACCAAGAATGGTTGCTCCAGGAATAATCGGTAAATGATATTCATCTAAAAGAGATTTTGAGTTTTTGTTTGCTATCAAACCATATGAGATAGGATCGCTTTTGTTATTTTCATCTACTTCTAAGCCACGCGGAATAATTATTTTTTTAATATTATTATTTTTTGCAAATTCTATTGATTTTATTATTAGATCATATGTAGAACTGCTACTCAAAGGAATACTAGATAAAATGGCGTAAAGATTATCCTTTTGATATATTCTAATAGGCCCATAGATTTCTCCATCTTTAATTACATATGAAGGAGAAATTTTTGTAAACTCTAGTTCTCCTATATCCTCCATTTGCAATTGAGCTGCAAGATAAGAAATAGCAAAAGCACCAACTAGCCCCGCACTAGGAAATGCGATGATTAGCAATTTCTCATTCTGATTCATGAACAACAATTAAGAATTTTACTTATCTAAACTTTTGTTAATTCTCAATAATAACCTAAGATAGAGGCTCATATTCAATCTAAGCATCGGCATACATTGAAACTTCCCAAGCTGTAGGGGTTTGTGCAAACGCAGTGTATTCTTTGTATTTAATTTCAGCGTAAGCATCAAGAAAATCTTTGGTAAAAACATTTTCTAAGAATTTTGAATCACTAGTAAGTGAATCAAGAGCACCTTTCAAGGATACTGGCAAAGTTCCAATATTATATTCTCGTTTCTTTTCTGAAGAAAGTTTGTATACATTTTCTTCAACAGGATCACCAGGGTCAGTTTTATTTTTTATTCCATCTAATCCTGCCAACAATAAAGCAGCCTCTAAAAGATAGATATTTGCAGTTGGATCAGGTACACGATATTCAATCCTCTTACTTTTTTCTTGATTTCGATTATACATTGGAACTCGGATAGCAGTTGATCTATTTGCCAAGCCCCAACAAACATTGACAGGCGCTTCAAAACCAGGAACAAGACGTTTGTAAGAATTTGTTGTAGGATTTGATATTGCACACAATGCTTTTGCGTGATCTAAAATTCCGCCGATATAGTACCTTCCAGTCTGGCTCATTTGAGCCTGTTCATCATCCTTATCATACATCACATTTGTTTTTTCATTCCACAAGCTTTGATGAGTATGCATTGCAGATGCATTATCACCAAAAATTGGTTTGGGCATAAAAGTAGCAACTTTATTTTTTCTTTTAGCTTTGACTTTGACCAAATTTTTAACTGCAATAACATTGTCGGCCATGGCAATCATTTCATCATAAACTAGATTAATTTCACATTGACCAGATGTTGCTACTTCATGATGTTCAGCTTCAATTTTTATCCCAAAATAATTGTATAAATCATCACATACGTCTTTTCGAAATCCATTAAGAGTGTCTTTTGGTTGTGATGGATAATATCCTTCTTTGAAATCTATTGCAGTACTTACATTCCCCTTTGCCCAAGGAGATTCTTTAGACTCTATAGAGTATCCAGAGCCACCACCAGAATGGGTTGCAGCATATGGAGAAGGATAAACATTGATGGCATCAAATACAAAAAATTCAATCTCAGGGCCCCAACTAGTATGGGTTAATCCAAATTCTCCGAGTTTCTCAGATGCTTTACGTGCAATACCTCTTGAATCTCGATTATATCTTGATTCTTTGTTTGTATTACCATCATAAAGATCACAAAAGATTCGGGCATTTTTTCTATTACCAGGATCATAATCGTTTGGAAGAACTTTAAACGATTCAGGATCTGGCATCAAAATCATATCAGAGTTGTTAACGGATTTAAAACCAACAATTGAACTTGCATCTAGTTTTTCAAGACCATTTACAAAGCTGTTTTTATCAATTGCGTAGCTTGGCATTCCCACATTATGGAGCTCTCCAAAAATATCTACAAACCAAAAGTCAAGAAATGAAATATTTTCGTCTTTAATCGCTTGTAGAACTTGTTCAGGATTCAACTGGTTTGTTTAATCAGTTATTTTACTAATATTGTCTAGTAAGGCAGAATTGTCAATATAGTCAGGTAAAATCAGAACGCCCAGTAAATTCACTAGCATCTAAAAATCAAGCCACATTCTAAAGAAATATTATTCACGATAAACTGTTTGTATTACAGTACTATTCATAACAACTTCGGGTGTAAACTGTACATTTACAGTAACTTTATTGTTAAAATCAATATTCACATTATCAAATAATGATTTGTATTTATCAACAGTTCTTCTGTTTTCCGTAAAATCAGAACCACATTTTACTAGCAATCCTTGCTCTATTAGTGAATTAATTTTTCTGTATCCAGATGTTTTGGGAATATCCAATTTTTCTAAAATTTCTGTTATTGTCCATGGCTCACCAATTGAAGCATTGAGGATCTTTGACATTTCATCATCACTGAATGCTTTCAAAATAGATTGACTCATTTCAGGATCAGATATGGTGAATCTGTTTTCTGATTTGTCTTTTTTAGATTTAATACTACAAATGTTATCAAAGAATTTCTTTTCCAACCCTTGTGCACCTGCTCCAAAAAACTCTCTTAGAACAGAATCTAATTTTATGAAATCATTAATGGATTCAGTAATTGAAATGCCATATTTTTCAAACAACCTATTTTGAATACTGGAAAATGTTTTATCCCCAAGATTCTCACGGATGGTCCTTTCAAGAGAAGATGCAAAAAAAGTATCAATTTCAGACATAGTATTCATTAGTTAATACTTTCATATTAATTTTAAATGCATTAAGAGTTATTTCTATGATCATTTAGTTACAATCTCCGATAATTTACGAATATGGCTAGTATCATTTTTCATTGCCAAATCGAGGGCTTTTTGCATTTCATCGTGATAAAATTGTAGATTTTTTTTGGGGTCAATTATTTCGCAATTTTGAATAACAGGTAATTTTTTCAAATTTCTATATTGTAAATATGTAACAGTACATGTGTAAAAATTCAAGTCGTCTTTGAATTGATATTTTATTTCAAAGGGACTAATCGATATATCTTTGTTGTTAAAAACATCTGCAATGGTTTGCTTAATCTCATCAATCTCAAAGGGCTTGTTAATTACAGGTACATGCAATAAAGAAAACAAGTTAGCATATTGAGAATTAAGGTTTCCCGTGATCACTACTAATTTGGCATCGGGATAGATTTCCTTGATATTCTCAACTACATAAAACCCATCATATTTTGGCATCTGTAAATCCGTAAAAATAATGTCCGGTTTGTGCATTTCATATAATTTTACAGCATCTTTACCATCATTAGCTGTGGCAAGAACATCAATCTCAATTATACTAAGCAGGTCACAGAATACATTAACAATGTCCTGATCATCATCAATTACAATACAACTAACCATGAAAACTAAACTCCAAATATCTCATCATATAGTATGGAATTCATACTTTGTATTATTATATTAGAGTATTAATTCCCACAAACGGGAAATCCAAATACAGTAAGCATAAACTGGTGACGGATTAAACCTATCTCATTGAAAGATCAGTCATCTTTACTAGAACATCATTTGTCATTTTTCGTAAATCTTTAATGCTGTAATTGCCATCAGCTGTATTTTCCATGATAGGATTTAGTGCGTAAATTAGATAATGATTTGTGCGTTTAAAATATTACACTTTCAATATTGATTCTGCATTTGATACTTTCACAGCATACAGTTTGTACTCTAAGAGCAGACTTTCAAATTTCAATTGTATGTAAAATCTTTACAGACACATAATTTAATGGGCATTTTCATCAGCATGATCAGAGAAATGGGCATAGATGAAGCAATTGAGAAATTGGAGACATCCAATCAAGAACTAAGTGTAATTTTGGATGATGTAGGCAAAACACTTGTAGGACTCCGCTCGGATTCTAGGCTGAACGGATTAGTGGATGATTTAGAGAATTTGTTTGACTCTTATCTTAAAACTTGGATAAAGAGTAATTCAGAGATTGTAGATATTTTAAAAAAGATTTGAGATAGATGAACACTGCTAATCTACCAACAGTGTTAAACATACAACATTAAAAAATACCAGTCACAACATCAAACAGGTAGTTTTTATGACTATCATTGATTCAATATACATGGTAGATATCGTAATTTGTGCAAATTGTGGTTTGTCTTACTCTAGTCAAGAAAATGAATCTTGCACCCATTGCAGATTTACTCTTAAAGCAGTATAACTTGTAAATTTTAAGAAAATATTTGCAGGATGAAAAAGACATTCCCTTAAGTATAATGAACTAGAACATTAATCATGTCTAAAAGGATTGAAGAAGAATTAGCTGAAATGAATAGATTAAAGAGATTAGAATTAGAATTTCTATTTTTCAAAGCTGGTATGGATAATACAGTATTGAAAAAATATCATGACGCACTAGTAAATGAAAAAACTGCATTAAGAGACACCGATTCAGAACTCCAATACGCTTAAGTTGATACAAAAACTAGGCATGTATGAACTGTCATCAAAAAAGTGAAGCACATGTTTGGAGATATTCAAAGGACACTAAAATGCGCAGATGTACAAAGTGTAAATCTCGAATTCCAATTACCAAAGAAGAATTTGAGCTCAAATGGGGCCAACATAAAATTAAAACCCAATAATCTATTTTTTTATAAAGTCTAGATTAAAGAAAATTTTTATTGTTTTACTAAATCCAATCTCTTTTCATCAAAATTTCTGCAGTTGACTCACGTAAACATATTGCCTTACCGTTGGATTTTTTTACAAATAATTCCAATCCTTCATTACAGAGGACATTTTCTGCATCAATTCCAGATTTCATCTGTTTTAATGGAGACGGAAACTCATTTGGAGCCACACCAAATGTAAATGATAAAAATGCATTCTTTGCATCAGGAGCAGTAATTTTTACGCCATACTCTCCAAATTCATGCAATGTTCCAATTGTTGGTATAGTCTCAGTAAATTTTGCATGAGCTGTCAGCGGAATTTCCTTGTGGTAAATAATGACATCTTTAGGTGATACAATATCCAGAGATATTTTAGATATTTGTACAGGATTCTGGACTATTCCTGAAACAACTATCTCATCTCCTTGCTCATAGAATATTTTATCAGTAATTCCTTGTATTTGATTAACAAGAATGTGATCTTTTGGATCAAATTTTCCTATTACATCTACTCCTACAACTTTGACTTGTTGTGCATGATCACTTAAAATTATGCTAAAAATAGATATTCCATTTTCTGTAGTTATTTCGTAATTGGTGGTTTGTTTATCATTAATCCAAACTGCTTGTGGGTTTTTTATCAAATCTTCTGATAAATAAGCTACAAATTTGTCATTGTTTATTTTTCCAACAAAATCAAATGTTAAACTTTTTCTAACGGTATCTACTTTTACATCAACCAAATTTCTTTGGACTTTGTATGGCATATCTATAGGAAATTTAGAAACATCAGAACCTATGTTGTGAAATACCTGAAATCCAATATCAAGATCCACCACATTGATAATTCCAATCATCCAAGGATGTATCCTGCAAAAGTATTTGATTTCCCCAATATCTTCCTCATCAAACATTTCCGTGTACTTGCTGCCAGGATCTATAAATCCACTATCAAAGATTCCAGTTGATCCCATTTCCAAAGTACCTGAAGTAACAGTATGATATTCAGAATCAGCATTACCCCATTCAACTTTATCACCAGGTCTTACAGAAATTTCAGATGGTAAGTAATGTGCCCTAGCATTAATCTCAGCAGAACCTGCAGGAATTTGTATTTTCCATGTTTCACCATATACCTCATTTAGAGTAGTTGTAAATGACAAAACAAAAATAATTGAAATGCCTAAAAATAGGAAATTCATTTTATATCTTTTGAACTGCTTTGTATATTACTAGTGATTCTGATTGTCAGAATTGAATTTCAGAAATGTAGGATGTGAAAATCAAGGATTCCAAAGAATGGAATTTAACACATATTTTATTTAATACAGTAACCAAATGACTCTATGATTACACTAAGTGAATTACGTGTCTGTAAATCCTGTGGAAACGTATTTGCCAAGAAAGCAGGAGTGACAATCATAACAAGCTGTCCACATTGTGACGGAACCAATTTTGACACCATAGTAGCAGACGAAATAGAGAATTAAAATTTAAACAACATATATCTTTAAAATTATAGGGAATGTCATAAGATGAAGTTTCAATTTTCTGAAAGTGATAAAGAATGGCATCAAACACTACTCAATGCTTTTGAAAACATGCTAAAAATGAAAATCCAACCAGTCTTGGTTTATGATCGAAAACATTTTTCAAATTATGTCTATAAAAATAAAATTAAACCAAATGAGGTTTGGGCTGAATGCATTAAAGAATGCGGTACAATATGGTTAAATCCCCATTTGGCATCAGAGCCCAAGGTTGAAACTGTAAACACGCTATATCATGAATGTCTACACATAAAACATCCAGAAAAAAACGAACGTGAAATTAGAAAATTAGCAGATAAAATGATTCCAGTTGCAAAGTCACTTACCTCAAAGAAAAGTAAATTCGATATCACGCATAAGCACTAACATGAAAAACAACTCTTAGGTTTATTTATCATTGAAGAAATGTATCTCCATGTACAATACAATTCTTGTTCCTCATGCAGGCACCGAAGGGGGAGATGAAGCCCTAAAACATGCATTATTTGCAGCAAAAGCGTCATCATCCAAGATCATACTTTTGCATGTCGTTGAAGAAATACAACATCCACCATCATTTGCATTATCATCATCAGAACGAGAGAGACTGTTTGCAGATATTAGAAATGCTAATGAAGAAATTAGAAAAGAAATGATACCAGAAATGGAAAAAAGAGTAAAGACATGTAAAGAAAACGGCATTCAAGCTAGCTTGGAAATAGTCATAGGTTCAGCAGCTGAAGAAATTCTTAAAACCATAGAAAAACAACCCGTTAATCTTGTTGTAATGTCAAAAAGAAGAAAACTGAAAGGTCTCAAAAGTTTGCTAACTCTAGGTAGTGTTTCACGAAAGATTGTTGAGAATACATCTTGTCCTGTTTTACTAGTAGGTGTTGAAAACGACTGAAACATTTGAGCACATTTTAGTGCCATATAATGGATGTGCAGGAAGTCAAAAATCATTCAAGAAAGCCATAGGATTAGCAAAAGTCATAGAAGCAAAAATCACAATTTTGACATGTTTGGAAGATAGATCAACATTTGGTTTATTCAAATCTAAAACAGACAAGAAAGAATTAGAAAAAGAACGAAAAATAGTAGAACGAGAGCATCTCAAATTAGAAAAAGATGCAGAAAAGCATAATGTGTTACTAAATTTTAAAATAATCAAAAGCAATGAGCCTGCACATACAATTCTTGAATATGCAGAAAAGCATAACATAGATTTGATAGTCATGGGAATGCGACATAAAACAAAATATGAAAAAATGCACTATCCAAGTACAATTCAGGATGTTTCCAAGAACTTTGATGGAGCAATTCTAATTTTAAATTAATGTAAAAGAGTGGTTTTTTTGAAAATCCATATAGGAATTAAGCATGATTATCCAATTTCACCATGAAAGTCTCCCACTATTTCCTCAAGAAGATCTTCAATGGTGACAATCCCTAGAAAATTCTCATCTTCATCTAAAATTACAGCCATGTGACTATCATTTTTTTTAAGGTCCACCAACAAATTACTAATTTTTTCAGAAGAGTAGGCAAAAAAAGGAGTTCGGCAAATCATGTCAATGGATGTTTTTTTGTATTCTTTTTCAGGAATTTTTGCAATATCCCAAATATGCAAAACACCAACAATATTTTCAAGAACTTTTGAATAGACTGGAATTCTAGAAAACCCTTTAGATATGATCAATGAAATCACATCAGATAATTTACTGGTGTCGTCTAATGAGAAGATGTGTTTTTTTGGAGTCATAACATCAACTATTGGCGTATCATCAAATTGCAAGGCTTTTCTTACAAGCGCATGTTCTTCCTTCTCAATTGCTTTTTCAGATAGACCCAAATCAACTACTTCGTGTATGTCTTCCTCAGTGATAGGTTTTGGAGACGAATGCCCACCAATTAATTTCAAGAAGGATTTTGTCAAATGTTCTAAAAACCACACAAAAGGATACATGACATATGCAAATGCAAGAAGAAATCTGCTAAACCGTAATGCAATTACCTCAGAATTATTATGAGAATATGTCTTTGGAAATATCTCTCCAAACACTAAAACAACAAAAGTCATAATCCCTATTGCAATTCCAATTCCCTGATTTCCTGCTAATTTGATTGCAACATCTGCTGCTAGAACAGAAGATGCTACATTTACCAAAGTATTACCCAGATTTACACTAGATGTCATTTTGCTAGGATTTGATTTTAATTTAAACAGAGCAGAAGAGCCTGAAACTTTTTTACGATATAGCCTCATCACTTTGGAACGTCTAGTTCCCACAATAGCAATCTCAAGACCGCTAAAAAGGGCATACATTCCAATGAGGAGTATTATGAGAATGATTTCTAAAATTACAAAATCCAACTAAAAATGGATAAATTTTCTTAAAGTTAAAAGGTATTCAAAATACCATAAATGAGAATCTATTCCTAATATCGGTGCAATTCAAATTTCTTTTTGCATTTCCCACAAAAACGCTGTTTTGTTTTCTGACTTTCGGTTCCCAAAAGAGAACCACATCTATCACATTTTTTCTTAATCAAGGTATTCTCTTTTTCTTCTAAATGCCCCACATTTAGGACATGGTTTTTTTTTCTCGCCTGTAGGGGTTAATTCCAAAGGTGTTCCGCAATCAAGACATGATTCTGTGACATTTAGTGACATGAGTTTTATGATATTTTGAGCACTTAAGCGTACTGAATTTAGGGTTTTGTTGGAGGATTCAGTCGTTGTTCTTCTTCAATACGATCAAAACAGTCTTCTAGTTCTCCTGATTGACCAATGAATTTTTCTCGGCACTCTTGTTCAAGATATGTTTTTTGTAGCAATTGCCATGCAATTTCATCACTTTGATCCCCAGTGGTTTCTTTGTCAGTATGTTGTTTTTGTAAAGAAGGAATTAAAAGGACAGAAAATGCTACGGCAACAATTATTCCAATTATTATTGCCATAATTATTGCAGGTTTCAATGATTTCATAGATTTTGTATCAAATTAAGCGTATTGGAGTTTAGAAGAGAGTTAAAATCACGAATAAGGTTGTATGAGAACCAAAAGAATTGTTTGCAACAAAGATGTTGAAAATCCCTCAGCAGATAGTTCTTCACTAAAATATACTCTGATAGAAATTCGCGAGTCTGAAAACTGAATTTTTATCCATCATTCTCACCCCACTGTCTTCCAAGGGTATTGAGAATTCTAAAGGCAAATCTATCTATGTTAATGTGAGGTTCAGCAATAATCATTATAACTTTATCATAGATTGGAAAACTCATTATAACAACGCGTTCTCTTCGTGAAGAAGAATATTTTACATGACCTAATTCAGAATTGAATTTTTTTCTTTTTGTAACTCGTGATGCTAGTTCTGTACAAATGGATTGATGTTGCTCATCAGTCAATCTAGAACAAGTGCCCTTTTTGTATCCTCCAGCTAAAAGAGTTCCAGAGCCATCTAGTAATCCTGCAAAAAGAATTTCAGGATCTTCTAATATTTTATCACATTTTTTGTTATATTCATCTAGATCAAAATTTGGCTCACTCATTATAACAGACTATGATCTATTATCTATGTAAATAGCTTTTAGGATGTCAGTTTTACTAACTACACCACCTAACTTTCCATTAATTCGTACACCAACGCCATTGATTCGATTTTGAATCATTTCTTCACATGCTACAGTGAGGTCTTCATCAAAATCCACAGATTCAAAAGTTTCAGTCATTACATCTTTTGCCTGAATAGTATTTCCAAATCCTGAATCAGAAAGGAAACCTTTTCTTGTAAAAACTACAGATATTGCAGGATCAGAGCTATCCAATACGGCATCAGTATTTCCTTGTTCTAGCGCAACGTGGAACAAATCACGAAATGTCATTATTCCTTGCGGCTCATTATTTTTATTGTTTAAGAAAATTCTAGATATTTTTTTATCAATCATTTCAGAGACTACATGTCTGAGAGAGGTATCATAATCCATTGAGATGTAGGAAATAGTCATCACATCTCCAACAGTGTGTTTTTTTGGATAATTCTTGACATAGTATTGAGCTATGTCAGTTTTAGTGATTATTCCAATTAGTCCATCAGTATTGGAGCTTACTCCAAGGGAGCCGATTTCTTTTTCTAGCATTATTTCAACACATGTATTAACATCCATTGATTCGTTTACAGATGTCAGAGTTTTCATCACTTGTGATGCAGGAATTTGATCAAGATTCTTTTCTGAATCATCTTCAAGTAAAAACAATCCAATGTCTTTTTCAGTAATTATTCCTACAGAAGCACCATTATCAGTCACAATCAATCGACTGATTTTGTTTTTCAGTAATTCTGAAATTACATGACTTAGAGAAGAATCTTTTTCAATTGTAATTGGTTTTTGCATTATTGAAATCAAGTCAGACAATTTATCTCACCGAATTATTTGATCAGATATACAGGAATTTTTGATTTTTGAAGAACATGATTTGAAACACTTCCTATCATATCTTTAGAAGCAGAACCAGAACCAGTTGTACTCATTACAATATGATCAAACTTGCCTGCCTTTGCAGTATGTAATGTTACATGACTAGGTGAACCTCTTAGAAGTTTTGTGGTGAATTTAACATTCTTGTTTCCTGCGCGCTTTTCTGCTTTTTTCAGAACAATCTTCCCATCTTCTTCTAATTGTTTATCAAATGCCTTTGTTCTTGGACCACCCTCAATTACATGAGGAATAACATAGATTGCTGTTACTTGGCCATGTGTAAATCCTGCCAGAGTAATTGCTCTGTCTAGGGCTTCAAAGGATTTTTTTGAACCATCAACTGGGACTAGAATTCTGTTAAGATCCATGAAAAAAACCATAAACTATCTAATATTAAGATTGAATTGATTCTCAACAAAAGAATTGATCATTAGAGAAGAATGCGAGACCTAGAACAGGCAGGATAAATTGAGCCATGTTTAGTGACAAGATTTAGTTAGAAAATCACCATTTAAGGCTAGAATTAATTTTGATTTACGACAAATCAGGATAATTTCAAGGAGTTTCTACATAGTTCGTAATCATTAATGAGAATGGTGTTTTTTTAATATAATAGAAATAAGACAAACACCGTATTGGCACTAAAGTCATTCAAGTATCCAATTCCTCAAGTCACATATCTTGTAAAGAAAAAATTATGGGCACAAGTGCTTTTTGCATTATTTTTAGGATTAATAGCAGGTATGATTTTAGGTCCAGAGTTTGGAATTGTACAAAAGGACACTGCAGAAATTATTACTGATTGGTTATCAATTCCTGCAAATCTCTTTCTAAAAATTATCCAGATGATTATTGTGCCATTAATTTTTGCTTCAATCATTAGAGGACTAACATCGTCTGGAAGCTTAGAACAACTTCAGAAGATCGGTCTTGGAGCTTCCTTGTACTTTGTTGCAACAACTGCAATTGCACTAATAATCGGAATTATCATGGTAACTACAATAGCGCCAGGTAATTTTATTGATAGTTCTTTGATTAGAGAAAGTTTTGGAATTGAGAATGCAGAACCAGTTCAAAACACAGAACTATCTATTCATGATGTTCCTCAAAGCATAATAGGAATTGTTCCAAGTAATCCTCTGGCATCTTTTGTGTCAGGTGAGATGTTAAGCATCATTGTTTTTGCAATAATTGTAGGAGTATCAATGATTACTTTGCCCAAAGAAAGCTCAAAACCAATACTTGACTTGTTGGAATCTGTACAAAAAATCACTTTAAAAGTAGTTTCATGGGCGATGCGTTTGGCACCATTTGCAGCATTTGGGTTAATGGCAGGCATCACATCAAAACTTGGACTAACTGCACTCACGGGGTTAGGAGCATACATGCTGACTGTTGTTGCAGGTCTTTTTGTAATGATATTTGTCTATATGTTGATCATAAAATTTTTTACAAAGAGACCACTGTCTTCAACTTTTGCAATGATGAAAGATGCACAGTTGTTGGCATTTTCAACGTCTAGCTCAGCTGCAGCAATGCCACTGTCAATTAAAACTGCAGAAGAAAAGTTGAAGGTTAAACCCAAAGTTTCCCAGTTTATCATTCCTTTAGGAGCTACAATTAACATGGATGGGACTGCACTCTATCAGATAATTGCAGTGTTTTTCCTGGCACAGTTATTTAGTATTGATTTGGGATTTACCACAATTCTGCTAATTTCGCTGACTGCTCTTGCAGCATCAATTGGGGCACCATCGGCACCTGGAACAGGAATAGTGATTCTTTCAACAATCCTCATAGCTGCAGGTATTCCTCCCGTTGCAGTGGTACTACTGTTAGGAGTCGACAGAATTTTGGATATGACTAGAACTATGGTTAATGTTACAGGTGACCTTACCGCTTGTTTGTTTTTTGATAATAGAATAAAAGAAGACAAACATTCTGAAGAGAAATCATGAAAATAGATTCAAAAAATTTCAGATTAATGAGACTAACTTTCTTGATCTATGCTTCCACCTTGACCATATAGTACATGCATGGTAAAAGTATCAGTAATGTCAGGGTGATTTCTCAGTCTTTTGATTATTTCTTCTACACCATTAGGATCTACAGTTTTGATTTTAATGAAAATGTCATATTTTCCCCAAATTCCATTGATTTCAACTATTTCAGGCAACTCCTTAAGTTCTGAAATGACACTTGTTTCACTGCCGGTGTTACAATTTATGAGAATGTATGCTTGCATACAGTAAATCCCATTTGAGATAAATAAAGATACCCTGTAAACGAAGTATATTTGTAAAATTAGCCTCAAAATTCATCAAATTTGTTAAATATGATTTTTGCAATAAACCCCATGGAGAATTTTGTTGAAAAGATTCTTGATTTTATTACATCTCTTTTAGGGTAAACTGACCCAAAAATTTTATTTTTTTATTCATCATTCAGGTTCAGAGGGTTCATCTTCTTTCATCAAACTTTCCATGATGTGACCATGAGATAATTTTTGAAATACAAATACCGAATCGGCAATTAGCAAGATTGCCACTGCAAGACCTACTCCTGAAATGATAAAAGGCAAAAAGGGTAAGAATTCAATATCTCCAATATAGGGTTGAATTACGGCAATCAATATCAAGATAAATCCAATAAAGAAGATATTTCTCAGCAATCTATGCAAAGGCTTTTCTTCTATCTTTTGAGTATCAGCTGGAATTAATTTTGTAGATAAAATATCAGACATGTTAGTAACCAATTTTTCAATTTTGCCAAGCATTGCAATGACAGGATATACAATCAACAAGATACTCACGATAGTCAACAATATTTCAGGTTCAATTGCCAAAGGTATTCCAATTTGATTTATGATAGTTACAATATCATCATTAAAGTAATCAATTATTGCTAAAATTGCAACAACTATCATTAGATTTACAAAAAACTTTGGGCCGTGATCTCTGAGCATTTTGTTGAATTGATGATCTTCATCTAAAGAATTCATTAATTTGTTTAAAAATTTACCAACAATAAAAATAGGATTCAGAATATTCATGGGAACAAGGCTTTCTTTGTTAGCAAGTGTGGGTAAAACTTTCAACAGTAAAGGAATGCACAGCATTGTTGCCAAAGTCACAAGCATTGTAACAGGATACAAAGAATCTCTTACAGATCCACCATCAACTGCTTGTTTTGCCATGATAAATGAAAACTCACCTCTAGGCACCATTACGGTTCCAATAGTGGATGCGCCAGTTACATTGTGTCCTCCAATTGTAGCTCCAAAAAAATTCCCTATGAATTTTCCAATAACTGCTAAAATTACGATAGGGATTGAAATCAATGCAACCTCCGGGATGGCCATAATATTGACGAGCATGCCAATAGATACAAAAAATATTACTCCAAAGAAATCTCGCAATGGTAGAACTTTTTTAATGATTTTTTCTGAATGTTTAGATGATGCGATAATCATTCCCATGATAAATGCGCCAATTGCAGAGCTTTGCCCTAGAAAATGAGCAAGAACCGCCAAACCAAAGCCTAATGCCAGTGCCGTGATAAATGGAGCTTCAGGTATATCTAATCCGTGAATCTTTTCTAAAAGTTTTGGAATTAGTTTTATTCCTAAACCTAATGCTATGACAAAAAAGGTCAAACTTTGTAAAACTAAAATTCCAACACCAGTGAAATCAAGTTCTGCACCGGCAGAGGCATTTCCTAAGATTACAAGGAGTAGAACAGCTGCAAGATCTTCTACTATCAGAATGGTGATGACAGTATTGAATTCTTTAGTTTTTACTAATTTAAGATCCCTCAAAACTCGAAGTGAGATGGCAGTACTGCTGATTGATAAGATCCCTGCAAGGTATAGTGCTTCTAAATGTGACCAACCAAATGAAAAGGCACCAATGTATGCCAAGAAAAACATTATTGAGAGTTCTGTCATCCCTACCAAGATAGCTTTCATTCCAGCTTGGCGTAATTTCTGTAAACTAAATTCCAAACCTACAACAAAGAGAAGAATGATTATTCCAAGTTCTGCCAAGAGATTGATTAGTTCTACATCATCTACAATCCCAAGACCATAGGGTCCTGCAATCATTCCAATTAAAATAAAACCAATAATTGTAGGAAATTTTATTTTTTTCATAATTCCTGCACCAATCATTCCTCCACCTAGCAACAATGCCAACAATGCAAGAAAGTCAGTTACTGCAACAGTCATAATTTAGATAAGTTTTCCAGTTATTGCATCTATTCTGGCAACTGCAACCTTGTTTTTATTATCATAGCATTTTGTTTCATAAATTGGAACAAATATCTCACGAAATTCTGTTACAACGTATTCTTCACGATTAATTTTCAAATCATGTTTTAGACTATCTTTGAGTTTATGAGCCAGTTTTGAGAAAATATCATCATCAGTCAGATTGTTTGTTCTGATATGTCCTTTGTTCACATCTAGAATCTTTTGAGCATAATTTTCAACCGCATCTGAATTAGTACTATATGAAAAGGCAGTTTCCAATCCATTGTTATCCAAGTATAGGGAATCAGTCATGCTTTTTACCGCATTTTCACTGACTTTAATTTCTAAATCTTGTTTAGTAATTCCAACTCCTTCTTTCATCTTTTTTCCAAATTTCTTCCACACTCCAGATTTGTTTAATATTGGAAATGTTTTAGTGCCAATTGTAACTTTAACAACATCAGGATCCACTTTGATAAAGTATGAGGTATCCCGGTCAAAATCAATTTCATAATGACCCAAAACAAAAACAAATTGCTCCAAGTACAATTCAGGGGTTTCAACAGTCACATCACTTGATTTTGGTCTTCGTAATGTAGACCCAAAAAGAGATGTTTTCTTTTTCTCTAAAATATTCAGAATATCTTGAGGTAACAATTTAGTTCTAAGTACAATAGTTTGTTTTGATGGGATATTACTCGGTTTAAGATTTTTTTCGTGAGTCAATTTTATTTCAAACCTTTATCGCACATTCATATTCTATCTAAGATTTTTTTCTTTTTCTCATTGAATTCTTTATCAGTTATAATTCCTAATTCTTTGAGTTTAGCTAGCTTTTCTAAAATTTCCAGACTTGAAGCTCCATATTGTGTGCCGAGTTTGATTCTTCCCACAAGTAATTCAAAGAAAAGGAAAAAGGCATTGACAAATTTTTTATAAAATTTTGGACTCTTCTTTTTGAGAATATTTGTTTGCTCCAAACCTTTTTCTCGGAGTTTTAGTGAGTTAATTTTTAATGTTTTTAGATATTCTTGTGATTTAAGAAAGTCTGCAGTATTATTGGTGATTTGATTTATCTTTACAATAGATTCTTTTCCTATCTGTTTTCCATGTTCTATTGTTTGAACATAATTTTTTGTAACATCACCAAGAATATGTTCTTGCTTTTTCTTGACAATTTTTTTAAAACTTTCAGATTTCTCTTTTTTATTGTCCATCTATGTTGATTCCGAATTTTTAGAGCAGAAGTAATATTTTAAGAGTTATATTATTAGGAGGCACTAATGTACAATTAGTCTTTAATTGTAATCTTGTCTCCAATTCCAACAATCCTATCAGAAGGTATAATTTTTGATTTAAAACGTGATTTTATCTCAAGGGATTCAATCTTGTTTGTTTCAGAATTAAGATTAATTTTGATAACTTTTCCTACTGATTTTCCATCCACATCTATAATTTTATCATGAGGTTTTATTGGAATCGAGTTTAACCTAAGAGAAGACTCAGTCAATATTTCAAAATAAGTGGCAGAAATAAAATATTCTGTAGACAATCTTTGTTTAGTCATGACTCCAGATATCGAGAATGTTTTTGGGTCAACACAGATAGATTGAATTTTACCACAATCATTTCCTTTACTGTCAAAAACAGATAGTCCTACAAATTGTTGACCAGACCAATATTTTCCCAAGGGTTTACTTTGATTTTTCATACCTCTATTCTATGAGATCTCTTTAGCACATTTTGCTGAGCAGCAAACCCTGTACAAATCATGGAATTCATTCCCACAATGTCTGCATGTTCTAATCATACTCATATGATAAAATCAAAAAAATGCCTAATCAGAAACAGACTCAAACAAAATTGACATTTTATGTATCAAATTAGTATTAAAATCAGATTTTTGAGAATAAAAGATTGAGTGAATTTTCAAATTGCTTGTTTAATTTTTGGAGATGGCCACTATCTACAGTAAGAGATTCTTCATCATACCAAGGAGATTGCAAATACATATTTCTATTCATCTCAACTTGAATCCAAGGATACGGTTTATTCCCATAGGTTTTGGTTATATGGCCTCCATGAAATGGATTGTTTATAGATATTTCATCTCTATCAATAGAATAGGATTCAGATATAGAGTCAGCCAACAATTCAATCATTTCTTGTGAAGATGTTTGTCCATCATTGTTTGATAAACAAAACTTTGGTCGGGGATTTTTATTCCCATCAGGAGATATTCCAGGTGCAATAGATGCCATTGAATGACAATCAAGACACAATTGCAAATCTAATTCTTCAATACTTTTTTGGATAGACCTATGGTATGGTAAATAGTACATTTCTATCAACAGATTACAAAGAGAATCATCGGGGGCTTTTCCATTAGTGTAGATGGGTTTTTTGTAACAAGTCATACTTTTTATCAATCCATCAGGATTATCTGGAGGCATATCATCTACTGAACGATTAAGATCTACGAATGCTCTTGCAATATCTGTTTTAATTACACGCTGAACTTTATCTCCAAGATCATAAAGTTCTATCACAAAAGGATCAGAATCATCAAACAAATCCTTTTTTGTTATAGATAAATGTCCCTCAAGTTCTGCAGGTTTTTTTGTTCCACCATGAGGTATTGATAGCAATACTGGAAGTTTAGTCAATTCAATCCTTCTGCTATTCCATCACGTCTTACTTCAGCTACCCCATGAAATCCATCCTGTGTTTGAAGTTTCATTGTAGCATGGATTGCTCCATGATAGAATGAATATCTCTCTTTTACAGAAATTTCATAACCCATTTCTTTAAGATAATCAATAATTTCGGTTCGAAATCCCCCATCTTCAATACTCACTGTTCCCCCAATAGAACAATGGAATCTAGGTCTTTCAATTGCCTCACTCATTGGAAGATTGCCATCAATTATTCTTGAGAGGAATTGCGTAACGGTCGAAAAAATTCTCTGACTACCTGGACTTCCAACCACCATCCACAATTTAGAATTATTAAAAATTAATGCAGGAGAAACAGAAGTCCAAGGAATAGCATTAGGACGAATATAGTAAGGATGGTTAGGATTCGTAAACTCAAATGCAGACATGTAATTGTTGTACAAAAATCCCAGGCCTTCAGCTGCAGCTTTTGAACCATATGCCAATTCTATGGATTGAGTGATACCTACAGCGTTTCCTTCATCATCCATAGTTGAAAGATGGGTAGTATCTTCACCTCCAAAATCAGGATCAATCATAGGTAGTGTTGCATCCATTGCATTATGAATAGAATCTGCCATCTGTTTTGCAAAACTTCTTTGCAAATGTAATTTATCCTGAACTTGATCATACGTATGTCGATTAAACGGTCTCTGAACCCTATGCAAAAATGCCTTTCTGAAAGTTTCAGCAACAAAGTGATATGAACTTAATTTTGAACTTCTCAAAAATTTTGAGGGAAGGTGATTTAGCATCATCAATGTAAGTAAAAGAGTCCTTCCTGCTGCAGGAGGAGGCATTGTTGCAACGGTCACGTGACGATATTTTCTACTAATAGGCTTTCTAATCAGAGGTTCAGGGATATATGATAAATCTTCTTCTTGAATCAAGCCTCGATTTTTTTTCATATCAAGGGCAATTTTTTTTGCAATTTCACCGTGATAGAAAATTTGATATCCGTAATCTGAAATTGCACTGAGTGTTTCAGACAAATCTTCTTGAATGAATCTATCACCTACATCATATGGAACAACTCCATCTTTTAAGAAATATTTTGCACCAGATTTTGATTTGATTGAAAGGAAATTTTCCAATTCTCTTTTTTGTAAGTTATGTTGGAGTTGAGTGATTTTATATCCTTTTTTTGCAATTCGTATTGATGGTGCAACAATTTTTTGCCATTCCAATCTACCATATCTCTCATGTAGAAATCCAATTACAGACAAAGTACTTGGAACTGTAGTTGCTTTGTATCCAAGACGTCGATTTTTTTTCTTTTTATAAATAGATGAATGAGCCAAAGAGGGAGAACGACTAGAACCATCAATTGCATATGACTTTCCATTAACATGAATAACACACATAGATTGACCTCCAATTCCAGAAGCCTGAGGTTCACAAACACCTAATGCAAGTGCAGTTGCACATGCTGCATCAATTGCATTTCCTCCTTTTTTGAGCATTTCAACTCCAGCCTTGGTTGCATCAGGAAATGCGGATGATATCATGCCCTTTTTTGCTACGGAGCATTTTTTGTTAGAAGTGGACTGGAATGATTTTTCTATTTTTTCAATGTTCAATTTCTAATTCCTTTTCTAATTTGGAGTTATATCCTTTCCAGAATGAGGACATGTGTTTTTGCTTTCATCCCTTCTCTTTCGAAGCTCCTCTGTAAATGCAGATGCCATAATTTCTGTAGGAATTGCATATGCTCTTTGTAATGCTTTATTGGTCATGATTCATTTACAACTAATCTGAAAAAATAGATTTTTCTAATCTCAAATCAGAGCCACCTTTTTTTCCTAAACCAAGCAATCATGGTTCCAGAGATAGCTGCCATCCCAATTAACATGACAAAATAACTTCCTTCCCATTGTAATTCTGGAACGTATGAAAAATTTGTTCCATAGATACCAGCTATAAACGTAATTGGAATGAATATTGCTGCAATTACAGTGAGGGTCTTCATCACTTCATTCATGCGATTACTTACACTTGAGAGATAGGTATCAAGCATGCCACCAATCACATCACGTAACCCTTCAATAGAATCAGTAACTTGGATTACGTGATTGTAAACATCACGAAGATACGTTCTAGTACCATCAGAGATTAAAATGGTATCATCCCTTCCCAAATAATCCACAATTTCACGTGCAGGCCAAATTGATTTTCTCAATGCAATCATCCTACGCTTTAATGTTTGAATATTCTGCATAGTTTCAGATGTAGGATTTTTCATCAATTCTTCTTCTATGTATTCTGTAATGTCACCAACTTTCTCAATAACTAGAAAATAACTGTCAATGATTGCATCAATTATCGCATATGTAAGATAATCACTTTGAAGTTTTCTAATGTTTCCTGAACCATTTCTTAGTCTTTTTCTGATTTGATCAAAAAAGTCTGCCCTAAATTCTTGAAAAGTTAAGACATGGTTTTGAGCTAAAATAATAGATATTTGTTCTAATTCCAGTTTCCCGGTTTCACCATCATAATGAGGCATCTTCAACATAATCAAAACATAATTATCAAAGACCTCGATATATGGCCTTAATTCAGTATTCATTATGTTTGATTGGTGAAGTGCATGAATGTCAAAATTATCTCCAAATCTTTTAATGATCTCTGCATCATGAACACCTACCACATTAATCCAGGATACATTTTGTTTGTTTTTAGATTCTAAACATTCTTCAATTGTAGCATTGTCTACTTCATAGATATTCTTCTCATCATATTCAATTAAATTCATTGTAACTTGATCAACCTTTCTTTCTCCAACATGAATCAAAGCTCCAGGACGTTGTCCAATTGTATCAGCTAATGTTGTCTTCTGAGTTTTGGTTTTATTCATAATTCGTGTAATGCCTGCAATATCTTTCAAACCAAGATCTTTTGTAATTTCTTTAACTTTAGATGTCTTACTTGCCACACCCACAATAATGAAGCCCGCAATTATTGAAAAAATTATACTAACAATTAATGGTGTAAAATCCCCTATTATTGCAGCCTGATATATTGCAGTTACATCAGTTTTTGTCCCTGTTTCTACAATTAATCCAATTATTGTGTCAAGTAAAAAGAACAGAAAAGAGATAGATGAACCAATGATAATGGCAGTTACAGCAGTAATTTTGGGCGGAATTTCGATATCTTTTTCACCTTTGTATGGAGACAGATATTTTTTGTATCTAATAATCAACAATGCCATAATAGTGATGATTATTGTGGAGACAATCCACCAAACTACAAGCCAAGGACCATGTTGAGATTCAATTTGCTCAACTCCAGATATGAGATCTTGAATATTTCCTGTCAGAGGTAAGGAAAGCAAAGATGTTGCAATTCCAATAACAATTTGATACAAAAAGGCAAAAGTAAATCCGTAAACAAGTCTGTTGACAATTATTCCAAATTTCTCGTTCAGATCAAATCTACCTCATCTGAGTTCCTTTGAATTCTAATTGAAATAGGCTCATTTTTCAGCACATCTGAAGATAACTGATGCAAGTAATGCAGAACGATCTATAATACTATCATGAATAATGTATTCTTTTGTTGAACGATAGTTATGACCAAGAGGTCCAAATCCGTCTAATGCAGGAAGTTTGATTGGAACATTACAAATATCAGAAGAAATTAGTTGGGAGTGTTTTTTAATTTTCATTTCATGTTTTTTTGCAAGACTTTCTACTAGTTCATAAAATTTTGTATCAGATGGTTCTTCTAATACAGCAGGCCTAGCTTGAATTTTGTTTATAGATACATCAAGTTTTTTGGAACCTGTTTCTCTTTTTTTCATGATAGTTTGAATTTTTGATTCAAGTTGTTCTCCAAGTTTATTTGTTTTAAAACTGCAAATCAATGTCAATGTAGCAAAATTTGGAGTATTTCCATGAGAACCCTTAGAAACAACAGAAGTAGTCCTTAATCGATAATCTTTTTCGTCTTTAGATAACTTTTCAATAGCAGTCAATTTTTTTGCCAAAACAGGAATTATACCATGGATATCAGATGTGGACTGTTCACTAGTGGTGGTGAATCTGATTTGATAATCATTTCTACCATAACAAGTGGTAATTATCCCACCATCAACACTACCAGATTTTAGTCCAACAATGTAACGAGATTTTTTAGAATATTCTTTAACAAATCTCTTACTAAATCGACCTCCCAAGCTATCATCGGTAGTAAGCAGTATTGCACATCGTACTTTTTTGAGTTTTTTTGCAAATCTTAATGCATGTAATGCCCCCAACATTACTACCAATCCTCCTTTACTTTCAGCTATACCTGAACCAACAATCTTGTCATCATTTTCATGATAACTGATTAAATCATCAGGGCCATAATGAGTATCAAGGTGAGATATAATTAGAATATCATTTTGAGATTCAGAGTGGTTTTTAAAATAATAAAAATTGCCAACATCATATTGTCTATGAATATGTTCACTAAATCCAAGGTGTTTTAATCTCTTGGAGATTAAGGATCCTAATTCATTAACATTTTCAACATTGTATACATGTGTGTTTAGATTTACAAAATTCTTCATGGTTTCTTTTAAGCTTTGTAGATGTCCTCTCAAATAGGTTCTAGCAACAACACGTAAAGGTTGAGTTAAATCAACTTCATTTTCATGTTGTTGTATAGAAGAACCAAAATACCTAACCACAGCCACATCTAAAATTTTATTAATCAAAGAGTCATAGGTATATCCTGCTTTTTGTGCTGCATAGTAAAATGATCCGCCCAACCCAAGACTTGCCATTGAATTTAATTCAAGAATGTAAAGATTCTCATCTTTATCCATTCTAAAATCAACTCTGGCATAATCATTTAGTCCTAAAGAGGTAAATGCTTTGATACACATTTGTTTCATCTCTTCTGCTTTTTCTTTAGATAATTTTGCAGGACATGTTTTATCAACACCCCCTTTTTTCTTTTTATCAGATATTGTTTGTATTTGATCTGGATTATCTAGATTAATTTCAACTATTGGAAGAACATCGATGTTTGGATTATTTCCTAGTAATCCCACGGCAAACTCTCGTCCTGAGATAAACTGCTCTACAAGAATATCTTGTTGGTATTTTTCAAGCTGAACTTTAACTGCTGCTCTAAGATCATCCCAATTATTCACTACCTCCATCCCCATTGATGTGGATTCTAGTTTTGGTTTAACGATTACAGGAAATACTAAATCATCGTATGTATCTTCAGGTGTTCTAAATACCCAAAATCCAGGAGTAGGAATATTATTTTTCTGTAAAACAATTTTTGTCATCACCTTATCTTGAACAACTGCATGTCCAGCAGGACCTGAACCCATGTACGGAATTCCAAGCATTTCCATCATAGCAGGAACATGCGTGTATCTATTCTGACCTTGAATACCATATGCCATGTTGAAAACCATTCCAGGATTCTCCCCCGCAACCACTTTTGGCATGAACTCACGCAATTCATCAGCAAGATGGATATCGCCTTCAACAACCTTTACAGTGTGGCCACCTTTTTCTAATGCTCTTGCAACTCTTTCTACAGCCTTTGAACTGTAATGCTCCTTGGTAGTCATACCAAAAACATTGATTACATCATTTGGATCTATCTTCGTATCATTATAGATTAAGGCTACTTTCATTCAAGGTTATCAATATTTTATTGATTTTATACTATTCCATCAGACTTGTTTAGGTTTTTTCTGCACCCATGCCTGTTCATTGATTACATGACATTTGCAATCAGCAGATTTACCTTTACAAGATTTTTGATGTAATGTAGCATCACATTTGTTACAATCAGGATCCCTCCAGCTTGCTTGATTTCCACAATTAGGACATCTCATGTTTTTTCATCCTTTCCAAATATTATAAAGAAATATCATTTTGAATTCATATTAAAATTAAATAACCAGTTATCTTAATTCTGATTTAAATCAACTAGAATTATTCTTAATAATTTGAATAAGTATTGTATTGCAGTGAATTCATGATAAGACAGCTGTATGTTCCCTTCTATGACAGGTCTGCCTTCATTGAATTCACTTTGTAGAATGTTAAGAGATTCAATATGAATGCAGGTGATAGTATAGTGGATGTAAATTCAAAAAAAGTTCTAGTATTTTTTAAAAATATTGTAAGAGTAAAACAAAATTCAAATTTAAAATTAAAGACTAAGTTATATGAATCAAATTAACAGTGTCATGAAATCTTGAACAGTTCTTTTGCATTTTTGTACATAAAATAATCTCTGAATTCTTTTTTTATGTTTAGTTTAGCTACAAAATTAAGATATGAATCCATACTACTAATTGGCCAATCTGTCCCATAAAGCAAATACCGAGGTTCACCAGCATAATTGATCAATTCTGCAACTTTGTCTTTCATCATCTTTTCAAAAAAGTGATCAAAGGAACCCACAACAAGTCCAGATACATCTGCATACACATTTTTATTTTTGTAAATTACTTCTTGTGCATCTTGAATCCAAGGATTACCCAAATGGCACATTACAATTTTTAGTTCAGGATTATCTACTGCAACATCATCAAGATTAAGGGGTCTAGAGTATCGTAGTTTTCCTTTCTCAGAATATGTATCTCCAGTATGAAACATTACAGGAATGCCAAATTCGATGCAGGTATCATAGACTTTCTGATATTTTTCATCATATGGGTAATAGTGTTCATAGCCTGAGTAGATTTTCATAGCTTTGATTTTACCCTCTTTGATCCATTCCCTATAGATTCTAAGATCATCATCAGTGTGATTATCTATTGTAAATCCTGCAGCAATCCCAAGATTATCATATTTTTTGATTGCATCAATGATTTGTTTTGTTGAGGGTCTTTCAGAATTTGTTTTGTACGATGATAGAATTATTGAATAATCTACGTTGTTGCTACTCATCTCAGTTTGAAGCATTTCCAATCTATCTTCAAGCAAAGGAACATGCTGGGTTAATTCATACTGGTTTACATGAACATGGCAATCAATTATCATGATTTTTCTACAAAATGAGGATTTTTCCATTCAATAAAAGTTGCATTATTTAATGAACGGGGATCCTTCATATAATTAGGCAATATCTTGATAAATTTAAAGCCGTTTCTAATCTGAAAAGATAGTACTGGTTCTTTGATTTCATGTCGTTTTACTTTGGCAACATATTCTAAAGGAGTTAATTCCGATGCATGTTCACAATAATTAAACAATCTTGCACCTGCAATTATTCTACGTAAATTCAAATTTATTGCAAGTGTTTTTCTCGCATCATATAATTTTGTGGCAACACCTAATCGTCTATGATCTGGATGAGAGGATACGTCAGCACCATACAAAGAATCTCCTTTTGGATCATGATTTTTAAAAAAACTATCACCACATGCTTCTTTCCATGTGTGAGTCTCATATTCTGATTTTAACTTTATTATCAAACTGCTACACGAACCAACAATTTTCCCATGATATTCTGCAACAAACTGACCTTGAGGAAAAACTTTCAAATGAGCTTCTAGTTGTTCAGGTTTCCAATAAACACCTTCTGCTGCCATATGCGGAAATGCTAGTTTTTGTAATTCCACAATTTTTGGAATATCATTTGTTGTCATTAAACGTATAATGACATGGCTGTGTCTAGTTTGAGAAGGAGGATTCATATTTTTACTATAGATGTCTAGAGATTCTTAATCAAATACAATATATTTAGTACATTGTTTTCATTCTTTTTCTTTTCCTCATGTCTTTTTCATGCCATGAAGATTCTACTGAATAATCATATTGAGGATATAGCTTTTCAAATTGTTGTTCAATATTGTATTCGTCATTATTAGGAGTCATAATTATACATCAATATCCCTATGCCAAACTGAATCTTTTTGTTTACATAAATCAGAACAGTAATCATTTTGAGCATTTAGTAAGATTCCACAATAATCACAATGAAGTGATTTGTCGTATGATCTATTTTCCACTGTAGGTTCCTTGTAATTTATCAACTTTATCAATTGGAGAAATATTACTTAAAACACAATCAAAAGTTGATTTCGTTTCGTACGAAGTCAACTCAATTATTGTTTAAATAATGTTATTCGATGTTTGAAACATGAAATGTCAATGTACCGCAGGTAAACAGTGTATGTTTCATTACATATTAAAAAATCCAGATTCCATTAAACCAAAAAATTGATTAAAAAACAAAAAGCAATTAAAATTCAATATGTTTAAAGTTGAGAGAAATTACCAATGACCATGTCGAGAACTACAGTTGAAGATATTAAAAAATTAGATATTGCATGTAAAGAATTATCCAAAGAACCTAAAATCAGGCATGTTGGAGTAATTAATAATCTGGGAAGGCTAATAGCAGGAGGTTTCAAAGAAGGTACATCTCCTCTAATAGATAGTGATAAAATTGCCATGACATACATGCAAATGCAACTAGATTTTAAAATGAGACAAGAACTGGATGAAGTTCTCGGTCCAATTGACTATATTGCATCAAGAAGAACAAAGCAGTTGATCATCAATGTACCAATTGGAAACAATCTAGTAGTCATTGCAGCAGAGCCTGATGCAGACGATAAAGATATAATCAAAAAAGCAGAAAAACTGTTTGACGATATTACAATATCTACAGTTTAATTTAAAAAAATTATTTTGTAAACACTAGAGAGTAGATTTTGAGATAATGTTGTCACATTCCTCTTTACTTATTGAACATTAAGCAATAAAGAATTGAGTTTAACTCTATTTTCTAAAATATCATTACGCAACTTACTGATGTCTTGTGTGAGTTTTACAGCCATAGCCTCTGAGTTGGAATCAAGTTTCTTTGAAACTAAATCATGAAGACTACTTCTCATTTCAGCAAGGGATGATTCCATTTCAGATATCTGAGTTTCTAAAGATTTGATTTGTGATGAAATTCCAGAATTGCCACTAATGGTTGAAACTATAGATTCAGAGTCCACGGCATTGATTCTTGTTACACTGACCTGACAAGAATTTGGAATGATTCTGTCTATGAACTTTACATCAACAGATTCAGAATCAGAACTGACTGTAATTATTGGTAGTCTAATGCTTTGTTTTCCAGCACAGGCTTCAAAAACAACATTGAATCGCTTAATTTCAGGATTATTAGAGCCAGTTGGAGATACACTATCAGTTATGGAGACAATACCAGTAGTCATTCCATCTAGAGGCTTTCCTGTAATGGATTTTGGTAAGTCAATTTTTGATACTTTGGTATTTGGAGGCACATACAACACCATCAAATATCTTCTAAGCTGGTCCTGTAATCCTTTCAATTCTTTTTTCATAGATAGGATATCATTCAAATTTTCATTATCTGGAGATTGATCAGCACTGGTTGGAATTTTTTGTTTAGCAGTTGCAATTTTACTTTTTAGATCAGCAATTTGAGTTTCAAGTGCAGAAATTTTTTCGGAAATACCTCCTTTGTTTAGAAGGGTTGCAGTGATAGAGTTAGGATCTGCTGCTTTGATAATTACAGAACTGGTATAGCATGAACCAGGTTTTAATGGGCTTGCTAGCTTTACACTTTTTGTTTCACTATCAGAAGTTACATAAATTTCTGGTGCTTTTACCAATTTTGTAACACCACAAGCGTCAAAGATGTAAGCATATCCAGAGACACTAGATGATTTTGCACCAGAAGCTGTTGAAGTTTGTTTTAAAGTTGCAATTTTTGTGATTGTTCCAGCAGATTCACCTTTTGTTAATTTTTTTGATTTGATTTCTTCTATTTTTTGTTCAGAAAGTGTTTTTGCCCATCCGTTTTTGGCCAATTTTTCAGCAGTAGATGGTTTTACACAAGAGGCCTTGTCTGAAGAACTTTTAATTATTTTTACTAGTCCTTCTGCACAGACAATCTGGTCATTTGTAAAATCCAATTTCATCTGTTGTCTTGGACTAATTACATCTGCAAAAGATTGAGAAGGCAATGTTCCTGAAATCAATACAGTTCCAAGCAATAATGCAAATACAGGAATTAAGTTCACAACAACATCTACTTCTAGACATTAAAAAACATTCTAGGTAGTTGATTTAACTCAGAAGTAAATCAACTAGTATCTTTTTGATCAATTCCGATATTTTTTAGAAATTTGTTTGACTCAATTAGAGCATATTTTTTGATTTTGAGCCTATCCTCTTTTTTAATTGATTTTGATGCTAAATGTAGCATCTCATCTACAAGACGAATCCCTCCTTGTGCTCCTTTTTTGAGTCCTAATTGATACAAGAGGGGTAATTTTGCCATGTCAACAGGCACGTTCATTTTGATTTCAGAAAGGGTGATTTTTTTATCAGGAGTTTCAATTTCAGTGAATTTATCCACTACTTTAGAGAGCAGTATCGCCAGATTTTCTCCCAAATTTCTCTCTAGTTTTGTATTTTTTTCTTTTCTAGCCATCATCACTATTCTCTTAATTTTTAGAAGGGCTTGATTTGTCTCAATTGAATCAAAGTCATTTGCAGAAAGATTCAAACCAAAATCATGCATGAATGCTTCTGCAAGGTATGAGATAGATTCTTTTTTACAAGATGCTTTTGTTGTTCCAAAAGGACAATTTTCACAGTTTGTTGTAAAGTATCTTGTGCCTCTTTGACCAAAGCTTGAAAGAATAATTTTATCTTGTTTGCGTAATTTAGCAATAGTTCTAGAGACAAGTCCTTCGTCAATTTGTAGTGTTTGTGAAATTTCTTGATTAGAATAAGATCCTTCATCAATTAATTCTAAAATTTCTTCTTCTAACTCACCAGGGGAACGTCTTGATTGTTCATCAATGGCATCCGATAAATAATGAGGTACAAGTTTATCATTCTTCTCATGATTGATTACAAAAAATTCACCATCATATTTTGCATCAAGGCCAGAAAGCGTCTCAGCCTTTAAGATCTTAGTAATGATTTTTTCCATGTTTTTAATTTTAAAATCATTTAAGAGTTCAGTTAGTTTAGTAATTGAAATTTTTACATTGTTTGCAGCAAATAAATGATATAATGCCCATCGAATTTTTCTTTCATCACTTCTCTCAATTAATCTCAACAAGCTACAAAAACTGTCAATTCTCATCCATTTAATATCAGATAGTTCAGTTTTTGAATTTTTAACGAATAGTGCTCTGTCTAATTCTTTTAAGAAATCTTCAAATTGTTTTGTTAATTCAGATTTTTTAATTTTTGATACCTGTTTGATTTTGGAACTATTTGTAATTGCATTCATCAAGTCTTCTTTTGGCAAAATTGTTTCATTACGAAACGATTTGGTTTCATATTTTAGAAACTCAAAAAATTCTAGAGTTCTATTTTTAATTGAAATAGGCGGAAAAACTCTTAGTCCAGACAGATTAGAAGGTTCCAACCCCATAGAATTACATAACAAGTTGACTATTTATGCATATGAAGACAACTGCATGACTAAATTTACTATAAAAATAACCAGTTAGGTTGGATTTGATTCTAATCAAAAATATTTTCCCTTAATACCAAAATTCGGTCTACGCATTTCATGAGCACCATTCAAACTCTCTACATAGAAGAGGGGCACCCTGAGCAATATGAAATTCTGGTTAAAAGCATACCAGTAGGAGAAAGGGAAAAACTTCCAAACAAAAAAATTGAATCAATTCAAAAATATTCTTGGGAAGATTTCAGAGGATTATCCCTTGGATTTGAGGAGGATTGGGTTGATTAAATCATATATTCAAAATCTTTTCAAAAAGAAAAGAGAGCAATCAGAATATGAAGAAAATAGATTGGAGGCATTCAAATGATCAAAACCCAATCAATACAGAAACTTTTGAAAATTAATTTGTTTTTACAAAAACATTGGGAGATGTAAAGATGGGTAAAAAAAGGAAGAAATTGTTTGATGAAACAATTAAATCACAAATTCAATAAATGCAGCAAAATATTTTTTTAAAATCATATGATGTTTTAGAATTTTTACCATTATTAAAAAATGAATTTAAAGTGTCAAAAATTTAAGCTTTTTTAGTTTCAGTTAACAGATTCATTATTGCCTCATCAGTAATTATTCCAATAACCTTTCCATCAACAGGATCAACAACAGGTATCATATCGAATGGATGTGAGTTCATCTTTTGAATTACAGAAAACAAATATTCATTAGGCAATGTAGTGTGGAATTTCTTATACATCACATCGCCGATTGTGGTAAGGTCTCTTGTTTGTTTATGAGATTTGTTTATTTCTCGCTTTGATACTAGCCCTACAAGTCTATCATCATCAAAAACAAGGAATGGTTTTTTTGTTATTGTATTATTTTTAGTAAATTCTTTAATTGTAACATCTGGCGTTGTTTTAGAAAAGTCACTATTAATTACTTCCATTGCAGGAGTGTCAGATACAACTTTTCTGAAATAAAATGCAGATAAACCAAGTTCTGATGCCCCAACCTTAAAGGGAGTAATTTTCTTTAATTTACGTTGAAGTTCAACACTTGAAATAATCATAGTAATAAGAGTGCCAAGAACTAAAAGCGAAAATAGTTTGTTATCCATGATTTCTGCTTGAAGTAAAGACAACATCAAGGCTAGATCAACTGCACCTTTTGACATTACGCCATATGCAACAGTTGTTGCAGGTCTCATTTTTGCAATACGGACTGCAATATACGAACTCAAAAACTTGACACCAGTCATAATTATTAGAAAGACTGCAATTATCCACCATTCCAAGTCCAAGAATACAAGGCTGAAATGAAGGCCTATTCCAGCAAAAAATATTGGGATAAAAAGCCCATACCCGATTACACTGATATTTTTTGAGATTTCGCGATATTCATCCCTAGTCATTCTAGAAACTGCAATTCCTAAAAGGAGCGCACCAATTGCACCATGAACTCCACTGATTTCTGCAAAATATGCAACAAGTAAAATCATTCCAATCACTATTCCAAAATATGCCGCCTTTACATGAAGATGATTTTTAACAAATCTGAAAAATTGTGGCAATCCATACACTGAAAGAAGTGCAGCAACTCCAAAGAAAATTATCATCTTGGCAAACAACCACAACATCTCTGAAATCTCAGGAGTTTCTGAGCTTGTATCTATTTGAATAAATACACTGACAAAAATAATTGCAATAAACTCTACAATTGCAGTAACAGTAAAAATTTCAAGACCAATAGTTGATTTTAATTTTCCAAGATCACTTAGTACTTTGGCAGTAACACCCAAACTAGATGCAGCTATTACACTTGCAATAGCGAAAGATTGGATGAAGTCCATGTCTATTGCCAATCCAAAAATACCTGCAATCAAAAAAGGAATTAGAAATGCAACCGCGGCCCCTGCAAAAATTCTACCTTTCATTACTTTGAACAAACCAGCAACATCAATCTCTTCAAGTCCAATTAAGAAAAACAAGAAAAACACGCCAATAGAAACAAAGAGCTCTATTGCTTCAATAGGATGCACTAACGCCAAAAATGCAGGGCCGACAATTATGCCTGCAATAACATTTCCAAGAATTGTAGGTTGGCCAATTCTGTGAAGCAATTCACCTCCTAATTTTGAAGCAATAACTAAAACTGCTATGAACAAAATAGATTCAAATGCCAAACTTGATCATGCTGTAATTTTCCCATTAGATAAACTAAATGAGTAGTATACGAGGTTTGAAACCAGAAAAAATGTTCTCAATTGAAAAAAGATAGCAACCACGTGTAGAAATATCTCAAATGTGGGAATTATCAAAATTACATAACATGAAAAATTGGTGTTAGATAGAAAATGCAAACAAGAAACTAAGTTCCTCTTGGTTGTTCGTAATCTTTTTTCACAATCAGTTCGTCAAATCCTTCTGCAACCATAGGGGTTTCTAAAATCTTAAGTTGTTTGTAGATTGCAGATAATGGAAATGGATCTCTTCTGCTTCTTTGTCTTTTTTCAAGAATTGCTTGTGAGGTATTCATGAATAGTCCTCTTATTTTTGCATTGTATTTTTTTCCCAAGGTTATGTGCAGTTTACGAATTTCTTCTGTAAGATTTGTATCATCAATTACTACATCAATGCCTTTTTTGAGACATTTTTCAATATATTCTAGTTCTTTTTTTCTATCATTGTCAAAATGAGACAATGCAATTCGTTGGTGTTTGAAGTTTGATTTCACATAGCTTGTTTTTCCACTCAGAGCAACTCCAATCATTAAAACATATTCCATAGAAACTCGTGATTCAATTAGTTCATAGAATATTATCTGTTTTGAATTTACTAGAGCAGCTTAGGTTCACATAGGTTTGCCAGTAGGATATAGTTCAGTTTTTGGTCCAAACAACCCTTGCTTGTGAACGACTTTGAGTAGTCCATTTTTTTCTAAATCTTCTAACACAGAATCAAGTTCTTGTGTATCTAATCCAGTATTCTTTTGAATGCTCTCAAAAGTTTTTGAGCCTCTATTCAATACACCTAAAACAAGTTCGTTTTTTGTTTGAGGCTTTGAAGATTCCATTTTTGGTCTTTCTTGTACATTGAATCTATTTTCAGCAAAACCAGATTGAAATTCATTTTGTGGTTGAGGTTGAATGAATTTTTTTCCAATTCCTCTTTTTGCCAAAAGACGAGGAATAATTCTCGCCAGAGGTATTGCCAAGAAGATTATGATGTAAATCCATGAAAAATTGGGATCAGCCATTAGTTCTTTTTTCATAGTGATAGCATAAATTTGTTGAGAAGTGAAATCTCCAATTTCTGAAGGATCATTATAGATTGGTATAATAGTAGAAGATGTACCACTGTATACATTGTCAAAGTATCAATCTCCTTCAGTTAATGTGAATATGAGTGCAGCAAAAGGTATTGCAGTCGCAATTGTCATTCTTATAATTATTGGAGTGGTAGCATCAGCTTCTGTAAAGATTGTTGATTCAGGTCACAGAGGAGTTCTATTACATTGGAGTGCAGTTGATCTTACACAGCCCCCACTTGAAGAAGGATTACATTTTGTGGTTCCATTTCAAGATGAAGTAGTCAACATTGAAGTTCGTACACTAAAGTACGCAAGTGATGCCCGTAGTGCATCTAGAGATTTGCAAACAGTTGAAACTACAGTGACTGTCAATTATCATCCAGAAAAAGAAGCAGTGCACAGACTATACAAGAATTTAGGACTTGATTATGAAAATAGAGTAATTCAGCCAGCAATTGAGGAAACAGTAAAACAAGTAACTGCAAAATATAATGCTGAAGAATTAATCACAAAAAGACCTCTAGTCAAACAAGACATTGAAGTTGCAATTACTGAAAGATTAAATCAATTCGAAGTTGTAACTGAAGTAATTTCAATCACAGATTTTGAATTTTCACCATTATTTGCTCAAGCAATTGAATCTAAAGTCGAAGCAGAACAAAATGCTCTCAGAGCAGAAAACGATTTGAGAAGAATTGAAGTTGAAGCAAGGCAAACAGAAGCCAATGCAGTAGGTTTAGCAAATGCAAACATTGCAGAAGCCAAAGGTGAAGCAGAAGCAATTGCCATAATTAACAGAGCACTTGCCGAAAATCCAAATTATCTTGATTGGCTAAAAACACAAGCATGGGATGGTAAGCTACCATTGGTGGTAGGAGAAGGTGGAACACCATTTATTCAAATCCCAGTAAAGCCTTAAGCAATTTAGAAAACTTTATTCTTTATCTTTAAGATGCTCTCTAATTGCATCGTACATTACAAGAAATTGTTCAGGTTCGTTTTGTCTGTAATTTTTTTCAAGGTTTTGAATTTCTTTGTGTGAAATTTTTTCCCCCTTGTTTTCATAATACTCTTTGATGATTTGGGATGGAGTTTTCTTGATATTGTATTTTTGAAGGGATTGATTAACAATTCTTTTACAGTACAAGTCATAAATCAAAAACCTGTAAACAAGATATCCAGACAACCCAACTAGAGTGACAATAATTATTGGAATTATGATAATTGATGCCATGGTATATGTAACATCTTTTCTGTATTTCTTTGTTGTTCTTTATGCCTTTAGCATTTATCTAGTTTGATGCTAGAAAAAATAGTTACAATCAAACATGTAAAGTTGCAAAACCAGATAAAAAATTGAGAATCACCCCTAATTTCTTTAAGGAGAAACGTCAATTATTACATAGAATTGAAATCAAATGATAAGAAATGGATTATTCTTGCTATGGTAGCAGGAATTGCGGGATTATCCATCACGATAGCATTTGTAGGGCAAGGGAATGTAAGACATGTTCAAATTTTTTGGGCAGAAACTGTAGAGCAGACAATAATTTTTGAGGACATCAATGGAGAAACTCAAGTGAGAGGAATCAAAGGAGTCAAAGGAGATGCAAATCCAACATTATTGTCACGAACTTCATTTGCATACATTCTAACAGTAATTAACAATGGAACAACACAGCACAGACTATACATTGAGGGATTCAATGTACAAACAAAATTACTGGAACCAGGTCAACAAGATACGATTACAATATATCCAGATAAAGAAGGCGAATTCACATATTATGATAAAAGACAAGATCTTACACCATTAGGAAAAATCAAAATTGTTTCAGTAGTTCCAAGTGATGATTTTCAAGGCATATGGAAAGACTTGATTTAATATTTCATACACCTGTTTATTAATAAAAGAATCATTTCATACATAATGACTGATCCACACGAACTATACCATAGTGAGATGAATCAATTAATGACTGAAATAAATACAAAAACTCAATCATGGTTCAAAAAACTAAAGGAGCAGTCAAAGAATACCCAAATTGTGATGTAAAATACAGGTTCTACTTTTTACAAATTACCAAGTCTACATCATAGTTTAGCATAGTACGCGGACCAAGTTTTAGATTCCATGGGATATGCATAGGAGTTTTTGTTTTAGATGTTATTTTAAATCCCAATTTCTCCAAATTCATTCGTAATGATTTTTCATCAAGAGGATTTTTTACAGAATGTATACCTCTATCAAAGTCATATGGATCACTGATTATGACAAGCCCGTTGGAAATTTGTTTTGAGATATGTTGCAATAATTCTTTTGGTTCAACTAACTCTAGTACATTTAGTGCCAATACAAGATCAAAAAATTGTTTTCCAAATACAGGAGATAAAAAATCAGCTACAACATAATCAAGGTTGTCTTTGTATGATTTTTTTGCAAATCTCAGAGCTGTAAATGATCTATCAATTCCAAATACCGTTTTATGCGATTTGGCTAAAAACGAAGTCATTATTCCAATTGAACATCCATATTCCAAAACAAGATTAGATTTTTTCACAGGATCAAGATTTTTTTTTATGTATGAATAGAATTTCGAGGATTTACTTTTCTGATATATGTTTGACCATCTTTCTTCAAGGGCAGTTCGGTCATCACCAATTTGATCATTTTTTAACAATGCAGTTTTGCAAAATTGTTTAAGTGTGGAATTTTCAATTATATGATAGATCTTACCGCCTAGTTTTTTACGAAAAGAAAGATAATTCGAAAAATCATTCCACAATATAGGGATTTTCTCAATGATCGGGTACTTGGCATTGCATTTTTTGCATTCTAAAATTCCTTCCACAATCTCTTTGTCAGATTTGAAAACAGTTTGTTCTAATTTTGAACCACAGCAAACACATCTTAAGAATTCAAGACTAGATTCTAACATTTTCAGATAACAAATCAGTAATTTTTGAATTAATAATTTCTTTGATAAGAAATCAAGTTAATCTTAAATGGAGTATTTTTGGATTTTATGCGAAATGGGAGAATTTCAAGAATTTGCAGAGGCGTTGTTTGGTCAATTATCAGTCGAATTAAACGAAGAAAAGGAGATTATAGAATTAGCAGTCAAAGCCAAAGACGATATTGGTAGCAAAGTACAATTCAGGGGATTAGATGAGGTAGCAAATTCACTACTACCAGATTTCAAAAATAAAGTCGAGGAGTTTCTAAATGTAAAAGTTCCAGACAACATTGTACTGAAATTTCCAGAGTTGGCAGAATTAAAGAGGGTCAAAGGGGACAAGGTGTTTGCAGATAAAGAATCTAAAGACTTTGTTAAAGAATTGTTCAATGCTGTCGCAAAAGAAGATCTAAAAAGAATTGCAGAGTTAATGCAACAGGACACTGCAAAATATTTAGTATATTCAACTTATGCAATTCAATACATTTCTAAAATAACAACGACGTATGGAGATTATCTTGATTCAGTAATTTATTTGAATAAATTTATTTTGTCAAGATATCCACAAATCATTCTTCATAAACAAGGAGAACCATATGAAGCAAAATTTGAAAATGTTAATTCAGGATACTTGGGAGCAATCAAAATGACAGTCCTTGAAGAGTTGATTCATTCAGCACAAGAGAATCTTCAACAAATTAACAAAAATGCAGCAATGGAGGTAAACAAAATAAATGAAGAACTGGCAAAAATTATTTTATCATTAGACACTGAAACAGTTAACAATCTATCAGAATATTGTCAATTACAAGCAGTTCCAGACGATTTTCCATTTGCAAAAAAGGCTAACTTGTTTTTCTTTTTGAATCCAGATCATTTCTTAATTGAACAGATTGGACCAGATGTGATGACATTTACCCATGTAGAGATAGACCCAAAAATAGGAGAGTCTATTCCAGAACTTTTAGAAATTTACAAAAAATGGCTAGTCCCAATACAGCAACACCATGCAGCATTTACTACAATGGAAGGAATGGCAGCTTTTGCAATTGAAAATATCTTAAAAGACGATCGTGACTTTCAGAATTATCTTACGACGTTTATGGGAACTGATTTTTCCTCATATCAGGTAAGAAAGAGTATGGGCAAGGACTTTACAAAAATAATATACGAAAAACTAGGCAAAGATACCTTCAAAAAAATGATAGAAATTCCGCCAAATACCAGGGAGTTAAAGGATCCTCAATTATATCTGAAGAAATTGAGTTTGTGATAATTGGAAGAAAAATTTGATCCATTAGTTGCAGAGTGGATTGCATTTGTAAACAATCCTAGTTTTAACTTGGTTGAGAAATGTCTAAAATTTGCGCAAATTTTGGAATATCCAGATCTTGATGTGGATGAATATATTAAAAAAATTAACCACATAGGAAAATCTCTCAAGGAATCAATTAGCGATGTCAAAAATCCAACATATTTGATTTCGATGTTAAATGAGCATCTCTTTGAAAACTTGGGATTCAGTGGAGATGATGATGATTACTATAATCCAAAAAATAATTTTTTAAACGAAGTTATCGATAAGAAAACTGGACTTCCAATAACCATTTCAATCCTATATGCAGAAATTGCAAAGTTTATTGGATTAGATCTAAAGATTGTTGGATTTCCAAGCCACATACTGGTAAAATATAATGAAGAAATGATTTTAGATCCATTTTATGATGGACGTTTACTAGATGTAGATGATTTGCAAGACATACTTGATGCAAATTATGGTGGTCAATTAGAATTCCAGCCAGAATTTCTTGATGAAGTGAAACCAGAACAAATTCTTGTTCGTCTTACTAGAAATTTAAAAAATTCATATGTTCAATCTTTTGTTTATGAAAAAGCATTACGATGTGTAAATATGGTTTTAGCAATTGAACCAGAATCTGCAGAAGACATTAGAGACAAAGGGATTTTGGAAGAGAGATTACAAAATTCTGAACTAGCTTTAGAATATTTGAATAAATATTTAGAAATAAATCCAAATGCAGAAGATGTAGACTTTATTTTAGAATTGATTAGAAGTATAAAGACAAAAAATTAATCAATAATAGATTCTACGTCTGCGCCTTTCTTGATCATTGATATTTCATGACGAGCAATTTTGTTTCTTAATGCTCTTTTTAGAATATCAACTTCACTTCTGAGCAATGCAATTTCGTCTTCAAGTTTTGCAACTCTCTCATAAATGGTTTCAGCTTCTGAACTCATGATTATCTATCAACAAAAAATTGTCTTAAAAAGTTATTGGTAAATTTCTAGATATACAGGCTGGGGAGAGTTTTGAACTATAATTCAAATTCTTGACGACATTTTTCGCATTTTGCTCTCTCTTCTCCAGGGGAGCCAAGAATGAAAATTTTGCCAATTGTTTTACAAATAGGACACATTCCAGTAGTGGCGTTTTTTGGACCAGTACGAATTATCTTTTGTGTTTTTCTTCGTCCCATGAAAAAACTTCTCAAATCGGTCTATTAAGTTTTAATGGCGCGGGGAGGGGGATTTGAACCCCCGTGTCCTTGCGGACATAGGATTAGCAATCCTACGCCCTACCAGGCTAGGCGACCCCCGCATAAAGAGGGCTAGAAGTTATCTGTAAATAAATTCATTCGTCAGCAAATTGGCTGTAATTGTTCACAATTTCATCAATTGGAAGTCTTTTTCCACCCACAATTTTGAGATCAACCTGAACTTTTTTGTTATTAATTGTAAGAATATTGTAAGTATTATCAAAAAATCCTCGAACACGTTCAGACGTAGCAGTTCCGGCATTCACAACAGTAAGAGATCTAAAATTCCAAGCCCATGGTCTATGCTTATGTCCACATAAAACCACATCAACTTTAGAATCCAATATCGTTCGTAGTACATCACCTGCATCAACAACAGTTAGTTGATCAGAACCAGTATCAGGAATTGCAATTAGATGATGATGCATTGCAACAATCTTGACTTTGTCTTTGTATTTTTTCATGGTTCTCTCTAACCACAAATTCTGTCTATATCCTACCTCGCCCTCATTTCTATCAGGTCTAGCTGTTCCAACAGTAACTAAAACTACATCATCATCTAATTCGTTTACAGATTCAAACGGAAAGAATTTTTTGAATAAAAGATAACCAGTGTTTCTATAATCATGATTCCCACTTATTGTAATAATTTTTTTTGTATCAAATTTTGCTAATAGAGATTTACATTCTTCGTATTCTTTCATTAATCCTTCATTTGTTAAATCACCTGTGACTATAATGACATCAGGATTTAGTTGATTTACTTCATCAACTAAAATGTCAAATTTTTCTTGTAGAAATTGAGAACCAACATGTAGATCAGAGATTTGAACTATCTGCATTTGAAGATTATTTATCAAATTAGGTATTAAATCATCTCTATAGAAAGTATGTAGAAAGGAGTTTCAAATTCAAGGTAGAATTAAATAATAAGCACCTCGAAATCATGCAGTTTTGAGTAAAAAAGCCGCAGTAATGAAAGGAGATGGCATCGGACCAGAAGTCGTTGATTCAATGCTCAGAGTCCTAAAGGAGTGTAACTTTCAATCAGAGTTAATTCTTTGTGAAGCAGGCTCAGAGCAATGGGACAAAAATGGTAGAAAAGATGCATCGTACATTCCTGATGCAACTATGAAAATATTGGAGGAAGCAGATTGCTGTTTTAAGGGTCCAACTACAACAATTCCAGTTCCAGGTGCACCTAGAAGTGTTGCAGTTACATTAAGACAAAAATTTGATCTTTATGCAAATATTAGACCAACTAAAACTTATGACAGATTAACGCCAGATAGAAAACTGGATTGTGTATGTTTCAGAGAAGCAACTGAAGGACTCTACACTGGCGTAGAGGCAAAAATTACTGATGATGCCGCAATTGCAATTAGAAAAATTACAAGACATGGTAGTAGACGATTAGTTGATTCAGCTGTAGACTGGGCTAACAGAAACAATATGAAAAAAATGGTTGCAATTACAAAAAGAAACATCCTAAAACAAACTGACGGAATTTTCTGGGAGGAAACCCAAAAGGCAGTTGAAGGAACTGGAATAGAATTATCTGAGATTTACATTGACAACATGGCACAACAAATGGTAATAGCTACTGAACAATTTAATGGCGCAGTTTTAGTTAGTACCAATTTATTTATGGATATTATTTCCGAGCTTGCATCAGCACTTGTTGGTTCTATTGGATTAATTTATTCAGCAAATATTGGAGACAATTATGCAATGTTTGAGGCAGCACATGGAAGTGCACCACAATTTGCAGGACAAAATAAAGTAAATCCAACTGCAACGGTTTTGTCAGGTGCGTGGATGGCAGATTACATGGGAGAAAAAGATGTCAGAGACGCAATATTTGCTGCAACAGAGCAAGTAATCAATGAAGGAAAGGCAGTTACTTGGGATATTGGCGGAAATGCTGGAACAACTCAAATGACAGATGCCATCATTACTTATGCAAAAGAAAAGCTAAGAAAGTAAATCCTGATAAATTATTGGTTTAAGCGAAAAAATAGATTACGCATTCTAGATTAAAAAATAAAAAAGAAAAAATAAATTTTTCTAGTTTACGATTCTGATATCGCCTGTTCCTTCAAATGAACCTGTGCTAGATTCACCAGATAATGTTGCAGTGGATTCTTCTTTTAGAGGATATCCTTCTGTTGCATCACAAACTTCAGCTTTTTCTAGATGAAGTACTGCATCATCAAATCCATCATCATTGATATCTTCAACGTGCACAGTGCCATGTGATTCAGTTACTAACTCTCTATTCAATTCTAATGTGTAGACGTCAATAGTTGATGCGTCAAATTCATCAGAACCAAATACTGCTACTGGAACAACACCTTTGTCATTCTTGCAACTAACGCTGCTAGGATAACTACCTGGTTTGATATCGATTTCTATTACTGCAGTTGATAGGGTGACACTGACATTGTCTATGTTCCCTCCTAATCTATCACTTGTTCCTGCTGCTCTGAATTCAATAACAGTTGAACTTGCTGTTGCAGCAACATTGAATGTTTCAGTACTCCAAACATTGATGTTTGATCCTTCACCTGTCAATGTTGCAATGAGATTTCCATCCCAGTATGCTTCAATGGTATTGGTGGAGGCTGGTTGATTGATTCTTGGACTGTAATCAAAGGAGAATGAGTAGATGTATCCTGGTACTGTGGTAATTGTTTGAGACATGCCACTGTTACTGTAGCTATCAAGCTCAACAAATTGATCACCATCAGAAGCAGTTCCTACAACATTATCGCGAACTTCAATTGAATGTCCAAATGATAGTCCCCATCCTGGAATTGAAGGAAATACTGTCCAAGTATTTGGAGCAATGTTTGGTTCTTCAAAACTACCGTTAACTACAAGCTCTGTTGCAAATGCATTGCTTGTAAATGCAGGTGCAACTAGTCCAGCTAAAAGAATAGTAGAGATAGTCATTGTCCATATTGTTTTAGTCATTGACAAAGAAGAAAAAAGTGTAATATTAAAAACAAACTAGATTTTCTCATTTTTGGGAATTAATAAAATTTTCAAAAAAATTTTGCAAATCAAATTTAAGGTTAGCTAAGAACATGTTATGTTATTACTTTAACTAACAAAAAATTTTTCAAAAGTATTTATCATTTTAGCTAGTTTGTAACATTTGAAATATTACAAATTCATTTTTTCAAAATTTTAAATTTTATTTCAAAAAGTGTAACAATAAAAAAGCTACAAATTAATTTTCAAAAATTTCCAAATAACAAAATACAAATTTAGTTTAGAGCTTCAACAAGAATTAATTCCTCAAAGAAAAGCTTCTTTCTTGCAATAATTTTTGTCTTCAAGCCTAGTTTTTGTGCGTAATCTATGAGTTTTTGATAGTTGGATAGCGATGAGGTCACAAAGACAAATTTCCCATTTTCTTTGAGATTCTGGTATGCTGAATCAAAAATTTTTTTTGGGATCTCAAATCCTTCTGCCCCACCATCTGTTGCAATATCTATGATTTCATTAGTAGCAAGATATGGGAGGTTGCAAACAATAAAATCAAATTTTATCTTTAGTGCGTCTGACCCATTACAGCAGACCAAGTTTTTTGTTTTGTAAGAAGATTGTTTTTGTAATACTTCACAATTGATATCAGTTCCAACTACAAAGGAAAAATTTTCAGAAAGCAATTTTGTAAGATATCCGGATCCACTTCCAACATCTAAAGCATAATTTCCTTTTTCATTTTCAATATTGTTTGCGATGAAAAAAGTATCCTCAGAAGGAGGATATTCATCATTTTTCAAGGATTTTGTTTGCAAGCTCAATTATTTCATCTCCTGAAAGATCATCCACTCGTTTATCTATTATAGATTCTTTATCAAACTGTTTTAGAATATTTTTGACAGTTTTTCTTCGATATGAAAATATTTTGTTTATTGTTTCAATGAGATCTTTGCTCAGATTGTTTTTTTTGACAATTTTAAGAATTACAGAATCAATTTTTGGCGGAGGAGAAAAATTATTTTTTCCGACCTTAGATACAGTTGTAATATCAAATGCCTGAGTTGCTATAATGCTTATAGCTTTTCTGTTCTTTGATGATTTTGCAAGTAATTTATCAGCAAATTCTTTTTGCACCATTATTACACCATGGGAAAAAGAAGTTTGTGCCAGCCATTCTATTGCTTCTTTGCTTCTAGAATAAGGGAGATTGGATACAAAAACAGTGAAAGGATCTTTTTTCTTAAAACCATCACCAGATTTTAATTCAAGGTTATGTATATTAGCAAATTTGGATTTTGCATTTTTTACTAGTGTTTCATCTAAATCAACAGAGATAACCTTCTTAGCATTTTGACATAAAAGAGGAGTTAAAATGCCCTGCCCAGTTCCAACTTCAAACACAACATCATTTTTTGTTATTTTAGCCTCAGATACTATGGATTTGGCTATGGAATGAGAGTTTAGAAAATGTTGTCCGAGTCGTTTTCGTTTTATCATCTCTTGACAAAGAGATTCATTCTACTTTCGCCAGTAATTTCATCTATAATTCGTTCTGAAATGTGTTTGACTGGATCTTTAAATCCAACACGTTCTTGCAAATCCTCATAGCTTTCAAATTTTTTCTTTTCTCTTTCTTCCAGCATTGTTTTCATGTAGGTTTTTCCAATTCCAGGGATTAATTCTAGTGCATGAATTCTAGGAGTTAGAGGTTGTGCATTGTTTAGATATGTAACAAATTTTTCTTCATTGTTAGTTACAATAGTTTCTATAACATTTTCTAATTCACTTTGGGCAGATGAAGATATTTGATCATAATCCATCTTTCCTAAAACAGATAAAACTTTAGTTCGACCTTCTTTTCCTATGTAGATTTTCTCTCCAATCTCAAATGTGGAGTTTGGAGTACCAAGAATTTCTAATAGAGTTAGTCTATCTTCTCCAATGCCTGTAATGATAATTCCGTCTCTCCCTCTTACTGTTGAAGATTTTCCTCTAGCATTGAAGTCTAAAACATATGCATACTCTTCATACTTTCGAGGTGGGGATTGTGCCCGATGCAAAATAAAATGCTCCTAAGAACTTACGAATGCTCCTTGATTATCTTGAGCATTTTTTCTAGCGTTTCAGCAAGAATTAATTTTTTCCAACCAAAGGTGAAAGAACGTAACTCTGCCAAACTTGTAGGTCTAATGTTAACTATCTCAACAGCTTCATCTTCTGTTAATTCACATTCTTTGATTAATTGTTTTTTCATTTCTTTTGCATCTTTTGGTTCAGTTGATACAAATTTTGAAACATAATCATATGTCCAACGTTGAATTTGATCCATTTCTTCAACATCGACTTTACCTAAAATTTCTTTAACTTCTGAAAGAGAAATTGCTTGTTTCTTTTTTACTTCTTCCATATCATACACCGAATGGTTTAATGTGATCCAATCTAGTGATTAAGGTTTTCGATTTTTCACCTAGTTTTACATCTAGTGTGACAGCACGTCTACCTACATTTGTAATCACACCTACTTTACCATGGTATCGTCTGTGTGGTAATCCTTTGTGCTGTCTTGAATCAATAATGACAAGTGCTTGTTGACCTTCTTGGTATTCACGTAACAAAAATGAGACTCCTCTTGGGGCCTTTTTCTTCATTACAGATCTTGATTTATGCTTAAATCCATGTGAACGACCATGAGATTTCTTAGTTGCCATGAGTGTAAAATCTTCGAAAGCCCTATTTTAAGACTTAGAACATAAAATGCGAGATTTAGGCTATAAGATCGGTTCTAAGTTGCCCACATGCGGCTGAAATTTCAGTGCCTTTTTCAATTCGAATTGTGCAGTTTACCCCTGCCTTTGATAGGATTCGTTCAAATTCCAATACATTTTCTTCTGATGGACGCTGAAAATCACCAGCCGTAGGATTGATTGGAATTAAATTCACATGTGAACCGTTACCTTTCAAGAGAGTAGCCAATTCTTTTGCAATTTCAGGTGAATCATTAATTCCAGCCATAAGAGCATATTCAAAAGTCACACGACGTCCAGTTTTTTTAAAATAATGTCTTCCAGATTCTATAATTTCCTCTACTGAATTAGGGCCAGCAGTAGGAACCAGTTTTTTTCTTAATTCATTGTTGGGGGCATGTAGAGAAATTGCCAAACCTATCTGCAAATTTTCTTCAGCTAGTCTTTCAATTCCAGATTTAATTCCAATTGTTGAAATTGTAATATGCCTTTGGCCTAATCCAAATCCTCTATCATGTGTTAAAATTTTTACAGCACGAATCATTTCATCATAATTTGCCATTGGTTCACCCATTCCCATGAAAACTAAATTAGTCACATGTTCTCCTCTTTTTTCCAATATTTCTGCAAAGTGAATTACTTGAGATACAATGTGTTCTGCCTTTAGATTTGTTTCAAATCCCATCTGACCAGTTGCACAGAACACACATCCCATTGCACATCCAATTTGAGTAGAAACACAAATGGTAGATCTTGGATGACCACCAATCTTTGATGGATCATATTGCATCAGAACAGTTTCCACAGAATTATTGTTTGTTAGATTAAGCAAGAGTTTTGTTGTATCGCCATCATCACTTACAACACGATGAATTTCTTTTGCAGAGCCTATAGTATATCCTGCCGCAGTTAATTCTTCTCTTAATTTTTTTGGGAGTTGTGGTATATCATCAAGTTTTTTTGGAAATTTGTAATAGAGCGGAAGTAGAATTTGGTCTGCCCTGTATCTAGGATAGCCCATATCAATTACAAGTTGCTCCATTTCCTCCGGAAGTAATCTATACAAATCTGTCATGTATTAACAGATTCACATAGGATATTTTATAATTTAATGATTCTACTTGAGTGAAATTAAAAAGAATGAAAAGATGAGAGAAGAGAAGGTTACTCTTCTACAGGATCTAAATCATCAGATTCAATTTCTACTGTAGCCTCTACCTCAGGTGTTTCTACTGTAGCCTCTACCTCAGGTGTTTCTACTGTAGCCTCTACCTCAGGTGTTTCTACTGTAGCCTCTACCTCAGGTTCTTTGGCCTTTTTGGTAGTTGCTTTTTTAGTAGTCTTTTTTGTCTTTTTCTCAGCTTCTTCAGGATCTATCACACCTGCTTCACCGAGAGCAAAGATTACTTCCTCTTCAGGATGATGAGGACTATCCACCATTCTGGCGATTCTCTTCTTACCTGATTTCTTAAAGTAGATTCTGTATGTACTAGTATGTGCAACTACATTTCCACCAATTGGACGAGTTGGATCTCCAAAGAAAACATCAGGGGATGCCATAACTTGGTTTGTTGCAATTGCAGCACAGTTGTATGTTTCTGCAATTCTTGACAACAAATGAACAAAGTGATTTAATTTTTGTTGTCTGACAGACAGAGTTCCTCTTCCAAGATATTCAGCACGGAACAATCCAACTGCAGAGTCAGCAACAATTAGTTTAACATTGTTTTCTTCAATTACAGGGCCAGCTTCTTCTAAAATTAGTACTTGGTGTGCGCTGTTATATGCACGAGCTACAATGATGTTGTCTAGAACTTTTTCTGGATCCATGTCATGAGCTTTTGCAATTGATACAATTCTTTCAGGTCTGAAAGTATTTTCAGTGTCAATGTATAAGACAGAGCCTTCAAGACCTCCCTCTTCTTTACTTTTTTGAACCATAACAGACATGGTATGTGCAAACTGTGTTTTACCACAACCAAATTCACCATAAACTTCTGTCAAGGCCTGAGTCTCTATACCTCCATCAAATAATGTATCAAGACAATTAGTACCAGTTGTAATTCTACCAATACTTTGTCGATGTTTGTAAATTTCAGTTGCACTTGTAAAATGTTTGGCAATTAATCCACCTTCAACAAGATGTTGTCGTGCTTTATTGACAATTTTCTCTGCAGTATCCTTTTCCATTCCAGTAATTTCTGCAATTTCAACAGGACCTCTGACGATGAGGTCCATGACGTTGTGTACACCTGCATCGGATAATTTTCTTGTAGTTACAGGACCTACGCCCTCTAAACTATCTAATCTTAAATCTTCTACCATACCGTATAGTACGGTACCAGTACTTTATAAGGTTATTGTTTGAGAAAATGATCGTAAAATAGCAAATTAATGAAAAGGACTATCGTCTCTTTCTTCTTTGTCCAGGCTTGTTTTGACCAGGAAATCTACCTAGAACAAATCGTTTCTTGAAGTTACTTTTGTTCCCAACACTAGAGCTAGTACCTACAATTTTTCTACCTTCAACTTTTGGTGTTTGCCCTCTTACTTTACCTGCTTTGGTAAGTGAACCGTGTGTTGCCATGCTATAAAATAAGAATTAGTGAATTTATGTATTTGGATGACTACCAATATTTTGCTTTGACAGTCTCTATGACTTTTTCGTGTTCCTTACTCTTTCTACGGGCATATTTTTCCATTGCACCAAGAGGTACACCACCAAGAGATCGTGCGATTGCATTAAAGAAGTATCTTTGAGGACCTTTTGAACCAGTCTTAGTCATGAATTTTTGAATGCCATATTTGAAATTGTGTTGCCATGTCTTGTAAAGAACTCCTAATTGTGCAGGAGTCATTTCATTTCCAATATGGAAGAAATCAGATTTTTCAAGTAATCCAATTGGAACAAATGTCAGTGCAGTAGCAGTAAACATAGAATCAGGTTGTTCTCGTTCTAATTCACTGAGCAATCTAATAGTCTCCCAAGAATCCTCAGGAGTTTCGTCATTATCAAGACCCATGATTAAAGTAAATGCAGGAATCCAATAATCCTGGTTCAAAGTTTTAACACCTTCTTTTACAACCCAGTGCCATTCAGATGGATCATAAGGTGCAAGTTTTCTATCAGCATATTTACCAATTAATCTAAGACTACCAGTTTCAAATCCAGCTTGAATTCCAATCATATTATCAGGACTGGCTCTCATGATTTTAGACAGATTAGGAATAAGTTTTTCATCTGCAATTGCGCCTGCCAATGTACCATGAGTTGGATTTGTATGTTCAACTCCAGTAGACATAATTGCAGTAAACAATTCTTCTAAGGCTTCTCTATTGGGCTCCATTCCTTTTGCAGTTCTAGGATCCATTCCATAAACAAAAATATCATCACTGTGAATCCATGCAGATTTTGAACCACCTTTCTTAATGTTAACTTCAATTTCTTTTTTGACTTTTTCAGGGGAATAGTATCTTAAAGATCTTAATGTGACATCACAGAATTTACAACCTCTACCACAACCACGCATTACTTCAACCATTCCATGCATACTTGGTTCAACGATGTCAGGAATTTCTTCTAATTCAGGTCTATCCCAGAAATTTACAAATCGTCCATGAATTTTTTTGCCTTCTCTTTCAAATTCTTTAATGTTAACTTTAAAGTCACTTCTCTTTCTGAAAGGATCCATGTTTTCAAAATCACCATTAATTAAATAATTAAAGAATCGTCCTGCATGTCCATCAATTTCAGGGGCAATACCGCCAAGCTCTCCTTCAAGGATTGCATAGATTCCAAATTCTTCAATTTTAGCTGGATCGTAGTTGTATTGCCAAGTTCCAGATGCACCAGAAATTACTTTGGCTTTACTTCCAGTTCTTGCTTTTGCAGCTTTTATTCTATGATGTAATTCAGCATTGTAAAATTCATCATATGATGTTTGTTTTCTACCATAAGTAAATGTCATAGTTACAGGACCCATTCCAAGAGGATCCATTTCATAAGTTCCAATAACTTCGGTTTCAGGTCCAATGAATTTTTCAATGTGATTTGGATGAGCAACAACTACATCTTTTCGTGCAAATCCATCACGTAACAGACCAGCTTCTAATTTTCTTAATCCGTATGGAGCATATTTTGCCACACCATCAATGTCAGGAGACCAATTACAAATGAAATCAAATAGAACTTTTGGAGTTACTTGATTTCCAAGAATCTTATACCAAAAACTGCTTTTATCTCTATTAGGGTCAAGTGCTGGAGCACATCCGAAAAACGTTGCAAGAGACAATCCCCTATAAGGAGACATTAAAGTTCTATCAGCGGTTAAGACAATTTTTGGTGTACCCATACCCTTCACGGAAATAATTTTGTGATTTATTTTAAACCTTGCTAGGTAAAATTAGTAATTTTCTAAAATTCCAGCCTTATTCCTATGTAAATGACCAAATTCCTTGTTTTTGGACAAATGTTCACCATCAAATACAGTCCCATCTTTACAAGTAAGATCCTCACCTATACAGCAGCTACCACAAATACCAACACCACATTTCATCATCCTTTCAAGGCTAGCTTGAACAAAGATTTGTTTTGAATTAGCAGCTAAAACTGTTTTGTACATCATAATTTCAGGTCCACAAACATACACTGCATCAAAATGAGTTTCACTGACCAATTTTTCAACATAGTCAGTTACAAATCCTTTTTCACCATAACTCCCATCATCAGTTGAAACAATAACACGATGAGGATTATTTTTTAACAAATCATTTGCCAAATCTTCAAAGAATACTTCATCTTTTGATTTAGCACCCATGAGCACAGTAATATCGTCAGTTGGTTTTACAAAAGTAAGTAATCTCATCATCGGAACAAGGCCAGTTCCACCACCTACCAACAAAAGTTTTCCTTCTTTAACATCAAAAGAATTCCCATAGGGTCCTCGAATTCCAATTTGTTCACCTACCTTTACATTAAACAAACCGGTAGATGACGGGCCATGTTTTCTAACAGTAAATGCAGCTTTTCCAGATTCTTTTGAAATCATTATACTCATTGGTAATTCATTTACACCAGGTATCCAAACCATAGCAAATTGTCCAGGCAAAACAGTGGGCATTATCTCATCAGAAAAAACCAAAGTTCGAACAGTAGGTGTTTCATCAATTACTTTCTCAATTGTAACAATTGTGGGATGATTAAGATTTCTTTGCAATGCCCACCATCTCCTTTATTGTAGAATAATTTTTTCTTTTCATATAATCCAAAATGCCTTTGTTGATGTCATCAAAAACCCCAATCCAATTATCACCTATTGCACTACCAAGTTGAACCGCAGAAGCTCCTGCTAAGAAAAATTCAACTGCATCTTCCCAGGTTGAAACTCCACCACATCCAATAATTGGTATATCATATTTCGAAGAAATCTCATAAACACATCTTAATGCAATTGGTTTGATTGGAGTTCCAGATAATCCACCAAATTTGTTACTGAGAATAGGACGTTGAGTTTCAACATCAATTGCCATTGCACGAACTGTGTTAATTGCAGTAATTGCATCAATTCCAGAATCAATTGCCATGCTCACAGTATTGAGATAATTGCTGGTCCCAAGACCAACTTTGGCAATTACTGGAACATTAGTAGAATTTTTCACAGTGGAAACAATTGCTTTAACCAGCCCAGGATCATCGCCAACTTCTAAACCAACTTTGGCAACATGAGGGCAAGATAAATTCAATTCATACGCTTTGACTTTACAATTTTTAAATTCCTTAATCATAATTTCAAAATCTTCAGGAACAGATCCGACTAAACTTACTATAATTGGCACGTCCTGATTGGGTTCAATCATTTTAGCAAAATTTGAGGCACCTGGATTTGATAATCCAACTGCGTTTATCCAGCCTCCACCTTTTACACTAAAGATAGTTGGATTTGGATAGCCCTCCCAAGGAGCAGTACTCAATGATTTTGTAACGACAGCGCCAGCACCTGATGCATAAAGTCGATTAAACACATCTAAAGATATGCCTAAAATTCCAGATGCAAGCATTACAGGTTTATCTAATTGGATTTGACCTATGGAAGTTGCAATACTAGGTTCCACTTTGATTAATGAGCTTAGTTTCGAATATAACAGTTGATTCTTGATTCTGGTACCTTTTTTAAAGGTGATTTAGAATCAACTAGTCATGTATTCTGTAATATTAACAGAGTTAGGAATCTCAGTTTTCAATGACGGGAAGCTAGACAAAGCATTTTCTTTCTCAAATCCAGTAAAAGAATACCTTCAAGTGAAAAATAAAGAATCTAAATTAAATGAACTAGTAAATTATTTAGCATCTACTCAAAGGGGATTTTCCGTAAGTGATGAATCGCTACTTGCAATTCTAAAAAAATATTCCATTGATTGTCATTTAATGGAATCATCAGAATTAGATACAGTTCAAGCCACAAAGCCACAAATTATTGTTGATTCAGGTTTTGCTTCTAACTTACAAGACACATTAGGAAAATTAAGAGAGTTTGCTTTAGGATTATCATCTTCAAAAGTTACAGAAGTTTCAGAAAGTCCAGATCTTCACATCATTCAAGCAATTAATTCTCTAGATGAAATTGACAAGATTGCAAATGGATTAAGTTCAAGACTTCGAGAATGGTATGGATTACATTTCCCAGAATTAGACAACATAATTGATAGCATTAATGGATATGCACAAATTGTTATGGCAGGCAAACGAGAATCATTAACTAAACAAGTTTTTGAAGATGCTGGTTTTCCAGAATCAAAAGTAGAAATGTTATCACTAATTTCATCAAAAAGTAGAGGTGGAGATATTTCAGATGTTAATTTATCAATAGTTCAATCAATTGCTAAACAAGTTTTAGACTTTCATGAATTACGTAAAAAACTTGAAGAGCATGTTGAAACAGAAATGCAAGTGATTGCCCCAAATCTTTCAGCAATTCTTGGAACCGCAGTAGGTGCAAGAATTTTAGGAAGAGCAGGTAGTCTTAAAAAAATGGCATCACTTCCTGCTAGTACAATACAAGTTCTAGGAGCAGAAAAAGCATTATTCAGATCATTGAAAACAGGTTCTCAACCTCCAAAACACGGATTATTATTCCAACACGCAATGGTTCATGCAGCTCCTAGATGGCAAAGAGGAAAAATTGCACGTGCAGTTGCTGCAAAAGCAGTCATAGCTGCAAGAGTGGATGTATACGGTGAAGGACTAAACCAAACCTTACTTGAAAAACTCAACATCAGAGTTGATGAAATAGGTAAAAAATATGAAAATCCTACTGAAAAAGACACTAGACCACCTCCATCATTTAGAAGAGAAGGAAGTTTTAGAGATAGTCCAAGAAGAGGTGACCGTAGAGAAGGTGGAGATAGAAGAAGAGGTGACCGTAGAGAAGGTGGAGATAGAAGAAGAGGTGACCGTAGAGAAGGTGGAGATAGAAGAAGAGGTGACCGTAGAGAAGGTGGAGATAGAAGAGAAGGAAGTTTTAGAGATAGTCCAAGAAGAGACAGTGATAGAAGAGAAGGAAGTTTTAGAGATAGTCCAAGAAGAGACAGTGATAGAAGAGAAGGAAGTTTTAGAGATAGTCCAAGAAGAGACAGTGATAGAAGGGAAGGAAGTTTTAGAGATAACGATAGGAATGATAGCGGAATGAATAACAGAAGAAAGGATTCAAGTAATAAGAGAAAGAAGTTTGGAAGAAGATAATCAATCATTTTTTTGGATAAAATCAGAAGGACAAGAAAAACTTGCCACAGAAAATATGGTTCCAGGAAACCAAGTTTACAAAGAGAAGTTAATTATCAAAAGAGGGATTGAGTACAGGTTATGGGATCCTTTTAGAAGCAAATTAGCCGCTGCAATAATGAATGATCTTGATTATTTTCCTTTTGAAAATAAAAGTACAGTTCTGTATTTAGGAGCATCTACTGGAACTACAGTTAGCCACATTTCAGATATTGTAGGACCTAACGGAATAGTTTTTGGAGTAGAACATGCAAGTAGAGTAGCAAGAGATTTTCTAGATAGAGTTGCAGCATATAGAAAAAACATTGTACCAATTTTACAGGATGCAAGAAAACCAAAAGAATACTTTTCAGTATTTGGAAAAGTAGATGTCGTGTATGTAGACATAGCGCAACCGGATCAAACACAAATAGCAATAGACAATTGTGAAATGTATCTCAAAAAAGGAGGTTATTTCTTTTTGGTCATCAAAACCAGAAGTATTGATGTTACAAAAGCACCAAAAAGAATTGTTGAGGAAGAAATAGAGAAATTAAAACCAAGATTTGATGTTTTACAGACTATTGATCTGCATCCATATGATAAGGATCATGCAATGGTGATTTCACAGTTCAAAGATTAGTTACTTTCAATTATTTTCTGAACAGGTTTCCAGCTTTTACGCACAAATTTAGGCATTTCATGATGTTTTTTATAATATTTTTTTACAAATTTGACAGTGACAGAGTCAGATGGATAACCGCTACCTAAATCATGTTCTTTTCTTAATTTCATGATTTCCCTATCTCTAGTGACTTTGGCTAGAATTGATGCTGCAGAAACTACTACAAACCTACTGTCTGCACGATGAAATGATTTGATTTTATGATTATCAGATAGTTTAGAAATTTCTTTTCCAAATCTAGCAGGATTAACATCACATGAATCAACATATGAAATATCAGGATTTAGTTTTGAGACAACCTTGGCCATGTATTTTGCCTCTAAACCGTTTAGACAGTGTTTCTTAACACTAGCATCAATAGATTTGGGAGAAATTTTTGCGATATAATAGTCATCTACAATTTCAATAATTTTTTTGTAGAGATGTTCACGTAATTTGGGAGTAAGTTTTTTTGAATCTTTTACACCTAGTGCACTCAATTTTTTAAGATTTTTTTTCTCTAATGATATTCCTGCTATTACCAGTGGTCCCAACATAGGACCACGTCCAGCATCATCAATACCACAAATTTGCACGAATTGTATCTTAAAGCACAAGTATTAAACATATTTTACATTATCAAAAAGATACAACGTCACATATTTTGGGTAATTTTTGTGGATTCTGAAATAGGAATTTATAAAAATAAATGCACTTAGGAATTATCTTTCATATGTCTAAAATTGTAATGACATCTTTTATTACAAAACCAATCTAGACCACCCAAATATTCTACACGATCTGATTTGCCACAAAATGTACATTTTATAAAATGTTTCATGCTTTTTTCTTTAGTCATATTGTTTATTTCACCTATCGTATTTCTCTCTCATTCAAATTTCTTAGAGGATTACTCAATCATCTTCCCAACCATTTTCCGAATATTGTGGAGCACTATTATCAATCTCTTTTGATTTTGTAATGGGAATAAATTTGTGACATCGTGTACATTCGTACATATTTTTGAGTCCTGCCATCCTAACTTTAGCATTATGAGGACATTTATCCTGAGCCATTAAACTGTATACCAAAATTATGCTCCAATGATCCCATTGACAATCACAATATTCATTGCTTTTTCTGTTTTTACCTCAATATCCAAAAATTTGTATTTCAACGGAATAATTTTAGATAAAAATTCAATATGATGTAAATTAACCAACTATAACTTCCATAATCCTTTCTAGATCCTGTTTTTCATATCTTAGATTCTTTGGAGTTGAACTATCTTGAAGGGTCAGTGCAAATTTGCGTAACATTGACTTGTTTTCTTTAATAACTTCAGGTGTGAAAGTAAGGTCATCCAATATTTTTGATTGTTGTAATAGTTTTTTTGTATCAATCTTAGTGTCGGTGTTTTTTACCAATGAAATCTGACTAGTTAATTCATCTCCAATTTCATTTAAAATTTTAGATAATGAATTTGATATGAGTGTCATATATCATGTAGCATCTTCTAGTTAATTAAGATACAACTAATGAAAATTATCCAAATTTACCTACTCATCTAGGCATTATTGCCTGTTAAACTAAATTTTGTATCTTATATGTCAGTATGATGGTATAATGTATGTTAAAAAATTCATTTTCAAAACAAAAATGCAGATGCAACTCTCAAACAGGACATGATTGTTTGTATTGGAGAAACTAAATTTGTACTGTGCAAATTGTGGGAATCAAGCAAGTTGGAGAGATCCTACATGTAACAAATGTAAAAAATCATTACATCAAACTAAGTGTAAAACAAAGGCATCAGATTGCAAATGTCATCAAATCAACGAACAAGCATGGACACAAAAAAAGACTCCTGCAACAATCTAAAAATATTTAGCTCAGATATTTTTCTAGATAATTTCTTTTTTCTTTGAACATGAGATACATGAAGATTCATCATTCATGCTTTTTACTGGTTTGAATTCATTCTTGCATATCACACATGTGTTAAGTAAAATTACTCCATTGATGACATCGTGACCTTTTTGTTTTTCTACCAATTAGTTACATCCTCAATATTTTTAGTTGGTGTTCACTAAATGAGTTTTTTCATGTTCACGAACTTGATCAAAAGTGTAGGATGTTCCCTCCCATTTAAAATCACATTGGTTGCATCTGTACTTCATTTTATTTTGATTTGTCCTCATTTTTTTCGGTTTCCTTGAATGCATTTACATCAACAGAGGGTTTGGTTTTACAAGAACCAAATTTCAATTTTTTAATTATTTTTTCGAACATAGTTTTGATACAGTTGTAATGGATATATACTGACGTAATTTTTGAATTCCATGCCTAAATTTCTATATATTTTTTCTTTGACTATAAACTATAATACGCGGGTATATATTGATCAATCTATTCTATATAGTATGGAAAATAAAGAAACAAACCCAACAATCGTAGTCGGCAACGACGACAAAAAAGAAGAGCCAAAGAAAGAAGACTCTACTAAATCAGATAAATAGAATAACACACTATCCCATCTTTTACATGGGTCTGAATCATTTCAATATAAAACTAAGATTAAATTTTAAAACAATTCTGCAAATACTTGATATTTAAATTTCCCAAGTCAATCACAAGGATTAAACCATTAGACGTTTAGAAAAAATGAAAAACAATTGGAATTTCCGGATGAAATATTTCAAGAGATAACAGAAGGGAAAACGAAACTACTAGTCCCAAGAAAATCAATCACGGATAAAGTTCCTCCAATGAAGCCGGCATTTTTTAATCCAAAAGCAAAACTGAATAGAGATTTTTCCATTATTGCATATTCAGCTTTTCTAAACAAATTTGAAGGTCCAAAAATTTTCTTAGAAGGGCTATCAGGGATTGGCGCTAGAGGGTTACGAGTTGCAAATGAATTAGAGGTTGAAAAGATTGTCATCAATGATCTAAATCCCACGGCACTTAAAATGGCAGAATATTCTGCAAATCTAAATGAGATAAAAAATATAGAATTTACTGAAAAAGAAGTATGTAGATTTTTTAGTAATTATTCAAAAAAGGGAGAAAGAGGTTCAATTGTAGATATTGATCCTTTTGGTTCACCTGCGGCATTTTTTGACTGTGGAATTAGGGCAACTATGCATGGGGGCATACTCTCAACTGCAGCAACAGACCTCCAGGTCTTAAACGGTCTCTTCCAGTCTGCATGTAAGAGAAAGTATGGAGGAGTACCAGTTAGGACAGAATATGGAAATGAAATAGCAATTAGACTGATTTTAGGATCTCTCAGAGCAGTAGCGGCAAGGCTAGGTGTGACCATAATCCCCATGTTTGTTGAGAGTGAAATGCATTACTATAGAACATATGTCAAAGTGCTCAACAGACCAGATCAAGAAGAGAATCTAGGATACATTTTACACTGTAAAAATTGTGGGAACAGAAAAACAGTGTTAGAGCAAGAACAAGTGTGTGAATTATGTGAATCAAAAATCAGTGTAGCCGGACCTTTATGGATAGATAAAATTTTTGACAAAGAATTTGTTCAAAACATGCTAGATGAAAACACCAAATTAGAAACAGACAAAATTTGTGAGAAAACACTTCTAAAGTGTCTTGAAGAGGCAGATATGCCTGGAACTTATTTTACAATAGATGAGATTGCGTCTTTGATGAAATCATCACCACCAAAATTGGAAAAAGTAGTTTCAAGTTTAAAAGAAAAGGGATTTTTATCTAGTGTTACAGCATTCAGTCCAACAGGTTTTAGAACCAATGCCAACATAAATGAAATAATTAAAATTTTTGAAACTATCCAATAAAACCTAGACATACAAGATATAGTTCACTACTTTGTTTTCTACTTGCATCAGGTTTTGTGAGATTGATTCTAGAGAATTTTTTCTTGACATAATCTCTAAACTCCATTGAGAATTCACCATCAAAAACTTTGAAGACCGCATTTCCTTTATGTGCTAAAACTTTGTCCATGATTTTTGTACAATCATAATTTAGTGAAATTTGTTTAGCATGATCAACTGACCAATTTCCACTTACCTGAGGAGAAAGATCACAAATCACTGCATTAACTTTACGACCAAAATAAGATAATACCTCATCAACGACATGTTCATCTTCAATATTTTCACGGATAATATGAGCTCCAGGAATTTCTTCAACATAAGACAAGTCGATACCCATAACTTTTCCTTGATTACCAACTAATTTCATAGCCATCTGAGTCCAACCTCCAGGAGCACATCCAAGATCCAGTACATTAAATCCAGGTCCTATTAGACGGTACGAGCGATTTAATTCTTGTAGTTTGAATGCAGCTCTGCTTCGAAATCCTTGTTCATGAGCTAATCGACGGTAATGATCTTTACGTGCATCTGCTAGTTTCATTTAGCCTTCACAGGTTTTTTTAGTTCAGCGATTACCCAGTCTTCAATGAATTGACAGTTTGTAGGACTAATCTCACCCTCAAGTGAACATTTCTGTTCAACGGGACAAACTAAACATGGTGCACCTTCTATTGATTGAGTACTGATAGGAGTCTTCTTTAAAATTAATTTGTAAGTCCAGCGATTATTCTCAAGAAGTTTTTCTCTGGTGATCGTACCCATTCTTTCAAGTTTAAGTGCTAAACGAGAACCAACTTGATTTGTAAGTTTGAGTTTTTTCCACAATTCTCCTTGAAACATCCCATCAGATTCTTTCTCGGCTAAAATATCACAAACTTTGTTTGTCAACCTTTCCATGTCAACTTTTTCAATTTGGAAATTTTCAATTTCTTCATCAGAGAGTTGCTCTTCTAGTTCTTCTTCAAGAGTTTTTTCTGCTTCTCTTTTAGCTTCTTCTAATTCTTTTTTAGTTAATTTTTTTACTTTGACTGGTTTTTCTTCTACTTTCTTTGCAGGTTTAGCTTCTTTCTTTGCTGTTTTCTTTGCAGGTTTAGCTTCTTTCTTTGCTGTTTTCTTTGCAGGTTTAGCTTCTTTCTTTGCTGTTTTCTTTGCAGGTTTAGCTTCTTTCTTTGCTGTTTTCTTTGCAGGTTTAGCTTCTTTCTTTGCTGTTTTCTTTGCAGATTTAGCTTCTTTCTTTGCTGTTTTCTTTTTTAATTCATCAAGATCAGCTTTGATTTTTTCTGCTTCTTCAATTAGAGTATCTTTTTTCTTTGCCATCAAATCACCTTAAGTTTTAATTTCAATTTCTTACCTATCAATCAGTATTTAATTCCTATTTAACAGTAAAAGTCCCTTTTGTAGAGATATTCTTTAATTGTTTTGAGACCATTTCTATGACTAATTCATAGGAACCTGGAGTACTAATCACCTCAGAAAAGGTGTCTCCTACAGGAAGGATTTTGCTACCAGATTTAAAGCACTGTTCAAAGAAACCACCTTGTGTAATTACATCACTTTTTCCAGAGGAGTAAATTGTAATGTATAGATCCCCACAGTCAAATGAAGAGTCAGCGATTTTTACTTGGATTTCAACAGGCTCTGTAGTAGAATATTGTTTAGACAGTCCTAGAATTTCGATTGGTGAATTATGAGATGGGCCGCCTTCAGAAAAAGACATTGGCCACATGTTTAATTCTCGATCAGGCTTTTGAAGAACGTCAGTTAATACTGCAGAGCCAACTATTATTGAGAAAATCACAGGTAAAACAAATACAACAATAACTCGTTTAGTAGCCATTTTGATTTAAAATCTATAATTCCCTTATATCTATTTAGCAAAATTTCTAAAGTTAAGATCAATTTGACGAATGAGTTAAATCGTAGCCAACTAAATATCGCTAGATGCGACTTAGAAAATTTAGAGTTAGAGCATATCGTTGCATACATGACTCTGGAGAAATTACAGTTGGTGATTTGGCAGCTTTTGTAGGAAGGAACGAAAGTGGAAAAACAACAATTCTTCAAGCATTGACATTGTTGAATAAAGACGAAGAACTTTCTGAATTAGATCTTTGTGACGAAATGAATGACGAATTAAAGGATGAAATGAGATTGGCAGAAGGAGAATTTGAACTAAATCAACATGAAATTAGCATGATTAAGGAAAAATTTCCAGGATTGCCAGAGATTAAGAAAATCAGATTATTTAGAACTAATGAAAATCCAAATGTTCAGTATGAATTTGAAGACATTAAACTTAGTGAAGATGAAAATAAGGGAATTAATTCATGGGAGAATTTTTCAAGACAGATTTTCGGATTTTTAGATACAATCCCAAATCACTTAAGGATACAAATCGACACAAAATTCTTTGAGGAAGATGTTCCAAAGAATCAAGAAGCCTTTGATAGAGGGATGGCAGAATTTAGCAATCAGTTTCATGTTATAGCAATACAGGAGCCTAAAGTTATTGAAGAATGGGAAAAAATCTATGAAAGCCCTGATAATCAATTTTCAAATTTGTTAAGTGGTCAAAGTGAAAAAACGGCACTGATGAATTTTATTGCATCAGAATTACATCCAAGATTTGTGTATTTTTCAGATTATAAGAAAATCTATGGCAATATCAATCTCAATGAATACCTCAGAGAAGAGAAGGGTGAACGTCGAGACTCCATTGAATTTATCGAAGAGTTTGACAAAGCAGAGACGGTTAGAAATCTATTCTATCTAGCAGAATTGGACATGAGAGAACTAGACCAGGTAAAAGAAAGCCCATCTAAATGTATCAAGTTGCTAAATGCTGCAAGTAATAGATTAACTAAGAAACTAAACCCAGCATGGAAAGGAGATCCCATTCATGTTGATTTGAGGTACAATCCAGGAAATATAATGAGTGTTGTTATTTCAGATGTTCATAAAGATGGAACAATTACAAACACTGGATTGTTAAACCGAAGAGCAGAAGGTTTCAAGTGGACATTTTCATTTATCGTCAACTTTGCAGCTGAAACACAAAGAGCAGAATTGAAAGAGGCAATATTACTTTTAGATGAACCTGCAAGAAATCTTCATCCAACACAACAAATGGGAATTTCAGATTTGTTGAAAAATTTAGCAGGTTCAAATCAAGTTTTGTATGCAACACACTCTCCATTTATGATATTTGACTATACCCCAGGAAACTTGCTTGTTGTTGAATTAGATAAGAGAAAGCATCTCAGCAGAATATTTTACGATTACTGGAATGCTGATGATAAAACATTGACACCAATTTTGTATGGACTTTGTAGAGGTCAGGTTGAATCAATTGTAGATAGAGAAATAGGAACAAACTCTAGACCAATAATCATTGTTGAGACAATGTCTGATGCAATGTATCTTAATGCATTTGACAAATTCTTACAGGACCCAAATATTTCTATGAATCCATTAAATGTGATTGCAGCATATAGTAAAAATTCAGTTTTGCCTCTAGCAATTTTTTATAGAAATCATGGATATAGGACATTTATTTTGTTAGACAATTCTGAAGAATCCAAGCAAATATCAGCACAGTTAGTTTCAAATGAATTTTCACCAATTCAGACAATTTTCTTTGAACGAGAAGGGAAAAAGCTTGAATCAATTGAAGACTATATAGCTCTTGAGGATTATTTGCATCCAGTTAACCAAACTTATGAAATTAAGCTAAGACAAGAAGGCTTTTCAAATCTTACACCACAAGAGGTGACATCTAAGGAGGGTAACGGAGTATTACAAAAATTGAAAAAAATCTGGCAAGAACACAGAGATGAAGATTGGGGAGAATTTGACAATGAGGAAATTACCAGGTATATTTGTGAGAAAATTAGTCTCGAAGAAACAAGTTTTCTATCAGATAAAACTAAAGATCAATTCAGATCATTATACAGACTAATTGCTGAGCGAATCAGACAATATCAAAATGTTGCTACAAAAACAGACTTGAACAAATTCCAAAAGGCAAAGGCTTAAGATTTAAGAAGTTTGCTCATGAAAAACACTATACTAAGAAATAGAAAAATGGTAAAAATCCTTTAAGGTTTAAGTGAGAGATGATGAATTTGAATTACATGAATAGATCCTCTACTAGAGGAATTTTCCTTTCCTTTGCATTCTTGTTTTCCATCATACTAGTTACATTGCCATCAGATGTTCATGGTGAAGAAATTTCAGTGACAAGTGTTGCATTAGATGAGACATCAGTATTAGAATTAACAAACAATTCAGACGAGGATGTCAATACTTTAAGAATTTGGTTGGGCAGTGATTTTAATTTCAAATCTTTCAAAACTGAAAAAGGATGGGTAGGGGAGAAAAATGCTCAAGGAGTAATTATTTTTACATCATCAGAATCAATCAAACCTGGAGAATCAGTAAAATTCGGAGTCAAGACAGATAAACCAAGTCCAGGGATTAATTGGAAAGCACTAGATAAAAAAAATACCCAAGTTGATACGGGAATATCAATTGCAAAAGAGTTGCCAACAGTTGTGAAAAATCCAAAACCAACTCAAAATTCACAAAATACAGGTGAAAGTATTACTGCAGATTCAGCATTCAGAATAGTTCCTGAAAAACCAAATGTAGGTTCATCAATTAGAGTAACAGGAGATAATTTTGGATCATCTCAAGAATTTGATTTTTATGTTGATACAAAAAAACTCGGTAGTTTCACAACCAATGAAAAAGGTCATTTTATGACTACAATGAAAATTCCAGATGATCAAAAAGCAGATAGAGTAGATTTCAAAGTAGTCGATAAAAAAGGTCAAGAAAAAACACTGAGTCTTAGAATTGGAGAAAATATCAACAGAATCCCAATTGAAGCAATTACTCCACTTACAGTTAAAGGAATACCAGAAGTTATTCATCGTGGCGACTTTTTAGAGATTTTCGGAACTGCAGAACCAGGAAGTGGAATTACAATAGAGATTCATGGACCAGATGACAAGGTTATCAGAACTAGATCAGCAGAAACAGACAGCAAAGGAAATTGGAAATTGGAACCACTATTAGTCCCATTGGATAGACCATTTGGAAAATACACAGGAATTATTTCAGATGGAAGAAGTAGTCTAACTGGGAATTGGGAAATAGAATCAGATAAAATAATCATTATAACACCAGTCAATTTGAAATTTGAACCAGGAGAGGTAATGAAATTTAGTGGTACTGCATCACCTAACCAACCAATTGAAATTGTGTTAGAGGATCCTCTAGGGAAAGAAATCATTTCAGACATCATGCAAACAGATGAAACAGGTTTTGTAGAGTTTGAATTTGGAACTACACAAAATACTCCAGAAGGAACATACACATTAATTGCAACACAAGGAAAAGAGAAAGAATTTACTTATGCAGGTTTAGGCCAGCTCCCAACCACTCCAGTTAATTTAGAATTTGATAAATTAAGCTACAAGGCAGGAGAAACAGCAACAATAACACTTTCAGGAAAGGCATCAGAAATTATCAATTTGTTAATAGTAGATCCTTCAGATAAACCAAAAGGAGACGCAATATCCATCACTTTACAACCAGACGGTCGTGGAACATATTCAATAAAGCTAGACGGATATGCCTCAGGAGTATACACAGCAGTTATCAGCAAAGGAAGTGCTCAAAATTCAGAAGTTTTCACTGTAGGTCTGCAGACAGGCTCTGGAGACATTGAGATTAACACTACAAAGATAGATTATCATCCAGGGGATTCAGTATTGATTTTGGGTGACACGGGACCCAATGTTCTTCTTACTGTTACCATGAGTGATCCAGAAGGAAATAAGATTAAGGTTAAAGAGACATTTTCAGATAAAAACGGAAAAATTTCTGAAGGGTCATTTAGAATTCCATCAGATGCAATGCCAGGAACATGGACAATAAATGCAAAAAGTGGATCGAATTTTGATAATGTAGAAATCAACGTACTTGCAACGATTCTAGAAGGAATGACAGTAGAGGTAGGGCAAGGACAAGAGATTCCAGGATACGGTAAAACATTGAACATACATGTTTTCGGAGCACAGCAAACTGTAGAGATTGAAATCATAGGAGAAGACGGAAATATTATTGAAGAACTTTCATTCCCAGCATCAAAAGAGGGTGAAATCAATCAACCATGGGTCATACCAAAAGATACCGAGCCTGGCACATATACAATCAAAGTTTCAGATGCATACAATAATGCAGAAACGACGTTTGAAATTCAATAATATCAAACAATTTTATTTCACCTTATTTGCTTGTAGTCTATGAATCTAAAAGACAATATTGCAGATTATCCAAATTTTCCTAAAAAAGGTATTTTATTTAGAGACTTTAGTCCAATTTTGAAAGATCCATCAGCTTTATCATATGTTGCAGATGAATTTTCAAAACATTTCCATCCAAAAGATATTGATGTGTTTGCAGGAATTGAATCAAGAGGATTTATCCTAGCCTCAATTCTTGCCTCCAGATACAATAAAGGCATGATAATGATTAGAAAAGCTGGAAAATTACCTGGAAAAACTACAAAATTAGCATATACGATTGAATACGGAAAAGACACAATTGAGATACAAAAAGATATCATCAAAGAAGGAGAAAGAGTTCTAATTTGCGATGATTTGCTTGCAACAGGAGGAACTGCAAAAGCTTCTGCCAAATTAATTGAGAAAGTAGGAGGAGAAATTGTTGGTTTTGCATTCATTATTGAATTAGTAGACCTTAATGGAATGAAAGGAATTAGCAAATACAATTGTAAGTCATTGGTGAAGTATTAATGGAAAAAGATGTAGAAATAGGAATTTTTGGAGGGACAGGGATTTATGATTCAGGTTTACTTGAAAATGCTCAAGAAATAGATATTGATACTCCATATGGAAAGCCTTCAGATACAATTACAGTTGGAATATTCAAAGGGCGAAAAATTGCTTTTCTTCCAAGACATGGAAAAAAACACACTATTCCACCACATAAAATTAATTTCAAAGCAAACATTTGGGCATTCAAAGAATTAGGAATTACGAGGATAATAGCGCCATCAGCAGTAGGAAGTCTCAAAGAAGAATTAGAACCAGGACACTTTGCATTACCAACACAATTCATAGATTTTACAAAATCAAGAGATGGTTCATTTTCTGATGATGGAAGAGTAATTCATATTTCAGTCGCTGATCCTTTTTGCCCAGAATTACACTCATCAATTTTACAAGTAACTGATAAACAAGATCTACATATGCACAAAGATTGTACATATGTCTGCATTGAAGGACCTCGATTTTCAACTAAGGCAGAATCAAAATTCTATAGAACCACAGGTGCAGACATTATTGGAATGACACTTGTTCCAGAATGTCAGCTAGCAAGAGAAGCACAAATGTGCTATGCTTCAATTTCAACAGTTACAGATTATGATGTATGGGCAGAAAAGCCAGTAACAGCAAAAGAAGTCATAGAAACATTATCGAAAAATGTTGAGAAAACAAAAAAAGTATTAACTGAATTAATTGATAAAATTCCTACGACTAGAAGCTGTTCATGTGCAAAAGCATTAGAAGAAGCAGAATTCTAGTCGTCAACAAATGACTCTTTTTTGAGTCCTTCAGGCAAAGTCAAATCACCTTGTAAAAGATTTCTTTGGAGTGAATCTATAACTTCATCTACATCATATCCTAATTCTCTCAATTCTTTCTCAGTAGTTTGTGAGAGTTTAGCGCCAATGTTTTGACCCCCAATTCTGCCAAATGCAATAGCAGTAAAACGAAATTCATTTTGATCAATTCTAAAATTACCAGTAATCTTGGCAGCCATTTGACTTCCATGAATATTATTAATGTGAACTTTAAGATCCATCGTATAGATTAAATTTCTACAGCTTTGTTAACATTATCATCAATTAGAAAGCTCCAATGTTTATCATCTTCAACTTTGAAATCACTTACTTTTAGAGGAATCACTTGTTCGTCCAAACATTCATGCTTAATTTCTCCATTTTCCTTCAATCTAACTAATTTCCATTTGTATTTTCCTTGTTGCAATTTACAAACAGTTACACCCCATTTTGCATCAGGATCAATCTTGGGCATTCCTACCAAGTCAGCAAGTTCTTCAATTCCAAGTTGCTTTTCTTCACAGAATTTTTTCTTACAAACCCCACATCTCCAAACATCGACAGAGCCTATGGTTCTTTCATCAATGTTGATGTTTACAACACCAAAATACACCGGCTGATGTTTACAGGTTTCAGTATCTATTACCAACGTTGTTCACCCAGTATTAGTATTATTTAGTTCTTGCATCATCATATGGTTTTTCCAGGATCACACCAATATTATCAACAATCTTATTTCGTTTAAATTCAATATTTTCTCGCTCACACATCTTTCTATACATATTGACTGCAGTGAACCTAGGATGCATGGCCTCAAATTCTGTTGCACTAATGTCAATAAATGCACCAAGAGACATCAGATCCTTTGCTGCTTTTTGGGCCTCGCTTACTGAAATGTGTAATTTCTCAGCAATTTTTTCTGAGGACATTTTTCCATAACATGTGACTAACAAATAGACTCTTGCCTGAATTGAATTCAAGTGTATTTCAGACACAAGTTCATTTTCAATTTTAGATTCAGACATTATTTTTAAAATGAATTATGGACCATAAAACATGTTCCATGAGATTATTTTTTGACAAGTATCTTTTTAGAAATTTTCAAAGCAAATCCCATAGCAATAAAATGAATGACTGCACCCAAAATTGCAGCATAAATCAAATTATCCAAAATAATCCAAGTCAGAACAAATGCTACGATAGAGGGAATTGTGATAATAGCAGCAATAATGGTTCCTCTTAGCGTTATTTGGGCCATTGAAAGTTTAGTTTGTTTATCATCTGACAATAGTTAAAATTTCAAAAATGGTAATAAAAACCAAAGATTAGTCAGAAAATATTGTCCAATTCTTACCTGATTTTTTGTACTTTATTGGACAAAACAAAATAATTTGAACTTGAGTTAGGATTTGAAAATAAAAAAAATTATTCTGAATGAGCTGTTGCCAGCATTCTATTTACATCAATTATCATACAAGCAGGATGGGCTGTTTTTTCTGCCATAACTCCACATGTATGACAAAATAGTCGTGTTGGCTCATTACAGAATTTACACGTACGTTCAACTTCTAATTTAGAAGAACATATTCTACAAGATTTGTTATTCATAATGCCATTACACAAAAATAATTTAAAAATTATTCTAAAATTAGAATGAGCTAATTAGTTCCCACTAACATTCCGATAGAAGTTAGGAAGACTACACGGAGGTTTAAACCATTATTGAAAAATATGAAATCATTTTTAAGTAAAATTTTAGGAGTTAATTCATGTCATTAGGGAACTATCCTAATAAAAAATCGGGTAAAAATACCACATTTATCATTGCAGGAGTCATTGCATTGGGAGCTGGACTTCTTTTTGCATATTTAATGTTCTATACATCACCAGTAGAAACAATAGAGATGGTTAAGGTAATTGCAGTTACAAATGAAGGATGTATTGCTGAAACTATGGATGGTTATGCAGTAAATATCGGGGATTGTAATGTAGAGCCAGGCAAATATGTTAATGCATTAGTTGATCAAAAAACAAAAGAACGTGCTGCGTTGATGAATCCAACAAATTAAGGATTAAAAATCCAAAACTAGTCCGTCAAAGAAAATTATTATTTTGGTTTAGGGCCCACGTGGATTCAACTACTATTATAGGGGTTAGAAATGAAGGTTGAATTTGAAGCAGGAATGGATGAACACATCCAAGAATTTGAATAACGCATGGACTTCCTGCCTCACTTTATTGTTTCATACAGATTAAAACATTCTATGGTACAAGTCTAGATCTAAGAGAAGAAATTTTATCAAAGAACCATAATAATTTGTAGAACAGGTTAAATCTGTGGTTTTGTGAATCATATGCATGGATGGAATTTTAGAGTCTCCAAAGGTGAAAATTTTGGAGTTCATTATTGCCAATCCAAGCTCTCATCTCAGAAAGATCAAAAAAAACCTTGGATTTTCCATGGGGACTATACAGTATTATCTTGCCATGCTGGAAAATGAAGGGAAAATCAAATCAACTAAAACAAAATTTTACAAAAATTATTACTATATCAACGAGTCTGATGATCAAATACTATCAGTACTAAATTTGGATTCGCCACGAAATATTGTCATATATTTGATTCAACATGAACCCTCCACTCATCAAGAAATAGCCAAAGGGGTCGGGTTGTCATCATCCACAATAAGCTGGCACATGAAAAGACTGATAGAATTAAAAATTGTTAAAACAGAATTTTCTGGGAAATACACCATATACAATCTCAGAGATAAACAGAATGTTCTGAGTAATCTTAAAAAATGCAAATCAACTGTCTGGAACTCCATGGTAAACAATATGGCAGATGTATTTTCAGCATTTGAAAAATAAAAATAGGAACAATATAGAATATGTTTAATTCACAGTCATCTATTCTATCAAAGATTTCATTACAACTTGACTACATCAACCCATTTGATGACCCAGTAGATGTTGTAACACAAGACGACATCATTGCAGGTTCAGTTACTATTGCCATTGCAGGACTATCCATACTATTGACAATAATGGCAATTAGTGCTTACAGAAAAACAGGGGTTTCTCAACTAAAATTTATTGCTCTTGCATTTTCATTATTCTCAGTATATCTTGTAACTGAAGCAACACAGGAATTATTGACATTAAATGACGACTCTTTTGATTTATTTTTATCAGTAATCATGATGTTTATTCTTGTTAGTTTCTTTTTAGGAATTATGAAAAAGAGAAAAAACCACATAGAAGAAAAATAACATCATTTAATTTTGATTTTCGGGCTAGATCGGATAGCAATATTGCAACATGGACATCTAAAACCATCAATCCTCAGATACATACAGCAGCATGAACACCACTTGAAACCATTCTCATAACTAAGTTTGTTGGAATACTCGCCAAGTTTGAAATTACCACATTTGTTTTTACAGATAAATGCCAATATTATCACATAGTAAAATATTCAATTAGTTTTGGATTTCCATTTTTAACTCAAGGGACAGATTTATTGGAGTTTGGTCAGCATTTGTTAATCCCAGTGATTGATTTTCAAAAATTGCCACAAGTGTTTTTTCATCCAAAATGGAACCACTAATTGTCCCAACCATGTTTAGATAAGGATCCCTGTGATCATCACGCTCAATATTGACTGAGATATTATTTGATTCCAAGATTACTTGCCCTCCTCCAATCACAAAAGTATAACCTCCAACATTTAATGTGCCACGTCTTATGTCAAATTCACCAAGTTCAGTTCCTAAAACGGGATTGAGATACAGATGCATACTAGCAAATTCAGATAGATGTGCCGCTCCTTCATAACCGCTACCATCTCCAGAAAGAGTGAATGATTGCTGTTCTAATCGCTTTATTTTATCACTCAAAGATTCTTTAGCATTTTGTTCTGTTTTTACCATCGCTTTTTTGGGTGCGGTTGTAACTGGTTCAGATGAAATGATATTCTCTTTTGCCTCGGATAAAGCAGGTTTGTTCAGAACAGGCCGAGGGGATTCAGTATTTTTTTGTATTACATCATCAATAATTTGAATTTTTTTTGTATTCTCTGCATTTTTTTGAAATAGATCATCATCTAATCTATCAAATTCTATCTGAAATGCACTATAAACATCATCAGCAAGTCCAAACAACCACATGCTAGATACAATGCCAACCACAACAGCTAGAATACCAAAATTATCCGTTCTAGTATTACTCAACAATATTCATGTCGTACATTACATTTAGTATTTTATGATACAATCTTCGATCCGACTCTACAAAATTATGATGTGTTGATCATTTTTTTACATATGTTGAATTAACTTTGTTTTTTTAGAACTAATTCATGTTCAAAATTACATCCATAGTGATACTATCCTGTGTATTTAGCCTGCTTTATTCCAGTCCCGTATTTGCTACAGAAGATTTTACATTTTCAATTAACAGTTTGTCTGAATTTGAGGTAGGTCAGTTTCCATTTGTTAATGGCATAGCCAGAACTTTGGACAATAATCCTGTCCCAAACGTTCAGATTCAAGTACATTTTCCCTCTGGAATTGTTAAAACAACAACAAACTCTACAGGTCAATTTTCAGCATCATCTCCAGTACCTGCAAATATTGGGGAATACACCATTACAGTTTATGCTAAAAAAGATAACAAGCATGCAGATACTCTAATCACATACAAAGGTGTAGCAAGCAAACCAAAATTGGAATTACAAATAGAAAAAATACCCAAAACTAATGAAAAAATAGAATTAGACCCCTTTTCAAAAATGCTCAAAGACATAGAAAAACAAAGAATGGATGATGTAAAGAGAAAATCTAACGTACAGACACAACACCAAGTTGATGAACAAAGACGACTTGCTCAAATTGACTTGGAAAGTGATTTGAAAGAGTCTGAGAAGAGAAACGAATCTAACAGCCCAAGGAATGCATTCTATAGATTCCTACAGGAAGTAGACAATTCAGTCAGAGGAATATTTTGGCAACAGTTCTTGTTTACAGAAAAAATAACAAACCAAGCAAAAGAAGCCAAAGAAAATGCACTGGATGAGGGCAAATCATCATTTGAGGCCATGAAAATCTTTCAAAAAGAAGCAGCAGTGACACAACAAGAAGTTATTGAATTTAACAAAAATTTGAGTGTGAATTATGGAAACTCTACATCTGATATTCAAGACCAATTTGATGAAAATGGAAAACTTCCTAGAGAAGAGTGACTAAACATCTGAGTAGGAAATACTGACTTTCTCTTTTAAAGACGGGCTTTGAGGATAATGGAATTATACATTGTTAAGAATTTGAAAAAGAATATTTTTCACCACATTTTCCACATCTATCAATAAGACCTTTAGCAGGCTTTGTCAATCCACAAAGACCACAATATCTCATTAATCCATTTTTTACCAATTCAATATTGCATCGGCTTCTTTCTTCAGAATTATGTTGATCAGAGGGTTTATTGCATATGGGACAAATTTCATCAAAAGACATTTTATGAAAAATTGATTACTCTATCATAACTAGTTTTCATTTTCTATAACTCTCCAAAATCATGATTCAAGCTGTGCTGGATTATTTCTGGATACTCACACTGGAATATGTCTTCTGGCTCTATCACAGCATGCCATGTCAAAAAGTAATCCACATCATCAATTGTCGTAGTTCCAAGATATTGCACTATGGTTGCACCAGTGCCATCAAAGTTTCCGCAATGCGTGATAAACGAATCGTATTTTTCAACAATTACATCAAATTCAAAGTTCTGTGTAATCTCATATGTTGTTCTGTCCTTGTTTCCTATGCGATAGTCCTTGTCTGCAAACGTAAATAGTGCGGTATTTTCATCAATCAGTTTCATGTTCTTTATTGTAAATATTCCTCCTTCAAGACCTACTCTATCAAAGTGAATCTCGCCGTTAATTCCGTTATTTCCAGTGATAAATGAACTCAGATGGTCTCTGTTTTGTGGGTCATGTATCTTTGGTTTTTTGTAGCAATACTGGTTCATTGACGGAGTGGTATAACATGTGGAATTTTTTTTATCATGTATCTCTTGGAACTCATTTGGTTGCATAGGAAAGTTTGGAACTATTTTGGCTTTGTTTAATGGAACAGAATAGGTGTAAAAGTCAGATATTGCAGAATAGTTTATTGATATTAGAATAAAACCAACTACAAAAACAGAAATTGCAAGTAAAATATTGCTAGTTTTCATTTTATCAATCTAAAATTATGATGTTCATAAGTACTTCGAATCTTTTACTTGTAAAAATTAGAAAATTAGATAAAAAAGGAAAAGAAGGTTTCATCCTCTTCCCATTGGAGCATATTTTCCCTTGCGTCCCATTACAAAAAAGGCTGAAGCGATTCCACCAAATATCCCGGTAGATAAAACAAGTGCTCCAAAAACCCCCTCTAATGCAAACATAGGAGTTCCAGAGCCTGTACCTGGATTTTCTTGTGCAATTCTAACTCTCTCTTGTTGGAGGTCTAAAATGTCATCAAGTCCAGTTGTACCTGAAGTTGGCAGATATTGTGCAAATGCAAGGCTGCTGACAGAAGGCAATATCAAAAGGCTTAACATTACTCCTGTCATGATGATTGTTTTTTTTCCAGTCATTGAATTAATTACGTGAATTTTGCATAAAGCGTTTGATGAAATTATTGTTTCACTAATACTTACATATCATATTGCCATATAGTATATCATCTATGAATGATGAAAAATGTGAAATAGGTAATGCGGTAAATATTTTTTCTTTAGATGATGACAAGATGAAAATTTTGGCTAAAGTTATTTCTAACAAGTCAAGCATAGAGATTTTGAATTTGTTATTTTACAACGAGATGACTGCAAATGAGATTGCGCAAAAAACAGACATGTCGCTGCAGCTTGTAAAACATTACTTGGATAAAATGCAACAGATTGAATTGATACATGTGTCAAAGGTTGGAAAAAACTCCAAGGCTCGAGACATGAACTATTACAAAACATCAAAGATGGCAATAGTTATCACCCCATCAAAAATCACTGAAAAAACAAAGCAAAGCAAAGCACTGGTGCGTTCATTTCATTCTATTTCCAAATTCTTTGGAATGGGAATAGCATCTACAATTGCTGCATTGTCACTAGCAATAGCATCTGCTGAAAGTAGATTGTTTGAGCCATTGAAAAGCTGGTATACAGACTTTAGCTTGCCAATAAAATTATCTGGAACAGGTCTGACAAACTCCATAGATGAATCACTATACATGGCAAAAACAAAAGTAGACATGGTAGTTTCAAATCCTGGTGCAGGTTCTGGAACGCCTTACTTTGATCCATATTCTAGCGTATTGAATTTCACAGGAAGTGACTTTACCGTTACGATGCTTATTCTTGCAGGAATTGGTGCTGCAATATCATTTGTGATTTTCAACAAGGTCATACAATCTTTTCAAACAGAGGATTCACCCATAGATGATTTCAATAAAATCCCAATAGACATTTGAATAATTTAATGTCTTAACAAGACTCACTGTTTGATTCAATTAGGATTCAGATTTTATTCGATTACCTTGATGAGTTCCTTGAGTTTCCTTCTAGATTTTGGAGGTTTTTTCTTGTCAGGATAGCCAATGCAAAGGATAGATGAAGGTCTCAAGTCAGTTCCCAAAATATTTTTCACTTTTTCCTCATCAAACATTCCAATCCATATTGTACTTAGCCCCACACCTGAGGCTGCAAGTAACGAAAATGCTGCAGCGATTGTGGCATCCTGCAATGAGAATTTTTCCAAGATGTCTGGAGAAAACTTTAGTTTGACTCTTGATGGCTCCATACAAAAAACCAAAACAACCGGGGCGTTGACATATGGTTGTTTGTTTGCAGCCTCTACAAGTGCTTCTTTTGTTTTGTTGTTTTTAATTAAAAATACCTGAAATCCTTGAAAGTTTCCTGCAGTAGGGGCAACGTCTGCTGCTGAGAGAATTTTGTCTATCTTCCAATCCTCAACTTTGGTTTTAAGGAATTTTCTAGTTGAACGTCTGGTTGCAAATATCCTGAACAAATCTGTTGGAGAAAGGTCTTGTCTGATTTTGTTAGGTTCTGAAGACAGTATGGCCTCAATGAGGGATTGTTTTGGATTTTTTTGCATAATTTCTTTGGTTGTTTTCTCATCATCTCGAATCCAGACAGATGGGTAGAACTCTTTTGAACCAATGTACACGTATTGTGGTTCATGTGGAACTTTGGCAAACTCTAAAACTTGCTCTTGTATTTCAGTGGTCTTTGCCTCAAGTAGCCTGTGATTTGTCAGTGTAAATTGCGTAACATCGGAATTGACCCTGATAAAGCTGGACTGATCTTCTAATTCAACTTCCCCAGTAGAGTTTTTTTTAAAAATTTCAACTAAACGTTCCAATTCATTTTTGTTTAAAATGACAACGTCGGTATCATCTTCATCAACACCGCCCCAAACTAGTCTGCATCCATCTTTTGATGTATATGATGCTTCGATTGTTTTGAATTCCACAATACCAGTCATAGTTAATTATAAAAAAAGAAATCGTTGCTAGCTGAACAATCCGCTAGCAACAGAGTATGCTCCAATGCCCACTCCAATCACTACACCGATTCCCATGCAGATAAGGTCAAACTTTACGACCTTTTTGAAAGGGGCATGAACCATTTTATCCCAGTTTGAGATTTGTTGTGATTTCATGATTATAGTTATCATCAGTCATAGATAGGGCATGGTAAAAATGATAGATTACTGGTAAGCTATGCAGCTGACCAATGTATATGGCTATTTTTGACACATCTAAACTATGAGAATAGACAGTTGTAGGAAATGCGGAATAGAATTAACAATCATAGAAGCATGCTCCATTTGTGATAAACCTATCAAGTTAGATTGTAAAAAATGTCATTTTGAATCAGAAGAACAGATTCATTTGTTATGCAGACTGACAGACATGAATCAGAGTCAGGTAATTTCAGAGACAAATATGTCTAAAAATAAAATATCATCCATACCATAGACTGCACACAAGATAACAAACGGTACTATCCCCTTAAGAGATTAAAACTGTCAGAGTTACGGAACTGTAGAGTTACGTAACAATTAGGGTTTGAATAGGCTAAATGATAGAATTAAAGATTTGATCATCCAGATCTACAAGAATTTTGATCAAGAAAAACCTACGTAGTGGCTGAATTTTTAAATCTTGATTATCCCTTTAGTCACTAGAAACTGAATTCCTTTTATGAACTCTTCATCCAAAATACTTCCTTCAGACCACCACTTTGCATTATTTTTAATCCAGTCAGGAACAGTAGGGGAATCTTGAGAGGATTCATACTCTGGCATGTTTGGAATCTTCATTATTCCATTCTTAATCATGAATTCTATTCCTGATGTAAAATCAGATTCTTCAATAGAACCTTCTGCATACCACTTTGCATTATTTCTAATCCAGTCCGGAATTTGTTTTTTATTTTCGTCCTCATTTGAGGTCACAGTCTCTATTTGTCCAGTAGTTTCAAATTCTAAATTTTTGAGAATGCCATAAAGATGTAATGTATAGTTTCCTTCTTCTGGAGTAAGTTCGGCATAATATACGCCTTGATTGTTTTCATTCTCATTAAGAACCAAAGATGTCTTTTTTCCTTTTAACGATACATAAGTCTCAATTTTGTTTTCTAATCCTGAAAGATCTTTTTCTGTTGGTTTTTCGTCTGAATCATTTAATCTATTAAAAAACACCATATCATATACCATCTTGTCATTTTCTTCTGCAAGTGAAATCGTGATTTCTACGGCATTTGGAATTCCTTCAATTGGAGGTTCATCTCTCCAACCTGTTTCAATTTTAAAATCCCCTACAATTTTTGTAGAATGTGCAAAAACTGGTGTCGTCATTCCAACTGCTACAAATATCATTGAAAAAATTATGATGATTTTTGGAATCATTTTAAAAAAAATTATTGGGCATATGTAGCCCAATTGTTTTGAACTAGTACTGAGGCTTGATATACATCTACACACAGAGGACTGTTATCAGAAGAACGTTGAAGATGCACTTCACCAGTCATACATTGAACGCTTTGATTTACTTCATTGATCATGGTTTCCATTCTAGTTGGTTCTTTAGGTTTTTCTGATATTTTTTCAGGAACACTTTCAACAGGAATCAACGTTGAAACCGGTTCATTTGAACTAATATCTAATGCATTGTAAAAATAGTTCACATTGGAATTTCTTTTCATATCCCAAATCTTTGTGACTATGGTACTTGCATCAAACTCTTTTACTGGAGTAAACATGAATTTTACACCTGTAATAGAATTGTTGTCAAGAACATGAACACTAACATCTTTGAGCAATCCTTGATTATCAAATGTCTTAACATTGGTTTTACCATCAAAAGTTTTGCTCCACTCAATTGTGGCATGATGGTTTTCTACCATTACACCTGAGATCATTTTTTCATATTGACCTAAGTTTAATTCAACATGTTTTAATTCACCATGCCCTTTATTCTCATATATCTTTAGAGTGATTTCGATTGGCTGGTTTAATTTGAACATATGTGGAATCAGATCCTGTTTGAAATTTTCAACATCATAAATGCTGTCGTTAATACTCAAACCTCCTGAAACTTTTCTTTGTCCACTGGAATCAACTCCTAATGTAGGTGGACTGCAATCTGAACATCCCCCTCCATTTGAACCATGACTATGACCACCATGAGCATAGACAGATGATGGTGTGAATAACATCACAATTGCAAAGAATATTGGCAATGCCATCAAGATAGTTTTTGTTGTCATTAAGTGTAAGATGATAATTATAATAAAAAGAAAATTGGTACATTCGAAATTTGTACTGGTCTAAAAATAAAAATTCGACGTCATTTCAGGCACAAAAATCTAAATCAAATTAAATCCCAGTCATAATGGAACTCAAAAAAGAACCATCAGAAGACCAACTCCATCTGATTTGTACTGACTATTTTAATTATGTTCAGATGTGATAATTATTTTGTTTGAAGATAGTCAATCATGGCATTACAATGGTCAGTCATGAATGCATCCAAATTTCCTAGTTTTCCAGTCCATTGTTGTATAGTCATAGTGGTACAACTCTCAAAGGGGTTTGATTCTCCTGAATCTAATGCTGTTTGAGCGTTATCCATTACACTTTGAGTGAATTGTTTGTTTGTGGCAATGTGATCTTTAGTTGCCAATAGGTTAGTGTGGCCAGTTATCATCACATCAAAATCAAAAGTTTGTACGACATCATGTGTCTCCAAATACAATTCAATGTCAGGTGTTACACCAAACGCACGGTATGGAGATTCTGCAGGACGAAACAAATCAACAAGCATTGCAACATTTGATTCTGGAAGAAGTATTAGCCAATTTCCTTTTGAGTGGAATGCACCAAGATCATAAAACTCAAAGGTTTTGCTGCCAATCTTCAGTGTATTGGTATCTCCCTCAAGTATCTCAGTTGGGATTGGAATGACAGGGTTATTTTCAGCTACCAGTGCATCTGCTGCATCCTTGTGAGAAACGAATGTAATGTCTTTAGAAAATATTTCTCCTGCAGCACCAGTATGATCCTGATGGTGATGAGAGTAAATCATGTGAGTAATGGGTTCAGACGTAACATCAGTTATAGCTTGAAGATATTTTTCACCAATGGGTCTTGGAGCATCAAATGCAACAACGCCTTCGCCTGTAGTTACAAACATTGTCTGATATCCACTTCCTACTAGCCAAAATATACCATCTGCAATTTCAGTTACAAAGTATCCTTTTTCAGAATCAATCTCTACTGGTTGAGTTGTATATTCCAAGGTGTTCTCAAATATCCCCGATGTTTCCTCCATTGGAATTGAGCATTCACCTGAATGTTTGAGTGCAACATGAGATGATTTTAACATACAAGGATTCCCATAGGTTATTCCATCCATTCCGCACATGGGATTATACTCTAGTGTGCATGCAAAAATTGGCATCACAGTTTGCCATCCACGTTCTTGTAATTTTGAAATTGACTCATCACTTACACAAGCAGGAGAACCATCATGTGATTTGAAAACTAAATTCAGGTTTTCCGCACATATCACATCACTTACTGCAATACCTGCATTGCCTTGTTGTGATGGTCTAAGATATGGCTGTTCTATTCCATCCATCACACAAACTTTACCAGGATATGCACCTGGGCCACATCTGTCATTTAATACACAAATTTCTCCAAGAGAAACAAATCCTGGAGCACATACTCCTTTGTATGGAATATGTTTTTTGTATGATTTTGTATCAATAATTTCTATTAGTTCATATTTTTTACTTGATGCATCTGCTGGAGGGTTTTCAACATCAGTAATTTTTACTGAAATTTTGTATGATTTTCCTTCAGCATAATCAAATCCTTCTATTTTATCATAAAAATTCTGCCAGTTAGAATTGGGATCTTCACGAACTTGCATGCATTTCATAGGCCCTACTCCAACACAGTCAACTAACATTGAATCAACATAGAGAATTTTATTTTCAGAGGGCATTTCCAATCCGAGTTCCATTCTAACTTGTTTTCGTAATTCATCTAGTTCTTCTACAGGCATCTGAATACTAACCATCTTTCTAATTTGGTTCATCAAGACCAATCCTTCTTGATCATGAGATAGTTTTCCTCCTGTTTCCTCAAATGCATAATATGATTTCATAATCTCTAGACGTTGATTTGTATCATCTCCATCTGGATTGTTCATCCAATTCTCAACCATAGCCTTTAGATCTTGTTGAGTGATTGAGGAATTTGCATCTCCTTGGGCAAAAGAATCATGTATTCCAAAACATGTCAAAGCAAGCATTGGAATTATCATCCAGATTATTTTCATAGTGATGATTGGAGAATACTCTTTAAATGGTTTGATGAAAATTGATTTTTACCAAACTCTTATGATCTATGTTTTAATAGAATTTTAGATTAGGGTAAAAAATGGATTATGAAGGCATCTGTAAAAAAATCCTAAGTTTTGATAATAAAATTCGATTTTGCGGAGTTACGAATGCAAAAAGTGAACTAATTGCAAGCATTTCCAAGAATCCCGAAGAAAAATTCCTAAGCAAAGAGGAGATGATGATGTCAATTCATTATACATTGGACAGATCTGAAAAGCATGCAAACCTATCATACAAGATAGGTAACGAAAAATCAGCAGTGATTGAGTATGACAAAGTTACAATGATTACTATTCCACTTGAAAATAAGGAATTGTTGTTAATCAGTACAGAGCCTGAAGCTGATTATTACAAAATTATTGTCAATGCAAGAGAATTACTTTTTTAATGATTTTTTTGTTTTGTATGCAGCCTTTGTTCCCATTTTGAACACCTTTAATTTTTTAACTAGACTTACTGCTACTTTTAAAAATTTGAATGCAGAAAATATTGGAATCAAAGCCAACATTACAATGTCAATCCAATATTTTTTTACAAATTTTTTTGGATCATTGACTTTTCTATATTTTATTACTAAATCAGATACCAATAATACAACTAATGGCCATATCAAAATGTCAAAAAATGGTTTCCATTCTTTTGGTAAATTGATTAGCGGCTCTGCAAGACCTATTACTTTGTATTCAAATGAAATTATGCCGATAAAAAAGCACAATACAACTATCATTGTTGCAATGTCTAAGATCTTTGAAATATTCAATTCAGTTTCATGTTCAGGTTATCGTAACAGTTCCTTGCATCCCACTACAAACATTGTTGTGTTTTGTTTCATCCTATTTTTCCCCTATAACACCAAAGATAATACCACTATAGAAACAGCTGTAATGATATAGAATCCATAAAATGCCTTTTTGTGGCGAGGCATGGTAAGTTTTACTTTTTGTTTTAGTGCTAAATTCATAATATTATCTCCATTAGTGTAAAGCGAGAACATTGTGAAAAAAACTCACAATATCTTTCGTGTCTAGGGAAATATTGTTCTCGCATGATTATAGATATTATGATAAGATGATAAGGCATGGTCAGCTAAATAGCTGACTAGAGTTCATGCTCAGAAACAACATAACTATGCAAATTACCTGAAAGCATCTTAAATGTATTATTTCTTAGATTTTACTCAAGGAACAATTACTTGAGTACTTTTCTTAGAACCAAATTTACTATTTCAGAAAAAGATACACTACGATTTTCTTTTTGGATCATTTCAGCTTGAATCTTTCTTAACTTTGTAATCAAAACATCATCTAACACTAATGTTATTCTCTTACCCATACTTTCTTGCTTTGTTATGTGTATAAAAACTAAAACCATAGTTTGATCAATGTACCAATTGTCAATCACATGCAACTCCTTTAGTCACAAAGTCAACAGGAAAATTAAAAAGAAAAAACATTGACGAGTGCTAATGAATCTGATACAACATTTCATAACAGGTTCCAAAGAAAACAGAATTATTACTTGGCAGTATTTTTAATCAATGTTTTTTATTTGTCATAAACAGTTTTAAGAACTGAACTGTTCTTGGCAACTTCTTGTGTAAACTGTACATTGACTGTAATCTGGTTGCCAAAGTCAATGTTCACATTGTCAAACAACGACTTGTATTTCTCTATTCGTCTCCTGTTTTCAGTAAGATCATATCCTGTTTTCATCAACAGTCCTTGCTCGATTAAAAAATTGATTTTTCGATATCCTGATGTCCTTGGGATGTGTAGTTTCTCCAAAATTTCTGCAATGGTCCATGGTTCGCCAATTGATGCATTAAGAATCTTGGACATTTCATCATCAGCAAATGCCTTTAGAATAGATTGGCTGATGGATTTATCAGTTATTGTAAACCTTTTTTCAGCCTTGTCCTGTTTGGATTTGATAGTACATATTTTGTCGAAGAATTTTTTTTCCAATCCTTCTGCACCTGCCCCAAAAAACTCTCTCAGAACATAATCAATATTTTCAAATTCACCCATGGCCTCAGTCAAAGACATTCCAAATTTTTCAAATAGCCTGCTCTGTATTTTGGAGACTGTTTCATCACCCAAATTCTCCAAAATAACCCTCTCAAAAGACTCTGCAAACAGCAAGTCTACTCCAGACATATTTTCATGTAATAATACTTTCATATTAACACTTTCCAATTAAAAATCACCCTACAACCTCAGACAATTTTCGAATGTATTCAGTATTGTTTTCACATGCCAAATCCAATGCTTTCTGCATTTTCTGGTGAGACGATTTATCATTGTTCTTAGAACAATTTACAATAGTGCACTCTTCTATGATAGGTAATTTTTTTAAATTTCTATACTGCTCGTACCCTATTGTGCATGAATAGTAATTGATATCGTCCTTGAATTTGTATTTAATTTCAAATGGTGCAGGAGCTGTACTCTCAACTAACAAAATATCTGTGATTGCCTGCTTTAGCATGTGAATATCAAATGGTTTTTGGATTACAGGCACATTCAAGGAATTAAGAACAATAGAGTTTGCAGTATCAAGATCTCCAGTGACCACTATTATCTTGGCGTCAATTTTTAGGTCTTTGATGTTTTCAACTGCATATATCCCATCATACTCGGGCATCTGCAAGTCTGTAAAAACTATGTCTGGCAAATGTTTTTCATATAACATTACTGCATCTTGGCCATTGTTTCCAGTGGCAAGTACTTTTACTTTGATTATATCTAACAATTCAGAAAACACATCAAGAATGTCTTGGGAATCATCAATCACAATGCAGTTAACCATTTACAATCACCCTCAAGTTGATCATGATATACAATATCAACATATGATATTCATACTTTATACTATTATATGATCATATTAATTCCCAATAATGGGAATTTGTAAAGACAAAGAATCTAATAATAAATTTATCATATTCAATTTTCACATCACAGCAAAGACATTAAGAATTTAAACAACTTGTTTCACAATATGAAAAATATGAATCCCTAAAGGTCTTTTTTGATTAATTTTAAAGATTAGTCAGAAAATATTGTCCAATTCTTACCTGATTTTAGAATTTTTAGAAAAGATTTGTACCATTTCTTCACTTAGTTTATGATTAGGAATTATTATTTTTGTTCCATCTTCAGTAGTTGCTGTAACTTTAGTAAGATGTAATCCAGTGATGGTACATCTAACATAGTCAAATTCAATAGAATCACCTACGTTGATCTGAGGGCTCAAAAAGATACTAATTCCAGATATGGCATTTTTTAATTGGTTTTGTAATGCAATACCAAACACAACAGCAACAGCACCAATAGAAGTTATTACTTCTAGTGCGAGATCAAAGAGACCAAACATTGTTCCAAGATAAACAAATTCGCCTAAAATTATGAATATTAACAACATGCCAAGCAGTTTATCAGATCCTTGCAGTTCATTTAATTTTGTGTTTATAATATGCCTTGTAAGAAAATATAGAAAAATAGTTAGAACTAAGGATAATGCCGCAAAATAAATTTCAGACAATTTTTATCGAAATAAATCCTCGTCATAAAATTCAACAATACTGTCTTTAATGATAATTCTAGAGGATTTCTTAAATCTGAAGGATTCAATGAAATTTGCTCGAATCAGACTAAACTCAATGGTTGCTCCATCCTCAAGTGCTTCATAATGAGAATGTTGAGAATTATCAGCGTATTTCCATTTACCGATAAGCTTGCAAGTGTCAAATAGCTTTTGTGTTTTTATTTTATTGTGAATCTGACTAGCAGAATTCAAAAATGAACACCTCTACATGTTTTATATAATTTGGAGAGAATAATCATTTTGATCTCACAATCATGGGAGGTGCTTCATGCAAAGTAATTATACTTCTGATATTATCTAGCGGACGTATACTAGACAAAACAAATTGATCAACATCGCTATGAACTGATTTGTCGACTTTTACAATGCAATCATATGCACCATGTACAGGCACAGCTTCCTTTACGCCTGACAGTTTTTGAACGGTGTTTGCAACTTCAATGTTTTTGTGAATCGCACATGTAAGAAGCAAATAAGAAACGCTCATAATTTACACTGATCAAAATAATTATTATTAATTCATAAGCTAATTAATTGAATTTCAATTAATTTGATGATAATATACTATATGTAAAAAAGAATCATTAAAGGTATGACAAAAAATAGGGATCTTGAAGATTATGAAAGAAAAAGGTTAGAGAAATGGAAAATAGGGAGAAGGAATTTTTCATGAAAATAAAATTTCATCTAAATCAAAAAGGAAGGAGGGTGTAAATCATGAGTGTTAATCAACAATTAAATCTAAATGTAAAATTATACAAGGCTTTCAAAAGTTGTAAATTAAAAGGCAGATGGAATCTTAAAAAAAATTCTTTTCATGAATATGTAGCCTCAAATGAGGGAGCATCAATAATTTTGTATGGAATAAAATCAGAATGGAATGAAATTTTTTCTTTTAAAAAAGATTCAAAAGTCACCATTAAAAATAGCATCATAGAATATTATGACAATGATGTTATTAGCAAATCAAAATAACAGACAAGTTTTCTGAGCTAGTGTAAATAATGAAAAGTAAAAATGTGAAATATCACATACAGACACACATTAAGGCTTCAAAAATTCCAAAAAAACTATCAAAATCGGCATATGGATACAGTATGGCTGAGGGCATATTTGCAGGACTTCCTGCATCAAAAATGAAAGGAAAATGGGTTCAGTTAACTATCCCACCACTACCTCCAAGAGCAGTGGTTCCTATTGGACACATAGGTCCATGGAATGGTGGCGGTTGGAACGACAAATATGATGATCCATATTGGAGAACTAAAAAGAGACCACAGGCTGAAACTGGAAAAGACTTTCAGAATAAAACCACAGATAAAAGTGGAATACAGATTTCTGATAAATTATGGAAATTGATGGGTTTACAAAAAGAGAGAAGTATTTTTGTTAATTGGCATTTTGTTCAATCACCTAAAAACAAAAGAGCATTAATTATTGATGAGAATGGAAAAAGAAAAATGCACATCCCATAAAATTAATCTAAGAATTTTTTAAAAATTGTTAAATGATAAATTCTTACTCAATCAAACATTTTGTAATAGTTATCATAATCAATATAAAAATAAAAAAAGGAATTATTCCTCTCTGGCCTTATCATGAGTCCAATAGTATGCTATTTTTGATGGAATAAGCCAAAATTTCTTTGTGCCTCCATCAATTTCTACCAGATCTGATGACTCATCAAACTTCACATTGTGTTTGTGAAGTTCAAACTTTTCACCAGTGTCTGACATGACCATCAGCTCACCTTTTTCATCAACCATTTTTTGTAGTTGTTGTAGTTTTGTCATAGTTTAATTTGTATAGAAAATTACATTAACACTTTTTCAAGGATTAGCTTAAATTAAAAATGAAAGCTTAACGGGGTTTTTAGAGTATAAACGATATATTTTATCAATGGCAAATGTAAAAATCAAAGCAATAGAAAACGGTCCACTGTTAGTAGAAGTAGATAAAAAAACAACTGTTACGTTATGCAGATGTGGTAAATCCAGTACTCAACCTAGCTGTGATGGAACTCATGCTAAAATAGGATTTCAAGCAGATTCTGCAGAAATCAGTGTTATAGAGTAGATAATTTTCAAATACGTTTTACTTTAGTTTCCAGCCTATGTTTATTTGAACGAGTAGAATGTCTTACTTTACTATTACAGCAAGGGCATCGAGAAAATTTTTTCTGATAATAATAATTACAATTTTTGCAAAAACATCCACCGGTAGCATATGCTATTTGTTTAGTTGTTTTTTCAAATACAACACATTGATTTTTACAAAATCCCAATCCCATAATTTCTTTTACCTAAAATTAATAAAAATTAGTACAGAGTACCCCAGCCTCTATTTTCAAGAGATAATGCAGTTGAAGGGTTTACACATGCAACTGAATCTCGATGATTGTTTTGAATAAGTATTTGACTATCCATGCAGACAACGTGTTCAGGATCAGTACCTATCTTGAGTTGTTTTAAAGGAGTTAAATGCATCAAATATGATTCATCGTGAACCAAATCATCAATTCCAATCACAATATTTGCCACATTAGTGGCAGAAACATGAGTAGATTCAATTCCATAAACTCCTTTCTCAAATGAACCTAAAGGACCAGTAATCAATGCAGAATAGGCATTATCCTCTACAGGACTTTGTACTTGGATTATTTCATCACCATTCATATCATAAACCGTAATAGTAACTGGTTCATAAAATTGATCACCTGGGTCTACAGTACCTGTAAGGAATATTCTTGCAGTAGGCTCAAAAATAGATTTTTCTGAAACTAGAGTTATTTCAGATTCTGCATAAACAGTCCCACATAGCAACGAAGTTGCAATAACCATAGAAATTATTGCCATGTGCACCAAATTCAATTTTTTGTTCATATTAAGGAATAGTATTGATTACAAATAAGACATCATAAGCTTTGAAGCTGAAATTATACAAATGATCTAGTTTATAGTAATCATATAATCTAAAATATATTTACAGATGTCACAAAAATTTAAAATCTAATTTTTCACATTTATCACCAAATTTTTCACAATAAAATACACATTAGTTATTACTTGTTTAGAAATTCATTAGTTCTAAAATCAAACAATTATTTTGAAATATGTTGTATCAAAAAAATAGTTATTGGATATCTATTGTACCTTGCATCCATGGATGTACCATACAAAAGTAATCATATTCAAATGCAAGATCCAATTGTATAGAATATGTTTTTTCTGGCATTAGTAACCCACTATCAAATAATCCATCAGGACCATCAGCAGGATTTCCTGATGTGACTGTATGTGGAACTGAATCATGATTTATCCAAATTACTTCACCGCCAGCAGACATTATTGCATGCGCAGGGATGTAACATGAATTTGATTCCTCACATCCTGGAAAACCTGTATCTTCAGGTATACTAACCATTTCCAACAATTTTCCTTCAGACTGTTCAACAACTAAAGGAACGTCAGGTATTACATCTTCAACAACATCTGAAGTGTTATCTACTAATTCAGGTATAGAATCAGATTCTTCAATAATTTTTTCAATCACCTCTGGTGCCTCAGAAACAATATTTTCTGTTCTTTCTATCTGATTTGATGCAATATCTTGCATAGAATCTGGAATATTTTGTAGTTCAGATGTGGTTCTTTCTAGAATATCTTGACCTTGTGGTTGAATTGAACCATCATTATTGGCTCCAATACCACCTACAATTCCAAGAATTGCAGCAGTTACAGCAACTGATACCACTATTCCAAATTTGTCATTTTGGTTGTTCATTAATTACATGTAGTTTTCATGATATATCATTTAGGATAAACAATGATTATGAAAATAAGCTTGATTTCTAAAACATAGTCACGAAACAAAATAATTATGCATTATGACTAACTCTAGAGATTTTTTTTGCTTTCTTCCAATAATGTTCAAAATAATCAACTGCCCAATCTAAGAACATACTGCTATTTCCATAAAACATATGTCTAAGATCTGGAGTACCATCAAATGTTGGAAAAATTATTCCAGCTTCTTTCTCGTTTAAAATCAATATAGTTTTGGTAGTCATTATTTCTTTTCTCTCAATTTTTTGGCTCTTGATCAAATCATAATAACCTAATTTTTTTAATTTGGATGTTCGGTCTTCAGGTTCATCAAGATCACTGGTCACTATATGACGATACTTGACACCTTTATTGATCCTCTTCACCAAAATTTCATCCATTCCAGGAGATTCGCTTATTATATCATGAATAAATTCAGTGGAATTTTGATAGATTTTTTTCCATTTATCCAAAACATTAGTCACACCTTGGATATGTTCACAGTTTTCAAGAACACCCAACCTACGACTAAATTTTGTCGGCAATATACCAATGTCATGTGTTGAAAAATATTTTTGGTTTTTTGTTATGAAAAACATTATAGGCATTTGGCTTAACATCAATTGTCCTATAGTAGTAATGTGATAATGCTCATCAGATTTTTTAATTACAAAACCAGCATTTGATAATCGTTCTAAATTTCTATGAATTTCTTGAGAAGTAACATCTAACTTTTTTGCAAGTTTTGATACCCTATAAGGTTTGGAGTTTAATGCAGATAAAATTCTCAGTCTTTGTTCACTTGCTAATTCCAAAAAATTAGATGAGACAATTTCAAATTTATCCATAATAATGAAATTATATGTAATATGATTTAAAGTGTTATAACAATAAGTTATTTTTTATGTTTTGATTTTTTTTTCTTAAATCTTATTGAATATTCATGTGTCAACAAGATTGGAAAAGGAGAATATTCAAGGGTCTCATAAAATAATTTTATTTGAGAATCAGATAATGATTTGAGGTATTTACGCACATTTTCCTCTGTTTTAAGATAATTATCATGAGGATCTAAAAGGTTTTTCATGAAATAATTTCTCGTTGTTTAGATATATTTGATCATCAGCTACTGATCATAAATTAAGCTCATTATTTCTAAATTATCCAAATAGGATAAAAAATGGGGTTATAGAGTTTGTTTGGCTCTCTTTAACGCTTTTTGGTATGTAGAGTTCTTTTTTCTTGCAGATTTTTCTGCAGATTTTAGAGCCTTTTTCATACTCTTGATTTTGTTATTTGCCTGTAGAAGTTCCCTCTTTCTTTTGTTTGCTACTTGTTCAGCACGTTTTTTTGCTTTACTTACTGTTTGTTTTGCTTTTCTAACTGTTCGTTTTACTTTTCTAACAGTACGTTTGGCCTTTTTGACAGGCTTTCTAACTGTTCGTTTTGCTTTTGTAGCTGTTTTTCTAACTGTTCGTTTTGCTTTTCTTACAGGTTTTCTTTTTGCAGTACGTTTTTTTGCTGCCATTGTAAATTACAAAATTTTTTCAATTAAATAATGTAGACATCAGGAATTTTTTATACAAACTCAATAAATTTTACATAGATATTTTGGTTTTGAATTTTAAAATCATTTTAAAAAATATGCTAAATTAAAGAGGTCGAATTGATGCTTGATCTATACCATCTATAGCTTGAATTCTTTGAACTACATTGGTTGTTACATAGTTTTTATCATCAGATTCAACTTTGGCTAGAATTTCATTCTGATTTTTTCTTTGCTCTATAGTTTGTATATCTTGAAATTCTTTTAATCTTTCAATTGCATAATCTCTCTTCCCATCATTACAAATCACCAAAATTTCATGAATCATACATTGTTTATACAATAAATAACTATAAACTCATGTAAACAAAAATGAGTAATTTCATAGAACTAGCTTAATTTAACATTAATAAAATATTTCCAAGATTAAGAATCAGAGTGAGAAAAGTTTTTGAAAATTATTTCAAAAATTTTTATTGCAGTATTTGCAATTAGTTCACAATTTTCATGTGAATCAACAGTTATCAAAACGACATAGCCAAAAATAGGAATAGTTATGAAATTGATCTTATCCCTATAGCTTACATTATATTTTAAAAGACCAATTTGTTCATCAAAATCTTTCTTTAGTGCAACATCCAATACAGATTGAATAAACAAGGATTGTGAGTTTTTGTCAGTCAAGGGAAAGGTCATGTTTTTTTGATTTTTTTCAAAAATCAAATTTCCTAAAGGATCAACAATACAAATAGATCTGATACTCTGATTAGCTAGCAATGCATCACAGGCATGACTAACTGATGTGAGAGATATTTGTGAGGACATAGTTGTATTACCGCTCAAGATGCAATAAATCCAAATAAGCTAAATTGTTGAATTTAAGCTATTTTGAGGCCAATTTTCGTTCCAGGTATCAAAAAAAGAACGTATTGCATAATCATAAGCATCTAATTTTGAGATGGATTCTTTATGCAATTTCTGTTGTATTTTTGAGTCAAGTTCTTCAAGATTTAGATCAGATGGATTTGATGGTAATTCATCATAATACCTAGGTAGATTAAAAAATTATTTTACTATAAGCTATAGAGCTTATGAAATTATATCTGTGATTTTTTCCCAATAGTAATATGAATCTCTATGATAAAAAGATGGTCAAGTGTACTGAATGTGATAAAACAGTTGGAGAAATTGATATGGAAGTTGAGGTAAAAGATGTGGTATGTAATAAATGTCAAAATAAAAAACAAAAAGAAAATGAATCATCATTCTCTTTTCTAAACAAAAGAATGATTGAAACTACAATATAATTCAAAAATATTATAAATGATAAACAACTAATTGATGCTTATGATGTCTGAACCTCCAAAATCATCTTCAGGGGATGAAATTTGTCCAATGTGCAAACGTATGAAAAGTAAACATACTAATGAAGAAATGTTTGCATGTTCAAAAAAATTACAAGAGTTCAAAAAAGAACCTACTGGTAGTGCAGGAATAGAATAGCATAATGACAATAGTTCTATTTGCATAATACAAAAAAAGAAAAAGAATCTTATTTTCCAAAAACTAGCTTAGCATGTTAAATATGACATAGGAGTAAATAATACACGATGTACATAAAACCAAGAGCAATAATTTACATAATTATTGGAATTTTATTTACAGCTGGAATACTAATCATAAATTTTACAGATATTTTTTCAGAAACATGGTTTGTTGGATTAATCTTAATTGGAATAAGTATGGCAATTATATCAATTACTATAATATTAAAAATGAGAAGTTAAAGGGAGATTTCCCTTTAAGAGATTCCAAAAGTACAAATCAAATGCAAATACAATTCAATAAAATCAAACATTACATAAATTACAATTCTAATGGTTCACGGTTTGCAGAACCACATGCAGGACAATTAGATATTGGTTTCAGTCCCACTTCTCTGTTAAAAATACACCCACAATCTATACAGACTCTAAGATCTGCTTTTACCATGCTACATAAGGTACTTTATGACTATTGAAGTTTTTTCCACACCTAGAGCATTTTATTTTCTGCAAACTCATAACACAATCAAAAAAGAACTAGTCATCAATATCATTAATTTTACGTTTTTTAACGCCTCTGCATTGCTTACAAGGTCTGTCCGGCCAGCATTCAGGTAAAAAACAGGTCATATTTAGAAAATGCAGGTCATGAGATATTATAATTCATAAACGAAAATGTTGAAAATAAAGAGATTAGCTTAATTTGAAAAATTAATCAAAAAGCGTACTGAGAAATCATACTATTCAAATCATAAATTTAAAAATTATTTCAAATAAAGAACATAAGCTTAGAATAAGATTTTCAGCTTATTATTTTACAAACAATAATAACATATGAATGAAGGTTGTACTTATGAAAAATAATTTTGAGTGTATTACATATGATTTGAAAATAGAGGTACTTGTATGACATATTATGTATCAAAGATCAATACAATTGATCACAAATCGGAAACATGTGTTAATTGTGGAAAAAAAGATGTAGAAAAAAACATAGTTATTGAAAAATCAGGAATGGATACTTTACTCTGTCCAGGATGTGAGACACTAATGATAGTGACAAATCATTCTGCCAATAATCTTGCATTAAAAGTAAAAGAAGGTGAAAAGGTCACTATCAGACATAATGTGAAAAATTAATGTCATAGGAGACTTTTTGATTGATAGATAACCAGATTCAATGTATTAGATGTGGGAATAAACCATTAGTTATGGATCAAGAATCTCAAGAGATTTTTTGCTCAAAATGCGGAATGGTCTCTGATGAGCGAATAAGCGATACACGTCCAGAACCAACGTTTTCTAATCAGCCTTCAAACAAATCACAAACAGGTGGTAAAATCTCTCTAACAAGGCATGATCAAGGTCTCAGTACAATGATTAATCCTTCAGATAGAGACTCCTCAGGAAATTCATTGTCGGACTCTATGAAATCCACATTAAAAAGACTCCGAAAATGGGATAGTAGAAGTAAGACCAGAACAAGTAATGAAAAAAATCTGCAGATTGCACTTGCCGAATTATTAAAATTAAAAGAGAAGCTATCGCTTCCTGATGCAGTAATTGAAAAAGGAGCCTACATTTACAGAAAAGCATTAGAAAAAAAACTCATCAGAGGACGCTCTATCGGAGCTCTAGTTGCAGCATCACTCTATGCAGCTTGTCGTGAATCAGAAACCCCAAGAACAACAAGAGAAATTGCATCAGCATTAGGAATAAAAAATAAGGAAATCACTGCTAGCTATAGATTAATTTTCAAAGAATTGGAATTAAAGATGCCCGTAACAGATTCTATTTCATGTATTTCAAAAATAGCAAGCAATGCAGATTTATCTGAGAAAATTAAGCGATATGCTATGAAAATTCTAAAGAAAGCAGAAAAACAAAATGCACTTGCAGGAAAACATCCAATGGGAGTAGCAGCATCGGCTTTGTATCTTGCAAGTATAAATTTAGGTGGAAATACTACTCAGAAAGAAATTGCAGATGCAGGAGGAGTGACAGAAGTTACCATAAGAAATAGATGTAAAAGTCTAAAAAAAATTATGTAATATTAAACCCCATTATAAAATAAAATTATCTTTGCCAAAAAAAATTATAAACAATTAATGCATAACTATTAGTCATGATGTCCGAATCTCCAAAATCGTCATCAGGGGATGAAATATGTCCAATGTGCAAACGTATGAAAAGTAAACATACTAATGAAGAAATGCTTTCATGTTCTAGAAAATTGCAAGAATTTAAAAAAAATCCTACAGGCGGTGCAGGAATTGAATAATTTTAAAAAATCTTTAGCTTAAAACAAGTTTTTTTGTCAAAAATACATTTCAATGAATACAAGTACAGATTGACATGACGACTGTAGAATATGACGAAGAAAAGATCCAAGATTATGAAAATCTACAGGCAAAATACAAAGAATTGTTAGAAGAATATGAAGATATTAAATCAAAAGATTCTAGCAGTGCAAATATAACAGAAAAAGTCAAAGAGATGACTGAAATACAAAAAAAGATCCAAGATTTAGCCTCAAAATTATCCTAAAAATAGTAATAAGAAAGTAAAAGAGGTTTTTTTACTTTGTTGTAGTTACTCTTTTTTGTATATAGCTTTCTTTTTGCGTGCAGATTTTTCTACAGTTCGTCAACTAAATAATCCCAACATCAAGAATTTTTAGGTAAACTCAACTTTTTTAAATTAATTTTTTTTTTTGAAAAATCTTGTTGAGATAATTAGAGTTATAATTATTTTCAATAGACCAATGATTACATTAAAGATGATGTTTTTTAAATAATGGTGAAAAAATACAAACCGACAATATCATACAAGTTAAGAGAAATTCCAATTAAACAGATCAAGGTATGGAAAGAGGCTCAAGCAAGAAAGCTTGACAGAGAAAATATTTCAGAACTTGCAAAATCAATTAAAAATGAAGGATTGTTGAATCCTCCTCTTGTTCAAAAAGAGAAGAAAAACACGTTCTTGTTAATGTCTGGACAGAGAAGACTTGCAGCAATGAAAAGATTAGGTGCAAAGAAAATTCCAGTTCATGTTCTAACAAAGCAAACATCTTATGATCTAGAAAATGCAAAGGCAGCATCAGTTGTTGAAAATATTCATAGAAATGACATGAATCACAAAGAGATTGCTGATTCATGCAAGTTTTTGACAGAGCAGATGGGAAAATCAGCTGCTGCAAAATCAATGGGAATGTCAGTTGTAACTCTTAACAAATACCTTGGATTTGCAGGAGTTCCAGATAGACTAAGAACATTAGTTCCTCATCAAATTTCAAGAGATGAGATGACAAAACTTTACCTTACAGTTCCAAATATTAAAAATGCTGAAAAAATTGTTGAAAGAATTTCAAAACTAGAATCAGGTTTGCGAAAAAGATACCTTCAGGTATTATCGCAATCCCCAAAATCATCTCATCAAAAACTCCTAAAGCGTGCAAAAAATATGCGAATAAAACAGAACATATCAATCAAGCTATCAAAGACTAATGCAAGAAAGATTGCAAGCCAATCAAACAAGAAAGATCTTACTCCAGATGAGCTTGCTGGAAAAATCATTATAGATTATCTAAAACGTAAAAGAAGATAGTTTTTGAAATTATCAAATCCTTAGAGACTTAAACTTTTTTGGAGAAGAAAATGAGATTCAAAATTGAATCCTATAAGGCTTGAACCATTATTGGAGATAATTTAGTCCATCAAAAATACATTCCAAAGATTAGTCAGAAAATATTGTCCAATTCTTATCTGATTTTTTGTACTTTATTGAACAAAGCAAGAGAATTATTTTTTTAATGATTTTCTTGTTTTATGAATAACTTTTGTACCCATTTTTAATGTTTTTAGTTTCTTAACCAAACTTACTCCTATCTTCAAAAATTTGAATGCCGAAAAAATTGGAATCAAAACCAACATTACAATATCAATCCAATATTTTTTTACGAATTTTTTTGGATCATTGACTTTTCTATATTTTATAACTAAATCAGACACTAACAGTATAATTAATGGCCATAATAGAATGTCAAAAAATGGTTTCCATTCTGTGGGTAAACTGATTAGTGGTTCTGCAAGACCTATTACTTTGTATTCAAATGAAATTATTCCAATAAAAAACAACAAGACAACCGCCATTGTTGCAATGTTTAAGAACTTTGAGATGTTCAATTCAGTTTTATGTTTAGGTTATTGTGACAGTTCCTTGCATCCAAGGGTGTAAAGTGCAGAAATAATCCAATTCTCCTTTATTTTCAAATTGATATGACCAAGTTTTTCCTGCCTGAATGAATCCTGAATCAAATGAATTTTCCTTGTCAGTTACAGTGTGTACAACAAAGTCCTGGTTTGTCCATGTAACAGTTGTTCCTGATTCAATTTCGATTGCAAGAGGATCATATGATTCCACAATATCTGGATTCCATGAATCCTTTACAATGTCTACTTTGTCTGTCTTTACTTTAGGAACATCACTAACTTTTACTTCTCCCAGGTTATCATACGAGATTAGTTGTGGTTGTTCCAATGATTTTATCAAATCTTCTTGCCACTCTATCATGGAATAGCTTCCTTTGTTGTTACTAGGAGTTTGAATCTTAGATAATGATGATGCATCTTCTAACACCTCAATTATTGCCATGGAGCCACGTTCTTCCTGAATTCCATGCACATGGAACAAATATTTTCCTGGAGTATCCCATGTTGCCTCAATAATTGCCGTATCACCGTTTCCAATCAGATGTGTCTGTGCAAAGTATGGCTCGTTCCATAAAATTCCTGAAGGATATACTTTCATTATTGTACTGTGAACATGAAAGGGAGATTGCAAAACTCCTCCAATTCCAACCACATAGAATCGAGTTAACTCTCCTGAAACAACTCTGATTGGATTGTCCATGTATTGATTTGCATAGCCGTTAATTGGATAAAATTCTGTAAAGTATTCTAATGCATTATTAGGATCAAACTCACTTAGAGTGAAAAAGTATTCTCGTGCTGGCTCCATTGGACGTATGGCAGGATCAATTATCATTGCACCAAACATTCCCATTCTTACATGCTCTGATGTTGGAAATGCATGACAATGATACATGAACATGCCAGCTTCATGTGCAACAAAACGATACGTGTACTCCTCACCAGGCATTATCTGTGGAAAAACACCGTCATTTGTAGAATCATGTGTTCCATGAAAATGGATTGTGTGTGCATAAGGAGTTTCGTTTACAAATTTTACAGTAACATCATCACCTTCTGAAAATCTCAAAGTTGGTGCAGGAACTGTTCCGTTGTACGTCCAGACTTTAGCTTGTATGCCAGGTGACACTTCAATTTCAGCGTCTTGAGCAATTAACGTATAAGATAATGTCTTAGGATTAGGATTTGTAAATTTTGGATAAATCTCAGATGAGTCGGCAATGGTTGTTTGAATTTCTGGTGATTGAATAAATGCTGCAAATGCAATACTGAATCCAATGATTACTCCCACTACTACAAACATTGTTGTGTTTTGTTTCATCCTATTTTTCTCCTATAACACCAATGATAGTACCACTATAGAAACAGCTGTAATGATATAGAATCCATAAAATGCCTTTTTGTGGCGAGGCATTGTAAGTTTTACTTTTTGTTTTAGTGCTAAATTCATGAGATTATCTCCATTAGTGTAAAGCGAGAACATTGTGAAAAAAACTCACAATGGCTTTCGTGTCTAGGGAAATGTTGTTCTCGCATGATTATAGATACTATGTAGGAGATGATAAGGGATGGTCAGCTAAATAGCTGACTAGAGGTCATGCTCAGAAATAATATAACTATGCGAGAATATGCGGTCACCCCAGACCAGTTCAAAACTGTGAATTTTTTGTCATAGATTCATGCCAGATAACAGGTTATTTTTTATCAGAGTAAGATGACTTTTTTGTTTTTCATTTAATTCAGGTTTTTCTAAAAGCATGTGAATATGAACAAGCAAAGGCATAAGAGGGGAAATTAAATAAAAGTAATTCTCATCATATAGAATCAGAAATATAGCTTAGACTAATTAGCTGCTTCTAATTTTAGTATTATTTTTAAATCAATTTTTCTATTCAACATCATGCAAAACAAATCTTGTAAAATATGTGATTCAAAATTAGAAGTAGAACACAGATGCAAATTTTGTAATGAACCAACAAGATTATTTTGTCATACTTGTGGAATAATGGTAGAAAAAATTGCACATCCAGCATGTATGGTAATTGATCTTAATAACATGGTTTTAGCAAAACAAATGCATTAAAACTAATTTTTTCTTTTTTATGTTTTCAAATTTACATAGACATAGAATTGTGGAATAAAATATACAGTAAAAAATTCAGCTTACCAATACTTTTGAAATATTTTTAAAAAACACAATAGCATTGCCATGTTTTTGAAATTGTTTTAATTCTGTGTTTAGTTTTGTGTACAGAGTCATAGTCATCATTTTGAATGTAAGAAACTATCTACAGATTCAAGAGGGTTAAAATCATGCGAGGCAATATAATTTGGCCTAGGTTTCAAACCACAAAATGGTTCTACCAAAGTATTACAAATGCTGTTATAAACAAAAAATGCATTACTTCTAGGATAAGGCGTGATATTTCCATTTGAACCATGCATAATATTACAATCAAAAAATATTACTGAGCCAGCACTGCCTTTTGCAGACACAATCTTACTTTTTTCAACCATTTGTTCTAGAATTTCTTTTGGAGGAGTGCCTATTTCTTGCCTTTTTAGAGATTGTTTGTAATGATCATCAGGAGTTTTCCCACTACAAGATACAAAATCCTTGTGTGAACCAGGAATCACCATTAGTGGCCCATTAAACTCATAATTTTTAGTCAGACTAATTGAACAAGATATGGCACGCATATTTGGCATGCCATCTTCAGAGTGCCAGGTTTCAAAATCAGAATGCCAATAGAACTCTTTACCATCAAATCCAGGTTTAAGATTTACCCTAGATTGATGAATGTAGACTTTACTTCCCAAAAGTTGTTGTACAATTTTTAAAATTCTCTTATCTCTACAAAGTCGATTGTATAATGTACTAATTTTATGAACTTCAAAAATAGATCGTACATCTCTTTGTGTTTCTTCTAAGATAAATTGTGGCATATCTTTTTTTGTTTCATCATTAGAAAGTAAAGTAAGTTCATCAAATAATTTACCAACCTCATCAGAAGAAAACAAATTCTCAAAAATAATATATCCATTTTTTTCAAAGAATTCAACTTGGTCTTTAGTTAATTCATCACAAGAATCACAATATGTAACAGGATCTGTTCTTGGAAGAACACTTGATTTAGAACTAGTTCGAGTAGGATAAAAATCCATTTCAGTTTTATTGTCAGACATAATTAAGATCCTGGATTAATTAAAGGATAAACTCCATTTGCGTCATGTTTTTCAGGTCCAACCAATGGAGGATTAAATACACAAATCATCCTCATTTTTGAAAATGCTCTAAGAACATGTTTGTCATGTTTGTCTAAAGCATAAATGGTTCCGGGGTTAATGTTATGTTTTGTTCCATCATCTTCTTGAATTTCACCAGTTCCTTCAATACAATATACTGCTTCAAGATGATTTTTGTACCAAATTTTGGTTTCCGTGTCAGGATAAAGAACAGTTTCATGAAATGAAAAACCCATGTCATCATCTTTAAGAATAAGTCTGGTGCTTGACCAATTTTTTGAATCAATTTGTCGTTCTGTTTCACGAAGAGATTCAATATTACGTACTATCATTTTTGAACTACCCAATCTTCAAGTTTTTTCTGAAAATCAGATTGACTCATTACTTGTTTGACACTTTTCTCCAAAATATTCAATCCTTCTCTCAAGTCATTTTCAGCAATAGTCAAAGCAGGAAGAAGTTTTACAACTTGGTCATCAGATCCACATGTTTCAAGAATTAATCCATTTTCAAAGCATTTTTGTTTAATTGCACTTGCCAAATCTTCTAAAATACAATCAATTCCATAAACCATGCCTTTTCCACGAACTTCAATCTCAGAAGAAAGATTTTCTTTAGTAATTTTTTCAAGCCTAGTTTGTAAAATATTAGATTTAATTGCAATTTCTGCTTCTAATTCCTGCGTAGTCCAAAAATGATCAATTGCAGTCTTGGCAGTAAGAAATGCCATATTGTTTCCTCTAAAGGTCCCATTGTGTTCCCCAGGCTTCCATTTGTCAAGTTCAGGTCTTAGTAAAAGTAATGAAAAAGGTAATCCAAATCCACTGAGAGATTTTGACATTACTATTAGATCAGGTTCAATACCCAAATTTTCAAAACTGAAAAATGTACCAGTACGACCACAACCTACTTGAATATCATCTACAATCATCAAGATTCCAAATTCATGACAAAGATCTTGTAAAGATTGAAGCCATTTGGAGCTTGCAATGTTAATACCACCTTCACCTTGAACGGTTTCTAAAATAACAGCAGCTGGAACATCTATTCCACTACTATTATCCTCCAAAACACGTCGCAGGTAATCAACAGTGTTGATTTTTTTTCCCATATAACCATCATATGGCATAAATGTAACATCGTTTAGAGATGTTCCTGCACCACCTCTATGATGTTTGTTTCCTGTAGCAGCTACAGAACCTAGTGTTACACCATGAAAACCGTTTGTGAATGAGATTATATGAGTTCGACCTGTAACTTTTCTTGCAATCTTTAGTGCTGCTTCCACTGCATTTGTTCCAGTAGGCCCAGTAAACTGGATTTTATAGCTCATATGTCTAGGAGCCAAAATATTTTTTGAGAAAGAATCTAAGAACTCTTCTTTAGACTTTGTGGCAAGATCGAGACTGTGTGTTATTCCATCTTGGTTAAGATAATTGATAATCTCTTTTTTAAGAATTGGATTATTGTGACCATAATTTAGAGATCCAGCACCACATAGAAAATCATAGTATTTTTTTCCATCTTCATCAATAAGGAATGGACCTTTCGCTTTTTCAAACATTACAGGATATGCTCTGCAATAAGATCTTACTTGAGATTCAATAGCATTGATTTGTTTCATGCTGTAACCTCCAATAGATTTTTTTGAACTGGACCAATTCTAACAAGATCTTCAGGTTCGTGACCATTTCCCAAGATTTCTGTTGAAAATAGGGGCATTTTTGTAAAGTTGGCATCTAGTTGAGAGGCAAAATTCTGTAAAAATTTCAACGAAGCTTTGTTAGAAGGAGTTACAGTCGCCTCAACAAATCTCACAGAGGGCTCTGTTTGAGATAATGCCTTAAAGACAAGTTCTTTTGCAATGCCTTTGTTTCTAAATTTATCATCTACAGCTGCCTGCCAAACAAAAAGTGTGTCTGGATTTTTTGGAGAAATAAAGCCTGAAAGAAATCCAACAATTTTAGAATCGTGTTCTGCAACTACACATGTTTTTGAAAATTGATGGCAAAGTAAGACATAAAGATATTTAGAATTCTCATCAAGAGGCTTATTAGAGGTTACCAGATTCCAAATAGAGTTAGCATCACTAACTAAAGGTTCTCTAAAAATAATAGAAGTCATATCTCTTAAATCAGAATTTTTTGTGTGTTTTCTCTGGATGTATTATCTATTCCTTCTAATTTTTTATCAACAACAGCATCTGCATCTTTTGTAGTTCCAACATAAAATGGCAAACGTTTGCCACAAGAAGGGCCAGTACCCATTGCTTGTTTTGATAATACATTTATTTTTTCTTGTGTAGAATCGTTATCAATAGTATCAGAATCAGCAACAATTGCCAAATGATATACTTCATTTTCCGAATCCCAACCTATTACATCTGGCTTAACACCTTGAATCTCAGGAGGTTCGTCAAAATCACCACATTTTGCAGTCAGAACTTGTAATCCTTTAGTTTGAAAACACTCTGCCAAATTTTTTACCATGTCTTCATTTTCAGTCATTGTGAATTCTTACAAAAATAATTAGTTAATGTTTTGTCAACAAATATTATTAAATTAAGCTTCTAACGATACAGGTTTTTTTATTCTTTTTTTAAATTAGTTGAAAATGTGGAAGATAACATATTTTATGCGATTATTTCAATTGCAATTACTGCATCAGTTTTTACCATTATCAAAATGATAGAAATTACAAAATTTAAGACATTGTTAGGATCTGGCAAAGCAACAGGTGTGATTTTTATAATAATTGCAATTGCCGAAATAATGTATCTTTCAGTAACATTGAAGATATTATCTCCAGCAATAGAAGTAGTTGCATCACTAAGTGCTATACTATTATTTTTCACATTTATCTATCTGAATAAACTACAAAACGCAATATCTGGTATGAGTATAGCGTTAGGAAGAAGAATTAACGTAGAAAGCAGTATCGAATTTGACGGAAAACGGGGAAAAATCATTCAAATCGGACTAACGAAAACAATTGTGGAGCTGGATGATTCAAGATTGATGTTAATTCCAAACAAAAAATTTGATGAAGAGGTTTCTATAGTTAGCAATACAAAAGCAAAGGGAATAAAAAAAGGCACAAATTGATATTTTAAATAGACTTTAGATACAAGAGATGAACAAATTATATTTTCATTCGTTTATGGTCAATGTTATTTGAATTTTTTTCGATCGTCCTTTTTTGATACCCTTTCTTATTCGTCATCGTTAGATAGATTATGTAAATTCTTACTTTAGTTGCCAAAAATTTCTTCATAACCCTATACAAGATTGTGAAAATAGATTTGTCCTGAAATAATTACAATATTGTGGTTACTTCAAAAGAATTATCTTTTGATTTTGCAGAAAAAACTGCACCTGTGCACGGTTAAGGTCAAATGTGAGTTATAATCAATTCTAGTTCCATGATGTTTAGAAATCATATTTTTAATAAAATATTGTCAGTCAGAGTATTGGACTGATCCATCAATCTTTAATTTTCTAATTTACTTGAGCACTCTGTAGAACAAACATCGTCACACCAATGATCAAATTCCCTACCGCAAACAATACACTTTTTCATGTTTTGAATAATCCCTCCACACTTACGACTGGTTTTGATTTTTGGCAATTCATCATCTAACTCATATATTCTACTAACGTTAATGTCGACTCTATTCCAGTCATCTTACGAAGTTTCCATCTTATTGCTTCTCTAATATGATCTAGATCTGTTGCTTCTAGTTTTACAATTATTTTCCATGGGCCTACAACAATGGCAGTTTCTGCAACAACATCTACTTCATTCATCTGTTGAAGAATCTCAGAAATTGATTCGAATTTACACATTATTAACACAAATGCGACACTGGAATTTCCCATGTCATTTATCTCCAAAACTAAAATCGGAATCAGCTTGAGGATATATGTCCAAAATTTTCTTTTTCCCTTCTTCGTTTTGAAGAGGTATCTTTTGTTTTATTTCTTTGAACCTATTCCTTATTGTAACAGGAGTAATTCCTGTTGCATCAGCTATATGTAACTGAGAGATTCTTTTTCCCCTTATCAAACCAGAATAATAAACAGAAGCTGCAGCCATGCCCGCAGGATCACGTCCTGCCATCATGTCTAATTTTTCAGCCATTTTTAGAATTTTTAATGCAAGATTTTTTGTTCCTACAGATACCTTCAAAGTATTTGAAATTTTTAAAACATAGTCAATTTGATTGACTACAGGTATTTTCATATCCAATTGTTTTACAATTGCACGGTAACTTTGAGCAATTTTCTTTCTTTTAATATTAGTAATTTCAGATATGTCACTTAGATTTCGAAGCATATGCATATTTCTACATGCAATGTACATCGATGCGGCAATCACTGAATAAATGGATCTGCCCATAGTGATTTTTTGTTCTACTGCTTTTCTGTAAATATACGCAGCAGTCTCTTTTACACTATCGGGTACATCTAATTTATCTTGAATTCCATCAAGAAATTCAAATGCAATTTTAAAGTTTGAATCCGAATGTTTTCCTAATTGACTTCTGTTGTCTTGGATTCGAATTCGTTTAATTGTCGAGAAGGCTGAATTGGGAATAGGTTTTCCATGTACATCTTTATTTTCAGATCCAATTATAGTAGAAAGACCAAAATCATTTCTTGATAATGTGACAGGTATGCCTGTTCGACGAGTGTCTTTGTTATTATCTACAATACCAGACCCATATCCTAAATTTTCTAATTTTTCATTGAATACAAATCCGCAATGCCCACAGAAAATTTCTCCTAAATTAAAATCAGAAATGATTTGTTTTTTACCACATCTCTGACATTTGAATTTAAAATCATAATTTAATGTTGAATCCATATTCATTTTCACTTATCTTATTTTTTTGCGTTTTCAATAATCCGTGTAAAATTTTCAGGACAGTCTAATTTTGCATTCTTTTCAAAATAGCATCTGTTCATAAAGTCCATCCTTTTTCATGAATTTAATTAATTGGTATACTATGTGGTACATTGTTCCACAATGGTTTTTTAACCAGTCAAAAAAATCAACTTTTTTTCAATAGATTAAAATCGCTTACACATACAAAATCAAATGTGACAAATGCAAGAAAAAAACTGCCTACCGAACATGTAAGTTTTAGAATTGACAAGAAGGTTCTCGACTCACTAAAGACAGTTTCAAGAGAAGAACATCTTAGTCTTAACACATATGTTAATCGCATTTTTGATTCTCACTTAAACTGGAATCTTTTGGCACCCGAAGTAGGATGGGTGGTCATGTTGAAATCTGCGATGAAGGAAATCATTAAAAATTTAGACAATGAAACAATTATTCAAATTGCAAAAAATTCAGCTGAGAGCGGATCAAAGGAAATTGCATTATCCATGCGTGGAAAACACGGTATTGACGAATGGATTTCCATATTAAAAAACAGAGCAAAATCTTCTAATTTTTCCATCAAGGAATACCTAGAAAAGGACACCATACGATTGGTGTTGTATCACGACATGGGAGAAAAATGGTCTTTATTTTTTGAGACTTATTACAACACAGTATTCTTTGAAATGGGGACAAATGTTCAATCAGAATACACTGAAAATTCCATCATGTTAGAGATTAAATCAAAAAATGTAAAATAACATACCCAGTCTAGAAAAATCTTTTGTAATACATTGTGACACAAAAAAAGAATCAAATTATAAAAATTGTATTTGAGATGAATACTTTTATTGAAATTTATGAAAAGAAATTTAATCATGGGGAAATTCAGTTGTTATGATTTTTTAAAAGTGAAAACATAATGAAGGAAGAATTCAGAAAAACCATAGACGATACTCTTGATTTATCAATAAAAGCATACAGCGGAATTAAACTTACAGAAAATAATTTGAAAAAATTTACTATGCAGTTTGGAGACATAGAGAACCCACAGGATTTCATTCAAGGGTACTTTATGGGAGAACTTCAGGGGATTGCGTTTGCCACAGCTCGTTGTGTATTAGGAAGAGATATGGTGGAGGAAGAACGAATACAAATTGCAAATATTATAAAAAGTAAAATAAGTAAAGTTCAAAACATCATCAAAGATATTAAGAATTCAAACGACTGGTTTCATAATATGAAAAATATGCGTTCCTAAAGGTCTTTTTTGATTAATTTTAAGAATACGTTATACAATATTGTCGTAAATTTAGACTTTAATTATTTAGTTTGGTACCCTCATTTTTAATAAAATAATTGCAATCATTGACGGCTACCAAATTTATCATAATTACGTTAGACCACACATGGGGCTAGACGGCAAGACGCCTGCCGAAGCCTGTGGAATTGAAATAAAAGGTAATAACAAGTGGTTAACTTTAATTCAAAATACCAAGAGATCTAATTAATTGTCCAAGAAAAGAAATGCGTCTTTCAGTAAGCGAAAATTAAATGCAATAAATGAAGATCCGCTTTGGATAATTGTCAGAAAATTTGTAAAAACTGAAATGAGACCTATTCTTAATGAAATAAAATCTCGTAAAGAATCAGATGAGATTAGAATTTATCTTATGAATTATTTGATTGTTAGAATCATCTCAATTTTTGAGAATTATTTGTTAAATTCTGCATTGAGAATTTTTAAATCATATCAGATTGATACATCAAAAATCCTTAAAAATATTAATTCAGAAGTTCCATTGGAACAACAAATTATATCATCTTATAGTTTTATGAATCTTAAAGACATCAATATTTTATTTTCACATATTATTAACAAAAGATTTTTTGATGAAATCAAATATGAAAGTGAAACAGGTGGAGGTTTTTCATATGATGATGACGTACATATTCCGTATGCCTCGCCATTGCATAAAAATTGGAAAAAATTTGAAAAGATGTTTGAGTTACGTGATGGTATAATTCATCATAATAAATTAATCAAAATGAAATGGCGTGAATTTAGAGATTCACTTGAAAGTGTTATTGATTTCTTAATTTGTACAAGTGTAATTCTCCCTGTATGATTATTTGACAAATAAATTCTCAAATACTATGACTTTCTGTATTGATCATGGCAAAGAAAATAACACGAAAAGCAAACCGTTTCTTACATGCAGTAAATCCACGCAGTGTTATTTCACCGAGTGATGTCAGAGGATCATCATCCATCATTAAAGAAACTCGATACGTCGAGGGTGGTTGGAATGGTATGCCTTACATCAAGGCTGGAATAAAACAGGAGAAGTTCACAGAACATAAAAACAAAATGCTTGTTAGAAAAGATGGTTCAGTATATCGTATTGTGGGTAAGTAATTACCCGATCTTTTTATCAACCGATAGGTAACATGAAGAAAACAACCTAAGAGGTAACAGAACCAAAAAATACATGGTGTCCGTTCCTGTTGAAATGGAAAAGGCATTAGAGAAAGAACGCAAGGAAAGGTTGTTAGAAACTGTGCCTGAAACGATCCGAGTTATCCTTAGTGAATATTTAAGGAAAAACTAAACAATATTTTCAATATCATTAACTACCTCTTTCTCAAGTTTATGACAAAATATAGTAATTCTTTTGTTTAATTCGATTAGTTGATAACGATAATCAGAGTATTGTTCACTAAAATTTTCATTCCACAATATTAAATCAAAAATATGCTTGATTCCACTTAAATTGATTTTTTCTTCTTTATTGCTTCCAATAATGTTGTAACTGTCACCATATCTAACATAGTATTGTTTATCAGCTATCTGTTCAATTGATAAATTGACTAAACGTGTCTTAAATAACAAAGGAATAATGAAAGAAATATTTTCTTCAAAAAATACTATTTCATCACCAAAGGGATCAAGTAAAAATTTAGATTTGTAATTTAGAGTCTTTTTGAACTGTTTTCCTACATCTTTGGCGACAGCAGCAAAAAAACTATCCCTATCTTTATTGATTTTTTCTAAATCATTTTTAATATTCTTCCATATTTTGTAAATTTCAACATAGTTTGTTTCAAGATATTTTTCACCAATTTTGAGAGTAGGTATAGCCTCACCAATACTCTTAAAATCTCGTTCAAAATCTTCTGGTTTTTCTAAATCGATATACCAAGCAATTTGTGCTGAATCTACAGGTATTTCAAACATTTTTGGATTTACTGGAATACAAAATCCAAATCTATTTTTAAAAAATAGACGTGATTCCAAACAAATAACTCTCATTAACTTTTTGAATACTTCGTTATTGAGTTTTTTTGAATCATATTTGAAGTTAGATTTTTTATCCTCAGATTTGAAAGACAGATTTATCCATTTACGTTTTCCATTCAAAATAAGGAAAACACCAAATATCGATATGCCGATAAAGACAAAATCAATAATCATCAGTATCTGAATATGTGTAATGTTTGTGGCAGATGTTATAATGGCAGGTTCTAAGGAATCGAATACTCGAGTAAGAATCCAACCCGCTAATGTACTGATTAGATACAGAATTCCTTGTCTTAATTTCACATTTTGTTTTGTGGGTTGATTTTCTAATAAGTTGATCATAGCCTCTCATACCTATGTCCCGATTGGTAACAGGTAGATTTTGTCCCATCAAGGTAACAGTACCCAAATTAGCAATACATAATAAAATGTGGTACCGTACTGTTGCTTCTAGCTTACATCTGAAGGTTTGTTTGCAATTATTTTACAGCAAATATTTTCAATATTACGATTCCAAGATGTTTTGTGTAGAAAATTGGTTCCAAATATCCTAATTCTTTTCAATTAAAATCTAGAATTTCTAAAATTGTGAGATGAAAAATTTGGATTTTGTCAAGATTTTCCATGTTTTACAAGATGAAATAATGATGGAAAATTTTTGTGCCTGTAAAAATTTCATGTTGTACATGACATGAAAATACATGGAAAACATGTTCATGATATGCTGAATTAGCCTCGATTTCAGATAACGTCAAACCATGAAAAACATGCACCAACCATGGAAAAACATGGGCCATGTATACCATGAAAATGCAAGATGAAATTGCTTGTGCCTAACATGGTTTCATGTTTTTACAAACCATGACAAAGGATGAAAAAATAATTTATAAATTATTTTTAGAAAATAAAAACAAAAAACACAGGCATGTGCAAATATCATATGATGGAAAATCTTGTTCATGTTTTGCATGACATGTGCATGTTTTTTCATATCATGCAAAAAAGATGGAATTTTCATGTTGAACATAGGATTTCATGTTTTTTACCCATCAACAACATGAAAAAAGATAGTTAATGTTATCCATGTTTTTTCATGTTTGATCAACATGAAATTCTTTGTGCCTGTAAAGTTTTCATCTTTGAGAAAACATGGAAACCATAAAGCAATTAATTATTTATAAATAAATTTAATTTATAAATTATTTAGAATTTTTTATAAATTATTTTTTAGGAATAAGAGTTCATTCCCAAATTAGCAATTTAGTTTTTGTTGTTACGTGTAATTTTTTATAAATTAAATTAATGTATAAATTAATTGAGATTTTTTATAAATTATTTTTTAGGAATAAATTTTGTGTATAAAGATTTTTTACAAAAATATTTCCACGCGTAGTTTTTTATAAATTATTTTAAATTATTTATAAATTAAATAATGTATAAATTATTTTTTAAAAGTATAAAGTATTATTTCAAAGAATCAAGTTTCTCTTTCTTGCTTTTTAGATTTTGAATCCTTTCTTGCAATTCATCGTTTGATTTTGTTTGCGCAGATGCACGTAGTGATTTTACCTCAAATTGCAACTCCAGGATATTATCCCAGAGTTTGTCAATTGTTTCAGCATCTGTCTTGTTTGAATCCCTCTCTTGTTGTAGCCTAGAATTCTCTGCTCTGAGCCTAAATTCGTCTGAAATGGTCAGATTTGGGACGGCATTAAGATACTCTTCAATTAGCTCACTAACGTGGGCCTTGAAATAATTTTTGTCTAGCTTGATCAATCCTGCATGCCCCATCATTGTTTCTTTTAGAATCAATGATGCCAATACAGAATTTTTAGAAAGAGACTTTTTGTTTGCCTTGTTGAAGAATCTTCTAAACCCATTAAAGGTTGGAACATCATAACGTCTCTTTCCTTGAGGTAACGGTGTTCTAATTCCTGATTCTTTTAGGACTCTCTCCAATCTCTTTCTGATTCCCATCTCAGTGAGTTCTCGTGGGAACGGTCCACTTCGCTTAAAGAAAGGATCATCAGGTTTTGGTTCCTTGTTAGTTTCTTGCCTCCACAATTGTCTGTAAGACTCTATTGTATGCCAGCATTCAGGGGTGATAAAGGCCACATATTCAGAGCTTGAATTGGCATAGATTCGAATCATTGCTGCAACTACTTTTCCTTCTTTTTGAACGGATTCTGTAACATCTTGAACATCCCAAAGATAATTTTCATTGTATAGGTAAATTGGGACAAGATGTTTCCATTTTATTGAAAATGCACCTGCCCTGATTCCTGAAGATGCTGCAAGCAAAATCAAAACTCTGTCAATTAGTTTTGAATGGTGTAGCATCTTTTGGATTTCAGAGTATGTGTATTCTCTGGTATCATCCTGATGATCTAGTTCTGGCAATGTGCAACGAATTCTCTTCCAGGATAGAGTTACACGATTCATTTCCAATAATTTTTGAATCGGAACAAAATAATTTTTCAATGAAACTGGATTGATATAGTTTGAATCAGTCTTTGGTAATTCTGAGCGTTTTTTGAATTTCTCACCAAGCTTTAGCATCAGATCTTCGGCCCAATCAGGATTCTCTGCTGCTCTTCTTACAAATTCTGTTGCCCTTGCCTCAAAATCAGCATCAGAAAATGTCCTTTTTACGCCTCTGGACTTTGTTTTGTACCTAGTTTTGTCCTCTTGGACTAGTTTTGGATCACCTTTCAATATTGGAGCAAAGAATTCACATAGTACTTTTTTGAGTTTACGCTCGTAATCTTTTCTTGTAGCTTCTGCCCTAATTGATGAATAGAATAACTCTAATGGTTTGCTCTTTGATTTTGTGATCTCATCAGGACGAATCTCCATTGGTATAGTATGGAATTAAAGTATAGATAAAGGACATTATGTTCTCAAAACCAAAGATACTTTATATTTGGTAGACCTTAATTTTGACTGTTTGGCAAGTTACAAGGGAACATATTCAAATGAACAATCATTAAATTTTGTAATTCCCATAATTGTGATTTTATTTTTAGGAATTATCTACATTATGACACAAAGAGCAGATTCAGGTTTTGTGAGTTTTATTCTAATTGGCGCCGCCGCACTTACAATGTTTTATTGGGTTAAAGTTCTAAAGAAAATGGCAAAGAGTCAAAAACCAACATACACTCAATCAAGAGAACAAGAAACAAAGAATTGGGTATATGATTTGATCAAAGGAGAAGGAGAATTTGTTTTTGTTGCAGAAGTTCCCGGACCAGAAGATAAAATTGCGGTAAGATTAGTAGACGGAATTTTATACATTAGAGGTACAGGAGGATTCTCAAAAGAAGTTCCTATTGAAGGCGTTAATGAAATGCAAATATTTGATTTCAAATATAGAAATGGCGTACTAACTCTTAGAATAAAATAATCAAAGACTTTTTGCTAATTCTAACTTTTGTGGTAAATATTTCTCAGTAATGTTGGTTAAACCGTATTTTGAGAAAGCCTCCAGCTCAGCTTTTCTTTTTAATCTTAGAAATACATCAAGTTCCTTTTTCCAAATTCCATCTTGATATCTAGGATCCTTTTGAAGATCATAACATCTTTTGATGTCTGACTCAGTCATTGGAATTGTCGGTAACTTGTATTTTTCAATATCAGTAGCCCAAACCCCTACCCATTTTGCATCAGGAACTGTTAGTTCTCTGAGATGAGCAGCATTTGCAGAACCGGATTTTATAACCATTGCAATATGTTCTCCATACACATCTCCGTCAGTAAGAACAATTACAGGCAAGTTCATTTCATCGTGCAATCTTTTCAGCAATGTTCGTGTTGAACGAGGTGCTTGTCCACCAGTATTGATAATGATAGATTTGAATTTTTTATCAATTTGTTCTTCAACAAATCTTGTAAAAAGACCACCTTTTTCTATGGCAATAACAATTTCGGCACTAGTATCTACCAATTCAGCAGTTGTCAAGCTAGGTCCAATTGAATATCCATCAGGGTGATTAGACAAATTCATAGTTTTTCCCTCATAGCCGGGAATAGTGTATTCTATGTTCAAATCACCAAAAATAGAACTTCTCTCTTCAGGAAATATATGAAAATCCTCTCTGGGTTTTGAAGTTACAGCTTCTAAATCCACAATAATATTATCAGATTCTGATTGATCCTCAAATTCAATGGCGAAAGCCTGAGATGAATAATAGACATCTCTTAATGTTGATGATTTTTTTTCATGAGTTAATCTATTTGCAAAAAATGCTAACCACATTAATTGTGTGAAGGATCTTAATTGTGCAGAATTTCTGGAACTTCTCACAGCTGCATTATTTCCCAAAATATACTGTCGGAGTTTTTTATCATAAACTATGTTACTGACTGATCTGCTAGGAATAGAAAATTTTGGGAATTGACCGTTATCTAGATCATCGTAAATTTTTGCACCATGACTTTTGAGCATTTCAAGAATATTTTTTTGCTTTTCATCAGCTTTCTTGCTTCGTGCATTAATTTTCTTTTGTTCTTTAGTTGTTTTCAATTTCTTTTTCCTCCTCTATAGGTTGTTTAGATTCAACTGCATTATCATCTAATATTTTCTGATAATTAGGTTCTTTTTTCTTACCAGCAAGCTCTGTACAAAACTGGGCAATCAATGGAATGTATTTTGCGTAAAGATTTGCCCTCTTTTTTGCCATATCTGCTTGACCTCTTTTTGACATGTATGCAGCCAATTTCCTTGACAAAAATTGTAACGCCAGTCTCAATTCTCTCTCGATTTCTTGTCTGTCAGCAACATTTTCTTTTCCTGCTGTTTTGTATGGGATTCTAGTAGAACAAATATGAGATACAATAATGAAAGGAGGATCACCTTTTACTTTGTATCTTCCCCAATCAGTATCATTAACCACTTTTAGAACAACATCACTTCCTTCATCATAAAGTAAAGGAATCCTATTTGCATATCTGTAAACATGTGGTCCTCCTGACTTGATATCTCCACCATATGCAATACCCATTTCAATAATGAATGGAAATCCAGAGTAAGCTGAAGGTGGACGCTGAACCACAGCAGTAAAATCAGGATTAAAAAATTTCTTGATTCCTTTTTCCAAAGGTTCTTCCCCTAATGGAGCCAGACAACTTGAATCAGGCGCCATAAAATCATCAAATTTTTGAAGAGAATCACTCAATTGAACTAATTCCTGATTTGTCAAGGTTCCCATTCGTTTCTCTGGTTTGAATTTGGCAAACTCTGCAAATTTAACAGCAGTTGTCGGACCTATTCTTTGAAACCTCTTTGTAAGAAATGTTGTAAGTGGTTCGCCTTGAACTGTATTAGTCAGTTGTTTGTAATATGGACTTTCAGGATCCATGTCAACTGATTTTGATTGTGAATCACCAAAATCCCAATAAGATAATGTTTTATTTGACATATCAATATCTTCGATTCGTATTTTCATTAATTTTTCAAAATCCATTTTTAGAAAGGACATTAAAGCAATTACAACTCTTACTTGACGTGGAAGTGTTTTCCATTTTTTCTTTGCTTTATCCATAATTGCTGTAAAACTAAGATTTTTTGCAGACAATCCCAAATCCTTTCTTACTTTTTCAATCATTGCATCATCTATAGTAGGGATTTCAAATTGAGACTCTACAATCATCCTTCTAATTCTTTCTACATCAATTCCATGTGGATGAGGGCGAATAATAGTTGGTGGAGGTGGGATTTCTTTGACAAATCTAGGATGACTAAATTTTTGTCCTTTTGGATCATCAAAAGTAATTGAAGCATATGGTGTGATCAAAGAAGTTTCATAGACATAATCTCGAATTTTATTTCCTGCTTTGGAATAATCACCCTCTAAACAAATACTAACTGTTAGTCCCTTTTTTGATACTTCTTTGGTGGTGTGTTGTACTATCACAGGTTTATTTTTTTGAATATCAAGTAGTAATTCAAACATATGCTGAGTTACACCATCAACAGAACTTTTTACTGTAACAGGTTTATTGGTAGTAATTTGACCATAAAGAATTGCCATGGTTGCTCCCAGACCAAACATTCCTCTTGCTTGTTTTAGTCCAAATTTAGAACCATAAAGTACAGTTCCAAAAGCTAGTGGTATATGTTCAGCATCTATTCCTGGACCATTGTCTTTTACAGTCAAAATATACGGCTTTGGATCTGGTTTTTCAGTGTCAACAGCCTTGATAGTCAAATGAACGTCTGGAAGAATTCCTTTTTGATCACATGCGTCTAATGCATTTTCAACAAATTCCCTTACTGCTGTATATAGAGATCTTGTAGGATTACTAAATCCAGCTAAATCACGATTACTGTAAAAGAACTCACTTGGAGAAATCTGATTGAATTTTTCCTTAATAGAAGACATCTTGATCTTCCCACAATTTCATTCGTTCTTGCTTTTCTTTTCTGTTAGCAGCTTCTAATTTAGTATACACAGCACCATGCATGCTACCACTTGAAATTGAAGAGATTGCATCTACTGCTAAACGTAGTTTACTTGAATCGCCAATTATTGAAACAGTTTTTCCATAAACTGAGATATGAGTGCCACTAAGATTTTCCATGTTTCGTCTTGCTCTACCACCTTCTCCAATAATCCTCCCTTTTATCCTTTCAACATTAGCATTAGATTTTCCTGCAAATTCTCTAAGATCTATCACATGTAATGCATTTTCACCTTTTAGCAATGTCATTGCATTTTCAGGTGAAAACCCTCTACCAATTGCAGTAACAATCTCCATAGCTTTGAATGGTTGGATTTTCTCAACATCACCATGGGTTTTTATAAAAACTTCACCAGTATCACCATCAATATCTAAAGTGACATGACAAGATTCTTCAATTTTTGATTTAACACTTCCAGATTTCCCAATTAAAACTGCAATTCTATCATTTGGAATACGGATTAATTTTTCAAAGCTCATTTTGTAATATCCTCAAATATTTTATCTGAATCATCTACAGGGATTCCTCTTTTTTTGAAGAATCTTCCGATGTTATTAATATCTCGTTTAAGGAACTCTTGAGCATTTGGATGTCTAAGATCAACACCAGAACCCAGATCAAAAACCACCAAACCATTTTCAGTTTTAAAAATATTATATTCTGAAAAATCACCATGTACTAGTTTTGCTTTTTTGTAAAGATCTCCAAGAATTGAAATAGCTTGTGCATAATCATTCTCATCAACTTGTGATGTTAGCAAAGATTTTGCAGGGGCACCATTATTCCCTATGAATTCCATTGCCAAAACATTATTTGTAACATATAACGGCCTTGGAACTGGAATCCCCGCCTCATAGCACTGAGATAAATTTCGATATTCTTTTTTTGCCCATAGATAAACAAGATTTTTAGTTCCTTTTTTTAGATGAGAAAATCTAGGATCTCCAAGAATATAGGGTTCACGTTTTTTAAAATTTGAAGTACTTACCAAGTAAATTTTTAGTGCAACATCAATGCCATCATCATCAACACCCCAAAAAAGAACAGATTCTTTTCCAGCACTTACAGAGCCATTGACATATGCAATAACATGATCAGTGATCATTTTGTAAAGAGTCATAACAGTAGGCTTATCCAAAACTTCATTGACAACTTTTCCTTTTTTGAAACCATCTTCTAACTGAGTTCGTTTTTGTTTGGAAATCAGTTTATTATCCAATTTAGATTCTAATTTTTTACTAATTGTGTCAGTCAATATAGAAAGATGCCCACACTAGATAAAAGAGGTTGCTATTAAAAACAAAAAACGCAAATTAAAAATCAAATCAAACAATTTTACATGTTAAATATTATTAAAAAAGGAACATCAGAAACTGTTTTTACAGCTTTTTCAGAACCAATTCCAAGTTTTAGAGATAAAGATATAGTTTCTTTTCCAGCCATGTTTATAATTGAAGAAGTTTTTAGTAAAGATTCAGCTTCATCTTTTTCAACAAATCTTTCACCATAATAATTTTCACTTATGTGCATAGTTAATTCTCCTTCGATAATTTTTTTCCCCAATATCTCAGCATCACAAATGTTCAACATTGATTGTTTTTGGTAGTTAGTAGTTCGAACTGCGAATTGCATTACGCATATTTACCTTTCAAAGTAGATTTTGCACCGCATGCTTCACAAATCAAAAAAGATATTCTATTTTCTTTGAGAATCTTTGTATCAGGACTTTTACACGTAGGACATTCAAGGTAGTCTTTGACATAAATCTGAAATAGTCGTGTAAAATCATCAGGAGCCCTCCTTCCAACAAACATTGCTTTGTCTCCAAGTCTCTCTGCAGGAACTGCAAATTCCTTTGAAAGGTATTGAAGGACTTTATCAGGATCTCTACGTAAAACTTTTGGAAATTCTGAAAAATTTCTTAAAAAGGTCTTTTGGCCTTCCCACATTACATCCACAACTGGAAGTTCAAATCTAGTTTTAGATTCTTTATCAGTATCACCCAGTTTATCCTGGATACGTTTGAGTAGGTTTTCGTAATCTGTTTTGGTCACTAAAAAATAGTGCATGGTTGACCCTATATGGGTTTTGAAAAAGAGAAATCGTGTGGACCTTTTTTGAGGTTAATCCATCTTACCGATACGGAAGACGTTTGTACCACATGTTGGACATGTACCTTTTACAGCAGGACGTCCGTTCTTTAGTGTAGTTTCTTTGGGATCTTTGATATCCCTTTTTGCTCTGCATTTTACGCAATATGCTTGAACCATTATGAAATTTGTCAAACTTGGTGGTATTTAGGCAGAGGCTGTGAAAATTATTTCACTATAGACTAGATGTGCGCAAATTTTTTTAGGCATCAAAAAAGGGATTTTCTAAAAAAAAATAAAAAATGCAAGTATTTTTGTAAAAAATCATGTACAAGGTTATAAAAAATCTATTTTTTTCAATAATTATTTATAAAAAAAGATTTTTTCAAATATTACCAATTATAAGCTACTTGATAATAAAATTACAAAATGGCATCAAAAAAAGGAATAGCAACTACAGCAATAATTTTAGCTGCAATTACAGGTGCCAGTTTTTTAATGTGGATTATTCCTCAAGATGTAGAAACTACTTTCGTGGTGATAGATTATGAAAATTATCTGAATGGAGTTAAAAACATCCACGAAGTTTTAGAGGAATCCATGGACCTAGAATATCAGAATTTACAAAGTGGAAAAATTTCCCCACAAGAGTACATAGCCATAACAGAGGTCACATCGTCACAGGTAACCACCCAAATTAGTGAATTTGTGACATCAAAACCATCAGAAGAATGGCAATCAAGTTATATCAACTACATGGAAGCCATGAAGTCATTTAACTCGTATATTATGGAAACCAAAGTTTTAGCCAACATGATTGAAAGTGGAAGTACAGAAGAGGAAATGAATCAAATTTTAGAAAAAATAGAATCATTGAAATTAGAATCAAGAGAATTTGTCAAAATCTCTGATCAGTCAAGACCAGGCTAGCCTCAAAACCCAATTTTACTATTCATATTGGTTGGAAATCGTTAAAAAGTAATTCTGTATTAAAAATTAGAATGTCTCAAAGAACAGGTAAAGTAGAAAAAGATGTTAATGCATCTACTGCCAACAAATTACTTGTAATTTGTATTGACAGAGATAATGATGTAGGTGAAAAAGCAGGCATTCTAACACCTGTGGTAGGTAGAGATGCATGTATTGAGGCAGCTCAAAGATTAGCTTTAGAAGATCCTGAAGATGCAGATTCAAATTCTATTTTTGCAGCAATTAAAACATATGAAGATTTAATCAGTAAAGGGTACGAAGTAGAAGTAGTTACTGTTGCAGGAGTTAAAGATAGGGGAGTTCAAGCTGATGAAAAAATTCTAGTTGAAACTAGGAAAGTTTTGGATAAATTTTCTGCAAATGGAGCCGTAATTGTTTCTGACGGAGAAGATGATGAAAGTGTTATTCCTGTCATTCAAAATGTGTTGCCAGTGGTATCAGTACAAAGAGTTGTAATGAAGGTAAGTAGAAGTGTAGAATACTCCTATGCAGTTTTTGGAAAATATCTTAAAATGTTGGCATATGATTCAAAATATTCAAAATTCTTTTTAGGTGTTCCAGGAATTCTTTTGCTAATTGGAGGAGTAGCTACAGTATTTGGATACACTGCAGAAATATTTGCAGTGTTGGTAAGTATTTTGGGTGGAGCATTTTTAATTAGAGCATTTGATATTGACAGAATTTGGTCAAGTTGGTCAAAGCCAACACCGATGGGTTTTATCAGAATGTTTACAATGGTTGCAGGTGTTTTACTAATTTTGTCATCAGTGCCAGCTGGTGTAAGTACAGTTGATTCAGAATTGATTGAAACAGACATTGAATTGATCAAAATAATTACAGATAAGGTAATAGTAGGACAATTTGTGTCAGGAGTTTTACCAATTTTATGGATTGGAATGGGAGCCATATTTGCAGGAACACTACTAAGTAATTGGATTGGAGGTATTCCAAGACAGATTAGTGACACTCTGAGAATAATTGTTTTGGTTGCACTTTATCCAACTGTTTTCCAATTTACTAATATCATGATGTTTGATGAACCATCACTTACTTTGATTCCACCGTTATTAGGAGGGCTAGCTGCAACTTTAATTTCAGCCACGATTCTGTTCAAAAAATACAGAAAACATAAAGATCAAGAGATGGTTTCAGACTAAATATTTAAAAAATTCTCAATAAATGCGATTTCTGAATAACACTGATATCTTCAATCATACTCGAATTATCCAGTGGTGATTAATAATTAGCAAAATTAAAGATGTAATTTTTCAGTTGTCTGGGCTCTATAAGATATACGGGAAAAGACTGGAAAGTGAGATTCAAAACGGAGACATTCCAAATCATGTGGCATTAATTTTAGATGGCAATAGAAGATGGGCTAAACGACATCTATCTATGCCAAAAAAAGGACATTGGAAGGGAGCAGATGCAGTAGAAAACCTTCTTGATTGGTGTGAGGAGTTTGACATAAAAATTGTCACTCTTTATGCACTTTCAGCAGAAAATCTAGATAGAGAAGATGAAGAGTTGGAATACCTATACGAGTTAATTCGAATGAGACTAGAGAAGTTATTCAAAGATCCGAGAATTCACAGAAGTAAAATGAGAGTAAAAGGGATTGGTAGAATTGAACTACTTCCAGAATCGATTAAAGTAATTCTAAAAAAATTAGATGATGCAACAAAAGATTATGACAACCATTTTTTGAATATTGCACTGGCATATGGAGGCCAAAATGAATTAGTAGATGCAGTAAAGAAAATTGGTGAAAAAATCAAAGACGGATCTTTAGACGTAAAAGAAATTGATAAAAAAGAGATTGAATCAAATCTATACACTTCACATTTACCACAGTCATCACCAGACATGATATTACGAACTTCAGGAGAGAAAAGATTGAGTGGATTTCTCATGTGGCAAAGTGCATATAGTGAATTAGTCTTTATGGATATTTTTTGGCCTGAATTTAGAAAAATAGATTTAATGAGGGCAATTAGGACATATCAAGAAAGGAAGAGAAGATTAGGTAAATGATTGAAGAAACATCAGCAGGAATTGTGTTATTTAGAAAAGAAGATTCTAAAAAATTATTTTTATTGTTGCATTATCCTTCAGGTCATTGGGATTTTGTGAAAGGCAAAATGGAAAAAGGAGAGTCATTTCAAGAGACCGCTATTAGAGAGACACAAGAAGAAACTGGAATTACAGACATAGTATTTATAGAAAATTTTGAAGAATGGATTGAATATAATTTTCAATATCAAGGAGAGTTGGTTCATAAAAAAGTTGTATTTTTCCTAGCTGAAACAAAAACTAGAGATATTAAAATTTCACATGAACACCTAGATTATACTTGGATGGATTATAATACAGCAATGGAAAAAACTACATTCGATAATGCAAAAACTGTTTTAACAAAAGCACAGATGTTACTTTCCAAAACTCTGTAGTTGTAATTCCTTTGCAACCTCAATTGGATTTTTAGCATTCAAAATAGTTCTACCGACAATCAAATAATTTGTTCCAGATGAGATCACTTCATTTGCACTCCCACCTTGGGTACCAACACCAGGTGAAAAAATACTCAAATTATTTCTGGCTTTTTTAGAACAAAATTCAATAATTTTTGGAAAAGTAGCACCCACCACAATCCCATCAACCTTTGCAGTAAGAGCCCAATTCAAAAATAGTTGGTATAATTGTTGTTTTTTACCCATTTTGATTTCCATATCATAAGATAATTTTGCCTCTGGTGCACTCATATGACATAAAGTGATAACGCCTTTTCCATTTTTATGAGCAGATTTTACTAGATTTTTTAGACTATCTAGACCCATTATCGGATTTGCAATAACTGCATCAAATCCCATATCCCACAAATGTTCAGTGGTTACTCTATTTGTATTTCCTATATCATTGAGTTTGATGTCTGCAATTGTTTGTAACCCATATTGATGAGCTGTTTTGTTGATTTTTTGAATTTCTTTTCCACTCAAAGGAAGTAATAAATGAAAATTTAGTTTGATTCCACATAGAAATGGATGTAATTGTTTGATGTTTTTGATAGTCTTAGATTCTAAATTTTTAACAGATGAATCATAATCGTTGGCAAGGATCACTTTGCCATTAGTTTTTGAGATCTGAGAAAGTCTAGTTTTGAAGGTGGCCATAATCTACAAGTGGATGAGTGTCTTTTAATTTTATTATTTTGATATACGAATAACCATGCTCAGAAGGATTTTCTACAAATGTAGGTTCGGCACTATTAACTGTAGAGAATTTTAAGAACGGTTTTAACGGATCAGAGTCCAACACTACATGACAAAAATAAGAAGTTCCTTCATCATTAAAATTCATGAAAACTCCAATAAGCCATTTATCATTATGAGGAAATAAAAACAAAGGAAAAGGCATTTCTTCAATTCCCCAAGTCAATTTTGCCAAACTTGACATATCTTCTAATTGAATAGGTTGATATCTATCAAGAGTACCATTACCAGGCTGTAATGTTTTAGGCAGGGATTTTATTCTAACAATAGGAGAATATAGCTTACTAGCATCAGAAGTTGTATCTACAATTGCAGATTCTTCTTTTCCTCCCTTTAATCCATAACAAAGATAGTGACCATTATTTTCTAGATGTGTGTAGTATACAATTGGTTTTTCTTTTAAAACATCCATTTGTACTGAAAGAATTTTTTTTCCATCATAATCATGTAAAAAGGAAACACGTGGAGCACGCTCTAATGCACAAACGAGCCTAGTAAATTCTAAAGTTGAATGAACTTGAATGTAACGTGGTAATTTATCAACAGGTTGTAACTTGTCCACAGGGATTAGATGCAGGTTATCAAATTAAACTTATCCAAAATATAGGAGCCTAGTTTCTTCTATCAATGACATCATTAACAGCTGGGCCAGTTCCTATTATTGTGACAGGCGTGTTTAATTCTTTTTCAATATTTGTAATGAATGCTTTTGCTTCATCAGAGAGTTCATCGTAAGAAGTTTTTCCTGCACACTCTGTAAAGAGTACATCTAGTTTTGTAATAGATATTTGTGTGGCACCATTAAGCATGATTGCACGCCTAGCTAAATCAAAATCAAAATCAGCAGCTCTTCTTTGACGACCAGTGACAGTGCCAAATTCAGACCAACCTTTTTTTTCTGCGTCTTCAAGAGATAGTTCCTTGTCAAGAGGTCCTGTACCTACACGAGTTACATATGATTTGAAAACAACAATTACTTCATCAACTTTGGTAGGACCTAGACCAATATCAGCACAGATTCCAGAAGCAGTAACATCTTTGGAGGTAACAAAAGGATATGTTCCATGCCATAATGAAAGAAAAGTCCCTTGTGTACCTTCTACTAAGACATTCTCATTTGCGTCAAGTGCAGAATTTACTTCTAAAGGAACATCCACAATTAATGAAGATAAGGAATCAAAGTCTTTTGCCAGCTTTAAAACTCTCATAGCACGGTCAGCATTTGCAGGACCAGTACCTGAACCCGTACTTCCAATTTTTTCTTTTAATTCACCTTTTGAATCTCTAGTTAGATGAGTCTCTTCAATGATTCCACAATGTTTATCGATAAATGCACGTCCTTGAACATCAAAATCTTGAATTTCTTTGTTGAGAACATCAGGATTAATCACAACGCCAGGTCCAATCATCACTTTGGCATTTTTATTTAAAAATCCACTTGGAAGCATTCTTACTTTGTATACTTTGTCGCCATCCCTTATTGTATGACCGGCATTGGGACCAGCTCCACCGCGTACAATTATTTTTGGATTATCTTTAATTGCCAAATATGAGATAATTTTTCCTTTACCTTCATCACCAAAAAATCCTCCAACGACAACAGTAGATGTCACACTGTTCAACTTTTGATTCGTTTATTTAAGCTAAAGTGTTTTCACATGATTTTATATTCAGCAATAATTGATTTAGATCGATGGTTGGAGAAAATTTTGCTGGAAATATAATTATTAACTTGGCTAATTTACCTGATTTTCTAAGAAGTCCAATTTTGAAAAAGAGGATGGTCGAATTCTTTTCATTATCAGAACCTGAAAAGATGGAAGTAATTAACAACGCATTAGAAGCAGGTCCTACAATTCCTTTTCCTAATTTCTCAAAACTTTTCAAAACTTGGCTTAAAATTTTAACAACATTATCTGAAGAGCAAAGAGAAGGATTATTTTCAGCATACATTACAGAGGTTGCACGTTCACCACAAAAATTAATCACTTTCAATATTGATGGAATTTTAGAGATATTTTTGACATTAGATGAAAATGAGAGAGAAATTCTTGCAAATACAATTAAAAAAATAATCAATAATTTGGATGAAAATTCAAAAAGACGAATTATGATAGTTGTGCCAGAAAATGCAAAAAAACATTTGAATTTTTAGGCCTTTGTAGGCTCGTCAGGTTTTCTGTTATCTTCATTTGTGTAATCAATTACTTCCCCTTCTGGAGACAAAACACCTACAAAGATTTTTTCATGTTTTTTTAATAATTTCCTATGATCTAACATAGACATGTCAAGTTTCATCTCATTCATGACCATGATTTGATATTCTTTCCATTCAGCCCAACATTTGTTACATGTAGGGTATTTTGCAGCGACAACTCCTAGTTCTTCACTGTCAGGAATAGAATTCTTACATTTGGTACAAGTCCGACTCATATAGAAATTAAGGATTAAGAACTCCTTTTATCTTTTTTTGAATGTAAAACAATAATAATTATCAAAGAACTATGTGGACATGAAGATAAAATGCCCAAAATGCAAAGAAGATGCAGATTTGGCAATGGATTATTCTGTAGTCAAATGTGGTTCTTGTGATTTGGATATGAGCTATGGAGAATACGTAAAATTTGTAGCCCATAATGAATCAAAATATTCAGATATTTTGGGGGATTATGCAAGTAGTACAGAAGGGCATACTTCAGGATCATTAGATGAATGGGATTAACAAAAGAGTGTAAACATTCATCAGATTAAAATAATTAGTTAAACAGATTTCTATTCATCATTGGAATTTTTATTAGAAAATATTCTTAATTTAGTAGGATTTTTGGTAGGACTTGCAATTGGAATAATGTCATTTATTGGATTTAGAAATACCGGAAGTCCAACACTATTTAGATTAACAATTGCATTTTTCTCAATTAGTTTAGGATTTTTTGTGATATGGTCAGGATACATGGTAGAAGATTTTGTCACAAAATCAGGTAATATTGAAAGATGGATTCAGACTTTGGGAATTGCAATTCAAACAGTAGGATATTTTTTTATTGCATTTTCACATAGCATAAAATCATTTTTCCCAAAATCTAGCTACTTTAGATCAGTTGGAATATTTCCTTTATTCCTAGTATCTTCTGTTCAATTAGAACACATTTTCAGATCTGTTTCTTTTATCTTGTTGGCATATGGTGCAATTGAAACAATGCTATCATATTTTGAGAACAGGAACAAAGGAGCAATTTCAGTTTCAGTAGGATTAGCACTTTTAGCACTGGGCGAATTTTTAGGATGGTACTCATTTGTATTCCCAGAATCAATCCTATATCCAGCATCAATGATTATTAAAATTGGAGGACTGATAGCATTGTTCATACCAGTAAGCAAAGTACCTTTGACTAAGATAAAATTCGATGAAGATTTTGGTAAATGATACATCAGGCTCAAAATTTAGAAAATTTAAAAATTTGTCAAATTCTTTTATCTTTTTAGTATATTGGAAAATATCAGTGTCCTCTCATAGAAATTCTAATAATCAGTGATAGAGAAATGGCAGAATATAGAACCCACATGAAGATTATTGGAGATATTTTAGCAACAACAAGAGATGATCTACAAGATGAAGATGGAGCATCAGTCACTTATCTAATTAGAAAAGCAAACATTTCACATTCAAGAATTTCAGCAATTCTAAAAACATTAGTTTCACAAGGTCTTTTAGAGAAAGTGGACAATCAAGGCTCAAATAAATATAAAATTAGTCAACCAGGAAGAGAATTCTTACAAGCATATTATACATTTACAAACTTTGCAGATAATTTTGGATTAAGTATCTAATCACTTGTTTCATCAAATTCGTCTAAATTATCATCAAAATCATCTTCAAAATCAGTATCCTCATAATCAGCAGATGACATTCTTTTCAAGTTAAATTGTGAACTGTTAAAAACGTATTCAAAAGTAAATGGTAATTAAAGAAAAAACTCACTAGAAAACATTGAAAGTGAATTGTGATAAAGAAGGAATTGAAAAAGCTTCTCAGATAATCAATGATGGTGGTATAGTAATATTTCCTACAGATACGGTTTATGGGATAGGATGTGATCCCTATAATAAAATGTCAGTAAAAAAAATATATGAAATAAAATCAAGAGATATTTCAAAATCAGTTCCAGTACTAACATATTCTATTGCAACAGCTGAAAAAATTGTTAATTTTGATAAAATTTCTAGAAAATTAGTTGAAAAGTTTTGGCCAGGTCCACTAACATTTATTTTAAAAGTGACAGATAAAAAAATTAAAGAATCATTAAATTTAGAAAATAAAATTGCAATTAGAGTTCCCAATCACAAGTGTACATTGGAATTATTAAAAAGATGTAATTTTCTTGTTGGAACTAGCGCAAATATTTCAGGAAGTTTGCCACATACAAATCCAGAAAATTGTATTAAAAATATTCAAAACTATGATGTCTTTGTTGATGGGGGATTGATTCAAAGCCAGGGAGAATCAACAATCATTGAAATAGTAAATGAAGAGATCAAAATTATCCGAGAGGGTAGTCTAACTAAAGAGGAAATTTTAGAAACATGAATCTGATAATTACTTGCCCGAGACACCTTGAGCCAGAAACTGAGGATGAATTAAGAGATATTTTAAAAGAGTTTGGAGATTCAGAACTTAAAGTCACGATTACCAACATGTCAGGAATTTTGACAGCTGAAACAAAATTAGAACCCGTAGAAGTTGTAAGAAAAATTAAAGAAATGCTCTTAGATGAGCCATGGAGTATTAGATATTGTAAAAGAGTTATACCAATACAGAGAGTTATTGAATCAAAAATAGAAGAAATAGAAAAAAGCGTTCAAGAATTATCTAATCAAATTTCAGACGAAGAAACATACAGAATATCAATTGAAAAAAGAAATTCTGACTTGTCAAGTAAGGAGATAATTACAAAAATAGCAGAGAAAATAAAAAACAAAGTGTCACTTGAATTTCCAGATAAAATTCTCTTAATTGAAATTTTAGGGAATAAAACAGGAATCTCCATTCTGAAAAAATCAGATATATTGAGTACCGAAAAAACTAAACGAAGTATGTCAGAATAACACTGCTGCTTTTTCTACTAAAATATCAGCCAGGGGGTTTTTCGAATAAATTGAATCAAAGTGTTTTTTTGTAATTTTGAAATGCTTTTTGAGATATTGTTCATTATTTTTTATAAATAAATTTACAGATAATGGTTTTAATTCTGCATATAACAAATCTAGAATTTTTTTGTTTCCTATTGCAATCAAGATAAAATTAGTTTTAGATTTAATTCCAACATTTTTTATTGCATCAGAAATTTGTGTCGTTAAAGCAAATCTCATTAGTATATCTGTTTCAAGTTTGTTTGAAAGTAACACATTATTTTTTTGAGATTCAATTGATAATGAAACAATTTTTTTCAAGTGGTATTTATTTAGAATGAAATTACTAGACACAGCTTGAATGAGAATTTTAGGATATTTTATTCTGAGATCATCTATGAATTTTACATTAATTGATTCTTGTCCTTTAATTTCAATCACTTGAATTTGTTTTTTAGAAAATTCAAAGGTAAGTCTTTTGGAAGCACCACCATGAATTATAGGAATGATACTCACAAGATCATTGTCTTTTATTATTGTAGACTTTCCATCCATTGCCGATGAATCAGCCCCATTAATTGCAATTAAAACATTGTCAGTATCAAGTTCAGGGGTATCTTTAGATTTTAGTTCCGTCAATATTGTAATTAATTCTTGAATTGAGATATCAGATTTGTCAATTTTCAATTGCTCATCTGGAAATGATTTTTTTGCACCACCTACAAATTTTACAGTAAACATATCTAACTAATTTAAAATCTAGAAATAATATTTAATTGATTATTCAGATTTTTCTTCAACAATCTCTGAAGGCTCGTCCTCAGAAGTTGTCTCAACTACAATTTCAGATGTATCTTCAGTGACAGAATCTTCAGTCAATTCTATTTCAGAAGATTCTTGAGATAATTGTTCGGATTTTGACGCATCAATTCTGGCCTGTTTTGCTTTTTCTTCACGAATCTCTTTTTTGATATATTTTGTAATGTAACCAGCAATTTCATTCTTCAATCCTTTTGAGCGAACAATAGAAACTTGATCTAAGGCTTTTTTATTATCAATGAAATCTTCACCAAACTTTGACTTGTGTTCGCCAAGAACTTCGTATGAGAGTCGTTTTATTCTATCCACTAAACGTGTAAAGGAAGGGGGTATTTTATACCTATATTCCAAGAAATGAATTTGAATTCTTTTCTAATAGAGAGGCCATCTCATCAAAGGATTTTCCAAGAATTGTTGAAGCACAAAAAATTACGCTAGGTATAAAGCTGATTTGGCCAGATTTCATTTCAAAACATCTGGAAAACCTTACAGGTCCATCAGTCTCAACAAGAATTTGAGATTCATTAGTTTTAGACAGCAAAGTCTGTTTATCACTTGCGTAGATCATTACAGGCCCATATGATACAAAAAATCCCATATCCATGACTCTTTGAAGTTGTTTTTTACTTCCATCAAACCAATGTAGTAAGGCATGTTTTGTATTATATGATGTCATAATTTGTAATACTTCATCAAGACTTTTTCTAGAATGAATTGAGACTGGTTTGTTATATTTTTCTGCATATGATAACAGAGTTTCAAAAACTTGGTTTTGTTTTTTGATATCATCATTATTTTTTACATATGTTGGATCTAATCCAATCTCGCCAATTCCAGAAATTCGATTATAATTATCTTCAATTAATTTAGAAATATTTTCTATTTCTTCAGATGCACACTCAGGATGAATTCCAATAAAAGGTAAAACAAGATCACTTTTTTCTGCAAGTTCCAGAGTTTTTAATGAATTGTTATAATCCATCGATACACAACATGCTTTGATTTTCAAATATTCCATTTGTTTTAGGATAAATTGCATATCAGATGCATATGCAGGATCTGACAAATGAATATGGGAATCAAAATACCATGTCATTCTTTATCAATTCTTAAAATAGTCTGTATAAATCGATTCCTTAGTGATATTTTTTCACTCATTATCTTTTTTCGGAAAAAATTAAATCAAAATTCATGAAATCATCAGAATTAGGATTATCTGCGATGTATAGAATTTTGAAGAAAGCAGGAGCAGAAAGAGTCAGTGATGAATCAGCAGATGAATTAAGAAGAATCATCGAAGAGATTGCAGACAATATTGCTAAAAGTGCAGTCGACATGGCTTCACATGCAAGTAGAAAGACCGTAAAAGGTGAAGATGTAAAGTTGGCGTCAAAACCATTTAACAAATTCTAATCTAAAGAGTTTAATTATTCATTTTGTGTTTTTTAAAATGGTACTCTGGCAGAACGGTTATGCGTGAGCCTGCAAAGCTTATACAAGGGGGTTCGACTCCCTCGGGTACCTTACTCTACTATTACTTGTCCCTTCATCCATGGATGGAGAGTGCAAAAATAATCATATGTACCAGTTTCATCAAAATCAACAGTGTATGATTCAAACGGATCTAAATGTCCACTGTCAAACAATTCTGTAGGCTCACCATAAAATCCTGAAGTGACACTATGAAACGCAGAATCTTGATTTACCCATGTAACTTGTTTTCCTGAATCAATTACAATTACAGATGGAATGTAGCATCTATCAATCTCTTCACACCCAGGACGAGATACTTTTGTAGGCATTATTACATCACCTTTTACAATCAATTCAGACTCTTCAGAGTTTTTCTCAGTTGAATCATTAGAAAGAATCAAACCAATTGTTACTAAAATGATAACTGTGATTATTGCAATAATAGTAATTTTTTTTATCAATTCACATCATATCCTATGGAGAGTTATTACATAATTACCAAATTCTCTAAATATATAAGATATTAGAAGACATAATTGGCTCAAAATGGAAATGGATTATTAGAATACATACCTGGATCACATACATTACTTGTTCAAAAAAATTCTAGTCAACCTCTAGAAGGATTTGCAGAAAATATTCAAGAAAGTATTCATGAATATGCAGAAAATTCAAAGAGTGAAGTGGAGAAAGGGAATAACTTTCTTCAATGGGTTTTAACACGAGTTTTTGAGGCTACAGAAGATGACGCTGCAGACGCTATTGTAGACGGGGCAAATGATCTTGGAATTGATGCATATCTTCCAGTTGATTTTTCAGATAACACAATCAGATTATTTCAATCAAAATATGGGACATCCCATTCACTAGAAGCTATTGCTAAATTCAAGGAAGATGCAAAAAGACTACTAGCAAAAGATGTAGTAAAAATGAGACCGGAACTGGCACAGCTTGTTACAAAAATAAAAGAAAAAAATCTAAAAATAAAATGTTGCTATGTAACAGATCAAGAAGTAGATTATCATGATGAGATAGTTGAAATTATAGATCAAAAAGTAATAATTCAAAAATTATGGGATCGAATTAAAAAGCCAGCAGCGGGAAAAAAATCATCTATTAAACTAGAGAAGATGTTAAGGCATGAAAATACAATTTTGGGGATTTTGAAATTACGTGAGCTTACTGAATTTGTCAGTAAAAATAGAGACTATGTTTTTGAATCAAACATTAGACAATGGATGCAATTTAAGACTACAGTGAATAAAGGATTAAGAGAAACATTACAGAGTAATCCAGGAAAATTTTTCTTTTACAATAATGGAATTACCATTGTTGTCAGTGATTTTTCAGAGTTAGGTGAAAACATGATTGAACTTCACGCCCCACAAATTGTTAATGGTGCACAAACATCAAACTCTATTCTTGATCATTCGAAAAGAACAAAAAATATGGATGGTTCTATGACAGTTACAATTATCAAAGCAGATGATGAACAAGAACAAAATAACATTACAAAATACAGGAATTCTCAAAATTCGGTTAGAGGTAAAGATCTTGTTTCATTAATGGATTTTCATAAATCAGTCAAATCACAATTAAAAAATTCTGGTTATTTTTATGAAATTCAAGCAGGTTCTTTTGATACAAAGACTAAATCAAAACAATGTGAATATGATGGAGATGCAACTTACAATAATTATCTTCCAGATAATCATAAAAAAGTCATTGTTGCCAAAGATGCAATACAAGCACTAGTTGCAGGAATTGAACAAAGACCAACTGAAGCATATAGTTCACCAGCTCAATTTCTTCCAAGAGGAAGCAAGTATGATGACGTATTCAACGACAATCTAAAAGATGATTATAGAATTTTACTATACCCATACCTTGTCAAAGAATATGCAAAAAAATCATTGAAATATGGAAAACAAGGAGGTCATAAAACAAAAAGATATGCAACATTATTTTTTGTTGCAGTGTATTTTAGAATTCTTCATAAAAAAATTCTTGAATCCAAAGGAGATTTTAAAGGAGATGTGAGAAAACTTGAACCTATTTTCCGTAGTTTTAAACTCAATTCAAGAATTTTAAAAATCACAGATGTAGTTGTGACAAAATTTCTTGAAGATACAGTTGTAGATGATGAGATAGAATTAGCAAATACTAAGCACAATTTCTTCTCTCAACATGTTTGGAATGATTCAATGCTTAGAGTAATTGATAAGAAAATTAGGCAAGAAGAAGACGAAATTTTAGCACTGAAAAAACTTGTAACTAGTTTATTTTAATTTCAAGGGTAGTAGTCCAACCAAGTAAAAATCTTGCAGGAGGTTTACATTGGTCAGACTGCCTACCTAAATTCAGTATAAACCAGTAATATTTAACATAATTTTTCTAAGAAGGGTAATTCCAGTATGTTTTTTATATCGATTAAAAAGAGCTAAAGCACTTTGGGTAAAAAAGAAAAATGTGTCATTTGTAGTGAAATAGTGGGATTTCGTTTTAAGGCAATGGATGAATGGGGAATAGATGGCACATTATGTGGTAAATGTTATTCAAAAAAAGTTGATGAGCATTATCCTGGAGATCACATCAGAGTAAACAAACATTTAGATTAGTTTTATTCTGATTTTGAAAATTTATTTACATTAATACAATTCCAAACAAGTGGATCACTTTTTACATCTTTTTCTTCTAAAAACTTGATGTCAGTAATGATTTTTTTCTTTTTCAATAAATTTACTTGAAAACTAGAAAATTTTTTGCAAGAACATTTGTTGAAGAGACAAACGTCTCCATCACCTTCATCATGATCTTGTGCTTCATGACTGCAATCACATACTGCATCTTTCTTTACATCATCAAGAGATTTTTTTGCATATACACCCAATCTAAGATATGCCTCTCCGCCGTGACCTTTTTTGAATCGTTCATAGTTTTCAGACTTTGCTAATTCTTTAAAAAAAGACAGATTTGTATCAGGTTTCTGCGAGTCAGCACCCATGATGAACCAATATTTATCACCCATCTCTAAAAATCGAATTTTAATTGATGGATCTACCCATGAATGAATTGTATCATGCCAAAGTGAAGCCGCGTCCTTTCTGTCAGTAAATAACGGAACAATATTCATTCTCAAATCATAGTATCTATATGCAACACCTACAAAGTCATCAAACCAGGGAATAGATGATTGTGAAGGCAACGCACAAAAATCTGGCTAGAGCTTATTTATCTGATCTGAATTAGTGGTAATACCCTTATATCATAGGTTTGGAATAAGTTACGTATGGCTTCCTATAGAACCAGCATGCAAATTGTCGCAGATTTACTAACTGCTACTCAACAGTCTGGTCAAGAAGGCATCAAGACAACATCACTCCTTACAAAAGCAAACCTATCTCATTCCAGATTATCAAAATTCTTAGAGAATTTGACCGGTGCAGGTCTAATCAATAAAATAGAATTTGACGGAAAGAACACTTTTGTAATTACTTCAAAAGGTAGACAATATTTGGATTCTTATGTCAACTTTTCAAGTATTGCTGAATCATTTGGATTAGAACTTTAAAATCTATTTTCTAGATCTGCGTTTTGCATTAGCTGCTTGTCGTTCTTTTCTCTCTTTGTAAGAGCTATAAAGAACAATGATAATTATTCCTGCGATTGCTGCCCACATCAATGTGAAAAAAGGTTGTTCTCTAATCTGCCCAGTAGATGGTTCAAAGAATGCAATTGGAATAGTCACAACCATAAAAATCAAAATTACTAGCAGGTATTTGTCCACAAATGAGTTGTTTTACAAAACCATATATCTTTTTGATTTTACAAAATGAGCATAAAGAAACATGGCCAAAATACTTGAAATAATAGGAATAGTTCTTGTTGCAATCATGACATTAGGGTATATGGGAATTTTCCAATCATACGGAATAAAAAATGGAACATCAGAATTATTTTGGGGTTGTGCTGGTGCAACTCTTATGATAATCATCTATAGAAAAATGAAAAGAAAACAAGAAGAAGAAAATTAACAATTTGTTAGTTTTTGATCAAGTGTTAATCAACCGACAGATCTATAAAGGACAATTCCAAGGAAATTGTAAGGGGAGTATATGACAGAACAAACAAAACAATGGTGGGAAGGTTTAGGAAAAGAACTAGAGACAGATATTGAAACCTCCTATGAATCAAACTAACAATTACCTAGAAATTTTTAAAAATTTATCAAAGCCTTGAACGGGATACGAGCCCGCGACCTAACGCTTACGAGGCGTTCGCTCTACCAGGCTGAGCTACCAAGGCACGTTTGGATAAATCCATCAGAGTTAATAAAAAGCCTTTCCGAAATGGACTAATTGAAAAAAACTATTTCTGGAATTAGAGGTATATTTGGAGAAGATCTAAACCTAAAAGACATTCTAGAATTTTGTAATAATTTTTCATCGTTAATAAAATCTGAGAAATGTGTAATTGGAAAAGACACTAGACCATCAGGTCAAATGATAAAGGATACAGCAAGCGCAACTTTGATGAAAAATGGAATAGATGTTTTCAACTTAGGAACAGTTCCAACACCCGTAGTTTTTAGAGAGGCAAGAAATTATGGTGCAGGATTAATAATTTCTTCATCCCACAATCCATTGGAATGGAATGGGATGAAATTCATCATAGAGGGAAGAGGGATTAATGAAAAAGAACTTCCTCAAATAATTCAACATCAAGAAATTTTAAAAACAAAGATTGGGATGGAGACAAATTTATCATCAAATTACATCGAAGATGCAAAAAAAATCATAGGGAGCGTAGTAAACAACCCTGAAATTGTAGTAGACATAGGGGGTGGAGCTGCTAAGGGATTTGCCCCAGAACTATTAAGGAAAATTGGATGTAATGTCGAAATACTAAACGAGAATCTTTCTGGATGTACCAGAGGTCCTGATCCAACATCAGACGACTTGTCAGATTTAGCCACATCAACCAACAAAAAAGACATAGGGTTTGCATTTGACTTGGATGGAGATCGATTGGTTGTTGTGAGAAAGGGCAAAAAGCAAGCACCAGATGTCACACTTGGTTTAGGAGTAGCAAAATCATTAGAACTAGGTTACAAAAAATTTGTTCTGAGTATTGACACAAGTGTTTCAATTGAAAAGTTCATCAAAGAAAAAGGTGGAACTGTTCAGAGATCCAAAGTTGGAGAAGCAAATGTGATAGATCTCATGTTAAATAACAATGCACAAGCTGGAGGTGAAGGAAGCAGTGGTGGTTTTATTTTACCGGAATTCAATTACTGTAGAGAAGGAATTCTAACCAGTGGTTTGATTGCATCAATGCTAGGAACTTCTGAATTTAATGAAATTCTAAACTATATGGAAAATTATTATCAAATAAGAGACAAAACCAAAATTGATTCAGAATTTCATGATAAAGTTATTGATGAAATAAAAACAAAATTTTCTAAAAACTATTCTGAAACTATTTCACTAGATGGAATTAAAGGAATTATAGATGAAGACAGTTGGGTTTTGATAAGAAAATCAAACACAGAAGACATCATTAGAGTTTCAGCAGAATCAAATAATGAAGAAAAATGCAAGAAAATCGTTAAAGACACAATGGAATTAGTGAATCAAAGTTATGAAAAAGTTAGATGAGTTTGAAATAATCAAAATTTTTCAAAAAGGTTTTGGAAAGAAGAATTTTGAATCAGAAGATGTTGAAATTTTGAATTTGAATAAGACGAAAATTGTGACAAAAACAGACACGTTGGTAGAAAGTACAGATATTCCATCGAAAATGAAATTATCTGATGCTGCTAGAAAAAGTGTTGTGGCATGTGTAAGTGATTTTGCTGCAAAAGGCGTCAAACCAAAATACGGAATGATTTCAGTCAATCTACCAAAAACAATTTCACGCTCAAAAATTAATGAAATTGTCTCAGGTTTTAAAAAAGCATGTAAAGAATTTGATATTTCCATCATTGGCGGAGATACTAACGGAGGTAAAGAAATAGTATTCAACGTATGTCTTTTTGGAATAACAAATAGAATAGTTACAAGAAAAGGTTCAAAGAAAGGAGATTTGATATTTGTGACTGGTCCATTTGGATATACATCTGTTGGATTAAGTATGATTCTAGATAAGAAAAAAGGAAAAGAGGCTTTTGTCAAAAAAGCTATTAATTCAGTCATTAAGCCAAAGCCACATCTTGATTTTGGACTAAAAAATAAAAAATATTTTTCATCATCAATGGATTCCAGTGATGGATTATCAACTACATTAAATGAAATGTCAAAACAAAGTAAAAATAAATTTGTAATAAATAAAATTCCAGCCTTTAGAGATTTGGAAGAACATGTAAAATCTTACAAATTAAATTTGAATAACTTGGTTTTCAACGGAGGTGAAGAATATGAATTTATATTCACAGTGCCACCCAGGCATAGAAAAACTATTGAAAAAAATGCAGCATTGTCAAAAATACAAGTTATTGAAATTGGTTATGTCACTTCAGGTAAAGGAGTCTATATTAAAAAAAATAACGGGTTCAGTCATTTGAAAGATGCAGGTTGGAAACATTTCTGAGATTATTCACCATAAGAAAAATCCCTTTCAACATTATTTACAATACTGAAAACAGATTCTGCAGGTAGTACATTAACACATTCGGTAATCCATAATTTATCTAGATACATTAAGCGATCAAAATCATCATTGGGAAGTTCATCAGGATTTGAATCAGGATAAGTGGCATGGATTCTATATCCCTCATTAGCAATTTGTTGACAATTTTTTTCCAATGGAGAGAGACCGCCATCAGGAGTCAAGAACTGAATCACTGCTGAAGCCATTAAGGCAGTTGCTATGGCTATTCCAATTGCCAAGAAGATAATCGATGCCATTTATTGCAAAAATACCTAAGCAATATATGAATAGTCATTAAATTCTAGCCAAGAGGCCCAAAACAAGGCAAGTTTTGAAAATCAATGTATTTTAAACCCTTTAAGGTCTGATTAGACATTGTCAGAAGTCGAAGCTGAGGTAAAAGAAGTACCAGTCGAAGAGACTGAAGCAGCAGTCGAGGAAGTAGAATCCGAAATTGTTGAAGAAGCAAAACCTCAACCAGAAACAAAGAAAGAAGGTCCCGAAAAATGGGGAATTGCCCACATTTACAGTAGTTACAATAATACAATTATTCACATGACTGACCTAACTGGCGGAGAAACAGTTTCCATTAGTTCAGGAGGAATTCATGTTAATGCAGACAGATATGAGTCATCCCCATTTGCTGCAATGAAAGCTGCAAACGCAGTGGTAGAATCTGCAAGAACTAAAGGATTTACAGGATTTCATATCAGAGTTCGCGCTGTTGGTGGAGTTGGTTCCAGAGTACCGGGTCCAGGTGCACAAGCTGCAATCAGAGCTTTAGCAAGAGGCGGATTTAAAATTGGACGAATTGATGACGTTACACCTATTCCTCATGATACCACCAGAAAGAAAGGTGGAAAAAGAGGAAGAAGAGTCTAGTCAGATATTTTTATCTTAACGTCACAACCTCTAGAAATAAAATAATCAGTCATAAATTTTGCAAATTTTTCTGGTTGATCATTTGCTTGATATTTTATGATCATATCTGAAAATTTTTCCTCTATTCCATTTTGTAAATTTGATTTAAATGCTAATTTAAAAAATGTCCAACCAAACTTTGAGGAAGGTTCACTTAGAATGTATCCATTATACCCATTCACAAGACTTTCCATATGAGATAATGCTTTCTTGATCAGTAAAAGATCATCAGCATAATTCTTTGTTCCAATTTCTAAAACAATATTCATTCTTCATCACCATCATTTGATGATTGATTACTGAGCTTATCACTTAGAGATACAAATTTTCCATCTTGTTCAACATTGATTTTTGTTTCCATCCTAACATTCAATCCAACAGATCTAAATAATGTCAACAATTTTCCCCCATCAATACTTTCATTGATTTCGCCAGTTTTTATTAATTCAGATAATTTGTTTACAATCATTTTTGTTTCATTAGGAAATTGAGATTCAGCATTTTCTAAGACTTCTAAACCACGAAATCCAAGAATTTTGATTAAAGAATCGCGTGGATTTTCAGAAACTGTTTCTTTTGTCGGTTTATTTTCAATTTCTTGTTTTGTAGAAATATTTTTCTGCATCTCTGCAAGTCGTTTTGCCTTTAATCGTTCAAGTTCAGAATCTTCTTCGCTCAACCCTTAATCACACCAATAGGTATCAATTTTGCAACTTTTGTGGCAATTCCCAAATTATGAGATACGTTAACTACAGAATCAACATCTTTGTAGGCCTGAGGAGTTTCTTCCACAACGCCATCTCTAGTCAATGCTTTGATAAAAATCCCCTTTTCAGTGAGGGATTTTTTCACATTCTCCTCAGTATAGTTTTTTCTAGCCTTAGATCTAGACATAGTTCTTCCAGCACCATGGGCAGTAGACCCAAAACTCAAATTCATAGAATTTGGTTTACCAAGCAAAATCCAGCTTGCAGTTCCCATGGAACCTGGAACCAATACGGGCTGTCCTAAATCTCTATACTTTAAAGGAATTTCATCACGATTTGCAGGAAATGCCCTTGTTGCACCTTTTCTATGAACAACAAGGTTACGATCTTTTCCATCAACTTTGTGTTTTTCTACTTTAGCAATATTGTGAGCAACATCATAAACTAATTTCATATCAAGATCAGATTCAGATTGATTGAAAACACGTTGAAAGGAATTTCTAGTCCAATGAGTTAGCATCTGTCTATTACTCCATGCAAAGTTTAATGCCGAAAACATTGCCTTCCTATAAGATTCTCCTTCTTCAGAAGTGTTTGGAACACACGCAAGTTCTCTATCAGGTAAATGTATACCATATTTTTCCATGGCTTGTTCTGAAACTCTAAGATAATCACTACACACCTGATGTCCAAATCCTCTAGAACCACAATGAATTAAAATTGTAATAGTTCCTTCTTCAATTCCCATTCTCTTTGCTGCCTCCTCATCATGTATTTCTGCAACTTTTTGGACTTCAAGGAAATGATTTCCAGAACCTAAACTACCAAGTTGAGGAGCTCCCCTTTTTCGTGCTTTATCTGAAACTTTGTTTGGATCAGCATTTTTTATTTGACCATTTTCTTCACAAACATCTGCATCATCAGATGAACCATATCCATGATCAATTGCCCAATTAACTCCATTTACTAATACTTCATCAAGTTCTGAATGAGAAAGTTTTACGGCACCTTTAGAGCCAACACCCGAGGGAATAGAGCTAAAAAGATCAGTTACAAGTTCTTTGAGTTTTGAGCGAACTGCATGTTCTGTTAAATTTGAACGGAGTAATCTAACTCCACAATTAATGTCATATCCAACACCCCCAGGACTGATCATTCCTTCTTCTGCATCCATGGCAGCAACTCCACCTACAGGAAAGCCATATCCTTCATGTCCATCAGGTAACACAACACTATGTCCCACAATGCCGGGAATTGAAGCGACATTTCGTGCCTGCATGATTGTTCTATCAGACAACATTTTCTGCATCAATGGTTCATCAGCATAAATCCTCACAGGAACTTTCATTCCAAAATTAGGATCCACATCAATTTGGTATTGATTTTCTCCAATTTTTCTTGGATTAGTAGAAGACATGAGTACCGGTAAAAATTCCGTTCAATCCAATTTAAATCATCAGAAGAATTCTAAAAATAATTTTAAATTAATCAAGAACCGTAATCGAAAGGTATTCTGATAAAGAAAAATCAGAAATGGTATTAATGATCTAATTTATCTAGGATAAAATTATCCATTATTCATGGTAAGAAAACAACTAACCGATGAAGAAATTAAAAAACAAAAAGAAGAACAGGCAATCAGAGCCAAGGCTTCTCGCGCAGCTAGAAGAAGTGGTAAAAGTATGAAGACAGAAGGAAAAGTTAGTAAATCAACTGCAAAAACAAAAGAAGCTAGATCATCAAAGAAAGTTGCAGCAGTTAAAAAGAGAACAAGAAGTTAGATTTCCAAAAAACACAAACCAGCATTAAAAGAGTAATTATTGTGAATTATTCTTGGAAATAAAAAACATCATATTTTTCATGTAATGATCTTACCAGTTTACGACATTTCATCCAAAATTTTCTATACTCATGATCAGTCATAGAGCGCCCATACTCTGAATAAAACCATCCAACAAAATCATCTTCTAATTTTCCAAACACAAATCCTAAATGAAAATCCTCAGACATTTTTACATCAAATTGTTTACTTGGTCGTAATTCATTCCACCTAGAGAATAATCCATCAAAAGACTCTTGTGTCTTTTTAAGTAAATCTTCCAAATGATTTAATGATTTTTGATCTAATTCCATCATGTTATTTTACAACAAGTACAGGCTTTTTGGATTTGTGAAGTACATAGTTTGATGTACTTCCCAAGAAAATTTCTTTTGCGGCACTCATTCCTCTAGAACCAATCACAACAAGATCAAAATTTTGTTTATCGGCAATCTCAACAATTCTTTTACCATCATCACCATATGTTACCCTATCAAAAAATAGAATCCCTTTTTTAGCTGCCTTTAGTTTAGCTTTTTTCATAATTTTTTGTGCGTGTCCTAACAAAATTTTCTCCAAAGGAGTAATCGGGTCATTAGTTCTAGGTTTTACAATACCTGCTACATAAAGACCAGTAATAGTCGCATGTGATTCTCGAGCCATATGAATTGCAACATCAAGTCCTCTAAAAGAATTAGAAGAACCATCTAAAGGAACAAGTATTTTCTTAATTTGAAGTGCCATGATAATAGCAATCCAATTTTTAATTAAAAGTCTATTGAGATTATCTATGATGATTTTCATCCTTGATATTCTAGAAGACTATAAAATATGGAATTAGCCACAATTAACTTGTAAGATGGCTGATGGAAAAACAATCACTATTGGTGATGTAATGACAAAATCCGTTATTTCTGTAGATTCAGAATTGACCATAAATGAAACTGCAAAGATGATGGAAGATGGAAAAGTGGGAGCAGTTATCGTAATGGAAAATAATCTACCTGTAGGAATTGTCACAGACAGAGACTTTTCAGTAAAAGTTGCAGCTCACGCATATCAAATTACAGAACCTATAAAAAAAATTATGTCATCCCCACTATTATCAATCAACTCAGATGAGCCAGTGAGAATTGCAGCTGATTTGATGCATGAAAGAAAAATAAGAAAATTGCCAGTAATAGATGATGGAAAGGTAATAGGAATAATTACTGCAACAGACATTGTTAACTTGTTAGCAGTATCTGTTGAAGAAGATGTTCGAGACATGTATTTTCATTCAGTGGCAAAAATTTATGCAAACTACAGCCCATATAATTAAGAGTCATGGTACTACCAATTATCGTTCTAGTAGCAATCCCTGTTTTTCTCGGGATTGTATACATGCCGCCATTTGATATGCCAGTGGAGGAAGAGCCCAAAGAGATCCCAGAGGAACCAGATGTGAGTATTTTGTATTATATTTTGATGGTGATTTGGACATTGTATTTGATTAAAATTCTTCTTCAAGTCAAAAAAAGAACCTTCAGGATAAAGCAGAGATACTGAAATGAATACAGCACCATACTGGAGAAAAAAAGTTTGTTCAGATTGCAAAAGAATGAATTGTCAAAAAGGTTGTCTTTGTGATTGCCACCAATTACGTGACAGAATAAATTAAGTTTTAGACTTGATGAGTAGATTTATTTTTGATGCATAATCACAAGAAACATTGGCAATTTTACCCATCGATAATGGTCGTTATGGTACAAAAGAGATGATGGATATTTTCAGTGAACAAAAGAAAGTAGATTATCAATTGGAAATTGAGGGAGCAGCTGCCATCTCACAAAGTGAGATAGGGATGATCTCAAAAAGCATAGGTAAAGAAATTCACAGAGCTGCAATGTCAGGAAAAATTACCGCAAAGAGAATCAAGCAATTAGAGGCAAAAAGTGATCATGACACTGCAGCACTAGTAGAATCACTTAGTGAAAAATGTAGTAAAAATGCAAGACCATGGATTCACTATGGTCTTACAAGTAATGATTTAGTTGATACAAGCAATTCAATGCAGATGCGAGATGCATTAGAAATTATCGAGCCCAAAGTTGCAAAGATGGCAACAATTCTTGCAAATAAAGCAGTAAAGCATGCAAAGATTCCAGCAGTAGGCAGAACACATGGTCAGCATGCAAGTATTATTTCATTTGGATTAAAGTTTGCAAACTGGGCAGCAGAGATGGCAAAGCACGTAGAGAGAATTGAGGAAATTAAGAAAAGGATTTTGATTTGTAAAACATTAGGAGTTGTCGGTACAGGCTCACTTATGGGTGCAAAGTCTCTTGAAGTACAAAAAAGAACTGCAAAACGATTAAAATTATTCCCAGCAGAAGTTACAACACAAGTTGTCCCTAGGGAAAGATATGCTGAATATGTGTTTGAGTTGGCATTAATTGGCGCAACACTAGAAAAAATTGCAGTAGAGATTAGAAATTTACAGAGAACAGAAATTGGTGAAGTTGCAGAACAGTTCAAGAAGGGGCAGATGGGAAGCAGTGCGGTTCCAGTAAAAAGAAATCCAATAAAGAGTGAACGTGTATCATCATTATCTAAACTAGTAAGAAGTCAAGTTGCAGTAGCATTTGAAAATATCCCATTATGGCATGAACGAGATCTTTCAAATTCAGCAAATGAGAGATTCGTTATTCCAACTGTGTCCATTCTAGTAGATGAGATGTTAGAAACAATGACTAGAATTGTTTCCAATTTACTTGTAAATGAAAAAAGAATTGTGGACAATCTATACATTACAAAGGGACAAATCTTTGCAGAGTTTGTTTTAGAAGCACTAATCAAAAAAGGAATACCAAGATTTGTCGCATATAGAGATGTTCAGAGAGTTGCATTTGAGGCAAATGACAAAGGAATGTTCTATAAAGATGCAATTAAAAATGATAAAGCATTTTCCTCAAAACTAACAGACAAAGAAATCGACGCAATTTTCTCACCAGAAAAACACCTTGGGGCATCACCTGCAATCATTAGTAATGTAGAGAAATCAGTAAAGAAAACAGTTCAGAAGTTTATCTAGTTTTCAGCAGAGCCTTGTGAATTTTAGAACCATACTGTAATGCTTTCTTTCTCTTAGTACAAGAGAGTTCTGGAACACCAACTTCTCTGGCTAATTTTCTAATAATGTGCTTGCGATATAGATCCTCAGAGTCATGAATTTTTTCAGACATGGGGACAGTTTTTGCATATTCGATGAATTTTGGTGAAAGTAATGGCTGAAGTATTTTCACACCAAATTCAGATGCAACTAGATTAACTGCCTTCATCATTTTCAGTTCATTATCTAACTTGGTAAGCATCACTTCATTGACTTTGGATTCTCCTCCAGAAAATGCTTCTCTGTACGCATTATATCCACAAAACAATTCATCAATTCCATTTGCAGTGATTATGGTATCAAGTCCCAGAGAGTTTGCAAGTTTGGAGACATAATAAAATGCAATGCAATTTTCATTCCAAGATAGATTGTCAGTCTTTATTGTTTGATTGATTTTCAAAGAGACATCTGGAAAAGTATCGGGATCAATTTCTAGAATATGATGAGGATATTTTAAAAATTCATTTACATGTTTTGCAAACAAAATATCATGAGATTCTGAGAACCCAATAGTAAGTAATGTAACATCAAAATCCATGTCTGAGCAAATTTGTGAAATTAATGTACTGTCAACACCTCCAGAAAAAGCAATTCCAATTTTCTTTACTTTTACAGTTTCAAAAATGGAACTTTTGATTTCCTCAAGTAATTTTCTGTTCATCTCATCCATATCTTACACAACATATTCCACAAAGGGTAATGAATCAATCTTTTAATTTAACAATAAATGTGATACAACATGATGCGACTATCCCAATCAGACATAGAAGAAGAGATAAAGAATCTCCCAGGGTGGAGTATTGTAAATGAAAAACTACACAAAGAATTTGAATTTGCTAGTTTTAACCAGGCATTTGGTTTTATGACCAGAGCAGCAATGGAGATTGAGAAAATGAATCATCATCCAGAATGGTTTAATGTGTACAATAGAATCACAGTAGAATTGACAACCCATGATGCAGGCGGCATTACAAAAAATGATGTCAATTTAGCCAAAATTCTAGATTCTCTAAAACAGTAATTTTGAAGAATTTCAGGCTCATCCATTACAGAATTTATATTATATCCATAGTCATTTGACTTCAAATGGCCTCAAGTCCTACAATTTTAGATTCAGATTTTAGATATATCGATAAAAAGGGAAATTTACTCAAAACTAGAACAGAGTTAACAGTAGCTCAAATGCTTGCATTTCTTGAACAAGATTATGAATACAATCACAAAGTTACATTAAAGAATGGAACTGAGGTTACAGTGGATTTCAAAACAGAAAAGGGATTGATTGAAGTCATTGATACAGATGAAGATATTGAAAAATACAAGCAGGTCAAAGAAGACTTTCCTGAAAACAAAATCATGGCAATTGGACATGCAAAATATGTTGCACAAATCAAAGAACTACAAGATATTGTATTTTATGATAAGACTCCACAAACTGGTTCCATATTTTTAGAGGATGCTTCATTCTCATTTGATTATGCACACATACTACCATTAGTTGAAAAATGCTCTATCCTACACGGACATACATCTTCTGTGATGGTGGAATTGGTAGGACAAATGAAGGATAATCTTCTTTTAGATTTTGGTGAAGCCAAGAAAATTATCAAAGAAGTTGTAAATGTTTTTGATCATAAATTTTTCATCAATAAAAAATATTTACAAAAAGAAGATGATTCACATTATCAAATTCAATTTGAAGGTCCTAAAGGAATGTTTGATTTACAAGTGCCTAAAAATACGACATATCTACTAGAAGGAGAGGCTACAGTTGAGAATCTTTCAAGTGAAATCATAAAACTATTAGCTCCAAAAATGCCATCAAATGTTGAAGCAGTTGGTGTTTACATCTATGAAGGTTATAACAAAGGATCTCATATTATCTCAAACATTGAAAGATAGTAAAAAAATGGAACCTAAGATATCTGAAAAAGCATGGAATCCAGAGTTAGAAAAGAAGATTCTTCAACAGTGGGAAGAAGATAAAATTTACGATTTCACGCCACAAGATGACAATTACACTATAGATACACCGCCACCATATCCTTCAGGCAGGCCTTGGCACATAGGTGCAGCAGCACATTATTCACAAATTGATATGATTGCACGTACTGCAAGAATGGCAGGAAAAAATGTGTATTTTCCAATAGGAATCGATAGAAATGGACTGCCTGTCGAACTGTACACTGAGAAGAAACACAAAATCAGAATGAGGGAAACAGAAAGGGGTGAATTTCTAAATCTTTGCAGAGAGGCTCTAGACGATTTAGAAGCTGAAATGATTCTCATTATGAAGAGTTTGGGCATTAGTGGCGATTTTGCAAACTATTACAGAACAGATTCAAAAGAATACAGAGCACTTACACAATCAACATTTATCGAATTATGGAAAAAAGGACAAGTGTATCTAGCAAATAGACCTAACAATTACGATTGGGTATCAGGTACAACAATTGCCGATGCAGAAATAATCTATGAAGACTTGGCTACAAAACTAGTTTACATGAAATTTAAAATTAAGGATACAGATCAAGAGATAATCATTGCAAGTACAAGACCAGAATTGCTTTGTGCATGTAGAACAATCATTGTGAATCCAGATGATGAAAGATATTCAAAGTATATTGGAAAAAAGATAATTGTCCCAATAACTAATGCAGAAGTAGAGTTAAGAACACATCATTCTGCCCAACAAGAATTTGGTTCAGGTGCAGTTATGGTGTGTAGTTATGGTGATCAAAATGATGTGTCATTATTTAGAGAATTAAAGCTAGAAGAAATTGTTGCAATCGGATTAGATGGAAGAATGACTGAAGTTGCAGGAGAATATGCAGGATTAAAACCAAAACAGGCAAGAACCAAAATCATCGAAGACTTGGAGACAGAGGGATTGTTAGACAAGGTGGAGGACATTGTTCACAGAACTCCAGTTTCTGAAAGAAGTAAAACCCCAATTGAAATAATCCCAATGGAAGAATATTATCTTAAACAAAAAGAAGCAGTTGAGAAAATCAAAAAACTAGGTCAAGAAATTACATTTCATCCATCAATGCACAAGCAAATTTTGATGAATTGGCTTGATTCAATCAATATCGACTGGCCAATATCAAGAAGAAGATACTATGGTACTGAAATCCCAATATGGTACTGTAAAAAGTGCTCAGAACCACATGTTCCCGAGCCTGGAAAGTATTACAGACCTTGGGAAGAAAAATGTCCCATAACTAATTGTAGTAAATGTGACTCTACTGAATTTGTAGGGGAAGAACGAACTTTTGATACATGGATGGATTCTAGTGTATCTCCACTTTACATTAGTAAATTTAAGAGAGATGATGAATTTTTCAAAAAAGTTTACCCTGCTTCAATTAGACCTCAAGCAAAAGACATTGTTAGAACATGGTTATACTATACACTACTTAGATGTGAGCAGTTAACTGGAGAAAAACCATGGTCTGAAGCTTGGATTATGGGATATGGTCTAGATGAAAAGGGAATGAAGATGAGTAAAAGTAAAGGAAATGCAATAGATCCTTTACCTGTAATTGAAAAATTAGGTGCCGACACTTTTAGATTTTGGAGTGCAAGTGAAATTAATCATGGATATGATTTTAGATGTAATGAACAAAAAATTGAATCGACAAAAAAATTCCTTAGTAAATTATGGAATGTTTCAAGATTTTTGTCCAGTTTCCCAGTAATTGAATCGGCGAAACTTTCAGCATCAGATGAATGGATTTTGGCAGAAGTAGACAAGCTAGTAAAAGAATGTAAGAAAGGATACGAAGTATACAACTTTTTCATTCCAGCAATTGCAATAAGGGAATTCACATGGAATGTTTTTGCTGCTCATTACATTGAAATGGTTAAAGCAAGAGCATATGGAATTGATTTCTCTGATGAAGAAAGAGATGGTGCAATATTCACATTGCATAAAACATTATCAACAATTTTAAAACTACTTGCGCCAATTACTCCATTCATTACAGAACATCTTTGGAAAGAATTGTACTCAAAGAATAGTATTCATAAAGAAAAACAAGTAGAATCTGAAAATATAGAAGATAAAAGTAATGTTACAAAAGAAATTTCTGAATTTAATTCAAAAGTATGGAATGAGAAAAAATCTCAGAATCTTTCCTTAAAGGATTCAATCAAAATAGAAATTCCTAAATCATTAGAACCATTCAAAAAAGACTTGAAATCCATGCATAATTTGTTAGATTGAGGCTAATTATATCTGCAAAATGCCATTTGTTATCATATATTGAATTCCTTGAATGAATGCCGTGTCATCGATTTGTCCATTAGACCACCATCCTGCATTATTTTTAATCCAAGATGGAATTTCATTTTCAGAAGATTCTCCTGATTCGGTCTGAGGAATATTCATTATTCCCTCAGTAATCAGATATTGAATTCCTTGAATGAATGCCGTGTCATCGATTTGTCCATTAGACCACCATCCTGCATTATTTTTAATCCAAGATGGAATTTCAGGTTCCATAGAGAATGGATTTAGTGCATTGGTACCAATAATATCAATTACAGAGTCACCAGAAAAAAAGGGAATCACAAGAGTTCTAGAATCAGCGGTTGAATCAATTTCTACATAATCAGTTTCAAATCCATCTACTAAAATAAAAAAGACATCATCAAATGTGTCAAATTTTGCATCTAATAGTGAACGTGGAATTGTGATTTCAACAGTACCATCAGAAGTAGTATCCATAGTAATAATTAATTCAATAAAATCAGGATCCAAAAAAATTGTGTCTAGTACTCCATTTTCTATTTTATAATTAACATCAAATGAATCAACAGAAACAGTTCCAACATCACCATATGAAATAGAGAGTGAGGGAAGGAAGATAATTGCAAAGAGAGATAGAACATAGAAAGAATTTTTTTGAATCAATTTTAATTCCCTGTTATACCAATTTCTTCAGATAATTCTATTGTGAATTGATTACCCGTTGTTTTGTCTGTTGTTTCGTCTGTTGGTAAAATAGTTTTAGATAATGTACCTGTTCCATCTAGAAACCACATACCAGAAATTTTACTTTGAGGAGTGAGAATTGAAACTTGTGATGAACCATCAATTTCACGTATAGGAGAATCAGAATTTAATGAAATTTTGAGAGTAGAGTGTACTTCTTCAAGAATATCATCTTCCAAAAATGCAAGAATAACAAGAGAATCTTTTGAACCTGAATCTCCAGAAGATGTTGTTCTAGCTTTTCCAAAACCACAATTAAAAGGCACATCATCTACAACAATTGTGCATTCTTGTAATTCTAATTTCAAATTAGATTTGCCTTTGTCAAAGGTTTTGAAAATCATAAAACCCTCAAGAGTAGAGGATTGTGTTTTATCATGGATTCCTGTTGCAGTAACTGAGTCAAATGTCAATTCATAAGTTTCAATAACACTAGAAGAGCTTAATTTATCACCCAAATATTCACCGTTGGTGATTTTTTCAAGGATTTTTTGAGTTCTAGAGTCTAATTTTTCTTGCTTTTCTAATAATTTTTTACGAATTTCTTCAGATTTTTTATTAAATTCATTTTCAAGTTTCCCCATTTTTTTTGAAAGTTTATCAACATCATCCATAAAACCGGATTCAATTTTATTTTGATATTTTTCTTTAATCTCATTTAATTTTTTTTCATGTTCATTTAATTTTTCAGATAATTTTTTCTCAAGTTCTTTTCTATCAGAATCTAATTGTATTTTTCTTTCTTCTAGTTCTTTACGTCGTTCTTCAGATTTCTCTTTTTGTTCATTTTTCTTTTTCTCTAGTTCTTTACGTCGTTCTTCAGATTTCTCTTTTTGTTCATTTTTCTTTTTCTCTAGTTCTTTACGTCGTTCTTCAGATTTCTCTTTTTGTTCATTTTTCTTTTTCTCTAGTTCTTTACGTCGTTCTTCAGATTTCTCTTTTTGTTCATCATCTTTTTCTAATTGTTTTTTGTAATCATCAGAGTCTTCCCTACTCACAAATGGATCATCATCTCCAAAAGAATCGTTAATTGAAAATAAACCAAAAGAACCACCCATCAAAATTGAGGCTAAAATACCAAATAAGATAAAATTTTTGTTCATTTTAAAAGCTCGACCAGATAATGGTTAAAAAGAATTGCTCAGGATTCATCGTGTATTAGATTAATTTTTGGATGTGTTTACAAGATTAATAAAATATTTGTGTAACGAAGTATCTTCAGTAAGTTCAGGATGAAATGCAGTACCAATAACATTGCCTTTTTTGACTGCAACTATACGATCATTGAACTTTGATAAAATTTCCACATCAGAACCAACATCAGAAACAGAAGGTGCTCGAATAAACACTCCATTAAATTTTGGAATATTTATTGAATCTAACGAAACATCGGATTCAAATGACTCTTTTTGTCTTCCAAAAGAATTTCTTTCTAATTTAATATCAAGAATATTCAACAGGGGTTGTTCAGTTTTACCAATAACACGATCATTGGCAGTATTAGATAGCATTATCATACCAGCACATATCCCAAGTACAGGCATTCCGTTTTGGATTTTTTCTTTTAGAACTTTTAGAGAGCCATTTACAAGTGATAATTGTCCAATTGTGGTACTCTCACCACCAGGGATAATCAAACCATCTAATTTTGAAATTTCTTCAGGTGTTCTTACATCTACTACTTGTACATCAATTCCTAGTTCATCAATTGCAGCTTTTGCAGACAAGTGATTTTCTTGAACATCTCCTTGAATAGATAATATACCAACAGTAAGACTCATGCTGAACCACCACGATCTTGCATACGTAATTCTAGAGTGTTAACGTCCAAACCAATCATAGATTGTCTTTCATCAATCATTTTTTGTGCCTCTTTGACCTTATCTGATTCATTCCAAAATGTAGTGGCTAAGACAATTGCTCGTGCTCTCTCTTTTGCATCATCGGAATTAAAAATGCCCGAGCCTACAAAAATTCCATCACATCCTAAAGACATCAAATATGCTGCATCAGCAGGTGTTGCAATTCCACCAGCAGCAAAATTCACAACAGGTAATCGTCCTAGCTTTGCAGTCTGTTCAACAATATCATAAGATACTTTGAATTCTCTTGCCATTCTAACTAAATCTTGATTATCTCCAGAATCAAAAATTGATTTTATAGTTCTTAATTCATCATTAACTTTTTTGATATGTTTGATAGCTTCTGCAACATTTCCGGTTCCAGGTTCACCTTTTGTTCTAATCATTGATGCACCTTCTTCAATTCTTCTCAAAGCTTCAGCCAATGATCTTGCACCATTTACAACAGGAGTAGTAAAGTCCCATTTCCAAATATGGCGAAGTTCATCTGCAGGTGTTAAAACTTCAGATTCATCAATCATATCAACATCAGTTTCTTGTAAAACAAGTGCTTCATTGACATGTCCAATTCTACATTTAGCCATCACGGGAATAGTTACAGAGTCCATAATTTCTTCAATAATTCTAATACTTGCAGTTCGTGCAACACCACCAGCTTTTCTAACTTCAGATGGGAGTTTATCTAAAACCATAACAGAAACAGCACCAGCTTCTTCAGCAATTTGAGCTTGTTCTACAGTTGTAACATCCATTACAACTCCATTTTTTAACATATGTGCAAAACCACGTTTTACAGTAGATGAGCCACGTAAAGTTTCAATAGAATTTATTTTGTCAGAAATAATTCCTTTAGCATCTTGTCGTTCACCATGTAATGGAAGCATGTCCTAATTTTTCCTAAAGACTATTTGTATCTATTCACTAAATTCAGACATAATCTGATCTAGTTCAGATTCAACCATAGTAATTATTGGAGGAATAAAATCTTCTGTAACATTTTGTTGTGGCCAATGAATTTGATTGACACGTCCATTAAGAGTGACTTTGACATTGGATTTTTGATATTCAGTTACATTGTCCATTACCCTAAAAGATTCGGAAGGGATGGAAATAAAACCAGTTTCTTTTATCAAGGCTTTAATTTTGTTAAGTTTGGCTTCGTCTAGTTTTGATCGTACGTCAGGTTTGAGATATCCATTTTCAGTTACTGAGTATTTTAAATCACCATCATTTTTGATGTAGAGAATTTCAGTTTTTTGTGCGCCGGTTCTTTCCGTAACACCATAAGAAATTTTCTTTAATTGATGTTTAGTATATTCAATTTCAACATTATCAGTATAATTTGCTGCAGATGTTGGAATTTCATTTTTTAACAATAATGGAGTGGCAAGTAAAAGAGCAGCAATGACAGGAATAGCACCCATCACAATGTAAATTGGTTTTACCATTTTACTGCAGATATTGCCAATTTGCAAATAAATCTTAGTAATAGTTAAAATTCAAGCAAAATATTTCGATTCTTGTGGGTTCGTAGCCTAGCCTGGTAGGGCGATGGTCTCCAAAACCATCGATCGTCGGTTCAAATCCGATCGGGCCCACTTAAAAAATTCTATTGGTTATTTCTCAACACATTAAGAGCTGATCCAGACTTGAACCATTCAATTTGAGATTTATTGTATGAATGATTTAACAAAATCTCATCTTTACTTCCATCAGCATGAAAGATTACACATTTGACTTGTTTGTCAGGTTGTAAATTATTTAGATCAAGTAAACTAATTTTGTCATCTTCTAAGATTTTTTCATAATCATCAGGATTATCAAATGTTAATGCAAGTATTCCTTGTTTTTTCAAATTTGTTTCGTGAATTCTAGCTAAACTTTTTGTAATCACTGCTGCACATCCTAAATAACGAGGAGTCATTGCAGCATGTTCTCTGCTACTACCTTCACCATAATTGTTATCACCAATTATTACCCATCTCATTTGATTTTCTTTGTATTGTCGTGCAATTTTTGAGAAAGATTCAGTGTTGCCATTTAGAATATTCTTGCCTTCACCGACTTTATCATTAAATGCATTTACTGCTCCAAGTAACATGTTATCACTGAGATTATCCAAATGACCACGTAAAGAAAGCCATGCTCCTGCAGGAGATATGTGATCAGTAGTACATTTTCCTTTAGCTTTTACCATAATTGGAATTTCTTCAAAATCTTTACCATCCCATTTTGAAAATGGTTCTAAGCGTTGGAGCCTTTTACTGTTAGGATCAATAATGACTTCAACTTCATCAGAATTTTCAGGAGGGGCAATAAAAATTCCTTCTGGCCTCATAAAACCTTCTGCCGGAACTTCAGGTGCAGGTTTAGGAGGTTCAAGTTTGAATTTTGTCCCGTCTGATGCGATTAAATCATCTTTTAATGGGTTAAAGGAAAGCTTTCCACCCAACGCTAATGCGATTATCATTTCTGGGCTGCCAATAAAGTTAAGCGTGCTTCTATGACCATCATTTCTTCCTGGAAAATTTCTGTTAAATGTTGTAACGATAGTATTTTGTTCATCATTTTCTAATTCTGGTCTATTCCATTGTCCAATGCAAGGACCACATGCATTTGCTAAAACAGTGGCACCAATGTCCTTTAGAGAATCCATTTGTCCATCTCTTTCAATTGTTCCACGAATTTGTTCAGAACCAGGAGTTACAAGTAGAGGAATTTTTGATTTAATTCCTTTAGCTTTGGCTTGTTCAGCTAAGCTTGCTGCTCTAGACATGTCTTCATAAGAAGAATTTGTACAACTTCCGATTAGTGCAACAGAAATTGGATCAGTATAATTTTTAGACGTTACATCATCAGACAATTCTGAAATTGTTCTTGCTAAATCAGGAGTATGTGGTCCTACAATATGTGGTTCTAATGTTGAGAGATTAATTTCAATAACTTTATCGAAGAATTTTTCAGGATTATTTTCTATTTCAGAATCTGCAACTAGCGATTCTTTATTTTGATTTGCTAATTCAGCAATATCACCACGATTTGTATATTTTAGATAAGTTTCCATTCTTTCATCATATGGAAAAATAGAACATGTTGCTCCGATTTCTGCACCCATGTTAGTAATAGTAGCTTTACCTGTACAGCTGATAGATTTTGTTCCAGGTCCAAAATATTCAACGATTGCATTTGTACCTCCAGATACTGTTAATTCATCAGCAACTTTCAAAATGATATCCTTTGGTGCTGTCCATCCATTTAGTTCCCCAGTTAATTTTACACCGATTTTTTTAGGATATAGTAATTCCCAAGGTAGGCCAGCCATAGTTTCAGCGGCATCTAATCCGCCAACACCAATAGCAATCATACCTAGACCTCCAGCATTTGGAGTGTGAGAATCTGTACCAATCATTAATCCACCTGGGAATGCATAATTTTCAAGAACAACTTGATGAATAATTCCAGCGCCAGGTTTCCAAAATCCACATCCATATTTTGCACAAGCGGATTGTAGGAATTTGAAAACTTCACTGTTTTCATCAAGAGAAACTTTCATGTCGATATCCCCTTGAACTTCTGCTCTGATGAGGTGATCACAGTGCACAGTTGTAGGTAAAGATGTTTGTTTGAGTCCTGCTTGCATAAATTGAAGCATCACCATTTGGCCTGTGACATCTTGTAATGCAACTCTGTCGGGTTTTAGAAAAACATAGTCTTTGCCACCAGTAAAAACAGTATCGTCGATTTCATTGAGATGACCAGATAAGATTTTTTCAGAAAGGGTTAGGGGTCTTCCAACTACATTTCTATATTTTTCAATATTTTCTTTTAACTTCAAATAAACATTAGAAACAAGTTCAGGAGTAGTATCGGTTTTCACAATATCAGATGAATTGGTCCCGAATTTAATATTTACAATTAAAAAATTAAGAAAATTGTTTCAATAGGCATGTAAATTCTTAACAATTATAAGCCAAAAGCAGCTTTTTAAAACAGTGTTAGGCAGGAGAAGGTTTTCTAAAATGAGGTGTAACTATGGTCAATAAAGGATTCCCAAAATTTGGGATGTCACAAGCAGGTGCATTTGTTGCTGCTCTTAAAAATTATAATTTACCGGATTTCATTTTAGTTTTAGTTGCAAAAGAATGCAAGTCTGAACTTTTGGAAAGAGGAAGAATAGATGATAGATTACAAAGTATGAATGATGACGCTTTAGAATTACTACACAAAGTCTTTGTTGGGTGTGAAGAGGATGCTGCAGGAAAATATGCCCAATACAGATTCTATGCATATGTATCTAGCATGTATCACAAATGTGAAGTAATAGTAAATGATACAATACCAGGAGTATCAGGTAAGAATCACAAAGTTCCTGTTGCAGTAAAAAATAATGGTATGTACATTGCAGTTGCATTCAATAAAGCAACTGGAAATCCAGTGAATAAAAAAGAAACAGCCAGATTTTACGAGATGGTAGACGATATCAAAAAAGGAGATCATGGAACAATGCTAACTGATGGGATCTATGGTTCTTCAGTAGGATTTAGAGGAGATGCATTAGTGGAACTTGAAACATTAAGCAAATCAAGAGATGATGATCCTGAAAACAAATTAGATTTCAAAACTGCAAATTTTGAAAATAATATTTATTCAGTTACAAAGTGTTAACTAGAAAAATTTCATTGTAAACTAAATTGTGAAGTATCCATTGTTAAAAACATAGGTTTGCCATCAGTTTTTTGAAAATCTTCACCATACTGTTCAAATTCCAATTGTTCAAAAAGATGTTTAGTCCATACATCATGAACGTCTTGAATGAATTTCTTATGCCCTCTAATTCTCAACATTTCATGAAGCAATTCATGTGATACCGTAGTACAGTTTTTTTCTGCAAGAAATAAAGTATCATTAGATTCTTTTGGAGTTTGCCAAAACACCATTCCAAAATTTTCAGCATGATATCCTTCACAAGTGCAATCAGTCCACCAAGGCTTGAAATGAGTGAGGTAGAAATGATAAGTGTCTTTTCCTCGTTGTTGATGATCACGAACTAAAGTATGAGTGTCAAGACGTTGAAGAATGCTTCGAGGTTTTGTGATCATCTCATCACATTTAATTTCATATTCTTGACCAAATTTTTCTTTTAACCAAACTTGATAAAACTTACTCATCTTTTTGACATATTCAAATTCAAATTGTCGTTTTTCACGATCCTCTTCAGGTACTACAAAAATAAAATGTAGAATCATAATAAGAAAAAAGGGTGTTTATGTTTGACCTTCAATACCCATTAAGGTTAGAGTTGAACGAATCTTCTCAATTTTTCTGATTTTCCAAGTAATTGTTTCTCTAAGCTTCTCAACAGTATCAGATTCGATCTTGGCCAAAATATCGTATGCGCCAAAAGTTCCATGAACTTCCTTAACACCTTCTAAGCCCTTTAGTTGCTGAATAATAGCTTCTTCAGAGCCTAGTTCACAGTTTATTAAAACATAAGCTGTTGCCATACAGAAATTAAATAAATCGACTATATCAATAAACCGATTATTGTTAGGTTTGAGAAATCTTTAGAATAGCATCCCAAATAGGCTTTGGAACAGGCATTATTGATAATCTAGAAATTTTAATTAGTTCCCAATCTTTGAATTTTTTCTCTTTTTTCATCTCATCAAGAGTTACTGGGCGTTTCAATGATTTTTTATATTTTACATCAACTACAATAAAGCGTTCTACATCTTCCTTAGGATTTGGATATGGTTTTGAGGTGACTTGCATAATTCCTACGGCCTGTCTTTCATCACCTGTATGATAAAATAGGACCAGATCGCCGGATTTCATTTCTCTCATGTGTTTTAATGCAAGATTATTGTGGACGCCATCCCATACTGTAGTTTTATCTTTTTTTAGTTGTTCAAAATTATATCCTCTAGGGCCACTTGGTTCTTGTTTTGCTAACCAGTAATTCACCATTTTATTTTCTATGTAATTATCATGGTTTAATGGTTTTGAAAATGGATATGTTCCCCGGTTCTGACTCGCACAAAATCATTGGTCATAGCCATACGCCTCCTCGCGTTCTAAAACCGGGGTTGCCCATAATGTAGCACACCTGGGTGAATTAGAAATCACTGGTATCATCACGATCGACTCATCCTAATCCGTCTGCATGCCTGCTCTTGGGCGATTAATTATAGAATTACTCCTACTAAAAACCATTGAGGAAATTGTTTAGCAAAAAGGATTTCTGAAGAAGCAATTTTAATTTTTAAGAATAGATTCAGATAAGGATATCTCAAATCCCACTACAGGAACACGAATTTTATAATTTTCTATAATCTTTGAGTCAATTTTTCCAATAATACCAATTGGAATATTATTTAGAATTACTGATGCACAGTGACCTTTTTCAAAAGTGGGATGTGCAGAAGTTTTTGTTTCAACTTTAATCCCAAATCCAATATTTAGTGCAGATTGAATAATAGACTTTATTTCTGTAAAATTAGCATCCTTATGAGCGCTGATGGCAGAAAAATTAATTTTTTCTGTTATTGGATTGTCAGTAACAAAAACAGTTCCAGTTTCAAACATTTTCTGAGGATATGATTCATGTATATTTTTAGAAAGATTTTCTAGCAAGCCAGGAAGTATAGAATCACGTAAAATTGTATGTTCCTGGCTTTTTGAATCCAGTACAGAAATAATTTTTGTTGAGTCTCTGTTCGTCATATCATATAGTACTCTCTTGCTTGTTAAACTTGAGTTCAAAGCTTCAAGATAACCTAATCCAATCATTGTTTTATCTAAGGATTTTAGTTGTAGAGATATTGAATTTATTTCTCCTATTGTTTGTGAAGGCGATATGGTGGGTTCAAGATTTTGAATTCCATATCCCAAGGCAACTTCTTCTACTAAATCCATAGGTCCAAAGATATCAAAACGATACCCAGGAATTGTACAAACTATGTTAGTTCCTTTAGATGAAGCATCTAAACGAGATTTTTTCAAACATGAAATAATTTTAGGAATTTTAAGATCCAAACCCAGTGTCTGGTTGATTAATGAGGAATTGACAATAAGTTTTCTATGATCTAATTTTGGTGAAGAATTTTTTGCGCCAGATATTTTTACTGATTCTAATGTGAATCCAGCACTTTGTAAAATTGTGGCTACAACAGCAAGCATATCTTCAGCATCCTCTTTATTGATTCCAGTGACTTCAACAAAGAGATTTTTTGTTTTGGTCGTAACTGTTGTAATAGCTGCATTGATAATTGGAGGAAAGGAAACAGTATTTTGATCATTGTCTAAAATAAGTGGCACTTGAGAAGATTGTCCAAGCAGAGAACCATAATCTTTTCCAACATCAGTATTTGCTAAGATTTCTGAGATTGTGATTTCTTTTTCAGAGTTTAATGGAATGAATTTGTGATTTCTGTTTGCTGTCGTGTAAACTAGAGGAAATGAAATTTTATCTAAATCATGAATGCCAATAGAAGATTTTTTTCTTTTTCTACCTATGCCAAAATGAAGATCTTCTTGCATGGTCATTAATTGTTTGATTGTTTTATCATCAATTTTTCCATTTTTTGCCACAATTCCAGTAACAAAAGGGCGTATCTTAGATACGGCAGGTTTTACAGAAATAGAATATTTGTTAGATTTTTTTACATTAAGTTTTACTGCTCCAGTCTTAATTCCAAGTAACCCTTGCAAACCAAGGGCAATTCCAAAATCAGTAGAGTAATCAGGCCTATTTGGACTGTATTCAATTCTAATAAGATCTTTATCTTCAGATTCTATGTCAAGTCCTAGAAATGGCAAAAAATCAGAAATTTGTTTTTTTGATACTTTGCCAACTAATTTTTGTAAGCGAGAATAAGATAGTTCAACTACTGGCATTTTGTTGCACTCCTTAACCAGCCTAAATTATTATTGTAAAATTCCCTTACATCATCTAGATCATATTTTAGCATTGCAATTCTTTCAATGCCACCACCCCAAGCTAAAACAGGTTTAGTAATTCCAAGAGGTTTAGTTACCTCAGGTCTGAAGATTCCCATTCCAAATAATTCAATCCATTTTCCTAATTTTTCATTATACACCATCGTTTGAAGAGAGGGCTCAGTGTATGGGAAAAATGTTGGCCAGAATTTTATTTTTGTTATTCCAATTCGTTTGTAAAATTCTCGTTGTATACCCATTAAATTTCTCAGATTGGCATCTTTTCCAACAACTACACCTTCAATTTGATTGAACTCTACAAGATGTTTGTAACTAACTTTTTCGTTACGGAATACTCGACCTAATGAGAAAATTCGTGCTTCATCTGGTTTGTTTTCAGCCAAATGTTTGATGGTTACACAAGTAGTATGAGTTCTCAAAACCATCTTTCTTGCTTCGTTAATATCCCATTGATACCTCCAGTTCTTTTTGTGAGAGTCGGAAACTTTTCTGATTTGTTCTGGCGTTCCAATTTTTTTAGCATTAATTCGGTCAAGATAAAATGTATCTTGTAATTCTCTTGCAGGATGATCTTGAGGAGTAAAGAGGGCATCAAAATTCCAAAAGCTTGATTGAGTCATATTGCCAAGAATTTCAGAAAAACCAAGTGTGACAAATATTTCTCTAATTTCATCTATTGTATCTTTAAGAGGATGAGTTCTAGCAACAAAAACTTCTGGAACTTTAGCTTCAACATCAATTCCGCCTACAGAATTAGAAAGAGTAAGGGTTTTTGCAGATTCAGCCAAAGAAATTTCTTGAGTTTTTAAGACATCTTCAATAATAAAATCAGGTCTTTTTAAAAGTCCAGACAAATCATCTAGATCAATTTTATCTTTAGGTAATTTTTCATTTCCAATTAATTTGAGAGTTTTTTCTCCAGGCAATTCTGATGGAGAATTTTTAAGAATAATTTCATCACCTGACGCTTCAACCCAATTATTTTTTCTAGCTAAACCAATTGATGGTCCAAAGACAAAACCCAGTTCTTTTTGTAAATCAGATAATTTTTTGGGGCCATTCTTTAGTAAATCTAACAATCTTCTTTCAGGTAATCCTTTTTGAAGGGATTCAATCCCATTTTTACCTAAACTAATCATACTTGATTTAGATTCATTAACAATTGCCAATTCTTTTAATCTAAGCCATTCAATCCCTCGTCTAATTTGATCAGGCGAAAGTTGTGTAGATTTTTCAAGAGATTCAGGAGTTTGTTTTGGATTATCTTTTAGAGATACAATAATTTTTTTTTCAATTTCATGAAAAACTTGCGACAACAGCAAAGAATTCGAAAAAGACTTTTTAAACCTTAACCTAAGTCAAGATGAATGTCAGCTGATGACTTTATTGTAACTCCTTGGCACGTTGAGGGAGATATCGACTATGACAAGTTAATCAAGCAATTCGGTACAGAAAAAATTTCAAGCGAATTACTGGAAAGAATCAAGAGAATCACTGGAGAAGACCATTTTATGCTTAGAAGGGGCATTTTCTTCTCACACAGAGAAATGAATAGAATATTAGATGAATATGAAAAAGGCAATAAATTCTTTCTATATACAGGAAGAGGGCCATCTGGACACACCCATATTGGACATTTAGTACCATGGATGTTTGCTAAATGGTTACAAGAAAAATTTGATGTTAACATGTACTTTCAGCTCACAGATGATGAAAAATTTTTCTCAAAACCAAATCTTACATTGGAAGAAACAAGTAAATTTGCATATGAAAATGCTTTAGATTTTATCGCATTAGGATTCAAACCAGAAAAAACAAAAATCATCATCAATACAAAAAATATTCAAACGCTTTATCCAATTGCGGCTCAAGTTGCAAAGAAAATAAATTTTTCAAATACAAAAGCCACATTCGGATTTACAAATGATACAAACATCGGGATGATTTTTTATACATCATTGCAATCAGCTCCTTGTTTTATTGAGGATAAGCCAGTTTTAATTCCATTAGGAGTAGATCAAGATCCTCATTTTAGATTAACACGGGACATAGCACAAAAAATTGGAAAGCAAAAACCTGCATTAATTCACAACATCATGATTCCTAGTTTAGAAGGACCAGGGGGAAAAATGTCAGCATCGGCTGAAAATGGAACAATATACACAACAGATTCTCCAGCAGAGGTGAAAAAGAAAATTAACAAACATGCATTTTCAGGAGGGCAACCAGATATTGAACAACATAGAAAGATAGGTGGCAATCCAGACATCGATGTTTCATATCAATACCTTAGAATATTTTTTGAACCAGATGATAACAAACTAAAGAAAATTTATGAAGATTACAAATCTGGAAAATTACTTTCAGGCGAATTAAAAGCAATATTGATTGAAAAAATTAACGAGTTTCTTGCAATTCATCAAGAAAACAGAGAAAAAGCTAAAAATCAGATACAGCAGTTTCTACTCGAGAACAAATGAAAATCAGCATCGCATGTGACGACAAATATGAGGCTCAAAAGTTAGCTAGTCTCATTTTCGTCCAGAACGGAAAAGAGACATACATTTCAGGAATTCTCAATGTCGTCAAAAATGAATTGGTAATATCACTAAAGGATAAATCTGCTCATAGTATATTACTACAAAACGAAGAAACGGTAGAAAATTTTGCCGATTTCATTCAATCAGTCATAGACAAAGAGCATGAGTTAATTTCAACTAAAATCATCGAAAATGTTGTAGAAATAGTCAAAGAGTAATCTATGGACCAAATATAGTATATCCAACTACAATTCCAACAACAACAATCAGAGATATCCCTAATGCCTTGAAATCACTATTCATGAATTTATTTTAAAATAATTATAATTAAAGTGTTAACAAATTCTCAAAGATGATTTTACTATCTATCTAGGAAAATATTTACTCTTTTTTGATTTTGGTCTTGATCTATCTTCTGTTCGTTTTGGAACAGGTTCTCTAATTTGATTGCAATTTAAGCAAAATACCTTTAATTCTTCTCGAGCAAGTTCTGGAGATGAGATGTATTTTCCCCATGATGCAGCATCGCCACCACGACCAGAATTATCAGAAGTGACATTTTCAGAAATTGGGCTTATTCCCAATGCTCTTTCATCTTTAAAACCACAATTAGAGCAGATTTTTCCACCTAAAATTTCATATAATTTTTCTTTGATAGTTTCATAAAATTTGTCTGAACCGCCTGAAAAGAAACTTTCTTGTTTTCTCAAAAATTTATCACTTCGAGGTTTACTAGATCTAACATTATTTCTACCAGATTCTCGTCGGGAGGAAGTATGTGAGCTTCTGTCATCTCTGCTATTTCGTGAGCCTCTGTCATCTCGTGAATATCTTGAACTTCTGTCATCTCGTGAATATCTATCATTTCCTGAATCCTGTGGCTTGTTTTGTCTAAAGCAATCATTACAGTAAACAGGTTTGTTAGTTCTTGGAACAAATGGAATTGTACATTCAGTACCACAATCAGAGCAAGTTACAGTTGTAGATTCATCTCTGCTATTTCGTGAGCCTCTGTCATCTCGTGAATATCTTGAACTTCTGTCATCTCGTGAATATCTATCATTTCCTGAATCCTGTGGCTTGTTTTGTCTAAAGCAATCATTACAGTAAACAG
>JAILWG010000002.1 GCA_025699075.1 Candidatus Nitrosopumilus sp. | reverse complement strand
CTGGTTCTGGTGTTGGTTCTGGTTCTGGTGTTGGTTCTGGTTCTGGTGTTGGTTCTGGTTCTGGTGTTGGTTCTGGTTCTGGTGTTGGTTCTGGTTCTGGTGTTGGTTCTGGTTCTGGTGTTGGTTCTGGTTCTGGTGTTGGTTCAGGTGTTGGTTCAGGTTCTGGTGTTGGTTCTGGTTCTGGTGTTGGTTCTGGTTCTGGTTCTGGTGTTGGTTCTGGTTCTGGTGTTGGTTCAGCAGTTTTTGCAATATTCACATTGTCTAACGAACCAAAAACAGTTTCTAGAAAAAGTTCCTTGTCAAAAGGCTTCAGATCAGGATACTCTTGTCCAACTCCGACATAAAGAACAGGAGTAGATGTTACCTTTACAATAGAGAGTGCAGCACCGCCTCTTGCATCTGCATCGCTTTTAGTCAAAATTGAGCCATCAAATTTTACATGCTCATGAAATTCCCTTGCTTGATTTACAGTGTCATTTCCTGCTAAAGAATCACCTACAAAAATTTTCATATCAGGATTTACCACTTTGGTGATTTTTTCAATTTGTTGCATCAAGTTTTCACTTGTTTGCATTCTTCCTGCAGTATCAATTAGAACACAATCAGTCTTGTGGGACTTTGCATATAGCACTGCATCTCTTGCAACAGCTGCAGGATCTGAATTATAATTTTGTGCAACCAGTTTTAGATTTAGGCGATTTGCATGTTCTCGCAATTGCTCAATTGCACCGGCTCTAAAAGTATCGGCAGCTGCAATCACTACAGAATATTTTGCTTCTTTTAGCATATGTGCAAGTTTAGCTAGTGATGTAGTTTTTCCAGTTCCATTAATTCCAACAAACAAAATCAGAAAAGGTTGTCCTTGACTTTTCTTCTCGTTAATTTTTTCAAAGAGATCATACTCCCCTGCAGCATCAAACAAAGAAGAAATGCTTGAAATCAAACTATCTTTTACAAATTTTTCAATTTCTTTTTTGTCAACCTTTGAGCCAATTAGTTTTTCTTTAAGATCAGATTTAATGGAATCAATTACTTCAGTTGCTACATCGGATTCTAAAAGGGAAATTTCTAATTCAAAGAGAATGTCTTCAATGTCTTTTTCATTAAGTTCTTTTTCGCCAAGGCTTTTCGCTGCATTAGAAAATGCACTACGAAGTTTATCAAACATGGTTTATCCTGAAGCAGAAGTCTGTTGCTGCATAGCTTGCATCATTTGATTCATCTGTGCTTTTCCTTGCTCTAATCTTGCTGCAGCATCTTGTTTTTTGGCAGCAGTGTCCTGTAAAGCAACCTCAATTTCTTTGATTCTAGCTTCAAGGTAATTGATTGCTGAAGGAAAATCTTTCTCAACTGCAATTCCTGCGCCAATATTCATTATAATTTTGGAGTTAGATGAAATTTTTGTGGGAACAAATGTGCCCATTCCAATTGGAACTAGAGTTTCAGATTCAGGATTTTTACCAAGTGCTTGAATGGATTCAATTGAAGCAGTTGCCTCTCTCAAAATATTCATAAAAGTAATTTCTCTCTGAGACAAATCAGAAAAATATGTTTCAAGCATTTGCATTTGCTGCATTAATTGCTCTGCCTGTTCTTCACTCATTTACAGCAAATCTTTCTCTGATGGTTATAAATTCATTCATAGATACTTGAAAAATTCAAAATAAATGAATAAAGAAAAAATAAAGATTTAACTTTATTTTGCTTTTGAGAATCTATCTTCTACTTCATCCCAGTTGACGACATTCCACCATGCGGTGATATAGTCAGGTCTCTTGTTTTGATAGTTGAGATAGTATGCATGTTCCCAAACATCACAGCCCAACAATGGAATTAATCCCTCTGTTCTTGGACTTGTTTGGTTTGGCATTGATTTGTATTCAACCTTTGATGTAGAAGGATTGTATACTAACCATCCCCAACCACTACCTTGAATTACTGCTGTAGTAGATGAGAATTTCTCTTTGAAGTCAGAGAAGCTTCCAAAAGAACTGTTGATTGCATCTGCAATTGATCCTCCAGGTTCTCCGCCTCCGTTTGCTTTCATGTTATTCCAAAATAACCTATGGTTGTCATAACCACCACCGTTGAAATTAACTGCACTTCTTTTGTCCTCAGGTACTGAATTGATATCAGATAAGATATCAACAATATCTTTACTCTGAATTTCAGCTGGACAAGTTTCAAGAGCTGCATTTAATTTGTCAGTGTATGCTTGATGATGTTTTGTGTGATGAATCTCCATTGTTCTTGCGTCAATGTGAGGTTCTAATGCATCATAAGCATATGGCATTTCAGGAAGTGTGTATTTTCCCATGGAGAGTTTTGGAATTTATTCCATTTATTGCTTTACTAAGCAATTCATTTTTACTTGTTAAAAAGTTAGAAAATTTGTGAAATCGTTACTGATTTTTTCTGCAATTGTAATATTCACAGGAATTTTTGTTTTATCACATATAGAATCGCAAAACGAATCAGAGCTGTACTTGGATAGAAGTGTGCCATACATAGGAACTGACATTCCAAGGGCAGAAGGGATTGATGGCGAAGGGGTAAAAATTGCAGTAATTGATACAGGTGTAGATTACAACCACCCAGATTTGTTCGGGTGGGGCCCTGATGGAAAAGTGGTTGGAGGGTATAATTTCATTCAAGAGAACGAGCCTCCACTTGACACTAACGGCCATGGGACTCAGGTTGCAGGAGTGATTGCAGCAGATGGAGAAAAATCAGGAGTTGCACCCAAGGCAAAAATTTTAGCTTACAAAGTTTCAGAAGACGGAGAAGGAGTGTCATCAGATTTGATCATCAGGGCAATAGAGAAAGCAATTGAAGACGAAGCTGACATTATCAATATTAGTTTAGGAGTTAATAGAACAAATGCAAAAATTGATCGTGCAGTCAATCAAGCATTAGAAAAAGAAATTTTTGTAGTAACTGCAGCTGGAAATGACGGACCAGAACTGAAAACAATTGGAAGTCCGGGAAAAAATTTTGGTTCAGTTACAGTTGGTGCAACGTACAACAATCTGACTTCAAGCTTGGTTGCAACATTGGAGATAGATGAAAAACCATACACGGTAATTCCAATGGTCGGTTCTACAAAATTAGAAGAGCCAATCATTGCAAAAATAATTTCTGCAGGTTATGGAAAGTTTGAAGACTTTGAAGGCTTGGATGTTAAAGATGCAATCGTAATTGTTGAGAGAGGAAGTGATGTTGAAGGGGAATTATTGTATTTTTCAATCAAGGAAAAAAATGCCGCCAATGCAGGAGCTAAGGCATTAATTGTTTACAATAACAATCCAGGAATTTTTCTGGGAGAATTAATTCATGAATTCATAGAGCCGGGATACACACCACGAATTCCAGTAGTGTCAATAGACAGAGAAGAAGGACTTGAAATCAAGGAATCAATAACAAAAGAAAGCAGAGGATCTTTGCAATTGTTTTACAATCCAGACTTTGTAGCACACTTTAGCTCAAGGGGACCAGTGTCTCCATTTTATATCAAACCAGAAATCGTTGCCCCAGGGGCATACATCAACACCACACAAAACAATGCAGCATACAACTTTACAAGCGGAACAAGCTATGCAGCTCCTCATGTGAGTGGAGCAGCCGCCCTTTTGCTTCAAAAAAACCCAGAACTTCACCACCATGAAATCAAATCCCTGTTACTGACCACAGTAGAGCCTGTATCAGATGCCTATGGCCAAAAATTCTCAATTCATGAGGCAGGGGCAGGAAGGCTAGACATTGCAAATGCGTTTAACGCAAAACTGATCATAGAGCCACCAAACTTTGTTGCTTCGCTATCGTCTGACAAAAAAACTGTTGAGAAACAATTCCAGCTAAAATCAATGGATGGGACATGGGGCGGATTTGATGTATCATTTGACGGGCCCGAATTCATAAAGTTTGATGGAGAACTTGCAGATGGAAACATTTTGAAAACAAGGATGAGTATGCTAGAAGATAATTTTGGAGACCATGAAGGAGTGATGTTGATAAGTCATGAGGGCACAGAATACAGAGTTCCATTTTTGTTGCACTATACAAAAGGTTCAGTTTCAACAACTCAACAGAATGAAAAACTGTCATTTGAGATTTATCATCCAGAAGAATGGAGTTTTGCTAAAATTTCGGTGATAAACAGCAATGACGGAAGCGAGCTAACCACAACTGCAACGCCAGAGAAAAAAGCATCCATTGATGTTTATGAGAATGCAGAATACTGGATTGATGTGAAGATCAGAGTTAACGGAAACACATCAAGTGCATTTAACGTAATTGAAATTAATTCACTGAATCAAAATCAAGACAGAATCAACATTGACATTCCAGAAAGACAAATCGGAATCATCATTGCAGCAATAATTGGAATTGCAGTATTTGGTATAATTAAGAGAAAGTAATCTACTGTGGAAGTTTAGGACCTGCATCAATTATTTCAGGTGAGACATTTTCAAATTTCTTAAAGTTCTCAACGAACATTTGAGCCAATTTTTTGGCAGAAAGATCATATGAGTCTTTGTCAACCCAAGTATGTTTTGGATCTAAAATTTCAGAAGGAACTCCTTCTACTTCTGTAGGAATATCAAGATTGAACAAATCATCGTGGCGATACTTTACAATGTCAAGTGCACCTGAAATTGCGGCAGTTACCATGGCACGGCTGTACTGGATTTTGATTCTCTTGCCAACTCCATATGGGCCTCCGGACCAACCAGTGTTAACAAGGTAAACTATAGTATTGTGTTGGGTAATTTTTTCACCAAGAAGTTTTGCATAAACTGAGGCAGGTCTAGGCATGAATGGGGCTCCAAAACACTGAGAAAATACGGATTTGGGTTCTTTGATTCCTCTTTCAGTTCCAGCCAGTTTACTTGTATATCCAGACATGAAATGATACATTGCTCCCTCTTTGGTTAATCGGGAGACAGGTGGCAACACACCCAAAGCATCAGCTGTCAGAAATACAATGACTCTTGGATGTCCACCGATACTAGGAATTACTGCACCTGGGATAAAGTCCAAAGGATAACCAACACGAGTGTTTTCAGTTAAAGAATTATCATCATAGTCTGGTACGCCATCATTTAGTACAACATTTTCCAATAGTGCGCCAGGCTTTATTGCATTCCAGATTTCAGGTTCTGCTTCTTGACTAAGGTTGATACACTTTGCATAGCATCCGCCTTCAAAATTGAATGTTCCATTATCAGACCAACCATGTTCATCATCGCCGATTAATCTTCTATTAGAATCTGCAGAAAGAGTTGTTTTACCAGTACCGGATAATCCAAAGAACAATGCAGTGTCGCCTTTTTCACCAATGTTTGCAGAGCAGTGCATTGGGAAAATTCCACGGTCTGGCAATAAGAAATTCATTACACCAAACATTGATTTTTTCATCTCACCTGCATATTCAGTTCCGCCAATCAAAACAATTTTTCTTGTTAAATCAATTAGAATGAAAACGTCAGTTCTTGTTCCGTCAATTTTTGGGTCTGCTGTAAAATCATTGATACACAAAATAGTAAATTCAGGTTCATGTTTTTCCAACTCTTCACTTGTAGGTTTGATAAACAAGTTGCTGGCAAACATGCTTTGCCAAACATGATCATTGATTACTCTGATTGGTAATCTGGTTTCAGGATCAGCCCCTACAAAACCATCAAAGACAAAGAGTTCTTTATTGTCAACAAAGGCCTTCATTTTTTCAAAAAGTTTTTCAAATTTACCACTTGGGAATTGGTGGTTGATTTTTCCCCAATCAATTGTGTCATGGGTTTTATCATCATATACGATAAATCGGTCATCAGGGGATCTTCCGGTATATTTGCCAGTATTGACTGAAAGTGAGCCTGTTGAATTGACAACACCCTCTTTTCTCTCAACTGCCAAACGCACCATTTCATCTACGCCCAAGTTTCTGTGGACTTTGGCAGGATTGATTCCAAAAGATACTATCTGGGATGAAAATTTCTCGGTTGGAGCAGTACCAAGTACTTGGGTCAGAGGATTATGCCTCCAAAAATAACGTGTTCAATCCCAGGCTGGTTCATGAGATATTCGATCCGACCTAAGTTTCCTTATTATCTTTTTCTTATAGAAAATTATTTTCTTGTCTAGGAACGTATTTATTCCAAAATTCAAGACTCAATTTCATGACGATCAACAAAGATTTGCTTGCAAAGAGACAAGAGGCAAAAGAGCACAAGCCAGACTTTGTAAGACCAGAAAGTTGGCGTTATGTTAGACTCCAGACTAATTGGAGAAAACCAAAAGGTATTGATCATCACCAGAGAAAACAGAAAAGCAGAGGCCGTCCAGGTCTTGTCAAAGTTGGATATGGTGGACCTAAAGTTGCAAGAGGATTACACCCATCAGGATTTACAGATAACCTAGTTTTCACTTTAAGTGATTTAGAAAAATTAGATCCAAAGAAAGACGGCGTCAGATTTGGACACAGTGTTGGAACTAGAAAGAGAAAAGAGATTATCGTTAAAGCAGTTGAACAAAAATTCAAAATTTTTAATGCGAGAGTGAGTGCAAGTGGTAGTAAATCTTAAAGCTAAAAAAAGACTCGCAGCCAGAGTTACTGGTGTCGGAGTTCACAGAATCAGATTCGATACTGATCATTTAGATGACATTGCAGATGCAATCACAAGAGAAAACATCCGAAGTCTAATTACTGCAAACACAATCAGAATCAAGTCATTTACCGGTACATCAAAAGGAAGAGCACATGACAAGAAAGCTCAGAAAAACAAAAGAGGTACAACTCAAGGTTCCAAACAAGGTAGAAAAGGAGCAAGAGTAGGTAAGAAAGAAGTCTATGTTGCAAAGGTTCGTTCATTGAGACGATTATTGAAAATTGCAAAAGACAGAAAAGATTTGACTAATCCTGAATTCTGGGCACTCTACAAAAAAGTCGGCGGTAACACAGTCAGAAACAAAGCACACCTCAGACTATTGATGGATGAAGTAAAAGCTAAGAGAGAATCTTAGAACCGATAAACAGAATTTTCCCAGTCCAAAATTTTACCATCCTTAATTTTGATTCCTTCCTTGGATAGCATGTTTGATTTTATTTTTTCACCGTATGCATAACCGCCAACTTTACCAGTAGACATCACTACTCTATGACAAGGAACAATTACAGGATACGGATTTTTGTTCATAATTTTTCCAACTGCCCTCTGGCCATTTTTTAATCCAACTGCCTTTGCCAATTCCCCATATGTTGTGATCTGGCCTTTTGGAACTTGCAATAATTTTTTGTAAACTTTTTGCTCAAGATTCAAAGCTTGATTACCTCAAGTTTGGTCTGTTCTAGAAAGTCAAGAACTTTTTGTTTGTTTGGTCCAAGACCTGCCCAATCAAGCAAAGCAAATTTTGCCATACTGTTTTGAGACATAATATGAGAGAAGAGTTCCTCATCAAGATCATCTAATGCATGCTTTGGAGTTACTGTTCCAAGTGCATATTTTCCTTCAAGCAGTTGTTTTGTAAATTTTGAAGGATAGTGAGTTCCACCAAAACATATTGCCACAGGATTTTTGGGGATTTCTCCAGAGAGTACTTGGTGTACAAGTTTTGCAACGGAGTTGCACAGTGAAACATCAGTCCATTGTTTTTCAGTAGTGCCTATCTCAACGAAAATGCAGGGCTTGTTTAGTGCAGTTGGTCCATGGTGTGTCGCCTCTATTGTAATTTGGAATTCTGGAAACTGCTCTTGGTTTTTCTTTAAAGTTTGAAGATATGATTTTTGAAAGTCAGGATGTGGAATTGCAACTTGTTTATTGTTTCCACCAAATTTTGCATCAGAGAAATTGCCAGTGCTATGACAAGTCAAAGCTAGTACACCGGATTCGGCGGCATGTTTTGATAGAAAGATAAATCCATCATAATCATATTTTTCTTCCAACCAATCAGCAGAAATTGCAGGGGTTGGAATTATTAGAAGGTCATAATATTTTCCACGAAAAACATCGCCTTCCAAAGTCATTTCTTTTGAAAGATATTTTGCCATATTGTGACCTGCGGGGTCATCTTGATACGCAACCAACAGTTCCATGAGATAAGAGATATAAAGACACCTTATTAATTTCCAGCAATGAACCCAAAGCAGACTTTGAAAAACATGGCCAACACTATGAAAATGGCCAAAAAGCCGGACAAAGATGAGTATCAGCAACACCTTAGACTCGTTTTGTTAGGGATAGCTGGAGTAGGAATTATCGGTTTTACAATTCAGTTTGTCTTTTCAGTAATTACGTTTGGTAGATAAAATTGTCAGAGGAAATCAAATCACACTTGTTTGCAATTAGAACCACAGGAGGTCAAGAGAAAGTGGTAATGAGATTATTAGAAGCAAAAGCCAATGCAAATCAAATTAACATTCAATCAGTATTTTGGGTAAGTGATCTAAAGGGATATGTCGTAGTTGAGGCAATCAATCCAAGTGACGCATACTTGGCAGTTGAAGGTGTCAGACATATTCGCGGTCAATTAAGAGGAGAATTAGAATTCAAAGATATCGAAGGATACCTAGTCAAGAAATCAACAGTTTCACAATTAGCAGTAGATAACATAGTAGAAATCACTGGAGGTCCATTCAAGGGAATGAAAGCAACAATTACCAGAATTGATGTGGAGAAGGAAGAGGCAACAGTAGTTCTGCTAGATGCATCATATCAATTACCAGTCACCGTAGACGCAAACTACCTAAAGTTGTCTACTGAGGCTTAGGAAGGATTAAATTTTCAATTTGAGTCTGATTTAACATGGGAGAACAAAAAGTATCATCACTCGTTACAGGCGGAGGAGCATCAGCAGGTCCACCTTTAGGTCCAGCATTAGGTCCACTCGGAGTAAACATTATGGAAGTAATCAACTCAATTAATGAAAAAACAAAAGACTTTGAGGGAATGAAAGTTCCAGTAACCGTAATCGTAGATACTGATACAAAAAAATATGATATTGAAATAGGAATTCCATCTGCTGCCGCACTCATCATGAAAGAAGCAGGAATCCAGAAAGGTTCAGGCGCATCAGGTACTGAATGGGCAGGGGATGTAACAATGGATTCAATCATCAAAGTTGCAAACACAAAACTTGAGAAATCTTATGCCAGTTCACTAAAATCAGTTGCAAAGACAGTCATTGGAACATGTTTAGCATTAGGAGTCAAAGTAGAAGGCAAGACTCCAAAAGAAATCACTGCCGAAGTTAACGAAGGCAAGTGGGATGAAAAATTCCAATAGTTATTGGATAAGATACACAGGATTTTTATCGGTTTTTTGTAATTCTACAAAGGTTTCAGTGTTCTGAATACCTTCAATTTTTCCAATTTTCTCAATTACAATAGAGTGGAGGGCTTCAAGATTCTTGGCATAAACCTGAATCATGATATCAAATCTTCCAGTTACCTCAGAAATAGAGACAATTTCAGAAGTCTCCATCAATTTTTTATGAATAGAATCCTTGAGTTTTGGATCTCGGTTAATCCCAACAGATGCTTTTACTCCTATACCCAAGAGAGAATCATCTATCTCAATAGTGAATTTTTTGATTAGCTTCTTTTTCATCAATCTCTTAATTCGACTATACAATACTGAAGCATTGATTCCAAGTTTTTTGGATAGTAAGGGAACAGAGATAGAACCGTCATTTGTCAATTCATAAAGTAATTTCATATCTAATTCATCAAAACGATGCAACCTAATCGAAAAACATGGTTCTGATTTAATATATGTAGGTTTTCAGCCTTATTTTCACCTTATTTGTAATAATTTTGGTGAAAATGTGTAATTTTTTAAAATAAATGATTGGCAAAAAACCCAATCTCTAAACGATTTTAAGTAGGTTTTCTAGGAATTGCTTCATAATGATTACAGACGCTCAGCTTGTTGATCTAGTAAAAGAGGCAAAAGCTTCAACAAAGGAAAGGAAATTCAAACAATCTGTAGAGCTAATCATTACTTTCAAAGATATTGATGTAAAGAAAGGATTTGCAATTAACGAAGTAGTTCAATTACCAAAAACAAGTTCTCCAGCAACAGTATGTATCATTGCAACAGGAGACATGAATCAAAAGGCAAAAGCTGCAAAAGCAGACTCTGTAATTGGAACAGAAGAATTAGAAAAATTCGGTACTAACAAAAGAGAATCTAGAAAATTCATTAACAAATATGATTTCTTTTTGGCAGATACTAAAGTAATGCCAACAGTCGGTAAGACTTTGGGTCAGCTTTTAGGTCCAAGAGGAAAAATGCCAACACCAGTTCCTTTTGATGCATCCATTGAAGCATTCTTGCAAAGATTCAGATCATGCATCAAAGTAAGAACAAGAGCATCACTTTCAATTTCAGCTAAAATTGGGGATGTAACAATGGAAGATGCAGATTTGGCAATTAACGCACATGCAGTTCTCAATGCAGTTGAAAAGAAATTGCCAAACGGCGAGAAAAACATGAAAAAGATTTTGATTAAAACAACAATGGGTAAACCAGTAAAACAAGCTCAAGAGGTCAAGAAGAAGTATGCATGAAAATAGAACAGAGTATCCAAAAAGAAAAACTCAGATGTATCAGCAGCTATTAGAATTACCAAAAAAATACAAAGTAGTATCAATCATTCAAATGAGAAAAGTTCGTTCTACTCAAATTTTACCATTAAGAAAAACATTGAAAGGACAAGTAGAGTTTGTCTGTGTCAAAGACAAGGTCGCAGCTAAAGCACTTGAGACACTAGATGTTCCAGGAATCAAAGACCTGATTGATGACTTGAAAGGTCAGATCATGTTCATATTTACTGACATGTCACCATTCAAGCTAAACGTCCTTCTTGCCAAAAACAAAATCATGATGGCAGCAAGAGGCGGAGATATTGCAAGTGTCGACATTGTAGTTCCTGCCAAAAACACAGGAATTGCACCAGGACCAATGCTTACCGAATTCAAAGAAGCTGGAATCCCAACAAAGATTGATCAAGGAACAATCTGGATTGCAAAGGACAGTACTCCAGTAGAGAAAGGCGGAGTAATCAATGAAAAATTAGCATCAATTTTAGGTAAATTAGATATCAAGCCAGTAGAGGCAGGAATTTCACTTTACTCAGCATTAGAAGATGGTCTAAAGTATGCAGAAGCAGAAATGATTATCGATGTTGAGAAGATAAGAGATTCCTTTGCACAAGCACACCAAGAAGCAGTATCATTATCCATCGAGGCAGCATATGTTACTGCAGACAACATCTCACAAATACTTGCCAAAGCATCACAGTATGCACGCTCTTTGTCTGTAGAATCTGGATTTATGACAGATGAGACAAAAGAGCAAATCTTGCAAAAAGCAGATGCACAAGCAAGAGCAGTTGCAGGCCAAGCAAAAGACTACACCCCAGCATAAATTCTCAAAGACTAATCATAGCCTAGAATACTTTATCACCAATTATTAGTAAAGAATCAAAATGGACCAAGAAAAGATTGATGAGATTCTAAATCACATTAGCCAAAAGTTCGATGACGAAGTACCAGGCATTGTAAAGATGGTGGTGCGAAAAAAGATGATTGGGCGATTTCAATCATATGATGCACAGACTATGCCAGAGTCGCTAAGAAATTGCAGTGTCGAGGATTTGATTGACATTGTACAGAAAGGACTAGAGTCAGGCAGACTCAAACTATAACACTAGTCTACTGACTCTCTAACCTTTGGCAGATTCCAGTTAAACTTCATTGCAAGTAGTCTAATTCCAGTCCCTACAACAATTCCAACTACAGAGGACACCTGTGCATCCACACCAGATGAAAGTGCAAGATAAAACACGACAATTCCAATTATACTTGCAATTGCATAAACCTCTTTTACAAACACGATTGGTATCTCTCGAACAAAGACATCTCTGAGTATTCCACCGCCGATTGCAGTAATCATTCCACCAAACAGCATTGGAAGAAATTCCAATCCCACTACCTGATATGCTATTGATGCACCTAGAATCGAAAATACACCCAGTCCTACTGCATCAAAGACCAGCCAAACAGTCATCTTCTTTTTGAGTTTTGCAAACAAGAAGAACATTACAATTCCAACTCCAACAGTCAATGAGACATAGATAGGATCTGAGAATGCAGTTGGGAATCTTCCAAAAATAACATCACGTGTTACACCTCCACCCACTCCAACTACAGTTGCCAAAACTATGATTCCAAAAATGTCTGCCTTGTGTGCTATTGCTTTGGAAGCTCCTGTAACTGCAAAAGCTATCGTACCCAGATAATCTAAAATGCTAATGAAGCCATCTATTTGAAAAGAAAAATCAACCAATCAATTCAAAGTGCAAGCTAGAAGTAATTAAGATTAACAAAATTAAATTGATAAAAGAAAAGTTGTTTAGCCAAATAAGGAAGACAATCCTTCCATGGCTGCTTCTTCGTTTTTAGGTTCTTCTTTCTTCTCCTCTGCTGCCGGTGCTGCTGCTTCTGCGGCTGGTGCTGCTGCTGCAACTGCTACTGGGGCGGCTTTAACTGCCTCATCGATGTTTACATCGGCTAAGGCTGCAACTAGTGATTTAACTTGGGCTTCATTGACTTCAGCACCAGATGCTTTGACAACTGATGTGAGGTTTGCCTCGTTAACTTCTTTGTCTAGTTTATGAAGAAGTAAAGCAGCGTAAACATATTCCATTGTATCGAGATTTTCTTACTGGATAATATAAAACTATGGAGAACTCACGCCTGAAAACAGAAATTAATTCAAGATCTTCAGACTTCTGCAAACAGAATACAGGGTTCTTTTCAGATTTTTGTCACTTAGAGTATCCATTCTGTTTCTCAAAACTCGTTTTGCCTCATCCCTTTCAGAACCTTCTGGCAATGACAAGACAGTATTGATGAATTCAGGTATTGATTCTCGTATCCAACCATCAAGCATTGCATAAATTTTTGGAGGAATGATATCACATTTGTCAACATCAAGATCTAGCACTTCGGCAAAATTTTCATGCTCGACTCTATACACCAATGCCAACACAACATTGTCAGGGTTTGGGTGTTCAAGAATTTCTCTTGAGCGCTCACCGGTCTTTCCTTGAGCAATTTTGTTTTTCAGTCCAATGGGATTTACAATTACCCCGTTGACACCTACCTTTCTTCCATCAACACCAGTTACTATGCCAAAGACAAAGTCATTGAATTCCCCATTTTTCTTAACAGAGAAAACTGCGGTGCCTTCTTTCAAAGTAGGTTTTCTTCCAAACATGAATAGATGGAGTCATGTAGTGTATTTAATGTATTATTAATTGAGAATTCTCAACATCCTGCAAATATCCGTGGATTTTATCATTGCATCTGATAGGAATCTTGTATGAAATTTTTAGATTTCTGGTTTCAAAGACAAAAAGCCTAACAAAATACTCAGCCCAATGAAAATAGATATTGTAACTATCATGTGTCTTTGGGCCTTTTCCTTTTCATAGAATTTTCTTGGAGTGACCCCGCCAACGAAAAAGACAACCATCATGCCCAAAACAAGTCCGATAATATTTGCCGCAGTAAGTGTAAACGCACTAAAAAATATCTCAAAATCCCACAAAGCAATTCCAATACCTGCAACAGTTGCAGGAGGAACCAAAGCAGCTGCAATAGCTACACCTACAAGAATTCCAGGAATGTTTGTAGAAAGTGCTATCCCACCTGCCAATCCAAGTGCAATTGCAACTGCCAAGAACACTGGAGACATTTCAGTTCTTGATAAAATCTCGTTAGTCAATGGCAAATCAGTAAACTGAATTGCAATAAATGTCAGTAGTGCACCTGTGCCAATTACTGCTGCTAATAAAACAATTCCTGAAAGAAATGACTTGAACATTTTGTCTGTTTTGCCAACAGCGGTGTTAAATGAAAAAGCGGAAATTGGTCCCAACAAAGGAGAAATCAGCATTGCACCGATAACCAAAGAAGCATTGTTTGCAAACAATCCAACAACTGCAACGCTTGCAGCAATAACAATCATGAAAAGAAGATTTTTGTTGAATTTTACGCTTGGTTCAATGATGGACTCGTATTCTTCTATCAGTTTTTTCTTTTTGACTTTGACTTGCTTTTTTTCAAGTTCTTTGACATAGTTTGAAATGTAGTCAGATAACGTAGCTTCGATTACAAAACTTGTGACATAGAGATCTTTTGTTCGAGTATCAATTATTTTATTTAATTCGTTGGTCAATGCGTTTGCAAGCGAGTCCGGACAGATTCCGGTGTATCGCAATAATTTTTGATTATCTGACATTGTTAGTTCTGAATGAAACGGAATTTTGTATTTTTTAAAAGTAAATTCGATACTTTGACTTTGCTGATCATAGCAAATAACCTCAATCTTTCTCAATCTCTCGCACCGTACTTTTTATCGTGAGATCTTTATTTATCATTTGAGTTGATTGTCACATTCATCTTGAGATTTGTTTTATGTTCTCAAATTTCACAATCAGCATGCGGTAATTCTTAATATCGGTCTCTAGCAGGCTTTTCGTTGGATAAAAAAGAGATTCTAAAAGAATTTTCAGCAGATCCTGAAAAATACTATAATGTCAAACTATTCCAAGAGCAAGGATTTGTCAGAAAATCTTGCAGTAAGTGTGGCAGATTCTTTTGGACTCTGAATGCCGATAGAAACTTGTGTCCAGATGATGGTACTGACACATATTCTTTCATTGGCGAGCCTCCAACAAGCAAGAGATTTGACTATACGCAAGCTTGGAAGCAGGTCGAAGAGTTTTTTGTAAAAAACAATCACACTTCAGTTTCCAGATACCCGGTTGTTTGTAGATGGCGAGACGACTTGTTTTTTACAATTGCATCAGTTGTTGACTTTCAAAGAGTGATGGGCTCCAAGGTTGTTTTTGAATTTCCTGCAAACCCGCTAGTTGTTCCACAGACCTGTTTGCGTTTCAAAGACCTGGAAAACGTTGGAGTTACAGGAAGACATTTCTCAAGTTTCTGCATGATTGGACAGCACAGTGTTCCTGATTTGGGAGGATACTGGAAAGACGAATGTGTTGATTTGGATTTTAGATTACTTACAAACCAATTTGGAATTAAAAAAGAAGAGGTTGTTTTTGTTGAAGACGTGTGGGCAGGCGGTGGCTCTTTTGGTCCGTCACTTGAATACTTTGTAAGAGGATTGGAGCTTGGAAACGCAGTGTTTACTGAATTCCAAGGAGATCTTGGAAAGCACACAACACTTGATCAGCGAGTTATAGACATGGGTGCAGGCCTTGAGAGATTTGCATGGATTACAATGGGAACACCAACAGCTTATGATTGCTGCTTTGGTCCAATTAATCAGAAGTTGTTTGAAAAAGTTGGAATCGATTCAGACTCTGAAATTTTGAGAAAATACTTTACAGAAATTGCAAAAGAGATTGATCATTACGATGATCTAAACGTTGTAAGACGTCTTGCAGTGAAAAATGCAGGAATTACAGAAGAGCAGCTAAACAAAATGATCACACCACTTGAGGGAGTCTATCTTATTGCAGATCATCTCAGAACTCTAATCTTTGCAATCACAGATGGAGCACTGCCAAGCAATGTTGGTGGTGGATACAATCTTAGAATGATGTTGCGAAGAATCAACGGGACAATTAATCGCCTGAATCTAAAACTAGACATTGATGATTTGATTGACACTCACATTGACTATCTCAAGGACACCTATCCTGAGCTTGACGAGAAAAGAGATGACGTAAAGAAGATTCTCAAGCTGGAATCTGCAAGGTATGAGGAATCCAAAGTCCACATGAAGAAAAAGGCAGAAAAGATTCGCGAGAAAGGAGTGCCAAGCGTGGATGAGCTCATTACACTCTACGAATCAGATGGAATCACGCCTGAATACCTCAAAGAGGTCAATGCAATTTCTGAAATCCCATCACAATTTTATTCAAAACTATCTGATTTGCACCAGTCTGAAAAGAAAAAGGCAATTGCAGAACTTCCACTAGAAGAGTTGCCAGAGACAGACACTCTGTTTTACAAAGACGACCCTATGGAGTTTGAGGCAAAAGTTCTCAAGGTATTTGATGACCAAGTGGTATTAGATAGAACTTCATTTTATGCAAGAGGTGGAGGACAGGAGCCAGACTATGGAAGCATTGCAGGATTCAAAGTCATAAACGTAGACAAGCACGCAAACATTATCGTTCACCAATTACAAGGAGGGGTTCCAAAAGAAGGAGAGACTGTATCATGCAAAGTTGATGAGACTCGCCGTGCAAACATTACAAAGAATCATACCAGCACTCACATACTAAACGCATCATCAAGAAAAATTTTGGGTTCATGGATTTGGCAGCACTCTGCATTCAAAGAAGACGATCATGCAAGACTAGACATTACACACCACTCATCATTAACTGATGATCAAGTAAAACAAATCGAAGAAGCTGCAAACTCTATGGTAAAACAAAACCTTACAGTAAACATCGATTACTATGACAGAGGAACTGCAGAGCAGACATATGGATTTAGAATTTATCAGGGAGGTGTTGTTCCAGTAAAGTCAGTAAGAATTGTATCAATTGAGGATCAAGATGTTGAAGCTTGTGGTGGAACACACGTAAAGAAGACAGGAGACATTGAGTTAATCAAAATTACAAAGACCAAGAGAATTCAGGACGGTGTGGTTCGTCTAGAGTTTGTATCAGGTCCAACAGCTTTCCAATATGTAAAACAGCAAGAAGAAGAATCCAAAAAACAAGCTGAAGAGGCAAAACAAAAAGAGCAGATAGAAAAACAGCGCGAGGAAAACAAGGCAAAAGCAAGAGAGCAGATTCCTGTACTCTTAGAGAAGATAATTTCTGGCCAATCAGTTGAACCAGATGGAATCAGCACAAACGGAAAACTGTGTTTTACATCTAGTGAGAATTATGATGATTACTTCCATCAGAACTTTGGAAAGAAGCTAGTTGCCAAGGACGGCACTGCTGCATTTTGTGGAATCTTTGAGGCAGGGCCAACTATTCGAGTCATGGTATATGCAGGAGAGCAATCAGGCGTGAATGCAGGCGAAATTGCCAAGGAAATAGCCTCAATTCTTGGGGGTTCTGGTGGTGGGGATGCTAAATTTGCCCAAGGTGGAGGAAAAGACACATCTAAAAAAGAGCAGGCAATAGCCAAAGCAAAATCAATGATTTTAGGATGATATAATGATAAACTGGAACGAGATAGAAACTAAATGGCGAAACAAGTGGTCCGAATCAAAAGACTTTGAGACAAATCCAAACGACAAACCAAAAAAATTCATTACAGTTGCATATCCGTATCCAAACTCTCCGCAACACATCGGACACGGAAGAACATACACTCTAGCTGATGTTCATGCAAGATTTTATCGAATGCAAGGGTATAACGTATTGTTCCCAATGGGATTCCATTATACTGGAACTCCAGTACTTGGCATGGCAAAAAGAATTGAGAAAGGAGAAAAAGAAATCCTTGACGGACTAAGAAACATTTACCATGTTCCTGAAGAAGACATCAAGACATTTGTCGAGCCAATAAAGATTGCAGACTATTTCCATGAAGAGATAAAATCTGGAATGATTGAGATGGGTTACTCTATTGACTGGAGACGAGAATTCACAACTATTGTTCCAGGATATCAGAAATTTATCGAGTGGCAGATTACAACACTCAAAGAAAACGGCAGAATCATTCAAGGGTCTCACCCAGTAGGATGGTGTCCCAAGGATCAAAATCCAGTGTCCCAACATGATACAATGGGAGATGTGGAACCAAAAATTGATGATAAAAATTTCCTAGTCAAATTCAAGTTTGGCGAATTTGTATTTCCAATTACAACATTACGACCTGAGACAATCTTTGGAATCACAAATCTATGGGTCAATCCAAATACTGTTTACAAAAAAGTTACAGTAGATCATGAGACATGGATTATTTCAGAAGAGTGTGCACATAAAATTGAATTCTTTGAAAAAGATGTATCAATAATTGGAGATATTCCAGGAACTGAACTGATTGGAAAGTCAGCTGTATCATTGCATAATAATGCAGAGATTCCAATATTGCCTGCTGACTTTGTAGAGCCCAGCATGGGAACAGGTCTTGTAATGTCAGTTCCCGCACATGCGCCAAAGGACTATCAGGCATTGATGGATTTAAAGGCCAAAAATCACGAAATTGCCTCTAAAATTGAGCCTATACCAATCATAGTTACAGAAGGATATGGGGCAATTCCTGCAAAAGACATTTGCGAGAAACTAGGGGTGTCAGACCAGGCAGATTCCAAACTAGAAGAGGCCACAAAAGAGTTGTATCTCAAAGAGTTTACAGACGGAAAACTAAATGAAAAGTGCGGGCAGTTCAACAACGAAAAAGTACAATTTGGACGAGACAAGGTAAGAGTATGGTTACAAGAAAATAAACATCTAGAAAAATTCCCAGTACTTGAAAACTCTCCTGTGCGTTGCAGATGTGGAGCAGAGTGTGTCGTGAAAATATTGAACAACCAGTGGTTTCTCAATTACGGGGATGAATCATGGAAGGAGCTTGCTCGCAATTGTTTTGATGAGATGAACATTCTGCCAAGCAACATCAAGACAGAGTTTATTGAAGTGATTGATTGGCTGCACGAGCGAGCTTGTGCAAGGCAACAAGGACTTGGAACAAAGCTTCCGTGGGACAAGGACTGGATTGTCGAATCACTGTCAGATTCAGTAATTTACATGGCATACTATACAATTTCACGATTTGTAAATGATGGAACTGTACAGCCTGAGAATCTAACTCGAGAGTTCTTTGATTATGTTTTGTTAGACAAGGGAGATGTTGCACTAGCTGCTAGTACTTCAAAGTTATCTGAAGATGTCATCAATACAATGAAGAAAGAATTCCAATATTTCTATCCAGTTGATTCTAGACATTCAGGTAGAGATTTGGTTCAGAACCATCTGTCGTTTTTTGTGTTAAACCACGTTGCAATCTTTGAGAAAAAATACTGGCCGCAAGAAATCGTAGTTAATGGTAGTGTGATGATGGATGGCGCTAAAATGTCAAAGAGCATGGGAAATATCATTCCATTGCGAACTGCAATCAAAGACCACGGTGCAGATCCGATTAGACTTGCAATAATTTCATCAGCCGAATTACTGCAAGATGCTGATTTTAACATGGAATCAGTTTCAGGCATTCAGAGCAAGCTTGCATCACTTCTTGATGAGTGCTCTAGGCTCAAAAACGAGCCTGTTTCAGAGCTGCAAGCAGAAGACAGGTGGATTTTATCTAAAACTCAGAGAATGATTTCCCAAGTCACTGAGGCAGTTGAGAAGATGAGACTGCGTGAGGCTCTACATGATATTTTATTTTCATTTGAATCTGATTTGAGCTGGTATGCCAAAAGAGTAGAAGCTAAAGAACGTGATAATGTTTCAGGAATATTACACCAGATAAATTCTGCACGAGTTGCAATGCTGTCTCCATTTGCACCACACATTGCAGAAGAGATGTGGGAGAAGCTTGGGAATAATGAATTAGTATCAAAATCATCATGGCCTGCATACTCTAAAGAGGATGTTGATGCCACTTCAATCCAGTCAGAGAATTTCTTAAAATCTACAATAGATGACATTGCAAACATTCTCAAAGTTACAAAGATTACTCCAAAGAAAATTGTGCTCTATGTAAACTCTGATAGCGCAAAATCCAAAATCTATCGCAAGATGTTGAGTATAATGGTAGGTGGACAGAACAACATGGGAGTTGTGATGAAGGAGCTCATTGCAGATCCTGAAACTGCAGATGCCAAAAAGATGCCAGACTTTGTGCAAAAGACAATCAAGGATTTGCATTCAGAGTCTGAGGAAATTAAACAAATGAAGCTTGAATCTGAAAGCTTTGATGAGAAAGAGTTCTTAAAATCAGAACTATTTAGCATTGGCAAAAAGGAATTCGGAGTAGAGATACAAGTGTATTCTGAATCAAATAGCGACATTTATGATCCAAAAGGTAAAGCAAGACATGCAAGGCCTTTCAAGCCAGCTATTTTGATTGAATAATATACCATCAATTTCTACTGATGCTTTTAAATTCATAAATTACCACTACTGTATCTCAAAAAAGAAAGATTAGTGAAAAACCATACTACACATCTTTGGTAGAGAAAGATAATGATTTTTTTAAATCAGATTAAATTTCAGGAATAAAATTTTCAAGTTGATTAAAATTAGTAACCTCAGGTTAAACTTCGTGGATCAACAGATCTATAATCAGGGATCAGAAAGTACAAGGATCTTGTCAGTTATCATTGAGAAAAAAATGGACAAATGGCATGATTCAGGTGCAAAACTACAAGATGCCCTAGAGCAATACAATTGGGAATATAGGAAGAAAATTTGTGTAAAATGCCCACTAGAAGTTCAACAAAAGCTTCACTGTATCAAAGGAGACCGTGTTGTTGAGGGAATTCAAGAGACATATTGTGAAAAACTAGTTAGAGCTAGAACAAAAAAAATGGAAAAAAAAATAGATGAGTTTTTGGAATCACATCCTTTACGCGATGGAATCTAGAGTATTTTGTAGACCTTGTCTTCTTGCAACGTAGTCATCAAAGTAGGTGTGGCCTAGTATATGCCGTCTTGCAATGATTAGATCATTGCTCATTGACTCTACTGAACTTGTCCTACTTTGTGGATATGTTACATTTGCATCAAGATTGAATGTGTGGGTTCTTGGATTGAATATGTATGGCATTGCATTTTCTGAACCTCTCCATGGAACTGCTAATGATGCAGTATGTACTCCAAACAGGAATGCTGCAGATATGGATGAGATTCTAGAAGTCATATGATATCTTGGAAGTATGCCTATGGCATTAATCCATACATTCTTCTTGTGAATTGATCTACTAAGATCAATCCAGTTACTGATGTTTGGTCTAATAGCTCTAGAGATTACATTGATTTTTTTGCAGCCATGATCAATGGCCCAATCAAGTTTTTCACCAAATCTTCCTGTTTGCTGTGTTTCAATATCTATTGTTGGCACAACTATGTTGTCAGGATATCGATTTTCAGCAGCAGTGATTTGTTGAGCAAAACTTTGTACTGTTTGTTCCCTATTAGGTTCCAAATCAGAAATGAATTTTGCTCCTGCATTAAACTGAATTTGATTTACTATATTTCTAAGACCGTTAGGTAATTGATTTTCCTTGGATGATTGTAAGTAAAAATCTCCCAATGGCCCATACCTAGCAAGATATCTTCTGTATTTGTTCGTCTCTCTAACAACAGTTTCAGGATCTCTTAGTGATTCTATGTTACGAGGTTTGTAGATATACTGATAGATTGGATTTGTAAGCGGTTGATCTATTTGATCAGCATAATCCAATTCTACTTTAGTAGGTACTACTTGTGGTAGATCATAGTGTTTTCCATCATAATACACTCTAACAGCATTTACTGCAAGCGTATTGTTTGGACCTGAATACAAATCACTGTCTAAATATCGTACATTAAAGGCCATATCTAGGGGAAGATGCTTCCTTGAATGTATCAAGTTGACAGATCAGATTATTATTAATCATAACTGCTTTGTATTCAGATAGAAGTTGATTTCCATGTTCTCTATCTTTTGAACTCTTCAATTTGCTTGATTTTTCGTTATACACCTTATTCTTTCACCTCCTTTTCTTTCAAATGTAATTCGGTTACAGAATTACTGTCATGGCGAATGTCATCTAATGTTGTTTGTGTTTCTACAATTGAATCTAGGTCTATGATGTTTTTGTCTGAATTTACAGCTGCATTAAATCCATCTCTAGCTAAAGTTAGGATCTTTCTGACATTACCTTTACTTCTATCAGTAATTGTTTTAAGAGCAGTTTTTGAGAAGGTTATTTTTACTTCACTTCCAACACTGTAATCAGATAATCTTTTGTTAAGCAGTTTTTCTGTAGATGCATAATCAAAAGGTTGAAGATTAATTTTTTCATAAGATGACTCATTAACAAAATTTTTCATTTTGTAGATCTTGTTCCAATAATCACGTCTTACAACAATTACAAATCCAATATGTGGAACCTGAACAAGACGTTGTAATTGAGTAATTGAAGTAGATAATTGTAATCCAGAAGTTAATAGATTTTCAAATTCATCAAGGAATAAGACAAATCCTTTTTTTCCTAGATCATATGAAAATTGAGAAAGATTTCTTAGTAATGATAGTAGTTGATTGATTGTGCCAGGTGGTTCAGTTTTATTAAGAATTGCTAATAATCCAGTTTTAATTTTGGATGTGGGCAATTGTTGAATTGCAATACTAATTTCATTATGTAATGAAATTACATCACCGCCAGGTCTACATCTAATGAATAACCCTACAGAATTAGGAATTTTTTCAGAATTAATTTCATTAGAGAAAAATTTCATCAGATGTGTTTTACCCATGCCTGGAGTATCTACAATGAATGAGACATTCTTAGAATTTGTCTCATTAGAAATAGAAGTCAAAAATTCACGTAGTTGTAAAATAGAGTCATTTTGACCAATAATCTCAAGATGGTTTTCAACAGGAATGGTAAAAACAAAAGGATTTGCAATAAATCCTAGATTTGCATAAGTGTCTCCCCTCAATAGTTCAATTATTTCGTTATCTAAAACATCAACCTCATTATCAATTAGATCAATAGCATTTCGAATGGATGCGATTCTATTAGAAATTTCATTTAGTTCTTCATTGCTAGGTAATTCATGTTCTTCAAGTAGATCAAGCTGTAAATCTTTACATTCTAATTTTACATCAAGATGAGATTCGGTAAGTGCTTTTAGATCAGCTTCAAGTCTAGAAGATAATTCTTCAAAAGATTTTATGATAATATCATTAGAAACTTTTTCAGGCAATATTTTCTTTATCCCATATGATACATGGAGAAGATTACTAGTTAAATGACTAAGTGATTGATAAATATCATCAGTATTTTTTTCAAGTTGCTCAAGACTTTGTTTTGATTGTCTCCATTTTAAATCAAGAGTGTCAAGATTTTGAGATAGTTCTGAAATGTAATTATTAGATAATGAAATATGATTTACACGATAAAAAAATTCTCTAAATGATTTAGGTATTTCAGAGGATAAAAAATATGTATGATCAAATTGATATTCAGACAATAATCCACGTAAAATGAACAATTCATTAGGCGCAGTACCACTAGGTAAAGATCTAGAGCTGAATATTACAACACCAACAGTTATTCCAGATGTATCAGAGGTAGCTGATACAATCCATGGGAATTGGAATTTTCTAAATTTAGATCTAATGTTGACAGGAAGATTACGTAAGACATTTTTATTGGTATCAAGTCGATGATTAAAATTAATTGAATATCCTAAATTCTTTATCACAGGTTCAAGTTGTCTTGCAATAGATTCTTCTGATTCAGGATAATTTTGAGAAAGATTTTCTATAAATTGTCCAAACTGAGTTACACGTCTCTTGAATTTTTCATTAAGAATAGAAAGAGTTTCAATATCAAAATCATACTCTTTTCCTTTCTTTTCTAAGAATCCTTTTTCAACTAAAGAATTCATTGTTTCATAGATTTTAGATGTAGATAATTTGCTATTTCTGGCAACGTCTAAAGGCCTAGTTTCCTTAGTAATGGCTATAGACAGTAATGCTTTTGATTCATTACTTGTTAAGTTACCTAGTTGGAGCAATTCCGCAAGTGTTTCAATCGTTTCTTCAGCGTTCATATTTTTGGGACGCTTAAGGAGTGATTCGAACACTCAAACCCACAAGTGAGTCACAGGTTATCAGCCTGTTTGCGTTAACCGTATTACGCCTCTTAAGCACTTTAACTTCACAGTCATTCTTTATAAAGTTTTCACCCCCTAGGGTAGTTAGTTAGGCGTGGATTAATTGGGCAGATTAAGATTATTAAAGTATGAATGCAATAGTAGATACCGTATTACGCATTTTAAATTGCGTTCCATGAGGACTTATCACCCTTGTGGATTTTTCTCTTATTCTAACAAATATTGATTGGTCTTTAACCATAATTTTCTTCTATCAAAATCAGGCATTTTCCCACCAAGTAAATTCCAAAATGATTGCCCATGATTTGGAATTTTGAGATGACATAATTCATGAAGAATTACATAGTCGATTATTTTTCCTGGAGCTCGAATTAATTTTTGATTAATAGTTAGAGTTCTTTTTTTGCTTACTCCACCCCATTTTGTTTTGAGTTGTTTTACTATAATTTTTGATGGAATAAGTTTTGCTGATTTTGAATGCTTTTCAATTCGTTTTTTAAGAAATGATGTTGCTTTTTGTTTTTCCCAATCTAAATATAATTTTTTTATATTACTCTTTGTGGGATTTTTTAAACTAGCATTAAATTTTCCGTTCTTGAATTCAAAAGAATTAGAAGTCGATTTTTTAATTTCTAGAAAATACCATTTACCAAGATGTGGTAGTTTTGATTTATGTTTGAATGTAATTTGAGATGGAATATAATCTCGTAATTGTAATTGTTTTTTAAAAATCCACCTCGAATGATTTTGGATAGTGTCATGAATTGTTTTATCATTTTTAGTTTTAGATGTTAATACTTGTACTCCAGATTTATCTACTAGTATCTCAGTTGTTCTTCTTTTACTTTGAATTACTTTGTATGGAATTTTTGTTTTACCTAATGTGACATAATTCATCATTCATTCGCCTTCATTAAATCAACTATCTCTACTGCAAGAGTCTGAACTTGTTCTGCATCTAAATCTTGATCATACAAAATATCCTTAATTTTTACTCTCATCTCTTTTTGAATATTTTCTTTTTTACTCCATTCTATTACTTGTAGAGGTTCAATACTATCAGAGATTTTAAAGGTAAGTTTCTTTGCCTGTTCTTTGTTAAAGACTTTCTCAAGACTACTAAAAATTGCAAACTTTACTTTAGTATCAAATCCAATTGATTTTGATTTTTCTTCTTCAGTGAATAATTCTGTTAGTAACCCTTGTAATTGATTAAATGATTTTGCATCTTCAAATTTGGCATGCTTTAATTGCTCAATAATTTCTTCTAATCTAAGCCTAAGTGATTTGTAATAGGCAGGATTTTTGGATTCGTTCTCTTCAATTACCTTACGTGCTTTCTTCTCAATTACGCTTGCACGTGTCTTAGTAGAGCCATAAGACTCGACTAGCTTGAGGAAATTATTGTTATCAATTTTTGTTGGAGGGATAAGCTGGACTGATTCTTCTGCCTGAATGCTTTCTTTGATTAGTTTTTTGACTTTCTCACCTATCTCCCTTAGACTCAAATTTTCATCATAAAAGGCAGTTCTAGCAGCTGCTCTAGTTTTTGCTAAAAATCTTAAATCATTTTGATACTTTAGTGCTTCAGGATCTGGCAATACTAAATCCATGAATTTTGAGAATTCTCGGAAATCATGTTCAAACTCTTCTCGTACGTCTTCAGGAGTTAAGACCGCAATTAATCCATCAAGATCATTTTTCTCAACATTGTAAAAATGAGACATTACTTTGGCATAACGAAGTTTCAATTGTCTGTGTGCATCATCAAGGGGTTTTAGAATTTCTTGAACGTCTGCATCATCATACATTTGATATGCTGCAGCTAGATTCTCAGAGATTCCCCAAAAATCAACAATTAATCCGTGTGTTTTTTTATCTCCATATGGTCGATTTACTCTAGCTATTGCTTGAAGTAGTGTATGCTCTTTTAATCCTTGATCAAGATATAATGCTTGAAGAATTGGGGCATCAAATCCTGTAAGCAGCATATCAACTACAATTAAAATGGATAATCCTTCGTCTTCTATTGGAAGTTTGAATCGTTCTTCATATCGTTCTTTATCACCTTCAGTTAATTCGTATTTATCCCAACCATATTTTTTATCAGTTGGCATCGAAGTCATTATAATTTTAGAATCAGGAGCTTTCAGATCATCTAGTGCTTCTTTGTAAAGTACCGCAGCTGCTCTGGATGGAGCCACAATCATTGCTTTGAGTCCATTTGGTCTAACATGTGTTTCATAATGTTCAACAATTTTATCTGCAACTCGTTTAATTCTATCAGGTGCTGCTGCTAGTGCAGTCTTGTTTGCATATTTTTTTCTTGCAAGCTCTCGAGTTTTTTCATCAACATCTTTAGTCAGTCTTTCAAATCTTTTTTCAACTGTTTCACCTTGAACATGCATATCGCTGAATTGACTCTCATAGTAGATGGGTAATGTTGCACCATCAGCTTCTGATTCAGTTATTTTGTATGTATCAATGTAAGAACCAAACTTATCCTGAGTTTTGGCATTTTTCATCAAAGGTGTGCCTGTATAGGCAAAGAAAATGGCATTAGGCAGGGCTGCACGCATGGCAGCATTTGTAAGACCATATTGTGAACGATGTCCCTCATCCACTAGCACAAAACAAGATTCCTCGGATACTGCATAGGCTTCCCCATCTTTGAAGAAAGGGAATTTGAATACAGTACTCATAATGGTTTTTCCCCTATTATTTTCAATGATTTCTTTAAGATTTTCTCGTCCTTTCGCTTGAATTGGATTTGGAAAACCACAAGCCTTGAAAGTATTGTGGATTTGTTTGTCTAGCTGTTTTCTATCAGTTACTATCATTACTGTAGGATTTCCATAGATTCGTTTAAGCTTCAATGCAAGCCAAAACATTGTAAGTGATTTACCTGATCCTTGGGTATGCCAAATTACTCCACCTTTTTCTACAGGAGTTTTTCCTGAATCAATTCTATGAATAGTTTTTTGAACTGCTCTGAATTGTTGATATTTTGCAATCTTTTTGATTCTTTTGTTTTCTTCAGTTTGATATACAGTAAAATTTCGGATTAACTCTAATAGATGCTCTTTCGTCAGAATTCCACCAATTAAGATTTCTTGTTTTCTTGAACGTCCAAATTTTTGTTCAATATCATCATCAGTTAACGGATAAGGATCTCGCCACTCTTTGTAATGATGAGCGGATGCAAATGTAGGTGCATATCTTGCTTGAGTTCCACATGTTGCAACTAGAATTTGAGTATAATAGAATAATCTTTCAAAACCTGTCTTTCTTTGTTGATATCTAGCTAAATTATTGGTAATTGCTTCATTAATTGGATTTGAAACGAATGGTGATTTGCATTCAATTACTACAAGAGGAATCCCATTTACAAAAATAACAATATCAGGTAAAATATCTTCTTTGTATCCTTTAAGAAAAAACTGATTTGTTGCAAGAAAGTCATTGTTTTCAGGTTTATCAAAATCAATAATTTTCACAGTATGTGGTTTGTTGCCATCACCTAAATCTTGCATAACAGTAATTGGTTCTAGTTGTTCAGTTGATAGTCCAATAATTCGGGCATGAGCAATTTCATTTGCATCAATTGGGATATTTGTATCAAATTTCTTGAATTGTCTTATTGCATCCTCAATGCCAAATTCATCAATCCATGGATTAAGTTTCAAAATTGCCTGCTCTAGCCTATCCATTAGAAGTGGTTCAAGTTCAGATTCACGTGTTTTATCCAAATCTGCCTTGTTTTTGTACTCAAATCCAAGCTGAATTAGCTGTTCCAAGGCCGGTTTTTCTGATTGCTCCCATTCAGGCCCATGTCCTTGTAAAATCATATTTTTACACGCATCTTTCCTGTTAGGAGGTTTTGCATTAAACCTTTTTTGAGATTTTCAAGATAGAGTTTTTTAGATTCTAAATCAATAATGTTAGAAGTAATATTGGATAATATTTCAATAATTTTTTTTTGTTCATTTAATGAAGGAATTAAAATTGGAATTTTGAAAATGATATCCTGATCTAGACTTGTCAACGTGGTTGTTTTGCATGTGGATTGAATATAATTATTATAAAGAAATGTTTTTGAAAAAAATTCAAAAAATTCAGGTAGAATTATTTTTTCATCTAGACTAAAACGTATTATATTTCCTTCAAAAACTTCAAATTTTTTAGGATTTTTTATTAAAGCTATCAAACCAGAGCCACCCCTAACCTTTGAAACTCTGTTTATTAGAAAATCATCAGTCATTAATGAATAATTTTTAATTTCATCATCATTTAATTGGATATTTCGAAGAGATGTATCATCAACAAAAAAATCACTTTTACATAAAGAATCAATTTCCACTATAGGAACTCCAGAACCATACATGTCTAATTTTTTGGTTATGCCATTTTGTGGTTTTCGTTTCAATGTATTTTCTAAAATATCGGATTTCCATTCTGAAGGGATATTGACTGATAAATGTCTAGGCAGAAATTGTATAGTTTTGAATTCTTCATGATCTATTCCTGTTGTAAGTAATTGTTGTATCAAGGATTGTTTCAAACTTTTAGTTTGTGTGATTTCTTTATCATACAAATCAATTAGATTTTCAATGTTTGAAAGAATAAAAGCAATTTTTTCTTGCTCCTTTAATGGAGGTAAATCAAAATCAAGATCCCGTTTAAAAACATAATCGGGAACTCGTTGTCTACCTGTGGAACCCATCATTTGTGAAATTGCAAATTGCCTTAATCTATGATTTTTAACATAATAATACAAATAGATTGGAAGAACTTTATCAGAGGGTCTTAGAACTGTTAATTCTGATGATACAATTCCCTTACGTTTGAAATTTTTTATCAAACAGGTTTTTCCATTTTCTGTACTTGGAGTGATTCTTGCAAATAATACATCATTTTCTTGAAATTTTGAGAGACTAGAATTTTCAGATAATTTTCTTTCTTCAAAATATTTAAGATTGGGTTTTTTAGTATCTACTGCATCCATAGGAATGTACGGTACATAATCTTCATCAATTTTTGTCAAAGGATTAATTTTTACTACCTGATTGAATTTTAGATAATCCCAATTGTCAGGAATTTCTATTTCTTTTTTAAAAAAATTAGTTACTAATTTGTATCCTGGTTTTGCTTTCAATCTAAATCTTAAATCCTAATTCTTTAAGATCAGCATTAACCTTGGCTTCAATTTTCTCTCTTTCTTTATCCAATTTTTTGAGTTCGTCAATGGTTGCCTGAATATCAATTTCTTCTTCAGGTTCAGAAATATCAACATACCTTGGAATGTTTAGATTGTATTCATTTTCAACGATCTCGTCTTTGTGTGCTTTATGACAATACTTGTCAATGTCATCAAAATTCTCATATGCTGAAATTATTTTTTTAATATCTTCTTGACGTAAAATATCACGTTTCTTCAAATCAAGAAAATCTTTTGCAGCATAGATAAACAAAACATGATCTTTTCTTTCCTTTGGTTTGTCATTGTTTAGAACAAGTACACAAGCTGGAATTCCTGTTCCAAAAAATAGATTGGAAGGTAATGCAATTACTGCTTCAATCTTGTCATTTTCAACAAAGTTTTTGCGAATATCACCTTCTACTCCACCTCTAAACAAAACACCTTGTGAACAAACTACAGCTAGTTTTCCTTTCTTGTTTAATGAGAAAAACATGTGTTGAATAAATGCAAAATCTGCTTTTCCTTTAGATGGTGGAACTCCATATTCAAATCTACCATACTCATCTTTTGTAGCAAGTGTGTTATCCCAATCCATGCTAAAGGGGAAATTAGCCACAACTCTATCAAAGGTCATTAATTTTCCATCCTCAACAAATAGAGGGTTACTCAATGTATTTCCATGCTCAATTCTGAAATTCTCAATTCCATGTAAAATCATATTCATTTTACACATACCATAATTTCCAAAATTTCTTTCTTGTCCATACAAAGAAAGGTTTTTTGGGTTTCCTTTGTGTTTTTGAACATACTTACGAGACCAAATTAACATTCCACCTGAACCGCAAGTTGGATCACATATCGTCATCTTTTGAGTGGGTGCTAAAATTTCTACTAGTAATTGTACAACTTCACGTGGTGTAAAGAATTCTCCTGCTTTTTTTCCTGCAGAATCTGCAAATTTTTCTAAGAGATATTCATAAGCTTGACCAAAAATATCTTCATTTTCCAAATCAGAATTTCTTAATCTATATTCATTAAAGTGATTTACAAGTGTTAAAAGATCCTCATCAGAATATTTTTTCTTGTCATTGTAGGATATGTTTGTAAGTACTCCTTCAAGGATGGGATTTGCTCGTTCGATTGCTGCAGAAGCCTTGTCAATTTTCTCACCAATATTTTCAAATGTTTTTGAGAGTTCTCCCCATCTAGATTCTTTTGGAACAAAGAATGCATGATAATCAGGATCTTCCCAAGATGCTTTTTTTGACTTGCCTTGTTTTTCTAGATTTTCAGCTTTTTCTTCAAATTGATCATTTAGTCTTTTTAAGAAGAGTAATGTCATGATTGGTTGTCGGTATTCATTTGCATCAAGGCCTCCTCTAAGAATATCAGCTGCTCCCCAATAGTGATTTTTTAGCTTTTCAAAAGTAATCTTTTCAGACAATAGATGTTATGAATTTAGGCGATTTATAGGGATTCGCTCTGATCTTTGAATCTAAAAAATGGCTTAATAGTTGAGTATAATGAAGTCACACATTGTCAGAATCTGAACAAGTTCTAAAAATTTCACCTGGAAGGACTCAAAAATTTCCAAAAGATTGGAAATTGTATACTTTGGATGAAATTTCAGATGTTATTGACCCATATCCATCACATAGGGCTCCTAAACGTGTGTCAAAAGGAGTACCATATCTAGGGATAGGGGATTTTGATGAGGAAGGAAATATTCTAAAAATTTCGAGACATGTATCATCTTCTGCATTAAAAGAACAAAAAGAGACCTTTAGTCTCAAAAAAGGAGATTTGGCCTTAGGTAGAGTTGCATCAATTGGAAAAGTAGTCAAGCTTAATCCAAAACAAAATTATACAATATCACCAACATTAGCAATAATTCAACCAAAAATTAAACCAGATTTTTTACGTCAGGTGATGCTAGAAAGTTATTTTCAGGATCAGTTGATAGCAAATGTTCATGGCTCTACTAGGAGTTCAGTTGGAATTCAAAAAGTAAGACAAATAATTATAGGAGTTCCAAAAGAAAACGAAATAGAAAAAATTTCAGAAATTTTAACCAATTTAGAATCACAACAAAAAATCTATGAAGAAATAGGTCAACAAACAAAAAATTTGAAAGATGGTTTGATTAAAAAATTATTTACAAAAGGAATCAAACATAAAAAATTCAAAAAAATAAAAATAGGCATTAGAAAGGAAATTGAAATTCCTGAAGAATGGACACTGTCAAATATTAATAAAATCCTTAGTAAAGAAAAGTATTCTATAAAACGAGGACCTTGGGGCGGATCATTAAAAAAAGAATTCTTTGTAAAAAATGGATTCAAAGTATATGAACAAAAAAATGCAATATACAATGATTTTGAAAGGGGCAATTATTTTATTAATAATGAGAAATTTGAAGAACTAAAAGATTTTGAAGTTAGACCTGGAGATTTTATTATTAGTTGTTCAGGTACGATAGGTAAAATTGCAAGAATACCACAACAAGCAAAAAAAGGAATAATCAATCAGGCATTACTAAAAATATCAGTAGATACTGAAATTATAGAACCCAATTTTTTTATGGAATTATTTCAAACACCATCAATTCAAAAATTATTTTCAGGTCTTACACATGGTTCAGCTATGAAAAATGTCTTATCAATTTCAGAATTAAAAAATATTTCATTAAAACTTCCACCAATTAAGGAACAACAAAAGATTGTTTCTATCTTAACAGATATTGATTCAAAAATAGATGAATTTAAAACAAAAAAAACATTGTTTCAAAATTTAAGAAAAGGAATAATGAAAAATCTCCTAACAGGACAAATTAGAGTCACAATCTAAACAAAAATGAATTTTAGAAAGAATTTTTAATACATATGAAATTATTCAAATTCTCCAAGATCAAATAATTCAGAAACTTCTTCAGACCATTTTGATTGATCAGGACCATATTTTTGAATAAATTTCTGCTCAAAATCGTTTCTCTCTTTTTCTATTTTCATTTCAAGGTCTATTCGTTTTTGTACAATTTCCCCAAGTTCATCAATTGTAACATATCCACGCATATTTGCAAATTTTTCTAAATTGTATTTCACAGAATAATCATTAGTAATTGTTTGAAAATAATCAAATCTTTCAGTTTGTTCACATAAAACCAATCCAAAAAATTTCATTTTGCCTAAAATTTTTTCTGCGTGTTTAATATCACATTTTGTTTCCCGAATAAGATTAAACTTCAAATCATTTTCTGAATATATGCCTCTAGTATCACTTGAAAAGATTAAATCTCGAACAACCCCTCTTATCTCATTTTCATCAATTTGTTCAGAAGATATAGTTGGTTCCAAGATTGTTTTTCCATTAAGAATCATTTTTGAATAATATCTAACAAGTTTATCATCAATTTCTGAAACAAATTTTTCAATTCTAAATTTTTCATCAGAACTAGCATCTTCTAAATATTCTAAAAGTCTGTCTCGCTGCATTTCAATTCGCTGAATCTGTTTTGTCATTTTTGCAGTAATATCTTGAGCATTAAACTCATGTGCAAGTTGAGAATGCCAATATGCAATATCACCATTAATGGTATTACGATTTACATCAAGCAGTTCTGAAATTTTAACTGCAGATTTGTTTTCTTCAAAATGTAAATGATAAACTTGAATTCTTCGCTCTTCTTGCTCTTTTACTGTATACCGTCCACCTTTCTTTGTTGGCTCAACTAATGCCATGATTTACATTAGGCTAGCTTGTACATGACTCTCATTATTGATTCATCATTAACCTCAAGTCAATACTAAATCAATCCATTATCAAAAACTGCCTAGTTCTGCATAGTTATGGTTCAAACTTTTTCCAGCATTTTGAACCATTGCAAATGCTGCACTTTGCCTTTTCATTCCATTTCTCAAATGGCTTGTCAGAAGGAATCCTAACTACTGTAACTCTCTGACATCCTGTACACTGTACCTTTACTGAGACATTTCCAGTGTTACCGCCTACAAATCTATCCTTGAATCCCATTCTATTCACAACATCTCATACAAAAGAAAATTCTATTTCTCGTTCTTTAAAATATCAAGAATATCATTGTTGCTCTTCATCCAGGTTTTTAGATACGCGTAAAACAGGTTTTCCAGGTCATCTACCAGCCCCTCAAGGCGAGGATCTGAGCGAAGGTCTGCTAGCTGCTCATCAAGATTCTCCAAGATTACCTTCAGTCCCTGATTGGACACTTCGAGTTTCTTGATTGCATCATCTAGAGCCATGTATAGTTAATGAGAAAATTACATAATAAATGATTCTTAATTTTTAATTATTACAGTTTCAATCTAGAAAGAATTCTCAAAGAATACCTCATCTAAGGACAACTGACCGCCGCGCTCTGCAGCATCTTCTGCCCTTTTGCCAACCACTACCATCATCACTATCATGTGATCCTCTGGCAGGTTAATCACTTCAGCCAGCTCGTCATACTCAAAGCCGACCATGGGACAAGAGTCAAGACCCATCTGGCGTGCTGCAAGCATTATTGTCTGAGCTGCAAAACCGCAAGAGCGCATTGCCTCATCGCGTCTATTTTCAGGACTGTTCTCATATTTTCTAGCAAGTGAGTTTTTCACAAGCTCCTGCTTTTCTGCAGTGTTGTTTCTCCAGTAGCGTAAAGGATCTTCTTTCCATGCATTAAGATTCCCGCAAAGAACAATCACCAAGGAACCATCTTTTGGCTGGGCCTGATCACGTGCAGCCTTTGATATTTTTTCCTTGACTGTTTGATCAGTCGTATAGACAAACCTCCAGTTCTGCTGGTTGTAGCTTGTAGGGGATAGAACTGCCAGCTCCATCAGCAAATTAACATCATCAGCTGACATTCTGTGTGAGCTGTCAAACTTTTTGATTGCACGTCTTGACCTTATTGCATCAAAAGTATCCATCAATACACCAAGAACATTACCAAATTTAATTGAATGAAAAGGTAACTGAGCTTAAGATCAGCACCGAGAGGATGCTGATGACAGCTCTTCGCTTAAGATCAGTAACTCAAAGTTATCTGATGACAGCGATTTGTCTTAAGGCCTGAAACGATTGTTATCAGACGACAGACTCACCTTTTCTTAAATTGTTAATGTGAATTTCATATTTAACCGGCACTATCTTTTCCTACTATTGGGATTTGACCTGAACAAATTCAGATAGTGTATTTATTAGGCCAGAGCCGACCGCAGAACATCTTGAAGATTGCAGTGATGGGCATGGGTGTTGCAGGCTCTTATCTTATGGCCAGACTAAAGGATTCAGAACACGACGTTATAGGCTATGAGAGAATGCGAGAGGAAAACCATGACTCTATTTGCGCATGGGGAACAATAAAGCCGGTACTGAGAGAATTTTGCAAAAAGACTGGTAGAAACTTTGATGACTTTCTAATCCATGACGGAAAAAACATGCATGTAAGGATGAACAATGACGTAAAGTTCGATATCGGCCTCAAGGGATTGTGCACATATGACAAACTGGCACTGATCAAAGATTTCATTAAAGATTCCAAGATTATTTACGGAGAGCCACCAAAACTTGAAGAGCTAGAAAAAGAGTACGACATGATAGTTGACTGTACTGGATTTCACAGGGTGTATCTGCCAAAACTAAAAGAGGACTTTTTCCTTCCAACATACGAATACAAGGTAGAGTATGAAGACAAGGTTCCATATGATGACTTTTACATTGAACCATTTCCTGGAATGTCAGGATATTTCTGGTATTTCCCGCTAGGGGAAAAGTATGCACATATCGGTGCAGGTGATTACAATAAACAGCACATCAAGGCAACAGATGATTTCCTAAAGAAGCACGGAGGAAAAGTTCTCAAGACAAAGGGAAGGCCAATCAGACTTGCAACACCGGATAGATGCAAGCCATACTATTCAGGAAAAGTTGTCGGGGTTGGAGAATCAATTGGTACAGTCTATGCATTGTTGGGTGAGGGAATCATTCCATCAATGCAGTGTGTGGATATCTTCTTGGAGAACATGAATGATTTTAAGGCATATGAAAAGGCAGTTGAGGAACATTACAAGGTGTATGCCAAGGTTTTCAATTTTGTCAGAGCAAAGATTCACAAGGATTTCAGTTTCCTCAAGGCACTGCCAGACTTTATTGCAATATTTAGATACATGAAAAAGAACGAAGACAGATTTGGAATGAACATCAAGATTGCAGATTTGCTAAAAGTTGCTAAAGCATAAAATTTTCAATCTAAGAAAAACTAACAGAGCCAAACCCTTCTCGGTTTGTTCTGTTTGATGCCATGTTGTAATCGTAAATTGTTTTAGAATAGTCTTTGAACTCATCCTTCATCGGATCAAGAGAGTCTGCCAGGTAAAACCCAGGGCAGTCGCCTGTAAACTGGTATGTCGCATGGACGCGGGCCTTTCCTTTCTCATTTTCAAGCCAGCTTGAAAACGGATACAGATAGCACACTCCGGGTCGGTCCGGATGCATGGAGCATCCCCCCTTTTCATCTAAAAATCTGCAAGAGATGTGAGTGCCGTCATCGGCTTCTGTCTCATCTGTTTTTCTTTTCAGATTGATTGTAGTCATTGTAGTCATTTGGCCAGATGGTCCGGGTTCCTGATACGTTACGGTAAGCGTTTCGTTTTTGATAAAATCAGAAGGTCTTTTGTATTTCAGACCCTTTCCGATTGTGATCAGATCATCAGATGTAAGTGGAAGTCTTCCTTGTCTGTCACAGCAGTTGTGGCAATCAGGCCAGTAGCATTTCCACAAGATGTATTTTTTTTCAGAATTCAAATATGGAACATGAAAGACAACATCCTTTACTTTGATTGGATAATCAGAGACATCAGTAATTTGTCCCAGCATGAATTTTCTCAGAATAGGATCAACGTCCCAATCTTTTTGTAGCAAGTCAAGTGACTCTTCAATCTCTTTTTGGGACAATCAAGTTATAACATCATTTGCAGATGTTATTAATGTTGAGTGAAAAAGGAAAGTATGCCTCAGCAACTGAAAACAGAAGATTTGTTTGGGCCGAAATTGTTTGGCCGTTAATTTTAGAAATCAATGATGTTGCGTTTTCACTAAAACAATTTCAAGATAAACGAGACAACATATGCAAAGAAAAAAACATCACAGTAAATGTTCCATCAAGAGGATTAGTTTCTCTGATGCAGAAAGGAATAATCAGAAAAGAGGGAAACATCTACTCTATTCACTACAAGCTGATTCCATACATGAGACTCAAAGCTACATGTGATTATGCAACTGCAATTCATGAAGTGAGACTAAAGTAATTGCAACAAATGAATATATTCTAAAACGTCAGAATTTGTTCAAGTAGCCCGATAGTCTAGTGGTCAAGGATTCTGCCCTCTGGATCTCAAGAGTGGATAGGCGGAGACGGCAGTTCGAATCTGCCTCGGGCTACTGATAAAATTTCTAAAATGATAAAACTACTATCTTGATGCTTGTGCTATGCGTTCAAGCTCGTTCTTTTTCTTTACAGAAGGTGCTGCAGGATCGTTTGCTGCTGCAAGCATTAGTTGTTCTGCCATGTGTTCCTCAATTGGCTTTGGGTTTGAGAAGGTTGCCTCTTTGATGGCATCTGCAATGAACTTGAGAGCCAAGTCAACTCTTCTGATTGGAGCAACATCTACTGAGACATGGTAAACTGTACCACCGTATACAATTCTGGTGGTATCTTCGTTAGGTGCAGAGAATTCTACTGCCCTTACCAAAACTTCCACTGGGTTTTGGCCTGTTTTTAATGCGATAATATCAAAAGCTGTTTTTACTGTATTGACAAGTTTAGTTTTTTTACCAGTCATTCTACCGGTGTTCTTTGCATATTTTTTACCAAAGTGCATTGTCTTGTTGATTAGTCTCTCTACAATGTTTACATCTGCTTTATTGAATCGCTTTAGTGCAGAACGACCATAGGTGTATGGTAAAATTTGTTTTCTCAAAGAGATGGCAGTCTTTAGTCCAGGATCTTTTACTTCAATGTTTGACAAATCCCATTTTCTAAATAATAACAAGTTTTTAGTTTGTGCCATGTCTATCTTCTTGGTTTCTCCTTCTTGCCAATTACTAGTTCGTGTAATGCTGTACCGTTAACTTTGAAAACTTTGAATCTAACACCAGGAATATCTCCCATTGCACCACCTTGAGTTGCACCCATACCTTGAATGTGAACTTCGTCGTGTTCATCGATAAAGTTCATTGCACCGTCTCTTGGCAAAAATGCAGTTACAGTTTTTCCATTTTTGATTAATTGAACCCTAACACATTTTCTAATAGCAGAGTTTGGCTGTTTTGCTGCAATGCCTACTTTTTCTAATACAATGCCACGTGCTTGTGGTGCGCCTCCAAGAGGATCTGCTTTTTTATCAATACCTAATTTTCTTCTTTTGTAAGTTGAGATTGCCCATCTCTGTTTTTTCTTTTTAGTTGTAAGAACTCTGCCAGCAAATAATCCAAGTGGTGATTTTCTCATATCTTACATCTCCATAGCTGCCCTTTCAGGGCTGTTAATCAATACGCTGCTAATATCAAAATATCTCTTTGCAAGCATTCTTGCCTTCTCAGCATTTCTGCCTTCTCTTCCCACTACAATTCCTTTCTTTCTTGGGTCTACCATAACTATTGCCTGTTTTGTCCCATCACTTCGTTTATTTATTTTTACTTCAGAGATGAGTTTTGAATTTAATAAATTAGACAGAAATTTTGCCGGATCATCGTCAAATTCGACCAATTCGACATTTCTCTTTACAATATTTTGCAATGATTTGATATGGATTCCACCCTTGCCAATTGCAAGTCCCATTTTACCAGAATTAACAACAAAAATTACTCTATCTTGTTTTTCATCTTCAACACAATCTCGTGCAGTTGCACCAGTTACATTTTGGAAAAGTGACATCATTCGCATCTGATCAGTTGTAAGTTTAATGGATTGTGTCATTAGAATTCCTATTTATCTCCGACAAAAAAAGTCTCATTTAAACTTTCATTAAGGAAATTACAATTAATCATTTTTTTCCTCAGCTTCTGTATCTTTTAAAATTGATTTGATGCTAGCATCGTCAAGGGATGAAAATGAAATTGTCGAAATTCTAAATTGTAAGCCACAGAGTCTACCTAATGCGACTGATGTTCCTTGAAAGTTTACCAAAGGTATTTTTTCTTTTTTTGCATCGGATTCAATTTGCTCAAGCGTTTCTTTTTTAATCGATTGAGACAATACAATTAGCTTGGAATTTTTTATAGAGTTCAAAACTTGTTTGGTACCCATAGTTAGTTGATCTTCTTTTCGGGCATCTCTTAGTGATTTCTCAAGTATCTTACTCATGTGTTTTCCTTATGTCGATCGTCTTGTCAGGGCTTTATAGGTTTATTGAAAAACCGTGCGTGTGATTTTAGGAAATCAGTTTAGAAAACCAAATAGAGAACTTAAAGATGAAAATGCAATACTCATCTCATCAAAGAAATTGCGGGTTTGTTTTTCAGAGTCAGAAGAAATGACTTTTTCAGAAATTACGGGTTCTTGAACAAGGTTATCTTCGACGGAGAGTTCAGTGTATGGGGCAACATCAAAATTTGAGGACAATGCGATTTTGAGATTTTTCTTGGCTGTCAAGTAATCTGGATTTTGTTTTAGAATTTCATTGTACAAGAAAACAGCATCATCGTAATTTCCCAAATTAGCAAGAGCATTTGCTTTGTTGTTTTTGGCTGGAAGGAAATCAGGATCAATTCTGATTGCGTGATCATAGTAGAGAATAGCCTCAGAATAGTAGCCTAATTTTGCCAGAGTGGATCCTTTATTGACCAATATTTCGACATTGTTTGGATCATTCATCAAAGAGTCGTTGAAGAAATTCAATGAGCTATCAAATTGACATAATCTATACAATGCAGGACCCATTCCATCATAGTATGAAATTGTATCAGTGTAAGTACTTGAATCACATTCTAATTTTATTTGGTTAAGCATCTTTCCCAATTCGATATCTTCCACACTGAGATTGTTTTCTTTTTTGATTTTATTTTTAGGAGGAATTTTTTCTTGTGTGATCTTGATTTCTTTGTTTTCAGTGTCACTTGTTTTTTCAGTTGGAGTTTTTTCTAAAATAGTTTTTTTGATTTCAACATTATTTTTTGTTGGTTCAATTGGAGTGGATGGTGCAACAGGATTGGAATCATCTTTTGTATCATCAGATGTTTGTTTGTCTGGAACAATGTTTTCAGATTCAACATCATCTGTTGGCGGAATTATTTTTTCATCTTCAATTTCAGTTTCATCAATTATTATTTCAGGAGATTCCTCTATAGGTAAAACTTTGTAATAATCAAAAAAAGATGTTGCCTCAGATTCTGCATAGTGAGCTTTTACTGAATATGTTCCATCAACTCTGAAATTTACACCGTCTTTTACAAGAAAGCTTGTAGTAAATTCCAGGTTAGAGTCGATTGCACCAAAATAAAATCCCGCAGGCATTCCAAACGGATCATAGATTCCAATTAGTACAGTTGGAGAATCTTTTGCTGAGACAAGGCCTGTAATTTCAACAAAGTCGTTGTCGGTGTATTGTTTTTGCTCAGTGTACAAAAGAATAATCTCGGGCTCTACAATTTCTTCGATAAAAATTTCAGAAGGCAGCATGCCATCTACAATGAAATAATGATTCTCTGAAATCTGCCCATAGTCTAATTTTACTAAATATTCGCCTGCTTTCTCATAAAAGGGAGAATCAAGTATGATAGTTTTTGAAAAGGTGTTTTCTGAGATTTCCAAGTTATTTGCAGAGAGGATTTTCCCATCAGGGTCATAGATGCTCATGGCAATCACAGGCATCCCAACTTGAGGAATCTCGCCAGTTATGGTCAGAGTGTCGCCAAGAGCATAAAGATCCTTGTCAAAGTTTACAATTAATGAATCAGCAAAGACTTCGGTAAAAAGTACCGAAGAAAATACGGTTAACACTAAGGTGATTCCTAAAACATATCCTAACACAAGGAAAGAAACGTAATTTTCTATTTAACACTCACGTAGAAATTCTTCTTTTCAGTTTACAGTAATCAATGCAGACATTGCAGGAGACAGAGCTATAGAATCATTAATTGAATTCCAGACAAAAGTTTCAATTTGATATTTTCCAGATTCAGAAGGAGTCCAGGATTGGGAAACATCCAGAATTTGATTGGGGGAAATTTCTCCCTGCACCCATGAAAGAGATTCAACAAAATTTTTGTCATTTTTTACTTGGAAGAAATAGATGAATTTTTGATCAAAGTCATGACTGTTTGAAATTGTTCCAACAATTTGCATTTGGGAATTTTGAGAAAATGATTCTAGTGGATTGCCTAGTCCATCAGAGAAAGTAATTGGAGAACTGTCTATTCTTTGAATTGGAGGAATTGATGTATCAACTCTTGCAGCAGTTTTGATTTCCAAACTATCAGATTTGGAATGGGGTTTTGGCAGGGTGTGGTCATCATATTGGGCAAAGATTTCATCTCCAGGTAAGGAATACAGTCTGTTTCCACTGGAAGGAGAATTTTGAGACAGGGAAATTGTCGCAACAAAAGAGCCAGAACTTTCAGAGGTCTCAACTGCATTTACTTTAATTCCTGCAACATCAGAATCAGAGAAGACATGTATGGATAGGTTATCCAAAGCCTCAGGATTGAGGTTCATGTCTGCATCAATCACTCGAATTACCGCAGAGTTTTCCACAAAGAAAAGATCCTCTACAAAGTTAATTGCACCAACATTCCAACTTACTGGAACTGATTCAACTAGTACTACACCATCTGCAAATTCAAATGAAATGGTAATTGCAGAATCTCTATCAACTTCCAAAAATCCGCTGGTGGGGCCATTGCCAGTTGTTCTAGGAGTGGTGTCAAAATCACCATCCCCGTCTGCGTCATGTGTAAAGCCAGTAAGAATCACTTCGGCTGAAAAAACTCCAGAGTTCACATCAGTTTCAGTGAATCTGTAGGGTTCAAGGGAATGCTCAGATGTTGCAATCTTTATTGGATGTCCGCTGGTATCACCAATGGAATCAACAAGATGTCTGTCAGTATTCCAGCTTGGAGCAACGATTGTAATTTTCATTTTGTCAGTCCATGAATAAACAGGCTTGTCTGTAAATATTGGAGAGTACGGATCATCATAGTTGGGGATAGGTTCTCCAAATGCAGGCAACAATAACAAAAGTAAAAGAAAATGCAGCATACTGAAAATTATCTAGTATCGAATTTATTGTTTGATGAATAATTTCCTAAGATTCTTCTTCAGGTAAGGAGACTGCAAGAATGTTGTCTCCACGGAGTAGAATTTTTCCGAGTTTCTCATGTTTTTCTTCAGAGATATCTTCAGCATCATCTAGTGTCAGATTCATGTGAATGTCAAAATCTTTGAGCACACCTTGAACTGTTTTTGTGTTTCTTAATCTCAGCAAGACAAGTTTGTCTTTACTGTTATTCATTAATGTAGAAATTTCATCTGCCATAATTATCACCTAACTCTGCTGTTCTCCTATTTCTTCTTGCTCACTTGCATGTACAAGTCAACAGTACCACTTCCAATTGGAATGTTACTACCGACAATTACATTTTCAGTAATACCCTTGAGTTGTTCAACTTCACCACCAAGTGCAGCATGTGCAATTGTTGGAACTGTAATTTCAAATGCAGCTCTTGCAAGAACACTATCTTTGGTACCGGCGATTCCGTGTCTACCAATTTGTTGCATGTAACCTCTAGAGCACATCAAGTCAGATACCAACATGATGTATCTATTATCAACTTCCAATCCTTGATCACCCAATGTATGATTAAGTTCATCAATCAATGAATTTCTTGCAGCCTCTATACCCAAAGTTCCTGCAATTTCAAAGACATTGTTTGTTCTGACATTCTTTTTGTCAATTCCTTTCACTTCCAATACTTTGGCAATGTTAGAACCAGTTGTCTGGATTACCCAGTCATCGTCTTTTTGGACAAGTGTGACTCGCTCAATGTCTGGAACTCCTTTAACTGTAGTATTGAGAACTTTGTTTCTAATTGCAATTGCAGTTGCAGTGTCAGCCTCATCAACTAAATTCAAGGTGATAAGTTCGCCTGTAACTTCCATCTTGAATTTTTTGTTTGATGAAAGTGCTGCTTCTACTTCGGCAATAGAACAACCTCTTTCTTGGAGTCTATTTGGACTGAGGATTAGTTTGATATTTGTAGAATAGTCAGTTTCAGTATCTGCAACTAATGCGCTGACCTTAGTTTGCAATACGTTTCGGGCCACTTCAATTGCCTTTTCTCTGGATTTCTTTGATTCATTGTCAAGGTAGATATCCATTGTTGGTGTGACAGGTTTCTTTCTTGCGTCAACTAGTTCAATTAATCTTGGAAGACCCAGTGTGACGTTTCTTTCTTTAATTCCTGCAAAGTGGAATGTTCTCAAAGTCATCTGAGTTCCCGGTTCACCAATTGATTGTGCGGTAATGATTCCTACTGCTTGACCAGGTTCAACCTTGGCTTTATTGTAAAGTGTAAGTCCTTTCTTACAGACAGCTTCAACACCGTCTTTACTTAGATTTGATTTGTGTAAAGCGTCAGTTACAAGTTCAGTCAATCTTGGATTAAATGTCTTGGTGTATTTTTTGGCAAGAACGTCAATTTCTTCTTTGGTTGCCTTCTTTCCAGAATCAACGATGGTTTGAGATTCAGCCAGTCTACTTGCATTAAATGCCTCACCATGATCACTTTTTTGCACATCTATTCCATCCTCACCATACAGGAATTGAACAATGTGTCCATGTGGATCTCTTACTGTTCCGTCATATTCTAATCTAATGTGTTCTAAAGCGTTAATCAGTCTACGCTGCATGTAACCACTCTGTTGGGTTCTGACTGCTGTATCTACAAGTCCTTCACGACCTCCCATTGCGTGGAAGAAAAATTCCAAGGCAGTAAGACCAGTTCTATAATTTGATTTTACAAATCCATGAGCATCAGGATTGCTGTCATGTTCTTGATAGTGTGTTAATGCACGGTTACTGTAACCATCATTCATTCTATTTCCTCTTCTTGATTGTTGTCCCAATGCGCCTGCCATCTGACCTACGTTAAGTGCTGAACCTCTTGCACCAGTTGTGGCCATAATTTTTCCAGCATTGGAGTCATCTAGAGAGTCATTGGCAGTATCTCCTGCCTTTACCCTGGCTTTACCTAATTCATTTACAATGTAGGCCTCTAAGGCTTCTTCAGCCTTCATACCTCTAGTAAGTTTGAGAGTTCCTTTCTTATATTGATCAGTTAAATCAGCAACAATATCATATGTTTCTTGAATATCTTCTAGAATTTTTGTTACGTTCTTTTCAGGAACTTCAAGATCACCATATCCATAACTGAAACCATAGTGGGTGATGAATTGTTTTACCATAATGAGAATAGAGTTTAAGAAATTCTTACCAACGGCATTTCCATAGTCTTTGGTGATTCTGTGCAAAACACTTTCTGGTTCCTCAGCACCGATTGAAGTCTTGTCAATTACACCGCTGATGAGTTCCCCGTTTTTAATTACAACATCTTTTTCTGGACCTTTTGTTCCCTTTGACCATTTTGATGTAAGGACATAGTTGAAATCTTTTGGAAGGAATAATGAAAACAATTGTTTTCCTGTGTATGCAGGTCCATCTTTTGTTTTGGTTGCAGGTTTTGGAAGTGGGTCAGTGTAACCTCCAAGCATTGCATAGTTTGAAAATTCTTGAACAGATAGAGTAGTATCATCTTTTGTTAGAAGGTATGCACCGGTTACAAAGTCTCTTAGGGCTCCAATGATTGGACCACCATATCTTGGAGAAATCAATTGGTCTTGAACTCTCATCAAAAGAATTGCTTCTGCTCTTGCTTCCTCACTTTGAGGAACGTGAAGGTTCATTTCATCACCATCAAAGTCTGCGTTGTATGGAGGACATACAGATGGATGTAATCTGAAAGTTTTACCTGGAAGTACTCTAACATAGTGGGCCATGATAGACATTTGGTGGAGTGATGGTTGTCTGTTGAACATTACAATGTCACCATCTGCAAGATGTCTTTCGATAAGGTAACCAATTTCAAGAGTTTCAGCAATTGTAGAACGGTCTTCTACGAAATCTAATCTAATCTTTACACCGTCAGGTCTGACGATATAGTTTACACCTGGGAATTTCTCAGGTCCATTAATTACAAGTTTTCTCATTCTTTCAATATTCCATTCTGTAACAATTTCAGGAATGGTTAGTTTCATGGCAACTTGTTCAGGAACACCGACTTCTGACAAGTCCAAGTTAGGATCTGGAGAGATAACAGTTCTACTTGAAAAGTCAACCCTCTTTCCAGACAATGATCCTCTAAATCTTCCCTCTTTTCCTTTGAGTCTTTGAGTTAATGTTTTGAGAGGACGTCCAGAACGATGATGAGCTTGTGGAATTCCAGAAACTTCGTTATCGAAATATGTTGTAGAGTGATATTGTAACAAGTCAACTAGGTCCTGTACAATTAGTGGTGGAGTTCCTGCTTCCTTACTTTCTTTTAGTCTTTGATTGACTCTAATGATATCTACCATTTTGTGTGTCAAGTCATCTTCGGATCTAATTCCTGTTTCAAGAATGATTGAAGGTCTAACAGTTACTGGTGGGACAGGTAATGCTTGAAGGATAAACCATTCTGGTCTTGCAGTGATTGGATCGTATGATAATAATTCTAAATCTTCATCAACAATTTGTGAAAATCTCTCTCTAATTGTAATTGGTAGTAATCTATGTTCACCAATTTCAGTTTTCTCTACAAAGATAGTTGGTTTTGTAAAGACCAGCTCATATTGTGTTTTTCCACAATGAGGACATTCTTTTGCTTTCTTTGCTTTCTCAATAATTTGTTCTGGAATACGCTTTTGTGAAACTACAGTGTAAGCTGCATGTTTGTCTTTGATTCTTTTGAATGCCTCTAGATCTTCTTGAGGAACTTTGAGTCTTGCACAAGAGCGACATGTTGATTGTAATAATTTGTAGATATTGTCGATAAATGCAATGTGTAGAATTGGTTCTGCAAGTTCAATGTGTCCGAAATGTCCAGGACATCTTGCAGCAGTATTTCCACATGTTAGACATTTTTGTCCAGGTTCAAGTGTTCCCAGTCTTCCATCCATAAGGCCTCCTTGAACAGGCATTCCATCCTCATCATATGTTTCAGGAGCAGTAATTTCAGCAACAGAGTATTTTCTGATTTCAGTTGGGGACCATACAGAGAAACGAATTCCATCAATTGCTTTAATTGCTTGAACAGACATTCTAGATTTTCTCCTTGATTAACAATCTTGGTGCAACATTAAGACTTTGCATTTCTTGTAGTAGTAATTTGAATGCATATGCTACAGATACAGATGATACTTTGGCTTTATCACCACAAACTCTGCAAACATATTTTCTTTGTTTAACATCATGGTATGCTACAAGACCACATCTTTCACATACGAAAATATCAGATTTGTCAGACTCATCTAGCAATCTGTCTTTAAGAATCATAGAAGCACCATAAGCAATCAAGCAGTCTCTTTCCATTTCACCAAATCTCAAACCACCACCTCTTGCTCTTCCTTCAGTTGGCTGTTTAGTCAACATCTGAACTTGTCCACGTGCTCTTGCATGGATTTTGTCTGCAACCATGTGGTGAAGTTTTTGGTAGTATACAACTCCAATAAAGACTTCAACTGGGAATGATTTACCAGTTCTTCCATCATACATTATTTCTTTACCAGAATATTCAAAACCGTGTGCATCCATTACTTCTTTGACCTCAGGCATTTTTTCTCCCACAAATGCTGAACCATCAAATCTTTTTCCACGTAATGCTGCTGCTTTACCACAGATAGATTCCATCATCATTCCCACAGTCATTCTTGAAGGGAATGCGTGAGGATTAATCAAAACATCAGGAGACATTCCACTTGCAGTATATGGCAAATCTTCTGCTTTAGCTAAAATTCCCAGTACACCTTTTTGTCCATGTCTTGATGCAAATTTATCACCAATCTCAGGAATTCTCATATCTCTTGCTCTAATCTTATACATTTTTCCTCCTTCGTTTGATTGAGTCATAACTACAGTGTCAATAACACCGGCCTCAGAAGGTCTCACTCCAATTGAAGTATCTCGTCTGTATGGACCAGATGATTCGAATTCCCTATACTCTTCCATAAATCTTGGAGGACTAGTTTTTCCAATCAAAATATCTCCACCTTTAACAGTGGCCTCAGATGCAACTACACCATCATCTTCAAGTAATCTGTATGCACGTTCACCTTTGTAACCTCTAATGTTATCTTCAGCGTTTGGAATTTCAAAGGTATCACGCATTCCACCTGGATATTGTTTTGCTTCAGCATCATAAATTCTAAAGAAGAAAGTTCTACCTAGACCTCTATCAACAGATGCTTTACTTAATACAATTGCATCCTCGATGTTATAACCATCAAATGGCAATACTGCAACAACACAATTTTGTCCTGCTGGCCTGTCTTCTAATCCTAAAAGTTTCATGGCTTTTGTATTTACGATTGGAACTTGTGGATATAGCATAAAGTGTTGTCTAACATATGTACTGGTATTCATCATTGGTGTAGAAAATCCTAAACTCTGTTTTGCCATTGCAGACTCGTATGTATTTCTTGGAGACTGGTTATGTTCAGGATATGGAATGATAGAAGCTCCTGCACCAAGAATTGCTGGTGGAAATACTTCTAGGTGAGTGTGTTTCTTTGCATCCTTTTCATCTAAAGTGACATAGCAATTTTCTTCTTCATTTGCATCAATCATTTCCAAGACACCCATTCTCAATAGGTCAGTCCAAGAAAGTAATTTCTTTGAAATTTTATCTAACAATTCTGAAGTTAGCAATGGTTTGTTATCTTTGATAATTATTAACGGACGTAATACTCTACCAGCATTACAGTTGACATAGAGTCTTCGAGTTGAACCTTCGATTTCGGATTTGTGGTATGATACTCCAACGTGAGGATGAATCTTTGAATTTCTTCTTAACTCTCTAAGAGATTCTGCGAGTTCTTGACCATCTTTGTAATATCCAATTAAACGACCATCTACAAAAATTCTAGTTCCATCTTTTTTCAAATCTTCTTTTGCATCAAAGAAATGAACGGTTCCAAGATCATAGAGTTTTTCTATAATTTCCTCAGAAGGTACATTTACGGAAATAATTCCAGACAGTGCCAAATTTTTGACCAGACCACAGTTAGAGCCTTCAGGGGTCTCACTTGGACAGATTCTTCCAAAGTGAGTTGCATGCAAATCTCTTGCTTCGAAGTTTGGTTGAGTTCTACTAAGTGGAGATTGAATTCTTCTAAGATGACTGATTGTTGAAAGATAATTAGTTCTATCAAGTAATTGGGTGACACCTACTCTGCCCCTTCCCCAGTTTCCAGTGGCAATAGCGTTGTTTAGTTTATCAGTAATAATTCCCGGTCTGATGGCTGCAGCAACTGCATTGATTCCACGTTTTTGTCCGGAGCGTTCTAATTGATATTTCATATCTCTTACCAAATTTCTAAATGCAGTTCTGAATAGATCAGCTAACATCTGTCCTGCAAATTTGATTACTTTGTTTCCGTAATGATCTTTATCATCAGGAGTTATCCATCCAAGTTTTAATTCCAATAATTTACAAGCTGCTTCACCTAAGAACTGTGCTTTTTCTTTTCTGTTTTCAGGATGTTTTCCCAAGTGAGGCAAGAGTCCCCAATCAAGCAAAGTCTCAGCACGTTTAATCTGAAACTCTTCTAACATTCCAGGTGCAATTCTTTTACTGATATAGACAATTGCATCTTTTGATGTTGGCACATCACCGGCTTTTTCAAAAGAGCCTTCTAATTCATCTTGTATATCATCAACTAATGAAACAACAGATGCGATTTCTCTATCAGATTCCAATCCAAGTGCTCTCATCAAAGTAACAACTGGAATGTCTACCGGAGAACCAGGAATTCTGGCAACAATTAATCCATCATTTTTCATGACGAGTTCTAATTTTGCACGATAACCAACAATTGAAGAATATACTTTAGCTTTGAATACAATGTTTCCACCAACAGTTTCTCTATCAACAATAATTTTGTTGTAGGATAGATCTTCTAATCCAACAATGACACGTTCTGAACCATTGATGATAAAGTAGCCACCAGGATCGTTTGGATCTTCACCATGTTCAATTAATTTTTGAGAAGAGAAATTGTGTAAGATGCAAGCATTGGATTTTGCCATTACTGGAACATCTCCAATATGAACAAATCTTGATTCTAAAATTTTTCCATCTTCTACAACACTTGCCTCCATCATTACAGGAGCAGAATATGAAACATTTCTCAATCTAGCTTCAGCTGGAGTAATATGAGTAATAGAACCATCAAGTTCCATCATTCTTGGTTGTTGAAGTTTAACTTTACCAAGTTGGATTTTGTAGGGATATTCTGCATTTTCTATATCGATTTGTCCAACTTCATTTATGATACTTTGAAGTCCTCTCTCTAAAAATTCATCAAAGGAGTTTAGATGTTGACGTGCAATACCTTCACGTTTTAGAATATCCTGAATTACAGGCCATCTTTTAGTTGAAGGATCTGCCATTTAGATTTCCACCACATATCGATAATAGAGACTTTCACCAGCAGTAGGACTTTTTCGGGTGATCTTAATCATATCTCCAGGTTTTACACCAAGTCCCAAAATTGCAGGATCGTTTACAAAGATTAATGGTAATTCAGTTGGTTTACAGTTGTATTTTTTTAAAACTTCTTCAGCTTCTTGTTTTGTTATAATTTCATGTTTAGGGACATAGACATGATCAGGTACTAGAACTTGATTTTTCTTAGTTGCCATTTAGCATACCCCCATATTGAACATTAAATGTAAGACTAATGAAAACACACAAACTGTCAAAAATTCACGCTCGGGTTAATATATATGTAATTTGAAGTTCGTCCAAAAATCAGTCTTTTTTCTATTTTTGTCAACAAATTTTTTCACAACCTTAAATAGCATAAATTTAGGCGTAAAAATGATGAAAGCTCATCTATCGGTGTTTGCCTTAACTGCAATTCTAGTTGCAAGTATTGGTATAGCACCAGCATTTGGACAAATACAAAGCTCGATTGTTGTTACTACAGACAAGTCATCATATTCAGAAGGTGAAATAATTTTAGTAACAGGAGAAGTAAGAGATCTGTATTCTGGTACTCCAGTAAGTTTGATAGTAAAGAATGACAATGCAATTGTTGCTCTTGCTCAATTAACAGTAGGTGCTGATAAAAAATTCAGTGCAGAAATTACTGCTGGTGGAACCATGAGAACAGCTGGAACTTACATAGTTGAAGTAACATATGGAACCCAAAATCGCGTAGCTACAACATCATTTGAATTCGGAGGATCAGCAGGAACACCACCAACTGGTAGTTCTGGAGTAACTGACACAACAGTTTCAGTTCAAGGTTCTAAGGATTTAATTGGATATAAAATCACAGGCGGAAAACTACTAAGTATTACTCCTGATGTGGATGCAAATTCACTGATCGTATCCATTGATGCTACAAGTGATGGTTCACTTACTCTAACAATCCCTAGATCTGTGTTGGATGCAACATTAAATGGTGAAGATGACGACTTTTTCGTCCTAGTTGATGGAGAAGAAGTAGACTTTGAAGAAACAGCATCTTCAACAGACAGAACACTCACTATAGCATTCCCAGCAGGCGCTGAAGAGATTGAAATAATCGGTACCTTTGTAGTCCCAGAATTTGGTACAATCGCAGCTATGATTCTAGCAGTAGCAATTATCTCAATAATTGCAGTATCTGCAAAATCAAGACTTAGTATTATACCAAGATACTAAATCTCATCTTTTTTCTATTTTTGAATATACATAAATAGCAATAATGCTGGATGAAATTAGGATGAATTTTAAACGTTCTACAACATCAATGGCAATAGCCCTCATGGCACTGTCATTAGTTTCAATGACTTCAATTCAACAAGATGCTTTTGCTCAGACTCTTGGGATGTCTATTACAGCTACGGCCGATAAAGGCTCAGATACAATTACTGTAACAGGCAAAACAGTTTCAAAAATTAGCGATGTCACATTTACGGTGACATCTCCAAGTGGAAGCAATGTTGTCACAATTGATCAAATATCACCGGACAATGACGGTAATTTTGTACAAGTATTCAAAGTAGGGCCAACATGGACTGAAGATGGATTTTACAAGATTAAAGCAATGCAAGGCGCAGGATCAAATTCATTGTACACTTTGAAAGTATTTGTTGAAGTAGTAGATGGTATGACTAAGAGAACTTCTGTAACTGAATCTAATTTGGAGACAGGAATTTTCACACCAAATACAACAAATGTTGCAAAAGATGCAGGAATTATGCTTGATGCAATAATCATCGAGAATGGTTCTACAATGTTTGAAGTTACTGGAAAAACAGACAGAGTGAGTCAAGATATCACATTGAAAGTAACTGCACCAAATGGAAATGTGGTAAAAGTGGCTCAAATATCACCAATGCTTGATGGAGAATTTGCTGCTCAAATTACAGTAGGAGGATCATTATGGAAACAAGATGGTTTTTACACTGTAACAGTACAACAATTTGACGATCCAAAATATACTGCTTCAACTGAAGTAGATATCAAAGACGGAGTTGTAGTACCAGAATTTGGTACAATCGCAGCTATGATTCTAGCAGTAGCAATTATCTCAATAATTGCAGTATCTGCAAAATCAAAACTCAGCATTATACCAAGATACTAAAAGTCACACAACTTTTTTCTCTTTTTAAATATACATAAATAGAGACAGGTGCAAATCGCAACAAGATGAACAATCGTACGTCGTTCGCGCTACTAGCCTTATTGACTGCAGTCGGTACTCTAACCGTGTCATCAGCATATGCAGCAGGAGATCTTCCTCAAGCATGTGTAGGATGTTCCATGGAAGATGCTAGAGCAACAGCAAACAAGATGTTGCAGGAAGCAATTCCAGTATCTGTTTTTACAGACAAAACAGCTTATGGACACAGTGACATGATTATAGTAGAGGGTCAAGTAGCAAACACATCTGGATTTCCAGTTACAATTACTGTGATTAGTCCTCTAAACTCCATTGTTACAGTTGATCAACTCACTGTAGCAGAAGATGGTAGTTTTAAGACAACACTAAACACAGCAGGTGCAATGTGGAAATACGACGGTACCTACACCATTAAAGCAAACTATGGCAGTGCTGAAAAAAGTAACAGTGTCAAAGTTGAATTAAGTGGTGGAGTTGCATATACACCAAACTACGATACACCAACAAAACCATCTAAACAATGTGGTAAAGGTGAACTATCTGCAAGTGGTCAATGTATACCATTTAGCATTTCAGGTGGAATGGTAACTAGTGCAACCCTCAATACTAATGATAATTCAATTGTCATTAGCATCAACGCTAAAGATGATGGAACACTAACAGTAACCCCATCAAAAACAGTCCAAGACGGTATCTTCATGGTATTAGTTGACGGAGAAGAATGGGATGATGTTGAAATTGTTGCAAACAAAGTGACAGTTATGTTCCCAGCAGGCGCTGAAACAATTGAAATAATCGGTACCTTTGTGATTCCAGAATTTGGTACAATCGCAGCTATGATTCTAGCAGTAGCAATTATCTCAATAATTGCAGTATCTGCAAAATCAAAACTCAGCATTATACCAAGATACTAAAAGTCACACAACTTTTTTCATTTTTTCATTTTTTGATAGTAAAGGAAATATAGAAACATGCATTCTGAAGTTTGTGGGTTCTAGAATATTTTACAGTCTCATTGTATCATTATTACTAATAACTACCGGAACAGTATTTGCACAAGAACCTCTAATTTCAATTCAAACTGATGATAAAAATTATGATGAAGGAGACACCATAGTAATTTCAGGAAATGTAAAGACGGTGATTGGAGAGACACCCATAATATTACAATTATTTACAGAAGGGAATTTGGTAGATATTGCGCAATTAACAGTAGCACAAGACGGTAGTTTTACAAAAACATTCCTTGCTGAAGGAGCATTATGGAAAAAATCAGGAGAATATACAGTAGTGGCATCATACCAAGAACATCAGATTGAAACAAATTTTTCCTATACTCCAAAATCCAAAATTGTTGAAACAACAGAACCTTATGAAGTAGATGCAGGAAGTCATGGTACATTTGATGTCAATTATACCATCAAGGGAGGTACAGTCAAAAATATGGTAGTAGATTCTGAAATTTTTGCAGTAATAGTACAAATTGATGCAACCGATGAGGGAACGATAACATTGGATTTGCCAAGAGAGTTCATAGGAGCAGAAAAGCAAGATGGAAAAGATGACACTTTCATCATACTAATAGACGGAATAGAAGTTGCATATCAAGAAACAGTAGTTCAATCAGATTCTAGAGTAATATCAATTAATTTTGAACAGGGAGATTCAGACATTGAAATAATTGGAACATATGTGGTTCCTGAATTTGGAACAATTGTGATGATGATCTTGATCGTGGGAATCATGGCTACAATTTTGATTACCAGAAACAAATTTCAGATCAACATTTAGACTTTAGAAAAAGAGTATTTTTCTTTGAACGGTGAAAAGGATCTTAGCTCTTCAACAATTTTTTTAAGAGCAATTACTGTTTCTTCAATTTCTTTTTCTTTATTGAATATACCCATAGTCAATCTCAGAGAACCAGTAATCTGTTCATGGGAAAACCCCATTGCCTGTAAAACATGTGATGCCCTTTGAGTATTTACAGAGCATGCTGAACCCGTAGAAGCTGCAATACCATATTCATCAAGTTTGATGATAAGGTCTTCGCCATTAACTCCAAGAAACGTAAAATGAGCATTGTTTGGTAATCGAGATTTAGGATCCCCATTCAGGGTTACTTGAGGTATTTCGTGTAAGACTTTTTCAATTAGAATATCTCGAAGTTTGGTTACATAAGCCCTATTTTCATCTAAATTGTTTTTTGCAATTTCACATGCTTTTCCAAATCCAACAATATTTGCAACATTTTCAGTACCAGACCTTAATCCGTGTTCTTGACCACCTCCCAAAATCACAGGATCGATTTTGATGCCATTTTTGATGAATAACGCACCTATTCCCTTTGGACCATGAAGTTTATGGGATGAAATTGAAAGTAAATCGATACCCAATTCTTTAACATCAATTGGAATCTTACCAACTGCTTGAACAGCATCAGTATGAAAAGGGATTTTTCTATCATTACATATTTTAGCAATTTCAGAAATTTTTTGCACAGAACCAACCTCATTATTTCCAAACATAATAGAAACAAGACTAGTCTTCTCAGACAGATGATTTTCTAATTCCAAAGGATCAACCATCCCAAATTTATCTACAGGCAAATAATCAATATCAACCCCATTTTTTGCTAGTTGCTTACAAGGTTCTAAAATTGCATCATGTTCAATTAAAGATGTGACAATTTGTTTAGATGCACCATTTCCTGAAATGCCCCTCAGAGCAGTATTGTTTGATTCTGTACCACCGGAGGTGAATAAGATTTCAGAAGGCTCTGCATTAATCAATAAAGCAATTTGTTTTCTTGCTTTTTCGATTGCCTTACGGGCTAATCTCCCATACCTATGAATAGACGATGCATTTCCATATTGTTCCTTAAGATAAGGCAACATTGAATTTAAAACATCTTCATGGATTTGAGTAGATGCTGCATTATCCAGATAAATCAATCTGCAATCACATTAATTTTTCCTGGTTTATACCCTTCCTGATCAACTTCAACGGAATCGAATCCAATCATCTTTAATTTTTCAGTAAGTTGTTTTAAGATAACACCATCAAATTTAGAAATCATTTGTTTCTCAACTTCAATTCTTGCAGTGCCATCTATATCACGTACTCTAACTTGTTTTACATTGGTAAGTTGTTTAACAATAGTTTCACCAAATTCAATTCGAACTAATTTCTCAGCAGTCACTCTTTGTCCCCAAGGGATTCTTGATGCAAGGCAGGAATTTGAAGGCTTGTCATAGACAGATAATCCTATCATTTTGGCAGTTTCTCTAATTCGGACTTTTGAAAAATTTGTCTCTACTAGAGGACTACGAATTCCATTTTGTTTTAGTGCTTTAATTCCAGGCCTGTAATCACCTAAATCATCAAGATTTGTCCCATCAACAATTACATCCACATTGTACTTATTTGCCAATTTAACTAAATGGGTACCCAACTCCATCCTACAATGAAAACATCGATTTGAATCATTTTTTACAAAGTCTTCATTTTCAAGTTCACTATAGTCCAAAAGAAGTTGGCGAATACCAATCTCAGAACAAATTTGTTTAGCAGTTGCCAGTTCTTCTTCAGACAAAGTTTTGTAATCAGCAGTTACTGCAATAGCAGAGTCACCTAGTTTTTGGAATGCAGCATATGCAACCAATGCACTATCAACTCCACCAGAAAGTGCAATCATTACTTTATTTTTATCATCAAACCAATTTTCAAGATTTTCAAGTGTGGTCATTAGTCATCTCCAGTTTTTCGATTTCCTTTCTCAACATTACTTCTGTTTCTTTAATTGATTTATCAACAACATTAGAAATTTTCTTAAGATCATCGAATTCTATTTTAAAATCAACTTTTCCTTTAAACAAGGATTTTTTGTAATGTACCTGAAAAATATGACCATCTAAAGATAAAGAAACATCATGGTTTGATCTAGGAACAATAAATCGATTTGAATCAGAAATTCTAATTCCCAAAGTACCAGTTTCTAAAACCAAGATATCAAGGATTTCATCAAGAGTTTCATCAGTACAGATTACAGATACAAGATTTGTGGGCCTTCCTTTCTTTGTGATTCCAGGGTAAATTGATACATCACGTGCACCTTTTATCATAATTTTCTCAATTAGATTTCCTAAAATTTCTCCTGAAACATCATCAACATTAGTTTCAAGGATTTTTACGGAATCAATTTCAAAATTATTTTCAGAACCTCGAATAATTTTTAGAACATTTGAAAACGATTCAAAGTTTTTTTGGCCTGCTCCATAACCAATAGATTTCACTTTCATTGAAGGATAGAATTTAACGGATTCATGAGCTAGATTTGCTAAAATACAAGCGCCAGTAGGAGTTGTAAGTTCTTCATGTGCATCATTTCCTTTAATTGTCAGGTTGGAATTTTTAAAAATTTCAAGTATGGCGCTTGCAGGATTTGACATAGTTCCATGAGAAAATGTCACAGAACCTCCACCTACTGAAACAGGTAAACAGACTATTTTTTCATCAAATAGTTGTAAATCTTCCAAGGCAATTGCAACACCAAGGATATCCACCATAGTGTCAATACTTGACGCCTCGTGAAAATGAACAGACTCTTCAGAAATACCATGAATTTTAGATTCTGATGAAATTAGAGTATCGATACATGACTGAGCAAAGGAATTTGCCCTTTCAGAAAGAGAAATTTCTTTGGCAGAATTAATGAGTGCATTTTTAATTTCCGAGCCTTTTCGTTCATGAATGTCTTCATCGATTTCTAAAATTAGCTGCAAAGATTCAATTCCATGTTTTGTGATTTTTTCAAAATCAATTTTTTTTATTGTTGAATTTGAAAGAAACTTTTCAGATTTTTTGATACCATTAATTATTTTGTTTTTATCAGCTCCTAAATCCACCAAAGAGCAAAGAAGCATATCACCAGATATGCCAGCGATTTGTGGATCAATGACGAGAACCATGATTAAAAATTATCAAAAATGCTTATAAATTCGACTAATGTTTCGGATATTTCATTAGATTTAATTATTCAAAATTAACACCAATTTTCATGATTACCATTATTGGTTCGGGTAAAGTTGGCGGAGATGCAGCACTATTTTCAGCATTAAAACGATTAGATGATCAGATATTATTACTAGATGTAGCTGAAGGACTTCCTCAAGGGGAAGCCATGGACATTAACCACATGTTGTCAGAACAAGGGATTGATGTAGAAGTAAAGGGTTCTAATGATTTTGCAGATATGAAAGGCTCAAACATAGTTGTCGTAGTTGCAGGTTCAGGTAGAAAACCAGGAATGACCAGAATGGATCTTTTGAAAATTAATGCATCAATTGTAAAAAGCGTAGTTGAAAATATAAAAAAATATGCAGATAACTCTATGATAATCCCAGTCACCAATCCACTTGATCCAATGGCATACATAACTTACAAGGTTTCTGGATTTGACAGAAGCAGAGTATTTGGAATGGGAGGAATGCTTGACTTATCAAGATTTAGGCAATTTATTCATGAAGCAACAGGTCATTCTCGTGATTCTATTAGAGCACTAGTAATTGGAGAACATGGAGAAAACATGTTACCACTACCAAGATTTTCATCAGTATCAGGAATTCCATTATCATCTTTTCTTCCAAAAGAAAAACTCGATGAATTAGTAATTAATACAAAACAAGTAGCAGCTAAAGTAATTGAATTAAAAGGTGCTACAGTTCATGCTCCAGGAAATGCAATTTCTGCAATTATAGAATCGGTTGTAAGAGATAGAAAACAAGTAATCCCAGTTGCAACATATCTTGATGGAGAATATGGTCATTCAGATGTAACAATAGGAGTTCCAGCAATTATTGGTAAAAAAGGAGTTGAGAAAATCATCGAGTTGGATCTAAATGGTGAAGAAAAACAAGTATTTGATAAAGCAGTTGAGAGTGTAAAAAGCGCTATTTCAGGTATTGAGATCTAAGCCTTTTTTTATACTAGTTAAGAAAAATAATCATTGGAAATTCATGAAATTTTAGAGTCATTAAAAGAAGGCAAAATCGAAATAAACGATGCCAAAAAATTACTATCACTTTATTCAATTGAAGAAGTAGAAGGATTTGTAAAAATAGATATCAATAGGAGAAAAAGAAGAGGGATTCCAGAAGTAGTTTTTGCAGAAACTAAAGAATTAGATGAAATTAAAAAGATTACAAAAAAAACTCTAGAAAAAACAAATTCGGTAATTATATCAAGAATTAAGAAAAAAGACTATCCAAAAATTTTAGCATTTGCAAAAGGATTGAAAGTCAAAGTAAAGACTGGAAAAAATTCATCGTCATTATTACTATTTAAAAAACCAATCAAATTTCATGGAGGCAAAGTGGGAATAATGACTGCAGGGACTTCAGATATTGGGGTGGCAGAAGAATCCAGATTAATGTGTGAAGCAATGAATTGTAAATGTATCACAAGTTACGATGTAGGAGTTGCAGGAATTCAGAGAGTTTTTCCAATTTTAAAGAAAATGATCAATGAAGATGTAGATTGCATCATAGTTGCTGCAGGAATGGAAGGGGCTTTAGCTACTCTGGTTTCAACTTTAGTAGACATTCCAATCATTGGAATTCCAACGTCAGTAGGATACGGATACGGAGAAAAGGGGATAGCAGCTTTGGCATCAATGCTTCAAAGTTGCTCTCTGGGACTATCTGTAGTAAATATCGATAATGGAATTGCTGCTGGAGGAATTGCGGCAAACATTGCTAACAGAGCAATCAGAAAAAAATAATTCAAATTGGAGTTTTTAGGGCTAACCTACCTCGTAAATGATATATAAGATACCCAAGCGAAGTTTGGTAATTGGCTGGCAAACGTGTTGTTCTTACTGCTGATCGTAGCTTAATGACAAATTATCGAGGAAATTTTCTTTATGGATTTATTGCATGTGGACCATATGAAGTCCTACCTGAATGGGTTTTTGATAAAGTATTTTGTCCCTCAGTAGAAACTGATCCAATAACAGGCGAGGTGAAAGTCGCTCAAGTAGGATTGAGAAGAATCGAAAGTTCATTGATTCAAGGAGGATACAAAAGAGAAGACGTTTTCATGGCACATCCTGAAATGCTCCAAAAATCAATTGGACCAGACACCAAAGTTGTAGGAATTAATGTAATGGATCCACTAGGAATGGCACCAGTAACAACAACCATGTCTCCAGAAAAACTATCCTATGTTGCTATGAAATTTAAAAAAATGTGTGCCAGCATAATTCAACTCAAAAAGAAATATGATTTCAAAGTTGTAGTTGGAGGAAATGGAGCATGGGAATTAGCAAAATCAGATAGAATGAAAATTCATGGAATTGACACAGTGGTTGTCGGGGAAGCCGATGAGTTAGCAGTAGATTTATTTCAAGATTTAGAAAAAAATGATGCACCAGAATTAATGCATTGTTTTGTGAGAAATTTGGAAAATATTCCTATTATTGAAGGACCAACAATTAATTCATTAATTGAAGCAATGAGAGGATGTGGAAGAGGTTGTGACTTTTGTGATGTCAATAAAAGATCAAAAAAAGACCTTCCATTAGAAAGATTACAACAAGAAGCAAAAACAAACTTAGATTACGGATTTGATTCAATTTGGTTACATTCAGATGAAATGCTACTTTATGGATGTGATAATAGAGACTTTGTTCCAAACAGAGATGCAATTGTAGACTTGTGGCAAGGACTTAAAGGACTAGGTGCAAACTTTGTTGGAACAACACATATGACATTTTCTGCAGTTGCAGCAGATCCAACACTAATGCAGCAAATTTCTCACATTAATGAGCAGGATAAAACTGGAAGATGGCTTGCAACTAATTTGGGAATCGAGACAGTTGCACCAGATATGGTGAAAAAACATTTAGGAGTTAAAACAAAACCTTTTGCACCTGAAGAATGGGGAAGTGTTGTAAGAGAAGGAGCAAAAATTCTAAATGAGAATCATTGGTTCCCTGCTGCAACTATCATTATTGGTTGGCCAGATGAAACACCAGACGATATTCAATATACTATTGACATGATGAGTGACTTTAGAGAAATGGACTTTAGAGGACTGGTAGCCCCACTACTATACCAAGATTTCAGTGAGAAAAATTCAATGCACTTTGGAAATTTGAATGAAGCACAGTTTACATTGTTTTGGAAATGCTGGGAAAATAACCTACGTGTGATCAATGATATCATCCCCATTATTCTCAGAAACAAAACATATGGTCCACCAATGAAAGTATTCATGTATGGAATTCTAAAGGCAGGAACTTGGGCAATTATGAGATATTTGAGAGGATTATGCAAGGATTTGTTTAATGGAAGAACTCCAGATGAAATCATAGGCAAATACGCAAGAAGTAGATCAGTATCTGCCCCTAAAATTCAAACAAAGAAATTATAGATTTTCAATAGCAATATCAGCTATTGTGTTTCGTTTAGGTGTTAGAGAGATAAAGTAAACTTTGTCGGCTCTTTCTATACCTTCTACCTTTTTGAATGATTTTGATGCAACATCAAATTCATAAATTCCAGGTTCTAGTGAACCCTTTGCATAAAGCATTAGATATGTTTCCCCGGTTGAAGGACTAAGTGGAATAAAGGACATCACGTAGCCTTTGTAAGAATTAATTGGCATTGTATTTTTCATTGGAGGAGCTGCTGATGCCATATACATTAAAACGTCTTCGACTGTTTCAAATTCCTCATATTCAATATGCATGAAGTATCATAATGGGTTTCAGTATAATAACCTAGAGTGAAAATAGATTATTTTCTAGATTTGATAATTCTGTTAACTTTGAATCCAATCAAAGCAGGTGCTGCAATATACATTCCCAAATTAAGAGCAATAACAGAAATTCCTAGTCCTAAAACTTCCATTTCTGAACCATCATCTGCCAATGTCATTATAGACAATGTTGAAATCATTGGAGTGATAAATGCCCTAACTGCTTCTTGGAACATTGGATTTTCTCTTTCCATATCAGCAATTGTTGGTGAGAATGAATAGTATAGTTGGTTAAATCCAGACATGAATGCTGAACCAGATGAAGTACTCATTACAGTATTATCTCTAATTTCTCTAAGTAATTGAACTTGTGGTGCTAACTCAGAACCATATGCTGCTGTTGCAATTAAACAACCACCACCATCTTTTGGCTTTTCAGTTTTAATGACTTGACAAATACCATTTACTAATTCAGTTCCAGCTCCACATGTTGGTTCTGGTTCTGGCTCAGGTGTTGGTTCTGGTTCTGGCTCAGGTGTTGGTTCTGGTTCTGGTTCAGGCTTTGGTTCTGGTTTTGGTTCTGGTTTTGGTTCTGGTTTAGAAACAACAGGTTCACCACCAACATAATTAACTGAAACTTCAGATGAATCTGCACCATAATGGAATTCAACTACATAATCACCATTTAATTTCCAAAGTGGACCACCAGCAACAAAACTTTTCACAAATGAACCATCAGAATTAGGGGTTAGTTGTCCTATCCCTACAATATTGTTATCAGGTGATTTAATGATAAATGTGAGTCCTTTTCCAGATGAAGCATCATAGTCTTTAACACTACCAGATATTTTTACAGACCCACCATTTGAAACAATGTCCAAATCAGTAGATATAGGCAATGCAGGGTTTGGATCACTGGTTGCAAATGCAACTCCACTGATACCATAAGATAGAATTGAAATAGATAATAGAGCAAATGCTAATAACCCAGTTAGCCTCATTTTCAATTTTTTCATGAGTTGAGAGTATTTATATTTTCAATGAAACAAAAATTGACCAGATTATATTCTAATGATACCTTTTTTGACCAAGTATTGAATTGATTTTATGTAGTCATCATCAGATATTTGATCATTTGCCCACCATTTTGCATTGTTTTTGATCCAATGGGGGATTTCAGGTTTAGAAATAGATGAATCGGGTTTGTGAATAAATCCTTTATCAACAAAATATTTTATTCCATCAAGAAATGCAGAATCAGATGAATTATTAGAAGACCAAGATTGGGCATTATTTTTGATCCAATCAGGTATTGGAGGATTTGAAACGGTGAACAAAATTTCCTTTACAAATGAATCATTGTAAAACAAATCAATTTTGTAAATTCCAGATAGAGAATTTTCATTAATTGAAATCACAGATTTGTAGCCACCATTACTGGATAGAGTAGCAGCAAAGTTTTGAGTCTGACCATCAGGAGTACTAATAATTACTTTCAAAGGGATGCCTCTTCTATGATTATCAATACTTCCAGAAAGAATAATTTCTTTGATTTTTCCTGAAACGGGTTTTACAACATCATATGCACTGAGTTGAGGTGAACTGTAAAATGGAGAAGGTTTGTCCCTTAACGAGCTGAAAGTGTTTGGATTACCAGAACTATCTCTTGAGTCATAATATTTTGCATCAAGACTTCCACCAGCAGTTGAAATCAATTTGGTTCCAGATTTGTCACAAATTTGTGAAGGCATTTTAAAAACACCTTCAAAAATTCCTGTACTGGGCCCGGTTTCAACCAAAGAAAATCCAGTAGAAGCTAAACCACCATATTCAATACCATTAATTGTACAGCGTTTGTAACGAATATCTTTAAGTTTGATTTCCAATAAAATTTCTCCATCTTTTCCTACTGTATCCACATTAGGAGAATTCGGATCATTGATAGTATGATAACTTTCTATTGTGTCACTTTTTAAATTGAGATCAGAATCTTTTAGAGTGAGAGTTACAGGTTGACCAAATCTAAAAGTTGTTGAAGATGCAGAAACAGTACCAGAATTAGTAGCAACATCAGATTTTGTAGTAGTTGTAGTAGATACACCAACTTCATCTAAATCAGAATAAGATATTGCAATCCCTGCTTCATCAATTAATCTATTTGTTATGATGATTTTTATTTCATCATCAATAGTTTGTATAGTTCGAATAAAATTTGGATCTAGTATGTTTAATTGATTTGCCACAGCGTATTCAAAAGTACCTTCAAAAGTTGAAGAGTTATCCTGCGTTTCTTCCAATTCAAAACGATAGATAGAATTGTTTATGCTATCATCATTTTTCAAACCAAAAGAAAAAAAGTCAAAGACAATTGGTTGTTTGTTTGTTTCACTGGAGACAAAAACGACTCCAGAATCATTATTAGAAGAATCAAAATCAATTACAAGAAATACGGTTCCATTTTCATCTGAAATATCTGCCACATCAGAATCATCAATTTTAACAAATCCCTGAGACGAGGTAATGCCAGAGGCATCAACTATAGTTATTGAGGGTCCAGAAAGAGTTCCAAAATAAAGAGAAATTGATGTATCGGTAAAGTCAGTTACCCCCAAATCATTTTCAAGAGATCTTAGATCATAATTTATCCAATTTGTGCCAGAGGTATCAGAGTTAGAGGTATCAAGCAAAGTCGAAGATAAAGTAGATGCAGAGACTCCCAAATTTACTGAAATTATCTCATATGATGCATTTGCTACGTTTGAAGTATCAATATGAAGTCTGTCTGAATTTGAATCAGGCACAAAAGAATTTGCATCGTCACCTGTAGGCAGAGAGGATGTATGAAATAGAACATTTTGAGCATTCTCAAGAGTTATAGGATTTCCAATGGTAATTGAGGGAATGAGTGCGGTTTCACGAAAAACATCAAGATGATCTCGTGAACCAGAGTTAATGTTTTGATCAGGATCAAAAAGTATCACGGGAAATTCAGTTCCAGGTTTTAATGATTGTGAGCCATCACCAATGCTCAAAGTAGGATGATCAAGGGAAACACTCGCTGAGGAAGGGCCTGTAAGTACAGAAATAGATTTTTTATCATATGTGATAGAACCAGCTTGACCTCTCGGAGCTCCATTTAAAATTCCCAAAACAGATTGATCATTATCATCTCCAGTATCAAAGATACCAGAATTTGGACCATCTTCAACTAAAGTAAGGATTTCAGAATATGTTGGAGGAGAACCATTAGAAACGCTGGTATCAGGTTGTTCACTATTTGATTGTAATTTAAGAACAGAGTTTTTGTTTATGGTAAGTTTCCCATTATCCTCAAAACCAATACTTGAAAGGTATGGAGTTAAATCCACTAAACCTAATCCACCATTTGCAGAATTTGAACCAGAATTATCATATGCCTGATAAAAAACAGAGGGTGTTGAATCAACGTCAAAAGTCCAAGAGTCTTCATCAGTAGGATCTTGATTTAATTGAAAATCATTGATAGACAAGAATACTTCAGCATTTTCAGGATATAGAACTCTATCAATAGTCATAGAGATATTAGGAATCTCATCATACTCTAGTGAAACTTGTTGTGATTGACCGGCAGGATTGTATTGAATTACGACATCATCAAAAGAATAAAGCTGTATCAATGGCCACGCATTAGAATTCAGCCCTATCTGTCCAGATGGAACGTTAGGGTTTGTGTTAATTGACTTTGCGTTCCTTACAACATTATTCCAATTCGTACCAGATGGAGAACCAGAACACGAAGTAAATGGAGAATTGCCATTAGTTGAATCAGATGTAAAACGTGGCACTGCAAATCCATCAGTTTCTGAAAGAGAAATTCCAATTACTGATGATGGTGTATCCCTACCACAAAAAACTCCAAAATCTAATCCTTCACCATCTTTACCAACTGTAGAATCAGCTTGTTTGGCTTTGTCAACATTGGCAAAATAAGCATACCAACTACCATCAGTTGCCTGAACCATTCGTAATGATTTTCCATTGATGGTGACATCAGGTTCACCTTTACCCTCACCGGTGTCACTTAGATTTGGATCAATTACTACTACTTCAACTACCATCGAACCTGAAAAATGATTGTTAAATTGAGAATTTTCAGCAGATACAAACAGATTAGGATTACTTGAAGCATCAACCTCAATTATAGGAATTAGTGAAATTATTGAAAAAATTACAAGTAGGCTTAGATATTTAGCATTCCACATATTCCTAAAACCACATTTAATCACAAATAATGTTGTCGTATCAATTCTCCCTTAGAAAACGGTAATACATGATTCAAACTACCAAAAAGAAGGAAATGTTTGTTCAAAGAACCAGAGTTTTACAGATTTCGCTATTAGCTATCTTTTCTGCATTTCTAGTTGAATTGATTTTTGGCTTAGTTTCAAACAGTTTGGCATTGATTACTGATGGGATTCATGCTTTGCTAGATAGTATAGTTACTCTAGTATTACTATTAGCAGCTAGATGGGCAATAAAACCTGCAGATGCAGAGCACACTTATGGACATGGAAAAATTGAATCACTTGGAGGATTAATTGGAGGAATAGCAATATTCTTGATTGCTTGTTTTTTCATTTACGAATCTATTAACAGATTACAAAGTCCACCTCCAAGTGTTTTACCAGGATTATTTGCAATAATTGGAGGAATATACACAATTGGAATTGATTTTTTCAGAATTATTCTTTTGAGAAGATCTATTAAAAAAATAGGAGGTGCTACGCTCAAAGCGGATTTTTATCATGCTTTCATGGATCTTGGTTCCACGCTAGTTGCAATTGGAGGAATTGTCCTAGTTACATATGGGATGTATTTTGGAGACTTTATTGCCGCATTAATTTTAGGAGTTTTGTTAGCAGCGCTTAGTATGAAACTAATATACAAAACAGCATTAGATTTGACGGATGTAATTTCCCCAGAACTTGTAAAATATGTTAAAGAAATTTCTGTCTCAACTGAAGGAGTTATCGATGCAGGACCAATACTCATGAGAAGATCTGGAGATACAATTTTTGCAGATGTTACAATTTCATTAAGAGGAGATACCAGCTTTGAAAAAGCTCATGAAATAAGTGACATGGTTGAGAAAAACATTAAAAATGAAATTTCCAATGCAGCAACTACAATACATTTTGAACCCAATTGGAAAAATGTTCCACTAGATGCAAAAATTTTAGAAATTGCAAAAAATGTGGAAGGGGTTAGAGGGGTTCATAATGTCAGCACACATAAAACAAAGGGGAAAACATATTCCAACCTACATGTAATGGTAAATAGAGAAATCAATCTAGAATCAGCTCATAAAATTTCTGAAATAATTGAAGAAAAAATTCAAGAGCAAATTCCAGAAATTATCCATGCTACAATCCATCTAGAACCATTTGTCACAGTTCCCGAAAAAATCAATATTGAAGATGTTGAGACAGAGAGAAAAATCAAGACAATATTAGAAAAATATCCAGAAATAAAGAAAATTGGTCGCATTTTGTCTTTGAAATTTGAGAACATTCTCAAAATAGACATTGACTGCTCATTTGACAAAGATTTGTCAATTGAAAAAGTTCACGATTTGACATCTGAAATTGAGCACATTATCAGAGCAGAGATTAAAAATTCCGTAATTACAATACATCCAGAGCCATATTAGATTAAGATGCTAGTAAGATACATGATCACCATTCCAACAGCGAAACCAGAAGCCATGGCCGCGCTTGAGAGATTTTTGTCACCCTGTTCTCGAATCCACTTTAAAATGGTAATAATAACTTGAAAAATTGCACCTGCTCCAATTGATAAAAACACAACCGATGTGAAAGGAGAATAAACAAATCCTCCAATCCAAGCTCCAAAAATAGCAGGGGCGCCAGCAATTAACCCCATAACAGCAAGTTTTCCAATCACATTTTTTTCTCTAGACATTGGTGCAGCTATGGCAATTCCTTCAGTGGTATTATGCACTGCAAAACCTATAATCAAAAAGGTGCTAAACGCAATAGAACCTAAACCAACTGCTGCACCTATTGCAAGTCCCTCACCAAAATTATGCAATCCAATACCAATTGAAATCATTAATGCAATTGCAACAGGTTTTGTAATTCTAGAGGATTTTGCTCTACTTACTAATTTTTCACCAGCATAATATAATCCAAGAAATGACAATATCAAAACAGTTGCAACAAGCATTACTCCGTTAAAGCTATCTGCAAGACTTTCATTAGAAACCTCTAGTGCTTCTTCAATAGAATCAATTCCTAAAAATAATAATAGTCCAGCAGTCAGTGCCAAAAAGAAATGATATTTTTGTTTACTAATCCTTTTGATAAACGGTAACCAAAGCAATCCAATCATTACTGGAATTATTCCAACATAGGTTCCAATAATTGCAAAAAATCCTAAAAGCTCAAAACTGGGCTCTAATGCGGGAGCTGCCGCTTCAATTTCTTTTTCAAATCTAGTACCATCCTCAACGGTGATTCCAATTCTATAAGGTTCTGCCTCATTCCATTCAAAAGGAATTCTAACTAGAGCAGTTTCATATCGTTCTAGGTATCTGTCAGGTTCAACTGCTGCTGGTTGTATCCTATCATTAATGTCTGCCATTGCAATTTCAACAGATATTGGACCAGTGTTTCTAACCGTAACTTGAATTTCGGAATCAAGAAAATCAACTTTTTCCATAGTTATCTCAGGCAACGGAACACCCAAATCTAACAATTCAGAACCAGGACCAAAAATGTATGCAATTAAGATAATTAAAAAGGCAAATGGTATTACACCACTTGCAATTAATTTTCCTTTTGAGGACTTTGTACTAACTTCCATATCCCTCAGACACCATACCTTTTTTGTTTTCATTTACCATGAATATTCCAACCCAACCTTTTTCTGAGAATTCAACTTTGTGTGCATGGAACAAGTATTTTCCAGGATATTGATACTCAAATTCCATTATTCCTCTTTCTGTTTGAGATAGAGTAATCATGTCAGTATAAAATGACGGGACAACATCAGTTCCAGTTGGATAATATTTGTATAGATTACCATGCAAGTGAAAATTATTAATTGGATCAAACTCCACCATATTAACTACATAAACTCGGATTAATTCATCAGTGTTAATCTGAATTGGATGATGTTGATAGTAAAAGGGAATGGTATTTGCAGCATAGAAATTATTTTCAGTATCAAAATCAGTATCCAAACCGTTTAGAACCATCACCATTTCATCAGCAGTGGGGCGTTTTTCTTTTGGATCTACTATAAACACACCGTATAGACCATGTACAATGTGTTCCTCTAAAGGCATCACATGGCAATGATAAGGATGAACGCCAACAGGGCCTGCTTCAAATTCATAAATAAATTGTCCACCATTTCCTCCTACGGGTTCAAATACACCATCCATTCCAGCAGGATGGATTCCATGAAAATGTATTGTATGCTCTTTTTCTCCATTGTTGATGAATTTGATTCGTACAATGTCTCCTTCTGTTGCTCGAATTGTTGGTCCTGGAACTGTTCCATTAAACGTCCATACATTGTAAAATATTCCAGGAGATACCTCCATAATTTTATCATCATTTGCAATAATTGTAAATTCTCTTAGGGTATTCCCATCTTCAAGTTGTGAAATTTGCCCATAATTGAAATCCCTTAGATATTCCATTGGATCAAATTCCACAGTTGCGCTAGTGTATAGTGGATCTAAGACTTCACCTGTAGTTTTAACAACTGCCCCACTATGAGTAACAAAGACATTTTCTTCTTGTTGAGCATTAATTCCTTCAGGAAGAGCAACAAATAGAACAGACATTACAATAATTACAAATGTAGATATCATCATAATGCCAGAACGAGATTTTATTTTCATTAGCAAATTCACGATGCAAAATCAATAATATAAAGTTGCCCTGAGCTAACTTTTTTAGCCTGATCTAACTTTCTTATAGTAAATCAATGAATTTAAAAAAATTAGGTTTAAACTAAAGAAAATCAGCATAAATCTGTGCAAAGGGCAGGATTAATCACCATAATTTTTGGACTAATGATTATTACAGGATTGGTAGTTTCAGTCATTGAAAATCAAGTAACTCTAGAGGGAATTAATCAGGGAAATGGAAAAGTAAGTGTGATTGAAACAGTTACAGTTTCAGCAGATATTGATAAAGAAAAAACACCTGTTGGAATTTTTGCAGTTCAAGTAATGGAGTTTAAAGAAAATACAATATCTGCAAAAATTCTAGATCCGTCAAACATTGAAATAATTTCACAAATAATGAATGAAGAAACTCTGGAAAAAGAATTTGACGTCTTTGAGACCGGAACTTATCAATTAATTATTGAGAGTTCTGATAATGAAGGAATTTATGTTACAGGTGCAATAGGTCCACTTCCAGATGCAAATAAAAAATTAATTCTTTCCGCCATCTCTTTAGCTATTCTAATAATTGGAATGACAGGGTTGGTCATTACTGGAGCATATGAAATAAAAAATAAAAAGAGATCAGTTTAGATAGCTATCCATTTTTTCTAGGCCATCTATAGCTGCATCAAAATTTTCACTATTTTCAATTATACTTGCTAGTTTCTCAGAATTTGCAGTTATGATACATTTTCCATCATTAAAATTTTTTAAGATAAATTCATGGTCAATAAGATATGATAGTCTTTCAATAACTTCAGATTCAGAAATAGATGATTGTTCAGCCAAAAATGAACATTCTTTTTCTCCATCCTCAAGTTCTGCCAAAATAGAGGATGTGATTGGATCAAACATGCATTCAACAATTTTTTCGCGATCAAATGAATCATTCATAATTAAATGGAAAAATTTGAAAGTTATAACTTTTTGATTAGAGTTATCCAATAAGATAATTAAGAAAAAGATCTCAATGAAAATATGCAAAAGCTTTGCAGTAAGGATCCTTCAGGTAGAGGTACACACTGTTTTTGTGTAGATATTGATGCTCAAAGAGGAGTCAAAAAATGTTGTAAATGCAATCAATGGAATGTTCAGGGTCAAGACTGGACAAATGATGAGGATTTTAGATAATTAAGTTCGATAATTTAGTGAAATTAGGCATGAATTCAAAATCAGGATTGGTGCAAATTTCAAAAATCAACTAATTTGATGCCTAGCATGGTTTTTATCGGGGATTCTGTGAATTTTTGAATACTTGAGTACGCAAGAATATAGACACATAGTCAGAATTGTAGGAAACGATATCCGTGGAGAGAAGAAAATGGTTATCGGATTAACTCAGATCAAGGGTCTTGGCTATAACTTTGCAACTGCCATTTTAGATACTCTTAAAATCAATCCAAATTCCAACATTGGCAATCTTACAGATGAAAATGTTCAAGCAATTGAGAAATTAATCACAGACCCAATTGCAGGCAATTTTCCAGCATGGTTTCTCAATAGAAGAAAAGATATTGAAACCGGTGCAAATTTGCATTTACTAACTTCAGATATTCCATTTACATTAAGAAACGATATTGAAAGAGAAAGAATCACAGCAAGTTGGAGAGGCTATCGTCATCTAAGCGGTCTTAAAGTTAGAGGACAAAGAACCAGAACATCCGGAAGAAAAGGAGGAGCAGTCGGTGTCGCTAAAGGTGGAATGGCAGCTCCAGTTAAGAAAGGCGGAGCAGGTGCTCCAGCAGCCGCAGCAGCTCCAGCAGCCGCAGCAGCTCCAGCAGCCGCAGCAGAAACTCCAGCAGCAGCTCCAGCGGAGAAGAAAGAATAGGTGTTATGAATGGGAGATCCTAAATATCCACGTAAAGTTTGGAGGAAACCAAAAAGACCTCTTAACTATGAATTAAAAATGGAAGAGCTAAAAACTCTCGGAACATTTGGATTAAGAACTAAAAGAGAATTATGGAAAGCACATACAGAACTATCACGGGTAAGACAACAAGCAAGATCATTACTTTCATTAAGACAGGAAGTTAGGGCAGAAAAGGAACCAATATTGATGAATTCTTTAGCTAGAATTGGCCTGGTAAGTAGTGGTGCAACATTAGATGATGTACTCAACCTAAATGCAAACGATTTACTTTCAAGAAGATTACAAACTATTGTTACAAAGAAACTTGGATTCAAAACACCATACCAAGCAAGGCAAGCAGTAATTCATGGCCACATTATGATCGGAGATAGAAAAGTAAACATCCCATCTTATACTGTTACAGTTGAAGAGGAAGATAGTGTTCATTTCTCACCAGAATCAAAGATTCCAGAAATGTTGGAAAAAACAAAGAAGGAAGAGCCAGTGGTAGAGGCTAATGAAGAAGAATCAGATGATGCTGAGGCACCAAAAGAAATTTCTGCTGAAACCCCAAAAGATGAAACTTCTTCAACAGAATAATCGAAAAAATAGGCTTATCAGTAAATAACCCCAATTATCAAAGAGAATCATAATGTGTTCAATTATTGGCTATTATGGAAATGAAACAGCAGCTCCAATTATTGTAAAGGGATTAAAAAGAATGGAGTATCGTGGATACGACAGTGTAGGAGTTGCAACAGAATCAAACCATCAAATTGAATTAAAGAAAGGAATTGGAAAAGTAAATGAAGTAAATTCAAAAATTCAACTAGATTCACTACCAGGGAAAGTAGGTATTGGACATACAAGATGGGCAACTCATGGAAAAGTTACTGATTTTAACGCACATCCACATCCAAGTAACTCAGGGAAAATCGCCATAGTACATAACGGAATAATTGAAAATTTTGAAGAATTAAAGAAACAATTAGAAGAAGAAGGATACAATTTCAAAAGCGAAACAGACAGTGAAATAATTGCAAATTTATTACAAAAACATTATGAAGAAACAAAAGATGTTAAAGAAACAATTTTGAAAACGGTTTCAAAGATCAAAGGACATTATGCATTTGTTGCAATGTTTGAAAACGGTCAACTAGCAGCTGCAAGATTTCATGAACCATTAATCATAGGAGTGGGTCATAATGATTTCTTTTTGTCAAGCGATGTATTAGGGTTTATTGAATTTACTGACGATGCAATTTATTTAGAAAATGGAAATTTTGTTATTTTAGACAAAAATAAATTTCAAATTCTAGATTTCGAAGGAGAGCATGCAAAATATGGCATTACGAAAGTATCTAAAGAATTTGGAGATGCATACAAAGGAGATTATGCCCATTTTACATTAAAAGAAATTTACGAACAGCACGAAACAGTGTTGAAGGCAGGAGAGAAAACAAGAGAAGCAATTGAAAAAACTGCAGATTACATTAAACATGCAAAAAATATCTACGTTACAGGTAGTGGTACAAGTTATAATTCTGCACTCATAGCAAAGCAGATCCTATCAAAATATGTCAAAATTAAAGCAGAGCCAATCATGTCAAGTGAACTTCAATTTTCACCAGACAGCATTGAAGAAAATTCTATAATAATTGCCATATCTCAAAGTGGAGAAAGTGCAGATGTGCTTGAAGCAGTGAAAATTGCCAAAAAAGCAAATTGCAAAATTATCGCCATTGTAAACCTAATGACATCATCACTAGCACGTGAAGCAGATGTGATTATTGGAATGAATTGTGGACCTGAAATTGGAGTTGCTGCCACAAAAAGCTTTACTGCCCAACTAGTAATATTGTATAAAATTGTTCAAAAACTAAGTAATAATGAGATAACAATTAATTTTGAAAATTTTGCCAAATCAATTTTGAAGATATTAGAAGATCCAACAAAAATTCAAGAGATTGCAAAGGATTTGAAGGAGGTTTCAGACATTTACATTTTAGGTAGAGGAATTAATTATCCAATTGCTATAGAATCAGCACTAAAACTAAAAGAATTGACATACATTCATGCAGAGGGAATTGCAGGAGGAGAATTAAAACATGGACCTCTTGCATTAATGGATTCAAGTGTATTTGTGATAATTATTAATCCAAATGATTCTACTTACTCAGATACACTGACAAGTGCGAGAGAAATTAAAGCTCGTGGAGCAAAAATTATAGGAGTTTCAGATATTGAAAGCGACGTTTATGATTATTGGATAGAAATGCCAAAAATTGATGAAGTATTATATCCAATTTCAGAAATTATTCCAATACAATTGCTTTCATACTATGCTGCTCTTGAGAAAGATACAGATCCAGATTATCCTAGAAATTTAGCAAAATCAGTTACAGTGAAGTAAATAGTCGATGGTATTCTTTTTCTGCAATCTCTAAAAACTTTACAGAATTATTTCCAGTTTTTATCATTGAAGATATAATGCTACCACCCGCCCCTACTCCTTCTTTTGCAAACCCTTCAGAAAATGCTTTCAAACCAGAATATTGCGAAGTTTCCAAGCCAGGATTAACAGAAATTGCTGGAATGTCGGCAATTTCTGTTATAAGATGAGTAAAATTTGCAGTATCATCATTAGTAATGTAAGATGTTGTTCCTATTGCAGAATTTTCTTCATTAAATCCTATTTTTGATGCAAAAGCTAAAACTGCAGCCATTTGTGTTCCACCAGCCAACATTACTTTAGATACATTAGATGCAGAACTCAACATTCCAGCCACAAAAGGAATCATAGGATCACCGACTTTTGCTACAATACTGTAAGGGTGTTCAGAATCTATTCTTCCCAATGCAGAAGAGACAATTTGATTTTTTAGTTCAATTGGATTATTCGGAATGCTAGAGCTAACTTTAGCATCAAATCCCAATGCTTTCAATACAGCTAGAGCAGTTGTAGTTCCCCCAGGAATACTCTCACCAATTACCAGACAATCCGTCAATGAGGCCATACTTCTTCCAACAATCCTTCCATAATCAACAGCATGAGATACTTGAGAATCAGTCATGGCATCTTGAGTTGAAATGTTTTTTCCAAAGGTCATACCAGTATCAATAAATGGTAATTGTGGAGAAACTTTACTTCCAGCATTAATTGTCAGATGAGGAATGCTTGCTGATTCTAACGCAGCCTTTGTAAGTAATCCAGGAGTAGGCTTTCCATCAGGAGTCATAGGAATTTTATCAATAGTTTTGCAATATCCATAATGAAGGTACTCTGCATCTGCTGGAGGGGTAAATTGTATTGAATCCTTGTCTGCACCTGCAAAGGTAATTCCAGGAATTTCACAAGTTTCAGTATATGAAATTACAAAAGAAAAAAGAAATTTGCCTGTTTTTGTAGATTCAAGAAAATTTTTGCCTTGCTCTATATTTCCAAACAGTTCAAAATTTTCCATGAGAATACCTAACCCATCATATCAAGAAACTGTTGTTCAGTTCGTTTTTGCATTACATGATTAGTAATTTTTTCCTGTCCAAGAGTAGAAATTTCAGAAGACCCATAATTGTGACCCGAATACATAACTAGATTTTCATCCAAATTGTATAGAATGTCAAAAAGACTATGATAGAGATCTTTTGCAGAACCTCCAGGTAAATCAATTCTACCACAATTTCCAACAAAAAGAGTATCGCCAGAAAATATTTTCCCATCACCAATAAGACAAATACTATCTTGTGAATGACCAGGAGTATGAAGTACTTTTAATTTTGAATTTCCAAATTCGATAAAATCGCCATCCTTTACTGAAATATCGTGTTTTAATTCTGAATTTTCATGTTGAATAATAGGAGCCTTAGTTGATTCTGCCATCGCTTCATTTCCCAAAGTATGGTCAAAATGATGATGTGTATTTACGATGTATTTAATTTTTAAATTATATTTTTTTATTATCATTTCTAATTCAATTAAATCCCAAGAAGGATCAATGATTATAGATTCACCAGTATCTTCATCCTCTACAATATATGAAAAATTCTGCATGTTTCCGACTTGGATTTGATGAACTTTCATAGTATGCCCTCTTCAGCCTCTGGTGGAATTCCAATTTTCTCAGCAAACAATTCACCTGTCAAATCTTTTCGTTTAGGAATTCCTTGTTTCATTTTATGAAACGTTACTGTCATATCGCATTTTGTGTAAATATTTGCAGTTTCTCCAGTTTGTGGGTCTAATCCGGATGGAACATCAACTGCAAATTTGTAGCAATCTGCTTGATTAATGTAATTTATTGCAGATGCATATGGTTCTCTAATTTCTCCAGATATTCCAGTTCCCAAAATTGCGTCAATTATAACATCAGGTTTGAAATCAAATTCCAAAGAATTTCCAGACATTAGTTTTACCGAAGGCATTTTTTGTAAAAGAGACCAATTCCAATTGCTCTCCTCAGTTTTTATTTTATCAGGGTCCCCAAGAAGCATCACGGTAACTTTTGCACCATAACCTGCAAGATGCCTTGCCATCACTAGACCATCACCACCATTATTTCCCAACCCAACAAAAATCAGAATATTTTTGGATTCAATGTTATCAATTTTTTCAAGTAATCTTCTAACTGCTGCGGCCCCAGCATTTTCCATCATGAATTTTTTTAAAAATCCCATGTCATGGCCTTTATTTTCAATATTGTACATTTGATCAACAGTAATTTCCATGTCTTTCATGAAATCATATCCAAAATAAGAGCTTTGAAAATACGAAATATGTGTAAAATATGCCTAAATTCAATTAGATTATCTTTTAAATCAAAACCTAGTGTTTGATTTGTTGAAGAAAAATCAAAAAACAACACTTATGATAATCGGAATCATCATTTTCATCACAACCTCTCTATTGATACTCTATTTTCTAAATCCTCCATGGCATGACTACACTTCTTCTTGTATGGATTTGTTCCCACATGCCGAATCCGAAGAAGAATGTTTGAAATTCTTGCAAGATGGATTAGATAGTTGAACGAATATAGTTGTAAAAGCCATATTTTGGAAATAGATTTTGAGTTCTTACTAAGAGTTTGGCAAACGACTTTATCCTAGTTTCAAAACATGTGCATGTATGACATTAAAAAATGCAAAAATATCACTATCTAAAATTGCAAAAGATTTAGAGGAAACTCAAGATGCTAGAGAATTTTTGCTAAAAAATACCAGAGAAATCATCATACTATGTAGCAAATCAATCATTGCAGTTCATAAAGGAGATGTAGTAGAAGGAAAAAAGAATCTAAAACAAGCAGAGGTGCTTTTAAAAAAATATAAGAAAAAAGCGACCGGAGGTTTGAGAAGGTATCTAATTACACCCGAACAAGAATTTGTAGAAGCTGCATGTTTAATTGCAATTGTTGAGCAAAAAGAAATACCATCAGACAAAAAATTAGCAGTGATGCCAGAATCATATGTTTTGGGACTACTTGATTGTGTTGGAGAGTTAAAAAGACAGGTATTTGATAAAATTAGAATAAATGAGATTGATGAGGCAACAAGAATTTTTGAGGTGATGGAGAATTTGTATCTTCAACTATACACTTTCTCAATGTATGACAAAGTAGTCAAAGAAGCAAGAAGAAAAATCGATGTAAATAGAATTCTAGTTGATGATGTTAGATCGGTAATTACTGAAGAAAAAAGAAGAACAGAATTAATCAAGATTTTACAAAAATTAGAGAAATAATCTAGAATTGGTGGTGCGGACGATGGGATTTGAACCCACGAACTCCTGAGAGACTAGCCCCTCAAGCTAGCGCCTTTGGCCAGGCTGGGCGACGTCCGCAACGGAATTTTCTTGCATGGTTTTTATAATCCTTGGTTACTTTTTCGTACGTGTTAATTCCTGTTAGATGTTTAACTTGTGGAAAATTAATTGCAGATAAATTTGAAGATTATCAAAATAAAATTAAAGCTGGTGAAGATCCTACAAAAACACTTGATTCTTTAGGTGTTGAAAGGTATTGTTGCAGAAGAATGCTTTTGACTACTGTTGAAACAATTCAACAAGTAATTCCATTCTATGAAGCAATTCAGAGAAGAAAGCAAGAAGTTCAATCTGAGTTAGAATAACTTGGCCAGAATCTCCTCAATTGAAGGACGTATTCTTTACAATAGTAGGGGTAGCAAAACAATCGAAGTAGATGTTGAATCAGACAACAAATTTTTAGGAAGAGTATGTGCACCATCAGGAGCAAGCGTTGGAAAATATGAAGCAGTTAGTTTTCCAAATGGAAAACCTGAAGAAAGTCTTAGGATTTTAAAAGAGAATTCTCAGAAATTTGTAGGATTAGAATCATCGGATCTAAAAGGAATTCATGATGTTCTAAAAGGATTAGATGGCTCTACAAATTATTCAAAGATAGGAGGAGCTTTAGCTTTTGCAGTTACGATTGCTTCAATGGAATCGGCATCAAAAGCATCTGGAGAGCCATTGTTCAGAACACTGTCATCAGAATCTTCATTCAAATTTCCATTTCCTTTAGGAAATATTTTAGGTGGAGGCGCACATGCAGGTCCAGGTACTCCAGACATTCAAGAAATATTAATTTGTGCTACAGGTTCAAAAACTATCGAAGACGCCATAGAAACTAATTTGTCAGTACATAAAGAACTTCGTCGTGTTTTGGAAAAAGAAGATCCTAACTTTACAAACGGCAGAGGTGACGAAGGAGGCTGGGCACCAAAACTAGAAAATCAAAAAGCATTAGAAATTTCTGCAAAAGCATGTGAGAATTTAGGATTTACTTTGGGAAAAGAAGTGTCATTGGGAGTGGATTTTGCATCATCTACACAATGGAATGAGGAAAAAGGAAAGTACATTTACGACAGAGCAGGATTTGAAAACTCTACCGGAGAACAGATTGATTTTGCAGCAAACATTATTGAAAATTTCAAATTAATTTACGCAGAAGATGCTGTTCATGAGGAAGCATTTGAAGACATGTCAGAACTGACAAAAAAATTCCCAAACATACTGATTACTGGTGACGATCTGACTGTTACAAATAAGAATATTCTAAAAAAAGCAATTGACGGAAAGTCATGTAATGCGGCAATTTTAAAAGTTAACCAAGCCGGTAGTCTTTTTGATGCTTTAGAATTTGCCGATGAGGCAACAAAAAATAATATCAAATTAATCACTTCTCATAGATCTGGAGAGTCTACAGATTCACAAATTTCCCATATTGGTCTTGCTACAAAGTCAAAAATGCTCAAAGTTGGTGTCGTAGGAGGCGAAAGAGTGGCAAAACTTAATGAATTATTACGACTATCAGAGCATGATTTAATACGCGGTATGGTGGAGATTTAAAATCGTCATGAGTCAACAAACCGAAGCAACCGACATCAAAAAGAAGGTTTTAGCTACTGGAATTCGAGTAGGTACACAAGTAAAAACCAAATTCATGAAACCATTCATCACCAAAGCCAGTCCTGAAGGACTCTATATGCTCGATTTAGACATAACATTGGAGAAGATCAAAACTGCAGCCAAATTCATCAATAGATTAGGAGCAGAAAATCTTATTGTTTGTTCAGGTAGACAATATGCCGAAACCCCTATTGAAAAGTTCTGTGAAAGTTTAGGCTCAAAAAAATTACTTGGACGATTTATGCCAGGTACTTTGACAAATCCTTCATTACCATATTACATTGAACCAAAATTAGTATTAATTTCAGACCCACAAGTTGATGAGCAAGCAATCATAGAAGCAACAAATGCAGGCATCCCAATTATCGGAATTGCAAACACAGATAACATTACATCAAATCTAGATGTCATTATTCCAGCAAACAATAGAGGAAGAAAAGCTCTAGCAACAGTTTATTGGTTATTGGTACGTCAAGTTTTAATCGAGAGAGGGGAATTAAAAGAAGACGAGCAAATGAAAAGTGAAATTGATGATTTTGAAACAAAGATCACAGAAGAAGAAATCGAATAATCACTAAAATTTTAAAGTACACTATTGAAATCTAAAGCTTCATCACCAGGCAAAGTAATTCTTTTTGGAGAACATTTTGTAGTCTATGGTGTTAAAGCAATTTTGTGTGCAATAGATAAAAGAATCACAGTAACTGCAGAAACAATTTCAGAAAATAAAATTCTAATAAAATCAAATATTGGAAATCTTGAACTAGAACCTAACAAAAAAATTTCAGAAATTAATTCACCATTAAAACCATTTTATTATCTGGCAGATAAACTGATAAAAAATCAAAACGTTGGAATACAAATTGATGTAGAATCAGACATCCCATTAGGAGTTGGATTAGGTTCATCCTCTGCTTGCTGTGTTGCAGGTGCTGCTGCAATTTCAAGATTATTTAGCAATACATCTAAAGAGCAAATTTTAGAACTTGCAATCGAAGCTGAGAGAACAATTTTTGAAAATACGTCGGGAGCAGACTGCACCGTATGCACATATGGAGGGATTATGGAATATGACAAGAAAAAGGGATTTAATAAAATAAAATCTGAGCCTAATTTTCACCTTGTAATTGCCAATTCAAACATAGAGCATTCAACCAAATCAGTGGTAGAAAGTGTGAAAGAATTTAAGGAAAAAAACGAGGAATCTTTTTCCATATTATGTGATAAAGAATCAAAGTTGATAGAAGATGTTTTAAAATCACTAAAAGAAAACAACATGAAAGAATTAGGAAATAAAATCATTGAGAATCAAGAATATTTAGAAAGAATAGGAATTTCAAATGAAAAATTAAGAAAAATGATCCAGATAGGTCAAAGAAAATCTTTTGGTGCAAAAATTACAGGTGCAGGTGGAGGTGGATGCATCTTTGCACTCACGGATGAATCAAATCTAGAACAAACCATGAATCAATTTAAAGATGAAAATTATGATTGTTTCTCAGTAAAAATTGATTTTAAAGGACTGGATACTTTTTAATTGATCAGATAATTTTGAACAACATGATTCTAATAAAATTAGGCGGTTCAATCATCACAAATAAAAAGAAACCATTATCTGCTAGGAAAAAAACAATAGAAAATCTTTCCAAAAGTTTGAAGAAAATAGATGAGCCAATCGTTATTGTTCACGGAGGAGGATCCTATGGCCATTACTGGTCTGTAAAATACGATATGCATACAAAAGAAAAAAGATATGATCTAAGAGGTGTTGCAATTGTCAAAAATTCAATGATTGAATTAAATAAAATTATTCTTGATTCAATGCTAAGAAACAAACTATCCCCATACTGTCTTCCGCCAACGGATTTCATGTCCGGAAATAAACCAATTATTAAGAAAATCAAAGAAATTGAAAAAATTGCCAAATCAGGTCTTATCCCAGTTACATATGGAGATGCATTATGGTATGGTCAGAAAAAAACATACATTTTATCAGGAGATAAAATTATGACTCATCTTGCAAAGATCCTAAAACCCAGACTCTGTATTTTTGCATTAGATGAAGATGGATTGTATTCAGATTTAAAATCAAAAAAATTAATTTATGAATTACAAGGTGAACAACCAACAATTTCTGAAAATAAAATGGATGTGACTGGAGGAATGACTAGAAAGGTAGAAGAAGCATCAAAAATTGCCAAGATGGGATTAAATGTATTTTTTGTAAATGGGAATAAACCCGAACGAATTGTGAAAGCGGTTAAAAATAGGACATATGAAGGAACATTGTTTAGAGGTAAAAGAAATGTCTGAAGAATTTGTAATTTTAGTAGATGAAAATGATAATCCAATAGGCACTGAAGAAAAAGTAAAGTGTCATTTACCAAACGGAAAATTACATAGAGCATTTACGGCGTTATTGTTTGATAATGAAGGCAGGTTAGTTCTTACAAGAAGGGCAAAAGAAAAAATGCTATGGCCAAATGATTGGGATGGTACATTTGCAAGCCATCCAAGAGAATCAGAGACTTATGTTTCATCAGGAGAAAGAAGAATGCCAGAAGAATTGGGAATTGAGGGTACTTTAGATTATCTACATAAATTTGAATATCATGTTCCATACAAGGATGTCGGTTCTGAAAATGAAATCTGTGGGACATTAATCGGAGTCATTGATAAATCCACTGAGCTAAAGGAAATTGAAGGTGAAATTGATGAGATTAAATGGATTTCGTCCAAAGAACTACTTGCAGAATTAAAAACAAATCCAAAAATTTATTGTCCATGGATGCTTATTGCACTAGAATTACTTGATAAATCTGATAAAACTATGCTTGAAAAGCATGCAAATGTCTTATCTACATGGATGAATAGTGAAATTCATGATGAATTACAAAAAGCAATTAAAATTCATCTGCCAGACGATAAATGGAGATTAGTAAATGAAAAAAACTAAACAAATTGAAAAAAACGCAAAAATTGTTAACAGATATCTTAATTCAAAGTTAAAAGGGAATCCTAAAAAACTCTATGATGCTGCAGGACATCTAATTGTAAATGGTGGAAAAAGACTTAGACCATATATGGTAATCAAAAGTTGTCAAATTTTAAAAGGAAAAGTTCCCAACGCAATGCCAGCCGCAAGTGCTGTAGAAATGGTACATAATTTTTCATTAGTTCATGATGACATCATGGATAATGACGAGATGCGCCATGGAGTTCCTACAGTTCATAAAAAATTTGGCATGCCAATTGCAATTCTTGCAGGGGACGTATTATTTTCTAAAGCATTTCAAGTGATTACAGATTCAAAGTTATCAGCAAATGCAACCACACAACTTGTTTCTAGACTTTCAAAAGCATGTGTAGATATCTGTGAAGGGCAATTACTTGACGTCAAAATGGCAGAAGAGAAAAAAATTCCATCCCAATCAGAATACATTGAAATGATAGGCAAAAAAACAGCAGCACTGTTTGATGTATCATGTTCAATGGGGGCAATTTGTGCAACAAATAACCCAAAAGATATTTCAAATCTTTCATCATTTGGAAGAAATTTGGGAATTGCGTTTCAGATTACTGATGATCTCATTGGCGTAATGGGAGATCCTAAAATTACAAAGAAACCAGTAGGCAATGATCTAAGAGAAGGTAAAAAATCACTTCCAATTTTAATGGCAATCAAATTAGCAAAGGGTAACGATAAAAAAAATATTTTGAAAGCATTTGGAAATTCCAAGGTAACAAAAAAGGATCTCAGCAAGGCTGTAGAAGTCATAAGATCCTTAGGAATTGAAGAGAATGTGAGGAAGCAGGCTCTAAAATATGCTGAAAAAGCTGAAAAATCATTATCAAATTATTCAGGCCCTGCAAAAACAGAATTAATTGCACTGTTAGATTTTGTAGTAAAAAGAAGCGTATAATTGCAATAGGTAATAGCATGGATGAAGAACTAAGAAAAGAAATTAGAAAAATGGCTCTTCAAAATGCTTTTGAGCATGAAGGAGAAACTAGAGATAAAATAATTTTAGGGAAAATTCTGGGAACAAAAGCAGAGCTTCGAAATAAAGTAAAAGAAATATCTCCTGTAATTTCTGAAATCGTTTCGTCAGTCAATCAATTATCATCAGAAGAACAAGAGAAAGAAATCAAAGAAAACTTTCCAGAAATTTTAATACCTAAAGAAAAAATTGAAGAAAGAGAAGGACTTCCAGAGTTAAAAGATGCAGAACAGGGTAAAGTAATAACAAGATTTCCACCAGAACCAAACGGATATCCTCACATAGGTCATGCAAAAGCTGCCATGATTAATTCAGAGTATGCAAAGATGTATGGAGGAAAATTCATTCTAAGAATGGATGATACAAATCCTGAAGCAGAAAGAATGGAATACCATGCAGCCATCAAGGTAGGATTAGAGTGGTTAGGCATTAAATTCGATATTGTAAAAAATACATCTGATGACATGGAAATATTTTATGAAAAAGGAAATGAGTTGATCAATTCAGGTAAAGCTTACGTTTGTACTTGTAAAAGAGAAGACATCAGTAAAAATAGAAGAGAAAGAAAAGCTTGTAAATGTAGCAGGGAAGATACCGAGAAGAATATTAAAAATTGGGAAAAGATGAATACAAAATTCAAACCTGGAGATGCGATTGTAAGATTTCGAGGCGATATGAAAGCAGATAATGCAGTTATGCGAGATCCTGTATTATTCAGAATTATTGAAGGAAAGCATTACACATTAGGAGAGAAGTATAGAATTTGGCCTAGCTATGACATGGCGGTAGCCATAGAAGACAGTATTGATGGAGTTACTCATGCTTTTCGTTCAAAAGAATTTGAACTTAGAAAAGAGCTAATTGATGCAATTTTAGATGCATTGAACATGAGAAAACCAGCACAAGGATTTTTCTCAAGATTAGAATTCAAAGGTATGCCAATTTCAAAAAGAATCATCAAACCTTTGATTGAAGAAGGCAAAGTTTCATGGTATGACGATCCAAGATTACCAACACTGGAGGCATTAAGAAGGAGAGGAATCAAACCAGAAGCTATTAGAAAGTTCATCATGTCACTAGGATTAACCAAAGCAAATACTTTAGCACCATTTGATGCACTAGAAGCATTTAACAGGAAATTTGTAGATGCAGATAGTGTTAGACTGTTTATGGTAAATAATGCAAAAAAACTTACAGTACGAAATTTACCAATGTCATCAGTTGAAATTCCAAATCATCCTATTAATGATATGGGGAAAAGAAAAATTGAGATTGATGAAAATTTTTACATTTCAGGAGATGATGCACTGAACATCAAAGAAGGAACACAGATTCGTCTTTTAGGATTAGGAAATGTGTCCATTACAAAATCAGGTATTGAATTAGAAGGAGATTTTGTTGAAGGTGGGGAAAAATCAGATGTTGCAAAAATTCAGTGGGTTCCTCAAAAGACAGCCCATCGAATTAAGATGATTATTCCAAAAACTTTGTTCAATGGAGATGAATTTAATGAAGACAGTTTAGAAGAATTAGATGCATATACAGAACCGCAATATCTACAATTAAAAGAAGGGGAAGAAATTCAGTTTGTTAGATTTGGATATTGTAGGAAAGATTCACAAAATCAGGCAATTTTTACACACAAGTGATCAATTATGAAAATAGCACGATTGTCATATGATAATAATGAAACGTATGGTTTTGTTAAGGGAGACAGGGTATCTACCAAAGACGAAATCACTTACTTGACAGGAGTTCCAATTCCTCAAAACATTAAAGATTTTCTTTTTGATGGATGGTATGATGAAATCAAAAATAAAATTGATGATTTACCATATGAAGAAAATATTTCAAAATTCAAACTATTACCACCGATTCCAAACCCAAACAAAATCATTTGTTTAGCATTTAACTATGTAGACCATGCAAAAGAACAAGGATTGCAAGCACCAGAAGATCCTGCCATTGTAATAAAACCACGAACCGCACTCAACAGCACAAATTCAGACATCATATGTCCAGATTTTGTTACACAGTTAGATTATGAGATAGAATTAGCCTTGATTATTGGAAAAAATTGCAAGAATATCAGTGTAGAAGATGCGTATGATGCAATATTTGGTTACATGGTATTCAACGATGTATCTGCAAGAGACATTCAATTCAAAGACAAACAATTCACAAGAGGGAAAAGTTTTGACTCATTTGCTCCGTGTGGTCCTTGGATTACAACAAAAGATGAAATTGAAGATCCTCAGAATCTAAAAATGACAACTAAAATCAATGGGGAATTAAGACAAAACTCATCATCAAAAAATATGTTTATCAAGATTCCAGAAATTGTCTCTAAGATTTCTAAAGTGATGACATTGGAAAAAGGAGATATTATTTCAACTGGGACCCCAGCAGGAGTAATGCTAAACAAACCAAATGCAGTATTTTTGAAAGATGGGGATAAAGTTGAAATGGAAATTGAGAAGGTAGGAATTTTGAACAATATAATAAAAATTGTAAAATCAGATTAGACTAAAAATTTCTTCATTAAATGAAATGAAATTTTATATTCTAATGAATCAAAAGTGGGCAACTTTTCTTTGGTTAAAATTTGAATTCTTTCATAGTTTTTTTCAATACCAAAATTCTGTAAAAAAGAAACAACATCCAATACAGAATCATCAGATTTTGAAAACAAAGTAACTATCAGAGTTCTATCAAAATGTTCAGAGTCAGTAATAATTGCAACAGAATTCTCATCAGTGCAAGATTTTACAATACGGCTTTCTTCAAAGAATGAAGCAAGCATCTCATCATCAATTGGTAACCATCTCCAAGATTTTACATATTGAGGATAAAGTTCACGGTTTAGAGATTTTGCAAAAATAACATTATGATGCAGATTGATTTTTGGTTCAAGAGAATAAAAATTCCAAGTTTGAAAAATCTGATAATTTAGAGAATTGGCCATTGAAAGAGATTCAAAGTTTTCAGTGTCGATTAACATATACGAAAAAGAGAGATTTTTTTCTTTTCCAATTGTTTCTGCATGTTTAATCAGTTTTGATGCAATATTTTGACGACGAAAATTTGGATTTACTCGAATTCCTTCTATCCAAATTTGATCCTTTGAGTAAAATGCATGGCAAATTCCTAGAGGAGACTGTTTTTCGGCTAAAAATAAATGTCCTTCAGATAACCAGAACCTCCAAACATGTTCAATATAATCACCCCAGGAAAAGGTGTTCTTACAAAATTTTAGAACTAAATTTCTATCAGAATCATTTGCATCTCTAATTTTTAGATCCATAGCATACAAAAAATTATTAAGAATAATCAGATAAAAACGTCGATGGGAAAAATAATAGCTGGAAAAACATCAGATATCACACCTGGAAAAATGATCAAAGTATCTATTGATGGCAGGGATGTCCTAGTTGCAAACATTGATGGAGAGTATTATGCTACAGACGATTCATGTACTCACTCTGGTTCTAGTCTGTCAGAAGGCAAGCTTGATGGTTGCACGATTACTTGTGGATGGCACGCAGCAGAATTCGATTGTAAAACAGGAAAATTAGTAAAATTCCCAGCAAAAATTAGAGATTTAACATCATACGATGTTGTTGTAGAATCAGACAATGTCTTTGTAGAGATGTAACTATATACTTCTAAATTTTAAGAAAAGGTGTAAAAAATGGCTGACGATAATCAAAATAAAGAATCAATGAAAGAAGCAATTGAGACACTAGAGCAAATAACATCAAGCAATTCAACTCCAAAAACAATCAAAAAATCAATCACAGATTTAATTGCTGATCTTAATAATGAAGAATATTCATTATCAGTAAGAGCTGCAAACACAATTAGTTTACTAGATGATGTCACACAAGATCCCAACATGCCATCTTATGTCAGAACGCAATTATGGCAAGCAGTTTCAAAGTTAGAAAGTATAAGAGAATAAATTCTCATCAATTGTATTAACTGTAATGAAAATTGAAGAATATTTAGAAACTCTCCCAGGCAATTTGCTTAGTGGGGAGGATGTTCAGCTTCCAGAAAAATCATTTCGAGAAATTTTCAAATTTGTAGAATTAGGTGAAGAAGATGTTTTTTATCATTTGGGATGCGGGGATGAAAAAGGAATTGAAATAGCAATTAACGAATTTAATGTAAAAAAAGCAGTTGGAATTGATAAAAATTCAAAAAAAATAGAACGTGCTAAAAAAAATCTCGAAGGCAAAAACATCAAAGCAGAATTGAATTGTCAGAACATAGAAGAATCGGATATTTCAGATGCTACAGTAATTTTATTTTGGTTTACAGATGAAGATATAATCAACAAAATGTTAGAAAAGTTCGAAACCCTAAAACCTGAAACAAGAGTGATTACAATTTGGGGACCTCTTACAGATTGTCTACCAAATAAGGTAAACTTTCCATACATTGTCAACAAAACCCCTTTCAAAAAAGCAAAGAATATGCAAGAGCAATTATTGGAAGTTTTTGGTGTAAAATGTGTTGATTTTGTAACAGCTTGGGAATTTGCAGAAAGATATACAAAATCCATAGGATCGCCAGAAATCAAAAATGATCGATTTTTAACAATCATACAGACTTTGATAATTTGGATAAATGCAAAAAAACTCGGAGTGGTTTGTGGTGATGACATTCCAGAATCCATTAAAACTTACATTAGCATTATGAAAACACATTTCGACATAGATTTTGAATATCTATTAAAAGAATAATCTATGTAATCCTTTTATTTTGTTTTTATCTAAATAAAATATGGAAAGTCGATTAAACATCAATGTTTCAGCAGTGGATTATGATAAAACCAGTAAAGCACTAACACGTCAATTGACACTTTTAGAGGAAATGGTCCATGGAGAGGAAGATTTTGTGATGACAGATTCAGAATTTGCATTTGGTTGGCACTTTTTTGTATTAAGTGTAAACAAATCATTAATTGAAAAATTAGCTGAGATGATGGGTTCTGACTTTGAGAAATTAAAAGGTAAAAGTACAGATAAAAAATTTTTGGCATGGTTAACAAAAAATGTAGAAACCAAATCACCTAGATTCAAACTAGCCATTAAAGAAGAGATGGAATCTAGCAAATTTGGAATATTTTAAAAATATAGAGGGCCCTCGAGGGGAATCGAACTCCTGTCCGAGGATCCACAATCCTCTATACTAACCACTGTACTACGAAGGCCACAAAAAAAGAAATTTGCTCATCCAGTAATAATCTTTAACATTTGTTGAAAATTGGCCTGTAGATTTATTATTGACTAGGTTAGAATCTATGTATGCGAAAATGGTGGATTGCAATGGCAATATCCATAGGACTTGTTTGGGTAGGTACTAACTATTTTCTCCCATGGGTACAATAAATCGTCTCATCAAATTTGTTTAGCCTGGATTAAATAATGAAATTAGTTTTGGTTTCAGTATAGCGATCGCTTTAAATTTGTTGTATCAGGGTATTTTTCGACATGCGAAAGGGATTCATCACAAATAGATTACGCTCTAGCAGAAAAACCATAGAAAATCCTATTGAAAAGAAAGTAGAAACCATACATGGAGAGGAATTTGTATGGACGGATTTACAAAATCCGGATAGAACAGATGTTGAAAAATTAGCTGAAAAATATAATTTCAATGCATTAAACATCGAGGATTGCATGACCAAGTTTGAGCTCCCAAAACTAGATAGTTATGATGACCATTTCTTTGTAATTCTTCATTTTCCGCCACTAGCACAAAAAATTGGTGTGTCAAAGAACAGTCAATTATCCATATTTGTAGGAAGAGACTTCATAGTTACCATTCATCAAGGGGATCTTAAGCCATTGGTCGAATTGGTTGACATGTGTAAATCAGATTCAGATCAACAAGGAAAAAAGAGGTTATTAGAAAAATCATCAGGATTATTGCTTCATGAAATCATAGATGTTTTAGTAGATGATCTGTTGCATACATCAAGAAAAATTATTGCAAATCTTGATGAAATTGAAGATAGAGTTTTTGATGAAACAAAACCAGTAGCAAGAAGTATTGCTTTACTCAGAAGAGAAATTAACAGATTAAGAAGGATAGCAAACCCATTAAAGAAATTTGTATTAGAAATTGCAAAAAATGTTAAAAGATTTTCAGAAAGTAAAGATGATGAACTTACGTTGTACTACGATGATGTAATTGATCACATTGACAAAGTAATTGAAACGTTAGAAGAATCAAGAGAGACTATGGAAATTTACAAAGATACAGATTTTGTGTTGAGTACAGAAAAAACAAACAAAGTTCTTGCAGTTTTAACAATAATTTTTACATTAGCAATTCCATCCACAGTAATTGGTACATTTTATGGAATGAACGTGGATTTACCAGGAGGAATTGGAAGTAGTAATTTAATTTTAGGGCCATTTACAACATTCATAATTGTGATTATTGCATCTGCAGTTCCTGCAATTATGATGTTTACGTATTTTAAGAAATTAGGCTGGATTAGTAATTAATTACTAATCTAGATCTAATAAAAATGAGCTTAAATAAATACAAGACAATGTAATGTAACTTATGGGCAAAATCAGAATTAGAACAGGCAGAGGAACAGGAACTATTGAAGTTGATGAAGATGCTTCAAAATGGTCTGGAGATGAATTCAGAAAGATACAGGAAGCAAGGAAAAAAGCAACAGCAAACAGGATGGTTCACACAGGTCGTGGAACTGGTTCAAGAAAATTAGGAGATATGCCTGACCCAAAACCAAGACCTTCAACTGAAGGAATGACTAGAAGTACAGGTAGAGGAACTAGTTCAAGAAAGAGTACAAACAAAGGTTCTGGATAAATATATCTCAATTTTTAATTTTTAAAATTTTATTCTAATAATATTCATTAAATTTTGATATCCGGATTTCCAGATTTCAGTTTATCCCAGTCTGCAAGGAAATTTTCCAAACCAATTTTTGTTAATGGATGTTGTAACATTTTGTCCAAAACTGCAGGAGGGAGTGTCACTACATCTGCACCAATTTTTGCAGCATCAATTACATGTAAAGGATGACGTACACTTGCAACAAGAATTTGTGTTTTTAGAGTATCTTTATAGTGTTCAAAAATTTCTTTAATTTCTTTAATCAATTCCATTCCATTTTGCCCAATATCATCTAATCTTCCAATAAATGGACTAACATATTTTGCACCAGATTTTGCAGCAAGCAAAGCCTGATTTGCAGAAAAGATCAACGTAACATTAACAGGAATACCTTCAGAAGATAATGACTTGCATGCTTTAAGACCATCAGGAGTCATAGGAACTTTCACCACTACATTTTCCCCATATTGACGAAGACGTTTACCTTCTTCAATCATTCCAGAATATTCGGTACTAACAACTTCTAAACTCACATCACCTCTGATTATTTTTGTAATCTCCTCCATTGCGTCTTTTGGATTTCCTCCTTCTTTTGACATTAGTGAAGGATTGGTTGTTATTCCATCTAACAATCCCATATCATTGAATTTTCTTATGGATTCAAGATTTGCAGTATCTAGGAAAATTTTCATAATTTTTTACTCCTGATTTCTTTGACTTGTTTTGCCATATTAAAAGATGTTATTCCATGTTTTTCCAAGAGTAATGGAATTTCATTATCTCTTGCTGATTCTCCAAACATATCTTGAGCTCCAATTCTTTTGATAGGTACAGGATAAGATTCTGAAACAGATTCTGCTACGGCTGAACCCATTCCACCAAAAATATTGTGTTCTTCTGTGGTTACAATACAACCAGTTTCTCTAGCAGCTTTTTCTAAAATTTCATCATCTATAGGTTTAATCGAAAAAATATCCAAAACTCTACAAGAAATTCCTTCTTGTTGTAAAGACTCAGCTGCCTCTAAAGCCATTCTGACTGTAATACCACATGCAGCAATCGTACAATCAGAGCCATCTCTCAATGTAATCCCCTTACCAGTTTGAAATTCCTGAGATTCAGAATGAACTAAAGGAGTTGCAGATCTTGCCATTCTCATGTAAAATGGTCCATATTCTCTTGCCATTAATTGAGTTAATTTTGAAACTGCGATTGTATCTGCAGGAATAAAGACTCGGAAATTTGGAATTACTCTCATTATTGCAATATCCTCAATCTGTTGATGAGAGCCCCCATCAGGACCTACAGAGAGACCACCATGAGAAGTGACTAATTTCACATTAAGACCTTTTTTTCCAGGAGGGGAAGGATATGCAACGTTATTTCGAATCTGATCAACTGCTCTTCCAGGCAAGAATATTGCATAAGTACTAGCAAATGAAATTTTTCCAGATACAGCCAAACCAGCTGAAACAGTTACAAGATTAGCTTCGGCGATACCCACATTGAAAAAGCGGTCTGGAAATTCTTTTCCAAAGCCAGAAGTTTTAAGAGAATCAGTTGTATCCGCACCTAAAACAACAACGTTTGGATTTTCTTTTCCTAATTGAATTAATGATTTGGAGTATTCTGATCGCATATCAGTCATCACTGGTTCATTCAAAGATATCCTGCCTCCAGTGCAATTTTTTTAAGATCATCTTGTTTTGCTCCAATAATATGCAACCCAATCCATTTGTTTACTAAATCAGTACCACCAAGTTCATTTGCTTTATCAAGCAAACGCCGTCTTCGAGATTTCAAAACTTCATTTCTAAAATCGCTAATGGCGGCTCTGACATCTTGTTGTCCAATAATAGCACCGCCTCCAACAAAAACACGTGCACCATCAGCAAATACAGAACCAATATTTTCAAGATTTACTCCTCCATCAGCCTCAATATAGCCAGTAAAGTTATGTTCTTTCAAGGTAGAGTTCAATCTAGACATTTTTGCATGTGTTTCTTCAATGTATTTTTGGCCTGATTTGCCGGGAACTACAGACATTACAATAAGTTGATCAAGTGAATGTAAAAATTTATGAGACCATTCAGGTAATTCAGTGTCTGGATTTATTGAAAATCCAACACCGACTTGATTTTGTTTTAGCAAGTCATGTATTTCTCCAAAACTAGATTCGTCAGTAGCTTCTGCATGAACAGTAATAATGTCACTACCAGCGTCAATGTAGTCTCTAACATATTTTACAGGTTCATTAATCATGAGGTGAGTGTCAAATGGGATTACTGTTAATGGTCTTAGTTCTTTAATTTTAGTATGATCAAAAGTTTTTGTTGGAACAAATTGTCCATCCATAACATCAAGATGAATGTAATCAGCTCTGCCTGCCACACATCTTTTAATTTCATTTTTCAAATTTGTCATATCACCAGCAATAATTGAGGGTGCAATCATGAACTGTGAATCTAATTCAAGATTAATCATCGGGACAACATCAGAATCAGGGGCTTTTCCATGCCATTGTGGATTATCCTCCATGTGTTCTATAGATTTTCCTTTGATGGTTCTAGATATTATCATGGTAGGTACTCCCTTGGTAGCATTTGCTTTTGCAATTGCTGCATCAATTTGTTCTATTCTATGTCCATCAATTTCAATGACATTCCAACCAAAAGATCTCCATTTGTCACCAGTTTTCCAACGAGATGCATCTTTCCACATTTCAGATATATCATCTCCTTCCAATTTTTTGTCAAGTGGCATTATTCTTTCAGTGTAAGAGTCCTGTTGAATGAAATTCCTATCAAGAAAAGCAGTCAAATTATCAACTTTGTATTTTGAAGCAGTCATAGCAGCCTCCCAGACTTGCCCTTCATCAGATTCCCCATCACCAATTATGGTATAAACATGATAATCTTTAGAATCAATTTTTGCTGCAAGTGCAATTCCAACAGAATAGGATAATCCAGTACCTAAAGACCCTCCACAAAATTCTACTCCGGGACATTTGAGGTCAGGATGCCCTTGTAATTTACTACCAAATTTTCTCAATGTTTCAATTTCAGATTCTGGAAAATATCCTGCAACTGCCATATTAGAAAATAATCCAGGAGCAGCATGTCCTTTAGATAAAACTAAACGGTCCCTATCCTCCCATTGAGGATTTTTAGGATCAAATTTCAGATATTTATTAAATAAACATCCCAATATTTCAGCCATAGAAAATGAACCTCCGGGATGACCAGAGCCAGCTGCATTGGTTCCTTTAATAACTAATTTACGAGCTCGAAGAATATTTTTCTTAATTTGATAATAGTTAAGCCCCATCTGCAACATCATTCTTATAAATTGAATAAAAATCTACTTCTAAAAGAAACTCCCAATCCAAAACTCAAAACAATGGATCTGTAAAATGCAAATTAAACTATCAAGAGATCAAAGAAGATTCGACTTTATCCAACATGAATTTCAAAAATGCAGATAGTGGTTTTTGTCTCCAATGTTTTGCATTCCATTCTTTTACAAGTTCATTATAGAAAATCCATTCAGATTCATCTTTTTTAAGATGCATCACCATCATTTTCTCAAATTCTGCAAGATCCCAATCAACAGGACACATTAAAGTACTCATCTGAGATAATTTTCCATTTTTCATTTCAAATGGATATGCTTTGCACACTCCAGGTTTGAAATCATTTACAGTACATCTAAAAACATCTTTAGTTTCTTCAAGAAATTCACATCCTCCATTTTTTTGTTTCAAGGCAAGATCTATCAGACCTTCTTTTACCTTAATTCCAAGAGAATAGTCCTTTGCTCCATAAATTTCTAGGAAATTCTCAGGTGCCAATCCCAACCCCATTGAAAGTCGATAAACATCATGGGCATTAACAAATATTACATATTCTTTACAGCAATCTGTATGGCATGAAACACAAGGGAATTTTTCAGTCTTATTGTGACCCAAATTAGGATCATCTTCAAGTGTTTTCATAAGTAATAAAAATAAATTTCAGGTATAAAGTTTGTAAAATTTTAATTTGATTGATACTCTGTATTATTATGGAAATTAAAGAAAATATTCCAATTATGTTGTTTGACAATCAATGTTATCTGTGTATGAAATTTGCAAAAATTGTGGATTTTTTTGCCGGGGGTAAAATTACAATAATTGGACATTATTCAGACTTTGGAATAAAAATAAGAAATGAAATTTTAGATGAATCCGCATTAGAAATGTTCTGGTTTATTGATAAAAATAGGGCAAGTGGAGGAAGAGCTGCGTTATATCCCTTAGTAAAATCAATTTTGTCTAAAAAAACAAAGAAAGCATCAACTATCAAAATAGATGAAGAATGCAAACAAAATTGTAAAACAATTAAATCTGTATTTCTAAGATCATCAAGTCTACTTTCAAATAGTAAGAAAATAGATCTATAGTAAATCTAAATATTACTTTAGAAATAGGATTTTACAGTGAAGATAAAATCTGAAAGTTCTATAAAAAAGAAGACCAGTCTTCTATGTGTATTTGTATTAGAAGATTCTAACAAGGTTTTTGGATTACCAAAATTTGATATTAAAATTACCTCTGCAATCAATCAATCTCTAAAAGACATGAAAGGAAAATTGGGAGAGATTAGCATAATTCCAATATCTGGAGAAAACACGATGCAAAGAATTCTACTTGCAGGAATAGGAAAAAAGGAAAAAATAACTAAAGATACCATCAGATTTGTTTCAGGAAAAATTGCTCAAAAAGCAAGAGAATTAAAACTGAAAGAATTTTCAATAATATCTCCTCCTAGTTCTGTAGTTGAACCAATTTTAGCAATTTCTCAAATCATCGAAGGTTCAAAAATGGCTCTTTACAAATTTGATAAATTCAAATCTGAAAAAACAGAGACAGATCCAGACTTAACCATCATTGTTTCAAAATCAAACAGAATTTCAAAAGTTATCAAATCATCTGAAATTGTAGCTGATGGAGTGATATTTACAAAAAGTATTGCCAATTTGCCTCCAAACGAATGTACTCCAACAACATTAGCAAATTTTGCAAAAACTATTTCAAAAAAGAACAAAATGAAATGCATTGTAATTTCTGAGCCTGAATTAAAGAAGAAAGGGTTTGGAGGAATTTCAGCAGTAGGACAAGGAAGTAAAAATCAACCAAAATTAATTATTTTAGAACATAGTCGTGGATCAAAAAATGAAAAACCCATTGTGCTTGTAGGAAAAGCAGTGACATTTGATACAGGCGGCATCTCTCTAAAACCAGGAGATAAAATGGATGAAATGAAATTTGACAAATGTGGAGGATGCACAGTACTTGGAATTATGAAAGCAGTTTCAGAATTAAAACTACCGATTAATGTTGTAGGCATTATTCCTTCAGTTGAAAATATGCCAGGTGGAGAATCATATAGACCGGGCGACATCATAAAATTATACAGTGGAAAAACTGCAGAAATTCTCAATACTGATGCAGAAGGTAGATTGATTTTGGCAGATGCTCTATCTTATGGAGAAAAACATTATTCTCCAAAGGCAATCATCGATTTTGCAACTCTTACTGGTGCATGTATCGTAGCATTAGGTACCAACGTAGCAGCAATTTTATCAAATGATGAAAAATTAACAAAGAAAGTTCTTGATTCTTCTAAAAGAACCACAGAAGAAGTTTGGGAGTTACCATTGAATCAAGATTACATGGATATGATAAAATCAGATGTGGCAGATATGAAAAATGTCGGGATTGGAAGAGCAGCTGGAACTATTACTGCTGCCGCATTTTTGAAGAATGCGATTGAGAAAACACCATGGACACATATCGATATTGCAGGAGTTGCTTGGACACAGATAGCTACAAAAGATAAATCATACAATCCAAAAGGTGCAACAGGTTTTGGTGTCAGGTTAATTTTAGATTATTTACAAAATTCATAGAATCAGTAACCACGACTATTTCTATCAGGCGTACCAACATTTGGATTTCTCCAACCATGTTTTTCCATCATGTGATTTAGTAATCTAATATCATTGTCACATATTTCTCCACAAACACTACAATTAGGCATTTAATTCACATCAACCCGATTAATTCAATATTAAAAGATTGATTGTAAAACAGAAAATGCCAGCACCGTTGCTTCCCAAGAGCTCTCGCATCTTAGTAGCACAACAGCGACGTCAGGTTTGACTTCCAAGTTCGGAATGGGATTGGGTCGCACCCTAACGCTATGGCCGGCTTGAAATTTGATGTCAAATTCTCATCTATTAAGGTAACGCCATATTTGAAAAATGCTCAAAATAGGTATAAAGCAAAGAAAATACCGGATTACAACATGACTCACAGGGTAGCAGTTTTAGATCAAGATCTATGTCAACCTCAGAAATGCGGTCTAGAATGTATAAAATATTGTCCAGTCAACAAATCAGGCGCAGAATGTGTTACCATAAACGAAGAGTCAAAAAAAGCCCAGATTGATGAGGATGTCTGTAATGGTTGTGGAATTTGTGTCAAAGTGTGTCCATTTGATGCAATCACAATTGTGAATCTTGCCAGTGAATTGGCTACGGATAAAATTCATCAATATGGAATGAATTCATTTAGACTTTACAAATTACCCACACCAAAGAAAGGTGAAGTTGTTGGACTTTTAGGGAGAAATGGAATGGGTAAAAGTACAGTTGTAAATATTTTATCAGGAAATCTTAAACCAAATTTAGGGAGATATGAAAATCCACCCGAATGGGATGAAATTTTAAAACATTATAGCGGAACTGAGCTCAAGCAACATTTTGAGAAGATTGAGCAAAAGCAAATTCGCGCATCAATAAAACCTCAACAAGTTCATCATATTGCACAAGCATTTGAAGGCACAGGTAAAGAACTTCTTGACAAGTATGATGAACGTGGAGTATCAAGAGAATTAATCAAAGAATTAGGATTGGAAAATTCTATGGAGCAGAGTTTAAAGGAATTAAGTGGAGGAGAGTTGCAAAGAATTGCAGTAGCTGCTGCGACATCAAAAGATGCAGAATTTTATTTTTTCGATGAACCATCATCATACAATGATGTTTTCCAAAGAACCGGTGTTGCAAGAGTGATACAGAATTTGGCAAAGATTGGAAAAAGCGTAATGGTAGTAGAGCATGATTTAACCCTATTAGATTTTCTAAGTGATTACATAGAAGTATTATATGGAGAACCTACAGCATATGGAATTGTTTCAAATATTTTATCTACAAAAGTAGGAATCAATGTTTTTCTAGACGGATATTTACCAAATGAAAATGTAAGATTTAGAGATAAGAAATTTTCAATGGACGTATCATCTTCAACTACAGATATTTTTCAAGAAGGAGGTGAAATTGTGTCATATCCTAAATTAGTAAAAAAATATCCTTCATTTTCTGTGGAAATTGAGCCTGGAAAAGTAAGAAAAGGAGAAGTTGTGGGGATTATGGGCGCAAATGCACTTGGAAAAACAACCATGATGAAAATGATAGCAGGAGTAGAGAAACCAGATTCAGGCAGTGTAGATAAAAAAATTAAGATTGCATACAAACCACAATATTTGGAAAATGATCTTGATGTAGAAGTAATTTCAGTTCTTGATAAAGCAAATGGAAATCCAGTTGAGGGAAGTTTAGAAGAAGAACAAATATTGGATCCATTGAAAATTAAAAAACTGTACAACAAATCTATCAAAAATCTTTCAGGAGGAGAATTACAAAAAGTGGCAGTGGCATCATGTTTATTACAAAAAGTAGATTTGTATGCATTAGACGAGCCTTCAGCATTCTTAGATGTCGAAGATAGAATTGCAGTTGCAAAATTTTTACAAAAGTTTGTTCGATCTTTTGGAAAATCAGCCATCATAATAGATCATGATTTACAATTAATGGATTTAGTTTCAGATACCATGATAATTTTTGAAGGAGAATCAGGTGTTGCAGGCAAAGCAACATCACCTTTACCAAAAGCAGAAGCGATGAACAGATTTCTAAAATCACTTGACATGTCATTTAGACGAGATGAAAAAAGTCTAAGACCACGTGTAAACAAATTAGAAAGTAGACTGGATAAAGATCAGAAAACAAGTGGAAATTTCTATTATAAGCATTGACTCGAATGTTAAAAAAAGCACTAGAAAACGTGCTAACAGAAAAAGAAAGTGATGAATTAATTTCCGCATTTGATCAGATAGGCGAAATAATCATTGTAAGAATTCCAGATTCACTTCTATCTAAAAAGGAAATTATCGGTAAGGCATTATTAGATGAAGTAAAAATTGTTAGAAGTGTATTTTATCAAGCATCTGCTGTAGAGGGAAATTTCAGAACTAGAGATCTGGAGATCCTGGCTGGTGAAGATAATACAGAAACAGAATACAAGGAATTTGGATGTAAATTTAGGGTGGATGTTAAAAATGCATTTTTTTCACCTAGACTTTCTACCGAAAGGGAAAGAATTGCAAATTTGGTACAAAATGGAGAAGTAGTTACCAACATGTTTGCAGGGATTGGCATGTTTTCCATAATGGCTGCCAAGAAGAAGAAATGCACGGTGTATAGTATCGACATTAATCCGATAGCCTCAAAATTGTGTGAGGTAAACATAGGATTAAACAAACTTGCAGGAAATGTTATTTCCATTAACGGAGATGCATCTGAAATTATCAAAGAGCAATTGATAAACAAATCAGATAGAACTCTAATGTTGTTACCTGAGAGATCAGATGAATTTTTACAATCTGCTATTGATACAACTAAAGATGGAGGCATCATTCATTACTATTCACACATTCATGCCGATAAAAAAATAGATGCCGGAAAACTTTCTGAAGAACACTACCTAAATGTAACACCAGTAAAATCAGAAATTCTAGATTCAAAAATTGTAAGAGCAGTAGGTCCCAGATATTATCAAACAGTTGTAGATGTTAAAATTTCTAAATGAAACTAATCATCGGATGTTATTGAAGCAGGTGAAGGTTTTGTAGTTGCCATTACATATCCAATCCATGCTATTACTCCTAAAATTCCACCAGCAATCATTAATACAGATAATTGTAATACTATTGGACTCCATTCAGAAAGCATTAACAAATATGCATAAAGGAAAAATCCACCAATACACAAAAAGAAGATGGTTATACCCATTCCTTTTCGTTTGTCCATAGCGAAGAATTTTTTTGTGAGTTATTTATTGGTTTGAACTAATTTAATTCAATGGCCATAAGATATGCATCTTCCCCATCTCGATAATAGGCGTTTAATTGTTGTCTAATCACAAAACCTAATTTTTCATATAATCTTACAGCCTCATTATTACTACATCTTACTTCAAGATAGAATTCATCACATTTACGTAATTTAACACCATTAACAGATTCCTCAACAAGAGCTTTTCCAATCCCTTTTCGTCTATGTTCTTCAACTACTGCAATTGATACAACGTGGCCTTTTTTTACAAAACCTAATTTTTTGAAATTTGAAAAGCCAAATTCAGTTTTACACATGATGTATCCAACATGCTTACCTCCGATTTCTGCAATAATGAAAGCCTCGGGTAATTCAGCAAGTAAACTTTCGTAGAAATAGTCAGAATAGTGTTCTGGAAGGGTTTTTAGATTAATTTCCATTACAGATATCAGATCGCTAGGTTCTGCTCTTCTAATATTACAATCCCCTAATTGTCTGAGAATGACTTGCATAATTCCATATAGAATTATCAATATTTAATTTTAAACCAAAAGACCATTTAATGGAAAAATCTAGTCTTAAAGAGATGGAAAATCCCTCACAAGAAGACATTATTTCATTAGTCAATTCAATATTTCAGGTAAGTGATTTTACAAAAACTGAATTTTCTTTAGAGTTTAGAATCACAGATAATGATTTCAAATCAAAATTTGAGAATTTAGCAAGAAAACTAGAAGATATGAGTTATGTTTGTAAATTAGAAAAAATGGAAGATGGGGGATTATGTGTCATTATTCAAAAATTTTCCATAAAAAAACAAAGAAAATGGATGAGTACAGCGTGGACTCCAAGAGCATTGTTTGCAATTGTTATTGCATTTGTAATGATTGATGGATACTATAGAACATCTGGAACAAATTCAGTTGTTGAAATAGGAGATCCTCTTGAAATGGCAGGATTGTATACTTTATCATTATTAGGAATTTTAGGAATTCATGAATTGGGCCACATTATTGCTGCAAAAGTTCACGGACTAAAGACTACTTGGCCATATTTTATCCCAGGATTGCCAGTAATTGGAATTCCAACATTTGGTGCATTCATTCAGTCAAGAGGTCTAACTATTAATCGAGAAATTTTATTTGATGTTGCTATTGCTGGACCCATTGCAGGATTAGTAATTGCAATAATTGTTTCAATTTATGGTGCATACACTGCACCAGTTTTAGATCCAGAAATTGCAGCAGGAATGTTTGAAGATTCTAGATTGATTGAATGGAATCAGGGTGAGCCATTATTAATGAGTGCGAGTTTAGCATTATTTGGTAAAGGTGGAGCAACCCACGAAGTAATTTTGACTCCAGTAATGTTTGCTGCATGGATTGGATTCTTGATTACGTTTTTGAATTTACTACCAGCATGGCAATTAGATGGAGGACATATGGCTAGGACATTGTTAGGAGCAAAACTGCATAGATATGCAACTTTTGCCAGTATTGGAATTTTGGTTTTGTTAAACTATTGGCTGATGGCAATTTTAATTCTCATAATGAGTTCAAGAAGTCCTAGTGCATCCCCATTAGATGATGTTTCACCGCTTTCAAGAAATAGGAAACTAGCATATATTGGAATTATTGGGTTAGCAGTTTTGTGTGCACCATTGCCATCGAACTTTTTATCAGGTCTGTTACCTTAACAATAGTCTTGCACCATCTGTTACCACTGCAACTTTTTGTCGTGCTCCTTGTGTTTTTAGAATATAATCCATAGAATATTTTATGCCTTGCATTGATACCATGTTAAGTTTCTTGGCATAAAATTCAGGTAGAATTGAAACCAGACCTATTTGGAATTTCTTTTGTATCTCAGAAAGAAACAACAAGTCTTCCATTCCATCAATGTATTTGCTAGGATTTCTTAGTTGATCTATTGTTAATCTGTCTTCAATGTATTGCTGAAGTGCGTCAGATCCTAAACCACCTTTGCACTCTGCTACCAAAATAGCAAGACCATCTTTTTTGATAGCGTTTGAGCAATTCCAAAGTGACGAAAATGAATTGCCGAGATTATCATTACTTGCATCCTTTCCCGTACTAATCACCATTGTTTTATGTTCACCAACATCTTTGATGGAATTTGATTCAAGAATTTTTGTAGATGATACGGTTTCTGAAGGGTGACCTATTGTGAAATCTAGAATTCCCTCAGAATTTGCAACTATTTCAATTCCCTGAATTTCAAAATTATCAGTGAATTTTTTTGCTTCTGTTAGACTCTCAGGATATTGTCCAGGAGAGGGCAGATTTCCTTGCCTTTTTGCATATGCGGCAAGCATTGAGTCTTGGCCAAATTTTTTGATTAAACGTGTAGAAATAGTCTCATAGCCAAACAGCCCATCAAATTCCATCTCCCCCATGAATACAAGATTTGAATTTACAATGCCAACATCATCAAATTCATTAATTGAGCTTCCTTCAGGCAATCCAGATTTTACTAAATTCAGAATTTTTTTATCAGTCAGTATTTTTGGAAATGGTTTAGATTTTTGTTCACATAGTGAAAACAATGATGATATAATTTTCAAAATAGTTTTGGAATTATGTAATACTACAAGTTCCATAGGTTTTGACAAGTCGAGAGTGTTTAGTTTTTCATTGATCGCTGAATCATCTAAAACTTTACCTTCAGAATCAATTTTTTGTTCAAGATTTTCTGCCTTTATATCCAAAACCACGTCAGTAATTCCATAATTTAACCAAATTTCAGGCATAATTATCACTCAATACAAAACAAAATAAATCCAGTGTAGTTAACTTTTGTATGGAATTTGTGAAAGAGTTTGCAACATTTTTGCATCAGAAGGGCATAATAAAATTCGGAGACTTTACACTAGCAAGTGGAAAACATAGTTCATACTATGTTGATTTAAGACTGGTTCCAAGTTATCCTATTGAATTTAGAAAAATGGTAAAATATCTTGAAAATCAAATTGTAGAGGATGTTGGATTAGACAATTTTGATTCAATTGTATCAGTTCCAACGGGAGGTTTAGTAATTGCATCAGCGCTAGCAATAGAAACCGTCAAACCACTAATCTACGTCAGAAGTAAACCAAAAGATTATGGAACATCAAAATCAGTTGAAGGGAAAATTCATGAGGGCATGAAAGTTGTCATGATAGATGATGTGGCTACCACTGGAGGTTCAGTTGTCAATGCAATAAAATCTCTAAAAGAAGTCAACATCTCGGTCAAGGATGCATATGTTATTGTAAATAGAATGGAAGGGGCTGATGAGGCATTGTTGGAATTAGGAGTAAAAATGCATTCAATTCTAGATATTTTGCAGATAGCAGAAGCTTTGTTTGAACAAAATCTCATTGATGAAAACATATTAGAAAAAGTGAAAAAGCAGATCAACAAATAAGATATGGCAGCTCAGTCAAATGCCTTCCAATCATCAATTCAGATATAACTCTGATTCTTCATTGCAGCCAGATAATTTTTAATTTGCTCATTTTAAAACTAATGGAAAATAATGGGCCCGAAGGGCTTCGATCCCTTGGCTCACCGGTTATGAGCCGGTTACTCTACCAAGCTGAGTTACGGGCCCTAAGCAAATGAATTTTTTCTCAGGTATAAAATGTTATGAGACTAACAGTATTCTTCGTAACAGCTATCTAGCAACAAGTTTTGTGCTGAAATTGATTTGTCTGCAATTTCAATCAAGTTGTCATAGTCAACTGAAGATTTCTCTAGAATATTTCTCCATGATGCTGCATGTCGTATATCAGCTTCAGTATGAAGTTTGAAGTATTCTGTTGCTTCATCACTAGTCATTCCATAGAATTCAGCCAATCCGTCAAGTTTTGTTTGACTGATTTTTGGGATTTCTTTTTCGAATGCATACATAGCACATGCACCACCATCAAAAGTATCCATTAGTTGATTCAAATCAGATACAGCCTTTTGTGTTTTGGTTGTTCCGGAATATGAGACTAATTCATCTTCAGATATTCCAAGTTCGCCGGCAAAGGCAATCCATGGTTTAATGTGATCAGATTCCTCTTGTTGATTTTCAACTAATTCTGCAACTACAGATTCAGGAGATTTTTCAATAATAGGAGTCATAAAAGAAGGAACTGCTTTTACAAGTTGAAAATATTCTTTAGAATAACCTGCCAGAGATTCCTTTGTTAATTTTCCATCAGACCACATTTGGTAAAATGGGTGTTTTAGTAAACTTCTTTCTTCAATCATTTCATCAATTTTCTGTATTATATTCATGATTCATCTCCAATATTGCCAATAAAAAAATCTTTGTGGTTTACAAAAGATTTTATGATGATAATGCAGAATTTTCATGGGTTCCAGTGGTGTAGACCGGTCAAGCATTTTGCCCTTTCAAGGCAAAGATCCCGGGTTCAAATCCCGGCTGGAGCACCAAGATTTATTTACTTATGGAAAAGTTTTTTGATCAGGCCCATCTTGGACAGGAAAAATATCGAAATAAATCCTCTACTTGAAACCTATGGAAAATATATTCAACGTATAGATCAAGCGTTAGAAAATGAACTTGCAATGTATTCTGAATCAGAGTTTATTGAACCTCTAAAATACTCCCTAGAAGGAGGTAAACGAATTAGACCAATTATTTTGAACTTAGCAGCTGAAAGTGTAGGTAAAATTGATGAAAATGTATTATCTGCATCATGTGCTGTGGAGTTTCTTCATATGGAATCAATCATCCATGACGATATTATCGATAATGAAACAATGAGAAGGCAAAAAGATCCCTTTCATGTAAAATATGGATATAATACCAGTGTGTTAACGGGAGATTTTGTACTAGGGTTGATTCTTGCAATATCATCAAGATTAGACAATGCTAGAATTACAAAAGATTTGGCTACCACTGCCATGTTAATGAGTGAAGGAGAAATGATCGAGGTTAGATTAGAAACAGGTGAAGATGTAACATTTGATGATTATCTAAAAGTAATAGAATACAAAACAGCAGTGGCATTTGAAGTTGCAGCTAGGATTGGTGCAATCATTGCAAATGGAACAGAAGAGCAAATTGAAGCATTAACTGAATATGGAAAGAATATAGGAATAGCATATCAAATCAGAGATGATTTACTTGATTGGAAAAATGAAGACAAACTATTCAATTTACTGATCAAGAAAAGTTCTGATCCCAGAGATGTTTTTAACAAAATGGAGGAACTTTTGAAAGAATATTCAGAAAAAGCAAGATCAGGTTTGAGAAAAATTCCAGACAGTGATGCAAAAACAAGTTTAGAAAATTTAATTAAATTTACTTCTTTTAAGGCATAAGACCTAAACTAATTACTGGAGTTGCAAACTCTACAAACTTTAACAGAGGTTCTGGATATACACCAAAGCCTACCAAGAAGATTGTTGAGAAGATCATGACAGCAATAACAGATTTTGGTTCTGCAATTCTCTTTTCTGTTTCTCCTTCAAAGTACATCTTCCTTGTAATCCAACCATAGTAAGCAAGAGATAATGCACTGTTAAGGACACCGGCAATTGCAAGCCAGGGTGCCCACCACAATGCAGAAGTGGCATCTAAAGCACTTCCAAACAACATCAATTTACTCCAAAAACCAGAAAGTGGGGGAACGCCAGCTAGTGCAAATAAAGCGATAACTAAACCTAAAGCAGTTATTGGCATTCTTCTTCCAAGGCCTTTTAGTTTGTCAATGTGAGTAACAGCAAGGGTAGTAACAATACCTCCAATTGCAATAAATGCAGCACCTTTCATTACTGCGTGATTCATAATTTGATACAAAGAACCTTGTAATCCAAGAGAACTGTGTGGTGCTACTGCAAGTCCAATCAAAATGTATCCTGCATGAGCAATACTAGAGTATGCCAACATTCTCGAAATGTTCTTTTGCATAATTGCAGCAACATTGCCTATTGTCATAGTCATTACTGCAATAATTCCAAGAGCTAATGTCCAATCAAGATTTAGAACAATCATGCCAAGAACTACAATTCTAATGGTTGCAGCAAATCCTGCTTTCTTTGTTGCAGCAGCTAATAATGCAGTTATTGTAGGAGGAGCACCTTCATAGGTATCAGGTAACCATTGGTGGAATGGAACAAGTCCCATTTTAAATCCAAATCCTGCAATAAACATTCCAACTGAAAGTAATGCAAGAGGCAACAATGATGGATCAAGTGTAGAATAGCCATGAATCACTTCTCCAATGTTTGTAGAGCCTGTTAAACCGTAAGATATGGAAATTCCGTAAACTATGATTGCTGAAGATAATGCACCAAACAAGAAATATTTTAGCGCTGCTTCGTTTGAGCTTGGATTCTTTTTCATATATCCAACTAATATGTAAGTTGGAATACTCATGAGCTCCCATGCAACAAACAACATTATCAAATCAGTAGAATATGCAACTAGAACCATACCAATGGTTGCAAGTAAAATTAGAGAATAGTAAACCGCAGGAGAATTATGCTTTCTCATATAGTTGAAAGAACCAACAGTTGTGAAAATGGCAACAATGAGCATTGCAATTGCAAAGAATCCTCCAAAGGCATCATCAACAATAACATCTTCAGAGAAAAGAGCAGATGCAGCAATATTCTCATTGATAAACTGGTATCCAACATATCCCATTGATACGATTAATGCAGCAAATGCAATGATGGCATAAAATGAGTTAGAGCCCTGTTCCTTTCTTGCAATGCTAATAATTGGAAGAAGAATTCCGACAGTTCCTAAAATTGCAATTATTACCAATGGAGTTGAAGTAATTTCGATCATCTCATAATTCTCCTATATCAACAGTATCAGAACTACGAATAGTAATCCTGCTCCAAATACGAATAGGTATGACTGTGAAACACCGGTTTGAGTTCCTTGTACGACTTTGGCACTCCATCCAACTGCCTTTTGAACTCCATCATTCATACCATAATCGATGGCGGTCTTTTCAAAGTATCGGAAGATCCCTCTTGCCAACCACAGTGGTGCTACTACAAAACACCAATAGATTATTGCGTTTAGATACCATCTGTTTAAGATAACTTTGTGAATTGCATAAAAGAAAATATTTGAATTGACAAATTTGACCGGATCAACCCATCTGCCAATGTAAAATATGTAGCCTAGGCCAATACCTGTAGCAAATGCTACTAATGATGAACCAAGTGCAACTGGATTAAGCCCTTGCAAGAATTCGGGCAAGATAGATGCTTCAGCAGATACATGTTCAGTGTGAATACCAAATGAGTGTTCAAGATAATCAGTGAATAAATGATGGAGTCCTTCTTCTGCAGATAATCCAATGAGTCCAATACCGATTGTAAGAACTGCAAGAATTCCGTATGGAACCCACATTGATAGTGACGCCTCATGAATGTGATGTCCTTCTTCTTCCATCTTTTCGATGTGTTTGCTCTTCTTTCCAAAGAAAACCATTCCAATCATTCTTGTTGTATAAAATGCAGTGATAACAGCAGTCAATACTGCAATAATGTACAATGGCATTGCCCATTCATTTCCTGATGTGTAAACTGCAGCAAAGATTGCATCCTTACTCCAGAAACCTGTTGTGATAAATGGAGCACCCATTAAACCAAGACCTGCAGCCCACATGAATGCATAAGTTTTCTTCATCTGTTTTCTCAAGCCACCCATATCTGTCATAAATCTAGAACCAACAATATGCAAAAGAGAACCTGCCGCCATGAATAATGAAGCTTTGAACATTGCGTGAGAAATTAAATGGAAAAATCCGGCTGTATATCCATCAACATATTGATGAGATAATCCGGCTACGCCCAATGCCATCATCATGTAACCAATTTGAGAACCAGTAGAATATGCAAGAACTTTCTTAATTTCAGGATTAACCATACCTTGGGTTGCAAGTAGTAATGCAGTAATCGCACCAACCCAAGCAACAATTTCAAAGAACTGATCAGCCATAATTCCTGCAGCGCCTAAAGCAAATACAAGTGGACCAATTCTTGCCACCAAGAAGACACCTGCTTTGACCATTGTTGCAGCGTGAATTAATGCAGATACTGCAGTAGGACCAGTCATTGCTTCAAGCAACCATTCGTTTAGTGGAAATTGTGCAGACTTTCCTACAGCACCACCAAATAGTAAAACAAATGCAGGAACCAATAATCCCTGAGCATCCATAGCAATTGCCCAATCAGTGGAACCCATCAATTCCTTAAATCCAAATGTCCCTGCAAACAAAAATATCAAAAGCATGCCAGCAATCATCATTACATCACCAACTTTGGTCATGATGAATGCCTTCATTCCAGCATGTGTTGGTGCATAGTAATCTAGCATTCCAAGAACTGTACGACCTTCGACACCAACATGATCTTTCTTTTTGTCACGATACCAAAAGCTGATCAAAGCATATGATGCAAGTCCGACCCCTTCCCATCCAAAGAAGACTTGAAGTAAGTTATCAGATAATACGATTAATTGCATTGAACCAATAAAGAACATCATCCAGAACCAGAATCTTGTAATGTCCTTGTCACCTTTCATGTATCCAGTACTGTAAATCATAATCAAGAATGAAATCCAGGCAACCACATTTGTCATAATAATTGAAAGTGGATCAGCTAAGACGCCGCCTTTAAGACCAAGTGCCTCTATCCACATAATTTGATGATGCATTTCATGTGCTTCTAAGGCCATAGGGATCATTGTAGCGGCGGATAGTGCACTCATCAAAGCAAATGCGACTGCAACATACCCAGTTGCATGTTTCGATAATTTTCCAACACCAGGGATAATCATTGCAGCTGCAAAAGGCAGAATCCAAACTAACCAAGCGCTAAGAGTTCCAACTTCAAATGGTAATCCAAAAGATTCTGTTGCCATAATCTAAACTCCCAACACTCCATTCATGTATGGAATAATTGTCTTAAAGAAAATATCTGGATAAATACCAACTACTATAGAGAATCCTGCCAACACCATCATTGGTGCAGTCATGTACCAACTTCCTTCTTTCACATTTTCAAGATGTTCAGGAGTTTTTCCAAAGAATACGCGTTTTAGCATCCATAACATGTAAGACATTGTAAGGGCTGTTGCAACAAGACCTAAGCCAAAGGTTACAGCTCTTAGTGTTGAGCCTTCTTCAATGGCAGTCTCTAATGCACCATAAAAGAGAACCCATTCTCCCATGAAACCACTTGTTGGAGGAACACCCATTATTGTCAATGCACCAATTACGGCACATACTGCAGTAATTGGCATCTTTCCTGCTAATCCACCTAATTTTGAAATGCTTCTAGTTCCAACTTTAACAATAATAATTCCAGCCATCATGAAGAGAATACCTTTTCCAATTCCGTGTGTCACATACATCATCTCTGCACCTGAAAGACCGAGTGCAGACATTGAACCTATTCCAAACAAAAGATACCCCATTTGGCTGATACTAGAATATGCCAAGAGACGTTTAAGATCATCTTGCATTAATGCCATTGCTCCACCATAAATCATGGTAACTAAACCCCAAATGTGGAACCAAATTGAAAGTTCGGCATAGGTTAAAGGTAAAAATTCCACAATCAATCTGAAAAGACCATAAGCTCCAATTCCGATCATCGCAGGAGATAACAATGCACTGATTGGTGTTGGTGCTGAACCGTGGACATAAGGAAGCCAAACATGGAACATAAAGACTGCAAGCTTGACTCCAAGGCCTATTGAAATTGCAACAGCAGAATACATTGCAATATCTGCAGGGATTTCAGACTCTTTGATATCTACAAAGTCAAAACTTCCTAGTGTTAGACCAATCATTAAGAATCCCAACAGTAAAACAACTGCACCAGCGTGTGTCCAGAATAAGAACATCAAACCAATCTTTCTTCTAGGACCATCACCCCAAAGAGCAACCAAAAAGAAACCGGGAATTAACATTACTTCAAAGAAGATGTAAAATTCAATCAGATTTGTAGATAGAACTGTTCCAAGCATACCCATTGCAAATACAAGGTATAGTGCAAAGTAAAGTCCTGATTTTGCATTAACATAATTGGAAAGAGAAGATGATTCTACAACTGAAGTTTGACCACCTGCAGAGTTGTTGATATTCTTTTCTTCTTCAAATTGTTCATGGAACTTGTGAATCATGTATGGTTTTGAGTAAAGTGCCAAGATTGTAGATAGTACATAGATGATGATTGCAAATGGCGATGCCAATCCATCTAACAAGAAACCAAATTCGCCAAATTGTTCAGTCCACGGATAATGTTCCTCTACTGTTCCAGATAATGCCGCATTGATTACAAGTATTGTAGTATACAATAAAATTGCAAATGTAAACCACATTGCAGGGGTCGGTCCCACTTTCCTTCCAATGATATAAGCTACTGGCGATAACAGTAAGGGCAAGAAAACTGCCTGAAGTAATGCGTATTCCATTATCCCTTCAAGCTCCTAAAGTCTGCAATATCGACATTTTGATACATGCGATAAGCTACAATGATTAATGATAATCCAACTGCAACTTCTGCTGCAGCAATTGCAATTGAAAATAATGCCATGGTTTGACCACCACTGTGAGGTAAGAATCTACCAAAAGCAACAATATTCAAATTTGCTGCATTAATAATAATTTCAACTGCAAACAACATTCGGATAAAATTACGTTTAACTGCAAGGCCATAGATTCCTATGCCAAGTAAGGCCACCGATACCAGAGTAAAATCAACTAGCTCGCTGGTCATTCTCCACATCCTCACGTTTGGCTAAAACTAATGCACCAGTAACAGAACCTGCCAATAGCAATCCCATCAAAATTAATGCTGGCCAATAGTATGTAACAAAGTCTGTTCCAATATCTCTAAAGTCAGTTGCAGGTTCATCAGTAGTTATTGTTTTGATTCCAGAATCCAAGAACACCGCCCCTAATGACACCATAATTACAAGCATCAAACCGATTCCTGCAAATTTTCTTCTCTTATCTTCAATTTTTTTGAAGATTAATTCTCTTTTTACTAACATCACAGTAAACAAAATTAAAACAGCAATGGAACCTACGTAAACTGCTAATTGGAATAATGCAACAAATGGAGCATCAAGCAAGAAAAAGAATCCTGCAATTCCACCCAAAGTTCCCATTAAAGCAATGGAACCATAAATCAATGATCTTAATTCAAGTGCAGCAATTGCTGAACCAATTGTAATTACTGCCAATGCAAGAAATGCAGCATCAGCCATGTGTTGCACCTCTATCAGATATTTGGATTTCACTATCCTGTGCAACGTATGGTTTTACCTGGAGTTGTGCAGGAGTGTAAATCAAACCTTCTTTTGAAAAAGAAGACAATTCATAATCATTAGTCATGTAAAGGGCATAGAAAGGACATGCATCAACACAGAGACCACAGAAAACACATTTTCCATAATCAATTTGTGGCATGATTGATTTTTTGTTTTGTTTTTGTTCTTCTGGAACTTTTACCATTGCAATAGCTTCTGCAACACCTTCACATGCAATTGAACATAATTGACAACCAGTACAGTGATCATGGAATAACATATGTCGTCCTTTTAATCCAGCAATTCCAACACCTGTAGATGGATCAAACTGATAACCATCACCTACAAACTTTAGTTTCTCTTCAGGATAACGAAGAGTAAATCGTTTTGTAGCAATGTGTTTAATTCCAGAATTTAATGCACGAATAATACCAGTTGCAGTTCCCATTATTGTAATCCTCCTGGTCCTAGCACTCCAGCGTAAAGCAAGCCCAGTGCAATAAAGATGTTAACGAAAGCTAGTCCAATTAATTTGGTCCATCCAAGACTCAATAACATATCAACTCTGATTCTTGGAAATACACCTCTTGGCAATAATATGAAGAAGATCACACCAACCGTTTTCAGTACAAACCAAAGCGTACCATTTAGCATATCTTGTGTGAATAATGGCAATCCAGGAATGTTTGCAGTGACAGGACCAAGTTCAATTCCTTTTTCAAGAATTTCTGCTGGGAATGGAGGTACAACCATTGGACCGTTCCATCCACCTAAGAAAACAACAACAAACAATGCTGCAAACGCATATAGTTTCAGATATGTTCCTAATTGAACAAGACCATACATCATTCCAGATAATTCAGTTAACCAACCTGCTACAATTTCACTTTCTGCCTCTGGCAAATCAAATGGAATTCTTTCTAATTCTGCAAGCATTGTGATAAAGAATACAATTGCACCTACTGGTAAAAATACAATCCATGGAAAACTCGATTGACTTGCAGCAATTTCTGATAGATTAAGTGAACCTGTTAACATGACAACACCCAACAAAGACAAAATTAATGGAATTTCAAATGAAACCATTTGGAATAATGCTCTGATACCACCAATGAATGGGAATTTACTGTTTGCAGACCATGCTGAAAGAATTGTAATGATTGGGAAGAAACCAATTACAGCAAATACTCCTAGTAATCCCATATCTACATCTGCAACTACCCAACCTGGTGCAACAGGAATAAATGCAACAAATGCTGCAGCTGCGGCCACAAATAACACCGGCGCTGCCCAGAAAATTGGCTTGTCAGCCTTTGCTGGAATAATAATTTCTTTTGAGATTAATTTCAGACCATCACCCATTAATTGTAAAATACCTTCAAACTTTCCACAATAGAAAGGACCAACTCTAAGTTGTAATTTTGCAAGCATCTTTCTTTCAATAAAGATAGTACCAGCTGCTAGTAATGCTGCAAATCCAAATCCAGGAAATGCCATAACTCTAAAAATATCAGTTGCCATGAATGCTTTAACAATTGGAAGAATACGAGACGGATCCGCTATCCATGTTAATGCAAGAAACGGTGTGAGTAATTCACCATCAATTACCGGCATTTCAATTACAAATAGAATCATCATAATTGCTGGAATGCCAATTAGAACTACAATGAAGATAATCCAAAATACATTATCAAGTAATGATTTGATAAATTCACTTAGTTTGAAATTTGGTGCAATAACGGACATTTATCGGTCTGCCTCCACTGGCCAATAGTTAAGACTCCAATAAACTGATGGCATGTTACCAAGTTTTTCACCTTTTAGAAGATTTGGTAATGCAATTAGATTTCTAAAAGAAGGAACACTCAACTTTACTCTATATGGTTCGGTTTTAGCATCAGATACAATATAACATCCTAAGGATCCTCTACCTGATTCTACACGTTTGTATACGGATTCAAGTCCTTTTGTTTTTGGATTTGGTTTTAGTTTAACTCTAACAGAGCCTGACTTTGGCATTTTTTGTAATGCTTGTCTGATAATGTTACAACTTTCCATCATGTCAAGCCATGGAATTCGGGATCTTGCATAGGAATCTCCTTCTTTCATCACATTGGTATGGACATCTAATTCGTCATAGACATCATATGGTTCCTTTACTCGAAGATCATAATCAACACCACTAGCACGTAGTACAGAACCAGTTGTTCCATATCTGATTGCGTCTTGTCTTGATAGTATTCCTGTATCTCTAGTTCTTGAAATCAGAATAGGATTGTCATAAAATACTGCAGCATATTCTTTGATACGTTTTTCAAAGTAATTTACTTGACGTAGACAAACATCTTCAAAGTTTGGGGGTAAATCATTTCTAACTCCACCTGGAACAAAGTGTGCATGTGTTACTCTAGCACCAGTCATTTTTTCCATTAGATCAATTAACAGTTCACGGTCTCCCGCAGGCCACATAAACATTGTAGAATGTCCCAAAAAGATTCCATAAATTGCAAGCCAGTACATAATGTAGATACAACGGTTTAGTTCAGAGGCAATTACTCTAACATATTTTGCACGTTCTGGAACTTCAATACCAAGAAGTTCTTCTGCACCCAAGACATATGGATATAACACATTACAAGAATCGTGAATTACAGGTCTTTCTAAGTGAGGAATATTTGTAATGTAATTTCTATACTCTGCCATTTTTTCTTCTCCACGATGGACATATCCTGGATCTGGATCACATGCAACAATGTAATCACCATCAATTTGCACAATAATTCTCATGTGGCCAGAACCGGGGTGTTGTGGTCCAACATTAAGAGTCATGATTCTCTCATCAACTTTTTGGAGTGCTAATCCTGGTGGTAAGTTAAAAGTCATCTCTATCTTCCCTTTATTGCAAAGTCCTTTCTGAGAGGTGGTAAATCTGCCCAATCTTCTGGCAAAAGTAATCGTCTATTATCAGGATGACCTTCAAAGAAAACTCCAAACATTTCAAAAACTTCCCTTTCATGAAATTCAACACTGTAAAATACATCTCTAAGAGTTGGAAGTCTTGTTGCATCATTTCCAGGAATCGGATTTGTTTCTCTTGGAGCTCTAGTGGCTAAAACTAGAATTTGTCTTGCCAAGGACGAATCAGTGTAAGAGCCTATATGATAAACAACTTCAATTTCATTATCTTGTGGGTAATCTACGCCTGAAACAGATTCAACATGATCATAATTTAGTCCATCACGAATGAATTCAGCAACATCATGAACGTTTTCTTTATCAACATTAATTCTAACTCTATCTTCTTTTACAAATGCAACTTCAACTTTGTCACCAAACTTTTCAACAATTTTATCAGAAATACTCTTTTCAAATGCAGGTAATTCTACAGGTGTTGGTTCAGGTTTATTTGCGGCAGGTTTAGCTGGAGGTGTTTTTATTTCAGGCTTTGCATCTGCAGAAGGATTTTCAGTTTCAGTACTCATTATACAAACTTCCTAGCCTTCATTCTCTTAATTTTTTCTTGTAACAGCATACATCCTTGAATGAGAGTTTCAGGTCTAGGTGGGCAACCTGGAACATAGACATCAACTGGAATGACTCCGTCAATTCCCGGAAGTACATTGTATGAATCGAAATACAATCCTCCAGTAATTGCGCAAGCTCCCATAGCAATTACATATTTGGGTTCTGGCATTTGATCATAAACTAATCTAAGACGTGGTGCCATTTTTCTTGTAATAGTTCCTTGAACAACTACAAGATCACATTGTCTTAATGATCCAAATGCTTCAATTATACCAAATCTTTCAACATCATATCTAGGACTTGATGCGGCACCAAATTCTACACTGCAACAAGCTGTTTCAATGTGGACAGGCCAGAGTGACCAAATTCTACCCCAATTAATGGCATAGCCCAATGGTTTATCAATTGCTTTTTCTAAAATATCTCCTAACTTTCCGACAAAGACATTTGCATTTTCTGGTGTTACTAAATCTTTAAGCAATCTTATCCCCTACCCCCGTAAATACAATTTATATAAAAAACTACCATATTCTTCTTCTCCCTGATTGATACAATGCAAATGCCATAGCACCAAACATGATAGCTAAAAATCCCATCATCGGCAAAGTTGCAATCTTTGGAATTTCTAAAAGTGCGCTTCCCCATGCATACAAGAAAATTGCCATGACATCAAATACTACAAACATCAGAATATACGGATAATACTGCATCATGAAATGAGTTCGGCCCTCTCCTGAAGGAACTTGACCACATTCCATTGGCAGAAATTTTACTGGATTACTTCTTTTTCTTGGAGAAATCATTCTTGAAATAACTAAAGCTGGAGCCATTGCTACTATACCAAACGCAAACATCAATACAACGGTACTATAATTGCCCGCCAATTCCCCGACCAATTTAGCTTTTCACGCCAATTTTTGTATAAAAAGGTATGTTTCATTTTTGGGATCAAATTACAAAAATTATTTTTTTGTAAAGAACTTAATAGGATAACACCAAATTGCGATCATGTCATTAAATGTAGGAGATATTGCCCCCGATTTCGAACTAGCAGACACAGAATTGAAAATGAGGACTTTGGATGAATTCAAAGGTGGAAAAATTGTCTTGTCATTTATTGTAGCAGCAAGTTCTCCTGTTTGTGAAGTAGAGCTTTGTACATTTAGAGACTCTTGGAAAGAAATTTCAGATATGGGGGCCAAAGTTATAGCAATTAGTAATGACGGTCCATTTGCAAACAAAGCATTTGCCGAAAAACACAACTTTAGTTTTCCATTATTGTCTGACTATACCAGTAAAACAATTAGAGATTATGACGTTTTGATGCCAGATCTATTACACATCAAAGACTACAATGCAGCAAAGCGTTCAGTTTTCATAATTAATGAAGATGGAAAGATCGGTTACAAATGGGTTTCAGAAGATCCATTAAAAGAGCCAAACTATGAAGAAATTAAAAATTTCTTAAAATAAAAAATTATTCTATTTCTGCAATAATATCGCCTTTAGCGACAGTTGCTGTTTCTTTAATTTTGATTGTTTTAATTACACCATCTTTGTGAGATTTTACTGCCACCTGCATTTTCATAGACTCTAAAGTACATACTACATCTCCTTTCTTTACAGTGTCACCTTCTGCAACAGCTAATGACACTACTTTACCCGGAATTTGACTTTTCAATGCCAATTGTGCATTGCCAGTACCACCTCCACCTGAATTCTTGTAGACAATTTCATCAAAGTGTGTGTGTAAGTTTAGTGTAATTGGAACATTATCAATTACAATATTCATTTCGTTTGTAGATTGTTCTAGATATTTTGCTTTGTGATATTTATTATCTAAAATGAATTCAATTCCTTTAGAATCCATTGTTATGATTTTTAGGTTATGTTCATTGTCATTGATTTTAATTACATAATCATTGTTTCCAAGATTTTCGACTATCTTTCCATCAAATGATTTTTCAATATCTTGTATTTTATAATTCATTTATCATCAATCCAATTTGTATTTCCAATTAGAGTTATTGGCAGTGCTAGTTTGTGCTCTACTCTTAAAGTATTCAGAATGAACAATTGCAGCAGCAATAGCAGCATCACTTTTTTCTTCTTTTTCTTTTTTCAAGTCTGCAGTTAGCTTATCAATTATATCATATCTCTTTAGGAAATCAGTTGAAAGTTGACCATTCTTGTACTCTTCAGTATTTAGAATTGTTTTGTAAAGTGGAATTGATGTTTCAACACCTTGAATATACATGTCATTTAATGCAGTAAGCATTCGCGTCCTAGATTCTTCAAATGTAGGTCCCCATGTACAGAGTTTTGCCATTAACGAATCATAAAATGGAGATACCGTACATCCAGGATATAGATAAGTATCACATCTAACATTTGGTCCTGCAGGAATTGTCACGTCTGGAACAGGTCCAGTTGAAGGTGCGAAGTCCAAAAATGTATCTTCTGCGTTAATTCTACATTCAATTGCATATCCATTCATCTTTAGATCTTTTTGTTTGAATGGAAGAGGTTCTCCGTTTGCAATATCGATTTGTAATTTAACAAAGTCTAATCCTGAAACCATTTCACTGATAGGATGTTCTACTTGAAGTCTTGCGTTAATTTCAATAAAATAAAATTCGCCGTTATCAGCTCGCAAAAATTCTGCTGTGCCAAGATTAGTGTAATCAACAGCTTCTGCAGCTTTGACAACTAATTCACCAATTTCTTCTCGTTTTGCGTCATCTACTACAGGAGATGGAGTTTGTTCAATTAGTTTTTGGTTTCGTCTTTGAATAGAGCATTCTCTCTCAAAGATATGTACAGCGTTACCATGATGATCCCTGCACATTTGATATTCAATATGTCTTGTTTTTTCTAGGAATTTTTCAACAATGATTGCAGATTTTCCAACAGCAGAAATAGATTCTGAGGTTACTGTTTCAAAACCTTCTTGTAATTCTTTATCATTAGTTACTAATCTAATTCCACGTCCTCCACCACCATAGACAGATTTCAACAGAACGGGGTAACCAATTTCGTTTGCAATTTTTTCTGCTTCATCTGCATTAGATACCAATCCTGGACTTCCAGGTACTGTTGGGACTTTAGCTTTTAACATTGCAGCTTTACATTCCATCTTATCACCACAAAGATTCATTGAATCGGCAGATGGACCTATGAAATTAATTTTATGTTTTTCACACAATCTTGCAAAGTCATCATTTTCAGAAAGGAAACCATAACCAGGATGAACGGCATCAGCACCTGAAGACAACATCACCTCAAGAATTTTTTCTTGATTAAGATATGATTTTGCAGGAGCAGCTTCTCCAATATGGTATGCTTCAGTTGCTTGTTTAACATGCATTGAATTATAATCTTCATCAGAATAAACAGCGACGGTTTTAATTCCTAATGCCTTGCATGTTCTAATAACACGTAAAGCGATTTCCCCTCTGTTTGCGATAAGTACTTTTTCAATCATTATTAATCACAGGTTGATATTTCCATGTTTTCTTGGTAATTGTTTTACTCTTTTGTTTTCGAGCATTTCAAGTGCTTTAATGAGCATAGGTCTTGTTTCAGCAGGATCAATTACATTATCTACGGTTCCATGAGATGCTGCAACGTAAGGATTTTCAAATTTTTCTGCAAATTCATCAATTAGTTGTTTTTTTAGTGCTTCAGCATCATCAGCTTCACTGAGATCTTTTCTATACATAATTTTCACAGCAGCTTCTCCACCTAGAACAGCACATCTTGCAGTAGGCCATGCATAATTAATGTCAGTTCTTAGATTTTTACTTCCCATTGCAATGTATGCACCACCATATGCCTTTCCAATGACTAATGTGATTCTTGGAACAGTTGCTTCACAATATGCATAAAGTAATTTGCTACCATGTCGGATGATACCATTATGTTCTTGATTAGAACCCGGCATGTATCCAGGAGTATCTACGAGAGTAATTATTGGGATGTTAAATGAATCACAAAATCGAATGAAGCGTGCTGCTTTGTTTGATGAATCAATGTCAAGTGCACCTGCAAGATGAATAGGTTGATTTGCAACAATTCCAACAACTTTACCATTCATCCTTCCATAACCTACAACAATGTTTGGTGCAAACAGTTCATGGACTTCAAAGAATTCATGGTTATCAACAATTGAATTGATAATTTCTTTCATATCATATGGTTGTAAAGGATTTTCGGGAATAATATTGATAAGATTATGATCCATTCTATTTGGATCATCATCAGTTTGGATTTTTGGTGGCGTTTCAGTATTATTTTGAGGTAAATATGAAATCAGTTTTTTGATATAATCCATGCATTCGTATTCATTTTGTGCAACAAAATGAGCAACACCGCTTTTTGAGCCATGAGTCATTGCTCCACCAAGATCATCAAAGGAAATTTCTTCGCCTAATACAGTCTTGACTACATCAGGACCTGTGACAAACATGGTTCCTACTTTATCAACCATAATTACAAAGTCTGTCATTGCAGGAGAATATACAGAACCACCAGCAGATGGACCAATGCTTGCAGTAATTTGCGGAATTACTCCTGATGCCAATTGGTTATGATAAAAGATATCTGCAAATCCATCAAGACTCATGATTCCTTCTTGAATTCTAGCTCCACCAGAATCCATTATGCCAATAATTGGGCAGCCGGTTTGAACAGCATGATCCATTAATTTAGTGATTTTTTTAGCTCCCATCTGACTTAGTGTTCCACCAAGCACAGTGAAATCATATGCAAAAACAAAGATCTGTCTTCCATTGACATTTCCATAACCTCCAACTACACCATCTGTAAAGAATTTCTTCTTCTGCATATCATATTCGTGATAATGATGAGTGGTTAATGGATCAATTTCAGTAAAAGTGCCTTCATCGAGCAAAAGGTTGATTCTTTCACGAGCAGTTAATTTCCCCTTATCGTGTTGGGCCTTGATTCGATCTTGGCCTCCTCCTTGTAATGACGTATTACTTTTTTTAGTATATCCTTCAATCTTTTCAGAATGCACGGTATTCTACAACAAGAGGGTTTCATATATTAATTTAGTTTGAGAATTACAATATGCAAAAATTTTAAAAAAAAACAATGATCGTTGTTTTTTTTAGGATTTCATGTGTTAAGAAGTGGAAATTTCTTGTTTACAGATTTTTGATAAGAACTAAAAGCATCTTTTTCTTCACTACATTTCTTACATATACATAATTGAGAGACATTTGGAATATCACAATTTTCTTGAAACTCACATTGTGCACATCCAGCAGGGCCTCCACACACAATACATTGTAATTCATCAATCTGGGCGCATTTTTCATGTTTTACACCCAATCCTTTTGCCCAAAGACCAATTTCATTTACAGGTATTTTTTCATTACAAACAACACATGTTCCCGGAAATTTCATGGGGATTTTTCTCCAGCTCATTGTATTAATTCAATCTCCTTGTCAATAATATCACCAAAAGTTTCTTCTAACTCTAATTCAAGAGTTTTATTTTTAATACACAATAAAATAAAAGGCAAACAAAGTGTTACAAAAGAACTAGAAGATAGATGTAGTTTTTTTGCCATAACAGATGATAGTGATTTAATTTTTGCACCATCCCAACGAATGCGATTTAATAGAGGCCAAGATAAATTGTATTGAGCATATCTGATCCTATCATCATTTTGATATAATTTAATTAAAATATCATTTAGATATCTTAGTAATCTCCAATTCTGAGTTTTCATTATTCTTCCAAAAAGCATATCTGCTTCAGATATAATTTCCAAATATTTTGCAAGGGTCTCATTGTCTAATCCACTTGTTATAATACTGGAATAAAATGCATTAATTTTTTCTCTAGGATCAATTTGCATTGAGTATAGGACAATTCTAGCTTCTTCAATTGAATTTGCTTTAAAGAAAGCATTAACTCCATCTTCAACATTGATACTTTCAAAAGTTGTTTCAGTTTGATGATTAAATCCAGTCACATAAGATTGTGTAAGATTGATCATTGAACGTATGTCTCCTTTTGATTTATCAATTACTTTGATTATTGAGCCCGGACTTAGTTTTGCACTTTGTTTTTTCAAAATATTTTCAAGATATACTCGTAATAATCGTGGTGGAATTTTTTTAAATTGAATTGTTTTTACGACTTTTTTAATACTTTTCATTTTATCAGAGTCATCACTGTTTGCTGCAAGAACAATTGGAACTGTTGGTTCTTTTAGAATGTCTACAAGTGCTGATGCCCCACCATAATCACCACGACCATGAATTCCATCAACTTCATCAACAAAAATCATAGGAGTTCCCATGACACTTACATTTGCTAAAACAGGCGTGAGAATTTCATTTATTCGAGATTTACTTCTAACATCACTAGCGTTTAATCCAATCATATCATATCCAAATTGTTTGGCAACAAGATATGCAATTGTAGTTTTTCCTATTCCTGGAGGACCAACTAAGAGCAAAGGCTTTGTGCCTTTTTTCCATTTTACAAACCATTCAGTAATTGCTGCTCGTGCTTCTTCATTTCCCACCATGTCAGAAATTATCTGAGGTCGGTATTTTTCTGACCACATCAATTTTATCACCTGGGAAGTTTAGATTGATACTCAGACCATTTATTGGCTTTTTGCAATTTATTGTACCAATATTGATTGTAATGTTCTACAGTCAAAAATAGAAATTCCAAAAATTCTTTATGAGAAAAATCACTAGGTAGTAATTCAAGTGTAAGTCTTGCATCCTGTAAATACAAATTACTTTTTTCCAAAGTAATGTCAAATCCTTTTTTTACATCATTTGCCAATAATGAATAGTAAAGAGGCCAAGAAGGTATTTTTACAAATCCATTTTTAATAGAATCTTCAATTTCATTTCCACAGCCAACTCCTTCAGCAGCTCTTGCCATTCCCAAATAGAAAATTTCAGCCAAGGGTCGTTCTGCCAAAGCCATATTTCTTCCAGCAGTTCCCATCACTGCACGATATTTTTTGTAAGACAGAGTCATTTCTTCTTCAGTAATTTCTGTTGGTTTTGATTTTAGTTTTTCATCTAGATATTGTCCAATTCTTGCATCCTCAAATCCAGCTTCAAATTCTTTTAGAACTTGCTCACCACCCTTAGAAATTTTATCTCGTGCTAATTTCAAAATATAAGGATTCATCAGTTTGTAATCATCAAGAAATTCTAAATCTTCATCTTTGTCTACAATTCGATCCATTGGCTCACTTAGATCAATTGCAAGAATATGCCCTTCAACTATATCCTGTTTTAATTGAGGATCATCTCTTCCAGAATATTCTGCCGCTGCATCAAATAATCCATTAAAAACAGGGAAAGTCATTTTTACAAAATTTGAATTCAAAATTCGATTAACTCTATCTTGCATCACCTCAAGACTTTCTAATTTTGACTTTATAGGCTCAATTTCAGATGCATTTAGTATAATTTCAGTTGAACCTACTTCATTACCAAATGCCTGTTGAGTAGCATTTGGATTTGTGTCAGATTTTATTTCGTCTAGTAATCCCTTTGCAAATCTTTCTGCAAAATTTGGAAATTGATTTTCTGTTTCTTCTTTATACTTGTTAAATAATTTGTAACCTTTAGATTTGAACAAAGCTTGTTTCATTATCTGCTTTCCAGGTTTCGTACCCATCAGAGCTTCCTTACTAATTACAGATTGATCCTTGCCACTCACAAACGTTAAGCTTCTTTATTGTTATTTATGCTTTCAAACTAAATTTTTTCTTCACTTAAATTACGAATAACTAGTTTGACAATATGGAAGTAATAGAAATTCTTCGTGAAGCTTCAAAAAGGATTTTTGAAAATGTAAAAGAAATTGCAGGAACAGATGATGCTGCAGGAGATTTTGGTGTTGGAGCAGGTGGAGATATTTCAAGAAACATAGACATTATTGCTGAAAAAACGGTTTTAGACTATCTTAAAGAAATTAATTTTGAATGCATAGTATTAGGTGAAGAATGTGGACGTGTAGAATTATCAGATCAGCCAAAAGGCTTTGTAATAATGGATGCTATTGATGGTTCTGCAAATGCAGTTAGAGGTGTTCCTTTTTTCTGTAGTTCATTAGCATTTGCAACTGAAAATAAAATTAGTTCAATTACAGATGGAGTGATTACAAATCTCTCAAATGGGGAAATGTATTGGGCATCAAAAAACAAGGGAGCATTTTTGGATGATAAACAAATCAAAGTTAACAAAAGAGATCCGATTTACAAAATAATTGGAATTAACACATCAGGTGCATCAATTGATTTAATGACACGATTAAATCCAATATATGAAAATTATGAGCATACAAGACATTTTGGTGCAAATGCGCTTGAAATGGCAATGTTTGCAAGAGGATTGATGGACATTTTTATTGATTTACGAAACAAAATTAGAATTCAAGATATTGCTGCAGGTTATATCATTGTCAAGGAGGCAGGAGGAATTCTGCTAGATGCAAGATTGAATTCACTTGATGCAGATCTTAGTTATGAGACAAGAGTTTCTTTTATTGCAGCTGCAAATCAAGAAATTCTTGATGAAATAATGTCAAAAATCAACAAATGAATTTTTAGAATGAAAATTGCCAATAGTTTGATGTTATTTGACATTCTTGAGTTTTCAATAGATCTTTCACGTTAGATGCTAAGAGAAATATATTTAACCAAAGTCAGGAAAAAGCTTCTTGTATGGTAACTGAGATGAAAGCAAAGGTCGTCTATAGGGAGTTACTCAAAGAAGATCTAGTAATTATCAGATTAGTTCCAGAAAACGGAATGCCAGAATACAAAACAGGTCAATTTTTAACAATAGGACTTCCAATTCCTGCAGAGAAAAAAGTTGTTAGAAGAGCATATTCTATTGCATCACATGCAGAAAATAGAGATTATTTTGAATTTGTAATTAGATGGGTAAGAAAGCCACTTCCAGGTCGTGTAACTACGGAATTATTTTATCTAAGTGTTGGAGATGAAGTTTCTCTTGGTGAACCAACCGGAGCTGCATTACAAATCAGTGATAAATTACCTAATGGACAAAAAGACAATAGAAGAGTAATTTGTGTAGGTGGGGGTACAGGATTAGCACCATTTATTGCATTTGCAAAACATTTTCACGATACCAACGATAAAAGAGAAATTGTTGTTCTACACGGTGCAAGTTATGTAGATGAATTAAGCTACAAACGACTATTGACAGATTATGAATTAGAGAGTGAAAAAAGAGGAAGAGACCAATGGAATTTCAGATACAGAGCTGCAATCAGCAGACCAAAAGAATTTTTCAATAGATCGTGGAATGGTCATGTAGGTAGAGTTGAATCATTTTTCAAACCTGATAAAAAATCAGGATTATCACCCGTAGAAGAAATGGTAGGTGAAGAATTAACTCCAGACAACACAATCATCTACATTTGTGGTTATCAAGGCACTATTGATGGTGTAATTGAATACCTAGGACCTAAAGGATTCGTCACGGAACATGACAAAAAGCCAGATGGAAGCTTTGGAATCAAGTATGAATCATACGGATAGAAAAATTTACTGATAAGTTTCATTTTGTGCTCATTTAGAAAATAGATTACTATAATTTTTACATACATGTGGATTTTTATATTGATTATTTTTCACCAAAGTATGGCAAATCTCAAATGTAATGACTATGGGTTTGAGTGTGATTTTGTAGCTGAAGGAGAAATGGAGACAGTCATTGATGAATTTAGAAAACACACAGATGAGGAACACGGAATAGATTATTCTAAAGAAGCCATTATGCAATTTCTCTTAAGAAAACAAGGATTATAGAAAATTTAAGCATCTAGTCTTTTCATTCTAGCAGATAAAACTGGGAGTTCTTTTTCAATGATTTTCTCTACTGCCGGAACTATTCCAACTCTAGCTTTCACACTTTCTTCAAAAATTTCTGCAATCTGATCTCTAAATAATAATTTGATTCCAGGAAGTGCAGTGATTCCTTCATCAACAGTTCTAGGGTCAGATAAATCTAAAACCAATGTACCTTTTTTCTTTTCTTCCATCACCAATCTAATTCTTTCATATGTAATTAAGAAATAATCAGATGTTGTCGCTACAAAAACTATATCATATTTATCAAATCCTGCCAAAACATCATTAAAATCTACAGGGTTTCCACCAAGAAGTGTTGAAAACCCAGTAGCACGTTCTAAACTTCGACTTGTAACATCAAATGAGATTTCTTTTTTACTCAAAGTTTTTGCAAGCATTGCTGCAGATTCACCAGTACCTATTACCAAGACTTTCTTTTTAGAATCAAGACCTGCTTTTTCATCAACAAGTTTTACTGCAACATCACCCAAAGAAACAACGTCTTTTGCAATACCAGTGGTGTCTCTCATTCGAGCAGCCAATCTAATAACACTGTCAAATAATTTATTCAGAATATTACCAGATACACCTGCACTCTTTGCATCATTTATGGCCTTAACAATATCATCAAAAACACTCTGCCATCCAACAACTAATGAATCCAATCCAGAAGCTAATCTTAAAAGATGCAAGTAAACATCGTCTCCTTTGTAAACTTCAAGTGTTTGATCAAAATGATCAATGTCAATTTGTTCTAGTGATGACAAAGATATCCAAGTATCTTGAATTTGATTTAACACAAGTGCCTTACCTTCTGCCCTTCTTGCGTCAGGGGAATCATCAGTTTCAACATTACTTACGGTAAATATTTCAACTCTGGTTGCAGTTTGAATAATAACACATTCCTCAACACCAGGAATTTTTTTAAATTCTGCACATGCTGCAGGGACATCTTTGAAAGCAAATTTGGATATTGTATGAATAGGAACGTTTTTGAAAGTTACTCTCGCATTCATTACATCAAAAGATATTTGACTCAATCCATTCACCTATTATGCTTTAATCTTGTCCCGTCCACCTTTAGCCGTTCTAAAAACATTCATACCAAGATAGAAATTTTCATGTAATGATTCCAAGTAAATTATTTCATTTTCTGCATCTTTAATTTCTTTTTGAGTTGCTTCAGGATCATTTTTTAATCTTTCAAGCTTCTGTTTAGTTTCTTCTAAAAAGGAATCAACTCCACGTTCATAATTTGAAACACCACCATATTCAGGACTTAAAACGTGTTCAGGAACATATGCAGGAGTTTGGTCTTGTGGTGTCTCCGCTTGCCTAGTAAGAGATTCTTGTTCATCTGCTGAAAGAATTGGTCGTGGAAAACGGTCTTGTTTATCTAACCAAAATTCAGGTTCACCCATCTCTCGTCTAAAAATTTCTTCACCTTGTCTCTTAAAGGTATAATCAGATTTGGCTGCTGCTTCTGCTTTTACTTCTGCTGCAATTGCTTTGTATTCTTCTTCAGCTGCTGCTTCTGCTTGAGCTTTAGCTGCTTCTGCTTTTGCAAGAGCTTCTTTAACTGCAAGTTCTGCTTCTTCAACTGCTTTAGCTGCTGCTTCTGCTTTTGCAATTGCATCCTCAGCTGCTTTTACTTCTTCATCTGCATCCTCTGCATTTGCTTTAACTTTCTCTGCCTCAGCTTTTACTATCTCTGCTTCAGCTTTTACTGTTTCTGCTTTTGCAATTGTTTCATCAGCTGCTTTTGAGGTTTCATCTGGAGTTGGTTTATCAGATATTGAATTTTCAGTAGATTTTGCTTCTACTTCAGATTCTTTTTTAACTTCAGACAACAAATTCCACTCAAATTGCCTGAATTTTAATATTCTTGTGAAATTCATCTGAAATCATCTTTATCCAATAATATTTTCTAGATAAGTAATTTTGATCGGTTGGAAAATGATTATCTATTAACAAAATGGAAATAATGGCGCCCTCGGCGGGATTTGAACACGCGTCTCAGCCGTGACAGGGCCGAATTCTAGACCGGGCTATACTACAAGGGCACAGTTTCATTGAGTCAAATTGCCAGATTAAAAGTTTCTGTCACAACATTAGATTTTGTAAAAGACTAAATTATACAGTTAAAGCATTTTTTACGAGGGTCTATGGCGCAGCCAGGTAGCGCACCGGACTTTTAATCCGGTTGTCAAGGGTCCGAATCCCTTTAGACCCGCTCTCTTTTACTTTATTCATTCAATTAATGCATTGATTTGTTTTGTTAAATCAGTAATAGATGCACTGATTTTATTTTCTCTTGTTGATACGTCAATTCTATATTGATTGACTTTGTCAATTCTATCAGATATCATTCTTTTTTGTTCATCATACCCTGAAGAACCAAAAGAAGTCCTATCCTTTAATGAAGAAACAACAGTTGTGGATGAGATAATTTTTGAGACAACTTTGGGATCAACTTTGGTGTCAATCACAGATTTTTCAATTTCTAACATTGTCAGTTTTGATATAGGTTTTTTTGAAATATGAGCTAATTGGACTAAAGTTCCAGAAATCTTATGAGTTACCCTAAATGGAATTCCCTCTTGAACTAATTTCTCAGCAATGTCTAAGGCTATGAGATTACTTGATTCAGTTACCTTTTTCATTTGTTTTTCATTTACTTTCAAAGTTAGAAGAATTGATTTTAAAATTAGTAATGCACTGATAGATATTTTTGATGTTGACCAGATAGAGGATTTTATTTGTTGTAAATCTCGTCCATATCCAGAAGCTAAACCTTTGACAGTGGTTAGAATTGCAGTTAAATTTCCAATTACCTCTGCAGTTTTACCTCTTGTCAATTCTAAAATATCAGGATTCTTTTTTTGAGGCATTACACTAGATGGGGATGTAAATTCGTCTGATAGTTCAATAAATGAAAATTCAGAGGTAGACCAGATGACAAAGTCTTCAGAAATTTTGCTGAGATTGGTCATTAAAATAGAAATCATTGCAACATACTCTGCCACAAAATCACGTGTGCTGGTAGCATCAATGGAATTTTCAACTAGACCATCAAAGCCCAACATCTTTGCAGTGCTATGTCTATCAATTGGAATACTTGTTCCACCAACTGGCCCTGCTCCAAGAGGGCTTTGATTAATTCGTTCAAACGTTCCAAACAATCTTTCAAAATCTCGTGTTAAGACATCTGCATGTGCTAAAAGATAATGTGAAAAGAGACCTGCTTGAGCTTGTTGAAGATGAGTATAAAGAGGCATGATAGTTTTTTGGTGACTTTTGGCCACAGATACAAGGGCTTCAATGGTATCTAAGAGACAATTACATATGATATTGATATCATCTCTAATTTTCATGCGAATATCTAAAACAACTTGATCATTGCGAGATCTTGCAGTGTGCATTTTACCACCGCTTGCCATTCCAGCATTTTTTATCACCAATGTCTCAATTAATTCATGAATATCTTCTGCTCCAGAAGATGTATCAAATTTTTCATTTTTTAGATTCTCTAATGCAGATAGAATTTTTTTTGCATCATTTTTTGTAATGATATTTTTTTGAAACAACATCAAAGCATGTGCTTGACTTCCAAGAATATCATAAAGTGCAATTTCAGAATCATCATTAATAGATGAAACGTAATCTAAAGTAATATCACTCAAATCAGTACCAAGACGAGAACGATACATTATCTAAGGTTCTATAATGGTTATATATAGCAACAATGGTTTTGACGACATGAGCCAAGATATCAAACAGATGCGAGTAAAAATATTTGATGAGTTATCAAAGATTGTAGATCCAGAAATTAACACATCGATTGTAGAGCTTGAATTAATTGATGAAGTCGATATCGACAGTAGCAATGTCAAAGTGGATTTGCATCTTACAAGTCCATTCTGTCCAGCAGTGTTTGGTTTTAAAATTTGTCAAGACATTCACGATAACCTGCTAAAGGTAGAGGGAGTTGATGATGTTAAAGTCAATGTTTCAAATCACTTTATGGCTGAGCAGATTAACAATCAAGTAAATAACAGTCCAAAGCCAAAAAAATAAGCTAACTTCTAAAGCCTAACAGATATCCTCTAAGTAGTTGAATTCCCATTGCAGGATCAACACCTTTTGGACACACTTGACTACAAGAACCTGCAAAATGACATCTCCAAATTCCATGAGAATCATCAATTATTTTTAATCGGGAGTCTTTTCCTTTATCTCTACTATCAGCGACATAGCGATATGCTTGAGCTAATGCTTGAGGTCCAACAAAAGAAGAATCAGTTGCCATTGTAGGACATGCAGAATTACATAAACCACATTTGATACAATTTGCAAATTGTATGTATTGCTCCACTTCTTCTGGAGATTGTAAAAATTCTTTTTCGTTGGATTGTATCTCAGTATCATCACGAATTAGATATGGTTTAATTTTTTGATGGGTATCAAATAATTTTTCAAATTTTACAGCCAAGTCACGAATTATAGGAAAATTATTCATTGGTTCGACTGTAACAACATTAGAGTTTAATTCACTTATTTTTGTAAAACATGCCAATCTAGGTTTTCCATTAATTATCATTCCACATGAACCACAAGTTGCTTGTCTACAAGAATATCTTACTGCAACTGAATGATCAAAGTGTTTTTTGACATCAAGAATTGCTTCAAGTACAGTTGTCCATTTTTCATAAGATATAGGAAACTCCATAAATCCGCTGGATTCATCATGTTCTGGATTAAATCTTGAAATTCTAAGTGTAATGGATTTTGAAGTTGGTGATGTTTGTCCTTTTGGAACACTAGAAACTTGTGCCATTTCTATATCATCCCCATGTTAGTCATAATAATTGTTCTTGAGCCATAGGCTATCAATCCAATCATGGCTGCTAGACAACCATAAGAAACTGCTTTTTCATATACCCGCCCTTGTTTTAATTCTAGCAATATCACTCTTAGTCCATTAAATCCATGAATAGATAACAAAATTAGAATTAATTCTAACATTGCTGCATATGGAATGAATTTGTAGTTGGCAAGTACATTTTCATACTCTAAAGATTCTGCAAATCCCTGTGTAAGACGCATCAAAATATGAACTGCGACCAAGGCAACTGCTGCTAATGCAGTACCATAGTGAATTTTCATTATTGTACTTTCTCTCATATCATTCACCAAACATTACCGCTAAACCATACATCATTGCAATTGCAGCTAAAAGTATTGCAGAATAGATTCCTATTTTATGTCTGTAATTTTGTGATGCTGGTTCATATGGATAATCAGGTCTTGCAGGTTTTCCTACACCTACTCCTCCATGTCCCAACATCACCCTAATTCCATTTACTGTATGAAATACACACATCGCAATGACAATTGCCAAAAATAGGTGTCCCTCTGTAGTTTGAGTTAATTCGAGAAATTCATCCCAACCAACTTGTCCTCTTAGAATATTACTTGTTTCATAAATATGAGCTACAAAATATGCCAATAATCCCAATCCACTTAATCTCATTAACCAATATGCAACACGTTCAATTCCATATCGAGTAGGATTAGCCATTCCTTTGATACCTTCTCTATGTTCGTCTCGTGGCATCTCTAGTATTTCCTCTCCACTGGCTGATATTTGGTAATTGTGACCGGATGTGTTTTCATAATCGGTCCATTTGGATCGTAATAAGCAAGAGTATGATGTAAAAAGTTGGCATCATCACGTTTTGGATAGTCAGTTCTTGCATGTGCACCACGAGATTCTTTTCTATTAATTGCACCAAGCAAAACAATCTCCGCTACTCTAAACATAGAATCAAGTTCCATCACATTTGCAAAATTGGTATTGTATTCTTTTGCTTTATCATCAACATGTTTCCAAGTTTGTTGTTTTAATTCACGAATTTTTTTGAGTCCTTCAACAAGATTTGTTTCATTTTTGTAGACATATGCTTTCTCATTCATTGTATCAGTAAGTTGTTGTCTAATTTCATATGGATTAACATCACCATTTCCTCTAAATATTCCATCGTAGATTCTTTTTTCTTCAGCTGCCACCAAATGATGAGGCCATGGATTTGTAGAATCATTCTTTTGAATATAATCAATTGCCAATTCTCCGGTAATTTTACCCCAAACGATACATTCTGAGGTAGAGTTTGCGCCTAGACGATTGGAGCCATGAACACTATTACATGCAGCCTCACCTGCAGCCCAAACTCCTTGAATTTCAGTTGCACCGTCAATATCAGTGTGTAGTCCTCCCATCATGTAATGACAGACAGGTCTAATGTCGAGTAAATCCTTAGCAGGATCTTGACCTGAAAATTTGATTGAGATTTCTCTAATTCCTCCTAATTTTTCTTTAATTTTTTCATCTCCAAGATGTCGTAAATCAAGTTTCATACAATCAACACCAGTTTCATGTTTGAATCCACGTCCTTCTTGAATTTCTGTCATAATTGATCTTGATACAATGTCACGTGGAGCTAATTCCATTTTACCAGCTGCATATGTTTTCATAAATCGCTCACCCTTATTGTTAAGAAGATAACCGCCTTCGCCTCTTGCACCTTCTGTAATTAAGATTCCAGATGGTAAAATTCCTGTAGGATGAAATTGTACAAACTCCATATCTTTGAGTGCCATGCCAGCACGTAATCCCATATCCAATCCATCAGGAGTTGAAGAAAGAGCATAAGTGGAAAAGCTGTACAATCTCCCTGCACCTCCAGTTGCAATAATGAGAGCTTTTCCTTTAATTGTATAAAATGTTCCAGAGCCTAATTCGATTGCAGTAACTCCCATGAATCGTTTTCCATCATGAATAATTGATGTTACAAACCATTCGTTAAGATATTCAATATTTTCAAATTTTTGACAGGTGTCATACAAAGTTTGCATTTCAAAGAAACCAACTTTATCCGATGCATATGTTGCTCTAGGAAAACTATAACCACCAAAATTTCTTTGATCAATTCTACCATCATCTCTTCTAGACCAAGGCATACCCCAATGATCTAATTGACGAATTTCTTGTGGCATTTCAACACAAAGTCTTTCTGCAACATCCTGATCTGCAAGAAAGTCACTTCCTTTGACAGTATCATAAACGTGTGATTCAATTGTATCACCTTCATCTTCGAAAAGAACTGCGGCAGTGCCACCTTCTGCTGAAACAGAATGAGAACGCATTACTTGAACTTTGGAGACAATTCCGATTTTGAGATTTGGCCCTTTTTTAGCAGCAGCAATAGCAGCCCTAAGACCTGCAAGACCAGAACCACAAATTATCAAGTCAAATTCAAGCGAATCTACCATTTTTCAGTCAAACTTGCTTTGGGCGGGATAAATATGTAGTAATTGATAGGCATGATCCAAAATATTAAAATATATCACTAGTGATATCACTAGTGATGATTTCTGAATGGTTTCAAAGAGTAGGAAGTTCAGTTCCTAGAGGATTTTCAAGATATTTCATTTTAGAATTATTGAAAAAAACACCTCATACTGGAAAAGAAATAATTGATTATGCGGTGGAACAAAGTAACGGTATTTGGAAACCATCTCCAGGACTAATCTATCCCTTACTAGGCAGATTGCTAGATGAAGGATTAATTGAAGAAACTAAAGATGGAAGATACAAACTGACAAAAAAAGGGATTGACACTGCTCAAGATGTTGACAAAGTTAATGACATTGTAAAAAAACAATTAGATGTTCTTTTCAGACTAGGAAATGTTGGAAGATTTGTTGCACTAGATTTACTTGAGAAAATTTCCAGTATGGGATCTATTCTTAGTTCAAACATATCAAACATGACTGAAGAGGAAACTGAAAAGTATAGAAAATTTCTTCAAGAAGAATTAAAGAAAGTAGATGAAAAACATTCAAAGAAAAAAGGAAAAGAGATCAAAATAGAATAAATATTTGAAAAGTAAAAGTTAATCTAAATTTTAAAAAAAGTCTTTCTGTCACTTACCAAAGAACAAAAATCAATAATTTTTGGATCTGGGCTAGGAGGGTCATTTGACGATTATCACCTAGTTTTGATGTTATTTGTAATACCACTAATCAGCAGTGGGATTTATCTATAATTGAGGATTAATTTTTGGATCTTGAGCACCTCTAATTGCAGTAACTATGATATCTAAAGACACAGAATTCATTCCGATTTTATTTGAAATTAATGTGGTAATTGGTTCAGTAATTATTTTAATTGTAGGAAGAATCAGTCATGAAACAAAAGATGTAGACATTAGAAAATTATATTATTTTAAAATGATAAATAATTCAGTGAGAAAAGAGATTCATGAAAAATTTACGTAATTTATTAAAATCAAATAAACCTCTTGTGATTCCGGGGGTCTATGATGCCATTGGTGCAAAAATTGCAGAAAAAGTTGGTTTTGATGCTATGTTTCAAACAGGATATGGAACATCTGCAACCCTATTTGGAATGCCAGATTATGGATTCATAGGTGCAACTGAAACAATAGACAATGCTAGAAGAATTTGTAGAGCAGTGTCAGTTCCAGTTATTGTTGATTCAGATACAGGATATGGTAACGCATTAAGTGTGTGGAAGTTAGTAAAGGAATTAGAATCAGCAGGAGCATCAGGTATTTTTCTAGAGGATCAAAAATGGCCTAAACGATGTGGGCATATGCAAGGAAAAGAAGTAATTTCTCAAGAAGAATATACGGAAAAATTAGCAGCAGCAATAGATGCAAGAGAAAGTAAAGATTTCATTATTGTTGCAAGAACAGATGCAAGAGCAACTAAAGGATTAGATGAAGCAATTCAACGTGCAAAACAAAATAAGAAAACTGGTGCAGATGCAGTTTTTGTTGAAGCCCCAAGATCAATAGATGAAATGAAGAAAATAGGTAAAGAAATCAATGCACCATTGGTTGCCAACATGATTGAGGGAGGAGCTACACCACTAATCTCTGCTGAAATATTGAGTAAAATGGGATTCAACATTATTCTATATCCATTGTCAGTTTTGTATGCAAATACATTTGCCACAATGAATATTCTAAAAGAATTAAAGAAGACAGGAAATACATCAAAGTATAAACAAAAAGTTGTGAGTTTTGATCAATTTAATGATCTGGTTGAACTTCCAAAATTTAAAAAGATGGAGAAAAAATACGAAAAATCTAAAATAAGAAAATAAAAAATTTCAAGTAAAGTACAGTTAACTTGTATTTCTCTTTACTTCAATTTCTATTGTTGAAACGTTTCTTGTTCTACCGTCTTGTGACTCTAATGATTCTGAGCCAATTTTTATTTCTCCGATAGAGTAGCCTGCATTTTCTGTCTTTCTTGCAATGATTTGAGCTACATCGACAGCACGTCCAATGCTGAGTCCTCTAGCTTTGATGTTGACGGATGGTAAGTTTGCTAATTGTATTAGCGTTGATGTAACATATGCCATCAAGGGTTTCTTACCAATGAATACGGTGTCTCTTGTTTCAGTTGACATGTAACTTTTGGTATTTAAGGATAATTTAAAGCTAAAAGGATATTTTCAAATTAAATAAAAAAATGTGAAAAATTTGAACCATTATTAACTAGAAAAGATGAATTTAGGCAGAACTTGGAAAATATTTCAAAAGTTTTAGAATTTGGGAGTAGTAAAGAGAAAATCAAAGTTTTAGAGACTTTAGACAATATTGATAATCCAGAAATTTTGGAAAAAATAATTTCAAAACTAGATGATGAAGACGTCGAAGTAAGAGGAGAGGCATTTAGTTCACTTCTATTAAATAAAAATAAAATTTCAAATTTTTTGATTAAAAGTTTGAATGTTGCAAATAAGAACATCAGAGGTTTTACGTCACTAGTTTTAGCAAATCGAAATGAAACTAATGCTATTCCTGAGATCATCAAGTTGGCAAACGATGAGCGTTCAATGGTTAGATCATGTGCACTAGGAGCTTTAGGACATCTAAAAGCTCAAGAAGCTAAAGGTGTTTTTCTTCAAGGGCTATCAGATACCAATTTAGAAGTAAAAAAAAGTGCATTACAAGCAATTATAGATTTAAAAATTTCAATTTCAGAAGAAAAAATTAATGAGATCTTAAAAGAAAAAGATCCTGAAATAGAAAAAATGATTTTATCTCTTAAAAAAATAAGTGGACCGGAAGGGATTTGAACCCTCGATCCGATGCATGCCATGCACCTATCCTACCGGACTAGACGACCGGCCCATTAATCAGAATTCTGATTGAATTACGTTTTTCAAATTGGTTATTAACGTTTAGCGGTCAATTAGATAATCGCGTTATGAAATTAACACAATATATTTAACCGTCTAAATAGTGATTCAATCGTTATGGTCGTAGATAACAAAGCAACTGTCACATATGTACAATTATTAAAAGAGGATCTTGTCATCATCAGATTAGTTCCAAAAGATGGTCCTGTTCCAGAATACAAAGCAGGACAATTCATTACACTTGGATTGCCTAATCCAGCAGAAAATGGAAAAATTGTTAGACGAGCATATTCAATTGCATCACATCCAGAAAATAGAGATTATGTAGAGTTAGTAATCAGATGGGTAAGAAAACCACTACCAGGAAGATTAACTACACAGATTTTCAACATCAAAGAAGGGGATGAAATCCTTTGGCTAAAACCAACAGGTAGAGCTTTACTGATTAATGAAGAATTTACAAATGGTGAAAAAGATAACAGACGAATTGTTTGTATTGGCGGCGGAACAGGGTTAGCACCATTTGTAAGCTTTGCACAACATCTTCATGATAGTGGAGATAAACGAGAGATCATAGTTTTGCACGGAGCAAGTTATGTGGATGAATTAAGCTACAAAGATCTGTTAACTAATCTAGAAAATGAAAGTATTGCAAGAGGAAAAGATCAATGGAATTTCAGATACAGAGCTGCAATCAGTAGACCACAAGAGTGGTTTAACAGATCATGGGCAGGTCAAGTAGGCAGAGTTGAAACATTCCTAAGACCAAGAGATGGCGGACTTTCTCCATTAGAGGAATTAATTGGCGATAAAATTACTAAAGAAAATACAATCTTCTATGTTTGTGGATGGCAAGGAACCATAGATGGTGTAATGGACTTTTTGAATCCTAAAGGCTTTGTTACAGAACATGATAAACGTGAAGATGGAAGCTTTGAAGTCAAATACGAGTCATACGGATAGAATTCTAAAAATCAATCATTGAAATATGAGAATTATTCACGTAAAGTAATTGGTTACAGCACTATATCTTGCACATCTAAATCCAGTGACAAACGCACATGTTGAAATAATTAAAGAATTAAAAAAACAAGCAGATATTGTCAAGGTCATGCCAGTAGTCTTCAAGGATGATGGCAGAGAGATAAACAGCAAGAGTTTTCCATTTAATTTTCAAGCTAGAAAAAAAATGTTAGAAGCTATTTTTGGAGATTCAATTAAAATAACTGAAGACTATGCATTTCAAGCACCATTCAAAAAATACTTGCCGCCACTAGTGAGAAGAAAATCATGGAAATTAAGAAAACAAATTCTTGATGGAATTGAGGGAGATTATTTTTCATATACGGGAGATAAAGCTGAAGGATATATGTTGAAAATGTATAGACTAAAACCAAAAATCGGTGAGAGGAAATCACTTTCAGCAACATCAGTTAAAGAAAAACTCTACGATGCAGCTCTTGGAAAAGAATCATCATGGAAAGAGGATGTTCCCAAAGAAATAGTCAAAATTATTGAAGATGAGTGGAAAACTGTTGAAAAATTTGCAAATGAAGAAGACCAAACTACAAGAATTGTAGGAATGAAATTCCCTAAAGAAGGATATTCAAAATAAACGGATTCAAAATAGATTAATACACACCAGATGAAATTGTCCTATGAAACTTCCATTATCAAAATATGTATGGTTTAATGGAAAATATGTAATTACAGAAAAGGCACAAGTTCCAATTACAACACATGCAATTCATTATGGAACATCAATCTTTGAAGGAATTAGAGCATATTGGAATGGAAATAATCTCAATGTGTTTAGATTAGACGAACATGTTAAACGATTTAGAAGGTCTGGACAATTTTATAACATTTCACTAAATTTTTCTGATGAAGAAATCACCAATGCAATTGTTGGAATTTGTAAAAAAAATAAAATTAAAAAATCTTGTTACATCAGGCCATTTTATTTTGTTGGAGATTATGGAATCAATCTACATGTAACTGAAAAAGCACCAACTAGTGTTGCCATCTTTACATTTCCTTTTGGAGATCTATTTAACAAAAATGGAATAACTGCAGGGGTTGTATCTTGGAGAAAATTCTCAGATCTTTCAACACCTCCACAAGCAAAGATGGGAGGAAATTATCTAAATTCAATTATTGCAACTCAAGAAGCAAAACGGAATGGATTTGATGAGGCAATTTTGCTTGATCAAAACGGAAATGTTAGTGAAGCCCCAGGAGAAAACATCTTCATTGTAAGAAATGGTCAATTAGTTACACCATCGCTTGCATCATCAGCATTAGAAGGAATTACTCGTGATGCAATAATCAAAATTGCAAAAGATTTGGATCTAGACGTAGTTGAAAGAGATGTCACTAGAAGCGAATTGACCATATCTGAAGAAATTTTCTTGACTGGTACAGCAGCAGAGATAACACCCATCATAAAGATGGATTCAAAACAAATAGGAAATGGGAAACCTGGAGACATTACAAAAAAGATGATGCATGAGTATACTGAGATAGTAATGAACAAAAATGAAGATTATTCTCATTGGTTAACTGAGGTGTATTAGATGAAAATTGTTCAAATTGGAACTGGCGGATGGGGCAAAAATCACACTAGGATTTTATCGCAATTAGGAGTCTTAGTAGCTGTATGCGATGCCGATTCTCAAAAAAGCATGGAATATGGAGAAAAATATTCAGTCAACCACTATGAATCACTTGATGAATTGCTAGGTACCGAAGAATTTGATGGTGCTTTTGTAGTAACACCTACATCAACCCATACTGCAATTGCTAAAAAATTGCTTGAAGCAAAAAAACACGTCTTTGTAGAAAAACCAATGACTTATCAATCTGAAGACGGTCAAGACCTAGTAAAACTTGCAGAAAAAAACAAGGTGATTCTTACCTGTGGATATATTGAAAGATTCAATCCAGCTGTAGATGTAGTTAAAAAAATGGTCAAGGAGAAAAAACATGGAGATTTGGTAATGCTTGAATTTCACAGAGAAAACAGAATGCCTCTTCATATCAAGGATGTTGGAATTATTTACGATACATCAGTTCATGATATTGATACTGCCAACTGGTTGTTTGATGAAATGCCACAAGTGGTGTTTGCAAGAGCAGGAAAGATAAAGCACGAACATGAAGATTTTGCAAGCATAATGTTAGGATACAAAAACGATAAAGTTGCGATAATTTCATCAAACTGGATTACACCAAAAAAATTAAGAAAATTTAATGCGGTATGCACCGAGGCAATAATCTCATCGGATTTTATATCCCAAGAAATTATTGTGGAAAAAGATGAGGAGTCAGAAATTCTTCAAAATGAAAAACAAGAGCCATTACTACTTGAAATTCAAAGTTTTCTTGGAGCAATTGAGGGTAAAAATAAACAAATTGTAAAAGCACAAGAGGCAGTAAATGTTACAAAGATTGCCGAAGCTGCACTTTTATCTAGTCAAAAAGGAATCCCAATCTATCTGGATCTAAAATGAACAAAACAATGATGGATATTTTGGCATGCCCAATTGACAAAAGTCATCCTTTGGAATTATTTGAAATAAAAGAAAAAGAAGGGGTCGTATCAGAAGGTGCAATATTTTGCCCTAAATGTTCAAGATTTTATCCAATTATCGAAGAAATCCCAATTATGCTTCCTGATGAACTGCGTGACAAAAAACAAGAAATAGAATTTCTAAAAAATCACAAGGATCAGTTACCTGAAAAAATTATTACAAAGGCAAACCCATGGCATTTGTGAGATAATGGTTACTAATTTTATTTCAGAAAAAGCAAAAATTGGAAAGAATGTTCAGATTTGGCATTTCTCATATGTTGGAGATAATGTAGAGGTTGGTGACAATGTCAAGATTGGTTCTCTTGCACATATTGATTATGACGTAAAAATCGGTGAAAACACAAAGATTGAAGGTCAGGCATACATCCCACCACTTTCTAGAATTGGAAAAAATGTATTCATTGGTCCAGCCGCAGTTTTGACAAATGATCCTTATCCTATGTGTGATAAAATGATAGGAGTTACAATTGAAGACAATGCAGTAATTGGTGCACGTGCAGTAATCAAAGCAGGTGTCACTGTAGGAAAAAACAGTGTGGTTGCAATGGGGGCAATTGTTACAAGAGATGTCCCTGAAAATTCTGTGGTCATGGGCTCCCCAGCTTCAATCAGATATTCCAGAGAAGAGTATGATAAAAAGCAAAGACAGTGGAAAGAAAGTTAGAGTTTAATTTCTTTTTTGAATATCCAGTTCTTTATTTTTGATAAAATCAAAATCCAAATTACAACCAATGCTAGTGCAATTACCGCTTTAATGACAGATGCAATCAACCAATCTAGTTCACCAAATCCAGAAATAGATATGGGTCCAAGAATCATAACTAAAATTCCACCTCCGAAAATTATCAAACCCCACATTGCAAACAAAAATGCGAAGAGTCCAGATTTCAAAACGATACTCCCATCATGAATGCAGTAACCACTGCCAAAACTCCTGAAAAAATTGCCAATTTGAAAATTGCAAATCCTACTTGTTTTTCAGTCATTGGTCCTCCTGCAAGAATGAGCCTCACCAAAGTTACTGGGGCTTTCTTGTCATTAGTTGCCTTTAATCGAAAATCATCAGTGTGCTCTACAGGCTTCCCCTTGATTTGCCTATGCTCTACAACCCGTTTTACACTGGAGAGGAACAAAAAAGAATTGATTACTGCAGGTAACAGAGCCACTGCTGCAAGAATTTCAACACCACCAACAATTGCAATGGCACCATACATTGCACCCAACGTCAAAGCTCCTGAATCTCCAGGAAAAATTTTACTTGGGATTTTATGATATTTGTAAAAAGCCAATGAGACAAATCCAAGAGGTAAACTTACAATTGCAATCTCATAGTTTTGTACAATAAACAAGCAAATAGACAATGAGAAACTAGCAATCACCATAAATCCACTTGCCACTCCATTTAGAACATCAATAGAATTGATGGTATTTCCAGTAATTGGAATCATGAAAATAATTAATGCAAGATACAATGCTGGAATTTGTACTTCTCCAAACAAGGGAAATGCAAGGTTACTGTCATATACTCCCAATACTATTATCGGAATTGCAGATACTGCAAGTGCAACTGGTTTGAACCAGCCACCCATTACTTTTCTATCATCAACGTATCCAATTAGAAATGCAGCAAAGGTGGTAATTAGAATAGCAAGAATTTCATTCATTTGTAAAAATACGTAAAGAACAATTTCTGATGCAATTATTCCTGCAATAATTGCGGGACCTCCAGGCCTTACAACCATTACTTCTTCTTTTTTGTTCATGTCTTTTACTGCAAAATTTCTTTTTTCTAAAATTTTGATTAACGGAGGTGTCATTACAAAGACTACAACAAATGCTACAATGCATGAGACTATAGATGGAATCAATAAATCAATCAATTATCTAACCTTTCGTAACTCTGCCTTTATGTTATCCGCTATGGTTGAACCAATTTTATCAATCTCTGCCAATTTATTTACAGGAATTTTTCTCAAATCATCCAGATTCTTTATTCCATGTTTAAAGAGAATTCTTGCTCTAACCCGTCCAATTCCCTTAACCCTGACTAAATCAAGTAATTCTTCCCTTATTCCATAAATCACCCTATTTCTCAAATCTCCTAGTTCTTCAAGCAAATCTGCTCTCTCCACATGTTTTGAAATCTCCCTGAGACAGTATGAAAGCCAATTAGCATTCTCAGTCATCCTATGCATGTCTCCAGACTCAATTCCGAGGCTATCAGAGAGAGATAATTCAGTAGATTCCGTAATCCAAGATTGTAAGGCCAAAAGACTTCTTGAGCAATCATACTCGGAAATTGGCTCTAGTAGTTGTGATGAATTGTTGTCGATCATCAAACTGGCAGTTTCATAGTCTTTTTGTCGTAAGGAGAATTTTGGGAAAAATTCCTCACAATTTGTAATTAGATGTAAAAATCCAAACGTATGTTTTCTTTCTTCTGAAACATTCTCAATTGAATCTCTAAAGTATGTTGCAGTTAATGGATCAATGTATAGCATTGATGTCTTTTTTCCAAATTCAGTTGCAGCATATCTTTCACCTTTTTTGATAATTAGAAATTTACTTGAAAGAAAACGTAACGATATGTCAATTGCAAATTTTATTGTAGGCTTTCTTGATTGTAATCCACCCAATGTTTGCAAAAAGAATTCCAGAATCTCTTCTTTTTTTATTCCTGGATGTGTAACTATAACACTAAGAATATGAGTTCGTAAAGATTTGTCATCGGTAATTTTTGATTCAATTGGTTCTGGTTCTCCATTAATGTAATACTCCATAAGATCTTCTGTATTTCCATTTCCAACAATGATTGATTCTCCAAAGTCATCGTATTGTGGCCTTCCTGCTCTTCCACAAAGCTGTTTGTATTCCAAAATACTAATTGGTCTGTTTGCTCCAACTTTGGCATTGTATCGATTTACATTAGATATCACAACCCGTCTTGCAGGAAGATTAACTCCTGCAGCTAATGTAGGAGTTGAGGATAAGAGTTTGATTGTGCCTTTCCGAAATTCTTCCTCTATTGTTTCTCTGCATTTTTGATTTAGTCCTGCATGATGAAATGCAACACCTTTTTTCACTAGCAATGCAAGGGTCTTAACGAGTTCAGTGTGTTCATTTTCAGACAAAAGTTTTTTTGATGTTTTTTCTAATTCAGTAATTTCTTTTTTTTCTAAAATTTGAGATATAGCATCAGCTGCTTTTGTTGCAAGTGATTTTGAGCGAGTTCTAGTCTCTGCAAATACCAGAGATTGGCCTCCTTGTTGTACTGATTGTACGCCTAAATCTATTGGGGTACCCCTTAAACTTCGCTCAACTTCAAAGGTTTTCCCATCACTCATTGTTACTATTCCTTCATCACATACACCTTCTGAAAGAGGTACAGGTCTCCAATCATTTTTTACTAGTGTACATCCAAGCCAATCTGCAATCTCATCTGAATTTGTTATTGTTGCACTAAGACCTACGATTTGGGGTTTTGTCTCTAAAAGCTTGAGTTGGGTTAAAATCATCTCAAGTGTGGGACCCCGGCTTTCATCTCCAATCAAATGTACTTCATCAGAAATTACAAGACCAATTTCATCAATCCATTCTGCATTATGTCGTATTATGGAATCCATTTTTTCGTTTGTCAGAATTAGAATATTGCTTTTTTCTAAATTTTTTTCAATGTTTTCAAAATCACCAGTTGAAATTGCAACTTTTACTTTATTTCCTAGAGTAACTTTTTCTAATTTTTTAAATTCTGTAAACTTTTCAGCAGCTAGTGCTCTTAACGGACTAAGGTAAATCACCTTCCCTTTGTTATTTGATAGATAACTCATCATTGCAAGCATTGCAATCAAAGTTTTTCCACTTGCGGTTGGTGCTGAAACCAAAATGCTTTTTCCATCTAATAACCCAAACTTTACACTATCTGCTTGTGGAGGATACAATTTTGCATAACCTTGGGATTTTAAAAATTCAATTGCAGATTCAGGAAGTTTTAGTTTCTCTATGTTCATACTCGGTTATAGTGACCGGGTTTTGATTCATAAATAGATGCTTCTCTGAGCATTCTTCTGATATAGTTTCTTGCCTCTTCTTCTGAGAATTTCTCACTCTTTTCTAACTCTTTGACAAAAGTCCTTTCTTCTACTGGAACTTTGTTATCACCCTCAAGACCTTTGAGTACATCCATAAACAATTGCATCTTTGAAACCTCACTTCTTGGCTTTCCTTGTAATACCCCAAGATCAACCTTACCAGTATTGACATCAACTCCTGCATCTTGAAGCATACTTTGAATTAGAAATATTGCACGTTCAGCATCCTCTTCCTCCACCTTGTCTTTCATGAGTAATCTTGCTCTTGCAGTTGAAAGTCTGATTATACCCTCTAGTTGTCTAGGCGTAACTGTAATCATTTCTTCAGATTCTACATTTCTCATCTGTAAATAATAATCGAGAATTTTGTCTTCTGCTTCTTGTGTCAATTCAGGTACACCACGTTTTGCATATGACAGATACTTTGTTAGTAGATCAACTTCAATAACAGATTTTTTGTCAGTGCCCTGCTTGGTATTTCTTCTGATAATGTGTTTTGCAATTTGTGTATCTCTTTCTTTGGTTGGAATATCTCTTACAACAAATATCAAGTCAAATCTAGTAAGTAATGGAATTGGAAGATTAACATTTTCTGTAATATTTTTGAAAGGATCATATTTTCCATACATTGGGTTTGCTGCAGCTAAAATTGAAGTTCTTGCGTTTAGTGTAGCTACAATACCACCCTTTGCAATACTAGCAGATTGTTGTTCCATAACTTCGTGCAATGCACTTCTGTCTTCAGGTTTCATCTTATCAAATTCATCTATACTTACAAGACCCTGATCACCTAAGACGACTGCGCCTGCTTCGAGCATCATAATTCCTGTTTTGTCTCTAACTACAGCGGCTGTAAGACCAGCAGCTGTTGAACCTCTACCAGAAGTATACAAACCTCTAGGGGCAATCCTTGCACAGAACTTTAGCATCTCAGATTTTGCAGTACCTGGATCTCCTACAAGAAAAACGTTAATGTCTCCTCTAATCTTACTTCCATCACCAAGCAATCTTTGGTTGGAACCAACAATTAGTAACAAAATGGCTTCTTTGATTAATGCTTGACCCTGAATGTGTGGAGCGAAAGAATCTATTAGTCTTTGATAAACATCGGAGCTTTGGCTAAGTGATTTGATTAGTTTTTCTTCTTCAGGAGAAATTTCTTCTCTACCAATCTTTCTATCAGTTTTAGAACCACGTCCACTCAAAAATTCAATATTGTTTCCCTCAATTCTTAATCTATACAATCCACTATGTCCTCGCTGAACCCCAGCAACGGATTCTTGTTCTACTCTTACCACACCAGTAAGGATAATTCTATCTCCCGGCCTTGAATTGTCGACTAAATCCTGTCTAATTGTGACGTCAATATAATGTGGTAGTTGTCCCGGAGGTAAATCTTCAGGTAGTTCCTGTAATCTTAAAATTTGAAAATCTATGAATTTACTATCTTCTGGTTTTAACTCAAAATCTCTGTGTTTACATGATGGATTATCACAAACTATTGGCATTTTGACATCCATTCCCTTTAGCTGAATTACTTTGGTTTTATGCTCATCAGGACATACAAAAATCAATTCCTTTGCAAGGGGTTTTACTTCAGATGCACGAACTACCATTCCCGAAACACTTGTAATTTTTCCAATTGTTTCTGCATTGATTTGTCTTAGACTTCGTTCTAGTGGAAAATTAATTAGTCTTACACGAACTTCATTTTTGATTTTTTCTGCGTATTCAGGAAATCTAGTTTGTAGTGCTTCTTTGATTGCTCGTGAAAATGCATCAAAAATTCTATCAGGATTTTGAGAAAACATCACCTCGATTTCAGGTTCGATTACCAAATCATTGTAATCAACTATGATGTATTTTGCATTCTTTGGCATCATCTCGTCAATTGCATCTACATACTTGTAATTGCCAGATCTGTCCTTGAATCTAGTCAAGAATTCCTTAACCCTGTCAGACAATGCTGAATCTGTAAAAGTACTAGCTTGTGCCGTGCTCATTTCTTTCCCCTCTAATCTGTTTTTCAAACTCTACACTGTTGTCATGAATTGTTTTGTAGAAAATATTCTCTTCAACAGTTAGTTTGTTGTAAAGTTCAGAATTTAGTTTGATAGAATCAGCAATCTTTACGAGTTTGCCCCTTCTCATTCTAAATAATTCTAACATCATACTTTCAACTTTATCAAAGTCATCTCTGTTTAATTCAGTCATTGATTCCTTTAGTTTGATGTAAAAATGTGGATCAAGTGTAGAGATTTGATATTCACCTACCATCTTTTCTTTGGATAATGCTTGCTTGAGTTGGGTTATCATATCTGGAGAATCTAATGTAGCTATTTTGTTTTCAGAAAGAATCTTTCCTACCCATTGTGGTATGTTATTTGTGTCACCTTGAGTGCCATCAATTTTCATGCCTGCAACATTATATTTGAAATCTTGATGAATTGTAACCTTAGCATCCTTTAGGCGATATCCAATTGAATGTATTTTTTCTATTTTATCTATTTCCATTTGAGATCACTTAATCTGATTTAGATCCTCAAGTATCGGATCGATCAATTCTGTTAACAATTTAGTGAGATCAATTGATCCTAATTAATCGCAGGCTGATCGCTCATTACTAGAGCATTTTTAGATTTTAAGATGAAGTATGATACAATAACCAATTCGGATTTATTAATGGGATTTAGCCTTGGATACACATGACTGCAACGGGAATGTGGGTAGAAAAGTATCGACCAATGAAACTCTCCGAGGTTGTAAATCAAACTGAGATAATTGGCAGTCTTGAAGCTTTAATCAAAGATCCAACGGATATGCCACACTTGATGTTTTCCGGTTCTGCAGGTGTTGGAAAAACAACTGTTGCTCTATGTATTGCCAGACAAATATTGGGAGACTATGCCAAAGACTACACACTTGAGCTAAATGCATCAGATGAGAGAGGAATAGGCATGGTCAGAGAGAAAGTCAAAAAATTCTCTAGATTTGCAGGAATGGCACAGGTTCCATTTAAGATCATTATTTTAGATGAAGCAGATGAGATGACTGCAGATGCTCAAACAGCATTGAGGAGAATTATAGAAGATACTGCAAAAATTTGTAGATTTATTTTCATTGCTAACAATATTTCAAAAATCATTGATCCTATTCAAAGTAGATGTGCCACCTTCAAATTTACATCAATTCCTGAAGAAGACGTCATTGTAAGATTAGAAGAAATTGCTAAAAATGAGAAGGTAAAATCAGACAAAAAAGGACTCAAAGCAATCTACGATTATTCAGAAGGAGATCTAAGACATGCAATCAATCTTTTGCAGGCAACTGCAAGTCTTGGTGCAATCACAGAAGAGCATGTAAAGTCCTCAGCAGGATTGACAAAAACTACTGATGTGGATGAAGTCCTAAAAATTGCACTTTCTGGAAAAGTTCCAGAAGCTAGAGAGAAAATGATTGAGTTGATCAAAGTATATGGAATGTCAGAATCAGATTTTCTAAAATATCTAAACTCTGCAGTTTTCAAATCAAAACATGACAGACTATCAGATATTCTTGAGATAATTGCAAAGTATGATTATAGAGTTCTAGTGGGAGCAAATTCTGAAATTCAACTATCTGCAATGTTAGCAGAGCTGTCTAAAGTAGAAAATTAAAAAACGCAGAGAGAGGGATTTGAACCCCCGTATGCTTGCGCACACAGGCTCTCAAGGCCCGCGCCCTACCGAGCTAGGCGACCTCTGCAAAAATTCTTGGATAATAGCGGTTAAAATCTGTTGAGGTAAAATAGAAAAATAAGAAAAAAGAAAAAAATTCTTTTTAATCGTGTGCGTGTGGGTTTTCAGAACCAGATTTCATAAGTACATATGTTCCGGCTGCTTTCTCGTGCCATTCTTGGTTAGAAGATTCGATACGAATTGCTCCTTCAGGACATATTTCTTGACAAGCCATACAAACAGTGCAATCGTGTTCTCGGATTGGCATTGATTTGTCTGTATAATCTAATCTCTCATCTTGTTCTGTCAAGCCAGTACCATCAAAAGTTTGACCAATAACATCTTTTGCTGGAATATCTTTTTCGGTTCTGTACCATTGGAATGTTTGAACTGGACATACACTCATGCATGAACCAGCTGCTACACAGGAATCCCAATCGACTGCAACAGTAGTACCATGAATTCCGAGAGGAACTTGTTCTTCTCCTCTTGCTTCATATGCTGCTTTTACATCTTCGTTTGAGAATGCTGCACCATCAGTTCTTCCCTCACCCCAAATCCAATGGAAATTTTCACCATCAGAGTGGCTTGTTTTTCCTTTTGGTTTTACATCGTTGTGACAAAAGTCTTCTGGTATTTGTAGATCTGCCATAGTGAGGAATATTTCGAAATATTATTTAAATCTAGACAAAATTAGTGGGGACTAAATTTAAAAAGTAATAGAAAAATCAAAAATTTTTAGGTTTAGACTTGTAAAACTTACAAAGATTTTGCAGCACTTTCATGTTTTTCAACATTTGATTGATCAACTTTGATAGCGGCTGGTGGACATACTGAAACACAGGCCATACACCAAATACAATCATGTTCTCTGATCGGATCTGCTTTATCTGTAAGATCTTTGCGCTCATCTTTCACATCACTACCAGTTCCTGCAAAGGTTTGACCAACAACATCTTTTGCTGGAATATCTTTTTCGGTTCTGTACCATTGGAAAACTTGTACTGGACAAGCTTCAATGCAAGCACCATCTGCAACACAAGAATCCCAGTCTACTGCAACCATTGTTCCACTCACACCAAGAGGAACTTGTTCTTCTCCTCTTGCTGCATATGCTGCAACAACATCAGCATCTGCTAATGTTTCAGCTTGTGAGCCATCAGTGTTTTTGGTTTTACCTGGACCCCACATGATATGGAAATTTCCATCATCGAGGCTAATTTTTCCAAGGGGCTTTAGGCCTTCAGGGAAATTTTCTGCTATTGGCATAATACAATTTTCTTGGAGTTATTATTTAAAGCTAGATAGTTGTGTAGTGAGCAGACAAGTTAGTAGTCGATCAATTACGAAGGGAAATTTCCTTACGTTCATAACGATCAAAGATCAATTCTCTGGATATGGATATTATCAAGTTTGATGTGTATAGAGGACCAAACCTTGGAGTGTATATCAGTGTCAACAATAGTATTGGATTAGTCCCAATGGGATTTGCTCAAACTAAAGCTGACAAACTTGGAAAATATCTAGATATTGAAATTCACCACACTGCAATTGCAAATACTAGATTGATTGGGGCATTATCAACAATGAACAACAAAGGGATTTTACTTCCAACTACAGCTTACCAAAATGAATTTGATTATTTGAAAGCAGAAACGGATTTAGAGGTAGGAGTGTTAGATACTAAGTTTAATGCACTTGGAAATGTAATCTGTGCAAATGATAAAGGAGCAGTTGTATCCCCGTGGTTATCAAAACAAGATTGTCAAACAATCTCAGATGTTTTAGGAGTGGAAGTAATTCAGAAAAAAATTGCAGGATTCAACCAAACAGGAGTTGTTCTTGTTGCAAATAATTCAGGTGCTGCGATACATCCAGAAGCAGATGAGGAAGACATGAAAACTATAGCAAATGTGTTAGGCGTAAAAATTGAACAGTGTTCAATTAACAACGGTATTCCATATGTATCATCAGGCATATTGGTAAATGATCACTGCGTGGTTGTGGGTTCTTTGACTAGTGGGCCTGAGATTATGATGTTGACTAGAGCGTTTCTAAATTAAGAATAGATTTTGGGTCTTCAGTTAGTTTTTCTAATGAGATAGTTCCCTCAGTTCCATTTATCATATCTTTGAGAACCACGTTTCCATTTTCTAGTTCTTGTGGACCAACAATAATTGCAAACTTTGCATTTGTTGCAATATCCATTTGTTTTTTCATATTACGTCCAGCCAAATCAATGTCAGTGGGAATATTGTTTAGTCGTAATAACGATGTAATTGAATGTGCAACCTTTTGCATCTCTTCGTTGATGTATAATACTGCAACTCTACTTTGTTTTGATTCAGGGATTATTTTCTGCTCTTGCATTGTTAGCATAATTCTTTCAACTCCACCTGCAACTCCTGTTGCACCAATGTCTTCCCTGTTGAATGCTTTAGTTAGTGTATCATATCTTCCACCACCAGCAAGTGCTCCAAGCTTGGAATTTTTATCAAATACCTCAAATACAATTCCAGAGTAGTAATCAAGCCCCCTAACAATACCAAAATTAATTCTAACATTTGAAACGCCCCTGTTTTCTAGCGAATCAACTAATGATTTGAGTTCATTCCAAGATTCAAGTTGGGAAACATCAAATGCTTTTTCCACCTCACATATACTTCCCTTGATTTGTGAAAATTCTAGAATTCTTTCTAGCTTTGCAGTGTCATATCCTTTTTCTTGGAATTCATTTAGAATTTGTTCTTTTGATTTTTTTGCAATCTTGTCAACTGCACGTAAAATATCTGCAACTAGTTCTGGATCTTTTGAATCAAAAACTTTGTTGATGTAAGATTCAACAAGATTACGATGATTGATATCAATTACAATATCTTTCAGTAAGAGAGAATCAAACAACCTAGATGTAATTTCTATGATTTCAGCTTCTGATTCAAGGCTGGCTTTGCCATAAATTTCGACATCCCACTGGTGAAAATATCTATATCTCCCCTTTTGTGGCTCATCGTATCGAAACACCCCACCAAATGCAGAGATTTTTGCTGGAAGCTTCATTGATTTCTGAGATGCTGCATATCTTGTAAGCCCCATTGTAAAGTCAAAACGTAATGCCACTTCTCTATCTCCCTTATCTTTGAAATAGTAAATCTCATCTCGGATTCCAGGACCAGATTTTGTCTCAAGTGTAGATAGTAATTCAATCGGAGATGGATCCATGAATGAAAACCCATACAAATTGGATAATTTCTTGAAATGGGATCTAATGTGTTCAATGCTTGCATTTTCTTCACCCTCAAAATCTTTCATTCCACGTGGCAGTTCCAAGATGATTAGATGTTAGAGAGTAGTGATTTAGATATTTCTGTGATTATGGGCAATAGGCTTAATTGAACACAAAAAATTTGGAGAATATCAACATGAGAATTACAGTAAAAGAAGGATGGAATGAAAAAAGTAAGATGGCAATTATTGCTATAATTGGAAGTCTAGTTGCAATTATTGTTGTTGTTGTATTAGATTAGCTCCTATTTGGAGAAAATGTAGATAGCCAATAGTGCATAATTTTTCTGTTCAACTCTACAAATGCATCTGCATTGTCATTCCATGTTTTAGCAGTATTTTTTACATATTCAATGTTTGAAATTACAAGTTTGTTACATACTGTACGATATTTTGTTGTTTCTTCACCCAACGTGTTTAAGATGTCTTTTGCCGCCTTTGGGAATTTGTAGCCCGAACTGGAAAGAAATTCTGTGTAAAGTGATGTGTTTGAATCTACTGCATGTCTCCAAGATTTGTAGCATTCATTTTGCAAATCAAATAGTGTTTGCTGAATGTGAGGAACAGTATGTTCAAGTTCTGTAAAATATTTTTTGTTGATTTCTTCAAATATGTTAGAGTCTTGATTTTCAGTCATAATTTTTCTATAAAATTTAAGGATTTAAGATTATTGAAGACATTCAAGGCTATTTTTATTTTGATTGAATAGATAGTGGTCTTTGTCCATACTTTACAAAAATCAAGTTTGCACTTTCTAAAAGAGATTGAACATACGGAAAATGAGGATTGCCCACAAGATCATTTTTGATGATACTCAGATAATGTCTTTTTTGTTTTATTTGTCGCAGTTTTTTTGATTTTGATGCCTCATAATTTTTTAATTCGCTCAAGTTTGCAGAAATATCACAAAGTTTGAGAAGTTTTGCACTAAATGATGCTTCTTTCAATTGAATAATATATGCTTGTTCTCGTTTTTTTCTAGGTAATGTCATATCTTTAGATAATGATGATACTAGTACTGCAATTTCACTTTCAAACTTCTCGTATAGGTCATCAAAAGTTGTATCAGTGTTTTCAATTATGTCATGAAGCCATCCTGCACAGAGCAGTTGCTCGTCAATCACACCCAAACTTTTGAGTCTATTCACTACATCATCAAGATGTTTTGAATAAGGTGTTACTCCATCTGCTCTGAATTGTCCTGCATGCTTGCTTTTTGCAAATAATTCAGCATTTTTTACTAGATTCAAAATAGTATTCTACAATTATTGGAATTGTTTTCTTCAATATTAGCCAAGTAAACTATAATTTCAAAGAAAAATGTTACCACAACATGCCGATTGAGAAAACTGTTCTTGCAGAAGACCTTGAAATTTGCAAAATTCTCAATGGAATGTGGCAGGTTGCAGGAGGCCATGGTCATATTGATTCAAAATCTGCAATAGAAGACATGGAAAAATATCAAGATGCAGGATTTACAACTTGGGACTTGGCAGACATTTACGGTCCAGCTGAATCACTTATTGGGAAATTTAGAAGAAAGATAGGAGCAGTAAAAAAATTTCAAGCCCTGACAAAGTTTGTTCCAAATCCAGGGCCAATGAGTAAAAGCATAGTTACTTACCATATAGAACAGTCTTTGCAAAAAATGGATACAGAGTGTATTGATTTGCTTCAGTTTCATTGGTGGGATTACAATGATCAGAATTATCTTGATGCATTGAATAATTTATCAAAATTACAAAATGAAAATAAAATCAAACATATCGGACTGACAAATTTTGATACAGAACGAGTCAAAATAATAAAAGAACAGGGATATGAAATTGTATCAAACCAAGTTCAATATTCTATCTTAGATCAGAGACCAGACAAACTGATGGCTCCATTTTTTGCAAAACATGGAATGAAGATTATATCTTATGGCACTCTGCTTGGAGGATTTTTCTCTGAGAAGTACCTAGGAGTAGATGAGCCACACAGAGGCAATCTAACTACATCTAGCCTTCAAAAATACAAAAACATGATAGATGTATGGGGCGGATGGCAACTGTTCCAAGAGTTATTATCTGTACTAAACGATATAGCAAAAAAACATGATTGTAGCATAGCAAATGTTTCAACGCGATTTGTGTTGGATAGACCACAAGTTGCAGGAGTGATTATTGGCGCAAGACTTGGGATTGCAGAACACAGAGATGATAACGTCAGAGTTTTTGATGTAAAACTAGACTCGCAAGACATCTCATCAATAGATAACGTAATTGAAAAATCAAATGACCTGGTTGATGTTATTGGGGATTGTGGTGGGGAATATCGTTAGGAAATTTGTACATGCGAATTTATACGATAAAGCAACTTCAAATATTACTTGAATGACAAAGTTTTACCAAAAGAGGATTCAGATTTTAGTCTTCCAGGAAGAATGGATGAGAGTAACTCGGCATATTTTGAACCTGAAATAGAACCAAAATCAAAAAGCAAGGCACTTGCCATATTTGGGATAGCCTTTGTACTAGTTGCTGCAGGAGTCTTTTCATATTATTTTCTAAATCAGAGTGAGATTGATTCACAAATTTTGGATAATACTACATTTAAGACGCTGGAGGAGAAAATGGTAAAGCATTATGGGGTTGGGCAATTTGGAAGTGACCATGCACATGCAGCATTGGCAATATTTATCAACGGTGACAAAATTGATTTTTCACATCCGCAGTTTCAGATTCAAAGCAAGTACATTCATTTTGAAAATGACAATCCATACTTGATTCACAAGCACGCAACAGATGTCCCTTTGGACATGCTTTTTGCATCATTTGGACTCGAGATTACACCTGAATGTATTGTGTTAGGACATGAAGCAGATGCAAGAAAACACTGTATCAATTCAGAAAAATCTATGACATTTTTGGTAAATGGAAAATCTTTTTCAAAGATTAATCTCTACGAAATAAGACACAACGACAGAATTTTGATTTCATTTGGGAATTCAGAATTAGTTTCTGAGCAATTAGAATATCTAGAAGGGCTTGATATTCATGACATTCCAAAAAGCAGTAAGATAGTTCCTGGAAAAAACATCTCTATTTGACTCTAAGATAGTTTCAATGTATAGTGATCCTTTTAGGTAATTGTTCAAAGAAAAATTATGGCCGATTGTGCTCACACCTGGAGAAAAAAACTACGACTGCAAGAACTAATGGTTGTTGCAAAAAGAGAGATAGACGCAGGTGAAGAAATTGATTTGGTTTATGAGATACTAGAAGACGAAATGGAGGCACGTTGGAGATTTGTTGGCAGTACAAAGCGACAATATTTAGATGATATAAAGAAAATTTTGGCAAACAAGTACGTTTTGACAGTGTAAAATGGATTTTTAAGATATGAAGTAATACTGTATTCATGGTACTTGCATACATTGGAATTGCAATAGGCGTCTTAATAGTTGCAATCCTAATTGTAAAAATTACTAGAACCAGTCCTCGAGAGGTTGTAGGAATTGACGTGTATTGTAGAAAATGTGGCCTTGAAACAAGAGGATTGAATTGCCCAAAATGTGAGAAAAAATCCCAATCATTCGGAGTCTAGTTCACATTGTGTAGTGATGTTTTAATGGAATAATTGTAAAAATTATGCATGTCAGAGCTAATTACAGAATATTTTACCTGTAAAATTTGTAAGCAGAACTACCCCATATCACATGAGGAGATAAAAGACATTCCAACAACATGCAATAATTGCTGGCTAAATATGGAGATTTGGCAAAGATATGAAGATCCTGATTTGAACAGTGAAAATTAATTATTTTTAAGATTGTTTGTAGTTTGTATCCTGTTGGATTCAAAGATTGATTGTGAATGTACAGAATGTGATTGTAAAGAAAATTTTGAAATTATAGATGGTGAAGAATTGCTCAATCTCATACAACATGGAAGACTAACTGATAAACAAATTTCATTCTTGAAGACAAGAGTAGGTAGTAAAATTTGCAAACATTGTTTTGTAGGTAAACACAAGTGATAATTTACAACAAACTAAAGTATTTGATTTGTGATTTTTAGTTATGAAGGATTCAACAAAGGGAGTAATAGTAATCATAATTTCAATTATAGCGTTTTATGGCACCATGAGCATATTGTGGAGATTATGAGAAAATCTCTTTATCATAATAGAATCTAGGGGAAGATAAATTGTTTTTTCTAGTTGATGCAATGCTTGGTAATATTGCCAGGAAATTACTACTGCTTGGATTTGATACGGAATATTATTCTGATATTGATGATTTGAAATTAATATCTAAAGCCAAAAACGAGCAAAGAACAATAATCTCAAAAGACCAAGAGCTAATTGCCAGGGCAAAAAAGCAAGACATTGTTTCAGTTCATGTAACAAAAGAGGATGAAATTGAGCAATTTTTAGAAATTCTTGAGCACATTCCTTTAGAACTTGATACGATTTCTGGAGATACTGCAAGATGTACAAAATGTAATTCTCCAACATTACAAATTGACAAATCAAAAATTTCAGGTAAGATTCCACAAAAAGTTTTAGAATTTAATGACAAATTTTGGAAGTGTGAGAGTTGTAACCAAATCTATTGGGAGGGAACTCATATCAAAAAACTGCAAGAATTTCTAGAAAAGGTAAAACTAGGACGAGATAGAACATAAACGCATTATTTTTTGGGCAGTTTTATCAATATCTACATTAGGCTCTGCAGAGATAAAGAGAACTTTATCACCATATAAGAAAGTCAAAGTAACCACATTCTTTCTTCTTGCAGCTGCATATTCTACAGGTCCAAGATTTTCATCAAAATCTTGTCTGGTTCTAATTCTTAGTACTGCTTCAATGAACATTTTCTTTCGTTCTTCATCACTTTTTAGAGGTTTAATTCCATCTGAAAATGAACCTTCAACCAGATTGCCCATCATGTCCAAAAAACCAGCAAACCGAATTTCAGGTTCTCTCAACAACAAATCACATTTTTGCTTCAAAGATTCGTCAGACATTCTTTATGGGTTAGAAATCTATTGATAAAAACCATTACTAAATTGTCAAGATCGAACATACAATATTTACTGCAATAGGCTTAAGTTCACTATAAATTTAGAATTGAAAGGTTTCTGTGAATTGGATAAAGAATGGTTAAGGGTGAAGAGTGGTAGAAGTAAGGGATGTAAAGATTGTATTAATCATAGATGTGTTCCAAGTAGTTGCTCTTGTGATTGTCATAAATGACAGTTGGATTATACTCTAGAATTTACATTTGAAAATCATCAAAATAGTTTCATACGATATTGTCATACTGCACTTAGGAGGAATGTTCTGATGGTATTTGAAAATTTTATTGTGACGGGATTCAAAAGAAGACAGAAAAACATCAATGAAGTTGAAAACAAATCTCAAAGGTTAAGAAACGAACTTCAAATTACTGAATCTCGACAGTTTGAGGAGCATGCTTTATTTTTGAAACAAGAATTGGGAAGATATTTTCAGCAGTATCGCAAACTTCTTGTCAGTCATGGAATGATTCCAATACACAGGGTTGGAGTTCCAGCACTTACAAAAGAGGAGTTGCAGATATCTGATGATTACAATTCAACTCATTGATGTGAATATATGATAGAATCCACATTTAGAATTCTAGACTATAATGAGATTAACTTTTTTCAATTAACTGTGTATATTTTTCACACATATCGGTAGTTATTACAAAATTCTCAAAGGAATAGCATATGACTGAGTCAGAATGTAAGCACAAGTGGACCCCAAATGGCTCATATTTCTGCGTTCATTGTGGAACTGATATCAACAGTAATTCATGACATGATTCTCCAACATATCAAAATTTAAAATTATTGTAAAAAAATTTGATAAAACTAATTTTGTTGCTTTATCTGCGTGACATTTTACGGCCCAGAAATGCGATAATCCAACCAATTCCAATCAATACAGAACCGAACAGAATATTCCATTCATAGTATTTCACATACTCTTCTTCAAACCTAGGATCTTCTAGAAATTGTTCTTGCGGAATATCAGTAAGATATAGGGCCCAAAATGAAAATCCAACAAACAATACACCCAATGCAAAAAATGCAATCATGATGTATTTTGGAGCTCCACTAATCATACATCCAAACAGGAATTTCCCCTATATGGAGTATAACATTGGATTTTACACTCTACTCTAACGGAAGTCTTCTAAACTTTTCAGAAAGTTGTTCATTTTTTGAGTCAACCAGTTTTTTTCTTAGTCTTGAAAATATATTTTCAAAGATTTCTAATTTTTGTTCTTTTGTTATCATATTGTATTAGGCGTTTCATCATAGATAAAGTAGACATAATCTGAAAACATATCATGCTCAAATTTTGCAAGTAGGAAAGCATTCAGGCATGTTGTAACTAATGAACACACATATCGATATATCAAAAAATTGTACAACACCATTATGACAAGAAGCGCCATCCTAAGGCATTTCGGGATAGAAGAAAATCCAACCGACCATGATGATTTTGACTGCTAACCTTCAAAATACTACTGATAGAAAATTTACCAAGACGAGTTATTCGAGATGCTTATATTCTGGGATTTTATCTGCAATTTGCCGTTACAAGGTTTGTAGGTATAACCTAGTTGGTAAATTCCATACGGAACGAAAAACCTTCATCTTCCAAATTACGTAATGCTTATGTTCATACTTTTGGGAAAAATATCATGAGGCCCGTAATAATCGCAGCATTGATTGTTGTACCCTTTGTTTTGTTTATTGCAGCAAGCTTGGTTTATCAATCACAGACGGGAACCGACTTGGTTACAGGTGAGAAGACTAGCCTTGCAGCTAAGGAATGGGGAGAAGAGCAATTTGGAAGTATTTACAATAATGAGCCAATTCAATCCAATCAAGATTTTGATTCTCATAGATGTATTGGAAAAGCCAAATGTATTTCACAGTTAATTACAGAAATAATTGACGGGGATACAATTTACACCACAAATTACAAAATCAGATTATCACTAGTCGATACTCCAGAAAAGGATGAATCAGGATTTTTAGAGGCTACTGCATTTACTGCTCAGATGTGTCCAGTGGGAAGTCATGTTACAATTGATCAAGATGATTTGCAGCCATATGACAAGTATGAGAGATTGCTTGCAAATGTTTTCTGCGGAGGAAAATCGTTAAACTCGGCATTGCTGTATAACGGTCATGCTCAAATTTCCACAGAATTTTGTGACGTCAGTGAGTTTTCAGATTCTTCATGGGCTCAAAGATTCGGATGCAATTTGCAATATACAGAGCCACAGTTTGTAGAAACATCAGGTGAGTGCGACCCATCATATCCTGATTTTTGTATTCCAGTCAGTCCGCCAGACTTGGATTGTGGAGACATTACGCAGAAAAGATTTACAGTGTTGCAGCCGGATCCTCACAGATTTGATAGTGACAAAGACGGGATCGGTTGTGAATCATAAGAAGCATAGTCGCTAATTGATGCATTGTGAGAATTTTCTGAAGTCGGGATTCTTAGGAAACCTTAATTCTCATCTGAGTTTATTAGAGTAGATTGAATTGTTTTAGATGTGATGGAAAAGGTCATTATAGAAATGAGTTTGGCATGGTGGAAAAATGTGAGTCTTGTCAAAAAAAGGAGATGACTTTTGAGAAAATTAATGCAGAGCCAGATTTGGATGAAGAAGGGTATTAAAACAGATTCTAGCAAACTTAGAATTTTTTGAGTAGAATAGTCTTAAATCTAGCAGAAAATACATAAATCAAAAATTATTGAATTTTTCTAAATGGATAAACAAGATGCAATAGTTCTATTAGGAATTATTATCGGTGGCAGTACTGCTGTAGGATTGATTGTTCTCCTAGCAAACGGCTTTATCAAAAATCCATTCCTCTGATACTCTAATATGCTAAAGATTGCATTGTTTGGTGAATAGATGTCGAATTTCAACTGTGCCTTTCCGGAATGTGATTACAAACGTAATGATATTGAAGAAAAGGAATTCCTAAAACATTTGAAAGAAGAGCATTATGATGAAATATTAGAGGTTGCAAAAAAAGATAACATGTCAGTTGAAACTGTCGAGATGATGACAGTGTCAAACTCCAAAGTATTCATTAATTATTAGATTAACTCCTAAAGACAGAGTTAATCATTCTTGAAAAAGATACATAAATCTGTAATTCATAATATCACTGTAAAATAAATTGCAAAGCATTTTTACAAAACGCACATTCCTTCTTTTACTAACAGGAGTTGGATTGGTTTTGTTTTGGCGTGGAATATGGGAGGTTTCAGCTAAATTCATTTCTGAAGAAATCAGCCTGGTTATTGGGTTGGCAATCTTGGTTTCAGTATCAATATATCAAAGAAGACAGATCTTTCAATTTTTTGGTAGCAGTTAAAAACAATGTTTGTAAATTGTCGGTTTGATTTAATTATCAAATATTTCATTTAATTTGTAATCAATTTACATCATCTAAAATTCTATTAATGAAAATCAAATTCTAAATTTCAAGCATTGAGAGTATGTTTTCCACTATCATGTCATGGTTTGATGAAGTCTCAGTGGATAACAATATGAGATCTTTGTCATGATTTACTGTAATCCATTTTACATTATCTCGTGACTCTACAGACCAGTTTGTCTTGCCCAATTTTTTATCAAACACATGGTTCATTTTGGACTTTAGTAATGCTTCACGATGCAAAAGCTTAGTTTCAGGCACAGTTAGCTGTGGAATCATGCCTTTTTTTCTGTCATACGCCTTGAGTCTTCCACATTTACATAATATTCCTACAAATCGTATTGATGAATCTAAGTTCAAAATTTTCCTGCAAAATTGATATTCAGGTCTTGGACTAGTTAATTTTTGCACTGTTTGTGTTACATCTAAAAAATTAGAATGCAGCAAAAAATTTTCTTGACCAAAGGGTGAATCAACTGACTGCAAAGTACAAGAATCCACATTCATTTTCTAAACTCTGTTATTTCAAAATTCTAAAAGAAAAAAGCGAGGATTTGTTAATCCTCAAAATCATAGTCAGATTCCGAATCGATGTCATCATCGAAATCATCGTATTCATCTTGTGCTTCACGATTATAGCTCATGGCAAATGGGTGTTGAAATTCTTGGATTTAAACAATGTGAATGATTCATTCTTTTTTTAGGTACGCAAATGAAAGGAACAGATTTAGAAAAAATAGTCAGGGCATTGAAAATAAGTAAATAAAAAAAGAAGCTTCAAAAGATTATTTTTTTGAAGCCTTTTTAGTTGTTTTAGCTTTTGGTTTTGCTGTTGTTTTAGCTGCTGCTTTTTTCTTTGCTGCCATTATTCAGGCAATGTTTTACATGGATTTCTACAGGATAAATTAACAAAAATACACAAAAGAAGTATTATTTTAAACACTTTTTTCAGAGGTTTTAGATCCTAAACCCAATATCTTTAAGTCCAAAATCAATTAAGTAAATCCATGGAAGGCTCTGAAATTGCAAGGCGGGACCATCAAAGAAACAAGTCAGAGATTGTAAACCTAGTAAAAGATATGTTTGCCCAAGACAAGTGGGGCAATCAGCAATACAAGGAAAAACTACAAGAACTGGTTACAAAAGATGAAGAATTAGTCAAGGATGTCATTGCAAAAATAAAGTTGGAGAAAGGAATGGAATGAAATCAGAATCAGTTAAAATTTTGATGGGTGAAATTGACTACAAGCTTGGTCGCATTGATTTCTTTAAGAAAAGGCTAGATGAATGGGAAAACAAGCAAGAAAAAGAGTATGATCAGTCACAAAGAAGGCTTGTCAAACTAAGAGAAGAGGTTGTTAACCTCTTGAAAATTATGAAACTAGAGGAGATTGATGAGTTTAAAAAATATGAACAAACTTTAGAAAAACTAGTTGCGTCTCTTGGGTAAATACGGAATTATAGCTCTAACAAACTCCATGACATTCTTTGTTTGGATGTACACAGTTCCTGGTCCAGTAATTTCCATGACAAGTGCCTCTCCTCCAAATAGTGTTGTCTTGTAACTGCCATGCTTTACAACTCTATAGCTTGCAGTGGAGCTAAGTGCTACTAGCTGGTAGTTATCAATGGTCATTTTTTCTCCAGGATTTAGTTTTGTTTCTAAAATTCCACCCCATGCATTGACAAAGATATCGCCTTTGCCTATAGTTTTTAGCATGAACATGTTAGTTCCAAAGATTCCTTTTGTGAACCCCTGCCATTGAGTATCAAGAGTCAAATCTCCAGTGGAGCCCACAAATGCGCCGGACTGAATAATGAATTCTTCATCTATATTGATTACCTCAATGTCTCCAAGCATATTTCCTGTCAGTCCCAGTTTACAGCTATCTTCTTGTGCTACAAACTCGTTTACGAAAAATGATTCTCCACCAAGAGCTGCTGCTTTAAGGGATTTTAGAAAACCGCCCTTTCTCATTCTGGTCTCAGTAGTCGTTTCTCCTCTGATGTATACCATGGCAGCAGCTTCTGCTGTTACCTTTTCACCTTTGTTTAAAGTGAACTCTATTAGTCCCATCGGGTTTTTTAGAATTTCATATTGCAATGAGTGATTTTTTCAATACTAGAAATTAAGAGTTTTTCAAAATTAGACGTATTTCTCATAAAGATGATTAATCATTGAGTTGATTTTCTCATTTTCATGATCTCCCCAAGAATCAGACTTTATTCGAATGTGGATGTTGTTTTCTTCAAGATTTTTTGTGATTTTCGGATACATCATGCCTATGAAAAACGATTTCTTGTCCAGATGCAACTGATCTGCCTTGTGTTGGAAATAACTAACCCATTCTGATTCCACGTCTTGGAATGTCTCTAGAATTATAGATTGAATTTTTCTTTCAATTTCAGGATTCAATAGTAGATATTGGAATAGAATTGATTTAGTTCTTTCTGTAACTATGCCAAACTATGCCATTTTTTTAAATGTAAAAAATTGTGCGCTTGTATCTCAAATCATTTATTCTAAAAAATAAAAATAAAAAAAGAATTAGTTAGCAGGAACTACAATTCCTCTATCTATCATCTTAAGAGCAGAGTCTGCCTTTAGACACATTGCTACTCCGTTAGATGCTTTCATTACAAGGCTGTATCCTTCACGACACTCTACTTCTGCGGGATCAACTCCTGCAGTAATTTGCGTACGTGGGGAAATCCATGCTAGTTGCATGTCTTTTGCTCTTTCAATGAATTCTTCTCTAAGTTGTTGTTTTTCCTCATCAGTCAATTGAGATGATTTTTCGCGGAGTTCTGCCTTGTAGGCTTTCATCTCTGCTAATCTTTCATGAACATCAGATTTACGTTCATCAGACATTTTGAACTTCATCTTCAACATATGATCTTTGTACTTCATCTTGATTTCAGTTCTTTTCTTCTCAGATTCATCTCCAAACTTTGATTCAAATTTCTTTCTGATTTCGTCTGCTCTTTCATCAGAGATGTCGCGCTTGTCCATGATCATGGCATGCAAACGGTCAGACTTGTCAGAGAATTTTTCTTTGAGTTCACGATGTTTGTCTTTTGCGACATCAGACATTCTGTCTTTTGCCATATCTGACATGTTATCAAAGTCATGCATCTTGTTGTCACGATGTTCTTTTTTGTAGTCTTTTCGTTCTTCAGGTGTCATTTCACACCATTTAGATGCCTTTTCAACAAACTCTGCATCAAATGTACTGGCTGCAAGTTCTGCATCAGTTAGTTTGCAGAATCTATCATATTCTGAATGTTTTTGATCAGGCATATCTTGCATGGAATCATGAAGTTTATTGATTCTGTCTCTGAAAGAATCTTGTTCATCCTCAGACATTTCACAATATCTTAGATGGTCTGCTCTTAGATCATCAGGAAGATAATCGTTCATTGCTAGTTTTTCTGCTCGTTCTTCTGCAGTGAGATCACAAAACATTACTAAACGATCTCTGAGATTTCCATGACCCTTGTTTGAATACTCATCTGAATAGATTCGGAGTTCCTTACGGATTTTATCTCCATTTTCTTTGATCAATTCATCAATTGCATCCTGTTCATCTTCAGACAAGTCACAATAGTTTGCGAGTCTTTCATTGAATGGTGCAAGTCTTGGATGATCTGCTAGTAGTTGACGTTTCTCTTCGTCATCTAGTTCACAGTATCTATCAAGCAAGTCATCAAGTTCAAAATCGTCATCTTCATGTCTGTCATCGTCTACGTCTGAATCGTCATCTGTGTTTGTAAAAGTCTGACCGTCATCGGTCATACATTGTTCTGGAAATGACTCCATTACAGGATATCCAGCTTCAACACAGTCTTCAAAATCTTCGATAATGTCATCAGATTCGTCATATGTTTCATCGTATTCTAGTTGAATTTCATCAATGACATCTTCAAGGGAGTCTTCACGTTCTTTCTCATCTTCAAAATCACAGATGATTGCAAGTTTTTCTGCATAATCATCTAGACCGTATTTTGAAAGAGTAGCGCTTCTCTCATCAAGAGTCATTGCACAAAAGTCTTCTAGAATTTCGTCAATATCGTCTGATTCAGCAAATGCTGCGTTCCCAGCAGTAACGCCAGTAAACATAATCAGCGAAAAAACAACGCTTAGAAGTTGTGTACTTTTCATTACATGCCTTCAAGCATCATGGATATAAAGAAACACGAATGATCTCTGGGTAATTGTTATATGCAATAATGTCCGATTTGATCAGTTTTTGGCATAGTCATTCTATATTCATAGAACAGACATGAACAAATTATCAGTAATTTCTTTTATTGCAAATTGCATATGTGATTTATGCTTACACAAAAGGAAGAGGAGTTCATAGAAGAGCTTGCAAAGTGGGCCGAATCAGTAGGGATTAATCTAGATAGAGATTCGGAACAGCTGTAGCTTTTGAACACGCATTTTGTTAAGTAAAAAAATTGCAAGACACATCATGAAATACATAGGAACAACTAAACTAGAACACGGAATCATTATGCACTATGAAAATAGTTGCGGAAATCTAGAATCCCATTTTATTGAAAGTACTTCACAAAATTAATTCAAAAAGATTTTGTGAATGCTTTCTTTTGTGATATTTAGTTTGTAGATATCATCATTTTTTAGTACAAAAATTCTGTCGTGCATCAAAAATAATTCAATCATATCAGTAATGTCTGAGTTCATTAGATCACTTGCCTTGTATGGGCAAAACATCAAGCCGGGCAATCTTGCATCATCATAACTTTGCTCAAGCTTCATTGCATGTGAAAAGGAATTGTTTGCAACATCGGTAATTACAAAGTCAACACAGCATAAGGGTTGTTTTTTTGATTCTTTGGAAATTTTTTGGATTACTTGGCCACAGTATTTAGAACCGTCTGTACCATGAGGACGGTATGGCTTTATAGTTCCGTTGAACCAATCAAGTTTTGATAATATTTTTTCTGCATGGTGTTTTGGTGGTGCAGCAAACGACTTGAACCACTCTGTATTGTTAGTCATTCTATCTAAAGACTTTAAAAAATTGTTCATGGATTTTTCATCTGAATAAATCAACAAGTCATGAACATGTGGTGCATCAGTCTTTTTGTCAAGCCACTGTTCTACGGCATCTTTTACAATTGAGTTAATTGAGACTCCCATCTGGTCTGCCTTTTTTCCTAGATCAGAATGTGTAGAATCGTCAAATCCACGAACTAGAATATCTTTTGTCAATGATATCATTTATGCCTATGATTATATAAATTATGATATCATGATAGCAAATAAAGTAATATTAATATAATGATATCATGATATCATAATTATGCAAACAACAAAAACCCAAACAAGAATAGTCAATGGTGTGAATGTCAGTCAGCTTTTTGATACGATTGATCACATCAAAGAGCACAATGAAATTGCAAAATTCAATTTTCGTGCTCACAACAAATGGATTGGAGGTACTACAAACCGTACAACTGTAAACGAATTCTATGGTGCATGTAAAACCCACACTAGAAGCAAACCACATGTCTTTGTCAAGGACGAACCTCAGATTTTATTGGGTAATGACATTGGTGCAAATCCAGTTGAATATCTACTTGCAGGACTAGCAGGATGTATTACAACAAGCCTTGTATGCCATGCAGCAGCTAGAGGAGTAAAAATCGATTCAATAGAATCAACACTAGAAGGAGACATTGATCTTCAAGGATTGCTACAGATTGATAAATCCGTAAATCCAGGATATCAAGGAATCAACATCTCATTCAAAATCGAATCAGATGCATCTAAAGAAGTTTTGCAGGAATTAATTGAGCTTGCAAAGAACGTCTCCCCTGTAGCAAATACAGTATCAAGACCAACTCCAATTAATGTCAGTTTAGCAAACTAGGTGATGTGCAGGTGAGTTCTTTACAAAAATTAAATACAGATGGCGCATCATCAGATTGATGGATACGTTTGATGCAATCAAAGAACGTCGTTCTGTAAAGAACTATGATCCAAATCACAAACTTACAGATGATGAAGTGACCAAGCTGCTATCATTGGCAGTTTTATCGCCTACATCATTTAACATGCAGAACTGGAGATTTGTCATAGTAAAAAATCCTGAAATAAGAAAAGAGATTAGTGCAGCAGCATGGAACCAACCTCAAGTGACTGACGCATCATTACTTATCGTAATTTGTGCGGATTTGAAGGCATGGAAAGACAATCCTGCCCAATATTGGAAAAATGCTCCAAAAGATGCTCAAGAATTTCTAGTATCTGCAATGGGGCCATTTTATGAAGGAAAAGACGAATTGCAAAGAGATGAAGCCATGAGATCTTGCGGAATTGCAGCTCAGACCATCATGCTTGCGGCAAAATCAATGGGTTATGATTCAAACGCAATGATAGGTTTTGATCCTGAAAAAGTTGCTGAGATTATCAAATTGCCAGATGATCATGTTATATCAATGATGATTGCAATTGGAAAGCAGATTCAACCTGCAATGCCACGTGGAGGACAACTACCTCTTGACAAAGTTGTTTTTACGGACAAATTTTCATAGTTTGAAAATTATGAATTTACATGAGAACAATTGAATCGTTAAACAAGAAGATTACCAGATGCAAAAAATGTCCCAGACTGTCTGAATATATCAGAGAGATTGCAAAAAACAAAGTAAGACGATTCAAGGAAGAAAAATACTATGGAAAACCATTATCAGGATTTGGCGATATTAATGCACGATTACTGATTGTAGGATTAGCACCGGCTGCTCATGGTGGAAACAGAACCGGAAGAATGTTTACAGGAGATTCATCAGGAGATTGGCTAGCTAAAGTGATGCATAAGTATGGATTTGCGTCAATGCCAACCAGTCAAACAGCTAATGACGGATTAATTTTACACAATGCATTCATTACAGCTGCAGTAAGATGTGCACCACCTCAAAACAAACCAACAAGAGAAGAGATGCAAACATGTTTTGGATATTTGGAGCAAGAAAAAGAAATTCTAAAAAACATAACAACGGTTTTGTGTCTTGGAAAAATAGCATATGATGTAACATGTAAACTGTACAAAGTAAAACCAGAAAAGTTTGGACATAACAGATTATTCTCATATGATAAAATCAAAATTCTAACATCATACCATCCATCAAAACAAAACACACAGACAGGAAGACTTACCTGGACTCAGTGGTCGGAGGTATTTGCAAAAGCAAAGAAATTGACAAAAATATCAGGTTTTTAGAGAGCATCATTTACATATCATTTTTAAAGTCAGAATACATCAGTGTAAAATTTGCGAACAAGATCAGTTATCATCATTGGATTTTTCATGCTTTTTACAATTTTTGCCATATCGAGTTATGTCCAGTGGGAATTTTCTCAAGAGATCAAACATGTTTCAGAATATCACAAAAATATGAGCATCCCAGCAATTTCCATTTTAAATGAGATCAAACTCAATTTTCAGATGATGCACATGCAAAGTATGGAAATAATTCAAAGGGGTGTTTCTGATAAAAAAATTCAAGAAATTAGAGACGCATATCAAGTAGACAGAGACATTTTTGATGAGCAAATAGAACAATATGCTAGTCTATCTTTAGCTAAAAATTCACGAGGACAATTTTTAGCACCAACGATGATGCAAGACCAAATGCATGAGTACATCAAACTAATGCAGCAAAAAATGGAAAGCAATGATTCAATCATAAAACAATATGAAAACGGAGAGATTTCGCGTTTTACGGCATTGCCATTATTATTGTCAATTGGAGATCAATTTCATAATACAGTAGAAGACGCTTCAAAAATGGAAATTCGTGGAATGGAAAATACGCAATCCAAAATTTCTCAAATAGAAGAAAAAATGGCCACATTAGGAATCATGTCTTTAGTATTTGGAGTAGTTATTGCAACAATCATAGTTGTATTAACATCAAAATTTGTCTCAATCCCAATAAACAGACTAATTGCAATAACAAAAAAAATTGCAAATGGAGAGACTGTGGAAATTAATCCTAATTCAAAGAATTCAGATGCAAATGAGATCATGGTATCTCTAGATAAAATGTCAAAAGATCTTGGAAATTATAAATCAAAGATTCTCAAACAGGAAAAATTATCCTCAATTGGAGAGCTCGCATCCCGTCTGGCTCATGATATTAGAAATCCTCTAACGGTAATCAAAGTATCATTGGATATAATGAAAGCAAAGAGGGATTTGAGTGAGGAAGAGTTAAAGAAATTTCAAAGAGTGGATGATGCAATGTACAGAATTACTCATCAAATAGATAATGTGTTAGACTTTGTAAAGGGTAAACCTTTGAAGCTAACAAATCAGCCATTAAAAAAAATCATAGATTCTGTAATTCGAGACATTCCAGAAGCAGAAAAAGTGAAATTTGTGAATGTAGATAATGAGATAAAATGTGATTTTGAATTGATGAAGGTTGTTTTGATCAATCTGCTCATCAATGCAATTCAGGCAACGGATGAGAATGGAAAAATAAAGATCACATCAGAAAGTAGAGACAACAGCATAATGATTCAGGTTGAAGACAATGGGCCAGGCATTCCAGAAGACAAACTAGGGAAAATATTTGAGCCACTATTTACAACTAAACAGGAGGGTACCGGATTAGGACTAGCAAGTTGCAAATCAATCATAGAACAGCATGGTGGAAAAATTTCAGTCAAAAATAACCCAACCAGATTCATTATTGAATTACCACAAAATAAGTAAAACAGAAGACAGAAGTTTTCTGCGGGTTATCCTTTACAATGTCAAGCAAAATGCGTTGACATGCAAAACGACAATAAGAGATTGCGTTCGGATATCGAAATTTCTGTCTTCAATACCTGTAAGCAACAGTGAATAATAAAGAAGATCAAAAGGATCTTGTAAATTTGTGTGTTTTTGAGAGCATATCTAAATGAATTTAAAGAATCCATCCAGAATACTTTAAATTTTATTTTTACATATATTAGTTGACGAGGACTATCATACCTGCTGATATTCAGAGAGTAAACTTTGAGGAAGTGGGCAGATAGGAAAAGGAAGACGCAGAAAAGGAGTGTAAGAAATCCGTTAGGTCTTCCGTTGTACCTCGTTTCCTATTTCGTTATTCTAAACAAATGGATTTACAGATTGAATTCCATTGAAAATTGCATTTCTTAGTGAATTTGCAAGATTAGAAATCACATTCATCTGTTCACGAATAATCAGATCCTTGTTGTGCAGTCTTTCCTCCAACTCTGCAATTTTTTTCTCCAAGGAATGAATTCTGTCAACTTCGTATTGAGTATTTTTTAGGGATTCATTAGAAACATTGGTCTTGACAGGAGTTTCTGCAAGAATTGCATCTAGTCTGTCAGATAGTTTTTCTTTCCTTTCATCTCCAGAATATGTCCATAGTGGATCGTTGTACAGAGTTATGCAACTTTGCACCATTTGGGCATTTTTCTGAATTCTAAAATTTGTTTCATCTAGGAACTTGTATTGAGAATGCCAATCTTCACATTTCTGAAGATTTTGCAATCTTATTTTCATATCATTTTGTTGCTCAAATGTTAGTGCAATTTCAGCATATTTTTTTCTAATTTCAGATGAGCATTGTTTTTGTTGTACAGTCTTTGAAGCATCAGTTAAAGAATCATCTGCCGCAATTTTGTCTTTACATTCAGAAATTTCTGCTCGAATTTTTTCTTCATTCTCATCAAATTGGACGTTTTGTGCGTAAACAGGTATTGTCGATACTGCAAATAATAACATGAATGGTATCGAAAGTTTTCGCATAGAATCATTGACAAGATACTTTGCATATAACCAGAACGTAGAATTGATCAGTACGCCCTAAATACAAAATTCATATTATCATAGTCAGTTGGAACTCTCACCAAACAACTAACCGTTGCTGGTCTTAAGTTCCAATTTTTTAAAAATCAGTTAGCCTTAATTGTTAAAGCAATCAACTAATCCTATTGAAACAAATTATTTTTGCATCAATCTTGTTTTTTGTAATTCCCTTAGCATATGCTCAAGACTATCCAGAGTATGGTGTTAGTGTAGAGACAGTAGCTGATAACCTAAGAATCCCATGGAGTATAGACTGGACTCCTGATGGTACAATCCTGTTTTCTGAAAGAGATGGACATCTAAGAGCAATTCAAAATGGAGAGTTGCTAGAAGAGCCACTCCTGTCACTTAATGTAGGAGGCATAGAAGGAGGAATGTTAGGAATTGCAGTTGATCCAAACTTTGAGGAAAACAACTACATCTACATCTATTACACTTACAACGAATTTCTAACAACTACAAACAAGCTTGTCAGATTCCAGCTAGTAGATCAAACATTAAATGAAGACAAAGTATTGCTAGATGGGATTCCTGGCGGACCATTCCATGATGGTGGGAGAATAAAATTTGGGCCAGATGGAAAACTCTACATCACAACAGGTGAAGCCGCAAATCCCGGTTTGGCTCAGGACCTAAATTCACTTGGGGGGAAAATTCTAAGAATTAATTCTGACGGAACAATTCCACAAGACAATCCATTTTCAGATTCTCCAATTTATTCAATAGGGCACAGAAATCCACAGGGGATTGATTGGGACGAATCAGGAAATCTTGTTGCAACAGAGCACGGGCCATCGGGATGGAGAGGAGTAGCACATGACGAGATAAATGTGATAATCCCAGGCTCAAATTACGGATGGCCTGACATAATTGGTGATGAGACACAAGATGGATTAGTAAACCCTATTTTGCATACAGGCCAAGATACATGGGCACCATCAGGTGCTGAATTTTACTATGGGGATAAATTTCCAGACTGGAATGGCAAATATTTTGTTGCCACATTAAGGGGAAATCATTTGCATTTGATCGATTTTGATTTGAAAAACAATTTGGTTCTATCAGATGAAAGATTGTTCCAAGGCGAATTCGGAAGATTAAGAGATGTTCAAACAGGGCCAGACGGATTTTTGTATATTCTTACCAGCAACCATGACGGACGAGGAGATCCTAAAACAAATGACGACAAAATTCTTAGAATTATTCCACTGGATGTAATCGATAGTTTCAAGGACTGTATTGAATCTGGATACGACATAATAGAATCTCATCCAAGACAATGCATTATGGATGACGGAAAGTATTTTGTTGAGACAACATCCAAAATACCGGACTGGGTTAGAAAGAATGCAAAGTGGTGGTCATTGACGCAGATTACTGATAATGATTTTGCATCAGGCCTTGAGTATATGATAAAGAAAGAAATCATCATAATAAAGGATGGAACTCCATCAGAAGGAGAGTCTGAACCTAATTTACCATCATGGTTAAGAAAAGATGCAGGATGGTGGAGTCAAGGACTGTTATCGGATGATGAGTTTTTCAAGAGTATTCAATGGATGATAAACAATGGATTTATCAAAACATAGTTTTGATCGCAAGTAATTAGCAGCAGTTGAGATTTAGGATCTACTTTTTATTTCATAATTGCGTATATACTACAGAAAGCTGACACAATTTCCTATTGTCTAAACGATGGTAATTGTTTACCGGTCTGAGCATACTGCAGGGCTGTGTAAAGGTTATTCCGCGATGGTCAGCTTTCAAATTTTAAAACCGCAGTTTATTCAAATAACATAATGAATATCAAAATTGGCTGTACAGGTTGGAGTTATCAAGGATGGTCAGGTACATTCTATCCCAAAAATCTAAAGAGTTCAGAATGGCTAAAATATTATTCTCAGATATTTGAGATTACAGAAATCAATTCAACCTTTTACAGAATTCCGGCACAAGAGACAGTGAAAAGATGGAATGAAGAAACACCAAGACATTTCAGATTTACAGCCAAATTTCCATCAATTATTACGCATGAAAAGAGGCTAGATAGGGTAAATTCGGAGATTTTTTCATTTTTGGCAGCGCTCTCCCCACTCCATGAAAAAATTTCAGCCCTAGTTTTGCAACTGCCTCCATCATTATCCTTTGATGAGGCAAAACCAAAATTGGATGAACTCTTTGATTTGCTGCCAAAGGATTTTTTATATCCCATAGAAGGAAGACATGAATCATGGTTTTCTGAAGATGCCATAAAATATCTAAAACAAAATAAGCACTGTCTTGTTTGGAATGAAATTGCAGGAGTGAACAATCCAATGCCGATTACTTCGGACTATCTGTATGTCAGATTGATTGGAGATCGCTCCATTCCAGATTCGGAGTTTGGTAAAGTTACAAAAAACAAGGAAAAACTTGTTGCATGTTGGGCAAAAAGATTGCAAGAAATCAAAGACATTCCACTTGCAATGGTAATGGCAAACAATCACTTTGAGGGATTCAGCCCAGCTACTGTAAACTCTTTGAGAATGCATCTTGGAATGCGTGAATTAATTTGGGAAGAAAAAAAACAAAAAACATTAGGTAATTTTTAAAAACAGAAATTCTTCAACTACTAGGGGAGTATTGAAGAATCCCTGCCATCATCCAGCCAAACAAATTAGGATGTTACTTTGATTATGCTGTTTTTAATATTTAAGGTAATGGTGGTATCACACTAGTGCTAAGACCTATTGCAGTTCCAAAATAATATCCAGACAAAATAGTTCCACTAGACCAAACACATGAACCCCCAAATGTGTATAATACAAATTTTGGAATTTTCATTCTTAGTAATCCAGCAGGAACTGAAATCATCTCTCTCATTACTGGAACCATTCTTCCCAAGAACACTGCTTTGTCACCATATTTTTCAAACCAGATTTCAACTCGCTCTAATTTTTTATCATTTACTTTTACGAATCTCAAATACCGAAGTAAAACAACACGTCCAAGTTTTAATGCAATTAGATAGATAGCAGATGTCCCAATTGTTGCACCAACTGCGCCAAGAAGAATCATCGGGATTAATCCAATCAAAGTCACGCCCTGTTGAGATGCTAGGAATCCTGCAGTTGGAAATACTGCCAGAGTTGGAATTGGGGGAACTATAGTCTCAAGCAAGGCTGCTAGAAATATTCCTTCGTAAAGATGATCCCCTAAGAATTCTGTAATCCATATAAGAAAAGAATCAAATGGTTCCATTTGCTTCTGCCAACGAAATCCTACTAAATTACCTTACGAGTGAAAACTATAACATTTCAGTCATATTTTTTGCAAAAATCAGGGCTTGAGAAAAACTTTGAGAGTATCAGGTTTTTTTGCATGTATAATAGCTTCTGAAAACTTTTCCAAAGGAAAAGTAGAATCTATCATGGAATCAACTGAAACCATACCAGTTGCAAGTGCATCTATTGCTGGTTTGAATAACCCACAACGAGAGCCAATCAATGTAATCTCATTAACTACGGTAGGAGTCAAGTCAAGATTTTCCCTTGAAGCAATAGTGGACTTTAGAATTACAGTTCCACGGGGTTTAATCAACTTCATTGTATCTGCAAAACCAGAATTGCTTCCAGTGGCTTCCACTACCAAGTCAAATGATTGTTCATCAGATTTTTCAATGCCAATTTTTATTTTGACTCCAATGTTTATCAAGCTCTCAAGTTTGCTTTTGTGTCTGCCAAAACAGGTAATGTTTGGACATGTATTCTTTAGAACTCGTACAATTAGCTGAGCTAATCTCCCATCACCAACTACTGCAACACTCCATTGCGGTTGCAATGATACTTGCTCCTTTATCTCAAAAGCAGCAGCTAATGGTTCGACAAAGACTGCTTGCTCATCAGTCATACTGTCAGGTATCACGTGCAGATTCTTTTCAGGCAATGAAAGAAATTCAGCAAACGCCCCATCTCTTTTTAAAATTCCAAGAACCGTTCTGTTAGGACAGTGTCTATCCATTCCTTTTTGACAGGATTCACATTTTCCACAACCGGCATTGATTTCACCTACAACACGTTTTCCAATCAGAGCAGGATTATCTGCTTTTTCCACAGTTCCCACAAATTCATGGCCCAAAATTCCATGATATTCCATATAGCCATCTAAAATTTCCAAGTCAGTTCCACAAATTCCAGCCAAATTGACTCGAACTAGCACCTCTCCAGGTTTAGGATCAGGATAGTTCTCATCATATTTCATATATTTTCCATCAAAGCATGCAGCCCTCATGAAAAAAACAATGCCGTTTTCTAATTTTAAAATAGTGAAATTCTGAAAAATTCAAGCTCATTTTAAATAATTTAGTTTTATCAAAAACACATGCCAAGAATTTCTCACTTTGATATTCCAGCAGATAATCCAGAAAGAGCACAAAAGTTCTACAGAGACGTATTTGATTGGAAATTTGAGAAGTGGGATGGGCCAATGGACTACTGGATAGCAAAGACAGGCACAGAGGAACCTGGAATTGATGGAGGAATGTCAAAGAGAATACCAGGACAGATTGGAATGACTAACACAATCAATGTTCCATCAATTGATGAATTTGCAAAAAAGATCACATCTAATGGAGGACATTTGATTATTCCTAAAATGGCAATTCCAAAAGTAGGATGGTTTGCACAATGTACAGATACAGAAGGCAACATGTTTGGAATTATTCAGATGGATAAAAAAGCAAAATAAAAAAATAAAAAATTGACCTATAGTAGATCATCTAATAGTTCTTCAATTTCTGATTCTGAAATTTCAGATTCTACTAATTGTGTTGATTCATCTACAGTTGAATCAAGTGAAAATGTTTGTACATCTCCTACTAGTACCAATGGTACTTTGATGTCAGACACAGTATTTGCAACTGCTCCTTTGAATGCAAGTGCATAGGAGTTATCACTGTCTGCAATTGGGGCAAAGTGTCCTCTTAGATGAATCACAACGAATTCATTGTCTGTGGAAACTCCCTTGATGCCGATATGATTTTTCTTTGCAAATCCATTTAGATCAAAGGTAACTGTTCTTTCACCAACTTGAGCAATTCCGGTTCCAGAAATCTTCCATCCTCTCTCTCCCACTTGACCGGCTTTGCCGTCAAGTGATAGTGTGACTGGATATGCTTTTCCACCTATTTCTGCCCATCCTGATGTTAATCCGCTAAATCCTAAAGTTGGTTCAACTTCAGGGAGATTACGATCAGTTGGTCTGCTGTCTCTGAATTCTTTGATTTGTGTTTTGATATCATTTCTTTGTTCTTTGAGTGAATCAATGAGTTGTTTTCTTTCGTCTTTGTAGATTTGTTTGTAGTTGACTTCATCAGATGCAATATCGGTTTGTGCAAATGCACCGCTTGAGGGAGCTATTACTATGGCCATGATTATTGCAAGTGCTGAAATCATTTTGGTATAATTCATTACAGCACAAAAGTTCAAAACATAATAAGCGATTTCGCAGCTTTCTTACTGATAACTTCTTTGTGTCAGGAATTTCTGTTACAACTTTTGAAAAGACCAACTGAATTAATAGTCAGGAAGACTACAAATTTTTAATTGAGTTACAAATTTTTAGATCATGCAACTGATGCAATAATTGAGGTCACAGCTAAAGACCTCAAAGAAGCGTTTGCAGTGGCAGCTGATGCAGAAATTAATCTAACATTAGACCAAGACAAAGTAGAGGAAAAAGACCAAAAAAAATTCTCTGCTGAGGGAAAAGACATTCGCTATCTTTTGTTTAGCTGGCTAGAAGAGATTCCATTTGTGCTAATTACTGAAGGATTTGCAATTAAAAGAATAGAATTTGACATAAAAGAGAATGATGGATATAAAATCGAGGCAACAGCATTTGGGGAGCCATTAGATGTAAAAAAGCATAATTTCAAAGTGGAAATCAAAGCCCCTACATTTTATGACATGGAGATTAGACAGGAAGATGGCGTCTACATGAGATTTTTACTTGATCTGTAAATCTTGTGAATAATTCTTTGCAAATATCCAGATTAAATTATACGTCTTTTTTAAAAGACTCAAGCATAAAATCACTATTGTGAAAGCCAAACTAGGACTATCCGTATTTTCATTAATTCTTTTGATGATTATTCCAGTTCATGCAGATGTCACATCCGTTTCATTGGAAAAATCTTTTTACACAATTGATGAAAATTTCAAGTTCATTGGAACACAGGATGGAAAAGATATTGTTTATGTCATAATACGAGATCCAAATGGGAATTATCAAGGCATGTTATCAGATCCCACTACAACTTTGGGAGAATTTGAAGTGATTCCTAGAGGAGTTTCATTATTCTTTGATAAGGAAGGGATTTACAATGCCACAGCATTCACAGATAGTCAAACAGAAGGGAATGGGACAACGATACAATTAGAATTTGATGGAAAGAAACTATTGGAAGTTCCAGACTTTGTATTACAACTTAACACAATTTCAGATAAAACAGTAGAAGTTGAAAAAACAATTACATTTACTGCCAGTCTTACAGATAGTTCAGTTAAAGATGCGATTTTTAGTTTAAAGAATCAGCCTTCAGGTGCTACAATTGATTCAAGTACCGGAAAATTTGTTTGGACTCCATCAAAATCACATGGAAATATCCAAGATGTGCTCTATAATTTCGACATCATAGTTACTAAAGGATCTCAAGAAGACAAAGAAAACATCACAATTACCGTAAAGCAAGCATATGTGGAACCAGATCCAAAAGAAGAACCAGAGCCACAACCAGAACCAGAACCTACTGATGAACCAAAGGAACTAGGAATTGCATCATTTGTTGATGAGACAAAAGATCCGCAGATCTATGTTGACAGATACAATAACGAGGCAACATACAAGAAATGGTTTGATGAAAACTTTGCAGAGTATGATTCTATTTATCAAGCAGTTGGATTAGAGGAGCCATTGCCAATTCCAGCTCCGTTTGTTGATGAGACAAAAGATCCGCAGATCTATGTTGACAGATACAATAACGAGGCAACATACAAGAAATGGTTTGATGAAAACTTTGCAGAGTATGATTCTATTTATCAAGCAGTCGGGTTAGAGGAGCCAAAAACATTAGCACCATTTGTTGATCCAAATTTGGATCCACAATATTATGTTGACAGATACAACAAGGAAACCACTTACAAAGATTGGTTTGATAAAACATATCCCGATATTACAATTTATGAAGCAGTAGGATTAGAGGAGCCGGAAGTTGTTGAACAAGAATACGGAGAATGTGGTGAGGGAACTGATCTTGTAGATGGAATATGTGTAATTGTAGATACATCTGAAGGTGGAGGATGCCTAATTGCTACTGCAACATATGGCTCTGAAATGGCACCACAGGTTCAATTGTTAAGAGAAATTAGAGACAATCAGTTGATGAACACTGATTCAGGGGCATCATTTATGAGCGGATTCAACCAGTTCTATTATTCATTTTCACCATATGTGGCAGACATGGAAAGAGAAAGTCCAGCATTCAAAGAATTGGTAAAGATTGGAATCACTCCATTGCTATCAACACTGTCTGTAATGGAATATGCAGAAACAGAAACTGAAGTATTTGGTTACGGAATAGGTGTAATATTGATGAATTTGGGAATGTATGTGGCAGCACCTGCAATCATAATTTTTAAAACCAAAAAATACATCAAAATCTAAAAAAATCTTCGAGATATAGTAAACCTCAATTGATGTAATGGGTAGTGAAATTTATTATCTGATTTTTTAAATTTTAACCATAGTGACTAGTTACACAATGAAAAATAAAATAATTTTTAGTGTATTATTCACACTTTGTTTGACATCTATCCAGTTTGCATATGCTGAGCCTGAGTTCTCTTTCAAATTAGGCACTACAGGTTCAGGAAATGGAAATCTAAATAATCCAACAGATGTCATTGTTGATAAAAATGGAAATAGTATCTATGTTGTAGATGCTAACAATGACAGAATTAGTGTTTTTGAAGATGATGGAGATTTTGATTTTACATATGGAACATTTTGTGACATTGTAGTAATTCAAGATTGTAATGATAATGCAGATGGGGCAAACGAAGATGGAGACGGACAGTTTGAAAATCCAATTAGCATTGCAAGAGATGCATTAGGGAAATTTTTTGTAGTTGATGAAGGCAATCAAAGAATTCAAGTTTTTGATGATGATGGAGAGTTTCAATCAAAGTTTGGCTCTTCAAATAGTGGATTAGATGAGTATCTAGGTTCTGCCAGAGGAATTGTAATTCAAGAATCATCAAGGGAAATTCTTGTTTCAAACATTGAAAGAGATTCAATTTCAGTTTTTGATTCAACTGGAGGGTTTCTGTTTGACTTTGATACCTTTGATGGAAATGACGATTTTCAAAATCCAACAAACATGATAATTGACAATTCAAATGAAATGCTATTTGTTTCAGATTCAGGAAATGACAGAATTATAATCTTTGAGCTAGTTTCAGGAAATACTTGCCCTAGTGGAACAGATGAAGTGGTTGATGGAGTTTGTTTTGTTGAAGAGTTTGGCTCCTCAGGTACAGGAAATGGACAGTTTAATGATCCTGCAGGGCTTGCATATAATTCCGCTAATGATTTGTTATATGTGGCAGATTCAGATAATGACAGAATTCAGATTTTTGAAATAGTTGAAGGAAATACTTGCCCTAGTGGAACAGATGAAGTGGTTGATGGAGTTTGTTTTGTTGAAGAGTTTGGCTCCTCAGGTACAGGAAATGGACAGTTTAACACACCAATGGGAATTGCACTTGATACAACAAATGATTTGTTGCTTGTAGCAGATTCAGATAATGACAGAATTCAAGCCTTTAATCTCAATTCCGAGCCTGCAGTTTTGCTTCCGGATAGACCAGATAATCTAAAAGCATCACCAGTATCTCCCACTTCAGTAATTCTCTCATGGGCAGAACCAACTATGACTGAAAACATTCCTGCAATTACAGGTTACAAAATAGAATACAGGGTTGGTTCAAATGATTACATTCCAGTTACACAAAATACTCGAAGTACAACTACGGCATTTATCCATCAGGGTTTAGATTCAGATGAAACCTATTCTTACCGCGTTTATTCAGTTAATTCAGAAGGAACAAGCACATCATATTCTAGCACCTCTGCCAAACCAGCACACACCATAACTCCAACTGCACTTATTGCAACTGCAATTGCACCAAGTCAGATCAAGCTTTTTTGGCTACCACCATCTGAAACTTTTGGACAATCAATTACTGGCTACGATATTAAACGTGAAGTGATTGAAGGAGTTTATGACACCATAGGAAGTACAAATTCAGGAACTACAACATTTATCGTAACAAATTTGTCAACTGACAAGACATACACGTATGCAGTTAGTGCAAATATAGGATTTGGTTCTACAGGAGAATCAGCATCAGCATCAGCTACTCCACGAGAAGATTCAACAAATGTAGATAATGATCCAATTACATCAACTGCAGTTCAGATTACAAAGTCTTCTCCACCAATAAAATTAACTGCATCAGTCGTTTCATCAACTCAAATCAACTTATCATGGAGTCCTCCAGTAGAAGATGGTAATTCTGCAATTACAGGTTACAAAATTGAGATGAAAAAGGATAACAATTCATTTACTACACTGGTCGCAGATTCAGAAAGCACTGCAAGAACATATTCCCATACAAATCTGTCCACAAATTCAAAGTACACATACAGAGTTTCGGCAATTAATGATGCAGGAACAAGTGATTCATCAAATGAATTCTCTGCCACTCCAAAACCTACCAATATTCAGATTAGTCCATTGGGTAAATTGACCATAGATGAAGGCAAATTGCTTCTATTTACAGCCAAATTAACAGATAATTCAGTCAGAGACGCTGTATTTAGTTTGGATAAAAATCCACCAACAGGTGCAAAAATCATTTCAAACACAGGAGTGTTTTCATGGACTCCAACCAATTCGGATGGAGGAAAAACATACACATTTGACATAGTTGCAAAAAAAGATGGACAGTTAGATAGTGAAACAATCACCATTACTGTCAATGATATTCTTACTTCACAACCAGAACCAGAACCTACTGATGAACCAAAGGAACTAGGAATTGCATCATTTGTTGATGAGACAAAAGATCCGCAGATCTATGTTGACAGATACAATAACGAGGCAACATACAAGAAATGGTTTGATGAAAACTTTGCAGAGTATGATTCTATTTATCAAGCAGTTGGATTAGAGGAGCCATTGCCAATTCCAGCTCCGTTTGTTGATGAGACAAAAGATCCGCAGATCTATGTTGACAGATACAATAACGAGGCAACATACAAGAAATGGTTTGATGAAAACTTTGCAGAGTATGATTCTATTTATCAAGCAGTCGGGTTAGAGGAGCCAAAAGTAAAAGAGAAGAAATTTGGAATTTGCGGTCCTGGAACAAAATTAATTGACGGTGTATGTACAATTGTTAAAAGACCAGTCATAAAGCCATGGTGGCAGTTTTGGTAAATTATTTTCAAAGCTAAGTTTTAATCACAATACTATTTGATATTTAGTAATGGGTAAACTCGCTAGAAATCTTAGAATTTGCGGAGATTGTGGAATCGCATATACATCTGTGAGTTTTACAAGATATATCGATCAATGTCCAATATGTCAATCAAGGAGATTTGAATCAATTCCAGTAAAATCTGCTGATGAGCAGCACAGTGCTACAACATAGATTTTTTAGTAGAATATCACCTCCAAGATCATTGTCTGAAGATCCAGAAATTGCAAAAATAATGCAGCGAAAGATGGAGGAGATGCTCAAACCAAAACCAGAGCCCAAAATTGAGCCTGGAATTATTGATTTGGACGAGTCTAATTTTGATCAGGTTGTATCTGCTGAAAATCCAACACTGGTTGATTTTTGGGCAGAATGGTGTGGTCCATGCAAATCAATGCATCCGATTTTTGAGAGTCTCTCAAAGACATATCCAAATGTAAAATTTGCCAGAGTTAATGTAGATAACAATCAAAACATTTCCATGAGATTTGCAGTGCAATCAATTCCAACATTTATCATGTTCAAATCAGGACAAATTGTGGATAAGATGATGGGTGCAGTAGGAGCACCCGGAATACATATGATCTGCAAGAAACATTCCAAATAAGACATTTTTTTGTAGTTCAAATTGAACAACTAACGATATTTCTTTGGATTTTTTCCAATGTAATGTAATGAAAAAGGCAGAAAAAAGGGTTAATTTGGAAAAGCAGGCGTTGTCCGAACTTGCATGTGAGGATGCAATAATTTCAGACAAGCAAAGATTTGGTAGAGTTCGTACCAGTATGATGAAGCATTTACGATCAGAACACGGGGATGAAATTGCAAACAGAGTACTATCTAGAATTAACAAAAGAGCATCAACAGGTTCTAGTGAGATGAAAGAATCAATGAGTAAGCAGCAATTAGAATACGATTTCAATTAAAATCATTTTTTTCATTTAGAATCTTTTTGTTTCATTTAATCTCAGTTTGTTTTGTAAAATTTGTTCAGAGTGTACAGCATCAAGGATATCACTATTCTGTAGTATGATTGTTTAATGAAAACAACATTTACAATAGCTGCAATCGCAATGTTTGCAGTCATTTTGGGAATGAGTGCTTTTGCACCAGCAATGGCAGCACCCAATGACAACGCAAATGATAAGGCAAAAGCAGGAAAAATTAGTATTTGTCATGTTGAATTAGATGATCCAGAAACACCAGAGGATGAATCTTCTGTTGATTTAATCACTGTGTCAGCAAATTCAGCACATGCCAATTCTGACAAACATCCTGATGACTATGAGCCATTTACAGATGCAAATGGTGAATTGACTTGTGATGTTCCTGAAGAACCAGAACCAGAGGTTCCAGTTCCTGAAGAAACAGCATAGAAGATAACATCTCTATCTTTTCTTTTTTATTTTTCAATCAAGATTGTTGTTCATAAAACACAAACACATGGATATTTGTTCAATTGTACAATGATAAAATGAACAGTTCCCAAAGTTGTTTTAGTCATTAATTACATACTTGGGTTCTTGTTCAAAAAATTTGTAATATGTGGTTTGTAGCTTTTCAAATGTTACAAACTTGAATAAAAAATAAATACGATCAGAATTATCAATTTTGAAATTGCTCATAATGTAACATTTTCTGAGCTGAACTTAAATCCAAAATCATTTTTGTATTTTCAATGACTAAAACAACTTTTCTAATCATAGCAATTGCTATGGTGGGAATATCACCAATACTAAATGCAAACTTAACATTTGCAACTGATGACAATCTACCTGGTGGTACCAGCATTTCAGTCACCATTGATTCTCCAAATGATGGAGATGTAATTGAATTAACTGGACCGACTGTAGATGTTAATGTTGACGGAAAAGCAAGCATAGGGACTGGAACCCCAATTAAAGATACAACTGTTGTATATATTCTGGATACATCTGGAAGTATGAACCTAAGTTCTGGAAACAACTGTGATGGTCTTGGAGGTGCTGATAGTAGAATAACATGCGCCAAAATTGGAATTTCAGAAGCAAATCAAGCAGCTGCACTTCCTAATTCCAGTGTAGAAGAAACAGGATTAGGAACATTTTCAAGTTCTGGAATTGTTAGAGATGTAAACCTTCTTGATGCAGGAACACAAATTCTTGTTGCTCCCGATTTTGATGGAAATGGTAATTCTACTCCAGATATTGAAGATGTGGTAAATGGTCTATCTGCAGGTGGTGGAACTAACTACTTTGCAGGAATTCAAGCTGCAAATTCAATCCTTGTTGCTACAGCAAATAACAATGCAATCGTCATCTTCATTTCTGATGGTGAAAACTTTCAAGGAAGTCCTGTTAATACATTCAACACTGCAGGATTTCCATCAAATACTGTAATCAAATCATTTGCAGTTGGAAATGGAGTATCATGTTCAAACAACTCTCCTCGTGGAGACTTGGATGATGTTGCAGCATTAGGTGATGCAGGTTCAGTTTGTACTGAAATTACTGACATGTCTGAATTAGCAAATGCTATCACACAGTCAATCGGCTCAGAACTAACAGATGTTGAACTAGATGTGAATTCATCAGGTTACACTGCTGCAGATAACATTGTTCCAACTCTACCACAGAATGGACCAGCATCTGTAGTTTATGCACACCTTGCTACAGGTTTAGGTGCAGGTTCACATGAAATTTGTGCCAGAGCTTCAGGTAATGATGCAGGCGGAAATGGAAATGTGGTTGAATGTGTAACAATTTTGGTAAATACACCTCCAGATTGTTCTGCAGTTGCAGCAAGTGAGAGTATCTTATGGCCTCCAAATCACAAACTTGTTAAAGTAACTTTGTCAGGTGCTGTCGATCCAGATGGTGGTGACATTACTTTAGAAGTAATTGGAGTTCTACAAGACGAACCAACAAATGGTCTTGGAGATGGAGATGATTCACCAGATGCATTCATCGATGAAGATTCTGTAGAATTAAGAGCTGAGCGTTCAGGAAATGGTGATGTGAAAGATGCAGATGGTAGAATATATCAAGTGTCTTTCATGGCAACAGATGAAGTTGGTGCAACGTGTTCAGGTTCTGTTGAAATAGGTGTTCCACACGATAAGAAAGGAACTCCAATCAATAGTGGTTTGGACTACGATTCAACCTCCTAATCTTTTTTCTTTTTTTATTTTTTTAGTAACCATAAATGGGTTCTATCTCTCTCTGAATTCTGACTATGTCATTAAACACTTCTTGCTCTTCAGGAGATAGTTTGTGCATGAATTTTTTCAAGATTTGTTTTGCCTCATGTGATGGTGGAAATGTATAGTATACTTCTTCTTCAAAGATTTGTCTTCCAATGGTTACATCTTTGACAGAGCATGCAACCTCATCTCCTGCTTTTGCTTCTGATACTGTCTTTTTGTCAAGTTGCAGTTGGTGAATATATCCAACTTTACGTCCTGCCATGTTCATAAATGGAATTTTGTGTTTTAGTGTTCCAACATCCACACGAACTCCAAAGACAGCAGGATTATTGTTTCGGAATACCATTCCTTTCATAAAAGAGAATTTTGATATTGGTGTAAGTTCTGCAAACATTGCGTCTTCCTCATGTGCAGAATCTTCCTCAACCCAAGCGTTATAGTTGTCAATCAGACTGTAGATTACCTTGTCTTCGAATAGTTTGATGTGACTGGTTTCAGATTCTTCTTTTGCATCAGGTAGAACCTTGACATTAAATGCCAGAATAATTCCAAGATGTCTGTCTTTTTCTTTGATTGCTTTTGCTTCAATTACATCATGTCTAGTTACAGGACCAATGTCTGCTTTTGCAACAGGAACTTGAGAGCGTTTAAGCATCTCAACTATTGCCTCAAGTGAGCCGATGGTATCGCATTTCAATACAACACCATTAGTTTCAGTATCGACAAATACAGATTTCATTTCAGATTCAATTAATTTGGTATATTTGGCAATTTCCTCAGCATTTTTTGCAACATACAAAGTACTTCCAGGAAGAACTCCCTCAAGATCAGGTGAAGCTATTTTGAAACCAGCTGCTGCATCAATTTGTTGAACCGGTTTGAATTTGTCACGGGGATCACGCATTTCATCAAGTGGTTTTGGTAAGAGTAATGCCTTAGGTTTTGTAACAATTACTGCATCACGCTTTGCAACAACTATGCTGTCTTCTTTTTTGATTTTACCGTCAATAAGGATAACATTTGCCGTTTGTCCCAATCCCACCTCATCTTTTACTTCTAGTACGATACCACGTGGTTCTTTCTCTTCCTGATTGAGTCTTTTTTGAAGATATTGTTGTGTCAGTCCCACCAAAACACTGAGAAGCTCAGGAACACCAACACCAGAGCGTGCAGAGATTGGAACTATGGCAATTTCTGATTTAAAATCCTCGACACGATAAAATGCTTCAGACTTGTATCCCAAGATAGATAGTGTTCCGACAACATCATAGATTTTTTGATCCAAATCTGCCTGAATTGATGCATCTTGTTCTTTGATTGCTTGTGAGATAAATGGCGTCTCAGACTTGCGCCATCCAGATATCTGATCACATTTGTTTAGCGCAACAACAAAGGGAACTTTTCTGCTTTGTAAAATTTTAAGGCTCTCATTCGTCTGTGGTTGAAACCCACGATTAACATCAACTACTAGAATTGCAATATCAGCTGCGGAGCCACCTCTGGAACGAAGATTTGTAAAAACTTCGTGTCCAGGTGTATCAATAACTAAGATTCCAGGAATTTTGTTTTCAGATTGTTCAAGTTTTTTGTATAGTGGACCACACATCTCTTTGATGGTGTCAGTTGGAAGAAAGCTTGCACCAATATGCTGGGTAATACCACCTGCTTCTCTACCTTGAACACCGGTTCCACGAATTCTATCTAAAAGAGATGTTTTTCCAGAGTCTACGTGACCAAGAACTGCCACTATGGGCTGACGAATTTGCAAATCAGATCACTCAAATGCTACCCTCGATTCGTGATCAAAACTTTCCTGTGAATCTGATGCATGAATAATATTTTCACTAAATCCCAATCCAAAGTCCCCCCTGATTGAACCAGGGTCTGCTTCAAATGATTTTGTTGCACCAATCATAATTCTTGTAGTTGCAATTGCATTGTTTCCCTCAATGATTGCAGCAACTACAGGTCCAGATGTGATAAATGATGTTAACTCACCAAAGAAAGGTTTGTCTTTGTGAACACCATAGAAATTTTCAGCTTGTGCTTGAGTAAATGTAAACATCTTGAGTTTCAACAGTTTGAAACCTTTTCTCTCAAATCTTGAAATTACCTCACCTACTAGATTTCTAGCTACGGCATCTGGTTTTACAATGAATAATGATTGTTCAGTCAATTCTACTTCTTTCTAATTCCGCCTTTAACGTACTTCTTTGTCCACTTTAGTTTTCTTGGATCACGCTTCAAGACAAGTGCATTCTTTTTACATTTTGCAGAACAGAACCATAGAACGGTTCCATCATTTTTTGCAAGCATGGTACCAGATCCTTTAGCTACGGGTCTGTCACAGAAATTACATGGTTTAACTAAAAGACTCATCTTAACACCTAATGAATTTTCTTTGCTTCTCTCTCAGTTTCTCTTAGCATGAGAATTTCACCCATTCTAACAGAACCTTTTACGTTTCTTGTAAGAATTCTACCTTTATCCTTACCAGTAAGAACTTTAACTCTAACTTGAATTACTTCACCAGCAATGCCGGTTCTACCAACAATTTGAATAATTTCAGATTGAACTACTTCTTCAGCGTTTTGACTCATTCTTCGGTCTTACCGCCTTTAATTTTAGCGATGGATGATACAACTTGGTCTACAATGTGTTGTGCATCACCTGCATCCAAAATTGCTGCAGCGGCTGAAGTGATATCAATACCTAAAGATTTGCCTAATTCCTGTTTGCTTGGAACAAATGCATATGCTGCACCTTGTTCTTCACATAGAATTGGAAGATGGGCAACTACCTCTGGTGGTTCAACATCTTCAGCGATTACAATTAGTTTACTAGTACCACGTTCAATTGCCTTGGTTGCTTCGTTGGTTCCTTTCTTTACTTTACCGCTAGTTGATGCAACTCTTACGGCTTCTAAGATTGGATTAACGAGGTCTTCTGGCGTCTCAAATTTAACATAATATGATTTTCCCATACTTCGTCACCCTAGGGGTTCATTCTCCATTCTATCCTTCGTTGGGTTTGGTTTTAAAAGTGTTATCTGGAAATGATAGAGCTGACTTTTTCAAGATATTCTGTCATCAAAGTATCCAATTTCTCCTGACTTTGAGCTTCTGCATAGACTCTAACTATCGGTTCTGTTCCACTTGGTCTAATCATTACCCAATTTTTGGGATCAATTGTAATCTTAATGCCATCAGAAGTATCAGAGTTTGGGAATTCCTCTTTTAGAGTAGAAATCAGTTTTGGAACTTTTTGGGCAGGACATAAGACTTTGTCTTTGGTGGTAAAAGAAGGAGGTAAACTTTCAATCTCTTCGGCAAGGGATCTCCCAGAGGTTGCCAATAAGTCCAGCATAAGTGCCAAGGTCATGCAACCATCTCTAACTTGATTGTGTTTTCCAAACATGTAACCGCCGTTTTCTTCAAATCCAATTAGTGCATCAGTTGGAACCATCTTTCTTGAAACCTCAACACTTCCAACTTTAGTTCTAATAACTTTGGAATTAAATTTCTCAGCTAAAACTTCAATGTTAGAACCAGAATTCAAACAAGTTACAACAAGAGAGTTTGGATTTTTCTTTAGAATGTGCTGTGTAAGTACTAGTGCAGATTTATCTCCAGTTAAGATATTTCCATTGTTATCACAAAAAATACTTCTATCTCCATCACCATCAAATGCAATTCCTACATCTGCATCATGTTCTTGTACAGTTTTTGAAAGTACAGAAAGATTTTGTGGTGTTGGTTCTGATCCACGTCCTGGAAATGCACCATCAATGTTAGGATTTACAAGAAATGTTTCACAACCAAGTATTTCACAAAAGTTGGGTGCTGATACTGCTTGTGCACCATTACCTAAATCTAAAACAACTTTGAAATGTTTAGATTCTATTAGTTTAGAATCAATATGTGAAATAATTCCTTTCAGATATGTTTGAATTGCTCTGTTTTCAGTTCCAGTCGTTCCCCATGAATCAGGTTTTTTGAGCCAAGTTTTTTGTAAATAGATATCCTCAATTATCAATTCATCTTCGCGTGAAACTTCTACTCCATCATTTGCACATGGTTTGATACCATTGTATTGTGGTGGATTGTGAGATGCTGTTATCATTAATCCCCCAGAATATTTCAAACTCTTTACTGCAAATTCCAAACAAGGCGTAGGAACTAATCCTGCAACATTACAATTAATTCCTATTGAATTTAGAGCAGAACTAACAACCTTACAGATGACAGGACTTGATTCTCGTCCATCATATCCTATCAACACAGGTCCTTCTCCAAAGTATGTTCCAATTGCAAGTGTCATGTCATGAATGAATTCTAATGAGAAATCTTGATCAAAGACTCCACGAATTCCATTTGTTCCGAAAAATTTTGCCACATTACTGTGCAATAATAGATAAATTTGTGTTTAATGGCACATCCGTTGCGGGAGTCGCCCAGCCTGGTCAAAGGCGTAGGGCTTAGGACCCTATATCTCAGGATTTCGTGGGTTCAAATCCCACCTCCCGCACCATTTTGATTTCTGTGAATGATTAATAATGAGAAAATCTTCAGCAAACAAAGTCATGAAAAAGACAGTGGTAGGCATTACAGTTGTAGGTAAAGATAGAGAAGGAATTGTAGCTGCATTTACAAATTTTGCATTCTCTAAAGGCGGAAACATTGAAAAAGTAAATCAAAATGTAATCAAAGGCCTATTCGGAATGTATCTAGAAGTTTCTTTTTCAAAAACAGTCGATGTAAAAAAGTTTGATTCAGACATCCAAAGTCTCGCTAAAAAAGAAAAAATGGATGTCAGCACACATCATGAAACAAACTCTCAAAAAAATATTGCAGTGTTAGTAACTAAAGAGCCACTATGTCTTGAAACAATAATTAAAAATTCAAAATCATTGAAAGGTAAAATTTCAGTGATCATAGGTACTGAGAAGACATTAGAACCAATAGCAAAAAAAGTAAAGATTCCTTTTGTTGCAATCGAAGATAAAATACAAGAGAAAGCAGAGGAAAAAATTATACAAATTTGTAAACAATACGATATAGATTTGATTTCCCTTGCAAGATACATGAGAATTCTTAGCCCTAACTTTGTATGGAGATATCCAAACAGAATAATTAACATTCACCCATCATTGCTTCCAGCATTTCCAGGAGCATTAGCTTATGCACAAGCTTATGAGAGAGGAACAAAGATTGTCGGCGTCACATCCCATTATGTTACTGAGAACTTGGATCAAGGACCAATTATTTTCCAAGACTCTTTTAAAGTGGATCCTAATGACACACTAGAAAAAATAAAATCAAAAGGACAAAAGTTAGAAGCAGACACATTACTAAAAGCAATGAAGATGCATCTAGAAAACAAACTTGAAGTTCGTTGGAGAAAAGTTCACATCAAATAAGTGAATTCAATGACTAACATCAAAACTCAATTTGATCCAATTCTTAGAAAAACAATATCAAGGAAAAAACAAGTTGCAGTAATTCCTGTAGGCTCAATTGAGCAACACGGCCCACACTTGCCCATATCTACTGATTCAGACATTGTAACTGAGGTTGCAAAAAAAATCTCAGAAAAATACGGTTTTCTTTTGCTTCCTACAATAAACTATGGGGTCTCATATGAGCATGCACCTTTTTTCAATCTAAGTGTAAGAGAATCAACACTAAGAACTGTTCTAGTTGATTTGTGTTCGTCACTATTATCAAACAACATCAAAACAGTTTTCATAATTAACGGGCATCATGGAAATCTGAAACCAATACAGAATCTAGATTTGAAACTCAAAAAAATATCAAAAAACAAACTCAAAGTATTTCCACTATCATACTGGCATTTTATGGAAAGGGAGTTTGACCATGCAGGGTTTGTTGAGACCTCACTGATGCTTGCAATCTCAAAAAATGTCAAAATGAATCTGGCAAAGAAAGGCCTAATCACAGATGGGATGACAAAACAAGAAATTGCAAAGATTGGAAAACTAGCAAATCAATCATTTCCTAAAGCTACCAAAAACGGAATTTGGGGCGATCCTACAAGAGCTACAAAGAAAGACGGACAAGCAATTTTAGCTGAAATCATCAAAAATCTCGGAAAAAAGTGTCAAACTTGCCTTACTGGGCATAGCTCATAGTTTCACCAATGGAAATTTAATATAACGCCTCAATACCCAAGTCAATAAGTGATTATTGATGTCCGTTGATATGGCAGTAAAAGTATTGGATGAGAGTATCAATCAAGTTGTATTGATAAAACTCAAAGGAAACAAGACCATTAGAGGTACTCTTTTAGGTTTTGACCAACACATGAACCTGCTACTCGATTCTTCAGAGGAGATTCCCGCTGAAGGCGATTCTAAGAGCCTCGGTAGCATTGTAGTTAGAGGAGACAATGTAGTAATGATTTCTCCTCCACCAGCACAGAATTAGGTGAATTGCAATGACGAAAGGTACAACTTCTATGGGTGGTTTTACAAAGAAGAAAGTTCACATCAGATGCAGACGATGTGGTAAAAACTCACTTCACAAACGTCATCACCAATGTGCAAGTTGTGGATTCCCAGAGGCCAAACGCAGAAAGTATTCCTGGATTAAATGGTATACATAGATGCAAGAGATTGTTCTTATTCTTAGTTCATTAGCAGGTGTTGCTACAGCAGCAGCTGTACGTAAAATGCCAAGAGACAAAAATCAATTACTCAGTCTTGGCGCCAGCTCCCACATTAAGAGTCAAATCAATTCATTAAAAATTGAAAAAGATATTCTAACTAAAACCATTTCAAGATTGTATCAAGCAGATACAGAATTTTCTAAAATTCAAAAAGACAAGTTGTTGCTAAAGTATCAACATCAATTAGGAATTGTGTTAGCCAAGCTAGAAAAACTTGAACAGGCAAGTAGCCATCCAGACCTAGGTCCAGTTGGAGATGGTTTGATCACATTGATGGATCAAAAATTATCAAAACTAGATGACAGATTGTATGAATTATCATCAAAGATGGTAAGTAACAAAGTTGAAACACCAAAAGTAAAAGTGCCTGAAGTAAAGCAAGAGGCAAAACAAAAAATATCAAACGTGTTTAACTTTGAGAAACCAAAAGAAAGCAACATTCCTCCAGTAGAGATTCCTCCAAGATCAAGACAATCATTTGAATTAACAACCCTTACAAACATTTCAAGAAAAGAACCAAAGTTCCCATTATTTGAAGAAGCAAAGCAGGTTGTAAAACCAATGCCACAACCAAGAGTAATTCCAACTGAAACAATCAAACCAAAAGAAGAGATTGTCCAGGAGATCATACAGCCAAAACCAAAAGTCGAGGACAAAATTGAGATTATTCAATCAGTTACACCAAAACCAGAAGTTACTCTTGAGACCAAACCTGACATTAACAAAGAAGTAGCAAAGATTAACGAACACAAGGCACTTCCAGAGCCAATTAAAGAAAAACCAGTTACATTAGATGATGACTATGATGATGATACAGATGATTTGGATAAAATCAAAGGTGACATCATGAGAGTATTATCAAAACTGGACCAAGCAGAGGTAGAATAATTGACATACGATGATGCCATAAAGGCATTATCAACTGATGCTTTAAAATTTGTAAAAGACGATTATGTTGTGGGATTAGGTAGCGGACGTGCAGCGACTGCACTTGTAAAATCACTTTCAAAACTAATCAAACTTAAAGGATATAGTATCAAGGGAGTGCCAACATCATTACAAATTAAATTGATTGCAGAAAATGGAGGCATTCCACTAGTAGAAGCTGATCAAGTGGAACACATTGATGTTGTGTTTGATGGTGCAGACCAAATTGATTCACAAAAATATGTAATCAAAGGCGGAGGCGGTGCTTTACTAAGAGAAAATATCTTGTTTAGTCTTGCAAAAAAGGTTGTAGTCATGGCAGACAAGACAAAGTTTGTAAAAAACTTTACAAGAACTGTTCCAGTAGAAATTCACCCATTAGCTAGAAATTCTGTTTCTAATTCAATTAAAAAACTTGGAGGGAATGCACAGATTCGTTCACTTGATAGGGGCTATCCTTTCTTTACAGAAAATGGAAACATAATTTTGGATTGTGATTTTGGAACAATAAAGAATCCCAAAGCATTAACTCAAAAAATAAAACAGACCACTGGGGTTTTGGAATCAGGGATATTCCTTAGAAAGCCGGATGTAATTTACAAGGCCAAAGAAAACGGCAAATTTGATATTATTTAGAGCAAAACTCAGAAGAATCCTTATTTCGCAGATATCATTGTTTAGAGAAGATTTATTTTAATCATCTATTTTTGCCAAATGGACCTTGATGATCAGTTAGACAGCATGCGCACTGTTTTGTATAGCATTCATCAACTTTCTCATGTCCACAAGAACCACAGTGACAGAAATTATCAGTCATAATTTTAGATAACAATCTTTGTAGTTAAACTAGTCTGACATTATCATTTCTGACAATTGAACACTTTATTTTTCTAGTCAGATACAACAACAATGTCATTGACTTCCATGGATAAGGCAGGAATCATAGTTACTGCGGTAGTAGTTGCAATGGCATTAGGGTTTTTAGCGACTGGTGGTACTGGTGCGCCTACAGATATTCCTATAAACATGGAAAAGACTGCAGAGCCAATCAAAGCGGCTACCAAGGAAACTAGTGAGAAAATCCAAGAACTTTCAAAATCAGGCTCGCAAGTAATGGACAAGGTTACTGAAAAGACAAAACAAGCAGTCAAAGAGGCAAAAGAGATAGGAGAAGAGGCAAGGGAATACACAACATCAAAACTCCCATCAAGAATAGTCATTATCCCAGCAGGTACTAGTGTTCCTGGCTGTGAAGACGGGGACAAGTGTTATGATCCTTCAACTCTAATAATTTTCAAAGGTGGTGAAATTATTTGGAGAAATGATGATTCTTCTGCACACACTGTTACAAGTGGAAACATAGTAAATGGTCCAGACAAAAATTTTGATAGCGGACTAATATTATCTGGAGAGACTTTCTCTCACAAATTTGAAAAGATAGGCAAGTATGATTATTTTTGTATGATACATCCTTGGGCAAATGCATCAATTACAGTAAAATGATTTTCTGATCATTTTTTAGGAGTTGGAGTTGTTTTTATTTTGATTAGTTCTGTAACTTTATCAAAACATGTTTCACATAAATGCAATCTGTCCATTTTTTTCATCTTCCCTCTTCTAAGACAAATATGACACATCCATTCTGTCAAAACTCTTAACCTAACTTTTTAATCTCCAAATTTAGGTTCATTTCAATTTTTAATTTTAATATATGATTTTTTCATCATATTATTTTGATGTAATCCAATTAGGGCCATGATGATTTTTTTATGGCATATGTTAAAAATAGAACCTCTATTTTCACATCTGAGAACTTTAAATTTGTTTAAGTGCTTAGATGACAATTTTAACATATGGATTCTCAATCGCAAAAACAGATTGATGATATCATGATTGAAACAAATGAGAAGATATCTGCCATAGTAAATGAATTTAGAAACATAAGATTCTCAAAAATGAATGAAAAGGACAAAGAGACAAAGTGTGACCAATTACGAGAAGAATTTGAAAAAATTATGATTGAAGAAGAAAGAAAAGTAGAAAAAGTGATGTCAGAGAACAATGAAAATTAATGAAATTGACTCAGATTATGAGACAGTGAAAGTAGATCAAATTGGAATGGTTGATTCAGTAACAGGTGCGGTGCTGCTAAAAGATGAGAAAGTTGAATTTGTAATGTCTGGTTTTTCATCAGAAGTAGCTAGTATTATTTCTGATTTTATCGAGGGAAAGCGGGATGAACCCCCAACAATTTATCGATTAGTCGAACAAATATGCGAAGAAAATGAAATCTTTCTTGTTAAGGTCAAAATTTATGAAAGTGAAGGAATTTTTAGGGCAAACCTGTATTTTACTGGAAAAAAAGACATGGTCTTTAGAAACTTTAGAGCGTCAGATGCAATAGCATTGGCAACTTACTACAATATTCCAATCCTCGTAAGAAAATCCATGTTAAAAGATATAGAAAAAACTCAAACTGAAAATAACTAATTCTTAAAATTGTAATGATGAATGAAAATTATTGGTTTTCATATTTGAGAATTATCAAATCTATTGATAAGCAATAGTTTGTTTTGTTTTGCATGGCAAAAAAACCTGCAAAAAAACTAGCATCAACGCCTGCAAAGTTAGGCATGTCAGAATTTGACAGAGTTTTTGACAATTTTAGAAGAGACCTAGAAAAATCATTTTCTTCTTTTCCAAGAATAGATTTTTCATCCTTTCCAAAATTGCATGAAACTGGATGCGACATAATTGATGAGGGAAATCAACTTCGTATGAAGATGAACATGCCAGGATTGAAGAAAAATGAGATCAAACTCAATGTTACAGATAACTCAATTGAGGTAACTGGTGAACATAAAGAGGAAGAAAAGAAAAAGAACTACTTGAGAAAAGAGAGACACAGTATGTCATATTATCAGACTATACCATTGTCTGAAAAAGTTGTTCCTGGAAAAGTAAAGGCAAAGCTAACTGATGGGGTTTTAGATGTGACCCTTCCAAAAAGTAAACCAACATCTCCTCAAACGAAAAAATCCATAAATGTTCAATAACTTTATTTTTTTTTTTGTTATAACTAAGAAGATTTACAGAACAGTTACAATATTAAATTTGGAAATTTATAAATATCAATCTCGAAATTTATCAAACTTTACTTTACACTCTCGGTTTAGATCTTTTACTATCATAAAATATGTAAAGACAAGAATTGCTATTGATGTAACTCTTAGAGGAATTTCAAAATTTGTAAGAACAGATGTTGCAACACCTCCAACAGCCCCAAAAATTGAGATTAGTGCAATGCCTATACCACCACAACAAGCACCAGCACCGGCACCAATGATAGAACCAATTAGTCCTGTACGTAGTTTTTTTGTACTTGCACTGAGAAATCTGATTCTAAATATGGACATGCTTAGAACCACTCCAGTTAATGCACAAATTAGAACAATTGATAAAAAGTTGAGAATCTCATATTCTGCAACATAGAACAAAAGATATGGTTCAAAAAACAAATACTCTGTTACATAAATTAGAGGTAAGAATAACCCCAAAAAAAATATCGTAAACAAAGCAAGATATCTAAAATTTGAAAAAACTACCTTGAGGGCTAATTCATGTTTCTCTAAGGAAGAAAAATTATTTCATCTCCTTTATCACTGCTTCAAAAATCATGGGAGGCTGAGAGCCTGTAATTTTTTTTATCTGATTGTCAGGACCTACAACAAAAAATGTAGGAGTACTCACCACACCATGTGAGAGCGCAACTTTTTTGTTGTAATCAACTCTTAGTGCTTGTTGTTCCCAGAAGAGACAGTCATCGAATTCTTCAAAATTCAAGTCCAATCCCCTGGCATAGCCTACAAGAGCATCCATACTAGCCCATCCATTTTGAACTCCAGCATATTTTTTGTTAAGTACGTCTAGATATTCAAAATAATTTCCCTGTTCTAAAGCACAGTAACTTGCCTCAGCAGCTGATACAGAATCTTCTCCCAACATAGGATAGTCCAATAAAAAGAATTTTGCCATTCCAGAATTGATAAGTTTTTCATCAACAATCTCTTTTTCATGGGATAGCCAGTTTACACATTTTCCACATTGATGATCACTAAACATGATGATTGTGTATGGCGCATCTTTATTTCCTTCAAACGGACCTGCATTGCTCAAATCAAATCCTCCTATCACTAATTTCTCATCAGATGTATTTTGATTTAGATTAACTGAAATAATTCCATTTGAAATCAAATATTTTATTCCATTAAGGAAATCCACATCACCAATCGTGTCATCTGCCCACCATCCTGCATTGTTTTTAACCCATGTTGGAATTTTTTCAGATTTTTTATATTCTAATGAATTCGTATCAACTTGGATAATTTTTTCATTTACCAAAAATTCAATTCCTTTTACAAAGTCTGCATCTGTTATCAAATCTTCAGACCACCATTGTGCAGAATTTTTTATCCAAAGAGGAATTTCTTGTGCAGAAGCTCCTTGAATTGAAAAAATTAACATTAATCCCATAACAATTGTAAAATAATTCACAGATATCTTTAGCATACTAATATTAAAAATGAAACGTAATTGTCATTCGTGAAAATAATTCAGTGTTTGTACCAGTAAACCAATTGTGAAAATGATATAATTCCTTTTATAATGAATGTGGGGTGTCTTATACAATGAAATTAACAGCCCTAGCGGTACTATTTGCCACTACAATTCTATTGACAGGTGCAATAGTTGCATCATCTTCAGTTCAATATGCAGACGCAATGAAGGGACAAGGTGTTTCTACTAAATCATTTGGTTCCACTACAAAAGGAACTGTGTGTGGAGATAGATTATGTTCAGACATTCCGGGAGGAAAAGAAGCATGGGAAGCAGGACAAACTCCTGCCGACATTGTAATTCCTCGCTATGGTCTCGAACAAAAGGGAATGCCATTACCTCCCGAAACTGTTCAAGAGAAAAGATCTCAAGGAGAGGTTTGTAATTGTGCAGAAGATTGTAATTGTGATGCAGGTGCATGCACTTGTTCTGGCGAAGCCGGACCATGTATGTGTGGACCAAATTGTAACTGTGGAGATTCTATGAAGTATGGATCTGATGGCACAAAATGTAACTGCAGTGAGGATGGAACTTGCTCATGTGGTGCAGGATGCACTTGTGATAGTGACACTTGCTCATGTGGTGAATCCGGTCAATGCTCATGTGGTGCAGGATGTAATTGTTCAGGAACTAGTTATGGACATATGAAACACTGTGATGGAGTATGTTCATGCGGTAACATGTATGGACATCATTACAGAATGAGCGGATATGAGATGAAATCAGTTACTGGAGTAATTCAGTCAGAGACTGATCCAGGACAAGGTCATGAACTACACCAACTTGCAGTATTACTAGCACCTTCAGAGAAAATGTACAAAGGAATGCTTACATATTCAGCATCTGAAAATGTTCAACTAGTTGCACTCCACGGACCATTAACAGAAGATCAAGTTATGGGACAGACTATCTGGACTCCAGATGGTAAGACAAAGTTTGCACTAACACTTGTTGACCAAAAAAACAAGATGGGAACATGGATGTTTACAGGTAATGCATTAGCAGCTCATACATTTAGCACTGAACCATTTTCAATGTCATATTCACTTCATTATGCACAAGTATCTGATGGACATGCAATGTATGGAAGTTGTGATTGTGCAGAAGGATGTTCATGTGATCAAGAGGGTGCATGTATTTGTTCTGGCGAAGCCGGACCATGTATGTGTGGACCAAATTGTAACTGTGGAGATTCTATGAAGTATGGATCTGATGGCACAAAATGTAACTGCAGTGAGGATGGAACTTGCTCATGTGGTGCAGGATGCACTTGTGATAGTGACACTTGCTCATGTGGTGAATCCGGTCAATGCTCATGTGGTGCAGGATGTAATTGTTCAGGAACTAGTTATGGACATATGAAACACTGTGATGGAGTATGTTCATGCGGTAACATGTATGGACATCATTACAGAATGAGCGGATATGAGATGAAATCAGTTACTGGAGTAATTCAGTCAGAGACTGATCCAGGACAAGGTCATGAACTACACCAACTTGCAGTATTACTAGCACCTTCAGAGAAAATGTACAAAGGAATGCTTACATATTCAGCATCTGAAAATGTTCAACTAGTTGCACTCCACGGACCATTAACAGAAGATCAAGTTATGGGACAGACTATCTGGACTCCAGATGGTAAGACAAAGTTTGCACTAACACTTGTTGACCAAAAAAACAAGATGGGAACATGGATGTTTACAGGTAATGCATTAGCAGCTCATACATTTAGCACTGAACCATTTGGCATCACCTATTCCATTGTAACAATGGGAGGTAGTGAGTCAATATCAGTTCAAGAGAAGAGATCTCATGGTGCAATGTGTGATTGTGCAGTAGATTGTAATTGTGATGCAGAAGGAGTGTGCACATGTTCTGGCGAAGCCGGACCATGTATGTGTGGACCAAATTGTAACTGTGGTACCGATGAAACCTGCCAGTGTGCAGAAGGATGTTCATGTGATCAAGAGGGTGCATGTATTTGTTCTGGCGAAGCCGGACCATGTATGTGTGGACCAAATTGTAACTGTGGACAATAATCCACTTTCTTTTTATTTTCTACTTGTCAAGTAATGAATTAAGATATTAGATTTTTTGATTAATCTAATACAAAAAAAATTAAAAAAGTTTCTAAGATACAAACTGAAAACGATCTTGCTTGTAGCCTTCTTGTAAGTTACCCTCAATAGGTATATGATTCCCACAAAACTCACAACAGTTGTTCTTATCAAGATGCCATTCTCTAATACTAAACCCATAACGATTAACAACTATTTTGTTGCATTCAGAACAGTATGTATGCTCCCATTTATGCCCAGGAACATTTCCTAGATATACATACTTCAAGCCTACATCTTTTGCAACTTGATAATGTTTTTCCAAAGTCTCAACAGGAGTACTAGGATATTCCATCATTTTGTAATCAGGATGAAATCTCAAAAAGTGAATTGGCATTTCAGGTCCAAATTCATCATAAATGAATTTTGAAAGTTTTCTTGCATGTTCCAAATCATCACCTACTTTGGGTACAACCAAATCAGTAATTTCTACATGAATTTTTGTTTTATCTCTAATTTCCAACAAAGTGTCAAAGACAGGTTGAGGGTCAGGAACTCCGATAAATTTTCTGGTAAACTCTTTTTCTGCATTTCCTTTGAAATCAACAGTGATGCCATCAAGAAATTCATTCATCATTGAAACTGATTCTGGAGTATCGTATCCATTAGAGACAAAAACGTTAAACAAGCCTTTTTTTCTAGCAGCAATTCCACAATCACGTGCAAATTCAATGAAGATAGAGGGTTCGTTGTAGGTATATGCAATTCCGTGCGCACCATATTTTACTGCAGTATTTGCAACATCATCAGGAGTCATATCAATTCCCTCGACTTTCCTCCTTTGACTGATATCAGAATTCTGGCAATATCTGCAAAGCCAATTACATCCTGTTGTTGCAATAGAATAGACTTTACTGCCTGGATAATAGTGAATTAATGGTTTTTTCTCAATCGGATCAACATGACCTGAAATCACTTTACCATATGCATATAGCTGCAGTTTGCCATTTTCATTTCCTCGGATTCCACATAAACCGATTTGACCTTTACCGATTTCACAATATCGGGCACAAGCTGTACATTTTACCTTGTCATTAGGTAATGTCTCATAAAGTTCTGCTTCTTTTCCAAGTAAAGTCGTCAATGTTTTTTATTGTGTTTTTACGTATTTAACAAGTATGGGAGAGTCAAAGGAATTCACTGATTCAGAAGGAGAAGAATTAGTAAAAATGGCAAGAAAGGCAGTTACTGAATTTTTAAAGAATCATTCAAAGATTAATGATGATGTATTTAATTCAAAATTTGATTTTAGTTCAGGAGTTTTTGTTACACTAAACAAACAAGATTCATTGAGAGGATGTATAGGATATCCTATTCCAGTAAAGAAATTATCAGAAGGGTTAATCGATGCTGCAATATCAGCTGCAACTCAAGATACACGATTTAGTCCTGTGACTCTAGACGAACTAGATGAGATTGTTTTTGAGGTTACAGTTCTCACAACACCTGTGGAGATCAAAGTGAACAAACCTTCGGAATATCTATCAGAGATCAAAATTGGTAGAGATGGATTGATTGTAGAAAATGCCTTTGCGTCAGGTTTACTCTTACCTCAAGTTCCCACAGAGTATAATTGGGATGTTGAGGAATTTCTTGAATTTACATGTCAGAAAGCAGGGCTCAAAAAAGACGCATGGAAAGATAAAGATACAAAAATATCAAAATTTCAAGGAGTAATTTTCAAAGAAGTGTCACCAAATGGAAATATCATCAGAGAATCATCTAATCATTTTTTATAAAATAATGTGTAAAACAAATTGATGATTAGAGAACCAGTTGTTGCAGGACAGTTTTATCCTGATAAAAAAGAAGATTTAGAAAACATGATTCAATACTGTCTGGAACACAAGTACGGACCAGGCAGGAAGTCCAAATTATCAGATGAAAAAATATACGGTATTGTTTGTCCTCATGCAGGATATGTGTATTCTGGACCCACCGCATGTCACTCTTACAAGGCCATATCATCTCAGAATCCAGAACTTGCAATAATTATAGGGCCAAATCATTTCGGCGTAGGAAAAGACGCTGCAACAATGACTGATGCCCAATGGCATACTCCTTTAGGAGAAGTTCAGGTAGATTCAGAGTCAGCAAGACAAGTGGCAGAAATATCAGAGTTTATTGAGATTGATGAATATTCTCATTCTCAAGATCATAGTCTAGAGGTGCAGATTCCAATGCTGCAAGAAATACTCTCAAACGAATTTCAAATCCTTCCCATAATTTTACGTGTACAAGATATGAAAATGGCAATGGATGTTGGGAATGCAGTATATGAGATTGCAAAAAAGAAAAATGCAATAATTATTGCATCATCAGACTTTACGCATTATGAAGAAAACTCTTTTGCACATCAACAAGACAAAGCATTGATAGAACCAATCTTGGCAATGGATGTAAAAAAATTCTATCAAGTGTTGTATGAAAGAAGAGTTACTGCGTGTGGTTACGGAGCTATGGCATCAGCAATGATTGCATGCAAAAAGTTGGGCGCTACAAAAGGAGAACTGCTAAGTTATGCAACAAGTGGAGATGTGTCAGGAGATACAGAGTCAGTAGTAGGTTATGGTGCAATAAAATTTGTTTAACAGAAATGTGGATCTTTACTTTTTCCCAAATTTTCCATGTAATGGGACAAAAACATATTTTGACTGATTTTTAATCTCAATCATTCCTTTGGAGGTCTTTTGTAGTAGGACTAGTGATTGTGACGAATCACCAACGGGCGCAAGAATCAGTCCACCTTCATCAAGTTGATCAATTAACGGCAAGGGAATTTCAGTACATGCAGCAGTGATTATGATTCGATCATATGGGGATTCATCAGGATATCCAACACTTCCATCTCCTAAAACCACATGAACATTGTCAATGTTTAATTTTTTCAGATTTTCTTGTGCAAATTTTGCAAGTTCTGGATGTCTTTCAACAGAATAAACATCTCCTTTTCCTACCAAATAAGAAAGAATTGCACTCTGCCAACCTGAACCGGTACCTATTTCTAGAATTTTTTGTCCCTCTCTAACATCCAACCATTCGGTCATTCTTGTGACAACGCCAGGTTGAGAAATGGTTTGATTTTTCATCAGTGGTAGTGGTTCATTGTTATACGCATAATCTAACTCAGATTCAGGAACAAATTTGTGTCTTGGAATATTTCTTAGTGCAGATTCTACTCGAGTATCAGTTAGAAATTTTGAATTTTTCAGATGTATAATTAAATCATTTATTGCAGTATGATATTTTTTTTCAATTGACAATTAATATCATTTAGATTTTTATGATTAAAAACGCTCGGTAATTTTTTTGATTTCAGAATTAGTTATCTGTTTTTGGATTTTCATGTCTAATTGAATTCATGAAATCTTTGTGTTCTAACATTAATTCTATCATTTGTTCCCGTAGGTATTCATCATCCATTACAGAGTTTAGCATAGGTTCCATCATTTGCTTAGACATCATAGTCATATGAGAAGGATCTTCAAGCATCATTGTGTGCATGTCTTTAGTCATTTCAGAATTTATCCAAATATGATGAATCATATCCATCATTTTAGAAGAATTAGACATCATCATTTTAGAAGAATCAGACATCATCATTTTAGAAGAATCAGACATCATCATCCCATGAGAATTCATTGAATCATGATTATAATCAGAGCACCACATGCAGTCTGATTGATGCATTCCTTGTCCCATTCCAGAACCCATTGGTTGATGCACTGAATTCATCCATTCTGAATGGGATTTTAGATGATTTTCCATTTGGTGATGATTCTTCATTGTGTAAATCATTTGGTCTCTAAATTCTGGCGCAGTCATAGATGCCAACATGTTTTTGAGCAGTTCAGGGTTTTCTTTCATTTGAGACACCCAATCATTCATTGTTTGCATCATCATGTTAGGATTTTTCTGCAACATCTCATGCCAGTGATGCATTATTTTTTCATTAGATGCCATGCTATTCATCAAATAATTCATCATTTCAGGATTTTTTTCCATCATTGATTGATTGTGTGAGCCATATCCTCTATCTACCAATTTCAAATATGTGGAGGGCATCACACATGCAGGATTACCATTACTTTTTTGCAACAACAAATATCCAGATTTACAAGTTAGCATGTCAAAATCTAGGAATTTTTTCCATTGTTGATGTATAGGAACATCTTGTTGAGCAGAAATATCTGTAACAAGAGAGGGACTAACAATAAGAGTGAGAAGGATCACAAAAAAAGGGACATATTGAAAATGCAATAAAAAGAGTACAGTATTTTTCTCTTAAAAAGCAATCGTAAAAAACTAAATTATTTTGAAAACAAGTTAATTTTTCTATCAACTAGTTTACCATGACCAAGTTTTCCAATCACTTCAAAGTTCTCAGCTACTAATTCGCCACGAACAATTGTCTTGACAGGCCATCCTGTAAGACTTCTACCCTCATATACAATATAGTCAGAGAACCCACCAAAAAGATCAGAAGTTACAGTTTTTTCTTTTTTCAAATCCAGCATTACAACATCTGCGTCAGAATTTTTCTCCAAGGTCCCTTTTTGAGGATACATTCCAAAGATTTGAGCAGCGTTTTGGCTTGTAAACTGTACAAATTGCTCTAGTGTAATCTTCTTTTGATTGACTCCATCGTTGAGTAAAATTGGAATTACTGTGCCTATGCCGGGAAATCCAGCAAGAGCACTCCAAACATCATCTCCACCAAGTTTGAGTTTAAGTTGATTTGCAACATGATCAGTGCCTATTGTATCAATTTGGTTATTTGCCAATGCATTCCATATGGCCTTACGATCATCTTCTGTTCTAATTGGTGGCATAACTTTTGCCAAGTATCCAGACTGTTTTTCATAAGAGAGTGTCAAATAATGAGGACAAGTTTCTACAAAGATTTTTGTTCCAAGTTTTTTCTCCTCTTCAATTTGTTTTAATGCACGTTCTGAACCAATGTGAACAAAGTAAATTACACAATCATAATCTCTACCAAATTTTGACACGGTTTTGATTGCTTTAGCTTCAAATTCCGGAGAACGACTTGAGGACCATGCAGATAATCCATCCTGATGTTTTTCTTTTGCAGTTTTAATTCCACATCCACATGATTCATAGTCTTCAGCATGAACTAGAACAGGACAACCAAGTTCAGATGCAGCTTTTACTGTTTGTTCAACAATTTCATCAGTTACATCTACTTGAGCTGCAACAAGGTTTTGGGAATTAGGTGGCATATCCATGTATACATGTCCAACCTCACCACCAAGATTCATGTAAATCTTAAAAGAAGTAATTCCTTTTTCAACACACAAATTCATCTCACTGATTTGTTGTGGCGTAAAAACAGAAGCATGTATTGCATAATCAACATAATGATTTTCAGATGCAGCATCAAGTTGGGCTTGTAAAGAGATGGAAAACGGATCACCTAGTCTAAGCATTCGCATCATCGTAGTGATTCCACCTATTGCTGCAGCATGAGATTCAGTTTTTGCAGCTTCATTAATTGGAGAATAAACACCATAGTGAACATGTGTATCAATTGGTCCTGGAACTGAAACTAGTCCTGCTCCATTGATTTTATGATCACATGCAGGCGTATCTGTAGTAAATCCAACAATTTTTCCCTCATCAATAATGATATTTTTGTCAACCATTCCTTGAGGAAGAATAACGTGTGAGTCAGCAATTAGAGTATCATACGTCATCTGTAAATTTTATGAGATTGATGCTATTATGCGTTGAGATGACCAGTGAAAATGCTTTCTATCATCTCATAAGAATGGATAATTTATCCACAATATTTTTATTTTATTTTCACCATTACGATAATTTGGTGATTAAAAGATGTTTGATGACCAATTCGAACACGTATTTCGAAGATTATCAAATCCCTTTTTTTCAATGGGTGATGTCTTTGAAAATCAAAGAGGCACATCCCAAACTTTTGTGCCATACTACTACGGTTATGTAAAGACTGTAGGTGAAAACGGTATTCCTCATGTTACTGAATGGGGAAATACTAAATCTACAAACTCTCTTAGAGATTCCAAAATAAGAGTTCCATTTGTAGAGGTGTCAGTAAATGACAAAGAAAATACAGTTAAACTGGTCTCTGAGATACCAGGAATAGAAAAATCAGATATCAAACTGAATGTGTCAGATAAACAAGTTTTGATATCTGCTGAACGTGGAGAGAGGAAATATGAGAAAAAAATACCTCTGCCATCAAAAGTAGATGAAAGCTCTGCCAAAGCCAAATATGCAAATGGAATCTTAGAACTGACATTGTCGCTTGTCAAGGAAAAACCCCAAGGCAAGATAGTATCAGTAGAATAATCTGGAGGTACAAAAAGATGAAATGTAATTCATCACTCAAACAGATCAGAAAATCTGTAGAGTCGTCTGTACAAAAAATTTCTTCAGAATGTGAAGAAGTTATCTCCAAATGGAAATTTGGTAGGAGAAATTTTCCCTGAGGTAAAAAAATGCCAGATACATTATGTAGACAGTGTGGATGTGAATTGGATGTTGTAAAGAAGTGTTTTCATTGCAACCAACCAATTCAACTAGTTTGTATGAAGTGCACAGAACCTACCGAAGTTAGATTCCACAGTCAATGCATGTATGGTGAGGAGATCCTATGTCACACAGTCGCTGCTCTTGCATAAGCCATAAAACACATGATTCAACCATACGGGGAAACTCTTCCTCCCCATATGTCCCAACTTTTGTGGGTCTCTGTCATAGATGTTGGTCAAGTAATGTACCAGTGTCTCTGACCGAATCATGTCAAGTATTGTGTAACAAATGTTTTGGAGATGACTCAAGATGAATATTAAAAATCCCAAGATTATTCTTGGGATTCCAATTATTATTTTGACTGCAATAATCATCACTGTTGTTCTAGACGATACCAACACAGATACTTCAACACATTCTATAAATTCTGAATTTAAGGAAATTTCAAAAAGTGATGAATATGAGATGCTTTCAAATAATTTGTATTCAGGACCGTTTGCCATTTTAGATGGAACTTATGGAGTAGATGATCCTGTATTTTTTATTGGAAGTGAAATTCCACTCAATTCAAAAGGAGAGATTGTATTTGTTCGTCCTGATGGAAAAATTCATCACACACATCCATTTGATGGAGCAAAAAGTGCAGTGAATCATTATTTTACTCCTGTATCATCAAAAGATTTGAAAGAATGTCCAAAATGTAAATTCTTTGGAATTTGGGATATTTCCTTTAGAGTGGAAAAGGGCATTTCATACGCCCCAATGCATTTTGAAGTAATTAATGAAAACTAATTTTGCAAGTAATCTGGATAGATTTCAATGGAGATTAGTTAACTTTCTTGAGAAAATGAATAAAAGAACAACTGAAAAGAGGTATTCTGAGGGCCGGTGGTTTAGGAGTATAATGCCTCGTTCGCAACGAGGATGTCGGGGGTGCGATTCCCTCCCGGTCCACTTTTCCAGAAACTATTATACATAAATAAAAAATATCATCATCATGGAAGGTTTTGACGGCAAAAAAGCTGCACAAGATTACATGTCAAAGCATACACTAGCATTCTCTACACCAGAATTAACTTTGATGAGATTTGCATTTTGGTTGGGTGATTCAGTTCCAGATCCAAAAAATGAAGGGAAAGCAGTTCCAAGAATGATGACATATTTGGTAGAACAAGACTTTGAACCAGTCCTGATTGACGATGAAACATACGTGCCATCAGGTGCAGTAAAAAGTTCAGCTCTTGTTGGAAATGCATACAATGAACAAATTTCAAGTGGAAAGTTTTGTTCTGAATGCGGTACCAGTCTTTCTTCTACTGCAAAATTCTGTCCTGAATGTGGAACAACACAAGAATAAGAAAATAATTTTTAATTACTAATTTTATGCTTTAGCGCCACACTTTGTGCAAAACTTTGCACCTGCTCTGAGTGTTGCACCACATGAGGAACATCCGTTTCCACCTTGTGGTTGCATTGTTTGTCTTGGCATCAAAGATGGATCAGGTGATGGTAATGTTCCAATATCTCCAAATGCTTCTTGTGCAGAAACAATTCCTGGTGGACCTCCACCTACAGGATTCTGTGCAGTTCCTGCTCTTGGTGGTTGTCCCATTCCACCTGCCATCATTCCTGGTTGACCCATTCCAGGCATCAAACCGGGAGACTGTGTGCTTCCAGAGCCAGAACCAATTGATTTTTTTAATTCAAATATTACTTTGATTGCTAAAAATTCTAATGCAGAATATGCAACTGTATAATCACCTAGTTTTTGAAAGAATTCTTTGTCACTAAGTTGGCCTTTCTTGTACATGTTGTTTGTATCAAGAAATGATTCATAGTATCCCTGAGATTCATCAAACAAGCTCTGTAGCTTGTCAAAGAGCATGTTTAGTGTATCTACTTCACCAAATGACATAATCACACTCGGTTTTTGGAATATTAATTACTTTAGGATCAAAAAAGTGGAAAATATGTGTTTGAATTTATGCAAGTGCTCTATCAATCATACCTTGGTATGATTCTTTAGATGCAGCACCTACTTGTTGGCTAACTATTTCACCTTTGTTTAAGAGGATTAAAGTTGGAATACTAAAGACATTGTATTTTGATGCCAATTCATTGGCCTCATCAACGTTAACCTTGACAAATTTTACTTTGCCGTCATAGTCAGCTGCCAGTTCTTCAACTACTGGACCTACCATTCTACATGGACCACACCATTCGGCCCAAAAGTCTACAAATACAGGAATGTCAGAATTTATCACATCTACTTCCCATGATTTTGCATCTGAAATTTGTGTTACAGCCATTCTATCATTATTTTATTGCACGTACCTAAAAACGTTCACCAGAATTAGCACCGTATTTTTTGTTGGAAAATTAATTTTGATATATACTTAAATGACGTTTTGCTAAATCTCAGATATGAGTTCAGAACTTAGACTTAAAAAATTACGAGGATCTGGAGGCTATGTTATGGCCACAGTTACAGATGAACAACAAATGAAAGGTAACCTAGGCGGTCCAGATCTATTTTTGGCACCAATTGGAAGATTAGATCCTGATAAAATTACTAAACATTTTTGCAATACTTGTGAGAAAGAATTTGAAGGTCCTCCAAAAATTGAATTTGAGAATCCAAATGAAGAAGTTGCAGAAAATTTAATTCTTGCAGAACGAGGTCAATACATTTGTAATTCATGTAATGCCTCAATTGCAGAATACAGAGATTTCAAAAAAGAAGATGAAGCAGGTGAAGTCGGAAGTGCAAAACCATTAGAACCTCAAGTTCAAAGTGCACCACAACAAGAAGTTACAACACAACAAGTACCGCAACCAGTAGTACCACAACCTACAACTACACAAGCAACTACTACCCAACCAGGTCCTGCAACTTCAGTTACATCAATTGAAGGAAAAAGTGTATTTGATGAAAATGCAAACATGATAGGAACTGCAAAACAAGTTGGAATTGACTCTACACAATCAATGGTTTTAGTAATCACTAAAGAAGACGGGACAGAAGGCAGTATTCCATGGAATAGCATCAAAAAGATAGGTCAGGTTGTCCTATTAGGAAGTCCCGAAGTAAAAGTTCAAGCAGGAAAATGCTCTAGTTGTGGATTTACTAACAAAGAGGGCTCCAAATTCTGTGAAGAATGTGGAACCAAAATCTGATTCTGAGTAAATTTAATCAATGGTAGTTTAGGCGATAATGTAATTGGCAAAAAGATCAATCTCTAAAGGAGTAGTTAAAGACATCATAATTGTCGCTGTAGGGGTTTTGGTTATTTGGATTGGTTTACAAGTAGCATTTGGAACACAAAATCCATTTTATGTAGTTGCAAGTGGAAGTATGATTCCGGTTTTAGAAGTTTATGATGTTTTGATAGTTTCAGGTCACGTAGACTTTGAAGATATCCAAATAGGAGACATCATTGTGTTTAATCGACCATCAGACCACGACAGAGTTATTGTACATAGAGTCGCCTCAATAATGGAGGAGGATCCTAAAACAATTAGAACCAAAGGAGATGCAAATCCAGCATCAATTCCTGGAACAGACTTTCCAATTACAGAGGAGGAATATATTGGAAAAGTTGCATATACAATTCCTCAAGTAGGATATGTTACTCAATTACTAAAACCTCCAACCAACTATGTCATTATTGCAGTAGTTATTGGAATAATGGTAGTAAAACAAGTAATAAAAAAGAAAAATGAAAAAGAACTTACATTTACGGATCCATTAGATTCAATGAATACTGAAACCATTGAAGAATTATCAGACATTGATAAAATTGTAAAGGATTCTGAGTATTCTGAACATGTTGAAAATTCAAGAGATAATGAGGAATTAGATGATACTGATGAACCAGAAAACATAACAAAAACATCAGAAATTGATGAGAAGTTACAAGGGATTGAAGATTCCATCAATAATAACGAATCAGAATCTAAAGAAAGTCCAAAGAAAAAAGACAAAGAATACTAGTATTGTAAATTTTTCAGGCAAACAGGTTCACATATGCCACATAACAAGAGCAATAGATCGTCCTGCTTGCTTGGTAGTATAATTACGTCAAATTTACTAAAAAAGGATCCTAAGAAATCATTAGTTTCAAGAGTAGTATCATTTATGAAGTAGTAGAAAAGAAAATTCCTGATTGAAATATTTTCTTGTTTTTTCAATATTATTTTTAGTCGGCTCTGCATACGCACAAACTCCATTTCGTGATACTGCAGGCTTGACATTAAATGGGATAGAATGGTGTGAAGAAAATTACCAACTGTATTATTTTATGGGAAATGATTTTTTTGAACATCATCATCACTCTATTGAATCAAGGTTATGTGGAAATTTGTACAATGATGATTTATGGTTATATTCAGAACCAGATAGATATCAAAAACTAATCGAAGCCAGTAGAATGTATTATAGTTTAGAAATTCAAGAAAGTGCAAAAGAGGCAGAAGAAGGAAAAATAGATACAAAATCTGTTAACATAAAAGAAATTCCTCAAGAGATTGCACAACAACAAAAAGAATTAGAAGAATCGATTTTAGAAGAATCAAATGAAAATAATATTGAAATAAAAACTGAATGTGGTGAAGATGCTGAACTGATAGATGGAAAGTGTTGGATTGTTGATACTACTGAGGGTGGAGGTTGTCTCATTGCTACTGCAGCATATGGCTCTGAAATGGCACCACAGATTCAATTGTTAAGAGAAATCAGAGATAATCAGTTGATGAAGACACAAACAGGTTCGTTATTCATGACAGGATTTAACCAGTTCTATTATTCATTTTCACCATATGTGGCAGACATGGAAAGAGAAAGTCCAGTATTCAAGGAATTTGTAAAAATTGGAATCACTCCATTGCTATCAACATTGTCTGTAATGGAATATGCAGAAACAGAAACTGAAGTATTAGGTTATGGAATAGGTGTGATTTTGATGAATTTGGGAATGTATGTGGCAGTACCAGCTAGTGTAATCTATCAGATAAAAAATAAAAGAAAAAAGAATTAACCGCGATTAGCAGTTACTGCGCCACATAAAGCTGGTTTGTAGATTGAATCAGGAAGTAAATCACATGAAGTATTTCCAGTCTCAGTGATTTTTACTTGACCATTGTTTTTGTGTGTAACAATAAACTCTGTCCATGCTTTGTTGTTTGTTGTATCACTTTCGATGAATGAACCATCAGGATTTACATTATGAACCAAATAATAGAGTCCATCAGAAATTCCAGTAATATCTACTTGATTTCCAGGTGTTGATTGATGGTATTGATCAGCCCAACCTGCTTGAACTCCTTGGAGACTAACTGTGCAATCCCAAAAGATTCTTTCAGCAGTATTAGAATTTCCTACCATAGCATAAACATCTTCAATACAAAATGTAACTTTGTTTGAATCTCCTATTTGTGGACCGTCAGGAGAACCTTGATGAACACTAAATTCAGTGACATCAGCAATATGCCAATGATTGTGATCTTCATGGAATGTAAATACACTTACTACCTTATCATATACAACATTTCCATCTACATCAAGAATTTGTTGAGTGGCAATTACATTTCCATCTGGGCCATTAGGGAATGTTGGTTCCATTTGCCAATGTCCAGGACCTAAATTAGCAATTCCATTAGTAAATCGAAGTATATCTGATTGTTGTGTGTGTACAACTTGAAGAGAGTCAGGTACAACAGCTTGTAATTCAGGAATTAATCCATCAGAAGGAATTTGATTGGGTTTGGCTGCTGAAACTCCAATAGGCATCACAATCATTAATCCAATTGCAAGTAATACTGGAAGTATTAGCAGTGGTTTTCGAAAGTTTGTTTTTGAAAAAGTCATTAAATGTAGTTTTAGAGTTTTGCTATTAAAGACCTGTTAGTTAAAAATGAACAGACAGGTTGAAAGTACATTCGTTAGGAAAATTGATAATAAAACCTCTTGAAAATAGTAAAATTTGAAATAATTTCTAAAGAACAGAATCTTTAGTTTTGAAAACTCGTTTAAAGTATTCAGATGGTTCTTTTGGTTCCTCAATATCATTTTTGATTCCAGCCAAATTCTTTGCCAAATTCTTTTTGTATCCAACTTGCATTTGTCTTTGAATTTGGATTCTTTGGGCTTGTGGTGATCCTGCACCATGCATTGATTCTGTAAGATATCCAACTGCATTTCTTCCCAAAGTCATGTTTTCAATTAATCTCAAAATTCTCATTCTATTTTCAACATCAACACCTTTTCTTCCAGCAAGATATTTTTTAAGTAGTGGTCCTGCTTCTGGATGTCTAAAGTCTTTTTCTGATGGTAATGTAACTACCAAACCACCTGCAATATCTTGTGCCAGTCTACTAATCTCATATGGGAATCTTGTGACGTTGTGTTTACAAACTTGAGCAAGCATATCATCATTTAGAAATACACCTGACTTCATCTTATGTCCTTGGTGAGATGATGCAATACCTGCAGCAAAAATTGTTTCATTAAGATGAGTCATCTCAATAATTTTATCTTTGATATGAGAGACTTTTGGAACACCATTGTAATCAGCAATAGTTGCTGCTGCACCAATTAACACATCACCCAGACCTGTTTTGCATACATAACTACGTCTATGATAACATGTGAATCTCTCTACAAGCATTGATGCAAATTCGTATTCACCATTCATGAATACTTTGTCCCATGGAATAAACACTTTATCTAAAATTATCAAGGCTTCTTGGCCGCCAAATTTTGCGTTACCATCATCAATATCACCTTCTTCCATACTTCTTGTGTCACAAGATTGTCTACCGTAAATGTAAGTGACTCCTTTTGCATCTGCAGGAATTGCTCCAACAACTGCCCAATCTTTATCATCTTCTGTCAATCTAATTGTAGGCATCAAAAGAATCCAATGGGAATTGATACATCCAGTTTGGTGTGCTTTTGCGCCTGAAACATAGATTCCTTTATCATCAGTTTCTACAATTCGTGTAAATAGATCAGGGTCATCTTGTTCTGAAGGACCCTTACTTCGGTCTCCTTTAGGATCAGTCATGGCACCACCAATTACAAGATTTTCTTTCTGTACCATCTTTACAAATTCTAAGAATCTTTTATGGTAATCGGTTCCATGTTTTTCATCAATTTCAAATGTAGTAGAGTGTAAAGCGTTCATGGCATCCATTCCAACACATCTCTGGAAACATGTTCCAGTGTTTTGTCCAAGTTTTCTCTGCATTTTATTTTGTAAAACTAAATCTTCTGCACTTTCTGCAATGTGTAAAAATCTGTTAACTTTCAATCCAGTAATTGATGAATCCGCAGAAGCTAATGCTGCCTCACGTACTGCAAGATCATAAGTTTCTGCAACAGCATTAATCGATGGTCTAATAATTGGATGATCAACGGGATTCTCGATTAATTCTCCAAAGAGGTAAATTTTGAGATCGCGACCTCTAAGACTTTCAATGTAATCGTCACCTGTTCTAATTGTCTTTAAAGTATTAGACATGTAATACTACTCATCTTGAAGTTGTATAAATATTCTAAATTTGTGCGAGATAAATTTCAGGAAGGAATTGCGATCAGAGTCCAATTCTGACATCAAGGATTCTACATCCTTTTCCTTTTTCCATGACTAGTACAGGATTCATATCTAATTCTTTGATCTCCTTAAAGTCAGAAACTAGTTGTGATAATCTTTGGATACATTCAGAAAGTTTCACAATATCAGATGGTTTTTCCCCTCTAACTCCCTGTAGTAATTTTTGCGTCTTGATTGATGCTATCATGTCATCAGCCTCTTTATCAGTAACAGGGGCTAGCTTGAATGTTACATCTTTGAGAACTTCAACATAGATTCCACCCATTCCAAGCATAATTACAGGGCCAAATCCAGGCTCAAGTTTTGAGCCAATGATGAGTTCTTTCCCACCTTTTACCATCTCTACAATCAATACGCCTTTGATCTCAGCGTTTTTGTTGTATTTTTTGGCATTTTTGATAATTGTTTTGAATGCATCTTTAACTTCAGAATCATTGTTCAAGTTTACTTTGACGCCGCCAGCATCAGACTTGTGAATTATTTGGGGTGATGCAATCTTCATCACTACAGGATATCCAATCTTTTTTGCAATCTTTACTGCTTCTGTTTCATTTTTGGCAAGTGCACTTTGGGGCAATGGTAAGCCATAAGCTTTGAGAACTTCTTGTCCTTCCTCTTCTAGAAGATTTGGTCTCTTTTCTTTTTTCACTTTATCAAAGACCTTCTTTGCTTTTGCTTTGTTAACTTTGAATTTAGTAATTTTTCCCTCTTTGGTATTTACCCAAATTGCAAACTTTATCATTGCAGCTAAAGTTCTAATTGCTCCTTCAGCATATGTGTAATAAGGGACATCTCCCTTGGATAAAATTTCTCTATTAGTAATTCCCTCATCCAATCCCATCAAGCTTGCAAGCATTGTCTTTTTGTATTTCTTTGACATTGCAACAATTACTTCTGCTAGTTTGTCATAGTTGAGAGTACCAGAAGGAGTACACATGGTAATAACAGAACCAACTTTTGGATGTTTTAGAACTCTATCTAAAACATTGTGGAATCTATTAAAATCAGCATCACCTACAATGTCTACTGGATTTCTAGAGCTCCCCCAAGGAGGAATAACCTCATCGATTTTTGGACGAATGCTATCAATTTTGGCCATCCTAATTCCTGCTTTAGAGCAAGCATCAGTAGAAATTATTGCAGGTCCACCTGCATTGGATACGATAACTAAACCACCTGCTGTTGGAAGTGGTTGTTTTGAAAATGCTGTAGCATAATCGAAGAGTTCCTCCATAGTGTCTACTCGTATTGCACCTGATTGTTTTAGTAAAGCATCATAGATTTCATCTGAGCCCATTAGTGCTCCGGTATGAGACATTGCAGCCTTTGCACCCTCAGGACTACGTCCTGATTTGAGAACAAGAACAGGTTTTTTGAGTTTTTTAGTAATATTTTTACAAACTTTGAGGAATTCTTGGCCATCTCCCATGTCTTCAAGATACATTACAATGACTTTGGTTTGTTTGTGATTTGCAAGAATCTTTAGAATGTCAACTTCGCTCATTGCAGCTTTATTCCCAAGACTTACAACTGCAGAAAAACCAATTCCTTGAGCACTTGCATCTTCAACTAGTGCTGCACAGATTGCACCACTTTGAGATACAAGTGCAATTTTTCCAGATTTTGGTGTGACTTTTAGAAAAGTAGAATTCATCATTGTTTTTGGGTCAAGATTCATGACACCAAGACAGTTTGGCCCAATGATCTGTATTTTGTATTTTTTAGCTATGTCTTTAATTTCTTGTTCACGCTTTGCTCCTTCTTCATCTACTTCTTTGAAACCTGCGGTGATAATGATAACACCTTTGACTTTTTTCTTTCCACATTCTTCTAAAACTGGAGCAACCAGTGTATTTTTGATTACAATAACTGCAAGATCAATTGATTTTGGAACATCTAAAACACTCTTGTATGCTTTTTTATAAAATACTGTATCCCTTGAAGGACTAATTGGAAAAACAGTTCCTTTGAAACCATTCATAATATTTGATGTGATAGTTGCTCCAACACTTCCTCTCTTGTCGGATGCTCCAATAACTGCAATTGATTTTGGAGATAAAAAGACAGAATCTGCCATGATATGTTGAATCTAAGGATTTTGTATAATAAAGTTATTCATGGAAATTTCTGATCTCTAGTTTTAGCTTCCCAGCATTTTTCCAGCTAAATTCTCTTTTCTAGGAACCCATACAATAGATAAATTTGAAAATTTTCCCATGATTGACCATGCCTCTCGTGCAAGATTTCTTAATTCCTCATTATTTATTGCAAATTCATGATTCAGTTGGTTTACAGTATTTTTAGAGTCACTGTGGATAATAATTTCTTCATCTGAATCAGCATATTTGTTTAGTGCAGAAATTATTGCAAGATATTCTGCCTGATTGTTAGTCAGCGCAGGTTTTTTTTCATAGAATGACTCTCCTGTTTCCTTAACAAAATATCCATATCCACTATCAGATCCACCAGACCCATCAACGTAAATATTAACTCCCATCTTTATACAACCTCGTTATTTTCACAGTCAGATTTAGTACTATCATGTAAATAATTGTAGATATTCCTTGTGATGCAATAGATGCAAGGTATGGATCATAATTTATGGTTAGAAAATAATATTGTAATATCCATCTAGCTGCAGTGTATACAACTTCGGCAATTCCTAGAGAAGTAATTAGTTTTTTTAGATCATCTTTTAATTTTGCAGTATCAGTTTTTCCTGAATCTAGTCGATATTTTTTTCTATTATCGATATAAAATAAGAAACTGAAAACTGAAAAATAGATCACATAATCTGCAATTGTTGTGTATGTTGTATTGAGATAATCAGCTTGATCAGATAATATTTGAGCAATTATAGCTGAGATAATTATTGACGCTGCAAATGCTATGAGAACATTTTTGTTTAATTTTAGATATTCTTGAAGCACGTATTAGAACATCATTTGTTACAAATAAACTAAGATTAGTCTAAAGTGATTTTCAAAAATATGATCAATCCTATAAGCTCGGCAATTCCCACTCCTAACATGTATGGAAAAATTTCATGTGAGAAAATCTCTTCCATAGAAAAGTAAGCAAATGCTCCAATGACATTATGCAAAAATAACATCCCTGCAACAACTATCATGCCTAATGGAAGTTGTGCTCTAGTTTTGACATACATTTTTCCAAATATGTAGATTAGAATTCCAAGTATCCCCATGTTTGCAATTGAGACAATAGACAACACTAGAGAAGTAGATTCCATTTAGTGTAAAACACCCATTGAGCTTTTATTTACTTTTATCCAGTTTTCCTTCAATTTCTTCAAATGTCTCCATATTTACTTCAAGAAAAGTTGAGATAAAATAGTTGACGTTGTATTTTTCTCCAACTTTACTTATCATGTTATTTTTTTCTAAAACTCTAATATGATGCTGAATTGCCTTGTAATCAAGACCCAGTTCTTTTGCTAATTGATTAGTGTTAAACGGATTTTCCTTTAATTTTGAAATTATTTTTAATCGATTCAATCCCCCTCGTGAACCTGCAAATACAAACCACAAGAGTCTTTTTGCATCAGGATCATTTGCCATAATTTATGAAATTTCTTCCCATTTACTACTAAAAGGTATTCTGAAATAAAAAAAAGTAGAAAGTATAAAAAACAAGTCAGACAAATTTTAGTGAAATAGAAAATGATGTTAAATTATGATGCGCCATTGTATAGACCACCATCAGAAGCCAGATCACTGATATTTCAAGTGACTCTTGGTTGTTCATTTAACGAATGTTCATTTTGTGACATGTACAGATCAAAAGAATATTCTGAAAGACCATGGGAAGATGTTAAAGCAGAAATTGACATGATGGCAGGTTATTTGCCTGACACAAAACGAGTTTTTCTTGCAGATGGAGATGCACTAAATATTGATTCAGAATACATGATTAAAATTGTAAAATATATCAGAGAAAAATTTCAAAATATTGAAAGAATTTCTTGCTATGCAATGCCTATGAACATTTTAAAGAAAACATCAGAAGAACTGAAAAAAATGAATGAGGCAGGTTTAGACATGTTCTATTTAGGAATTGAAAGTGGCTCAGATATTGTTTTGAAAAAAGTAACAAAAGGTGCCATTGCAAAAACAATCATCAAATCCGTTAACAAAGCAAAAGATGCAGGCTATGTTATGTCATGTATGGTAATTTTAGGATTAGGTGGAAAAAAATATTCAAAAGAACATATCAAAGGAACTGCAGAAGTACTTAGTGCATGTTCACCAAACTATGTTGGTGCACTAACACTATACTTGGAAAATGGAATCAAACAAGAATTCATTGACAAGTATGAAGGAGAATTTGTTAGAATTAACGATGATGAATCATTAGAAGAACTGTATGATTTGATAAATCAGATTGAAACTAAAGATGAAATTATTTTTAGAGTAAATCATGGTTCTAATGCATATACAGTAAAGGGGACATTCCCTCAAGACAAGCAAGAGATGTTAGAGAAAGTAGAATGGATGAAGCAGCATCCAGAGATTGTACGCCCACAAGGATTACGTGGATTCTAGATCAGATTTCCAGGGTTAAGGTACACTACCTTGAAAATTTTTACTAAATAATCCCCATCAAATATTTTACTTGTAACACCATTTTCAGAATTCAGTACTCTGAATTTGTACTCATATCCACCATCTTGCTCCACATTTGTTTGAGCAAAGTGAATTGCATCATTTTCTTTGAAAATTTGAATGATTACGGGATAGCCTTCAACATGATTTGCAATTTTCCCTTCTACAAAGGCCCATGGCAGTGAGTTTTCTTCAGGAGAATGGAAAAAGACAGTTGATTTTTCAAGTGCAATATTTCCGCTTAATGGAATAATTTCAGTTTGAGGTTCATGTGTATGGCCGTTAATGAGAACTTGTCCTGTATGTGGATGTGCAAAAGCAGAACCAGTTGAAAAAGCGAAAACAAAAGTTAAAGCTAGAATGCTAGAAAATAAAATTACTTTATTCATATCAAAATCATGTAATATAGTAGCTTAAGAATTTTTCAGATTAAAGATTGTCAATTATGGATTTGAGGTGTTCTGGAAGTTCTGGTAATTCAGTATGACTCTCATTATTTTGAAGGTTTTCAGGGCCTATTCTTCTAACACGCTGAGTTCCAAGAAGAGTGTCAATATTTCTTTGAATGTCTTTTTCAGGTAATATTGACTTTAATTTTTCAAAGATTGTTTCTTCGTTTTCGTATTTTTTAATTCCATATTGAACAAGAAGGGTTTTCTCGTCTGATGAAAATTCTGCCATATTTTCTCAGGGTCAATTATGGCTAATAATCTTTGTTTAATGACGAAAATAAGAAAGATATCGTAAACGTAGGTCACGTGTTAAATATCAAAAAAAGAGCATATCTTGTGTGTCTACAGAGATACTTGCAAAAAAATCGATGGTCTTAATTGCATTTATTTTATTTTCGTTTATCTTTATTGGAGTCATTTTTTCTTTAGGGTCAACTTTTGTAATTGAAGAAGAAGAACAAACTACATTTCTTTCATGGGTAATGATTGCATATGTTGCAGGTTTGTCAATGATTGTTTTACCATGCACCCTGCCTCTTGTATTCATAATTGTTCCATTGAGTATGGGACAAGGATACAAAAAAGGACTAACAATGGCATTGCTTTTTGGTTTGGGTTTAACCTTGACTATCGCATCTTATGGTGTAGGAATTTCTGCAATAGGACAAACTGCGTCATTAGATCAAGCATCTACTCTAATGTTTTTGATAGCAGGACTTGCAGCTTTTGTTTTTGGATTATCTCAATTAAAAATAATTTCTTTAAGATTACCATCTTATTCAGGCACTCCTAAATTTATTCAAAAACGTGGAGAATATACAAAATCATTTTTTATGGGTTTATTGTTGGGAAACGCTGGAGTAGGTTGTCCTAACCCTCTATTTTATTGGCTCCTCATTTACATTGCAGGAACAGGGAGCATTGAAGTTGGAGCATCGTTAGGCATTGTACATGGTGTAGGAAGATCAATTCCTTTGATTTTGATGTCAGTACTTGCAATAATCGGAATTAATGCAACAAAAAGTCTTACAGTCAAAAGAGAATCAATTGAACAAGCATCAGGATGGATGTTGATAGTAATTGGAGCATTTTTGATTGTCAATGGCCTCCCAGAAGGTCATGAATGGTATGAAGAAACATTCATCCATCAAGGATGGAATAATTTAATTGAAATGACTTCAATTCCTTCTGAATTTGAAATGGAAGAACATACTCATGAACACGAAGGTTCTGGAAAAGATTTTAAAATCTTCTATCCTGCTTTGTTAGCAGTGTTAATTTTAAGCCCAATTCTTGTACGTTCTATAATTAAATTGAAAATGGTGAATACATGAAAGATCCTGTTTGTGGAATGGAGATTGGAGAAAAAGGAGAAATATTAATGCACAAAGGCAAAGAATATCGATTTTGTTGTGCTAGTTGTAGATGGGCATTCGAAAATAATCCAGAGCAATTTGAAAATGAGTCATAAAATAGAGATTTTGACAACTCCTTCTTGTGAAAATTGTAAGATAGTTGAAAAAATGCTGAATGAGTTAAAAATGTCATATGAAATTATAGATGTTACAGAAAAACCGGAATATTTAGAGAGATATCCAATATTTACTGCTCCAGGGATTGTAATTGACAGTAAATTAGAATTTACAGGAATTCCAAAAAAACAAGAATTACTTAAAAAACTGTCATAATATTCAAAGATTACTTTTGTAAAGTCATTTGAAGAAAATTATTTTATGTATGATTTGTTTTGTTAAAAACCATCTTTGAAAATGTACATTTTCATTTTTATTTAAAAACTGCATAAAGAATACATGTCTGCAGTAAACAATCAATCAAGTAATTCATCTAGCAGGAAGTCCATTCTGATTGTTGGAGGTGTTATACTCATAGGAGCTTTAGCCCTATTTGCATATTTAATGTGGTATGTATCTCCTGATGAATATATTGAAAGGGTGAAGGTGATAGCAGTAACTGAAGCAGGATGTATTGCAGAAACCTTTGATGGCTTTGCAGTAAATATTGGAGATTGTAAAGTACAACAAGGGGAATATGTTAATGCACTAATAGATAAAAAAGTCAAAGAAAGGGCAGCGGCAATGAACCCTACAAATTAATTTTTTATTTTAATTAGAATCCTTGAAATTCAGACCATTGTTGCCCTAACTTGTCGATAATTTTCCAACCTAGTCTGTCAATATTCACACTGGGTTCAGCAACAACCATTATGATATATTTTCCAATAGGAAAACTCATCATAACAACTTCCTCTCTCCTAGAAGCAGAATATTTTACCCTACCCAAATTAGCATCAAAGTTAGTTCTATTTGCAACTCTATGTGCTAACTCTTGAAACATTTGCCTTCGTCGCGAATCATTTTCAAGAGGAATGATTCCGGTTTTGAATTGACCTGTAATTAATTCGCCATCACTATCAATTAAACCACAAAATCTAATTTCAGGTTCTAGTGAAATGTTTTTTATTTTATTTGTGATATCTTCAAGAGGGAATTCTTTTTCAGACATCCACAATCCATTGTATCTCATCATATTTAATCAAGTCTCACCCTCAAGAAATATAATTTCATGCTTGAGAATGAAAGGAAATCTTAAGTTCAAAAAATATCCTAAAAAGTTATGAATGAGAATAGTTATCTTTCCTCATTAAAGGACAAAGAATTTTTAATTTTAGAAAAATTATGTAACAATTCTATCTCTAAAGAAAATAAGCAAAAATTAGAAGCAGAATTAAGAGAAATACGTTTAGAAATCAAAAATATAGAATGAAAAATCATATTTTTGTTCTTATTTTAAATACAAAAATGGGCCCACGGGGATTCAGCCACCAAATTGGGGACAAATTGGGACGCAGATAGGCGTAAATCTAATTCACTACCAGGATTTTCTCATTAATCAGATACTTTATTGCGTTAAGTAATTCATCTTCAGAAACTTGATCTGCAGCATACCATCCAAAGATGTTCTTAACCCACCCAGGAATCTTCTCAATCAATTCTAGACCTACAGCTTGCTCAATGGAATCATATTGTGGGTAGTTATCATCAAACCATTTCTTGTATTCTGGTTCATTGTTGTATCTATCTACATAAGATTGAGGATCTTTTGATTTGTCGACAAAAGACGCAAGTCCTAATTTAGGTTCAATATCTGATTCAATCACTGGTTTGTCTGGACATTTACCATTAATTGGTTCAAAACCTTGAGGACAAACTATCTGTTTAGATTCAGAGATCGGCATTATTTCTTTCACATCAGAAGTTAGCCATCCATCTTTTTCTACCCAAACATCATTATCTACAACACCTACAGTACCTGAAGAAAATGGATATGGTTCATCACAAATTTTATCAGAATTTACATCTACACAGTTAGAACTAAAATCATTCCAATAATTTCCAAAACCATTCACAGTGAAAGAATTTGCTTCCCCATGAAAAACATGTCTAGCATTATTAATGAAATTATTGTTGAATATTTTATTATCTAAATCCATTGTAAGGGTAGTTCTGTCAGCAATACGTAATCCGTATTCTGAATTATTTGAAATAGTATTTTTTGTTAAAATGTTTAGTTTTGATTCTAAATGTATTCCTTCATTGTTTCGACTAATCGTATTTTCTTCAATAGTATTTTTTCCTCCAGTTCCACCATACATGCGACTAGAAATACCAATCTCATTATTCTCTATAATATTTTCCAAAACAAGAAACTGTTCACTTGTATTCAAATTAATTCCAATTTCATTATTTGAAACAGAATTTTCTAAAACTCTATTTTTCAATAAAACACCATCAAAATTCATGCCTATTTTGTGACCTTTGATTATATTAGAACGAAAGATATTGTCAATAGAATTTTTTAGATTTAGACTTAACCCAACACCCTGTAATTCGTTTTCTAAATACAAATGAGAATTATCTGTAATGGTATTTTTTTCAATTAAATTATTATTCCCATTGATGGCTACTCCACCATTTGGATTCTTTATGATTTGATTGTTTTTGATGATGTTGTCATTTGATTGTGTCATATGGATGCCTCCAGCCAAATTTTCAGAAATAATATTCCTTTCAATTGTACTTTCTTGTACATCTTGGAAGGAGATTCCTATTGCACAATTTTTAATTTCAAAATTCTTTATGATAACACCGAATTTTGCATCTACAGAAATACATGATCTTGATTGAATTGTACCTGAATTATCATTACCACCGATAACATAATGAGAATTTCCGTCTAATGTGATATTATTCCCGTTGACTATAATATTCTCATTTGTATCAGTATTCAAAGTACAAGTTTTTGAATTTGAATGCCATTCACCTATTAGAGAACAGTCTCCTCCATTATCAGAGATAGAAATTTCAGCAAAAACAGATGTTGGAATTAACAAAACAAACACTATTACAATAATTAATAATGATTTCACATTTTCACATCATTTTCTAATCTAATAAAATGATCAATCAAATTATATGGAAATATTCTGATTTAGACTAAATTTTGAGTGTAAAATTTTTAGAGGCTTGAACCATTTTTAGGAATAATCAGGTTTCAGGATAAAATTTTTTGATGCATTTAGAACATTCTTGCCAGCAAGTATCGTTGGGTTTACCACATCTCAAGCATTTTTCCACAATGATTCATCTTCTCCATGATAATTAATTCGACAGTTCTCCCATTGACTTTTCATAAAGGATTTAGAGTAGGCTAGTGAAAGTTGTAGTTTCTTATTTCTCTGAATAATTTTGTCTAGAAATTGATGAGTTGCAAGCTTGTCATGCTTTGAGGAATTACATGAGGTACATGCGGGAACCATGTTATATTTTTCAGTTGTATAGACATAGTTCCAAGGAATAAAGTGATCTTGAGCAAACTCTGTTCCTTTTTCATCACAATAAAAACATCTATTCTTTGCCAGTCTAATGTTTTCTAAAGAGTCTTCCTTGTTAAGAGAGGGTCGTTTCTTGATTTCCTCCAGTTTTCCTGGAATGTCAGGAGAATTGTTGAATCTTCCTAAAAATAAAGACAGTTCATGGTTCAATGCTTTTGTAAGTTGATTCTTGTGTTCTTTAAGATAAGATACATTTTCTTTAGAGATTTTGAAAGTGTATTTTTTTGTTCTAGTGTAAATATTACAATCCTTTAACAATAATTTGAAAACTGTTTTATCAATTCCATCTTTGATAAGCCTGTCTCTTGCATCTTTGTATTTGTCCTTTGAGAATTCTACTTTGGAAACCTTATTTTTTGCATTGAATACATCAAACTCTTCAAAAATCTTGTAACTTAGAACGGTCATAATTCCAAATTGCTGTTTTAGTTTGAATTTAAAATATAGGGGATGACAATAGTAAATGAATCGAACTGCTACAAAATTCAAATCTACTTCTAGATTTTTTCCATCATCTTTTACCCATTGACTACCTTCATTCTCTTTAAAGTCACCCAAATCCAAGAGAGCCTTCAGGAACATTGGTTTGTATGTACTAACCATGTTGGTCTTTTGAAAGAACCTCTCCATCTCATTTCTAATTGTGCTCATTTCTAATCCCACAATCTTTAATCCCATTTACCCATACTTTCTAATGTTTTTTTTGCATTATTGATTAATTTCATTTGTTCTTCTGCAATTTTTTTTCTTGTAGAGTCAATGTGTTTGTCTGGATGCCATAAGAGAGATAGACGTCTGTAAGAGCTATGAATCTCAGCAGACGTAGAGTTTTCACTTATTTCTAAAATGCTATAGCAGTCGTGTAAAGTAGATGTACTTCTCTCACGAGTATTTTGTTTAGTTTGATTATTTCCTCCTGTTCTGTCTTGTCTTCTATTTTGTTGAGTACGATCTTGTCTAGAACTCTCTTGTCTACGGTAATTTTTCCTAGTTCTATCTTGTCTAAAATGACTCCGTCTAGAACGATTTTCTTCAGTTTGGCTTTGGCTAGTACGATAATTTTCACTGGTTCTTTCTCTTGGTCTTCGTCCTAGAGCTTGTTTACGATTTAGTAGTCTTTTTGTGGGCATGTCATATTCATACATAATTTTACCTTGATTGAGAAGTGTGATTCGATAACACATTCCTTTAGTTTTGATATCATAATTTTTGAGATACTCCCATATCTCATCAAATTTGTGATGAATGTCTTTCATTGCAATAGTTGCATGGAATTTGAATTTGTCTCGTGAATCATGAGATGTATTTACTGCATCTGTAAATTTTAGTAATTTTTTTGCCAATTCATGTCTAAAGTCTTTTAGATCATCACTTGGAACTATTTTCAGATAAACTACATTTTTCTTTGTTGATGTTGTAATGAATAGAAATTTTTTCTTTAATTCAAAGTAATCAAATCCGTTAATTTCATACGGTAATTCAGAGTATTGTGATCCAACCTCACCTATAGCATGTATTACTTGACGAATATTCTTGCATGCAAATGGACCAAATAAGGTAACATGTGGAACAGGTTTTTTTCTTACCTGGCCTTTAACACGGAATTTATGAAAAATATCATAAATGAGTTTTTTAGTGAGATTTTTTGTTTCTCCCATCAAGCGAATTTCTATAAGATAGGGTCTTAGCAAAATCAACACCTAAAATTTTCTAATTGATTATACATCTCCATAGCTCTATGATATTCTGTTTGAGAATTAACAACAGATGGAATCTTGTCATAATCTTGTTGCAGTTTTTCATATTGTCTCATTTGTTCAGGAGTACAATTATCAAATCTCGATGCATATGCTTGTCCTTCTGATGCAGTATAACATCCTTCACCATACAGTCCATGATTCAATCCCAAGAAAACACAAAAACCACCATAACATGCAACAGAACCTCCAACATGTTCATAGCTAAGCAAATTCATTCTATGACCTGTACTCTGCATCCAACCATTAATTATTTCAGTGTAAGAAGGATTGTAAAGGGTTGGATTAGTTTCAGTTCCAAATAGATATGCATTTTCTGCAACATTTTCATTAGATTTTAATCCAAAACTTGATTTCATATTATATGGACATGTTCCTGTAATCGGATTTGTGTGATCAAGATACTGATATTCGTACATGTCTTTTGCCCTTGCCATAGCTAATTCATAGACTCTAGAATCATGAATAATGGGATTTTTTCCATTTTGTATTCTTTTTTCATTAATGTATTCAATAGATTCTACTGCATACTTTTCTGATGATTCTACTGGCATACTTGCCTCTTGAATTTTTTCTTCAATTTTATTAATTTCATTTACAGAAGAATCTACAATTTTGTTTATTGGTTCAGAGACTTGAAATGGAATTGATGGAAGATTTTTAGTAAGGGTAGGAAGATCTTTTGGAATGCTTTGAAGTGTTTCATCTAATTTTGCTGGATTAATTTCAAATATTCCATTAGAGTATGCAAAAAATCCAATAATCAGTATTAAACTAACAGTAACTCCTGCTGCAATTTTCTTTCCTTGTTTTTTCTTATATGATCTTCCATAGGAGCGTTTACCACATTTAGTACAAACAAAATACCCTTGAGTAAAAACATAGTTGTGACTACAACCCATATTCAGAATGTGAATATTATGAACTTAAGCATGTTGATAAAGGCCAATCAGACTAAATTTTTGTTCAATATTTTAACATCCATATTTTCTAGCCCAGTCATGATTGGAAAATTCGCTAAAGGAGCAATATGCTGAAGAAATGCGTCCATGCCCTGAAACCAACAATTCCTCATTAAGATTCACATCGTTGCAATAAATCACGCCTAAAATACGCCCATAACTACCCCTAGTTTGCTCATCATCCTCATCAACTATTGCAGTAGATCCTACAGGACAAATTTCTTCAATGAAGTTTTTTGCAGAAATTCCTCCACCATCATCAAGTTCAGGTGCAGATGCTAATGAAAATCGAATAGACTGACCATCAACTTTGATTGTATCACCATCAATTATTTCAGTTATCGTTCCTGAAATACATCTTGCATTACCAGAACAAATATTCTTTTTTGTATCTTCTTGTGTGTCATTTCTCGTATCATCTTTTGTAATTTTTATTGTGTTATTTTTTGTTAAATTTACAATTCCTTCTTTTATTAAAAATTCAATGCCTGTAACAAATGACTTGTCATCAATTGTATCCTCTGACCACCATAAAGCATTGTTTTTTATCCATGTTGGGATTTGATTTACACCATAACTATTTCCTTGTGCAGTTGGAGGAATCTTTAGAATATTTTCTTTAACTAAATATTGAATTCCCTGCACAAATGTAGTGTCATCTATTTGATCTTGAGCCCACCATCTTGCACTGCTTTTGATCCAAGATGGAATTGGAGGCTGAATGTATTTTTGCGGTTCTTCTTTTGGTTCTGATTTAGGAATGCTGTAATTAGGACAATATGTATAATATCCTAAATCCCCACACACATAACTTCCTGAATCTGAGGGACATGAATGCCATCTATGGCAACCACTTTGATGAGCATCAACTAAAATTGGCGATAATATGAAACTTAGAACTAAAAGCATTAGAAATATTATCTTCATTTTCTATTTTCCATAATGAACTTTATGTGCTTTATCAAGATAAAATGAAATGTTCTTTAGATGAATGTTTATCTTTTCTGCAGTATCTTTTGAGTGCTCATATTTGTAAAATGCATTTTTGAAATTGTTATTTGCAATTAGTTTTTCACCTTCTTTTTGTGTCCATTCAGAATCACCTAGGTATTTTTTTGCCCACCATAATTCTGTCCACGCTTGGTCAATATTCCATTGAGCAGCTGAATCATACCACACGCCTGAAAGGGATTTTTCAGCCTGATTTATGCCTGATTTCATAGAAATTATTTTAGAATTTACCAGATTTTGGGATTTTAGAGATTTTTGCTTCCAGTCAATTGGTTTTGTGTCTGGACATCCATCTGTGTCTTTGTACCCATTAAAAGTCTCTTTTTGATAATCACATTGATCAACAGAATCGAATATTCCATCTTGATCTGAATCAATGAATTTCTTTTGTATCGAACTCTTTATACTTTGAACATTCTTTATCAAAGAATCTAATCTATTATTTTCATTAATAATTTTTTGTTCAAGTTGAGAATGCATTCCATTGTCAAGTAAATACTGGGCATTTGAACCAAATGATTTGTTTTCTTTTTGGTTTGAGATATTGGTTAATGTAGATGATGAACTTCCCAAGTGAACATTGTATCGTTTCTCCATGGAGTTCAAATAAGAATTTGTATTTTGTAGTTCTCTCTCAAGTGTTTTAATTTTTTGTTGATATACATCTAATTGATAATTAATCTGATTAATTTTATTTTGTACATTGTTTTTTGACGAATAACTTGGTGATGACTGGGAAGTGTATGAATTTGAAGTAGATTTAGTACTTGAACTTGAAGAAGAACTAGATTTTTCAAGTAATTGTACTGCTTGATCAAAAGTGGATACTTCTATTCCTGTTTCATCTGCAATTGCACTAATCAATAATTTTTTTATTAAATTTTCTTCAGTTTTAGAAATACTGTTACTCTGTAATAATGCAAAGATATCTTGTGAATTATTTGTCAATACCCCACTGCCAGGAATTAATCCTGTTAAAACCTGATTCATGATTTTTGATTCTATGGCTCCACTCTTATCCAAAATTGCTAAAACATTATTTTTGCATTTTAATATTACACCGTTGCTAGTGGTTTTAGATTTACAGGATTGAGATGGAGAATATTTTTCATTTCCACTAAAACTAGCAAAAAGCTCGACTGTTCCAACTTCAAATGCATTTAGAAATCCATTTGCAGTTGGTGCTATCATAAATGTAGGATCAACAAACTGTAAGAGGGTAGCAAAAAGTTTCCTATCATTTGAATCCACATCTTTGACTTGCCAGTTTACGCTAAATCGTCCATTAGAATCAGTCGTGGTTCTGACTAAAGTATCATCAGCATCTGCCACGTCTTCATCTTTAATGTATACCACCTGATTTGCTAACCCATTACCGTTTGAGGTTAGTTTACCTGAAATTGTTATTGTTTGACCTGTGATTGCCTTGGAGGGTGCATTAATTGAGATTTGAGTGGATTGTTTTTGAATGCTCTTGTTACTAGAGCCATAACTACTGGATTGAGATTTTGTGGTAGTGTTAGATGGTTTTTGGAGTACATCTACATCATATGTGAGAGAACGAGATTTTTCATAGTTTGCACTTTTTTCAAAAACAGCATAAATTTCACTTGCATCACTCCAACCATCCCAATCTTTAGCAGTTACAGTAACAGAAAATTTTCCCATAGAATCAGTTCTGGTTGTAGCAACTAGATCATCAGGTCCCCAAGAATCATCATCCTTAATTTCAACAATTGCACCAGAAATTCCTTGTCCTGAGGCAGTAGATAATTTTCCTGAGAAGGTAATCAAATCACCTGCATATACTTTTGATGGGGGTTTATTCAAAATCAATTTTGTTGATTCTGCAAATGATTCTTGAAACAGTACACTAGAAGAAACAATTACAACTGCAATCGAAAATAAAAATAATTTATTCATTCTAATGCAGATTTCATTTCATCGTATTCTTCTTTAGAAATTTCGCCTTTGGCAAATCTTATTTTGAGAATTTTAAGCGGATCATCTTCGTCTTGTTTTTGGATAATTGTTTTTGGAGCACTATTCACATCTTGAGATTGACGAATATACTCATTAATGATTGCAAGAATTTCCGATGCTTTTTTCTTTGGAATTGCTTGGATTTTTTTCCTATTGTCTCCCTCAAATCTTCCTACATCAACAACGATTTCTGATGTAAATGCTCCTTTTTGTAGATGAATTTTGTTTATTTGACTATATGGAATTGAATCCATACCTGCACGTAAGCCTAATGCTGTAGGATCTCTGATGATCAATCTCTTATCAGTTGCAAAGATAATGTTTGGAGTAACTAATGAACCACCTGGCATCACTTTACTTTGTCTTGCAACTGTTTTGATAATTTCTGCAACCTCTAAAATCTGTTTTACTCTTTCAATCTCACTTTGTTCTTTTTTATCAAACTCAGAAATATCAAATCCCAATTCTTGTTCTGGTTCTTCTTCTCTTTTCCTACCAAACATGTTCATAAAATAATACAGAAGTAGATTAACTTGATCTTGATTTTCATGCCTACATGGATCTAATCCTTAGAGGCCCAGCTACTTGTTTGGAAACAAAAAGAGATTCCATTTAGAATCCACGGGGACTCAGCTACTGTTTTGGGGTTAAAAATGGACGCAAATAGGCTTGAACCTTTTTTGTGGTATTGTTTCATCTAATGATAGTCAAAACAATTTATTCATGTAAAATTATGAATATATGATGACAGTAGAACGTGCTAAAATGCTATTGAAGGGAGAAATTGAGCGTAAAACAAATTTGTTAAATCGTGACAGAGACGAAAATGCAAGTGAAGCAATTCTTAATGCACATAGACTTGAGATTTCAATGCTTGAAGAAATCCTTGAAGAGCTTACAGATGTGTGATTAGTCAAATACACATAGATGAAATTTTAAAGAAACAGATTCAAGTTTTCCTCATAGATGTTTTATAGTTTCATTAAATTTTATCAAGAATTTTTTTAGTATATTCTCCATCAAATTCATCAACATTATCTTCAATACCACAATCAAAAACATGATCACAATACTTTAGACATTTACGTGGAATTCCTTCGCCTTTTTCATAGATAATGGAGAAAAATTCAGGACGAACAAAAGGCCAAGTGTCATGAGGGAGTTTGTCGGAATGTTTTATCCTATTCATCTTAATTCTTTGAATAAGTAAATCTTCTGTCTCATTTTCATTAAAGCGTAATAACTGAATTTGATTGATATTAGGATTTACTCTTTCTTTCCAAGGTATTGCTCCACCACCTCCAGTTCTTCTATCTTCCATATTTAGAAGAAAATCCCAACAGCCAGGAGTCATAGCAATAATGAAAATTGTTTTGGCCATAGTATCTTGTTCTTCACCATATTTGTCATAGATATCTTTGAAAAGATAAAGAAGTGCATCAACCTGTTTTTGAGAATAACTTGTTACAACATATTCAAATTCATCTATTAATAAATAGACATTTTCAATTTCTGCTTGCTTACATAATTTTAAAAAATTAAAGAATACAGATAATGCTTCATTACTAGTTGAGAGATTTTTTTGAATTCCAAAGATTCTTCTTGTTTTTTCAGTTAAAGCAACACCACATAACCAATCATATGCTTCTCGTTCTTGATTTTGTAAAGCTTGAATGATTTTTTGAAAATTTGAATCAAATAATCGTTCATCTAAAGAGGATACTTTTTTTGCTATCTGAGTAATTTTTCCATATCCTATTTTTTGGAATGCACGAGTTACAAAAGATAAACCAATTTTTGATTCAGGCTCACCTTCGATTACACGCATAGAAATAACTAAACTTTTTTCAGAATTTGCAAATTCGCCATCTCGAAATTTGTTTTTTACATTTTGAAGGAAAAGAGTTTTTCCACAACCATAATCCCCAACAATTAGAAAAGTTCTACTTCCTTTGGAATCTTTATTGATGAAATCCTCAAGAATTTTCCATTGTTCATTTCTAGCAATTATTGGGTATTCATACGCTAAATCATCAAAAAGACCATGTTTGAGATTATAATCGTCAGAAGTCATTTCTCATGAATGGACAAAAAATAGTAATAAACTTTATTGTGAATAATTCCGCCTTCTTTTCTAACTCCTGTCTCAGAAAGAGTAATTTGTTTTTTTGGTTTAGATGAAATTGTTTTCAATAGATGTTCCTTAAAATCAATTGGTGCAAATCCTTTGTGTTTTAATTTATTAGAAACAGAGAGAGTCAGATCAAGTATTGGTACATAGGAGCCTTTGTTCTTTTTTAAAATTTCATATTCTTCATAAAGAATTTTTTCAAATTCTTTAATGGATACTTTTTTGACTGCAGTATCAAGTGCAGTAAGAGTTATGAGATTTATTTCATAATATGGAGAACTAAACGAGATTAAATCACAATAGAACAAGAATTGTAACCATCTTCGTAATTTATCATCAGTTTTTTTAATTGTAATTCCTTCCTTTTCAAAATTTTCTACAATATCATTATAAGTGAATGAACCATCAATTTTTTTTAAAAAATTGATTAGTTTAACTTTTTCTTGATCAAGATGAAGAATCAACCTAGAAAATTCTTTTTTAAATTTATCCAAATTTTCAGATTTTTCAAGAAGAAATTTTGCTTCAGGGGTTAACTTAATTTCATGTTTATCGCCAGTAATCAAACCAAGCTTTCTAAAAGAATGAGCTACCCTAACTCTAAAGGGGCTAATGTGTGGAGAATGAATATCTTTACTACTTTTTTTATAATATTCAAAAGTTTTTTTTTCTATTTCATCCCGAGTTTTACTTGATTCAATAATTTGTAGAAGAGGGAGAACATCTTTAGGTGAAATTTTTAACGCTAATAATGTATTTTCCATTAAGAACCACAACAGTGATTAAAATAAGCACACGAGGTACATGGCTGTGTGTCAGTTGGGACACCAGGGTCTTGATTATTTTTAATTAGTTCAAGTAGTTTATCCCTTCGTAAAAGGAATTCTCTACGGTATCGATCCTCAATTGGAACGATTTCGGAATTAAAATAAAATGGAACTTTACGAGTAGAATTATACTCAGGAGTGACAATCATTCCTAAATTCATCTCACGTTCATTAGATTTTTCATAAACTAAAGCATAACCTCCTAAAGCAACATAGTAATCATCAATCCAAGGAGGGGATTTCACATCAATTATGATTTTATTATCAAATAGAAAATCAGGTTGAACTCTATTTGTTATTCCAAAAGAAGTAATTGTGTAAGTAGGTTTTGAAACAAATGGAAAAAGCATTGTTACCATAGTTTTTAATTCCAGACTATCATTCATAGAAATTTTATAATCAATTAGTGCACTTCCGAGTTGAGTTTCAAAATGAATTACAGACGTAATTAATTTTTTAAAGTCATCTATTTCATTATCTTCAGGTTTAATTAGTAAATCATTTTTTTTGTTATCAATTTTTTCAGTAATTTTGGTCATTATCTGAGATTCAAATTCTTCAAAATCATGCAACACATTTACAGTGCTTAATTCTTTAGAGTTGAGATAAGAAATTAGATTATTTATAAATTGTTCATACATATCATCTAAGATATTGCCTTTCAGCATAGGCCAAGTTTGAGTTTTAGGAATTGAACTTTGGTATTTATTCAAAAAAGAATACCTATCTGTAGGACAATATTTTATTGGAATTTCATTAAATGGAAGAAACCATTCTGTATTAGCAAAGTCTGCAGGAACACGATATTTTGGATGATTGCCTCTTATGGAAATTTTATCTTTAGCGTAAGTTTCTAATTCAGAAATTTTTTCAGCATGAAGATTTTCTAAAGCAAGTTTCATCAATATTTTTTAAATAGGAGAATATGTTCGTTATAAATCCTATTAGTTTTATTAGATCTTTTTATTCCTAATCTATGAAACTTTATTCTATCACGTAATTCTAGTTTGAATTCAAATCCAGTCTTTTCAGCTAATTTAGGAATTAATCTATTTAGGAAAATTCGCTTTTCCAAAATTTTACTATTCCCTACAATCATGGCAAAATGACCATCATCATACAGGATTTTATGCATTTTTTCTAAGATTTTTTCCATTTGTTCGAAATACAAACTAGTTTTCAGACCATATGGTTTAGATTTTTTGTAAAGTGAAGAAATTAAATGATCAATTTCTTCAATTTCTGTATGATGAATTTGTTTTGGTATTCCAGATGACAATTCACCATGAATAGATTTTCTAGCAAAATTTTTGTAACTTTTTTCATTTCCATTATTTAACCAATAGTATTCTAATTTTGTAGTTCTAAAATATGCCATAGCAGAAAGATATGGAGGAGAAGTAACTATCAAATTTGCTTTTCTTTTAGAATTAATAGTTACAGCATCGTTTCCTATAATTTGCGATTTTGTCTTAATTGATTGTAAAGTCTTTATACGTTCTATATTGAAATTTAATTGTCTCAGAAATTCATTTAATACGTTTGCTTGAATAGGATTTTTTGATAATCTTGGCATAAGATCTCTTTGTTCTGAATTTGAAACTTTGTAAATTATCGAAGATAGGGAAACCATAAGAAAATCAAAAATGTCTTGATCTAAGTCAAGAGATTCAATACTTGATTTTATTTTTGCAAGATTGTTTTGGGTTTTTTTCGTAAACCAAAGATCTCGATTCTCAAATTCAGGAATAGTGAACTTATTACAAGTTTTGATTTTTTTATAACATTTTTTAGATGCTGCTTCTACGGATTCAATATCTAATGGTGTCGTTTTAACTTTTGAGATTAATCTTCCTATAGGATTTAATTCTACACCTAAAGCATTTCTGTTACAAAGTATTGCTTCTAACAAAGTTGTTCCAGAACCACAAAATGGATCTAATACAATGTCCTTTTCTTGAGAATATTTTTGTATTAAATAATTTGGAATGTGAGGAATGAGTTTTGCAGGATATTTATGAATATGGTGTGTTGCCCTATGTCGTTTGGATAACTCTGGCATCATGCCTTTAAAATCAATTGATACAGGTTTAGATTCCTGAATTAAAATTGACATGTGTGAGTCTCAAAGAATTTCTTTTCGGTTCCTTAGTATCGAACTTTTGACAAGTAACTCATTTTTCTGTAGTCTAGAAAATTCATGCCTAAATCCCTGTTTAGAAGTGTAAAGTAGGGATAATGTAGAACACAATTAGGAATTAATTTGCCAATCCTTTCAATAATTCATCCAAGTCTCTAGTTGAGGCATACTCGAAAGTTGGTTCTTCATACTCGAAAGTCATCACCCTGTACCATCCTATCTCATCTACTAATCCTTCATAGTGCTTATCAGGCGGTATTATAGGATGAAATAGATCTTCATAGTAAATTTCCTCAAATTCTCCGTTACAAAGAGGACATTTAGTAATTCTAGGCTCTTTTTCAATATGCAATTTGCTATAAGAGAGACTTCCAAACCAGGTGACTGCCTGATAGCCTTTCTGGATTCCACAATGAGATAGAAGGTAACAAAATGTTTGAAATACTGAGTCTCTTTCTCCAGCTTCTTTGACATACCAACCATATCTTCCAAATGCATTCTTGATATCAGAAGATTTTCCAAATCCTACAAGATGAAAATGAGGAGACGAATACCATCTATGCTGAGCTTTACTAAATCGAAATGGATGAAAGATAACCGAACCTCCTTTAATATTTCCAAGTTTTAGGATATGGCTCATCCTTTGACGTAGCAGTTTTACTGGTAACTCTCGTTGGTTTTCAGGAACTGCCAGTATCAAGTGAATTGGTCTTTGTTTTGATTTTTCAAAATAAGCTTCTATTCTTCTAGTAGATACATTAGCTTGTCTTGCAATCCAATTAGTATAACATGATTTACACTTTGCACGGTAGCATGAACGTCGAAACTGTTTGATATATACCAACCTTCCTTTGCCCAACTGCTCATGTTTATCTGCATTAATACAACCTATGGTCTTCCATAAACCGCACCAGTCATGTGGTTCATGTGTTGCAGGAAGTGTCCATCCTTGATAGTCTATACTCATCCAATTTGTAAGAAACTTATACTCTGAAACAAAATCTGCTACGTTTTGTAATGTAGAACTACTTTGCTCAGAGGCAGGACGTAAAAATGGAATTAATGATTGCATGATAATCACTAAATTTTTAATTTTTTTATTACGAATCTCTTAAAACAGTCTAAATCACTACAATGATTACATACTTGATACGTTTTCGTTTCTCCAGCAACGCTGTACGTAATTAGAAATTCTGATGGATTTTCACAACATGAGAAAATTTGCTTACTCAATTTAGTCACCCAGATTAAGTAATCTTCTTATGATCTGCTCATAGGATTCGCCTTTTTTTCCTAGATTCTTTAATTGTTCTCGAGTGTCTTTGGAAATTACTATAGTTGTTATCACATCATTACTACGTAATTTGAGCACAAATCATTTTATAATCACATATAATTTGACATAATTAGGTATAAATCAATATAATATACCTAAAATAATCACATATAATTGAACAAACTAATCCTAGAAAAAATGTGTTCAGAGGTATTCGTTTTAGACGAGTATGAAAAACGTATTTTGAAATTTCTAGCATTACATGGTCCATTGAATCTAAGTCAATTATCAAAATTTACCACAAAATATGCAGATAGTTTAGACAGGTGGGGAATTAAAAAAAGACTTGATGGAAGTTCTAGATTCATGGGGTTGATACCTCATGAATATGTAGAAGAAAGAACAACAAACCATCATAGATTTGGAAAAGAGGAAAAGAAATTCTATCTAAAGGTAAAAGGAATAATTGCAATAACACAAGTAGTTCCATTGCAAAAAAATTTCTTTTTTAAGAAATATTCAGAGTTTTATTCAAGTATTTTTAGAATTCCAAATGCAAGACAGTTTCTTGAAATGTTTGTAGAAGACGATATTACATTAATGATTGCTTGGCATGTCTTAAATGGAATACAATTGACAAAACAGCTTTCAGCAGATGCTTATTATTTTGGGTTTTTTGTTCAGTTAAGAAATATGGGAAGTTTAGACATATCTTTTTCAGATGAAGAAATCAAAAAGGAGTTTAAATCTTTCATGCAAAAATGTATAGAGAATCACACAATTATTGACATAGTAACCCATGGAAGATTGTATTGGGAAAGAACACCACTTACATTAGTAGATTGGAAAAAAACACGAACAGTAGACAGTGAACACAGACAATTAGGACATGTATGGTTATGGGCTTTTGAGTTAGATGAGACAAAATATTTTGAGGAGTTTGGAGAGACAAAAAGAACAAGATCATTCAAAATGCCAATGATTAGCTGTAGTGAATTTTACTATAAGAATACAAAAGATGCAATAGACAAAAAATTGAGAAAACTAGATTACAAAACTAATTGGAAGCATAAACCTGCAGATTACTACGCTAATTAGCTATGATTAGATTCCATTCTTTGTTTATCTGCCCATAATTCGTCAATTTTTTGTTTGTACACTTCAAGTTCAGATTTTTCCTTACGTAGTTGTTCATTTTCTAGACGGATTGTTTCCTCTTCAGATATTGTTAGAAGTGGTATTGCCTTTTGATATTCTGGAAACCTCTCAAAGTCTTCTTCTTGATAACGTTCATAGTGCTTTTCCAAGCCTACCTTGTGTCCCATCATGTCTTCTTTATCCAGATAATCAACCTTAGCACGTCTTAGCATTGTATTGAAATATTTTCTAAATCCATGGTCAAGTTGCACCTCATGTCTTCTTTTTCCTGGTGGTAATGGTGGCCTTAGACCAATATCAGTAACAACTTTGTCGATTCTTTTTCGAACTCCTTTCTGAGCAAGTCTACGAATCATAGGTGATGCAACTGTCTTGATTAAAGGATCATCAGGTTTTGGATATTCTCCAATGTCTGCTTTCCAATTTTCACGATAAATCTCAAGTGCTTTACAAGCTTCTGGAGTGATAAACGTAAAGTAACTTTCAGGATCTCCGCTATAGATTCTCAAAGCAGCCCCCTTGTATGTCCCATCATTATTTTTGAAAAAGATTACATCTTTCCATGTAAAATAATCCCATGCTTCTAATCTGAAACCACCTGACGAGAACATCAAAATCAAAACTTTGTCGGTAATGTTGTTTGATACCTCGAGCATCTTTTGGATTTCTTCTTTAGTGTATGCCCTATCTTTTGATTTTGCTTCTCTTCGTGGAAGAAGTTTGTTAAGAGATTTCCAATGGATTGGAACTGCATTTGACTCTAGTAATGCCTTGATTGGTTTGATGTGGTTTGGAAGAGTTTGCGAGCTAATCTCACCAGACTCTACTCGCTTCTTGTCTTGTTTGATAAATTCAGCAATAATGTTTGAAGATAGTTCCATGTCCTTTCTTGCCAAGTCAACAAAGAATCGAGTCAATGTTTCAGGTTCTCGATTTTCAGGGGTTTTGCCAAGGGCTTCAGTGTAGAACTTGTTTGGAACAAGCTTGAGAAAGGCGTAAAGTAGATTCTTGTATCTGCGAAGTGTTGCAGGGCTTCTAATAGAATCTAAGAATATTTGATAAGGATCAGATCTGGATTTGACATTATCAAGGGAAATTTCCATGACTTAGGTACGAGTGCGTCCTATTTTAGCCCCATGAAAGGGCATGGGCCCACGGGGATTTGAACCCCGGATCTTCGCCGTGTAAGGGCGACGTCATAACCGACCTGGACTATGAGCCCAGAAACCTACCTTGTTAAAATCCATTTAAACTTTGAGACAAGAGAAAATCTAGAAATTTGATTAAAAATCAAGAAAATCATGAATGTATTTAGTTTTTTTTCAAGCCCAATTGGTTTAGGTCACGTCACTCGAGATATTGCCATTGTGAATAATTTTGAAAATATATCAACTAAATTTGTTACAGGAAGTGGTGCTACAAAAATTTTAGAAAAATTAGATTATAATGTACAAGACGTATACAATCCTCCTTCGTTTATTATTGAAAATGGAGTACTAAAAAATCCTGCAAAATGGCTATGGAATTATTATCAATACTATAGAGATTGTAAAAATATTTCAGAAAAAATTCTACAAAAAGATAAACCAAATTTAGTTATTAGTGATGAAGATTTTGCATCATTAACTGTTGCACAAGAGATGAAAATTCCAACAGTGTTAATTACAGATGTTCTAGAGACTCGTTTTACCAAAGGCATAGCATCATTTATAGAAAAAAAGATGAACAAGTCCATGCAAGAGATTATTAAGAAATGTGATACAGTAATCGTTCCAGAAAAAGGAGACAATCAAGATAACATCAAAAAAGTAGGAACGATTGTTAGGGAGACTTGTAGAACTAGAGAAGAATTAAGAAACAAGTTTTGCTTTGAAAAAAAGACAATAATTATCTCTATTGGTGGAACTAGTGCAGGGTTATTTCTTATCAAAAAAGCATTAGAAGCTATTTCAAAAATTAATCAAAATCTAGATATAATTTTGGTTTCAGGTCCAGCAGTAAATAAAAAATTTGAAAACGTGAAAAATTTAGGATTTGTAGATAATTTACATGAGTTAATTTTTGCAGCAGATGTGATCATATCATTGGCAGGGAAATCAACTATAGATGAGGCTAATGCGTATGGGACTCCTGGAATATTCATACCAATCAAAGGACATTTTGAGCAAGAAGACAACGCAAGAGAAGAAGGATTTGAATTTGAAGATATCAACAGATTAGAAAAATTGATTTTGGAAAAATTAGAAACAAAACGAAAGCAAGTAAACACAAATGGTGCCAAAGTTGCAGCTGAAATTATTCAGAAATTAATGAAATAGCAATCAAATGCTTAATAGAAGGCCAGTTGGTTTTGATAAAGTACTATGACTAGACTAGTAGTTGCCAAATTTGGTGGCAGTGCAATAGGTCCAAACGGGGAGACAATTCCAAAAATCATTCAAAGGATTTCAGATTTAAAAAAAGATTCCAAAGTCATTGCAGTTTTTTCAGCTCCTTTAACAATTCATAATGAAAAAAAGCGTTCATTGACTGATGTGATCTTAGAACAGGGAAAAAATTCAGAAAGAGGATTAAAACCATCTCTAGATATTGTAAAATCAACTTATCAGAAAATTCTAGAAATGGTTGATGAAAATAACAGAGAAAATTGTAAAAAAACAATTGATTTTCACCTAGAAAAAGCACAAAAAGCACTTGATGATGCATTTAAGAACAAAGAATTTGCCAACGAGGTACGTTCTCAAGCATTAGCATTTTCAGGAGAAATTTTAATGTCACATGTAATGACCCACATTCTAAGAAGTAATGACATTAAAACGGAAGCAGTAGAATTTGAGGACTGGCCCATTATTACTGATCATAATATAGAATTTACAAATTTCCTCATAACAGAATCAAAGGAGAAGATGGACAAGATTGCAGAATTAGTGGATAAAAATCAAGTAGTTACCATAGGGGGATTTATTGGTAAAACAGTTGATGGTATTACTACAACATATGAGCGTGGTGGTTCAGATAGAACTGCAGCAGATTTAGGAATATTATTTCATAAAGAATATGAAACCAGCATAGACTTTGAGAAAGACAGTGCAGTGGTTTCTGCAGATCCAAAAATTGTTGATTCCGAATTAAGAGAAGTAATTCAATTATCATATAATGAAGCAAGGTTGGCAGGAATGTTTGGAATGAAAATTTTAGATCCAATTGCAATTAAAGAGATTGTTGAAAATGGCGTAGACATGCCAATCATAATTACAAATATGAAAAATCCTGAAAAGGTTACCACAATCAAAAGAAACTTGGAAGAACAGAAAGGGCATCCTATCAAAATAGTAACAGGAAAAGAAAATTGTGCAATTTTTAGAATTGAAACAAATTCAATTCATAAATTATTGACATCTTTAGAAAAAGACAAACATTATAGTGAATTTGTAATCTTGTCGCCATTTACAAAAGACGGAATAGAATTCTCCAGAATATTATTCTTAGATGGTGAATATGTTAAGAGAAATGAAAAGTATCTTTTAGCATTTGATTCACTTGCCACCATTACATACAACAGAGGAGTAATTACGTTAATCGGAGACGAAATGTGGAGAGTTCAGCAAGTAGCTTCTAGAACCAGTGCAAAGATCGGTGAATCAGGATTAAACATTTTGAACATGGATGCACAAGAAGAAACATCACGGATAATTATTGTTGTAGAAGATACACATGACAACATAACAAAAGCTATTAGAGCAGTACACAAAGAAATTTCAAATATTAATTTTATTTAATGTAAGAGTGGCGTTACGGGCTTTCACCTGTAAACGCCAACATGGGTTTGTTCTTGGACCTTTATCTAGAGTTAGTCCGGCGTTACCCAAAACACGCGATACTATAGGTTACAATTCATAGTATTTAGAGCTGATCTATATAGATCCATTCACATACGCTCAGCAGCAAACCACAAAACAATTCCAATACCTAGTAAGGCATACCACTTGAAGTTTCTCCTGTTTGCAAAAATGTTGGCTGAGCCTAAATCTTCGTCTTTGTATGTAGTAAGACGAATTTTTCTCATTTCAAATGCCTGACCAACCAACCCTACTACAAGACAGGCAATTCCGGCAAAGCCCAAAATCCACTCCATGTTGGAATTTATCATATGTCAGATATGTAGTTTAAGATATACAAATACCGGAAAAGATAATTCTTTAAATTAGCATTGATTTTTTGCTCTCCTATGAAAGAGGTTGGTAAAATATGGATGAATGGGAAATTGGTACCATTCAAAGACGCCAAAGTTCACGTATTAACTCACGCTTTACATTATTCTACATCAATTTTTGAGGGAATCAGATGTTATGATACTCCAAATGGATCGGCAATTTTCAGACTACCAGAACATGTTGATAGGTTTTTCAAATCTGCAAGGCTGTACTCTATGAAAATGCAGTTCTCAAAAAAAGTGATTTCAGATGCAATTGTAAAAACTGTTCAAGCAGGAGGACTCAAAGAATCATACATTAGGCCATTAGCATATTACGGATATGGAACAATGGGATTAACCCCAACTACAAACAAGGTAGATGTTTCAATTGCATGTTGGGAATGGAAGATGGGAGAATCTAAAGCAGGTAAGTTTTCAGGAGCAAAATGCAAAGTATCGAGTTGGACAAAAATCGATTCAAGATCTCAACCAATGCAAGCAAAGGCAGCATCGAATTATGCAAATGCAGCTCTTGCAAGAATGGAAGCATTAGAAAATGGATATGATGAGGCCATCATGTTAAATTCTCATGGCAAAGTAGCAGAGGGAAGTGCTGAGAATATCTTTATCATCAAAGACGATGTAATTCAAACTCCGCCACTTTCAGCAGGAGGATTGGAAGGAATTACCAGAGACAGCATTATTCAAATTCTTGAAGAAAACGGCGGATTTGTTATTGAGCGAGATCTAGAGCGGGATGATTTGTATAACGCTGATGAGATTTTCATGACAGGGACAGCAGCTGAAGTAAAATCAGTTACACAAATTGATAAAGTAAAGATTGGGACTGGCAATATGGGAAGTATTACTAAAGCGCTTCAAAAATCATTTTCAGACGTAGTAATGGGTAAAGATGAAAGATTCTTGCCTTGGTTGACATTTGTCTAGATTCCAAGAAGTTTTTTACCCGCAATAAGGATTAGAAATTATGGATTCGTGTGCTACTGGTGATACATATGAAATTTGTTGGTTTTGTAGAAAAGGTCGTCATGATGATTGTATGAAAGAGATTCCCACACAGGGAAAATCAGATGGTCCACACGATTGTACATTTGATACAAAACTGATTCCTTGCAAGTGTAAGCATTAAACAATTAGTATCAAATACGGCTTTGTTTGGGAAATTTTATGAGTTACAACGAAGAATTTTGGAATAAATATTCAGATGAGAATGAAGCAAGATATAATGAAGAATTTTCCAAATTCGTCAGAGACTTGGCTATGTCTTTACACTGTACAAGCGTACTGGAGATAGGTTGTGGTACAGGAATTGATCTAAGGCTATTTCCAGACACATTTCAAATTTATGGAATTGATCTTAATGATAAGGCGCTAAGAATAGCACAAGAGAAACTTCCAATTGCCAACTTTGAGAAAGGAAGTATCACCGAGTTGCCTTTTAAAGACTCGTCAATAGATTTTGTGTTTACTCATGGATTGATGAACTATTTGGATGATGAAACAGTAGAAAAAGGAGTAGCAGAGATGTTTAGAGTTTCTACAAAATGGATTATGAATTGCGAAAAATATGACGAAACAGAAAAACAGATTGATAGCAATCAAAAATCACGCAACATGCAAAGTAAATGGCTTGACTACAAGGTAAAATTTGTCAGTAATGTGGATATGCATGAGGATATAGAGCCTAACAAACCAAGATTTACCCTATTAAAGAAACTCTAACTTTTTTTAGATTCTAGTTTTACCTGTTGAACGGATAGCATTTTTGGTAACACAATAGTAAATGTTGTAGGATTATTTGTAACAGAAATTTCTCCATGATGTTGTTCTATAATATTTTTACAACTTGCTAAACCTAATCCAGTTCCTTTTTGCTTTGTTGTGAACAATGGTTCAAAGATTTTTTCTATGTTTTTTTCAGAGATTCCATCACCTGAATCAATGAATTTTAAGATTGCCAAGTTATCTTGATCAGTAATTTTGATTTGGATTTTTCCTCCATTAGGCATTGCTTGAATAGAATTAATGATTAGATTGATGAATACTGCATCAAGTTTGTCTGGATCACAATCTATTTTGATTTGTTTTTTAGAAAGTTCAACTTGCACATCTTTTGGAACATTTACTTTATCCAGAGAGCTTTGAATTAATTCATTTAATGAAACATTTGACAAATTCAAAGGAGAGTTTCGGACATAACCTAAAACATCATCTACCTGATGGGAAATTCTATCAATACTTTTCTCAATCATGTCAATACGCTTTGTAATGTTCTCGTCAGAAATTTTTGAATCTGCAGGACTTTGTTTTATTAAATCAACAGACATTTTCATTACAGACAAGGGATTTCTCAAGTCATGAGCAAGACGTCCAGATAATTCACCTATTGCAGATAATCTTTCAGATTTTAAAATTTCATGAGTTTTTTCTTCAACAAGATTTTCAAGATTATTTCGTTGTTCTATTAGTTCATTTGTTCTCATTTTTACTAGACGTGAGAGATTCTTGTTAATCGTAAGCACAATTACTGCAAATACAGCCAACATGGCCACAACTCCAAGCATCATACTTTGAGCAGAAATTTGTTCATCACTCTCCATAAACATTGAATGGATAAGAGACATGATGATGATCATGCTAACTATAGTCAAAGTTAAAGGAATTCCAAATTTACTAATTGTTTCAAATTTAATATTTTCAGTAAACAAAGAACTGTGTTCTTCACCAGGAATATTTGCGATTTTAAGACGAATGTGAAATGCAAAAACTATCAAAATGTATGTGTAAAGCCATAGCAAATCCACTGGATGCCCATCATAGTATGTACCATCAAGTTCAGCAAAGAGGAAGAAAGTATCTGCCACCCCATAAATGATAAATCCAAATAAGATCAACATCCATGAAAGACTTGAACCTTGTTTAGCAAGATACATTATACCAACAATTGCAGGAATTACCTGAATAGATCCCAATATAGGATATGCTAAAGCAATTGCAGTTGCAAATGCTTCTTCTTCAAACATATCATCATATGCAGCTAAAACAGAGGGAACCAAAAATGAAATAGATAGTCCAATTGCAAACAGCCAAACATTTCTACCAGTTTTTCTGATAACAGGTTTCAATGATATGAAAAGAAATGCAGTCATAAGAGGATAAGCGGCTAAATAAAAAATATCAGCTTCAGATGGAAATGGTTCACCCTCCCACACATGATCATATAATTGCCAAATTTGTTCTGCAACAAACCAAAATGCTGCAGCTATCGCAAATAAGACAAAGCCTTTAGCTTGATAATGCTTTTGTCGATATAGTTTGATTGCTAAAGCTGCAGAATAGGCAGTTACTAGTGCAGGCAAAATGGCATAAGCAGGAATTGCAATGTAAGAAAATTGGGCATCATCAAGAAAAGGTCTCAATTGATATATCGCAGTAATGGCAATCATAACTGCAATTAGACCAGTTAAGATTTTTTTATTATCTTCAAATGCAATTTTAGATATTGTATCTTTTTGACTCATTTCATTATCCTCTTAACATCATATAATTTTCAAATTCCATAGAATATACGTTTTCAAGTAATTTCAGTTGCATTTTTCCCTAAAATCCATTGACAAAATTAATAATTAATCTATCATGTGTCACAATTTGAACTTACGCAGTATTTAATAGTAAAGTATGAGTGTACTACTTTGGGCATGGGTAGAACAGTACTAGTTGTAGAGGATGATGTTGATTTAATTGGGATTTACAAAGAGATTTTAGAATTACATGAATTTCATGTAGAAACTGCATTAGATGGAAAGGAAGGAGTTCAAAAATTCATAGACATTAAACCATCTCTTGTAATTATGGATGGAGACATGCCAGTTTTAGATGGATATGAAGCATTCAAACAAATCAAGGAAATTGATGCCAATGCAAATGTCGTAATTGTTACAGGGTTCTCAGAGTTTGAACCAAAAAGTCAAGAGGCAATCAAAGAAGGATTGATCAAAGTTATTTCAAAGCCATTAGGAGTAGATGAATTACTTGAACTGGCAAAAAAATATACCGAAATTAGAATCTAATTTAACAAAATTTTATTTTAAAATTTAAAGCGGGTCTAAAGGGATTCGGACCCTTGACAACCGGATTAAGAGTCCGGTGCGCTACCTGGCTGCGCCATAGACCCACCGAAATTGATAAGCCTAGAGTTGTTATTAATCTTAAGATTTTAAAATAAATGAAAATTTAGTTTTGGGCTTTAGCTTCAATTTCATTGTACTTTTCAATAATTGCTGTAAGTGCAGTTGAAACTGGAACATCGTTCATCTTTTTCTTTTCGGCTAGAAGTTTTTGGTATGCATCTAGTGTGATGTAAACTGGAATTGAACCGTTTCCTTCTAGTAATCCTCTAACGTTGTATAGAGCAGTTTCCATTCCTTTCTCAGCAGATTTTGCAAATTTTGCTTTATCCAAAATTGCACCTAGTGGACCAAATGGCATCTCATAGTCTACTGACATGGTTACTCTTGTAAGATTATTACCTAATGCTTTGAATTCATTGGTAATTTGCCAATTCTTGAATGGACCTTCAATTTGTTTGGCAGTGATCTTTTCATTTCTAATGAATTCAGTTGTCTCACAATCCCACTCTAAACGTTTACCGCTAAAGTCACCGATAATTCTAAAGGTTGTACCAACACCCATTCCTTCTTTGATATCCATAGGAACGACTGTCATACCTACAGTGTCATTTTTGATTTGATCAGAAACATGTTCTGGTCTTGCAAAGTAGGTGAAAACATTCTCTACAGGTGTTTTGATATCGATTGATTTTGTTACGAGGGTCAACGATTGAGTTTCTTCCCAATAAGGATTTAAAGGTTTTGAAGATTTTCCTACCAAAATTGATTTACAATATATTCACCTGATTCCCAAGATAGATTGAATGGCTAAGAAGCGATCAGTTTTCTTGATCTCTATTTTGATATTTTCATCATATGGGGGATTGGATTTAGTATATGCTCATTCCATGTTCAATTCTGCTGAGCAGTCATACGGAAATTACAGGGTTCAAGTAGCCACAGCACCAGAATTTCCACAAATTGATGAGCCATCCCAGTTTCTCATCAAAGTCACTAAAGGATTAGAGTATGAAGAAGTTGATGATTTTACAATGGGAATTAGAGTATACTATAATGATCAACAGGTAGATGCAATTCCTCCAACATCAGTAGTTGGTTCTCATTGGGATTTTGATTATGTCTGGAGAAATATAGGAAATCATATTGTTAAAGTAGACTTGTATGATATGGAAGGAACCGAAGGTATTTTGACTTATACATTCAACATGGGAACCCAGAGTCCGTTTGGAATTGTATTCATAGGTGCAATTACGACAGGTGCTTTTGTATTTGTGGGAGTGATGTTGTATATTTATCTGCCAAAGATGTTAAAAAAATCTAAACTGTAATTGGCTTAGAAGATTTTGCGATTCTAAATGCAAATATTGTAGTCAGTAACACCATAGCAAATAACCAAATTCCAATTCCCAAGTGAATTGCAACTAGGACTGCATGGAGTTTTGTATCAATTACCAAAGCACCAAGTGTAATTTGTGTAATTACCAAGCCTGTTGCAAGTGAACTTGTAATTTTTATTTTCATGTCAGAATTTTTGTTGATTAGACTTGCAACCATTGTTGAAACTACTAGTACTCCTGTTGTTGCTGCAATAGTTCTGTGAATCCATTCGATAAGATATTCTTCAGAAGGCATTATTCCATTTGGACATAAAGGCCACTCAGGACAAGTTAATCCGAGTCCTGCAGCTGAAATATACCCACCAATAAACATCAGCGAATACAAAACAATCATTGTTGTTAATGCAAGATATTGAATGGCCAATATTCTCTATACTAGTTTACTGTTATTATACCTGTCATCCAAGGATGAACCATACAATAGTATGGGTATTCACCTGATTCATCCAATGTTACTGAAAATGTACCACCTGCCATAAACAAACTACTATCAAATACTCCATCAGCACCACCTGATGGTGTTCCACTTGTAACTGTATGAGCTGCAGAGTCATCATTTGACCAAGTAATTTCTTCACCTGCTGAAACTGTAACATGGTATGGAATATAACATTCGTTTGTTTCATCACATCCAGGAACTCCAGAGCCTTCTGGGAGGGATATTACTCCTTCATATGCTACTGGTTCTGGTGCTGCTTTCATCACCTTTGGTTCTGGTGCTGCTTTCATCACCTCTGGTTCTGGTGCTGCTTTCATTACTTCTTCAACAGATACATCGCCTACAATGATTTTACCAACCATGCCTTGTTCTCTATGACCTGGAACTGTACAGATGTAATAGTAAATTCCTTCTTCACCTGCAACAAACTCAGAAGTGCCACTTTCACCTGCCTTTAATGGGTTTGATGCAGTTGCAACTTCACTTCCAGGAATGATTCCTCCAAAACCTTCTTCATCTTGTGTTACACCAAAGGCATGAAATGACATTCCATCATTAACTACATCAAAGACAACTTTGTCTCCAACTTGCATGTTAATTGTCGGATTGTTATCAGGCTCTCCAGGTAATGCATTAAATGCCAAAGTCCTAAAGTCTGATGATTCGATAAATGAAAGAGAAGACATTATAGTTGCACCAGTATGTGTTGCTGGACCTGCTGCAGCTGAATCACCAGCCATCATTGCAACAACTGGTGCTGGTTCTGAAATCCAATAGTCCCACATTCCAAAGAAGATTGCTCCACCTACAATGCAGATACCCAACATGATAATCATCATTTTTCCAGTTCTAGCTGGAGTTGTTCTGTAAATTTGGGAATTATCGTGACTCATTTCATATATCTCCTAATGTGATGGGTTCTTTGCCTCAAATGGATAATAGTATTTGCCACCGACTCCAAATGGATCCTCGGTATTTGCAGGTTGTCCTCTTGCAGAACTGTAAATCATGTTTGCTAAGAAGATAGCCATACTGACACCAATGACCATTGCGCCTACGGTTGCAATTTGGTTCATAGCAATCCATTCTGGGATTGGCGGATAATCGAAAATTCTTCTTGGCATTCCATACAAGCCAAGTACGTGTTGTGTAAAGAATACTAGTACTGTACCAACAAAGGACATGATAAAGTGGATCTTACCCATTGTTTCGTTGTACATTCTTCCTGTTACATATGGGAACATGTAGTAGAAGAATCCAATTGAACCAAATGCGATTGTACCCATCACAAAGAGATGGAAGTGACCTACAACCCAGTAAGTATCGTGTGTAGTAAAGTCTAATGGCATAGCGGCATTTGCAACACCACCAGCACCTGCAGAGAAGAATAATGCGATTCCGCCAACGGACCACATCATTGGGGTTAAGAATTTAATTCTACCATTCCACATTGTTGCGACAAAGTTGAAGACGTGCATGGCAGATGCTGGAACTGCTGCAAGAGTTCCTACCATGAATACGGTCTTTTCAGTAAATGACATTCCTGTTGCATACATGTGGTGTGCCCATGATGAGAAGCCAACAATAGATAGTAAAACAAATGCAAAGACACCAGAGTTATAACTGTAAATTGGCTTTCTTGAGAATCTTGGAATAATTTCATACATCATACCGATTGCAGGAATTACCAATACATAGACTTCAGGATGGAATGTAAACCAGAACAAGTGTGCATATGCTATTGGATCTCCGCCCATAGCTGGATTGAAGAATCCACTTACACCAAGTCTGTCAGTTAGTAACATTAAGAGAGCTGCTGCAAATGTTGGAATTGCAACAAGAATAATCAATGATGAAGATAAGAAAGACCATGCCAGTAATGGAACTTGTCCAATTGACATGTCCGGATGTTTACATTTGAGAATTGTAACAATAAAGTTGATTGCACCTAATACTGATGAGATACCTAGAATCTTTAATCCAAATATCCACATGTCTGCTGCTGGACCTGGAGCGCTAATGATAGAGTATGGAGGTGTTGCATACCAAGTAAAGTCTGCAAATCCTAACCAAATGAGGGCGCCACCTGGTGGAATCATCCAAAATGCGATTGCGTTGAGTTTTGGATATGCCATGTCTTTGTATCTGACCATAATTGGAACATAGTAGTTACCAACTGCAGATGCAAATGGTATGATAAACAAGAAGATAAGCGTGGTACCGTGAACTGTAAAGATTCTGTTAAAGGTCATTGCATCACCAATGATTTGTGCACCAGGCAAGAATAATTCTGCTCTAATTGCAAGAGCCAATGCGCCACCTAAGAACAAGAATCCTAGTGATGTAATCAGATATAGTAAACCGACATCAGTGTGATGTGTTGAGAACATTATTTGCCAGATTGGACGTGGCTTTTGTAGTTCTAGGACCATTAGATAATCTCCTCAGTGTAAATTAATGAAAGTTGTGATAAAAGCGTTGTCAAGCTGTTGGATCCTCCACAATTAGTTTTCCTCTCATGTTATAGTGAATCAATCCACAATATTCTCTGCATTGAATATCATGCTCTCCTGCATCAGTTGGAGCAAACCATACAGTGTTTACTCTACCAGGAATTGCATCCATCAAAACAACATAATCGTGAATGTTAAATGAATGATTAACGTCTTTAGAATGAATTTCAAATTTGTAAGCCTTTCCTACTTCAACATGCAACTCACCAATTTCTTTGGTTCCATCTTCATGTTCAAAAGTCCAGAACCATTGCTGACCAGTTACAATAATTGTTTCAGCGCCTTCTGGAACATGTTCGACTAGTCTTTCTGCTTCCCAAGCTTCAGCACCAACCCAACACATCAAAGCTACAACTACACCAATGTAAATCCATTCAGGCCAGTTAGAGTGTCCGCCCATGATTACCAGTCCGTGCCCTCATATGGAGTTGGTTTTGCGTTTGGATGAGATTCTCTGAATCTCCAACATTGCCAAATAATTGTTCCAGATACTACTGCACCTACAGTAAATCCGACAGTCATTAATCTATAAAATAAATTCCAAATAACCACTCTACGATCTAGATATTCACCTGGTTCATCACCTGCTGCAAATGCCAAGTCAATAGCTGGAATTAACATTAAACCGCCCAATACCAAGAATAACCCAACGAATTTCTTCATAGTGATTGAATGACGTGGCCTACAATTTCTATTTAAGGGTTTTCAAGATTATTAGCTACCAACCCTGATCGAACCGAGAAGGATGCATTACGTTAAGTCCTGAAAGGGAGAATTTTTGTTCTTTTTCTCTAAAGATGTTAAGAGAAGCATTTGCAATGATTAACTCAAAGAGGTTTGTAGGAGATAGATCTACTATTGTTGAGAGCATTGCCTTTATTGGATCCATGTGAGTTACTAGAACGACATTTTCATCAGGATGCTTTTCAATTACATGATTGACAATCCCCAAAACTCGTTTTTTGACTTGATCAAAAGTCTCTACACCATTGTGGGCAATTTCCAATTCACCATTATAGAATTTCATAAAGACATTACCATGGCTGGTAAAAATCTGATCATAAGGCATTCCAGTAAATTTGCCCATATCAAGTTCAATTAATCTCTCATCAATTGAAACATCAATTGAATTATGTTTTCCAACAATTTCTGCAGTATGTTTTGCTCGCTCAATAGGACTAGAGTAAATTGCTGAGACATTCATGTGTTCAAGTAATTCAGCAGTATGTTCTGCTTGTTTAATTCCAGTTTCAGTTAAGGGAACACCTTCTGTTCGTCCAGCTAAAATTCTTTCAGTGTTATTTTTTGCCTGACCATGTCTGAGGAAGATAATCTGTCCCAATTTGATCGATTTTCAAATAGAGATAATAATAACATTGTCAGATAGATAACCATGAAAGTGGGAATTATTGGCGGAACTGGTGGAATGGGCAAAGGATTTGCTTTAAGATGGTCTCAAAACAATGACGTAATTGTTGGATCAAGAGATGCTGCAAGAGCATCTGAATCAGCTGTAGAATATACAAACTTGGCAAAAGAAGCATTTGGAGAAATTAAAGGATCAATTACTGGAAACGATAATGTCTCAGTTGCAAAAGAAAGTGATGTTTTGATTTTATCAATACCATATGAGAATATTGATTCTGTATGTTCAGGAATTTTATCACAAGTCAAAGATAGTTGTGTTGTAGTATCACCAATTGTTCCAATGACAAAAACAGATGTTGGGTTTGAGTGTGTTTCAATTAAAGAAAATAAACCATTCTCATACAAACTAGTTTTAGAACACATGAAAGACAAATCAAAATTAGTTTCAGCATTTCATGTAATTTCTGAAAAAAAACTAATCAATCCAACTCTAGAACTAGATTACGACATCTTTGTTTGCGGAGATGATATGGAATCAGTTGCAGTAGTAAATAGATTAATTGATGAAATCAAAGGACTAAGATCAATCTACTTGGGACCAATTGAATTATCATATCTTGCAGAAATGTCTACACCATTGTTACTTAATGCAATGATAAGAAACAAGATAAAAAATCCAGGCATCAAAATTATCTAAATACACTCTTTCATTTATCATGAGTTACGAGTATTATAGACGGGGCAGGAATTGGTTTACAGCCATAGGTGTGCTTTTTTGTATAATGGGTGGAATAGTTCTCATTCAGCAATTATTGATATGGGGAATAGATTTTGTTCAAGATTTTTTGTTCAATGGTGAATTTACAAATGAAAAAGTTTCTGTAGCAATGATATGCTTTGGGCTTTTTATGGTAGCATTGGGATTTAGAAAACATGAACAAAAGAGATGAATTTCTAAAGGAGCAAAAAATTTTACGATTAGCAACAGTTGGGAAAAATAAGACTCCACATATTTCACCTGTATGGTATATCTACAGTTCTAAGAAATTTTACATTGGAACAAACACTAACCGGCAAAAGATAAAAAATCTAAAAAGAAACAACAGAGTCTCATTTTGTGTAGATGTGGGAATTAATGCTCCAAATATTTACGGAGTAATGGGGCAAGGCAATGCCAATCTAATTTTAGAAAATTCCAAAGTAAAATTAATTGCAAAAAAAATTCTCTTGCGATATTTTAAAACATTAGAAAATAAATCCGCAAAACAATTACTAGATGATACAGATTGCATTATTGAGATAATCCCTGATAAAGTTACAGTCTGGAATTACTAACAAATTCTTCGATTTTATTCATTGCTGAATCTAATATTTTGAGATCCGGAAGATACACAAGTCGAAAGTGTCCACTGCCATATTGTTCTCCAAATCCAGAACCGTGAACAGTCAGTACTCCTTTTTCTTCTAATAACTTTGTAACAAATTCCTTATCTGTTCCAAATCTATTGTCTTCAATTTTTGGAAATGCATAAAATGCACCTTTTGGAGTAGAACACGACAATCCTGGCATTTCATTTAGTCTTTTGATAACAAAGTCTCTATGTTTTTTCATTTGTGAGACAAATGTGTTAATGTAATCTTGTGGTCCTCGCAAAGATTCCAAAGCTGCATACTGTACTGGAAGACTGGTAGCAATTCGTACTCTAGCTAATTTTGGGAGATGTTCGCGTAACTCAGCTAGTTGAGGTGATTGATTAAATGCAATGTATCCAATTCTCCAGCCAGACATTAGATGAACTTTGGAGAATCCATTAAGAACAATAACAGGTGAATCGCCTGCGACTTTACCAATCCCAATAAATTTTTCATCAAAGACTATTTGATCATAAATCTCATCACAAATTATGTAGAGATTATGTTGGTTTGCTAGATCAACTAGTTCCTTGAGAGCTTTTTCATTAAATACAACACCTGTAGGATTATTAGGGCTTATCAGACATATGGCCACAGTCTTTGAGGTAATTTTTGATTTGATATCATCAATATCAGGAGTTGAGTTGTTCAAATCAACTGCAAACTCTACAGGAACTCCGCCGTGCAATCTAACGTATGAGGCATATGGAGGATAGTATGGACCAGGTAATAGCACCTCATCGCCTTCTTCAACAATTGAAGAGATTACCATATCAAGTCCTTCTGAAACACCATTAGTGATTAGAATATCATCAGCTCCAATAGAGAGCCCTTTGGCATTTTCTTTTTTTGCAATCTCCTCTCTTAATTCCAAAAGACCTTCAGATGTAGAATAGAAATTATCGCCTCTGTTAATTGCATCAATCAAAGCTTGTTTTACATTATTTGGAGGTTGAAAGCCAAATTGTACAGGATCGCCAATATTGAGATAGTCAACTTGCATTCCTTTTTGTTCTACTTTTCTAGCAGCTAGAACAATATCTCTAATTGCATATTCTACTCCAACCACTTTTTTTGATACCTTCAAAGTATCTAGACAGATATTTACACCTGTTAAAATCTTACTTGTTTGGACTCGTTGCACAGTCTGGATAGTGCGAGCGGCTTCGAACCGCTAGGTCGAGGGATCGAAGCCCTCCGAGCCCTTTAGATTATCTTATAAACGAAATAATTTCTCAGCATGATGAATTGAAGATATCAGCGCTCAAAATTGGATTGGTGTTGGTAATAACAGGGATAATTTGGACAGCATTTATTTTTGATGAGACTGAAAAAAAATACGACTCTGTTTCTTTAGAACAATCTAGTTCTTTTCAAACAGAATCAGAATTTTCTGGTGTAGACATTGGATATTTCAAATTATACATGCCTGAATTTGCAGGAGAAGAGGTATTTGTTCAGATATTAGATCCCAAAGAAAATGTAATTGCAGAAGAAATGGTTCAAACAAAGATGTCAGTAGGATATTTTGATTTTGATGAAAACGGTAAACATACAATAAAAATTACAAATATTGCAAAAAATTCAATTGATGTGCAGATAGAATTTGGAAATACAAATTCTCATAAAATGTTGCCATCAGGAATAATGATTCTGGCAGGATCTCTTGCAATTATGGTAATGTCATTTATAAAAATAAAAAACTACAGTATAGAACAACCCGAAGAAAATATCTCATAGATTTGGATACATTGGATAGTATGTCCAAAAAATAAAACCAAATTAAAAATCAGCCAAGTTGTAAAAAATAAAAATGCAACTATAGAGAATGGAAGAAATGTTTTGAGTTTTGTGTGTTCCCTGTTTTTTAATATTATAACGGCACCTAGAGATGCAAGTACTAGTCCTAATTCAAGGGGCTGATGAGACCAAGAGATTAATCCATCAATTCCAAAAACGTCATGTGATAGTGAATCACCAAAACCGGAGATAATTTGTAATACAGAACCTAAAATGACTAGCTTAATTCCAGTTTTAAGAGAACCTCTAACTGATTTTCTAATAATTAAGATGCTTCCCATAATTGCAGCACATGTGGTTATAGATACTCCAAAGTATACTACAATGTGAGATGGACTCCAGAAAAACTCTGGCTCTTTTTGAAGGTGAGATATAGCATCCCAAAATCCTGCTGAAACTATAATGATAGGCCCAATGACTGCCAAAATCGAGACTAACGAAACAAGTGTACTAGATTTTGCAAGAGTTGAATTTGATAGTCTTTGAATTAGTTTCATTTTGTTTCTCTGGTATTATTAGAGTATTTGAAATATTGCAATGTTATCAATTGGGAAGATTAAACATGATGAGTAATTTTTTGAATTAACTATATTAGATGAAACATCATATGAAAAACATGAGTCCAGGTATAGGATTAATGAAGAGACGCCTAGAAAAAGAAAAGGATGCTATTGCATTAGGAATTTCAGGAATTGCAAAAAAATATGATGTAAAGCCTGAAGACATCAAGGTACTTGAGACAAAATATCATGATGATGCGGGTGATTGGTATGTTGCATTGGGATGGGATGAGAAAAAGGCGATTGTTCAGATGGATTCTGTATTAGCAACCATTACTGAAATTAAAGAAATCTAAGTAGTAAAAATATTCTAATTAAATCAAAATTTAGGCGTGAGTTAGACTAATCGTCATCTTTGTCGTCATGATCGTCATATTTTTCATGACCTTTGCTTTTTTGTTTGTCTTCATGTTTGTCATGTCCTTTTCCTTTTTTGTCTTTATGATCATGTTCTTTGTCATCATCGTCATCGTGTGATTTCTTATCTTTCTTGAATTCCTTTAGCTGTTTTTTGAGTTCCTTCTCTTTTGCTTTGTATTCATCTTTTAGTGTCTTTAGCTGTTTTTTGAGTTCCTTCTCTTTTGCTTTGTATTCATCTTTTAGTGTCTTTAGCTGTTTTTTGAGTTCCTTCTTGTCAGTTGAATCAGTATCATCATCGGTTTCATCGTCTGTTTCGTCATCAGTGTCATCATTTACTGCAGTAACATTTACTGTAACTGTTGCAAAATTACTGGAAATTACTCCATCAGATATTGTATAGGTAAAAGAATCAGTTCCGTTAAAGTTTGTATCCGGAGTATAAGTTATGATAGTTCCGTTTGTTGTAACGGTTCCGTTAGTTCCTTGTGTTATGGAATCAATGGTAAGTGAATCATCATCAATATCATTATCTAACACTAGAATTATGACTGGAGTATTTTCTGGTGTTGTTGCAGTGTCATCTATAGCATTAGGTGTATCATTAATTGGATTTATTGTAATAGTTACGTTGGCTAGATTGCTTGTTTTATCACCATCAGATGCCCTATAGGAAAAACTTGTTTTCCCTACAAAGTTTGCTTGTGGAGTAAATAATACGTCAGAGCCATCCAATGTAGCATTGCCCATTGTTATGGAAGGATCAACTTCTAGAATTATGTTCAATGAATCATCTTCTACATCAGAGTCATTTTCAAGAACATGAATACGAATTGGGACGTTTTGTTGAGTTTCAGCTAGATCATCTAGTGCAACAGGTGCATCGTTAATGGGATTAACAGTAATGGTAACTGTAGCATTGTTACTGTTATGAGTTCCATTGTTTAGGGCATAAGTGAATGAATCAGTTGAAGAGAAATTTTCATTTGGTTGATAAGTAAAAGTTCCATTTTGGTTCAAAGCAAGTATTCCAAACCCAGTGTTAGTAAGAATTATTGAAAAGAAATCATTACCTACATCAGAATCATTAAACAAGATTCCATCAGGAAAAACAGTTAGGAGAGAATCCTCATCTACAGAGTAAGAGTCATCTACAGCTGTTGGTATCTGTGCAAATGCAGAACTGGAAGAGAATATTCCTGAAATTAGTACTGCAAACAAGAATAGTCCTGAGAGTTTTTGCATGATTGAAAAATCTCAAAATTACATATAACCAACAGGCAGAAAAGATCAGTAGCAAGGCAAAGTAATGGTTATAAGAAAAGATCCTCAGAGGATCAATTTTTGCTCTAAAGAAATTTAATTATCAAATTTTTAGACATAATATGACTAGTGCAATTGTTCTTGGAGGATCACGTGGAATTGGCAAAGCAATTTCTGATTCTCTAAAATCAATAGATATTGATGTTCTTGCTGCATCAAAAAATGATATCGACACATCAAATTTGGATAGTGTAAGAAAATTTTTAGAGAAAAACATTCAAACAGATATTCTTGTTTTAAACACAGGAGGACCTGCTCCTAAACCATTTTCAACAATTACTGAAGAAGACTGGAAACTATATCACAATCAATTATTTTTGGGATTTGTGACTATTTTGCAAAATATCAAAATTAATGATGGAGGATACATCTTTTTGATCAGTTCTAGTGTAATCAAAGAACCAAATTCAAAATTGATAATTTCTTCAGCATATCGTGCTGCATTTGCAGAGATTTTCAAAGTGTTAAGTAAAGAATATGCAGAAAAAAACATCAGTTGTATCAATATTGCACCAGGACCAATAAACACAGACAGAACTCAAGAATTAATAGAAAATATTAAAGAATTTGAAAAGACATTACCTATGAAGAGACTAGGGGAACCTGAAGAGATTGGGAATTTTGTAAAATCAATAATTCAAAATAAAATAAAATATCTATCAGGAGTTACAATAAACTTTGATGGTGCAAATTCAAACTATATTTTCTAGAGTTATTTTTTAAATTCAACATTTGGTGTGTCTTGCTGACCTGCAATTGCAATCAATCCACCTTCACGCAATTGTTGTAATAACTGCATTACTTCTTTTTCTACTTGTTTTCTTTGTAGTCCTGTTTGTTGGGCAAACACTTCAACTAGATCTGTGACTTTGCGTTGACCATTACAAGATTTCCAAAAGTCAACAATTGCTTGGTTCACCATAAAGCCTTGTTCATGCTCATTTGCTAGAACCATTGAACCGTCTTCTTGTTGTACTAGTTTTCCAACTCCTTGAGGTAATGCAGTTTCATAATTTATTGGGGCAGGAGTATTCATGGCAGCTCCCATGTTTTTGATTTTTAATTTTCCTTCTTCAGTCATTTTATCCATTGACCATGCAGGCTCCCATACAATGTCAATCTTGACGTTGTTTACTCCCGGTACTTTTTTGGCAAATCTTGTTGCATCTTCAACTAGAGTTTCATGCAATGGACAACCTTGGGTGGTCATTGTCATTTTGATGTTTACATCATTGTTTTCAGTAACGTCAATTCCATAGATTAATCCCATTTCTACAATGTTTAGTGGAACTTCAGGATCCATGCATTGCTTTAATGATTCCTCAATTGCCTGTGGAGAAACAGTACTCATATTGTATACGGCAGCTTGAAAAACAATAAAAACTTTCTAATTATTAGCTTCAAATAATTTTGGAATAGATTCCTCATAGGGTGCAGTAGCCACACCTTTTTCGGTAATAATTCCTGAAATTAGTTCTGGTGGAGTCATATCAAATGCAGGATTTATCACTCCGATATCGTCAGGTGCTGTTTTTTTATCACCAATTCCTGTGACTTCTGTTCCTTTACGCATTTCAATTATTACATCTTCAGCCTTTGTGTTTAGATCAATTGTGGATAATGGGGCTGCAACATAAAACGGGATTCCATGTTGTTTAGCCATTGTTGCTACTTGATATGTTCCAATTTTGTTAAAGACATGGCCTGTTTTTACAATTCTATCAGCACCTACTACAACTTTATTCACTAAACCATTTGCCATGGAATAACCTACTGCAGTATCAGGAACCAAACTAACATCAAATCCATCGTGTTTTAACTCAAATGCGGTCAATCTTGAACCTTGTTGAATGGGTCTAGTTTCAGTTGCTATAACTTTGACATTTTTTCCACTCTCTCTTGTTGCTCTAATTACACCAAGTGCTGTTCCGTATGCAACAGTTGCTAATGCGCCTGCATTACAGTGAGTCATTATGGTATCATTATTATCAAAAAGAACAGAACCGTTCTTTCCCATGGCTTTGTTTATTTCAATATCTTCATCTGCCATTTTTTTAGCAGTAGAAATTACTAGTTCTTTAATTTGCTCGACTGTTTCTCCAGTCTTTGCAACATTCATAATTTTTTCTAATCCCCAACCCAGATTTACTGCAGTTGGTCTAGTTGCAAATAAAATTTTTCTTGCTTCTTCTAAATCTGAGAGCAATTCTTCTTTTGTTGTGGCGTTACTTTGTAAAGATGCTAATGCTAATCCAAATGCTCCAGATACTCCAATTGCAGGTGCACCCCTAACTATCAAAGTTTTGATGGCATTTGCAATTTGGTTAAAATCATCATATTCCACAAAAACTAGTTCATTTGGTAATTTGGTTTGGTCAATCATTACAACTTTGTTATCTTTCCATTCTACGGTTCTTAGATTAGAAGAATTTTCTGGACTAGTCAATTATTCTAAGAAGAAATGACCCATATTTATAATAATTTTATAGAATATTTGTAATTTAAAAATACAGTAATTAAAATAAGATTAATCCAAAATAATTAAAAATGAATATTTTTGTAAGTGGTGGATGCGGTTTTATTGGAACCCATCTTATAAAAAAATTAAATCAAGTTGGGCATAGTGTAACAATTTTTGATAATTTTTCAAATTCATCTAAAACTGAAAATATTAAAAAACAAAAGAAGAATTTACAAATAATTGAAGGAGACATTAGAAATTTTGAAGAATTGTCAAAATCTATAATTGGGCATGATTTAGTAATTCATTTGGCAGCAAAAATTAGTGTTACTGAATCTTTAAAAAATCCTAATGAAACATATGAAGTAAATGTAAAGGGGACAGAAAATATTTTAAAAGCTTGTAAAAAAAACAGTATTAAAAAAATTATTGCTTTATCTTCAGCTGCAGTTTATGGTAATAATGACAATCCAAATCACAAATTTAGAGAAAATGACAAAACTATACCAATTTCCCCTTATGGAATAAGTAAAATAAAAATGGAAGAATCCATTCAAAAAAGTTCAAAAACAGACAAAAATAATTCAATTGTATTAAGATTGTTTAATGTTTACGGGAAAGGACAAACTGATGAATATGCAGGAGTAATTTCAAAATTTATAGATAAAATAAAAAATAATGAATCATTAATAATTTTTGGAGAAGGGAATCAAACAAGAGATTTTATTTACATCGATGATCTCGTAGAACTGATTACAAATATAATTAATCAAAATTTCAAAAAAAAATTTGAAGTATATAATATTGGAAATGGTAAACCTTGTAAAATAATTGATCTTGCAAACTTAATGATTAAAATTTCACCTTCAAAAAATAAAATTATTTTTAAAGAAAAGAGAGAAGGTGAGATAGTTCACAGTATAGCGGCAATAGATAAAGCTAAAAAAGAATTAAATTTTAATCCTAAAATTTCATTAGAAGTAGGAATCAAAAAACTACTTTTATTGTAAAATAACATATAGATGATTTATTTAATCATGCCAGTGTTAGAAAAAGAACAATTAGAAAAATATGATACAAAAAAAATGTATCTAGTTTATGACAGATGGCCAGAAATTGCAAAAAATGCTTACAATAGTAAACATAAACAGATAGAGTTTTACAATATCAATCATATTGTTTTTGCTGGAATGGGAGGATCTGGAACTATTGGGGATATCTTTGCTGCAATATTATCTAAAACAAACATTCACGTGACAATTGTTAAAGGTTATCGACTTCCAAAAACAGTGGATGCTAAGACATTACTAATTACAACAAGTGTCTCAGGAAATACTAAAGAAACTTTGACGATTTTAGAATCATCAATGGATATAGATTGTAAAAAAATAGCGTTTTCATCAGGGGGTGAAATGGAAAAAATTTGTAATAAAAATAATATTGAATTTAGAAAAATTGAAAAAAATCATTCTCCTCGTGCTTCATTAGTAAATTTTCTTTATTCAATAATGTTGATTTTGAAACCATTATTACCAATCAAAGAAGAGGATATTCATGCATCTATTAATCAAATGATCATTTTACGGGACTGTATTTCATCAGAAAAATTCAATGATGAAAACCCAGCGATAAATTTGGCACAATGGATTTCTGGAGTGCCATTAATCTATTATCCATTTGGATTACAAGCAGCTGCAGTAAGATTCAAAAATTCCCTTCAAGAAAATTCAAAAATTCATGCAATATCTGAAGATGTGATTGAAGCATGTCATAATGGTATAGTTGCATGGGAAAATTCTTCGAATATAATACCAATTCTAATTCAAGGTATGGATGATAATGAAAAAACAAAAGAGAGATGGAAAATCATTAAAGAGTATTTTAATTTGAATTCAATTGAATACCATGAAGTTTACTCAGTAGAAGGGGCAATTCTATCAAAATTGATTAATTTAATTTATTTTTTTGATTATACTTCAATCTATAAAGCAGTTTTATCAAAAATCGATCCTAGCCCAGTAAAATCAATTGATTTTATTAAATTAAGGTCATAATTAATTATTTTAAATTCATCATGTCTGAGGTTTCAAGAATTTTAGGGGAGTTTTTGTAAAATGAGAATTTTACACGATTAAGCCCCAATGTTTTTAATTTTTTTTCTAATTTCTTTTGATCAGGTTTTTCACAATAAAATAACATGTGTCCTCCACCACCAGCACCCGTAATTTTTCCTCCAAGTGCACCATTTTTTAACGCAACATCATAAATCTTATCGATTCGAGAATTGCTTACATTTTTAGCAAATTTTTTCTTAGCCAACCAACCTTGATGTAATAATTCACCGAATTTTGTAATATCAGACTGTTTTAATGATTTATGCATATCAAATGCTAAATTCTTTACAGCAATTAGAGAACTAAGAGTATCAGGATTTTTCTTTTTAATCATGTTAATTTGTGTTGTTAAAATGGTAGAACTATTTCTTGTATTTCCTTCTCTAAATAATAACAAATTAGTTTGTAATTCAGATAAAAGAGATTTAGATAAATTGATAGGCTGCACAGATACCCTTTCTTTGCTAAATTTAACAGCATTAAATCCTCCAAATGACGAAACATATTCATCCTGTTTACCAATAGGCCAGTGTAAAATTTTTCTTCCTATATGAAATGCTTTTTCTGCAATCTCTGTTTTTGATAGATGTTCTCCTTTCAAATAAGAGATAACATTTACTAAATTTACAGCCAGTGAACTTGAAGCACCAAGTCCAGATCCAGCAGGAACATCGCTAGATAAAATAACATTTACACCTTTTTTGAATTTAAAATATTTGATAACAGATGATGCTATTTCAGTTCCATCCTGAATTTGAATTTTATCATATTTTGATGCAGTGTAATATTTTTGAAAATCCGGAGAAAATGCTTGAAATAAGTTATCAAATCTTGGATGGATAATTGTATATGTAAAATGATTAATTGTAGTTGCAATTACACTGCCACCATGATTCTCATAAAATTCAGGCATATCTGTTCCTCCGCCAGCAAAACTTAGTCTAACAGGCGATAATCCAATTATCAAATTCTTCAAAAACCTCTAGATTTATCTAAAATAAATGATATTCCCTCATCAAGGGTAGAAAATTCAAAATCTATAGTTTCTTCTAACTTTGATGAATCTAGGCACGTACTATTTGGTCTTGGTGCCTCTTGTTTTTTTTCTTTTGAAGTGACAGGAATAATTAAGTTTTCATCATATTCAAATTTTTTAGATAATTTAACCGCAAAATCATATCGATTTATACATGTTTTTCCTGATGCATGAAATAGTCCAGAAATATCCAGATCTATCATTTTAATTAACGATTTAGCAAGATCATCAACTAGAGTTGGACAATTAAATTGATCAATGAAAGGATCTACTATTTTATTTTGTTTCAAAGAATCTAAAATCCAATTAGTAAATCTAGATTTATCATGCCATCCATAAATTACAGATGTCCTAACAACAATGTTGGTAGGATTTTCTAAGACGATTTTTTCTGCATTTAGTTTGGTGACACCATAGTAATTTACGGGGTTTGTTAAATCATCTTCAGTATATTTTTTATTTAATTTTCCTCCAAATACTGCATCAGTAGATAGAAAAATTAATTTTGATTTATTTATTGATGCTTGTTCTACAATTTTTTTTGTTGCATTAACATGTAATTCAGTAGCTAATTGATGATTTTCTTCACAAAAGTCAACGCTTGGAAAAGCAACCATATGTATTATAACATCAGGGTTGTATTCTTTAATTATATTAGAAATTTTTTTACCATCAGATAAAAAATTAATTTTAAATGACTTTACATAATCAATTTTTAAGTCATTTGTATTATACGTATAAGAGATATCAAAAGTATCTTTTCCATAATCTATGAAAGTGCTACCAACTAAACCTGAACCACCAAATATGAGAATTTTCTTTTTCAATCAAAAGAAATTATTTTAATTGATTGTTAAACGTATGGGTTCTATTGGAAAATATTTTACTTAACAATAAACAAATTTTGAAATTAATTACAAAAAATTAGCGCTAAAAATAAAATAAGTTTATTTGTATATAATTAAAGACTATTTTAATGAAATGTAGATTTTGTCAAAATAAACTAAAATTAATTTTTGCAGATTTGGGAATGTCACCTTTGGCAAATTCATATGTAAATAATACCGAATCTGAAAGAGGCGAAGTCTTTTTCCCTTTGAAAACATTTGTTTGTAAAAAGTGTTTTTTGGTTCAACTTGGAGAAGTTCAGAGTCCAAAAGAGATTTTTAAGGATTATGCATATTTTTCATCGTTTTCTCCATCTTGGATAAATCATGCAGAGGAATATGTCAATACATTAGTTAAAAAATTCGATTTAAATGAAAAAAATCTTGTAATTGAAATAGCCAGCAATGATGGCTATTTACTACAATTTTTTAAGAAAAAAAATATCCCCGTATTGGGAATTGAACCAGCTAAAAATGTGGCAAAAAATGCAATCAAAAAAGGAATTCCAACAATAACAAAATTTTTTGGAAGTAAACTTGCAAAAGAATTAAAAAAATCAGGGAAAAAAGTTGATGTTATTATTGCAAATAATGTATTACCACATACACCAGAATTGGTAGATTTTATCAAAGGTTTAGAATTATTAATCAATGCAAATGGAATAATAATAATTCAATTTTCTGCATATTTAGTGCCATTAATTAAAAATGGTCAATTTGATCATATTTATCATGAACATTTTTCATATTTTTCACTTACAACAATAAAACAAATATTAGAAAAATTTAAACTGGAAATTGTTGATGTAGAAGAAATCAATGTGCATGGAGGTTCTCTTAGATTATATATTAAAAAAAGGGGGAAAACAAAAAAAGAAAGTAAAAATCTAACAAAGTTATTAAAAAAGGAAAAAGAATTTGGAATCACTAAAAAAGAAAAATATGAAAAATTCCAAAATCAAATTCTAGAAAAGAAAATAAATATTTGGAAATTTTTTAGTGAAGCAAAAAAAGAAAGTAAAAAAATTGCATGTTATGGCGCACCAGCTAAAGGAAATACAATGTTAAATTATTGTCAAATAGGAAAAGATTTCATAAACTTTACAGTTGATAAAAATCCGGCTAAACAAGGTAAATTATTACCAGGTACACATATTCCTATTTTCAATCCCAAGAAAATTTACAAATACAAACCAGATTATTTGGTTATTTTACCCTGGAATCTAAAAGAGGAAATTTGTGAAGAAATGAAAATCATTAGAAAATGGGGAGGAAAATTTGTTGTATTGACTCCAAAGGTGAAAATATTTTGAAATTCAAAGAATTATCATTAAAGGGAGTATATTTAATTGAATTAGAAAAAATTGAAGATGAAAGAGGATTTTTTTCTAGATCTTGGGATAAAAAAATTTTTGAAAATAAAGGATTGAATTCAAATTTATCCCAATGTAATATTTCATTTAATAAAAATAAAGGAACAGTTCGTGGAATGCATTTTCAAAAAAAGCCATACGAAGAGGCAAAAATAATCAGATGCACCAAAGGAAGAGTTTTTGAAGTTATGATAGACATTAGAATTAATTCTCCTACTTTTCACAAATGGATTTCTGTTGAACTTTGTGAAGATAAATATGAAATTCTTTATGTTCCAGAAGGATTTGCATTAGGTTTTCAAACACTTTCAGAAAATACAGAATTGTATTATCAAATGAGTGAATATTATCATCCAGAAAAATCAGGAGGAATAAGATGGAATGATCCTAAAATACAGATCAAATGGCCATTGGACTGTAGCACAATATCTAAAAAAGATGAATCTTTTGATTTGTTATAATAGTTCTGAACTACCTTTAACAAGTAACCTTTATTTCTAAAAAATTTTGATCAGTATTAAATGAAAAAGATTAGGAATGAAATAGATTTACACGTAAAAAAATTTTTGCAAATACAAAATGAATGTATTAATGAAATTCAGCAAAACACACATGAAATAGATAAAATAATCAAAATGATAATTTCTGCTAGAAATAATAAAAAAACCATATTCACTATGGGCAATGGAGGATCTGGTTCAACAGCATCACATTTTGTTTCAGATTTACAAAAAACGGTTATTGTAAAAGATGAAAATAGGATCAAATCCATATCACTGGTAGATAACATTCCAGTAATTTTGGCTTGGTCTAATGACACATCATTTGACCGAATTTTTGAAGAGCAAATAAAAAATCAAGTAGAGAAAAATGACATAGTGATTGCATTTAGTGGTAGTGGTAAATCAAAAAATGTAGTTAATGGCCTAAAAATTGCAAAAAAAATTGGAGCTAAATGTATTGGATTTACAGGTAAAAATGGGGGAGATTTCAATACGATTTGTGATATTACTTTAAAGGTTCCTAGTGATGATATGTTGACAATTGAATCACAGCACATAACAATTTGTCATTGTATTGCATCAACAATTAGAAATCTAGGTAAACCCATGTTTGAATATGATTAAAAAAAATAAAGCAATTTTTTTAGATAGAGACGGAGTGTTAAATAAAAAAAGAGAAGACTATGTCAAATCAATTAAAGAATTAGAAATTTTTCCAAACATACAAAAAGTAATCTTAGAATTAAAAAAAAGGGGATTTTTAATTATTGTAATCACAAATCAATCAGTAATTAATAGAGGTATTATTACAATAAAAGAATTAGAAAAAATTCATTTAACTATTCAAAAATATTTAGAAGAAGAAAAAACGAAAATTGATAAATTTTATTTTTGTCCTCACCGTCCTAATGAAAACTGTGATTGTAGAAAACCCAAACCTGGATTAATTTTAGAAGCTATTAATGAATTTTCAATCGATGCATCAAAAAGTTGGATGATTGGAGATTCTATTACAGATATTCAAGCTGGAAAAAAAGCAGGATGTAAAACTATATTTTTAAAAAAGAATGATTCTTTAATAAAAATTTTAAAAATTATTGAATCACAGGAAAAGCAAGGGCAAACCTCAAAATAGTATATAGATCTATTTCAAAAGAGCATGAATATTCTAGTTACAGGGGGTGCAGGGTATGTAGGATCTGTACTATTACCTGAATTGGTAAAAGATGAACATTCCATAAAATGTCTTGATAGATTCTTTTTTGGAGATGAATTTTTATCACAAAAGCAATTTGACGGAAAAATTGAATTAATTAAAGACGATATCAGATGGTTTAAACCAAATATTCTCAAAGATATTGATTTTGTAATGGACTTGGCAGCTCTTTCTAATGATCCTGTAGGAGCACTAGATCCAGAAAAGACATATCAAATTAATCATTTAGGAAGAGCCAGAGTAGCAAAATTATGTAAAGACATGGGAGTTAAACAATACATTTTAGCATCAAGTGCAAGTGTGTATGGTCAACAAAAACATACTGTAGATGAAAAGTCTGTTGTTAATCCCATTACAGATTATTCAAAAGCCAATAGAAAAGCTGAAGAAGATGTATTGAAATTAAATGATGAAAATTTTTGTGTTACAGTATTAAGATTCTCAAGTGTGTATGGTTCATCTCCACGAATGAGATTTGATATTTCTGTAAATAGTATGGTATTAGAAATGTTTAGAAATCACAAAATTGTTGTACGTGGAAAAAACAACAGTAGACCCTTTATTCATATTAAAGATGCAGTAAATGCATATCAAAAAGTAATTGTTGCACCAAAAGAGATCATTTCAGGTCAAATTTTCAATGTTGGTTCAGATGAACAAAATTTTAAGATGGGGGATATAGCTGAGAATATCATTAAGGCAACAGGGCAAAAATGTGATTTAGAGTTAGGTGATACAAATGATCATAGATCATACATAACATCATTTAAAAAAATAAAAGATGAATTAGGATTTAGGCCATCTTTTTCAATTAATGATGGTGCAAATGAAATATACAATGAATTATGTTCAGGTAAACTAGATAGTAGTAATAAAACAATCACATTAGAATGGTATAAACACATAATGTCTGATCAAACTTTGTTTAATAAACTTCAAATTAATGATCAGATTTTATAATTACACATTGGACTAAATAAAAATAATTTATTTTTTAATACATTTTAAAAATCCACTAGGTGCTACAGTGATCATGAGTTTATTCTCAATTTCTTTATCAATGATAAATCTTTTGTTTGAAGCAAGGAAAGAATTAACTGCTGTTTTTGGATTATTGCCTTTGCCCCAAGGTCGTTTTTGATGAGATTTAGTTTGAGATGTAGAAATATCTTCAATCACAGTATCAAAGACTATCAGATAGCTGTTTTTAGTAACTAAAGGAGAATACAATTCCAATTCTTTAAGTACATGTTCGTGAGAATGATTTGAATCCAAAATAACTAAAATTTGTTTTTTATTTTTAGCAAGTTGATATACTTTTTTGACTACTTTTGAATCAATTGATGAGCCTTCAATCATCTTGATTCGTTTAAACATAGAATGTTTTTCAATCTCAATTCTATTGTGTTTTCTAATATCAACATCAATTCCAACAACTCTTCCTTTACCAATTAATTGAAGTATAGAAGCAGAGAAAATTAAAGATCCTCCCCGTGCTATTCCTGTTTCTATAATTAAATCAGGTTTGATTTTCCAGATTAGTTCTTGTAATGCGATCATATCTTGAGGATATTGAATGATAGGTCTGCCCATCCATGAAAAATGATATGAGTATTGAAATTTTTCACTGGATTTAAACCAAGATTTAGTTAACTTTTGAAAATTTTTATCTTTTGACATTTTAAGAATATTTGTTTTGTTTTTTTTCTCAAAAGCTTTATCTATCATATTGTATACGTTCCTTTAGTCAACTAAATCATTTACAACTTGTTGAAAATTAATATCCATCTGATCATCAATAGGATTTAACCAATCTGTGTTATCAAAATTTCTTTTTAAAATAATTTTTTTATCTAAAACAACTTTATCAGAGATATCTGTTAGTAATGAATGACAACTCAAATTTTCACTTTTACTATCATCAATAATAATTATTTTTTTTGTTTTTGAAACATCGTCAACAATTTTTGTCCAATTTGTCGGCGTTGGAGAATTAACATTAAAGAAAGAACATTTTAAATTATTATCCTTCAAAATATCTACAATTTTTTTACCATACGGAAATGAAAAATTGAAGCAAACAACAGTGACATCATCACCTGAATTATATTGAAAAACATCGTTTTCATCATTAACATAAATTAGTTCATCTGGAGTAATTACTTCATCTTTAAACATCCTTTGACTAATTGCAATTATTCTAAATCCTGGAGAAATTAATTTAGATGAAATAATTTTTTCAGCATCAATTTTATTTGTAATTGTGTATCCTTTTATTCTTGCAATTGAGCAGAAATCAGCAAAATTATTACTGCTTGATTGTGAACCTTGAAAACCATTATCCATAACTATAGGAAAAATAGTAAATGATGCATTATTTTCATGATTTCGTATTAGATTATAGGTATTAACTAAATGATCAATTCCCAATAATAGAAAATCTAGTTGTTTCATAAAGAATATTGAAGAAACATCGTTAATCATCATACCAAAACCAAATCCACATAGTGAATTTTCAGAATTTGTTGAATTAATAATTCGTCCACTTTTGGGTATTGATAAATCTCTAGTCATGCCTCCAATACAAGATCCGGCTGAAACATTTTGTCCAAATATTACTAATTGTTCATGTTTTGAGACTTGTTCTTTAAGCAGATTATTTATTAGTTCAATGTAGTTCATTTCATTTCCTCTTCTAAGTCATGTCTAATTCTATCTGATATTTTGTTAAGTTCATCAATTCCAAGTAAATTAATCAATACAAAAATAGGATCAGAGTTATTTTCTTTAATTAATGCAGGACATGTTTTAACGTCAACTGTAGGTGCAGGACCTGCATGATAGTTAATGAATTTCCCATCAGGGTTTTGATCATTAGTCATTATCCAATCCCCTAATGTATTCACCATTACTTCGATACAGATTAATTCATTACTTTTTTTGGAGAGATCTTTTAATTTTTTTAGTTTTTGAATGTAATCAAGAGGATTATTTCCAGAAAGTTTTACATATTTTACATTATAAGATTTAGCAAATGTTTCTAAGTCAATATGAATTCGTCTTTCAGATATTTTAGTAGCCATTGACCATTCATTGTTTTCAATAATTAGTAAACCACTTAGATTCAAACTTTTAAACATAAGAATACTTTCATGAAAACTTCCTTCTTCAAGAGAGCCATCACCACCCAAAACAATTGTAATTCCATCTTTTTGTTTAATTTTTAAAGACATTGCGATTCCCACTGCAACAGAAAAATTATTTCCTAGTATACTTGATGTGTAAATTATTCCCTTACTAGGATTAATTAAATTCATGGAACCAGATTTTGCACTATCTAATCCTGTAGATTTAAGAAAATATTCATCCATGATAGGTCTTAGTTTTCCAAGACGTGACAAATTATATGCAATATTTCTATGAGTTAGAATTAATTTGTCTTCATCATCCATTATTTCATTGATTGCTACTGCAATTGTCTCATGTCCAAAAGCTAAATGAATTGGAATCTTAAATTGCCCATCTTTGTAATTTTCATTAACCATCATTTGTGCAATTCGAATTTGAAGAATTTTTTCTGTGATGGAATTTAGATCAGTCATAACATCACACATATGGTAATAAGGATTCCAAACCTGTTTTTAAGTCAATTTTTGGTTCCCAATTAATGATTTTTTTAGCTTTACTATTTGAAGGATTTCTAATACTAATTTGTTCAGGATTGCTTTCAAAAATTTGTATTTTTTTACCAAGTACTTCCTGAGATGTCTCAATAATATCTTTTAATGTATTAATTTGATTTCCAGTCAAATTAATTATGTTGAAACCTTCTAATCCAAATGAATGGATTATTCCTCTAGCAATATCTGAAACATGTACAAATCTCCTACCTGTTTTCAACGATCCAACTGAAACTTTATCTTGATTTTTAACTTGATGTAATATGGATTCAACAGCAGACCAATTTGATTTTCTTGGACCGTAAATAATACCAAATCGTAGGATTGTTACATCACAAAATCCATTATTGTGTTGTTGACGAAGATTTGATTCAGTAACTAATTTAGAAAGAGCATATTCAGAATTATGATTTGCTATATTAATTTCTGAATCTTCATTTTTTTCTTCAGAATCAACAAATTTATCATAAACCCATTCACTTGATGCAAAAATAAACTGTTTAACGTTTTGGAGATGTGCAGCTTTAATTAAATTCAAAGTCCCCATGACATTTACATCAAAACATTCAATGGCTCTATTTTTACAGTCAGGATCACGAGATAAAGCAGCTAAATGAATTAAGCCATCAGTATCAAGAGGAATTAATTTATTAATTTCAGAATTTCGAATGTCAATTTGATGAAATTCATAGGCAGGATTTGTTGGCTTTAAAGAATCAAATCCAATAATTTCATAATCAGAAGATTGCAATTGAGAGATGAGTGTTTTTCCAATAAAACTTTCAGACCCAGTAATTACTATTTTTTTAGAAGACAAAACCTTTTGAATTTTTTAAAAAGTAGTTAAATATCAAGGTTTAGCAAGAAAATGAAATATCAAATCTCTTCAATTAACTCTAAATAATTCCCTTCAAAATCTTTACAAAAAACTACTTTTAATGTTCCATTTGAAGAAATTGTTGGAATAGAATTAAACTCTGTTTTTGAATTTTTTAGACGTAGATATATTTCATCAAGATTTTTTACAGTTAAGGCAATATGAGTAAAGCCTGGTTCAAATAGACTAATTTTTTTTGTTTGGTTAATTTTAGGATTTTCAAATTGTAACAATTCAAGTCTGGTAGAATTATCATCTGCCGATAGTTTTACAGTTTTAACTTTAATATTTTGAGAAGACAATACTGTAGAGATAAATTCCCCATTTTCATCAGTTTTGCCTTGAACATGTAATCCTAACAAATCCTGATAAAATTTTAATGCTTTTTCCATATTTGAAACTACTAATCCTAAATGTCGAATATTTTCCAATTACAATAAAATAGATGATGCAATTTAAAAATGTAGTATTTTGTTTGGATTAGATTTAAAAATCGATTTTTTCTAAGACCATATTTGGTTGTCTTGTATTTTTAACATGGTGCATTTTGTATTTTTGGCCATGTTCTTTTAAGAACTCTCTTACAGCTAAACCCTCACCATGAAAAACTTCATGATTCCATTCATCAAAAACAAACAATCCACCTTTTGACAATCTATCATGTAAATTATCTAAAATTACTTTAGTTGAACTATAGAGATCAGTATCACAATATACAAAAGAAAATGATAATGCCTTATTTTCTTCTACTGCTTTTGGGAGTGTATCCTCAATCAGACCTTTATGAATAACGATGTCATTATTCATTTTATACAATGAAATAAAATCCATAAGTTTTTCATAAGATCCTTTGTATAATCCTTTTACAGATTCAGGTGAAACTTTGTCTTCTTCAGTAAATTCTGTTAATCCCTCAAAACTATCAAAAGCATGAAGTAATTTGCTACCATATGGATCATAAATTTTTAAGATTTTTGCCATGAATAATAGATTGTCACCTCTCCATGTACCAAATTCGGCAATATGTCCTGGAACATCCAGAGTAGAACGCAAAAGATCTGCAATAGATAATTTTATGGATAAATTTGAAATTCCTACTGCAAGACCCCAAGGATCAATTACGTCCCATAAATCTTGCTTACCATACTTTTGGGATAATTTTTCACGTTCTTCTAGATAAATTTTATCAGTTTCATAAAATTTTGTAACTATATTTCCATCATCCAATGCGTTTAATCCAAATTAGAATGAATATATTGTTTACTGAGTTGTAGATGAGATATACAAGTACAAAAAATTAAACATATCTAGAAATCTAAATCAGCTGCTTTTGCATTAAGTTCAACTTGTTCTAAATTTTTCATTCCAGGAATTACTGCAGATATAATCGGATTTTGCAAACACCACGATAATGCCCATTGTGCCATATTTGCATTTGGGGGAACTTCATTTTCTTTAAGGGTTTGAACAAATTCTAACTGTTTGATAGTTTGTTCTTTATTTTCAAATGATCTTCTATCATTAGATGGAAAAGTTACATCAGGATTATATTTTCCAGTCAAGTGTCCTCTAGCCAAGGGAATTCTAGCTAGTACACCAAAATTGTTTTTTTGACAAAAAGGAAGAACTTTTTCTTCAGCTTTTTTGTTAATTCTATTATATACAATTTGAAACATTTCTACTTTAGCTGCTTCAGCTTGATTAAGTTGAAACATATCATCATCGTTTACTGCTGATGCAATTAACGCTATACCAATATGTCTGATTTTACCCTCACTAACTTTTTTTTCCAAAAAAGCCCAAACATCTTCATTAAAAAATTCTTCATTTGTTGGACTATGAAATTGATAAAAATCAATGTAATCTGTTTTTAATGCTTTTAATGAATTATCCAATTGTTCTTCTATCCCTTTTACATCAAAATGTGTAGTTCTTTGTTTTTGAAATCCATGATATTTATGCCCAAATTTTGTTGCAATTATCCAATCTTCTCTCTTTTTGATTGCATTTCCAACAAAAGATTCAGAGAGATGATCGCCATAACATTCAGCTGTATCAATAAAATTGATTCCTAATTCATGAGCTCTATCAATAATTTTATCTATAATAGTTTGAGAGAAATTTTGTCCCCATTCACCATAAAATTGATCAGTTCCCATTCCAATAACTGACGTTTCCAAACCAGTTTTTCCCAATATTCTATATTTCATAAGAATTTGTTAATAATGAATGATTTAATTGTTAAACATAGGTCAGTTTTATTTATTGAGTTTTTGGAACAATAGTCTAGTTAAATCAATAATTTGAGAAACAAAACCTTCAAAATTTAATTTAATAAAATAATCTAAATTTTTTAAGAATAATTTAACACCCAGAATTTTCAGGCATGTATTTGTAAAAGGAAACCAGGGAAATATAATAGAAAATACATTTGGATTGTAAGTTTTTGAAATATGTAAAATTCCACCCGAACTCCTACCACCTTCAAATTCATACATCAATACTTCATTAATCACGTGAATATCTCCAAATTTTAGTACATTAAGCATTTCAGCCCAATCAAGACCTACAAATAATGATGGTATAATGGATTTTTGAAGTTTATCAGTTCTAAAAATCCCATAAATAACTTGACAAGTTGAACCAGTGAGATAGTTTCTAACCTTTTGATCATAATTTCCAGAAATTGAAAATGCATCTAATTTTTTGAATCTAGTTCTCAATTTTTTAGTAAAATCAATAAATTTTGAATCAATTTGATTGGTGGGTGAATCTGAAAAATTGTAAGGTTTTATCTTGCTTACACTTCCCACCACGTTTGAATTTGATGCCAAAACATCCATATTTTTTTTAACATAATCAGGTAGAATATAATCATCAACTCCCATCCACATAAAAAATTCATTATTTGATTGATCTAAAACAAAATTAAAATTTGGTAATAATCCAATATTTTTTTCTTGTCTGATATAACGTATACGTTTATCTTTTTCAGAATATTCTTGGCAAATATTTTGAGTTTTATCTGTTGATGCATTATCAGAAATAATTATCTCAAAATTTTCAAATGATTGTTCAAGTAACGAATCAAGACATTTATGAAGAAATTTTTCACCGTTGTAAACAGGCAACCCAATAGTTAATTTTCCACGAGATAAAGACTTAGAATTCATCACATCATCATTTTGTTAGTAGTAAATATGATTTAGCATTGAAAATTAAGATCAAAATTAAATATAAAAATAACAAAAGATTGAAAAATTATCTAATTTGACCACCATCTACAACGTAGATAGAACCAGTAATGAAAGAAGACTTTGGAGATGAAAGGAATACAGCAAGATTTGCAATATCTCTAGGTGTTCCAAATCTATGAAGGGATACTTCATTTTTCAGTAATTTTTTGACTAATGAAGGGTTTTTCTTTTGCTTTTTTTCCCATATAGAACCTTCAAACATGATATTTCCAGGAGCAATAGCATTTATTCTAATATTTTTTTCTCCTAAAGGTCTTGATGAACATTTTACGTATGTATTCAAAGCAGATTTACTTACAGAATAAGGAATAGGTGCACCTCCAAGGAAGGTAATTCCTGCAATAGATGAAATACATAGAATCGATCCTTTAGTTTTGGATAATTCATTTTTAGATGCTTCAATCATATTAGTGGCACTCTGTAAATTTGCTTCAAACATTCTTTTCCATTCAGAAATAGTTTCTTTACCGGGAGCCGCGGATTTTCCATCTCCAACATTACAAACAAGTATGTCTAAACGACCATAAAGTTGAATGATTTTTTTAATTAGTTTTTTACATTCTAATGGTTTTGTCACATCAGTAACGATAAATTTTGGTGGTGGATTAAATGATTTAGAAGTTTTTTCAAGAGATTTTTTATCTCTTCCATTTAAAATTACTTTACAACCCTCATCAAGTAATGTACTTGCAATCTCTTTACCAATTCCTTTACTTGAACCAGTGACAAGTGCAATTTTATTTTTTAATTCAAGTTCCATTTTTTATGAATCATCTTTAAATCTGTATGGAGTTGAACCGTTAGTACCATAATTTTCCATCTCGTGATTAAATTCTTTAATTTGATCTTCTATGTTTAATCCAACATTATCACTCCATTTTGACAGTAATGAATTGGTAATATCACCTCTTTTTCCTTTTCCAATTTGCATTCCATTAATTTTTGTTACAGGAAGTAAACAAAAAGGCGTACCAGTCATAAATGCTTCATCAGCAATAACAACATCATACAATTCTAAATTTTTTTCCACATAAGTTATTCCCAACTCTTTTGCTAAATCAAAAATATATTGACGACTTATTCCTCGTAAAATATTTCTTGGTTCAGGAGTATATAGAACATTATTTTTCACCAAAAAGAAATTGTCTCCTGTACCTTCAGCAACGAATCCATCTGGATCTAATAATAAAGGCCAATTATTATCACCAGGTAATTGCGACACTTCAATATTTGCCATCATATAATGAATTCTACTTCGATTTTTGATTTTTGCATCTAGCAAATATGACGGAATTGCTCTCTGTGATGGAATAACTGCATTTATTCCAGAATCAAACAACTTTCCCATTCCTGAGACAGTCCATTTTAATGGAAAATCAGAAATAATTACCAAAGGTTCTAACTTTCCATCAAAAATTTCTGAATAAATTGACAGCGGACCTCTACTCACATTTATCATCAATCTGTGCTCATCGGTGTCTGTAAATGACAGTTCATTTTTTTCAATTGTTTCAAGACATGCTTTTTCCATTTCATCTATTGTCATTTTAAGTGGGATGTGAACATATTTCAGAGAAGAATATAGTCTTTCCAAATGATCACGAAGTTTGAATTGTTTTTTGTTAAATGAACGGGTCATCTCAAAAACCATATCACCAAACATTAATGATGAATCATAAATGGAAACTTTAGCTTCCTTTTCAGGAACAAAATCTCCATTCATGTACACATATCTCAATTTTAGCCCTCCAATTCATCTTCTAATATTTTAGAAGTTGAAGTAATGATTTTGGTTTTTAATCTGAAGTCTTTATCATCTAAAAGAGATTTACTATAGGAATATCCACGTTTATCCAAAATATTTAATTCATTTACATCATCAATTTTGGTAGCTTCAATAATCAATGATGCAGCAGGATCTCTATCAAATCCAGTTATAGCAAAGTTTGTTTCATATTTTCCCTCTTTCTCATTATAACTATGAACAAAATTATGTTTGTTAAAAAATTCTTTATTCAAATCAATCCAAATAGGATCCATACTTTCTACATGTAAAGGTTCAGAGAAATCTGGAATAGTTGATTCACAGAATTTTTTTTGTTCAGCTTTAAATCCATATTTTTCAAAAAGAGTTTTCAGCATTTCAAAATCATAAAGATAAACATGTGCATAACCACCTATGAATTCAGTTAAGGATTTGTTGAATAAAGCAGTATCTTGACCAGGTGAAACAATAAAATTCATGAAAGTTCCACCTAGTCCTAAATCTGTCCTAACATTTTCATCCTCTGAAATTAATTTATCAAACATTTCTTTGTCTTTTTCAACATAGGCTTTTGCTATAACATACAAATCTGGAGTTAGAATTCTTACTGTGCCATTTTTTTCTAATACTCTATTAAATTCAAGTAAAATTTGCTCCAATTTGTAATGGGGAATATGTTCAAAAACATGACTACAAAATATTATAGAACAGCTTTTATCATCTAATGGAATATTGCTTGCATCCCCTAAAATTGTCGGTTGATCAACTCTACTTGGTTTATGATCAATGGCAATCCAACCATCTTTTCTCCAAATTGGACTCGGTCCAACATTTAATTTTTTTCCACTCAAATCTTATTTGCTCTTTAAAATGTAATGCTTCATTAATGTTTCACATAGCTCTATATCCTTAAAAGAATCAATTTCAAATGATTTCCAAAAATCCATTAAACAGATTTCAATTTTGCCACCTAGTCGGTTATTGAATTTTTTTAGAATATCCGGTTTGAAAATATAAAATGAACCATTTTCTACATATTGTTTCGAATAATCTTGTCTTCGTTTTCTATTTTCATAATCATAATTTAAACTGATTAATTTTCGATTCTTTTTTTGCCAGATGTAAAAATCTCCAATTTCAGTAGCTGAAAACAAAGAATCAGATTTAGATTTTTTAAAAATTTTAATGCCTTTTTCGATATCCTTAGATTCTCTAATTGGTGATGTTGGTTGAAGGCCAATTATTATATCTACAGAGCCAGTTTTTTCTTCAATGATTTTTAGTGCATGTTTCCAAGTAGATTCAGTTGTTGAAGTATCTGAACTCAATGATTTAGGTCTAGAGATAGTATTAGCTCCCAATTGTTTTGCAACATTTAGAATTTCTTTGGAATCAGAAGTAACCCAAACTGAGGAAATGGATTTTGCAGATAAAGCTTGACTAATTGTCCAAGACACAAGAGGTTTTCCACAAAAATCAATCAGATTCTTTTTTGGAATTCCTTTAGAACCTCCTCTAGCAGGAATAATTGCAACTATATTTTGCATGAATACGGTATAGAGATATAGTATATTTTCTTATTTGATATGAGTAAATTAGGTAACGCCTAAATCTTATTACAAAATCGAATTAATTTTATAATGATTGCATATTCTTGAAATGCGATTCTACTAACTCACAGATGATATGAATTATGATCCTATGTCCTTCTTGAATCCTAGGAGTTTCATCAGAAGGGATTTCAAGACAAACATCAGACATTTCATTTAATATTCCACCATTATTGCCAGTCAAGCTAATAATTTTGGCCCCTTTTCTTTTAGCTTCTTCAATACCCAAAATTACATTTTGAGATTTTCCACTTGTAGAAATTGCAATAACAATATCTCCATCATCAACCAAAGATTCACATTGTCTTGAGAATATTTTGTCAAAATCATAATCATTTCCTATAGATGTTAAAATGGAGGTATCTGTAGTTAATGCAATTGCAGGTAAACTTAATCTTTCAAGTAAATATCTACTAATGAATTCTGCAGCCATGTGTTGTGCATCTGCAGCACTTCCACCATTACCAAAAATCAGAATTTTCTTTTTATTTTCAAGGGATAATGTAATTAATTTTATTGAATCATTGATTTTCTGAGAAAGAATTTTAGATTCTAAAATAACATTAGAACTTTTTATAAATAATTTGTTAATTTTTTCTAAATTTGTTTCCATTTTATTATTTCCTAGTTTCAAGTATTAAATCTGCCAATTCTCGAAATGCACCTTCTCCACCTTTAGATTTGCAAATATAGTGACATACTTTTTTTGCATCATCTATTCCGTCGGCAGGCGTAGCTGATAATCCAACCTTTTTCAACAATTCCAAATCATTAACGTCATCTCCAATATATGCAAGTTCTTGAAGAGTCACATTATATTTACTACAAATATTAATTACCAAATCTTCCTTTTTTTGAATACCATCATACAGCTTTTCCACATTCATCTTTTTGGCCCATTGTTTAACAAATTTTGTTTTTTCTTTGGTAATTATTATAGTAGAGATTTTTTTCTTTCTAAGTAATGATACACCCATTCCATCTCTAGTATGAAATTTTTTCATTATGTCACCATTTTCAGTATAATACATTCCTCCATCTGTTAAAACACAATCAACATCAGTCAAAACAATGTTAATTTTTTGACATTTTTTTCGTATTGTAGCATTCAAGTACTTTGACCTAAATACAATAATATTTCAATATTTGGTAGTTGAATCATATGAGAAATAAAATTGGAATCATGCAAGGAAGGTTGTCAAATCCTGTAAATAATGAAATTCAAGCTTTTCCAACTAAAGAATGGAGAGACGAATTTGCTAAAGCTGAAAAAATAGGATATGAATTACTAGAGTGGGTTTTTGATTCTTTAGATAACCCAATAATCTCAGATAAAGGAACTTTAGAAATTAAAAAATATATTAAAAATAGTAAGATAGACATTCACTCTGTTTGTGCAGATTATTTTATGAAAAATCTCTTATTTGATTTACCAAAGAATGAAATTGAAAAAAACCTTAAAGTTTTGATTAAATTAATTCATCATTGTTCTAAACTCGGAATAAAGATTATTGAATTACCTTTTGTAGATTCATCTTCTTTATTAAAAAAAAATAAAGTAAATGAAATTTTGAAGAATCTTAAACCGATTATACCACTATTAGAAGAAAATAACATTATTCTTACACTCGAAACAGATCTTCCTCCAGATCAATTTTATGATTTATTGAATAAATTTAATTCTCCATATATTAAAGCAAATTATGATATCGGAAATAGCATTTCAAATGGATTTGACCCTGAATTAGAAATATCGATACTGAAAGATCATATTTTTAATGTCCATATTAAAGATAGAATTTTTCATGGCAATACTGTTACTTTGGGAACAGGGGATGTAGATTTTGATGTATTTTTTGCATCTCTAGCAAAAATAAATTATGAAGGGGATTTGATAATACAGGGAGCAAGAGAGGATTTAGAAGGAAAGAAAATTAATCCGGAAAAAACATGTTCAAAATATCTTACTTTTGTAAAAAAATATCTTTCTAATTTATAATTTAGAATGTTTGGATAACAAACAATAAATTCAAAATTTTACTACCACCAATATTGACTGGAAAAAAAATTATCATTACAGGTTCAGAAGGGCTGATCGGAAGCGAATTATCCAAATATCTATCAAAAAATTTTGACGTCTTAAAATTAGATCTAGAATTGGGTCATGATTTAACTGATGAATCATTTGTCAAAGAATGGTTCAAAAATAACCATGCAGATTGCCTTGTAAATTGTTTTGCAATGAATGATCATGTTGAGAAAAATCAAAAAAGAGGCACTTTGTTTGATATTACATTAGAATCATTTTCTAAAATTCTGCAAGTGAATTTAGTGTCTTTATTTTCAGTATGTAGAGAATTTGCAAGAAATAATGATTCAGGTTCAATCATAAATTTTTCTGCAAGTACAGGAATTGTTTCAGCAAGGCCAGATTTGTATGATGGAGCACATAAGCATACTGCATATTCTGTTTCAAAGGCAGGAGTAATTAATTTGACAAAATTTCTTGCAACACATCTTGCACCAAACTTTAGAGTGAATTGTGTTGCTCCTGGAGGAGTAGAACATAATCAAGATGAAGAGTTTAAAAAAAAATATTCAAAATTAACACCATTGGGAAGAATGATGAAAAAAGATGAGTTAAATGGAATTATTGAATTTTTGTGTAGTGATAAATCATCTTATGTTACAGGCTCCACAGTAGTTTTAGACGGAGGTTGGACAACATGGTAACATTAATTCAATTAACTAAAGAACAATTAATTTCAATAGACATATTTTATACTAGATAAAATGGAGGTATTACTTAATTGACATTTATTGTTGCAGAAATTGGAATTAATCATAATGGTAGTCTAGATATTGCAAAAAAATTAATTGATATTGCAGTCTCTTCAGGATGTGATGCAGTAAAATTTCAGAAAAGAACTGTTGAGAAAGTATATTCAAAAGAGGTATTAGATTCACCAAGAGAAAGTCCATGGGGTAAAACAACAAGAGAACAAAAATTAGGATTAGAATTTTCTATAAAAGATTATCAAATAATAGACAGATATTGCAAGAAGAAGAAAATTCAATGGTATCTGTCTTGTTGGGATATTGATAGTCAAATTCAAATGAGGAAATTCAAAACAAAGTATAACAAAGTTGCATCAGCAATGTTGATTCATGAAAAATTACTAAATACAATTGCTGAAGAAAAAAAATATACTTTTATTTCTACTGGAATGAGTACAATGAAAGAAATTGAAAAAGCAGTAAAAATTTTTAGAAAACATAAATGTGAATTTGAATTAATGCATTCACATAGCTCTTATCCAATGAAATTAAATGAAGCAAATTTGAGAGTGATTCAAACTCTTAAGAAAAAATTCAAATGTAATGTAGGATACAGCGGACATGAAACAGCAGGATATTTGGTTTCAGTTGCTGCAGTATTATTGGGGGCAACATCAATTGAAAGACACATAACTTTGGATAGAACCATGTATGGCTCGGATCAAGCTGCTTCATTAGAACCGCCAGGTTTGTTTAGATTAGTAAGCGATATTCGTTTATTAGATCAAATTTTAGGAGATGGAAAAAAACGAATTTGGGATTCTGAACTTCCTGCAATGAAAAAATTAAGAGAAATACTAGTCTAAAAACAAGAACGTTTAATTCACTTTTAATGACATTGTTTAGAATTGAAAGCAGTGATTTTAGCAGGTGGATTTGGAACTCGTCTTAGTGAAGAAACACAAGATAAACCAAAACCCCTAGTAGAAATTGGAGGGATGCCTATTCTTTGGCACATTATGAAAAAATATTCTTTTTACAATATCAATGATTTTGTTATTTGTGGTGGGTATAAACAAGAAAAAATTAAAGAGTATTTTTTGTCAAAATTTAAACATAAAATTATCAATGAAGAAACAGATTTCATAAAAATAGAGATACTACAAGACAATACTCATCCATGGATTGTAACAATTGTAGATACAGGATTAGAAACAATGACAGGTGGGAGATTAAAAAGAATAAGAGAATTTGTTTTAAATGAAAGATTTTGTTTTACATATGGAGACACATTAAACGATGTAGATATTTCCAAAGTGATTGATTTTCATAATCAATTAAAAACTCTAGTTACAGTGACAGCTTGTCAACCTCCAGGAAAATTTGGAATATTAGATATTAAAGATGACAAGGTTATTCGATTTATGGAGAAACCAAAAGGAGATGGAAATTGGGTAAATGGTGGATATTTTGTATTAGAGCCAGATATTTTTGATTATATTGAAAATGACACTACAGTTTGGGAACAAGAACCATTAGAGAAATTAACAAAAGAAGGCAAAGTTTCTGCATTTAAACATAAAGGGTTCTATCAACCAATGGATACAATTTATGAGAAAAAAGTTTTAGAGAAAATATGGAATTCTAAGAATCCAAAATGGAAAATATGGTCATAAATTAATTAAGCAAAAAACAAAAAGAAACTAAAATGTGCAAATTTTATTTGAGAGATATTCAGATGCATTTCCTTGATTTGATAAATAAGAGTTTAGAAATTCAATTCCATTAGATATGTTTTCATTGCGAATTTTTTCATCTTTTAAAAGATCATGAACATAGGCTTCAAATTTTTCAGAATCAGTGTACTCAAATAATTTTGAATAACCATGACTGAGTTTACTTGAAAATTCTTCTTGATTATACATTAAAGTGACTGTAGGTTTTTGAAAGATATTTGAATCCAAAATAAAAGTAGTTAATCCATGAGTGATAACAATATCAGATGAAGGAATTAATTTAGTTAAATCAGCCTCAACAATAATTTGTATTGAAGGATCAATTTCATGAATAATAGGTTCTATATACATAGAATTAAAATTCATATCAGTAGGATGTAGTTTAACGATTTTTTTTCTATCTTTAATTTTCTTTAAAACATTACAAATTATTTTTAGTGATTCTTCATACTTCTGAAATGATGAAATGGATTGATCCTCTGCTCGTTTGAAAAAATATGGTAATAATGCAACAAGGATTATTCCATCTTTTACGGGATTGTTTTTTTTAAAATATGGATCATGTCTGATGCTTCCAGAGACAATTAGATTATCTTGACTCATTCCATTTTTTAACGCATATTCTTTCATCATTTGGCCCCAAACGGCCATTTTTTCATCATATACAGGCAAAGTTCCAGACATGGGATTGAATTCTGCCCATCCGGGTAAAAAAATATGAGGAGCTCCATGTTGTAACATGATAGAAGGGATGTTGATCTTTTTAGCTTCATGAATGATAATTTTTTCTTGTAAAGCAACACCAAAAAAATGCAAAATAACTGAAGGCTTAATTTTCGATAACAGTTTTCTTGAACCAATTAATTCACAAATTCCTTCAGAAAATCTATCCAAACAATAATTTTTAAAATAATTTTCAATATGTGGCCAAAATGAAACATTCGATATAGAGAATATTTCAGAAAATAACGTATAATTAGAAAAGAGAGATTCGAGATTAATATTCATATTTTTTATTTCAGTTTCAATTTGTTTTCTATCAGAATTATCTAAAAAATTCTCATAAGTGGTAGGAATAGAATTGGTATTTTTGACCGCTAAAAAAGACTTGAGATTCCAAATTGCACTACGTCGGCGATTTAACAAGAATACATTAGTATCTTTTTCTTTTAAACATCTTAAAAAATCATCTTCACGAGCAGAATTAAAATCAATCAACAATATAGATGATGAATCATTTTTTATTCTTGAAAAACATTTCTGAAAAATTGGGATAAATGACTTTTCATAAAATTTTTGTAAAAGAAAAAAATATTTTCTTGGAATACGAATTGATAGTGGGAAAGGTCCAATATTATATTTAATTGCATAAGTATCAAAACCAAAATTTTGAAGTTTTTGATCATTTTCTTCTAATGCCTCAATAACGCAGCTAGGGAAAATAATTTTGGCCATTTTCATTAATTCGCTTGATACAATTATTTTCTGAAAGTTTTTTTCAATTTCTTTAATTTTCATTAAAGAAAAAAAGTTTGTGATTGTTGTTAAAAGAAAAAAATATAATTCTTGTTCTAGCAACCAACCAAAATTAATTCCGTCAATTGTTAGTGATTCCTTGATTTCTTGATGTGTATGCCAAGATGTATTTATTTTAAATGTTGTATTATCAATAATTTTAAAATCATTTACATCTAAATAATTTTCAAAGGGAACATGCTTGATTTTTAAATTATTCAATTGTTTATGAGAATTATAATCCAAAGATATAATCAAATTATCTTTATTTTCAAAAATTTTTGAAACTTTCTCAGTAACTTTGAAAGAATTTTTTAAAATTATTATTTCATTCATCACGTATTCGATTATCTAGGAATCCATGTATTAAATTTCTATGTAAAGAAAATTCAACAAAAAATAGTTTTTAGAAATTTCCAATCTCATGTATTCAATAAAATACAAAAGAAGGGTCAAACAGCAATAGATCCAGGTGTAAAAATGGAAAAAATATTCATTTGTGGAATAGGAGGATTAGTAGGTAGCAAACTCGTTGAATTATGTAAAGATAAATTTGAAACATTTGGGAGTTTTAATTTACGTGATCCCAATTTTAACAATGTAAAATCATTTCAATTAGATATAACAAATCATGAGAAACTACAACACATAATTAAAGAAACAAGGCCGGATATCATAATAAATGCTACAGCACTAAACAATGTAGATTATTGCGAAGAACATGAAAACGAAGCAAATGAGGTAAATGTTAAAGCAGTTTCAATATTAAGTGAAATATCCAATTTATTAAATATTAAATTAGTTCATCTTTCTACGGATTCAGTTTTTGACGGAACTAAAAAAGAAGCATACCATGAATTAGATCATCCAAACCCAATTAATAATTACGGTAGATCAAAATTACTTGGAGAAAACGAAGTTCTTGAATTTAAAAATAATCTAGTCGTCAGAGCAAGTGTGTTGTATGGATGGTTACCCAAATCACTATCTTCTCAAAAAACGAGTTCACTAAAACAGATTAATTTTGCTCAATGGTTAATTTCAAAATTAAAATTAAAAGAAAAAGTGAACATCACCTCAGAAGAATTTAGTTCGCCCATTATAGCTGATGATTTTGCAAAATCCATATTACATTTAATATTAAATAAAAAATCAGGGATCTTTCATTCAGCCCCATCTTTATGTATCAACAGATATGATTTTAGTATTAAGTTGGCAAATTATTTGAATTTAGATTCTTCATTAATAATTCCAACAACAACTGAAAAATTAGGACGAGGTGTAACTACTGCCAATAATAAATGTCTCAATTCAACAAAATTGATAAACACAAATTATAAGTTCTTAACACTGGATGAATCTTTTGCATTAATAAAACAACAAATGTTAATTTAATTTCCATTTTGCCCAATCATAGTCATCAAAATTCACATTTTGCATTTCATTGTCATTGGGTTTCCAAGAATGAGAAGCAAGTGCTAATACTGATGAAGATTGAGTTGAAAGATTGATGTGAGCGGATGGTATATTCTTTGGAATGTGAACCATTACAGGATTTTCTTCACTTGATTCTATTTCATCATAATTTCCGTCTTTATTTTTTATAATAAAAACGACCTTTCCTCTAATACAAACAAAGTAACTATCTCTTATTGTATGGACATGTGGGCCTTTTTTTTCACCAGTATTTACGGATGTGATGTATATCATTTTTGGATCATTTTTTAGAAATTTATCCCAGTCTCTCCATATTACCATTAAATTTCCATTTACGTGATTATCATGAATGTCCCTAGTTTCATGAATCTCTAAATTCATTTTTTCAGTAATCTCATTTTTCATTATTTGACCATGAATTAAGAGAATTATAAAAATATTGTAAAATGCAAAGTGATTTCTTATTTTATTTGGAATTAAATGATTATTATGTAAAACTAACAAGTACAAATAAAGGAAGTAGGCAGAGAGATTGAGAAATGAAAATTCTTGTAACTGGAGGATTAGGGTTTATTGGAAGTAATTTTATTCTTTATGTTTTAAAAAATTATCCCAATATCGAAATAATTAATTTGGATGCAGGATTAACAGGTTCAAATATCAATAATCTTAAAGAAATTGAGAAATCTAAGAATTACGATTTTGTTTCAGGCAATATTAACGATAAATCATGCATTGAAAAGATCATCGTAGATGTAGATGGTGTGATTAATTTTGCAGCAGAATCACATGTGGATAGAAGCATATTTGATTCAAAACCATTTTTAGAATCCAACATTATGGGAGTTTATTCATTATTAGATACCATAAGGATGAAAAAACCTGAAATAAAATTTCTACAAATTTCTACAGATGAAGTTTTTGGAAGTTTGCCAACGTCATTTGCAAAAGAAGAAGATGTGTTTAGACCTTCAAATCCATATTCAGCTTCTAAAGCATCTGCAGAATTAATTGTGTATTCTTATTTTAAAACATACAACTTGAATGTCTTAATAACTAGATGTACAAATAATTTTGGACCCAGACAATCTCCTGAAAAAATCATCCCTAAAACAATTTTTAGGGCTCAAAAAGAAATGAAAATTCCAATTTATGGATTGGGTAATAATGTGAGAGATTGGCTATATGTGGAAGATCATTGTGATGCAGTAATGAGGGTATTTCTAAATGGAAAGAACGGGGAATCATATAATATTTCAGATTCAAATGAATTAACAAATATGGAATTGGTTGAAAAGATTCTTGAACATTTAAACAAATCAAAAGATCTAATTTATCATGTTGAAGATAGACCAGGTCATGATATGAGATATGGTGTTGATTCATCAAAAATTAGAAAAGAGTTGGGATGGAAACCAAAGTTTTCAATTGATGAAAACTTAGAGAAAACAATTTCATGGTATCTTGAAAATGACAAGTGGTGGAATGAAGAAGATGCTCAAGAATTGTTAGATCCTACTCCTTGGAAAAAATATAGGAGTAAAAATTGAAAGGTATTATTTTGCACGGAGGACATGGAACACGTCTAAGACCATTAACATATGCAAGACCCAAACAATTACTTCCAATTGCAAATGTTCCAATGTCTCAATACGGGCTAGAATCCATCAAAGAGGCAGGAATAAATGAGATCGCAATTATAATTGGTGGAAATAATTCTCAGAAGGTAAGAGAATTTTATGGTGATGGAAGCAATTTTGGAGTAAAAATTACATATATTGAACAAGACGAACCTAGAGGAATAGCTCATGCTATAGGATTGTGTGAAAAATTTGTTAATAATGAAAAATTTTTAGTTTTTTTGGGAGACAATGTAATATTAAGAAAATTGTCAGATTATGCCTCAGAATTTGAGAAATCATCAGATTCTGCAAAAATTTTGTTGTGTGAGGTTTCAAATCCAAAACAATTTGGAATTGCAGATATTTTTGAAGATGGAAGTATTAAAAAAATCATGGAAAAACCAAAAAATCCCCCAACAAATCTAGCAGTGATAGGGATTTATTTTCTAACATCCGAAATTTTTGAAATAATTAAAAATCTAGAACCTTCATGGAGAAATGAATTAGAAATTACTGATGCATTACAGGTATTATTAGAAACAAAAAAGAGAATATCTTATAATATAATTACAAAATATTGGAAAGATACGGGAACGATAGAAGACATCATAGATGCAAACAAAACAATTCTAAATAATTTACAAAAGTACTGTAATAGCAAAATTGAAAATAAAAGTAAAATCACGGGTAATGTAATTATTGAAAAAAATGTTAAATTAAATGATAATGTTTCTTTAAATGGACCTGTGATTATTGGAGAAAACACAAAAATTGAAAATTCTACAATAGGTCCAAATGTAAGCATTGGGAAAAATTCAAAAATAAAAAACTGTAGTATAAAAAATTCAATAATAATGGATAATGTATTGATTGAAATTAATGAACAGTTAGAAAATAGCATAATAGGACATAATTCTAAAATTACTAAAAAAACAGAGAAAACACTAATTTTGTGTGAAGATAGCAAACTAGAATTATAACTTGTTGAAAAAATAATTATGCAACATATTGAAGCCAAAAATATTCTTACAAGCATCATTGTTGTGAATTATAATGGAGGGAGTGTTTTGCAAGAATGCATAGAGTCAATTTTTAAGGAAACCAGTGGAAATTTTGAAGTTATTTTAATTGATAATAATTCTTCAGACAACAGTTATTTGAAATGTGTAGAAAAATTTCCAAAAATAAACTTGATTGAAAATGAACAGAATATAGGATTAGCAGCAAGAAATTTGGGAATCGATAAGGCGAAAGGAGACTACATAGTATTTTTAGATTCAGATACAGTGGTAACAAATGGATGGTTGGAAAATTTAATTCAAAGTTTTAAAGAAAATGGAGATGGTCTCTATCAGCCAAAATTATTAGATAAAAAAAATCCTGATCTTATAAACAGTGCTGGAAATTTGATAAATATTTTAGGTTTAGGCTTTTCTAGAGGAAAGGGTAAAAAAGATACGGAAGAGTACAATAAATTTCAAGAAATTAGTTATACATCAGGAGCATGTACATTTACTTCAAAAGAAATCATTAAAAAAATTGGAAAAATTAACAAAATTTTGTTTAGTTATCATGATGATTTGGATTATGGTTGGAGAGGAAGACTACAAATGATTCCATCATACTATGAGCCTAAAGCTGTTGTATTTCATTTAGGAAGTCCAACTTTAAAATGGTCATCTAAAAAGTTTTTTTATTTAGAAAGAAATAGATGGATTTGTTTATTTTATTTATACTCTACAAAAACATTTATCAAAATTTTTCCAATTTTATTTATTTTAGAAATTGGAATGTTTTTTTATTTTCTGTCTAAAGGGTATGGCAAAGAAAAAATCAAAGCATTCAATTCAATCCTAAAATTAATTGATCAAATTAAAGACTTAAAAAAAGAAATTCAGAAAGTTAGAATTCTATCAGATAAAGAAATTATAGTGAATTTTGTTGAAAATTTTGAAATTCCAACTAATTTAGAAAAGTCTTCAGAAAAAATTAACAAAATTATTGTTTTTTTGAGTAAGATGGCAAAAAAGATCATCTAGGAATAAAAGATCTATATATTTTGATTAAGTGTATACCAATAAATCAAAATGACCAAAAAAAATCCAAATATATTATTAGTTGTTATTGACTCTCTTCGTTCAGATAGAATAACAAGTCAGGAATATGCAAAAATTCCAAACATTAGAAAACTAATCAAAGAGGGTACTATGTTTTCACAAGTAATTAGCACATCTGATGTTACTGGAACTTGTCTAGGATCACTTTTTAGCGGTGTATATCCATTTGAAACAGGAATAACACAAACAAACATTGAAACTTCAAAGATGGGATTTTTTAAAAATTTAAAAAAAAATAACTACAAATTATTTGCTACAATACCAAAATATACATGGTTTGAAAAAATTATTAAAGATTTTGATGACTATTTTATGTTTGATCACACCAAATGGAAAGAAGAAGAAACAATCCTTGGTCAATTAGGAAATAAGGCATTAGAATTCTTTAAAAAAAATACTAAAACTGAGCCATGGTTCCATTATCTACATTTAGTAGATATTCACGGTACTGGTTCATTAGTGAAAGTTCCAGAACAATTTAACAGTGAAGAATGGGGTAAGAGTAAATACGATCAACTATTATCTGCAACAGATTCATGGTTAAAATTAATCTTTGAACAAATTTCTTTAGAAGATACTTTAGTAATAATTACATCAGATCATGGTGAATATGTTGAATCAGATTTTGATTTAAGAGATATGCCAAATTTTTATAAAGCAATGAGAAAACTAAAAAAAAAGTTTCCTCAGTTAACATTTCTTGGTGAAAAATTTTTTCTATTTGTTTTGAATACAAATGAAAAAATTAAAACAAGAAATATTGATATTGAAAAAGAAAAAAAATTCATTCCACGAGGATATACAAAATATTTATTTGATGATGTAATAAAAATTCCTTTAATTATTACAGGTTTAAATACACCAAATCAGATGGAAATAAAAAATTTGGTAAGACAAATAGATATCTATCCTACAATTGCACGATTAGCAAATATTGAAATTGATGAAAAAATTCATGGAAGAGATATTTTTTCAAGTATAGAAAATAATGAAAATGAAATACCTGCATATATTGAAGTTGGATCAATAAAACCCAAAACACCTGGTAAAACGATAGGAATTAGAACAAGTTCATATAAATATTTTAGAAATAGAATTGAAAAAAATAAAGATGTGTTTCTATTTGACTTAGAAAAGGATCCAAAGGAGCAAAACAATATTTCCCTAGACCAACCAAAAATCATTAGTAAATATGAAGAGATATTAGAGAAAATTTTAAAAAATTCAAAAGATTTTTCAGGAGAAAAAATTTCAGATGAAGAAAAAATGATTGAAGAAGAATTAAGAAAAATGGGATATCTGTGATTATACAAATACAATGATATATCAAAGTAACAAGATTTAGAAACAACATGGAATTTTCTTCAAAAGCAGATATTCTTAGATTTTTACAAAAATCGTTAAAAAAATCAAAAATTGAAAAGATTTTTTATTTCACAGTTTTAGAATGGGAAAAAGATGAAAGTCAAATTCTTAACAAAATTTGTAATAATTTTCAAACAAAGATCATCATTAGAAGTTCTGCCATTGGTGAAGATTCAATCACAAATTCTCAGGCAGGTATTTATGAAAGCATCTTAAATATTCCCCCAAATTCAAAATTTAAGGTTAAAAATGCCATAAACAAAATTATTAAGTCATATCAAAGAAAGGGAAATTTCAATAAAGAAAATCAAATTTTAGTTCAAAATCAAACATTAAATGTTCTAATGAGTGGAGTAGTGTTTACTAGAACTGAAGATTTAGGATCACCGTTTTATGTAATAAATTATGATGAAGGTATCTCTACTGATTCAGTAACAAAGGGAGAAAGAAGCAAGGTTGTAAAAATTTTTAGAAACTATTCTATCAGCATAGAAAAAAAATTTTCAAACATCATAGAATCAATTAAAGAAGTTGAATCGCATTTTGGAAGTATTCCATTAGACATTGAATTTGGGCTTACAAAATCATCAATAGTGATTTTTCAGGTAAGACCAATCACATTTTTGAAAAATGACGATGAGAATATACAGAAAACTATAGAAAAAAACTTAAAGAAAAATAAAAATAAATTTTTGAAACTTTCAGAATCTTTACATCAACCATTAAAAAAAATAATTTTTTCAGATATGGCAGATTGGAACCCATCAGAAATAATTGGGAATAATCCAAATCTATTGGATTATTCTCTATATGATTTTCTTTTATTAAAAAAAGAATGGAGAGAAGGTAGAAAAATTATTGGATACACAGATGTGTCACCAAATTCACTTATGTTCAAATTTGGAAATAAGCCCTATATCGACATAATAGCCAGTTTTAGTTCAATGATACCTGCATCTTTTGACAATAAACTAAAGAAAAAATTATTGAAATATTATATTAGAAAATTAGATAAAAATCACCACTTACATGATAAAGTAGAATTTGAAATTTTATTTTCATGTTATGATTTTTCAATTAATAAAAGACTAAAAGAACTAAAAAATCATGATTTTTCAAATGAAGAAATAAAAAAAATTAAGAAACTATTAATAGAATTTACCAAGAATATTTTCTTAAATTTTCCTAAGATTTTTAACAATTGTTCTAAATCAATTTATGAATTAGGTGAGAATAGAAAAATAATTCAAAAAGAATTAAAAAATTCAAAAAAAGAATACATAGATTATCTTTGTGCTGCAGAGAAATTACTTTTAGATTGTAAGAAAAATGGAACATTACCGTTTTCAACAATGGCTAGAATTGCTTTCATAGGCACAATTTTATTAAAAAGTATGATTAATCGTTCCTATATCAACTTAGAATATTATGAATATCTAATGGAAAAAATTGAAAGTCCTTTATCAAAATTAAAAAATGAATTCAAATCGTTGTCAGAGGGAAAAATTACAAAGAAGGAATTTTTAAAAGAATTTGGTCATTTAAGACCTGGAACTTATGATATTACTGCACCAAGATATGATAAAAATGAAAGGTACTTTGAAAATATTGAATTTTTAAAAAATACTAGAAGAAAAAGAAGTGTTAAAAAAAATAGAAAAATAAGTTTTAAAGAACATGAATTAAATATTCAGTGGGATGATTTTGAAGGATTTATAATAAAATCCTTAGTTCAACGTGAAGAATTGAAATTTGAATTTACAAGAAACCTAAGTGATGCACTTGAATTGGTTGCTGAAGCTAGTAAAAAGTTAGGATTTACTCGAGAGGAAATTGCAAATTTAGACATTCAAGTCATGTTAAATGATTATAAAAAATTAACTAAAAATCAAATTAAATCTAAATGGAAAAAAAATATTGAAAAACAAATTCAAGAAAAGAAAGTCAATCAACATCTTGTTTTGCCACCTTTAATTAAATCAAGTAGGGATTTTGAATTTATTTTTCATTATTCTTCAAAACCCAATTTTATATCAAGAGAAAAAATTATTGGAGACATAAAAAATATTGAAAAAGTATCAAGCTTTAATAATCTTCAAAATAAAATTATTTTATTAGAAAATGCTGATCCAGGATATGATTGGTTATTTACAAAAAATATCAAGGGATTAATCACAAAATATGGAGGAGTTGCATCCCATATGGCCATTAGATGTGCAGAAACTAGAATTCCAGCAGTTATAGGTTGTGGGGAAATAATCTTTGAAAAATTAATGTTAGCCTCAAAAGTAATGATAGATTGTAAGAATCAACAGATCATAATTCTAAAACATGAAAAACCTGATGAGTTTATTGAAGAAAAAAAAGCGCTCAAATCACTAGGTTACATTAAATAGTTTTTATCAAAAGAATCTTAAAACTTCAATATAACTAAGTAATATGACAGAATTCAAAAAAATTGGAATTACGACTAGAATTGTAAATGCACAAGGATATGAAGAAAAACGAGATGCATTATCGCAAGATTGGATTAAATTATTAGATAATGAATACATGATCCCAATATTAATTCCAAATAATCTTTCAGATCTGACAAGATTTTTAGAAATTAATGAAATACAAGGAATTATTTTATCAGGCGGAGACAACATTGGAGATGATATAGAAAGAGATCAGACTGAAACGGAAATTATTGAATTTGGGATAAATAAAAAAATTCCAATCTTTGGAGTTTGTAGAGGAATGCAAGTAATAAATAATTTTTTTGAAGGCAAAATAACAACAATTTCAGATAATTCACATGTAGGGAAAAATCACGAGGTTACAATTTTAAATGAAAAAATAATCGATTTTATTAAAAATGATAAAATTTCAGTGAATTCGTACCATAGAAATATAATTAAACAAGACGACATAGGGAAATCTTTGAAAATATTTGCATTAGATAATAATGATAAAACTGTTGAAGGATTTTTTCATGAAACATTACCAATAATGGGAGTAATGTGGCATCCAGAAAGAACTCAAGATGAGAATAGTGAAATAGTAATTAAATTTTTATTAAAAAATATCTGAATAAATTGAAAGCAATAATTTTAGCAGCAGGTGAAGGTAAAAGACTTCGTCCATTGACAAATGATAAACCTAAATGTATGGTAAAGGTATTGGGAAAATCTCTTTTAGAATGGCAATTAATTACATTTAGAAAATGTAAAATTGATGATATATCAGTTGTAAGAGGTTATAAAAAAGATGAGATAAAATTTCCAGAAATCAAATATTATTTTAACGAAAAATTTGAATCTACAAACATGATTGAAACTTTATTTTGTGCAGAAAACGAATTTAATGAGCCGATAATAATTTCTTATGGAGATATAATTTATGAAAAAAAGGTTTTAGAGAAATTAATGGATGACCCAAATGAATTTGCAATAATTATTGACAAAAATTGGGAAAATTATTGGAAGATGAGATTTGAAAATCCTCTAGATGACGCAGAAAGTTTGAAAATTAATGATGAAGGCAATATTATAGAAATTGGACAAAAAACAAACAACATTAAAGACATTCAAGGGCAATACATTGGATTAATTAAAGTACAAGGAAAAGGTTTAGAGATTATCAAATCCTTTTATAAAAAATCCAAAAATGAATCAATTAAAACTGGAAAAAATCCTTTAAATGAAAAATTAAGTTTTGAAAATTCATTCATGACAGATTTTCTTCAAGGATTAATAAAAGAGCAACAAAAACTGAAACCAATTTACATTAAAAATGGATGGCTAGAAGTAGATTCAATAAAAGATTATAAGCTATATGAAAAAATGACTAAAGAAAAAACTATATCAAAATTAATTCAGATGGAGAATTAAAATGAATCCACCAAATATCATAATGATATTATTAGATGGGGCAAGATGGGATAGGATTGAAACATCAACAGAATTTACAGATTTGATGAAAATAGGTACAACATTAAATAATGTAAATACAGCAATCCCATACACAATTGGTTCTGTAAATGCTACTTTTTCAGGTTTGTATGGTAAAGATAATGGAATCGATGCTTACTACAAGATGTTTAGATTAAAAGATTCGGTAAAAATTCTACCAGAAATACTACAAGAAGCAGGATATTTTACAGCATGTGATTTACTCTCAGAGAGAATAATCACTAAAAGAGGATTTGATATACACCAATTTCATGATGAGTATTCTGATGATCTAAGACAAAGACATCCAGAATTCTTGAAAGCGTGTAAAGAAAAATCTAATGGAAAACCATTATTCGTTTTTCTTCATTTTACGAGAATTCATACGATAACGGTTTCTGAGATATTAAAAAAATATGAATGGAATGATGAAAAATTTTATCAAAGAAAAGAAGAAAATTTGAAAAATTATGATAAAGTTTTCCTAGAAGCTGGAAGCTATTCAAAATTAATAAAAAATTCAATCGATAGTTTAGATTTGAAAAATGATACAATAATTATTTTCTTTTCAGATCATGGTACAGGAGTTGGGGAGAGATTTGGTGAAAGAAATTATGGATCGTTTACATTTGAAGAAACAATTAGATCATTTTATTTATTTATTGGAAAAGGAATAATTGAAAATAGAATCAACAGCAGTCTAAGAGAAACTATTGATATTTTTCCTACAATATTAGATTTTGTTGGAATAGATAAAAATAGTTTACCTGGGGAAAGTGTGTATGATTTCTTATTAGAAAATAAGCATTTAGAAAATAAAACTAAAGTATTTTCTGAGACAGGTGCACTTCAAGGACCATATCCATCTCCAAAAGAACCAAACATTTTTTGTATAAAAAATTCAGAGTACAAATTAATTTTTAATAAGACTATAAGAGAATGGCAATTATATAACCTAAAAGAAGATCCTGCTGAAAAAAGGAATATTTTCGAAAACAAACCTCAGGGTACAGAGAAATTACAAGAACAACTTATTTCTTGGATAGAACGAGATTAGAATAGCTGAAAACCTTGGACGAGTATAGAAGAAGAATTTCTGAGAAAATTTTACCTTTTAAAGATCTTTCAGCAGTAGGAATTGCAAATTTAGTAGGAAATGCAATTTCGTCAGTTTTTTGGTTGGTTTTAGCCTCACTAATGAATTCTGAGCAATATGGAGAAATTAACTATTTTATTGCAATTGGATCAGTAGCAAGTGCGATTTCATTTTTAGGTGCAGGAAATGCACTAATGGTTTTTTCTGCAAAAGAAAAGAAAATTGAATCACCTATACTGATTGTTACAACAATTACAAGCATCATTGCATCACTAATAGTTTTCACATTATTTTCTAATATTGCAATAAGTTTGTACATTATTGGATATGTTATTTTTAATCATTTGTTATATGAAACACTTGGGAAAAAAATGTATCCGTTATATGCAAAGTATTATGTAATTCAGAGAGTTTTATTAATTGTATTTGCTTTCGGTTTATTTTTTATTATTGGACCTATAGGAATTGTTTTAGGTTACGCATTTTCATTCATGCCATTTATTCTTAAAAGATATAAAACATATAGAATTTCAAAAAAAGAATTTTCATCACTAAAGGAAAAAATTCCTTTCATGAGAGACAGCTATGGACATTCAATGCTCTCAGTATTGGGAACATATGCAGATAAATTAATTGTTGCACCATTATTTGGATATTCATTTTTAGGAAATTATCAATTATCTTTTCAAATTTTAATGATTTTGACGATGATTTCTGGAATTGTATTTAGTTATCTATTACCACAAGAGGCTTCCGGTAAATCACATAAGAAGCTCTGGTTAATTACGATTTTAATTGTTCTAGTATCATCAATTTTAACAATAGCATTAGCACCAAGTGTATTACCAATATTAATGCCAAAATACATTCCTGCAATAGATCTAATTCAAATTATGAGTATTGCTGCAGTTTCAATGACTATAACATTAAGATACACATCAAAATTTTTAGGCGATGAAAAAAGTAAAATTGTAATTGTTGGAAAAGCAATTTATCTTACCAGTCACATAGTAGGAATATTTTCAATAGGAACAGAGTTAGGAATCCAAGGAGTTGCAATATCTTTTGTTATCGCTTCATCAATAGAAGCACTTTATTTTGTAATAATTAATCAAAGGCTAAACAAGAAAAGAGAATAAATTGATTTAAATGTTAAAGTAAATTCAAAAAGTGAGATTTGAAGATAGCTATAGGATTACCTGCATACAATGAGGAGAAAAACATAGGAAAGATAATTTCAGAGTTGCAAGAGCTAGATTATTCTGTAATAGTGTGTAATGATGGTTCATCTGATCAAACTGGAAAAATTGCAGAAAAAATGGGAGCAATTGTGATCAATCATCATAAAAACATGGGATATGGGGCTGGAATAAAAAGTCTATTTGAAAAAGCAAAAGAAATGAATTATGATATTTTAATAACATTTGATGCAGATGGCCAACATAATATTTCAGATATTAAAGATATTTTAAAACCGCTGATTACAAACAATGCAGATATTGTAATCGGATCAAGATTTTTAGGGGAAGGAGAAGACAAAATTCCAAAATATAGAAAATTTGGAATCAAAGCAATTACAAAAATTTCATCATTATCTCAAGATTTGAATATCAAGGATACACAAAGTGGTTTCAGAGGATATAACAAAAAAGCCTTAGATGAAATTAATCCAACTGAAAATGGAATGGGTATTTCTACTGAAATTTTAATGAAAGCTTCTAAAAAAGGTTTGAAAACTATTGAAATTCCAATTATAATTAATTACGATGGTAATACATCAACTCATAATCCTGCTAGTCATGGAATTTCTGTAGTACTAAGTACCATGAAATTTACAGCATTAGATCATCCTTTGAAATTTTATGGAATTCCAGGATTGGTATTTTTAATAATCGGATTATTTTTTATTGTCTGGACATTACATGAATTTTCAATTCATAGAACTATCATAACCAACATAGCATTAATTGCAGCTGGTTCAACTATTTTGGGTACAATTTTCTTATTAACATCAATCATTTTGTATTCTATGGTAAGTCTAATTAGAGAACAAAAATAGGAATATTTCGTTCTAAAAACTCAATTCTTATAATAAATTGATAATATGATAATCACAATAGCATGATAGGAAGAAAAATTGTCTAATAAAAATAACAAAGTGAAAATTGATTATAATATAAAAGAAAAATCAAAACTTCATCTTATAATTTCAATTTGTGCAATAGGAATTACTGGTTTTGTTTTAAGAATGCATTATTCGCCATTTGAAATTCCAATTACTTTGGATGGACTATTATTTTTTTGGTATGCAAATGATATAGCACTATTAGGAACCTTACCATTAGATTATTCTCCAGCAAATAACGGATGGCCAATATTTTTAGCATTTTTTTTCAAAATACTCAATTCAAATAATTTTATGGATTTGATGGCATTACAAAGAATAATTTCTATTAGCTTGTCAACACTAACTATAATTCCAATATATTTTCTAGGTAGAAAATATTTTTCAGAAAAATTATCTGTGATAGGTTGTGTGTTGTTTGTATTTGAACCAAGAATTATTCAAAACTCAGTGTTAGGAATAACTGAGCCATTGTTCATTTTACTAATAACATCATCAATAGTTTGTTTTTTACATCAGAGAAAAAAAATTATTATTATTGCATTTGCCCTTATTTCATTTGCATCAATTGTAAGATCAGAAGGCATTATTTTATTAATACCATTTACAATATTATATGGAATTAGATTTAGAAATTCTAAAAAAATCTTTTATGAGATTCCAATTTTGGTTTTAGTATTTATTCTAATAATTCTACCAATTTCAGTTTATAGAGTAGAGGTAACAGGTGACGATTCATTATTATCTAGAATTCCCAATATTTTTGATCAAATAAATGAACAAGACCAAAATGTAGAGATAGCAGAAAATACACAAAGATCTCAAAAAATGGATAATATTAAAAATATAATATTTTTAATAGGATGGGCATCAATTCCATTTTTTATATTTTTAATTCCATATGGAATTTATCAAATTATAAGAAATAATAAAGATGATGAAAAATCTCTTGTGACAATTTTATTTTGTATGTCTATTCCTGCAGTATATGCAATATCATTTTTGCCCGATACCAGATATTTGTTAATTTTATATCCTATTTTATCGGTCATATCACTCTTTACAGTAAGAAAATATTTCAATAAATTTTCAAATAAAAATATCGGGTTAGTTATTTTAGTTAGTTTAATTTTAGTTAGTTCAATTGTATTTCTAGAAATTAAAAAAATAGATGTGAATCATGAAAATGAATCTTTGAAAATTGCCAAGATAGTTTCTGAAAAAACGGAAATCATTAATCAATACACAACAGAATCAGGTTACTTACCAATTATAGGAATGCAAGAATTAGAAGAATTTCCAATTTTAAGAAAGGATTTTGTGAAAATGGATAATGGTTTAAAACATTGCTTCAATATTCATGCTTGTAATAATATAATTTCGGTTAAATCAAACGATATTGTAGGATTTTTACAAAATTCTGAAGAAAAAGGTATCACTCATTTAGTTATAGACAACAAAGAACAAAGGAGACCATCATTTGTAAATGAAATTTTTAAAAATGAAGATCAGTTTCCATATTTAACAAAAATTTATGATTCTAAAGAAGATCAATTGTTATACCAAGTAAAGATTTTTGAGATTAATTTTGAAGAATTTAATTCGTTGAATTTAAAATAACATCATTAAATTTTTTCAATATACTTTTTTTAAGATTTTAGTTATTTCACTTTTTGATAATGTCTTTATTTCTTTGAAATAGGATTGAGGGTTTTTTGGTTTTTTTGCATTTGGGTATGATTTTACTGAAACATTAAGTGGAGGAATGATGAAAAAATCTTTTGTTTCTAGTACATGTTCCATTTCAAAGCTAGTAAGCAAATATTCGACTAATTTTTCTCCAGGTCTTGTTCCAATAATTTTTGTTTTTATAGAAGATGGGTCATATCCATATTTTTTGGATAAAATATCTTTCATTGCATCAAAAAGTTCTTCAAGGCGAATCAGAGGCATTTTTAGAACAAATGTTTCGCCACCTTTAGCATATGTTGCAGCAGATATGATGAGATTAACAGCATCATCTTTGGTCATGAAAAATCGTTTCATGTCAGGATTTGTGAGAGTGATAGGTCCACCACTAGAAATTTGTTTTTCAATCCTAGGCAAAATTGAGCCTCTAGTATGAAAGACATTTCCAAATCTTACAGATGCAAAAATAGTATTAGATTGATGGGATGCTTCAGAAGAAATTAATTTTTCACCCAACAATTTTGTTGCTCCCATTACACCAATTGGATTTACAGCTTTATCAGTACTAATGAAAATCATTCGTTGAATATTTTCTTTCCGTGCAGCATTTGCAATATTTTTTGTTCCAATAATATTTACATTAATAGTCTCTAAAGGATTCATTTCACATCGATCCACATGTTTTAAGGCTGCTGCATGAAAAACAATGTCAATACCTTTTACAATTTTATTCACTATTTCTTCATTTTGTATATTACCAATCACAAATTCAATATTTTTATGATTAGTAAATTCTGATTCCAATTCATATAATCCATTTTCATCATTGCTAAAAACTCGAATTAATTTTGCTTTATCTAAAATTGCTTTTTTGACTAGTGCAGTTCCAATAGATCCCGTACCTCCAGTAACAAGAACAGATTTTTTAGTTAAAATTGACACTAATGTTCTCTGTTTTATCATTTTAATAAATTGATTACTTTATTTCTTGGTTAGTTTTATGTAAAATTCTTAATTCTTCATCGATTTCAGTTTGTGTTCTCCATCTGTGAATATCTAAGAAAAAGCTAGTTTTTACAAAATCTTCAGCATTAGCAGACTTGTTCTTTGGACGATATTTCCTATAAAGAGGAACATTATATTGTGTAGTTTTATACCCAGAACTAATAATTTTTCCAGGTCTGAAATTCAATCCTTTGATATCTGAAGTCTGTTCATTTGCAAGAAATTTTTTTCTATTTTTTGTTAGTTTCTCTAAAAATTTTTCTCTAGACAGACCAGATTTTTTTGCATCGTATTTACAACCCAAAATTAGAAATGAATGCTCAATATCTTTCGGAATTATAGGTGGGGAAATTATTTCTGGAAGATTTTTCATTATATAATTTGCATTTTTTCTAAAATCTTTCAATATTTTTGGTAGACGTTTTATTTGAGCTAATCCAAAAGCCGCTTGAATCTCAGTTAACCTAAAATTAAATCCCACAATGTTATCATCTTTATAATATTCTCCATGATTTCTAATTCTTCTACATTTTTCTGCAAATTCTTCATTATTTGTTATAATTATTCCACCCTCACCTAATGTTGTAATGTGCTTTGTTTCCTGAAAGCTAAAAATTCCACAATCGCCCATACTGCCCACAATTTTATTTTTGTGTTTAGCACCCATAGCTTGTGCACAATCTTCAATTACAAACATATCACTTTCTTTCATCTGTTTGATCATTTCAAAATTACATGGATGTCCTAACAAATGGACAGGGATTGCAAATTTTGTTTTATTTTTAAAATCATAATCCATACAGTAAGATTGTGGATCTATATCTGTAAACGAAGGTATGCCTCCAGAAGCAATTACTTGTGATATGGTTGCAGTAAATGTAATTGGAGGTACAGAAACTTTGGTTTTATTTTTTACACCTGAAGCTAATTGAGCCACAAATAATGCACTAGTTCCAGAATTTACAGAAACACCATATTTACAATTATGAAGTCTTGCAAATTCTTTTTCAAATTTTTGTAGAACTTCCCCTCCAAGAAATTTATTTGTATATCCAGAAAGTAAAGATGCTTTATTGATAGATTTTATGACAGCATTAATTTCTTCTTTTCCAAACCTTTTGATCATGATATAATTTTTTAAAATCCTTTTCTTAAGCGTTTTTCCTTTACATTGCACCCATTATGGAATCAAGTGTTTGAGAGCCACCAATTCCTAATTTTTGCTTTTTTCTAATTATTGGAGCAAGTTTATCAGAATACTTTTCAATTAATCGTGCTTGTTCAGTTCGTAATTCTTTATTTGTCAATTTACTTGAACTCCATGTTGTGTTAGAAAATTCATCAATTTGAGACCAATCTAATTTTTCATATTCGGGTTTCCAATATGCGGTTCCAGGATATGGAGCTAAAATTGAAAATCCAATTATTTCAGGATCAACATAATCAATTAATTCTTCTGTCTGTTTAATTGTCTCATAAGTTTCTAGAGGAGTTCCCAATAAAGCATAAGTTCTTCTTTTGATTCCATATTTTTTGGAAACATCAAAAGCTCTTTTGATCATTTCAACAGTGGTCCCTTTATTGATATCACGATGAATTTCTGGAGAACCTGATTCTAGTCCCATCCAAAATTCTTCACAATTTGCCTTTACTGCTAATTCACATATTTCATCATCTACTTTATCGCATCTCATATTACAACCCCATGGGACATTTACTTCCTGTTTGATCATTTCTTTACACAGATTTATGAAATGTGGTTTTGAAGGATTTGTTTCAGCATCGTTCATTTTAAAAAATGTAATATTAAATCGATCTCTGACTTCTAACATTTCTTCCACAACAAATTTTGCACTTCTTTGTCGTAATCTTACAGCTCTATCATATTCAAGTTTTTTATTACTAAGATCTGCTTTTCTCCAGATAGTTCCAAATTGACCTTCTGCACAAAATGTACAACCAAATGCACAACCTCTTTCAGTCATGATTGACGTGACTCTTCTTCCTTCATCTTTTTCAGCAATTGAAATATATCGATTAAGATCAATTGAGTCTCTATCAGGGTTGGGAATTGAATCTACATCCATTATAGGTTGATTGCTTACTAATTTCTGCGTAGCATCACCATTAAGAACGTCCAACATAGATTGTTCACCTTCACCAACAATTAGAAAGTCAATTGTCGGATCATTTAAAAATAAAAATGGCTGTAATGATGGCCCATAACCTCCAGCAACTGTTTTCATGTGAGGATATTCTTCTTTTACCAATTTGCTTAATTTTTTGATATGTGGTACTTGTGGTGTTGTTCCACTAAAACCCACATAATCTGAACCTGAAATTTTATTTAGAATTTCTTCATCAGTATCAAAAAAACCATCTAAAATTTGCACCTCAAGATTACCTTGATATCTATTTTTAATGAACGCTGAAACATACATTAGATTGGTGGGTTCCCAAACACTAGGATATCTTGCTCTTACAAAACTTACTTTCAATCTTTTCACAGTTTAAAGTTCAAATTTAATATAAAAACATATGAATTAAAAAACTAGATACTATTATAGACATCCAGATATTTTTTGCCTATATTTTTCCAGTCATAATTTTGTACAAGTTCATATGCAGATTTAGATAAAATCTCTCGTTTATCTGGACTTTTCAAGAGGTCATCAATTGCATCAAAAATTTCTGATGGCCGATTAGGTGTTACAACATAAGCAGTTTTCATGTGAATTATTGTTTCTTTATTTCCACCAACAGATGTTGCAATTATTGGTGTTTTGCATGCCATAGCTTCTAAGAGTGTTGAACTTGTACCGCCTTCCATAATTGAAGGCTGAATAAGAATATCTGAGCCACGAATTAATTTTATCGTATTTTCTTTTGGTTGATATCCTACAAAATGAATATTTGGTAATTTTTTTGCAATTTCTTTAACTTTTGATTCTTCAGGACCAGATCCTACAATAATAAGATCTGTGTCTTTGGATAATTTTTTTGAAACTTCCAATAAATCTAAAATTCCTTTTTCTTCAGATAGCCTGCCTGCATAGATAAGTTGTTTTTCATATCTTCTATCTTCGCCTTCTGGAAATGACGATATGTCAATAGCGTTAGGGATATGAGTAACTTTGTAACCATTTTTTGTGTACTCTTCATACATTTCTTTTGATGGCACTGTAATTACATCAGCCCATTTTAACGCATTTTTTTCCAATTTGGAGGATATACTACCTGCCGTATTTCCATGTAATAGTGAAATTTGTTCTGAAAAATTTCCCTGTAATGAAAGTATTTTTTTGCCTTTTACATTTTTCATGGCAATTGCAGACACTGGATTTTGTGCATGAACAATATCAAAATCATTTTTAAATTTTGATTTTAAATAAGATGAAATCATGAAGCTGGGATTTTTCAATCCTTTAATTGGAATTGTAAATGTATTATTTGATGAGATTACTTCAACATGATTTCCTTCACTTTCTAAAAAATTTTTTAATCCTTGAACATGTTGAGCTATCCCTCCTATTCCAGAGCTTGTGGGAGAGATCATCAAAATTCTCATATAAGGATAAACATCTTTTCCATTATAGGTTTTAGGATTAAATGATTTGAAAAATCTGAAAAAAGTTATTTTAAGATATGAATTATCTGTTAGCACATATTTCTAATATTTAATTATAAATTTCTAAGATCAGAAAATCCAGGTTCCTTTAGATTGTTTTTATCGCGATATTTTTTTGCATGAATAGCTAGATGTGTAAAATAATAACCAAATTCAAGGCTATTTGGATCTTGATTTTTCCTTTCAATTTGTTCTTTTTTGATGTCTTTTTCCATAACAATCCAAACTCTTCTAATAGTATCTGAATATAATGGAAATAACTTTTCTTGTAGATTGAATTCTTTTACAAGATAGCCAATCTCGTCAAAATCACCATATAGTTTTTCAATAAATGATCTTTTTTCTTGATTTGTGGATTTTTTATCTATGTAACATTCGTAAATTGCTTTTCGTGCAAGAATGTTTTTTTCATTTCGTAAAATCTGTAATATTTCAAGAAAAACCAATGTTTGAGAAATTGATAATTCGTTTTTCATTAAAAAATAATTTTTTCTTTAATTGAAAAACTTTTTTAAAAACGATATAGGAAAGAGGTAAAATATTGAAAATAATCTAATTAAAAAATAATTGATTACATTGTAGCTTGAGCAGCGTCATGGAACATCTGACTCTTTGCACAGCCAGCAGCAAGTTCATCACCTGCTCCACGTCTCATAAGACCTCTGTAAAGACCATCTTCGAGTTTGACACCTTCTCGTTCTTCCCATTCCTCTACAGTGATAGAATATTTCTTTTGAATTCTATCTCTATACCATTCTGGAATTACATTAAATGCACAAAATGGAACTATTCTAAGGTCTGGAGTTACATAGTGAATATCACATCTTTGTAATCTTTCTAAGTCTTCATTGTATTTGTCTTGAAAGTGCATCATACCAAGGAATAATCCTTTGACGTGCCATGAACCAACTGAATCAAATGATCTCTTCATGAGTATGTTACCAAACATTTTTGCCAAGTCTAATCCTGCTGGTTGTTTCTTTGTATCAACAAAGCCTTTGAGTTTTCTTACAACTTCAAGCATTGTAAAGTACTTGTTTTTACCAGAGCGAATTTCTTCTGCTTTATCTTCAAATAGTTCCAACATTCCCTGAATATCACAGAATTTTGTTAATGGTACAAACTTCTTTGTATCTGCATCTTCAAAGATGTATGTTCCTGCACCACAAGCAAAGTGAATTGATAATTCATACTTTGGTTTGCTTGAAAATGCTTCAATTACATTTGTTAATGGCATACAACTTGGGACTGGGAACCAGTCATCAACAGTTACTTCACCGTTTGTTTGTTCTTCAATTCTTTGAACACAATCAGGTACGGTGATTCTGTATTTTTCACGTTCAGATTTACCCATTCTTCCAGTTAATGACACAGGTTGGAAGTTTACTGCATGAACTACATCCATGTTCTTTTGTGCATATCTGATAATTCCACCTAGTTCATGGTCATTAATTGATTTGATTACTGTTGGGACAAATACTACTGTAGTACCTGTTTTTCTGCAACTGTCAAGTGCATATGGAATTTCCCAGTGGTTTTTAGGGTTTGTTCTTGCAGTTACACCGTCAAAGGAAAGATACAAGTTGTTACATCCTGCAAGTCTTACTTCTCTTGCAGCCTCTGGATCCATTGCGTGTCTGATGCCATTGGTGTTCATTTGAATATGGTCAACACCTTCTTCTTTCATTATTTTGATAACATCGGCAATATCTTCTCTAAGCATTGGTTCACCACCAGTAATTTGCATAGAGTTTCCTGGAATTGGTCTCTCAGATCTCAGAGTCTTCATCATGCCTCTAACTTGAGTGTGGTCTGGTTCGTACATGTAAGCGCCTTCAAGTCCTTTCTTTACATAAAAGAAACAGTACCAGCATGTCAAATCACATCTATTAGTTACAATCATGTTTGCCAATCCACTGTGAGATAGGTGATTTGAACACAATCCACAGTTGTTTGGACATGAACATTTGTCAATCATTACGTTTGGAGAATGAGCACCCTTGCCATCCATCCAGTAAGTGCTGAATTTCTTGTACATTTCATAAGAACCAAAATACAATTCCTCACATTCGCCGTGAGTTGGACAGACTTTTGACATGAAAACTTGATTGTCTCTCTCAAAGACTTCAGCATCCAGAATCATGTTACAGTCTGGACAGATACTTTGAGTGAATCTAATAGTGGACTTTTTTCCTAAATTTTTAGTTGATTGATTGGATATCTGAATTAATGCCATACCTATATTGGTGATTTTTCTGAGATGATATATAATCCATTTCCTACTAGCCCCCGTGGGTAATTTAGTAGGTAGGCATACCTGATTTAAATATCAAAACTGATCGACTAGATCGCATATGAGCATATCTGATAAAACACGAAAGGCATTAGAAAAAATTGGACTCACCAGTTATGAAATCAGAACATTTTCAGCATTGCTCAAATCAGGAGAATTAACAGCATCGGATCTCAGCCAAAAATCAGGAGTTCCATATTCAAAAATTTATGAAGTGTTGGGAACATTAGAAGAAAAAGGGTGGATTGGTTCAGATGATTCAAGACCAACAAAATACTTTGCAAAGTCACCATCTACAGGTCTAGAAACTACAAAACAAAAAATGGAGACAGACTTTTCACAGAATCAAAATGTAATTCTAAATGAGCTAGTTCCATTATATGAAAAAAGTGGAACTAGTGAAAGACCAGACATTTGGGTATTATCAGGTGCAGTAAACATTGCAGCTAAAATTTTAGAAATGGTCGAGACTTGTAGAAATGAAGTAATGATTGCATTGCCAGAAGCTGGAGTAGAACTGGTTAAACAAGCATTACCAAAATTAAGATCACTCCATGATAAAGGAGTAGATATTACAATTTTAACATCAGATAAAATGGATAAAGAATCAATCAAGGCAATTAAACGAGTTGCTACTGTAACAATCAAGAAAGGGCTTTTTGGTGGAGGAATAATTTCAGATAAAAGATATGTCGTAATTCTGTTAGGCCCCGAAATAGGAGGTGTGAATTCTTCAGAAGTTGTTGCAATCTGGGCAGATCATGCAGGATTGGCAGGATTTGCACGTCAATACTTTGAATATTTATTAAAAGATTCAAAGAAGGTATAGCATGGATGCATTAGATGATAACGAAGAGACTCTCTTTGTAGGAACTGCTGAAGCAGAGCATGTAGAGATGTATCTTAAAGCAATTTGGCATATTAAAGAAAGGGGCGAGGATGTGAAAATTAGCACAATTGCAAAAATGCTCAATGTCAGACAACCAAGTGTTGTTCAAATGCTTAAGAAATTAAATTTGAAAAATCTTGTAAATTACAATAAAGCAGGTGTAAAATTAACAGATGACGGTGAAAGAATAGGGGCAAGCATGATGCGAAACAGCAGACTGCTTGAAGTTCTAATGGATAGTGCACTCAAAGTAGAAATTGATGAGGAGATGGTTTGTGGAATTGAACATCATATGAACAAACAATTTACAGATGCCCTTTGTGTAATGCTAAAGCATCCAAGAAAATGTCCGCATGATCATGAAATTCCAATGGGCGAATGTTGCAAATCCGCTTGAACAACCCAAAAGATATATCATCTTAGAAATCATATTCAATCATGGCATGTTTCTGTGGATGTGAAACATATGAAAAAAATGAAGATGGATTCAAAATTGCATGTGTAAAATGTGGGCATGGTCCTCAAAATCATAATGACGAATTCAGAGATGCTGCAAGAAAGAACGAATCACAAAGTCAAAAACGTGATGCAGATTTCGGATAATTATTCGCCAATAATTTTAACTAAAACTCTTTTTGGTCTTTTTCCGTCAAATTCCCCATAGAAAATTTCTTCCCACGGTCCAAAATCTAACTCACCATTAGTTATGGCAACAACAACTTCTCGTCCCATAATTTGTCTTTTTAGATGTGCATCTGCATTGTCTTCTCCTGTTTTGTTATGATCATATTGTGAAGTTGGTGCATGTGGAGCCAATCCTTCTAACCATTTTTCATAATCATGGAGTAATCCACCTTCATTGTCATTAATGAAAACACTTGCGGTGATATGCATTGCATTTACCAGACAAAGACCCTCCTGAACTTTGCTTTTAGTTACTAATTTTCTTACATCAGAAGTAATATTGACAAAGGCTCTTCTGGTTTTAACTTCAAAAGTCAAATACTCAGTAAGAGATTTCATGTTTTGTTAATTTTTATCATCAATTAAAATCCTAAGGCAGGCTCAGAACTCAAGATCCTCATCATCAATCAAAGGGATAGGTACATCATGGCCTGCAAGGCATATTTCAAGCGGATTCCTATTGAGTCTTTCAAGAAGCTTGATAAATGGCCAATAGTTCATTCTTTCAAAATGGTTACAATAGATACTCCTGCCTCATTGGAAAGCTTTAGAAGGTTTGTCATCTCTAGTACTTGCAAATCTTATGCACCAAGAGCTTATTTGGAAGATTTTGAGGTTTTTGCAGAAAGAGAGGACAGTCTAGGAGCAATTTATGTAGAAGCAGCTGACAAAGTAACTTTGAAAAAAATCAGAGATATTACATTCGTAAATGCTAAAGACATTCTAGGAATTATCTATAATTCAAAGAGTGGAAACACTTCTCTGAAATGGAGACAAATTAGAAGAAACAATGGCAAAGTGACAGGAGAAGCATCTGCAAACTCTTTAACAAATTTGTCTGAATCAGGAGTTCTAACTTTGGAATGGGTTGAGAATTATCTAAAAAAGAAATCTCAAGAACCAAAAAATGAAGAAACCACTAGCTAAACTCTTTTCTTTTTGTAAATTGGAATAATATCATGATTACAAAGGAAATAGATGAAAATTCGATTTCAGTCATTCCAGAAGATTCTGAAGATCTTTTGAATTTACGCCGCATAATCAAAGAAAACGATAAAGTAATTGGTGACACTACAAGGGTTCTAAAACAAGATAAAGATTATGCAAGACCAGACAAAGGAGAAAGAATCAAAGTCAGAATCGCATTGATTGTAGAAAAAATTTCATTGGATGACGTCCTAGATAGATTAAGAGTAGGCGGTACAATTTCTGAATCAAGTAATGAATCAGTTCCTCATGGTTCACATCATTCCTTTATTCTAAAACTAAATGATGGGATTACAATTTCAAAGAAGAAATGGTCACCATTTGAAAAAAAACTTTTAGAATCAAGTAATAATCAAGTGAGTTTTGTTCTAGTCGCAATTGATACAAGTGATAGTGGGATTGCAAGATTAAGAGGAACTCATTTAGAATTTATGCCAAATATCTATTCGGGTTCTGGCGGAAAGAGATACAAGACAAATTTCAATATTGAAAAATTTTTTGAACAAGTACAGCAAGCAATATCAAGTATTTTCAAAGAAGGAGACACAATAGTAATTTTTGGGCCTGGTGAAACAAAGAAGAGATTTGCAAATTTTATTGAAAAATCACAAAAACTTCAAAAATCCAAGATTCAGGTTGTAGATGGAATTGATTCGGGGGGAGAAGATGGAATTTACACATTCACAAAATCTAAAGCAATGCAAGAAATAATGTCAGATAGTAAGTTGGCTAAGGCTTCATCAATAATTGATGAAGTAATGATTCTTGCAAATAAAGCAAGTAGAAAATTTACTATGGGATATGATGAAACATTTAACGCTAATCAGATAGGAGCTGTTGAGTCACTTGTATTTTCAGACAAAGCAATTCAAGAAAATAATGAACAAGAAATGATGGATTTTCTAAATGATGCAGAAAATAAAGGAGTCAAAATTTACAGTGTAGATTCATCAACTGACATTGGTCTTAGGGTATCAGGTTTGGGTGGAATTGTTTCATTGTTACGATATGCAGTTGAATCCTAGTCTGTAGATTCGACTAACCAATTTAGATAGGATTTGTTAATTGAGGTTACATCAATTTCAGCTATTTCAGGAACATCATAGGGGTGAGTTTCTTTAATTTTCTTTTTCAATTTTGTCTTGTTTTTTGTCATAGTTTTGAATATTGCAAGATATTCTGAAGAGTTTTCTATTTTTCCCTTCCAAGAGTAAATTGATGAAATTTTAGAGATATTGACACATGCAACTGTCTTATTTTTTACAAGATCATTTGCAATTTTAGAAATTGATTTTTTGTTGGGATATGTTGAGATGATTATTACTGGTTTCATAGTAAACGATAAATGTCCGTACCTTAAAAAAATTACAATTAGTTTGGAACTTGATTTTATTACTCAAAATTCGATAATCTATGTCTTGATGGCTTGGGTAGTAATCGTAATTATTGCAAAAGCTCTAAAATTTGAAAAGTATGGTTTTGAGATTAAGGCATACAGTCTTGTGTATAAAAACAAGGGCGTAAATAAAGTTCTTTTAAAAATTTTGAGCAGAACTAAAAGAGGCATACAAGTTTTTGCAGATACAAGTGTAATTGCAGGTTTTATCATGATGGGATTTGCTTTTTGGTTTTTGCTAAATAATGTTTCAAACTTTTTTGTAGCACAATCAGAATTTTCAGAGTTGACAGTACTTATTCCAGGTGTAACATTAACATCGGCATCATCAATTACATACTTTTTACTATCTATTCCTGTTGTACTTGTAATTCATGAAGGAGCACATGGTATTGTAGCAGCTCTTGAAAAAATTAAAATCAAAACGGGCGGATTTGCCATATTCATTGCAATGTTTGCAGGATTTGTAGAACCAGACGAAGAGGAATTCGAGAAAGCCAAAAAGATTTCAAAATTAAGAGTGATTGGTGCAGGTGCCACATCAAATGTAATGTTTGCATTTGTGTTGGGCGTTATTTTGTTAACAAATCCATTTTTTGCAATGGTTTTACCTGAACCACTTCTAAGTGTGTTCTATGAACTCCCTGAAGGAGTTTTGATACTTTCAATAATTGAAAATTCTGGTGCTGAACAAGCAGGATTACTTGCAAATGACATCATTACATCAATTAATGGTATACAGATATTCAGTCCGATAGATTTTCCTGTTCTGAGTCCGGGAGATACTGCAAGTGTTTCTGTAATCAGGGATGGTCAAGCATTAAACTTCCCTGTAGAAATAATGTCTTCACCTGAAGATCCTGAAAGAGGATTAATTGGCATTATGAGAGATAATACATTTGCATACAAACCAATAATGAATTTCATCGAATGGAATGATCCAAATGTATCAATGTTCTTGCTATGGCTTTGGATGATCTCATTTTTTATTGGCATTATCAATATGCTTCCTCTACCAATTTTGGATGGGGGAAAATTCATTCATACAATTATTGATAAAAGAATTTCAGACAAGTCAGTAAATATTGTAATGTGGGGAATCTATGCATTTACCTTTGGATTGTTTGGCCTCAACATTGCCTTATCGTATTTGAAATCGGGCTGGTTTACAATTTAGAAATATCTAAAGAATCATTAATGAAAAAAACTTTGTAATGGCATGAATTGTGACAGATGTGAAAACCCTGCAGCATATACAAGAAAGTATTCAGGTGAAAATCTTTGTTCGCAATGTTTTTCAAGATCAATTGTAAGAAAAACAGCTAAAACCATTTCAAAATATAACATGATCAAACATAATGAATTGGTGGCGGTTGCAGTATCTGGAGGAAAAGATTCTCTAGCATTACTAAAAATCATTAATGAAATGGCTTTGACCCACAGTTTTAGAATAATGGCAATTACAATAGATGAAGGCATTCCAGGATATAGGAATGAAGCATTAGAAATTGTTGAAAAGTTTTGTTCAGAATTAAATGTAAAACACAAAGTTTATTCTTACAAAGATCTTTTTGAATTGACACTTGATGAAGCTTTGAATTTAAGAGATAATGAAAAAACTTCATCATGTTCAATTTGCGGAACACTAAGAAGAAGAGCTATTGATCATGCTGCTAAAGACATTGGTGCAGATGTAATTGCAACAGGTCACAACCTAGATGATACTCTACAAACATTTGTGATTAATATGTTGTCAGGTGATACAACTAAGATAGGTTGGATGGATCCAGATACTTCTGAGAATTCTTTAAGAAAAATAAAACCATTTTGTGAGATTTATGAATCTGAAATTGTTTTCTATGCATTCACTAATGATATGCCATTTCAATCAGAGCCTTGTCCACACATGAATGAAGGAATAAGGACGGAGATTCGAGAATTTTTGAATTCATTAGAAAATCAACATAGCGGAATAAAAAATAATTTGTATCAATCAATTCTTAGAGTATCACAAGTTATGAAAAATTCAAACTCTAAAGAAAAAACAAAATGTGAAAAATGTGGAAATGATTGTACAGGTAATGTATGCTCAGTATGTAGTGTAGTTTTAAAACTAAAAGAAAATCAAACCTAATGCAAATATAACATACTTTCTTAGGAAAAATGGTAGTAGGTAGGATCAGGGTGCCAGCCGTGCCCTATTCTGAAACCGGCTATATGCAGAGATCAGCAACTGTTGGGTAAATCTCTAGAAGGGTAATTCCCGCTTGGTGTGCGGAAATGAAATCACGCCGAGGCGGGTGGTTGCAGGACTAGAAATATCCGAAGGGATAACTTCTAAGACCGAACCATCGAAAGGGATGAGGTCCGGGAGGGAGCAATCCTAAGGTGGAGCATCCACGCTTCCTCGTCAACGTGGCGGATCTTGTATGCCTTGAAATGGGGCTATTCGTCTAGACTGGAGCCAGCAGATCTACTACCTTTATAATTAAAATAAAATTTTCAACCTCATGGAAGGAATTATTTCATTTGGAAATAAGAGAAATTATGAAGATTTTAAGAAGCAAATTCCTAATTCCGTATTACCATTATTTGACTCAATTAGGGAATTTTGTTTCTCATTAGGAGACAAAGTGATAGAGGATGTCAGAATGCATAGAGTAGTTTTTTGTAAATCAATGACGTTTAGATGGTTTGTAGATGTAGAACCTGAAAGAGAAGGTGTAATTATCAAGATTCAAAAAAACAGAAAAGATCCAATAGAAATTATTCAGATGAAGAAAGATCAGGAAATTTCAATAGTCACTCAAATCATTAAAAATGCATTTGAAGAAATTCATTAGTACAATACATCAAATTTTGAAAATTCTCCAGTAAATTTTTCATTTCGTATATCTACATCTTCGACTCGTGCATTAGCGGGACCACCATGAGCCCATTCAATTAATCTGCTGACTTTTTCAGTTTCTCCTTCTAAAACAGCTTCAACCCTTCCATCTTCGAGGTTTTTTACCCAACCAAAAACATCATTTTTCTTTGCCATGACTTTTAGTGTTTGACGGAAAAAGACACCCTGTACTTTACCAGTTACAAAAAGTCTAATACGTTGATTTGACACAACAACAATATTTCATTGAGCTATTAATCAATTTTAGGTTAAATTAGAAACTACTTTCTTTCTTTAATTCTAGCTCTACCAGTCTTTCTTGCAGCGATGCTACCTACCTTTGCACCAGGAGGAGCATCTCTTGAAACAGTGGAACTTTGTCCAACGTGTTGGTGACGACCACCGCCGTGTGGGTGTACATATGCTGCTTGAGCAACACCTCTAACAATTGGATATTTCTTTCCTTTAGCTTTGAAACTACGCCATTTGTTACCTGCACTCATAAAGTGACGTTCACTAGCTCCACCACCTGCAAGAGTACCAATCATGGCTCTATTTTTCGGATTGAGAGTTGCGAATTTTCCAGAAGGAAGTTTAACAGTTACACCATCATCACCATGAGAAAAAATGGTTGCATTAGTACCTGCTGATTTTACAATAGCACCGCCATCACCAAAGTGTTTTTCAATATTACAAACAATTGTACCATCAGGAATGTTTTGAACACTGATTACATTGCCTTTTTCAATTTCTGATTTTAACCCAAATTGTAAAGTTGTACCAACTGTAGTTCCAAGAACGGCAGGTACAAATGAAACAGAGCCATCTTCAAATCTAATTTTAGATAATGGAGCTTCTCTGCCACGCTCATGAACAAGATCGATAATTTCGCCTGTATGTTGCTCTGATAGTGGAAAACGTGGATAATTTGCTTTTACTCCTACTTTACCAGTAGATGTAGATCTAAATTGATTGCCTCCACGGCCTCGTCTACGTACTAATGGTCTCTTACCCAAGTTGATCGTTTGCTAATTAAAGAGAATTTTAAGCTTGTGGTATTTCATTCTGTAAGTTATGGAAATTACCACAAAGGTATAAAAATTAGAATTGAGGCCATTGAATATGAGTCAAAATGCTCTTTCTCTCAAAGTTCTTGAAGCATATACAAGAGATGTTGGAAGAGGAGTAGCAAGAATTGATTATGATTCTATGGATACACTAAATGCCTCTACTGGCGATGTTATTGAAATTAAGGGTAAAAGAAGAACAGTTGCAAAATGTCTTCCACTTTATCCTTCAGATGAAGGAAAAGGAATTATCAGAATTGACGGACTTGGACGAAATAATTCAGGAATAGCAATTGGAGATACAATTTCTGTTAGAAAAATAAAAGCAGTAGCTGCAGAAAAAGTAGTAGTTGCCCCACTAGAGGCAATTCCACCAATTGATGAGAGATATCTTGCCGATGCTTTAGAAAGTGTTCCTTTGATTAAAGGCGATAATGTAATGGTTCCATACTTTGGTGGACGTTTGACTTTTCAAGTAATAGGAGTAAACCCATCAGCTGATGCTGTTTTAGTAACTCAAAAAACTGTTTTCCATATTGCAGAAAAAGGAGAAACATTACGTGGAGTTCCACAAGTAACCTATGAAGACATTGGTGGAATTTCAAATGAAATTAAAAAAGTTAGAGAGATGATTGAACTTCCTTTAAGACATCCAGAAATTTTTGAGAAATTAGGAATAGAAGCACCAAAGGGTGTTTTGTTATATGGTCCACCAGGTACAGGTAAAACATTACTTGCAAAAGCAGTTGCAAATGAAAGTAATGCACATTTTATCAGTATCTCAGGTCCAGAAATTATGAGTAAGTTCTATGGGGAGAGTGAAGCAAGACTAAGAGAGATTTTCAAGGAAGCAAGAGAAAAAGCTCCATCAATAATCTTTGTTGATGAAATTGATTCAATTGCACCAAAAAGAGAAGAAGTCACTGGAGAAGTTGAAAGAAGAGTTGTTTCTCAAATGTTATCATTGATGGATGGATTAGAAGCAAGAGGTAAAGTAATCGTTATTTCTGCAACAAATAGACCAAATGCAATTGATCCTGCACTTAGAAGACCTGGAAGATTTGATAGAGAAATTGAGATAAAGGTTCCAGATAAAAAAGGAAGAAAAGACATTCTTGCAATTCATAGTAGAAACATGCCATTATCAGATGATGTCAATATGGAAAAAATCTCCGCAGTAAGTCATGGATATGTTGGTGCAGACTTAGAATATCTTTGTAAAGAAGCAGCAATGAAATGTTTGAGAAGATTATTACCAGTTTTAAATTTAGAAGAAGAAAAACTTCCTCCTGAAACTTTGGATAAGTTAATTGTAAATCATGAAGATTTTCAGAAAGCCTTGATTGAAGTAACACCATCAGGAATGCGAGAAGTTTTCATCGAAAATCCAGATGTGAAATGGGAAGATGTAGGAGGATTAGAAGATGTTAAACGAGAATTACAAGAAGCAGTAGAATGGCCAATGAAATATCCAGGCCTTTATGATAAATTAGGACACAGTATGCCAAGAGGTATATTATTACACGGACCAAGTGGTACAGGTAAAACATTACTTGCAAAAGCTGTTGCAACTCAAAGTGAGGCAAACTTTGTTTCAGTTAGAGGTCCTGAACTCTTATCAAAATGGGTTGGAGAATCAGAAAGAGGAATTAGGGAAATTTTCAAACGGGCACGTCAATCAGCACCATGTGTTGTTTTCTTTGATGAAATTGACTCAATTGCACCAATCAGAGGGGCTGGTGGAGAAACAGCAGTTACTGAAAGAGTAGTCAGTCAATTATTAACAGAATTAGATGGAATGGAGAATATGCATGGAGTCATAGTTTTAGCTGCAACAAACAGAGCAGATATGATTGACCCTGCATTACTAAGACCAGGAAGATTTGATAAAATTATTCAGATTCCACTTCCAGATAAAGAAAGTAGAAAGAGTATATTGAAAATTAATGCTGAAAAAATCCCAACAATTAGTGATGAAAAAGATCCTCAACATGTTGACTTTGATAAACTTTCAGAAATAACTGATGGACTCAGCGGAGCAGATACAGCATCTATTGCAAATACTGCAGTGTCTCTAGTAATTCATGAATTCTTGGACTCACATCCAGATGTGAAAGATATTGAGAAAAGTGACGTAGAAGCCAAAGTTACAATGAAACACTTTGAAGAAGCAGTCAAAAAAGTAAGAGAGCAAAAAGATCTCAAGATGGGCGAAAAATTAGTAGCTTCCTATTACAGGTAGTTTTAATTAAATAACAAACCTAATTCTCATAAATGTCAGAATATACTGGATATGCTGGAAACTCATTAGAATTTCTTAAAATAAATCAAATTTCTATAGGAGATTCTGTAAAAATTTTAGCTGATATCACTTATTCAGGAATAATTATGCCAAGGTATGAACATAGTGATGATAAACATATTGTTTTGAAATTAAAGAGTGGATACAATATTGGTTTAGAAATTTCCAAAATTGAAAAAGTAGAAAAAAATCCACCCATAGAAAAAACTATTGAAAAAAATGAAAAAATAGAAAGAAATGAAAATTTACCAAATGTTTTGTTATTATCAACTGGAGGTACAATAGCTAGTAAGATCGATTATAGAACGGGTGCAGTTACACCATTGTTAACAGCTGAAGAATTGAATTCATCTGTTCCTGAGCTTGCTAAAATTGCAAACATAGAGGCAAAAGTACTATTTTCAGAATATTCTGAAAATATTATGCCCGAACATTGGTTAAAAATTGCTGAAGAAATAAAAAAATATTCTAAATCAAATTATTTAGGAATTATTATTGCACATGGTACAGATACTATGCATTATACATCATCATATCTTTCTTTTTCATTAGCTGGTTTTCCAATACCAATAGTATTGGTAGGCTCACAAAGATCATCAGATCGTGCATCATCAGATGCAGCATTAAATCTAATTGGAGCTGCAAAATTTCTAACGGAATGTAAAACAAATGGAGTATACATTGCAATGCATCAAGATGAAAATGATGAAACAATTGCATGTCATATAGGTACAAGAGTAAGAAAAAACCACACTAGTAAGAGAGGAGCATTTCAAACAATAGGAGATGATCCTGCATTTTTAATTGTAAATAATGAAATCCATAAAAATATGAAAACAGATTTTTTTACAATTAAAGAATTCGAACCTAAAATAAAGATTAATGAAAAAGTTGCACTAGTAAAATATCACCCAGGATATGATCCATCTTTTTTGAAAAATATCATAGATTCTAACTATAAAGCAATAATTTTTGAGGGGACTGGACTTGGACATATTGGGAAAAATATGTACCCAGTTGTAAAGATGGCAAATGAAAAAGGCATCTTTATGGGAATGACTTCTCAGTGTATAGATGGCAGAGTAAGAATGACAGTATATGAAAGTGGAAGAGATTTACTTGATTTAGGAATAATTCCTCTAGAAAACATGATTCCAGAAACTGCATTAGTCAAGGCAATGTGGGTTACTGGAAACACGGAAAATCTTGAGGAGATCAAAGAAATTATGCTGGGTAAAATTGCATCTGAATTTTCAATATAACAAGTGATAGTATGGAAAAAATTTCAATCAAGGATCTAGGTGTCAAAATAGGATTAGAAATACATCAGCAGTTAGCAACTAACAAAAAATTGTTCTGTAATTGTGCTCCAATTGAATCAGATGAGTATTCAATCAAATTCAAAAGAAAATTACGAGCATCTAAAAGTGAATTAGGTGAATTTGATCCTGCTGCATTGTTTGAAAATACAAAATCTAAAATAATCATGTATTACGCAAATCATGAAAGTAGTTGCTTAGTCGAACAAGATGAAGAACCTCCACATGAAATAGATGAAGATGCAAAAAAAATTGCATTAATAATTTCTTCTGCTTTAAAATCAAATATTTTTAGTGAAATTTACCCTATGAGAAAAACAGTCATAGATGGTTCAAACACAACAGGATTTCAACGTACCATGTTAATTTCACAGGGAGGATTCTATAATTCAGGAGAAACAAGGGTAGGAATTCAATCCATTTGTTTAGAGGAAGATGCAGCTAAAATATTGGGGGAGGAAGATTCTGTTAGAAAATTCGGTTTGGAACGATTAGGAGTTCCATTAATTGAAATTGCAACAGAGCCCTTTCAAGTAGAATTAACAGAAATTAAAAAAATTGCATTATCTTTAGGGAGAATTTTGAGAAGTACAAAAAAAGTGAAAAGAGGTTTAGGATCGATTAGACAAGATGTTAATGTTTCAATTAAAGATGGAAAAGGGATCGTAATAGAAGTAAAAGGAGTACAACAGCTAGATCAATTAGAAAAAGTTGTTGAATATGAAGCCAAAAGACAACATGGTTTATTACAAATCTCAAAAAAAATACAGGAGACAGATTGGAAATTTGAAAATAGTGATAAAAAAGATATTACAGAATTATTTTTAAAATGTAATTCAAAAATTATTCAAAATGCAATAAAGAAAGGGCAGAAAATAGTCTTCATATCTTTTAAAAATATGGCGGGCATATTTGGATTTTCACCATATGAAGGTATCAGATTGGGAAAAGAAGTAGCAGAATTAGTAAGATTTTTTGGAATAGGAGGAGTGTTTCATTCAGATGAACTTCCAAATTACGGAGTGGAGCAATCAGATTTAGAAGATTTAAAGAAATTTGCAGGAATTAAAGAAAACGACGCATTTTTAATTTTAGCGTCACCTAAAGAAAATATACACATCGTAGTAGATCAAATAATTTTAAGAATTGAACATATCAGAGATCATGGAATTCCAATAGATACAAGATTAGCTACACAATCAGGAGAAACAAAATTTCTTAGACCAAGACCAGGTGCAGCGAGAATGTATCCTGAAACAGACATTCCTCCAATAATTGTTACAAAAGAGGAATTATCAGAAGCTGAAAAAAATATACCAAAATCATGGGATGATTCCATTAAGGGACTGGAAACTAAATACAAAATAAATTCTCAACTTGCCGAACAAATTTTTGATTCAAGATATATTGGATTATTTGAGAAAATTATTGAAGAAATTGATTCTAATCCAACATTTGTTGCATCAATACTCTGTTCAACAATAACAAATTTAGAAAGAAGTGGATTGGACTCAAATTTGTTAAAAAATGAGGAGATTTTCAAGTTATTTCAATTATTAAAAGAAGGAAAAATCGCAAAAGAGTCAATTGAAATAATATTTGAGAATATCATGTCCGGAAAATCAAAAACTACAGATGAAGCCATGAAAAACGCTTCAATAAAATCAGTAAATGAAGAAGATTTAGAAAAAATTATTGAAGAAATTGTGGATAAAAATGAAGGAATAATCAGAAATCAAAAAGAAAGAGCAATTGGACCATTGATGGGGATTGTCATGAAAGAATTAAGAGGAAAGGCTTCAGGGGAAATAATCAACAATATTCTTTTAGAAAATATTAAAAAGAAAATAGAAAATTTGTAATTAATGTATGCGGGAAGTGGGATTTGAACCCACGAACTCCTAGAAGATAAGGATCTGAACCTTACACCGTTGACCAGGCTGGGTGACTCCCGCATTAAAAAAATTTGAAATCTAGAATAAGTTTCTTTATTATACTATTAACCAACCATACCAAATTAATCAGGGGATCAAATGGAATTTAGAGAAGTTTATTGTTCAAATTGTAAAAAGGTGCTTGGAAGGTATAATATTAAATTCTATAATGAAGAGAAGGTTGGGGAATTAGTAAATACAACACATTCTACCCACATTAGAAATGGTCATCAAATTAACATCAGGAAATTTGAGAAAAATTAAATTGATTTTATCTTTTTGACTGCTTCAGAAAGATTTGAAATTCGAGGTATTTCATTCTCAGAAATTTGGCGATTCCAGGGTTGTGAGTATAGAATTACTTTTTTGTTATTTTTGAGGAATTTTTGAGCATTTAGAGGGGAGTCGTCTATAAACACATCATAATCTAAATCTGCTTTCATCGGACCATCAATTACTGATATATAATTATCATAAGATATGTTGTGATAATCTAACCAAGATTTTACAAAAGAATCAGTAGAACGTTCTCGTGCAGTCACAATATCAACTTGACCAATATTAGATAGAGATTTAGTTATTGTGGATAGATTATTTTCGGTGGCGGGTATTGACATCCAATTTTTCCAACATAAACTAAGTTCAGCATAAAAATCAAAAGGATTAATTTGAAACTCTTTCCAAAATTCCCAATTGGTAATTTGAGGTTTAGTAATTTTTGGTCTTATAGAGTTACTGTAATTTAACCACGATGTTATGACATCTGCAAGTACACCATCTACATCTAATGCAATTTTCATTTTGTCATCTAATCACTTGCTTTTCTAAATTCATCTAAAAGATTTTTTTGGTGTTTATTGAGTTTTTTAGGTACATTAACCACAAGTCTGACAAATTGGTCTCCTTTTCCCCTATAATTGATGTGTGTAACTCCTTTTCCTTTTAGTTTGATAATTGTATTTGGTTGACTACCAGGATCAACTTTAATTTTTTCTGTTCCCTCCAAAGTTGGAACAATTATTTCACAACCTAAAGCGGCGTCAATCATAGAAATATCATGATCATAAAAAATGTCTTTTCCATCTCTATTAAATTTTGAATGAGGTTCAACTCTTACTCGAACTATCAAGTCTCCATTAACTCCATCAGGAATCTCATTCCCTTCTTCAGGAACTGTATAGTCACCTGAATCAATTCCAGGGGGGATATCAAATGTTACTGTTTTAGTTCCTTTTTTCTTTCCTTGTCCTTTGCATTCATTACAAGGAGTTTCAATAATGGATCCTTGACCCCTACAAGCAGAGCACGGGGCAGCAGTTACAAATGATGCAAATCCCATATTACGAGTTTGTCTAACTTGTCCTTGACCATTACATGTTTGACATGTTTTTTTATTGGTACCAGGTTTTGCACCAGAACCATTACAAATATCACATTGAATTTGTTTTTGTAAATTAATTTCCATTTTTTTCCCATGTAGAACATCTTCTAAAGTTACAGTGGTTTGATATAGAATATCAGAACCTCTTTGTTGTTGATTAAAACCAAATCCACCTCCACCACGACCAAAAATAGATTCAAAAATAGAATCAAATCCTCCGCCTTGGGCTCCTTGAAAAATATCATCGGTTGAATATCGACCATCAACACCTGCATGTCCATGTTGATCATAGATTTGCTTTTTTGCAGGATCAGAAAGCACCGCATATGCTTCAGAAATTTCTTTAAAGTGTTCTGATGCTTCTGAAGATTTGTTACGGTCAGGGTGAAATTTTAAAGCTAATTTTCTATATTGTTGTTTAATTTCATTTGGAGAAGATGTTTTTGTTACGCCTAAAACCTCATAATAATCTCGTTTCGCAGTCATGAATCATACCTTAATCATAATTATAGTATAAATGATTGAATTGAAATCTCAGTTGGATTTTGTTTCATCTGCGCCTTGTTGTCCATCTGCGCCTTGTTGTCCATCTGCGCCTTGTTGTCCATCTGCGCCTTGTTGTCCATCTGCGCCTTGTTGTCCATCTGCGCCTTGTTGTCCATCTGCGCCTTGTTGTCCATCTGCGCCAGGTGGAGGTGAAGCATTTTTGTAAAGTTCTGTTGTAACTTCATTAACCAATGTTTGTAATGCTTCAAGTTTAGGTTTTAATTCATCAGGTTCTTTGTCTAAAACTTCTCTAACTTCCTTTACAGCATCAGTGATTTTGATACCTTGTTCTTGTGAAATTTTATCTTTAAGATCATGATTAACTAATTTTTCTGTAGTGTAAATGTAACTTTCTGCTTCATTCTTCAAATCAATTTTTTCTTTCTTCTTTTTGTCTTCATCAGAGAATTTTTCTGCATCTTCTTTTAGTTTCTCAATTTCATCTTTAGATAATTTTGAAGTTGATTCAATTGTAATTTTTGCTTCTTTTTGTGTTCCAAGATCTTTTGCAGTTACATTGATTATTCCGTTTGCATCAATGTCAAATTTTACTTCAATTTGAGGAATTCCTCTAGGAGCTGGAGGCAAATCAGTGAGATTGAAGCTTCCCAAAGACACATTATCCGTTGCCATTGGTCTTTCACCTTGAACTACATGAATAGTAACTGCTGTTTGATTATCAGCTGCTGTAGTGAAAACTTTACTTTTTGAAGTTGGAATAGTTGTATTTCTTTCAATTAATGGTTCTCTAACTCCACCTAATGTTTCAATACCCAGAGTAAGAGGTGTTACATCTAGTAAAACAATATCACTACTAACATCTCCTGCAATGATTCCTGCCTGAATTGCAGCTCCCATTGCTACTGCTTCCATAGGATCTACACCTGATTCGGACTCTTGACCAATTAATTCACTAACAAATTTTTTAACTAGTGGAATTCTTGTTGGTCCACCCACCATGACAATTTTATTGATATCAGAATTTGAAAGTTTTGCATCTTCTAGGGCTTTGAGTACTGAAGGTTTACATCGCTCAACAATAGGTCCAATTAACTCATCTAATTTAGCTCTAGTAATTCTTAATTCTAAATTTTTAGCACCAGAAGATGGATCATGTGCAATAAATGGTAAATTAACATCAGTTTCCATTACGGTAGATAGTTCAATTTTTGCTTTTTCAGCTGCTTCTCTAATTCTTGTCATTGCAGTGGAATCTTGAGAAAGATCAACACCTTCTTTCTTCTTAAATTCATCAATAATGAAATCAATGAGAGTTTTATCCATATCAGTTCCACCCAATTGAGTATCACCTGATGTGCTAAGAACTTCAAAAACACCTCCACCCATTTCCATAATAGTAACATCTAATGTACCTCCACCAAAATCAAAGACCAAAATTTTCATGTCTTCTTTTGCTTTATCTAATCCAAATGCCAATGAAGCTGCAGTTGGCTCGTTAATTATTCTAACAACATCCAATCCTGCAATTGTTCCAGCATCTTTTGTTGCTTGTCGTTGATTATCATCAAAGTATGCAGGAACTGTAATTACTGCTTTCTCTACAGTTTCGCCAATAAATGCTTCAGCATCCTTTTTGATCTTTTGGAGAATAAATGCTGAGATTTGTTGAGGTTTGTATTCTTTATCTAAAATTTTAAAAGTATGATCTGAGCCCATTTTTCTTTTCGCAGCAACAATTGTTCTATCAGGATTAGTTACTGCCTGTCTTCTTGCAGGTTCACCAACTAAAAGATCACCATCTTTAGAAAATGCTACAACTGATGGAAATGCTTTACCACCTACAGTAGCTCCTTCAGCTGCAGGAATAATGGTAGGTTTTCCACCCATCACAACTGCTGCTGCAGAGTTACTAGTTCCTAAATCAATCCCAATTATTTTTACCATTTTTTTATCATCATCCTTTTTTTGAAATTTCTACTAATGTCGGTCTTATAACTCTCTCATGAGAAATATATCCTTTCCTGATCTCTTTTGTAATTGTATCATCATCCAAATCAGGATCATGGATTATTGATATAGCCTCATGAAAATTTGGATTAAAAATTTCTCCCAATGCTTCAATGGGTTCAATATGATATTTTTTCAGTAATGAATCCATATTTTTTAAAATAGAATCAAGACCTTCAGAGTTAATTTTATTATCAGAGAGAGACTCTTTTGCCCTAACAAAATCATCGTAAATGTGTAAAAAATCTAATGCGAATTCGTTGATTTTTGTGTTAACACCATTTTCAATATCAGATTGAGTTTTCCTACTAAGATTTTGAAAATCTGCTAACACAAGTTTTAATTTTTCTTGGTATTCAGATGATTTTTGTTTTTCTAAATCCAACAATTTCGATATTTCTTCAACATTTGAATTAGATTCTAGTTTAGAGGAATTATTTTCTATTTCATTTTCAGATTCTATATCAACTGGAATTTTATCAGAGTTAAATTCACTAGACAATTCAACCAAAATAGTAATTTAGCTAATTTATACTATTATTGATTGTTTCACACAAAGGATTTGCTTTAACAATAATGAGTTCAGAATCTTGTTTAGTTTTTTCTATGTTGTCAAAATCAGATTTTGAACATGCTACAACTATGGTAGTTTTATCACTATGAAATAGATCAAAGTTTGGATCTTCATAAGCCTCTACATCACCGATGTAATCACGTAATTTGGATGTCAAGTTTTGTAGCATCTCAATTTTATCTCCACGCATTGCATGTTGATCAAGTGTCCAAGATAATGCAATCTTAGTTCTACTTGCCTTAAGATCATTTTTCTTTAATGTTGAACGGATTTCATCAATTAATCGTTTTATGTATCCATCAATTCCTTTAACACTTCCATTAATCAGATACATGAGAGTGTTTGCACCTTCAAAAGACGAGCCCAAAGATTTCAAATCAAACAATCCACTGACCATGTTATCTAGAAATATTTCTTGAAAATCATCAGATGAAAGATCATTTTTAGTAACATCGTCTTGAGCATATTTACAAACTTCTAAAACGCTACATAAACTAGAAAATCTAGATAGAACATCAATGGCATGAAAATGTTCTGATGATGAAATGGCTACAAATTTTTTCTCTTTTTTGCCTACGGTAAGAAGTTCAGCTAATATAGGATCTTCTTTTCCATTAAACGATCCTATGATTTTTGGTTGTTCATTAAGATCCTCTAATGGATAGTAAAAATATGAAATATGTTTTCCAGTCTCTAGACCCGTTACATGTTCAAGTAATGAAATATTTTCATTGTTACCACCAAATCCTGTTGGAAGAGTGAAAATAACAGAACTATTCTTTTTCATTGAAGTAACTGCATCTTTAAATTTTGAATGAATTTCAGTTTTGATATCTTGTCCAGTTTTTCTAATTCTCGGAGTGAAGAAGAGATATTGAGCTTTAGAAATTGCCACATCTATTGGCTCCATAGCTAACAAAGGTTCATCTTCTTTTAGAGAAGATACATTTGGATATGTTTTGGCAATTTCAGCTTTGAGTGAAATTGCAGATGGTGTTGATTCATCAATTATGTAAACATCTGCACCTTTAATTGCCATTTGAGATGCAATAGCATATCCTTCAGTACTAAGACCATAAACAACTACTTTTGTTCCCCCCATTACATTTACAGCTAGTATTAGACTAAGAAAAACTTATTGAACTTACCATAATTAAGAAATTACTTGAAAATTTGGATAGATATTCTAACACCAAAACAATTATTGTTTTCTGAACCAATAATTGAAAAATTAGGGAAAAAACACGATCTTTTATGTACTTCAAGAGACTATGGAGAAGTTTCAAAACTAGCAAAAATTCGTAATTTTGACCTAATTTTTGTTGGAAAGCATGGTGGGGGTGACAAAAAAACTAAACTCAAAGCCAGTATTGATAGAATGGAAAAACTATCTAAAAAAATTCAGATATTTTCACCAGATATGGTCATTAGCTTTTGCTCTCCAGAAGCAGCAAGAATATCTTTCGGATTAGGAATAAAGCATGTAGCATTCTGTGATTCTCCACATGCTGATGCAGTGATGCGATTAACACTGCCATTAATCCAAAAATTGTTAATTCCACACGTTATATCAAAAAAAGAATTCTCAAAATATGGAATTAATGAAAAACACATTGTTCAATACAAAGCAATTGATGCAATAGTAACCATAAAAAGAAAAATAAATCAAAATGCAAAATTACCATTTAAGAATATTAACAAAAAGAATATTTTGATAAGGATTGAAGAAGAAGAAGCATCATATACATCGAAATCTAGTAAAATAATCGCAATAATAAAAAAAGTTGCAAGTGAATTTAAAAATGAAAATATTGTAGTTTTAGGAAGATATCCTAAGCAAATAGAGGATTTACAAAATAAATTTGGTAAAAGAGTTAAAATTGTAAAAATGTCATATGACGGAAAATTTTTGTTAAAAAATACAGATATTTTTATTGGTTCGGGTGGCACAATGACAGCAGAATCTGCATTAATGGGAATTCCGACAATTTCATATAATGCGGTTCCAAACATTATTGAAAATTTCTTAGTCAAAAAAAAATTAGTACGAAGAGAAATTAATCCAGATAACATATCAAAGTACATTAAGAAAATTTTTGAATCAAACATCAACAAAAGTCAAAAAAGAGCAGAAATAGTTAGAAAACAAATGGAAGATCCTATTCAAAAATTAATCAAGATAATCTAAGAACAGAGAATTTTTGTTTCATGAGTCAAATTCAAATAAAAAGTTCATTAAGGGAATGAGAGTGCTCGATTTAGCAGCCCGGTAGTGTAGCGGTCAAGCATAGAGGCCTTTGAAGCCTTTGACCCCAGTTCGAGTCTGGGCCGGGCTACCTTTTTAATAAAAAGTAATTTTGTAACACGAATATATCACAGAAAGTTTTCCTGAAAATAGGCATAATGACTGATATAGTTTTAGGAATGGGAGAAGTGGGTCAAACACTATTTGACCTTCTCGAAGAAAGGAATTTTGATATTATAGGAATTGATGTGGATGCTTCAAAATGTAAAAAATTTTCTGAAAATAAACAAATTGAAAATCCTGAATATCTACATGTTTGCTTACCAGGAGAACTATTAGAATTTGTGGACATCACAGTAAATTGGATTAATAGAATTAAAGGACTAAAAGTTGTCTTAATACATTCAACAGTAAAACCTGGAACAACAAAAATGATTCAAGATAAATCTAAAGTTTTAGTTTTATACTCACCAGTTCGTGGGGTACATAAAAGATTTTTGGACGATATTAAAAAATATACAAAATTTATTTCATCAGATGAAAAAAATATTGATTCCAAAATAAAAACAGATTTAGAAAAAAGATTTGAAAAAATTGATTGGATGTCAACAACAAAAACTGCAGAGTTGGCAAAAATATTAGTAGATACCACATATTATGGATGGTTGATTAATTATGCACAAGTAACAAAAATGATTTGTGAAAAAGAAGGTATTGATTTTGATGAGATGTGGAAATTTGCAGATGAGATTCATGAAAACTTAGGGAACAGACCTAAAATGTATCCAGGTATTATAGGAGGTCATTGTGTTATTCCTAATCTAAATTTAATAGATTATGAAAATATAGACATAGTTAAAAAAATTAATGAAATGTATGAAAAATTCAAAAAATAATCTCAAATGTTAAAAATCTAATCTCGTTAAAAGTCTTGAAGCAATAACAAATAATACAGATGCAATAGCAACAAGAATTATCATTTCGATAATTACAAATTCAGTAACAGTTCCAAAAATTCCGGCTCTAATTACATCAACTAAATATGTTAGAGGGTTAAGATAAAATGCGGTTCGTAATGGTTCAGGGGCACCATCTGCTGGATAAAATGCAGTACTAACAAAAGCAAAGAAAAGAAAAACAGTATTAATAATAACATTAAATCCTTCACTAGAGCGCAATCGAGTAGAGATTATTGAGGCTAAAGAACCAAAAAGCACTGAGCCAGTAATTGCTCCAAAAATGATTATTGGAATTGTCACTAATGAAAATTCTACAGATTCAAAAAATACAGGATATCCAACAATGGCTATTAGAGATGCGCTAACTATTCCAATTATTCCTATTGTGCAAATATTACTAAGGATATAATGACTCCTAGTAAACGGGCCCGACATAATTTGTTCAAACATACCATATTTTCTATCATTCCAAATTATAATGCCAGAAATTAGAGTACTATTCATAATATTAAACCCAATCATACCTGAAGCTAAAAATGCAGGATAATCAAGATCTTTGTTTCCAAATGGTACTGCATTGATTAATGGTGCATATGCAAATCCTGCTACAAAAATATAGATTAAAGGAAATATCACTTGCCAAATTAAAAATCCAGGATTAAGAGAAATCGTAAGATTTCGGTTAACAAGCCTAATTATTGGATGCATTTTCTTTTACCATGTTTAAAAAGATCTCTTCGAGGTTTGTAGGTACAGCTGATAGATTCTCAATCTCAATTTTGTTATCATTGAGTATTTTCAAAATTTGTAACAACACCAATTCAGATTGTTCTGAATGAATTACAATATTAGTTCCAGTTTCAAAATCAATTTTACAGTCTTGAATTCCAGATAAAAGGGAAAGAACATCTGTTTGTTTTTCCAACAAATGAATTTTGATAGTTTTTTCTTTTCCAAATCTTTTTTTTAAAGCATCAGGAGAATCAACAGTTACAATTCTACCTTTATGAATAATAGCTATTTGATCACAAAGATATTCTGCTTCAGACAGTATATGTGTCGTATAAAAAATTGTTAAACCTGTTTTGACTTTATTTTTTAAATAATCTAATAATTTTCTTCTTGCGCTAGGATCTAATCCTACTGTGGGTTCATCTAAAAATAACAGTTCCATATCATGCATAAATTCTCGTGCAACTTGAACTCTTCTTCTTTGACCTATGGATAGATCTTCATTTCTTTTTTTACGAATTTCAACTAGATCAAAGTCTTTGAGAAGTTGTTCCATTCTTTTCTTACGTTTAATTTTTGGAACATTCCACATCATTCCATATTTCTCAAGAGATTTTTCAACAGACAATGTAGGTTCATAGCTAGGTTGTTGTAAAACTACGCCAATTTTATGGCGTATTTTTATAGGATTTGAAACAGCATCAATACCCAAAATAGACAATGTCCCAGTTGAAGGAGGAATAAGGGTAGTTAGGAGTTTGATTGTTGTAGACTTACCTGCTCCATTTGGACCTAAAAATCCAAAAACCTGACCCGATTTTACTGATAAAACAAGATCATTAACTGCAGTAACTGAACCATATAATTTAGAAAGATGATTAACATCTATACAAGACACAACAAAACTGCGATCTTCCTATTAATTTAGTTACTGAGATAATGGAAGATATTTTTTAGAGCAATTTGATTAATCAAGATAAAACATGCATGAATTTGATAAAAGTATAATCTCATTGTTCCAAAACATGAGAATTATCTAATAAAGCGATCATTTTTTACAAAATTAAATTGACAATAAAATGAAATTTTTATTAATAGAATCAGTTTACCGAAATTGAATTGTCAGAATTTGAAAACCTTATCAACAAATTTCTAGAACAAAAACCAGAATTAACCAAAGAAGAACTTGAAAATAAAATCAAACAGAAAAAAGAAAAAATTGGTGCAGGATATTTGACTGATCAAGGTGCATTATTTTTAATTGCCTCAGACTATGGAATAACATTATCAGAACCACAAAAAGTTGAAATTAGTTTAAAGGATCTTTATGCAGGGGCAAAAGAAATTTCATTAGAAACAAGAGTTTTGAATCTTTCACCTGCAAAACAATTTTCTAGAAAGGATGGTTCTCCATTTTATCTTAGAACGATGACAGTATACGATACAAATTCTACAGCAAGTGTAAAATTATGGGATGAAAAAGCCAACCTTCCAGGGATTGAAAATCTAAAACCAGGAGATTTAATTAAAATTATCAAAGCTTACGTTAAATCCGATCTTGATGGTTCTCCAACAATCAACATTGGTTCTGGTTCAAATATAGAAACAGCAGATACAAAAAGTGAAATTCCAACTATAGATACAATCACAAAAGATGTGAGTGAATTGCAAGAAGGGGAAAAAGATCTGGTAGTTTCAGGAACAATTGACGGAGTAATTAGCGGGATGGAGTTTACAAATTCTCGCGGTATGCCTGGAAAAGCACTAAGAATGAGACTAAAAGGAAAAGATGGAAGTGCCATGAGAGTAGTGTTATGGGGTAAAGATGAATCTACTATTCCAAATATGATTTCCCAATCAGCCAAGGTTAGATTACTAGGTGTCAGAGTAAAATCAGGTAATCAAGGCCTAGAAATTCATGGTAATGATGCAACAATTATTGAGATCGAAGGAGGAAAAGAGGCAGAACCGGTGATTGCTAGAATTCTTTCCATATCACAAACAGAAACTGGTAAAAATTTGATTTTAGCCGTTGACAATAAAAAGAATTTATTTAACATCAGTGATTTTTCAAACTCGACTAGTATCTGTACAGAAGGCGATGTAATTGAATGCATGCCATCAAAAGTTTATGGGAATTCAATTACTTTGGATGAAAATTCTTTTGTAAGGAAATTAGATAATGATGAATCAATTCCTTCATTATCTCAACTAAGAACAAAAATTAATGAGATTAAAGTAGATGAAAGTTATTGTATTGAAGCAATTGTATTAAAAGTTCCTGAAAGACGAGAAGTGCAAACAAAATCAGGAGAATCGATTGCACTTTCAGAGATGTTTGTTGAAGACGATACAGGACAAATTTGGGTAAAAGGTTGGAGAAATCAAGCTAGAATAATTGACAAATGTGAATTAGGAGAAATTATTTCCATTACTGGGCTTAATGCAAAAGCTGGATTAGAAGGAAGAATAGAATTATTCGTTACACCATTCTCTAAAATCACAAAAAAGAATTAATCCCAAAAACCCCTAGTTACGACATATTGTCTTTCTGCTTCATAGATTTGTTTGAACAGATGTTCTTCATCCACCATATTTCTCAATATCCTAGCTGCTGTATCTGCACCAACACCATATCCAGATATTACAGTAATAGCAATTTTACCAAAATTTTCAACTAATGATGCAACTTTCCAGGCACGATCAAACTTGTGTTTTTCATCTGAAGAGAGTTTTTTTCCATCATGTTTTTTTCGAATAATTTTAGGCAGATCATAATCAGAATAATATGTTGCAGTAATTTGCCTTGCTTTACAATATGGACATACCAGTAAATCCTTTACCTCAAATGTCTGAAATACACGTTCCCATTTTCCACAACGAGCACAAACCAGCCGATGTTTAGTTTTTTCAAGTCTGGCTTTAACAAGATCAATAATTCCTTTATCAAGATTTGCAGGCGATGAATAATATTTTGCAGTATGATCTAAAATTGGTTCTGCTAATTTTGAAAACTGATCAACTTCTAACCAAGTGACATGAATATCATCATCTTTGATCTTTTTTAGAGTTATTGCAGAATTTTTAAGATCATATTTATCATGAAATAATTCACGAAGAGCTTCATGTACAAGCGCGGTTTTTGAATATCGTTCATATAAAAATCGAGCAGATTTTCTTTCATATATTGCACCTCTACCAACTACTCCAAATTTTTTTGCAACACACCATGTTCTCCAATTAACATTATGAGTTCCAGTTAATGATGCACTAACTACAGATTGTAAATCATAATCATCTTTTAGAACTTCCATGAAAAGTTTTTCTGAAATTCTAGATCTAGAAGACAAAACAATTCTGTAACCATCAGAACGAGAATCAACAATTGAACCTAACATTGAAGAAAGTAATGAGGAGAGTAATGTAGACAATGTAGAATTAATTTTGCTTCCCAAACAAGAATGAATAACAATTGAACCTTGTGATTTATTTGATTCAATTACTATATTATTTTCATCAGGAATAACATCAAAATTTAATTTTTCAATTATTTTATTTACTAGTGTAAAATTTCCATTCTTAACCTTGCTACGGAAATTTCCTACTTTGCGCGCAGTCTTATAGTCAATAGGAATGTTTTCTCCCTCCCAATATGGTACAGTAATTCCACCCCCTCTGAATGGTTCGACATTTACGCTGAATGATTTTTCATCGACATTAAGAATTCTCCATTGAGAGCCTTTTAGTACAAAAATATTTCCTGAGTCCCCAAAATCACCCACAAATCTTTGATCCAAAGATCCAATAATTTTTTTTCCGACACTGTCAAAAACTTTGAATTTGAGAATGTCAGGAATTGTTGAAAGATTTTCAAAATGATATTTGAATGAACGACCTTTTTTCCAATAAGTCATTTTTGTTCTATCAAAAAATATCAAATAGTTTGAATCAAGTAAATTTAAGACATTGATTAGATCTTCAATTTTTAAATTTCTAAAAGGATATGCTTTTGTTACTAAATCAAAAGCCTGTTCAACTGAAATTTCACCAATTTGCATAGATAATCCAACTAAATGATGTGCTAAAACATCAAGGGAACCATCATGAATTTTTTGTTCTTCAATAGAGCCCTCTTGAATACGATCAAGAATTGCTCGTGCTTCAAATTCATCATCAGGATTATTTGTGATAATTAACCCTTGGGCTGATTCATCTCGATTATGTTTGCTTCTGCCTATTCTTTGAACAAATTTTGAAACTTGTCTTGGAGATCCATAATGGATAACTAATTCGACTGAACCAATATCTAATCCTAATTCTAGTGAAGAAGTGCACACTACAATTCCACGTTTTCCTTCACGTAAAATTAGTTCAGTTTCTTCTCTAACCTCCTTTGAGAGAGAACCATGATGTAATTCTATAGGAATAGAAGACTTTTCTCTTAATATCGATGCTAAAAATTCAGCTTCTCCACGCGTGTTAGTGAAAAGAAGGATAGGGGAATTCAGATTTATTTCTAAGACATTTTCAATAATTTTTTCTGCTACATCTGAAATTGTTCCATCAACATATTTTATTTCTACATCATATTTTCTTACAGATGTATCTCTAATTATCTCACATTTTCGCTTTGTCCCAACAACAAATTTTCCTGCCTCAGCAAAGTTTCCAACAGTTGCAGATAAACCAATTTTTGTAAGGGAGTATTTTGAATTTAGTTCTAATCTTTCAATACTTAATGTTAGTTGAGAGCCTCGTTCGCTAGACAATAATTCATGAACTTCATCTATAACAATCCATTCCAAATCAGATAATGAATTAAGCATTTTTACTTGTGTTAAAAGAATAACCAAAGTTTCAGGTGTTGTAATTAGAATGTCTGGAGGATTTTCTGTGATCCTTTTTCTATCTTTTTGACTAGTATCACCATGACGAATTTCAATTGTCAATTGATTTTCATGAGCATAGTTTGTGATCCTTCTAAATACATCACGATTTAATGCCCTTAGTGGTGTAATGTAAATAGCTTTAATTTTTCCAGTTTTTTTAGAATTTTTTAAAAGTGAAAAGATAGGTATTACTGAACATTCAGTTTTTCCAGAACCTGTTGGTGCAATAACAAGACAGTCTCTTTTTTGTAAGATTATCGGTGATGCTTTTTTTTGAATTTCAGTTAGTTTAGAAAATCCAAATTTTCCAAATAAGGAATCAAGAATTGGATTCGACTGGTTCACTTGATCTGTATCTTTCATAAACAATTACACCAACTAAGCCAAGTGCAAATAGTGCTACAGTGATAATTGGTATTGAATCAAAAATTCCTGCCATTGATTAACCTAAGAATAGACCATTAAAAATCTTCAGTATTTTCAGAAAGTCCAATTTTTGTAATTTTGTAAGAAAAAGTTTCTTTTTTTAATGCCCAGTAGATTTCACCATTAAATTTTGATGAATTCTTGAAAAGATGGATTTTGATATGTGTAAAAGGATCAATTGCATTTTGCATATTTTCAATTTCTTTACCTTCCACGTTTCTAATCATATTACTAACAACAATTGGGATTTTTTTTGTTATTGCGAATTTAGATAGTTCATGCATGTATTTCATAAACAACATATTTTTTTCAAAAATAGATTTATCGTTTTGGTACTCATAAGAAAATAAATCAGTAATGTTATCGATAACTATTAAAGAAAAATCGTTTCCTTCAATGTTTTTGATAGATTTAATTTGTTCTGAAGTATTAGTAATTCTAGATACCGTTATTTTTTCAAGTAAATTAACATCTATTTCTGATTCTTTTTGAATTTCTAAGATTCTCTCAGGTCTAAATCCACCTGATGTATCCAAATACAAAATATTGCCACCATTTTTAATTGAATTAATCAATAATTGGAACAAAAATAGAGTTTTTCCAGTTCCACCCCCACCAAAAATATCTACAATTACACTATCAGGAATTCCTCCAGACAAGAATTTGTCTAATTTTTGTAAACCTGTGGAAATCATTTGTATAATTATTAGAAAAAGGAGAAAAAATTTAAGGAATTTCAATATTCGCAAAAGAGGTAAGGCTTTTATGCTAGATAACAAAGTTGCAAAACAAGTGAACAATTAGTGTCCCAATCAAACAGTGCAAAACGACCTCTAACAACTCTTCAAAAAAGTACTAAGAAGAAAGTTACTGTGAGACTGAAAAACGAAGTCGAATACAAAGGAAAAATGGATAATGTTGATTCTTATATGAATTTGATTATGACTGATGCTGAAGAACTTCATGATGGTAAAACAATTGCAAATTATGGTAGAGTTATCGTAAGAGGCAATAACGTATTATTTATCAAACTAGAAAACGAACTCTAGTTATCGGTGTGGTTGTATGACCAATAATTTTCTATTTACGTCTGAATCAGTAACAGAAGGTCATCCAGACAAGATATGTGATAATATTTCTGATGCATTTTTAGATGAATATCTTCGACAAGATCCAGACTCAAGAGTTGCCGTTGAAACAATGGTTACCACTGATTTTGTAGCTGTTGCAGGCGAAGTAACATCTAAAGCAAATTTTGATAAAAAAGCTCAAGAAGAATTAGTTAGAAAAACAATCAGAGAGATTGGATATGATAACAAAGAACTGATGTTTGATACTGAATCTTGTGAAGTAACTTTACGTCTTCATTCTCAAAGCCCAGATATCAGTCAAGGTGTTACAGCTACTAAAGATAAGGAGCAAGGAGCCGGAGATCAAGGGTTAATGTTTGGATATGCTACAAATGAAACAAAAGAGTTAATGCCAATGCCAATTTTGCTTTCACAAAAACTAGCACAAAAATTAGCTGAAGTCAGAAAAAACAATATTCTTACTTGGGTTAGACCTGATGGGAAAACACAAGTTTCTGTTAGATATGAAAACAACAAACCAACCAGAATTGAAACAGTAGTAGTTTCAACACAACATGCACCAGAAGTTTCTCAAGAGGAAATTTCAAGAGAAATTATTGATAAAGTAATCAAGCCAGTTTTAGGAAATTTATGGAATAACGATATTAAAATTCACATTAATCCTACAGGAAAATTTGTGATAGGAGGTCCACATGGGGATGCAGGATTAACAGGAAGAAAAATTATTGTTGATAGCTATGGAGGGTTTGGAAGACATGGTGGTGGAGCTTTTTCAGGAAAAGACCCATCTAAAGTAGATAGATCTGCATGTTACATGTGCAGATATATTGCAAAAAATCTTGTTGCAGCAGGATTGGCTGATAGATGTGAAGTCCAACTTGCATATGCAATTGGAGTAGCAGAACCAGTATCACTATATGTCAATACATTTGGAACAAACAAAATTCCTGAAAATCAAATCGAAGATTTAGTTAGAAAGAATTTTGATATGAAACCATCTGGAATCATTTCACAGTTAGATTTGAAAAGGCCAATTTATAAAAAAACTGCATCTTACGGTCACTTTGGAAGAAATGAACCAGAATTCACGTGGGAAAAAACAGACAAAGCTGAAACATTAAAGCAATCTGCCGGATTGTAATAACTTTAACACAGATTGAAATTTGATTTTAGATATTTGTGACAATCTTTTGTGATTTCCTTTAAAATTACCAATTAGAATATTTAGATCATCAATTCCAAAATCAGATTTTGAATTATTTATTGCATCATGATATGCATCTTCTAAATTAATTTTTCTAATGGGGGTTTTCGATCCTTTAGAAAAGAGTTTAACATATTTTTCATAAGTTATATAATCAGGTCCAACAAGATCGATAATTTTACCATTAAATTTTGATCGATATGTTGATTCAAAAATGACTTTAACAACATCAGAGACATGTATTGGCTGAATCAAATATTTTCCAGAGCCAGGGATTTTGATTTCTCCAGATTTGATCTGTTTTTTTAGATGTTTTGAAAATAAATCATCTTTTCCAACAATGTAAGATGGTCTAAAAATTGTAAAATCTAAACCAGAATTAATGATTTGTTTTTCTGCATTATACTTTGAAATAAAATAACTTAATGATGTACTTGATGAAACTCCCAAGCCACTTAAATAAACAATTTTTGTAATATTTGCCTTCTTAGTAAGATTTACAACATGTTTTGTTAAATCTGTATTTATCATATCATAATCTGTTTTTACAGATTGTTTTCCTATTCCAACAAGATGAATTAATGCATTTGAATTTTTAATTTTTTTAAGAATGTTTTTTTCATCATAATTTTTTGAGATGATTTTAGTTTCACATTTAAAATTCTTAAAGTCATTTCTTGATATTGAAATTAAATCAACATTTTTTTCTGATAAATACTTACGAAGATTTTTTGCGATAAACCCACTGGCCCCAGTTACAACAATCTTTTGAGATTTAACCATAATAGAAGCAAGTTTATTTTAATTTTAAATCTATTTGGACGGTTTTCAATAATTATGAAATAAGAGTTAATACCACAAAATGAATACAACCAATGTGGAAGAAGAAAAGACAAAATTAAAGACAGGTTATACTACAGGAAGTTCTGCAACAGCAGCATCAAAAGCGGCGCTATTATCAATAATAAACCAGAAAAAAATTGAGAATGTAGATATTTTATTACCAAAAAGGTCCTATGTTCAAATTCCAATACATTCATGTCACTTTGAATCTAACAAAGCAAAATGCTCAGTGATCAAAAATGGTGGAGATGATCCTGATGTTACTCATGGGGCAGAAATCATTGTGGATTTGTCATTTACTGAAAAAATTAATGAAATCGAGATTGATGGTGGAGAAGGAGTGGGTATAGTAACTAAACCAGGATTGGGTTTAGAAATTAACAAACCTGCTATAAATCCAGTTCCTAAAAAAATGATAATTGAAAATCTAAGAGAGGTAGGGGGGAAAATTCTTTTAGAAAAAGGAATCAGAATAGTAATTTCAGTTCCTAAAGGAAAAGAATTAGGCCCTAAAACAGACAATCCAAGATTAGGAATTATAAATGGAATTTCAATTTTAGGAACTAGTGGGATCGTTATTCCATTTTCTACAGCATCCTATGCTGCATCAATAAGACAAAATTTGGATGTTGCAATTGCAGCAGGTAATCCTACAGTAGTATTAACTACTGGTGGAAGAAGCGAAGATTTTGCAAAGAAAATCGTAGATTTGCCGGTTCACTGTTTTGTACAAATGGGTGATTTTTCAGGATATACAATTCAACAGTGCAGTAGAAAAGACATCAAAAAAGCATATGTTGTTGGCTTCATTGGAAAACTTGCAAAAATGGCAGCGGGAGTTAAACAAACTCATGTTAAGGGATCTAAAGTAGACATGGGTTTTCTAGCCGAATTAGCTAAAAGATGTGGTGCCAATGAAGATGTAATTCAAGATATTAAAAATGCAAATACAGCAAGACATGTTTCGGAGATTATTCAAAAAAATAAAATCAATGGATTTTTTGACTTGATCTGTAGTGAGACTTATAGGCACATGAGAAAACATTCTGAAGAAAAAGTTCCAATTGATGTAATATTATTTGATTTTGATGGAAATATTTTAGCTAGAAAATCTGAACAGTAAGGTATTTTATTAAAGCTGAAAGATTTTGATTATGAAAAAAGCTTCAGTTCTTGCCATTACTAAAAACGGAGTAAAAATTGGAGAAAAACTAAAGAAAACTTTTCCAGATTATGACATATTTGCACCATCAAAACTAAAAAATGAATTGGGCGGTATTACTTGGTATACTGAGCCCACATCAGAGAAAATTATTGATCTTTTTAAAAATAATGATGCGTTAATCTGTATTTTTTCTTTAGGTGCAGTGATTAGACTAATAGCACCATATTTGAAAGATAAGAAAACTGATCCTGCAGTTATTGTGATTGATGATAAATCTAATTTTGTAATTAGTGTTTTATCTGGACATATAGGGGGGGCTAATGAATTGACTCAAGAAATAGCAGAAAAACTTGGAGCAGTATCAGTAATTACTACTGCAGCAGATGTTAACAAAACAATAGCAGTTGATCTAGTTGGAAGAGAATACAACTGGAAGATAGATGATGATTCTACTGTAACAAAAATTAGTGCACATATGGTAAATGAAGAACCTATAGGGGTTTTCCAAGAAGCAGGAGAAAAAAATTGGTATAAAGAATTGCCAAAAAATGTTGTAATGTATGACAATATGGAAAATTTAAAAAGATCAAATTCTAAAGCTTATCTTATAATTTCTGATAAGATTATTGAAGAAAAAATTTCTAGAGAATCTGTAATTTATCGACCTCCAAGCTTAGTCATTGGTATCGGATTACACTGGGATACCACAAAAGAAACTATTAGAGAAGGAATTGAATTTTGCTTGGACAAATTCAATCTTAGTTCAAAATCCATTGCAAAATTAGTATCAATAAAAAAACCGCAAGATGTTCAGGGACTAATTGATCTGGGAGAAGAGATGAAAATTCCAGTAGAGTATGTAAATAGAGAAGATTTGGCTGAGATTTCTGCTCCAAATCCTTCTGAAACGGTAAAAGCCTTTGAAGGTACTGCAAGTGTTTCTGAAGCTGCTGCCATCAAAGTATCAAAGGGGAAATTAATAGTGGAAAAGCAGAAATTCCCACCAAATTTGACTATAGCTATAGCGAGGATTATGAAATGAAACGAGGATTGTTGCTAATTGACAGAGGAAGTAGAGAAAGAGAAGCATCTGAAGAGTTGGAAGTAATTTGTAAAGGAATTCAGGCAAAAGGAAACTATGTTTTTACAGATTATTGCTTTCTAGAGGTAGAACCACCATATATTGAAGATGGGATTATGAGATGCCTAAAGCAAGATATTGATGCTTTAACAATAGTTCCCTACTTTTTGTATCCAGGTAAAAAAGTAAAAAATGCAGTCACTGATGTAATGAAATTCCAAAAAGATACCAAAGTAAAATTTGTAGTTACAAAACAAATGAGTATGCATAAAACTTTGGTAGATGTTGTTGAGAATAGAATTTCTACAACATTAAAAGAAAATGAAATCAATCTTTCAAATAAAGAAGTAGATGTAATGATTATTGGACATGGAAGTAAGGATCCAAATGCACAAAGATCATTAGATTACATTGTAAATGAATTAGCAGGTTCATACAGGAATATCAGCAGGTGTTGGTTAGAAATAGAACAACCAGATATTTTTGAAGGGATTAAGAAATGTGAAAAAGACGATCCTAAAGTCTTGATAATTGTTTTTTATTTTCTTCATGAAGGTGCACATGTTAAAACCGATATTAATAATGATTTGATACCAGCACTTGAAAAATCTACTATAGAAAAAGCATACATTACAAAACATATAGGAACAGATGAAAAAATGATAGATTTGATATTAGAAAGAGCCAAAGAGGTAGAAGATGCAAACTAAGAAAGGTCAATCAATTGAAGATGCAAGTATGCAAATGATTGAAGATGAAATAGGTCCACATAATTTTAGTGAAAAAGAATGGCCTATTGTTAGAAGAATTATTCATTCAACAGCAGACTTTGATTTTGCAGATAAAAATAAGTTAATCTTTCACAAAAATGCAATTGAAAGCGGCATGAATGCTTTGAGAAACGGATGTAGTATAGTAGTTGATGTTAATGGAGTTATTGGGGGGATGAACAAACAAAATCCTAAAGATTTTGGAAATAATATAGTTTGCAATATTTCAAAACCAGAAATTATGGAATTAGCAAAAAAAGAAGGTAAAACTCGCTCGCAAGTATCAATGAGAGCTGCTGCATCAGACATTAATGGAGGAATTGTTGCAATAGGAAATGCACCCACAGCTCTTCAAGAAGTCATTCAGATGGTCAAAGAAGGCATTGTCAAACCTGCACTAATCATTGGAATTCCAGTGGGATTCATCTGTGCTGCTGAATCAAAAGAGGAATTATCAAAGTTAGAAAATACTCCATTTATCACCAATATTGGCAGAAAAGGTGGGAGTTCTTCAGTATCTGCTACAATAAATGCAATTTTTAAACTAATTAGAGCAGAATCATCTCTTTGAATAACGAATACAATTTTTCACAAAAATTTGTGCATAATCTGAACTATCAAAATACAGATGACCATAAGATGCCAGTGTATTATCTTGAATTAATCCATCTTGATGGTTCTTTATTCCCTCTCCAATCTCCAAACCATATGCAAATTTTGAATCAGATGATACAGATTCCAATTCTGAATAATGGAATTCATGACCGTGAAAAGGATGTATTTTTTCACTGATTGGATTTTTTGTAATAATTTTTCCTTTAGTGTAATTGAGTTTCATTTTTTTGGTCATTTTAGTTTCAGCATCAAAAAGACCGATCATTTTGTATGTTTTATTTTGAGATGAAATTGATTTTGTCATATACATCAATCCCCCACATTCAGCATAAATGGGAAGATCATCTTCAGATAATTTCTTGATTGATTTTTTCATCATTTGGTTTTTTGAAAGAGAATCACCTAGAATTTCTGGAAAGCCACCGCCAATGTAAAGTCCATCACATTTTGGAATTTTTTTATCTTTTACAGGACTAAAAAATTTTAAATTAGCACCTTCACGACGTAATGCTTCCAAATTATCTTGATAGTAGAAATTAAATGAAGTGTCAAGTGCAATTGCAATAGTAGTTTTTATTTTTTTGGATATAGGTTTTTGCTTTTTAGTAAGATCAGAGGAATTTTTTGCAATTTTAATTATTTCATCAATATCAATATGTTCTGAAATTATTTTTGAAATTTTCTGAATTTTGGATTTTAGATCTTTACTCTCCAACGTAGAAATCAATCCAAGATGTCTTGATGACATTTCAAGAGAAGTATTTTTTGGAATTACACCAACAATTGGGATTTTTGTTTTTTCAAGAGCAGTTCTGCACAATATTTCATGCTTTTTACTGCCTATTTTGTTTAAAATTATTCCAGAAATACGGGAGATTTTATGGAATTTTACAAATCCAAGAACAGTTGCAGCAATAGATCGAGAAGTTTTGCTTGCATCTAAAACCAGCAATACAGGAGATTTTGTTAATGATGCTACATGATGCGTACTAGCATAATTTGAATTACCGCCATAACCATCATAATATCCCATGACACCTTCTATTACAGATATATCAGATTTGGAATTTGAAATGAAGCTATTCAAAAGATGATTTTCACCCATTAACCAAGCATCCAAGTTGTATGTTTCATGTTTTGAAATACTTGACAGATAGTATGGATCAATATAGTCAGGTCCAACCTTAAATGGTTGAACAGAAAATCCATGTTTCTGTAAAGAATGGATAATTGAACATGTGATTGATGTTTTGCCTACTCCACTAGTAGCACCTGCAATAACAATTCTAGGAATTCTCAATTTGTATGACTATAATCATTTTTTATTTAAATTGATAGATTCTATAAATTCTCAATGTTTTTAGTGAGATTCATCAAAGAACTATTTGTGGAAAAAGATGGATTAATAATTGTCTATACTGGTAAAGGTAAAGGAAAAACTACTGCAGCTTTAGGTATTGCATTACGTGCAACCGGATATGAAAAGAGAATATGTATGATACAATTCATCAAAGGCTCATGGCATTATGGAGAGATGGATTCATCTAAGAGGCTAGAACCAGAATTTGAAATGGTGGCGGTTGGGAAAGGATTTGTTGGAATAATTGATGATAAAAGCCCAAAAGAAGATCATCAAATAATTGCAAAAGAAGCAATCAAAATAAGTAATGAAAAAATTCAGTCTGGAAAATATGACATTGTTATTTTAGATGAGATAAACTATGCAGTGAATCTCAATTTGATTTCAGTAAATGATGTTTTAGATATTATCAAATCAAAGCCAAAAAATGTAGATTTAGTACTTACAGGCAATTATGCCAAAGACGAGGTTATTGAGATAGCTGACTTAGTTACAGAGATGAGAGAAATAAAACATCCCTTTCAGCAAGGGATTAAGGCAAAAAAAGGAATTGATTTCTAACCAGCAAACATTAATTTACGCATGAGGGAGTTTTAGAAGAAATGTCTACTGAAATTCAAGAGATGCCTGAACAAGGAGAAATTGTTCTTGCAACAATTACCAAAGTAATGGATCATGGTGCATACGTTACATTAGATGAATATGATGATATTCAAGGATTTTTGCATATTTCAGAGATTGCCCCGGGATGGATTAGATCAGTAAATAGATTCGTAAGAGATGGAGAGAAGAAAGTTCTCCTGGTAAAGAAAGTTAATGCTCAACGTGGAGATATAGATTTATCATTAAAACAAGTATCAAAAGATCAGAAAAAACAAAAACTCAAAGAAGTAAAAAAGTTTGAAAAAGGTAAAACATTACTACAAAATGTTCAAGAGAAAGCAAAATTAACAGATGAGGAAGTTGAAAAGTTAGAAGATAGTATTTATTCAAAATTTGATTCTGTATATGATGCTTTCATATCTATTGGAAGAAATGGAATAGATTCTGTAAAGGAATTAAAAATTGCTAAAAAAACTGCAACCATAATTGAGGATATTTGTTCAAAAATAAAACTTCCTTCAGTTGAAATTAGAGGAATTATGGAAATTACAAATGACAAATCAGACGGAGTTGAAATAATCAAAAAAACTTTACTAGATGCGATAAAAAAAGATCCTACTATAGATATCACATATTTAGGGGCACCAAAATATAGACTTTCAATTACTTCAGAGGATTTCAAATCAGCTGAGAAATTATTAAAGCCAATCATAGAAGAGATTGAAACCAACATAGTAAAGAAAAAAGGTTCGTTCAAATTTACTAGAGAGGATTCAAAGAAAACAAGGGAAAATTAAAATGAGATTTTTATTAAGAAAATGTTCAAAGTGTTATCAATATACATTAAAAGAGAAATGCCCAAAATGTAGTGAAGAGACTATTTCTGCACATCCTGCCAAATTTTCACCAGATGATAAATACATGAGATATAGATTAGCTGAAAGATATTCTTAAGATTCTGGTTTGTAGTCTTTGTTAACTTCATAAACAAAAACTCCAATCATAGGTCCAATTTTCTCTTCTGTAAAACCAGATGATGCATATACCAATTTTAGTGGACCATCACCATCAGAAGGGAATTTGACATCTTTTTCGTAAATTGCTAGCATTCCAGGAATATATGTTTCAGATTGTTGACTCAGATTATTTGGATTGATGTAACCTAAAAGAGTAAATGGGAACATTTGTCCAAGCAGAGTTTCATTCCAAAAGTAATCTGTTCCGCTGATACCATCATTATGAAGATACTTTGCAGTATCATAACCTGCAATCCTCATAAACCATTGTTTTTTTGATTCATCTCCTCCTCCTGAAAGAGTGTAAAATGAACCCTCAGCATTTACGTTTAGTTTTTCACCTGCTACAAAAATTAGTACATAATCAGCTTGCATTTCATTGAGAGAATTCCAGGCTGAATTTGGATCACTAAGAAGCATTTTTGCAATGTTTTCAATTCTATTTGTATGTACAGTAGAATTATCAGCTAATGATGCTCTTTCAGCCATAGTCTGAATCCAATAACCATAGTCCCACCATGATGCGACAACAGCATCTTGAGGAGTATTATTCTTGATCCAGTCTAATGTTTCAATCCAATCATTTGTAGCTACTGTGTAAGCTGCTCCTCCATTTAGAATTGTGGCAGGTACATGAATAATTGTAGAAGGTTCTGAACCAGTAGGATAAATCATGGGTATTACCAGTAGAATAATTATTCCTGCAACATATGGTAACTGTATTAATTTACTAAGGGGTTTCCTTGATTTTGATTCCTTTTTGAAGAATTCTTTTGTTAATACAGTTAACCCTAAAGATGCTAGAACTATAACGGATATTGAAGCAAATACTTCCAATCTGACAAAGGTTGAGCTGACATATACTCCAACAATTCCTAAAATTAAAGAAAATGATAGCATATCATTCTTTATAAAATTGGAATTTTTAATTTGAGTATTTTTTAAAATTAACCAAATTCCTATGCCCGAGAAAATCATTAAAATTGAATGGAACAAAAATGATTGTTCTATAGTTGTTGTTGCATGTTCTGCTACGGAATCTACTAAAGGATCACTAGTAGTCAAAAAAGGATTCAAAGCATTAAGATACCTATGACTAGGTAATGGTAAAAATTGGGAATCAGCATTTATCACTAGAATGGTTGGTGCAATGATTAACAGCGCAAGTAAAAATAATAATCCATTTCTTGTTTTATTTGATGGACTTTTATTTTGAATAAAAATGCAAGAAACCAAAAACAATGTTGGTACAATTAACGATAGTCCTCCCAATCCAAAAAGAAAATTTGAACTTACTCGTTCAAACCCTAAAGAAACTAAAATTGTTGTAATTGTGTAAAGTGGAATTGCCCATATTATGAATTTATGATCTGCTCTTAGAAATGGCAATGTAAGAAAGAAAATACCTATTGGAATAATAAAAAACTGGTTACCACCCCAAGCTGAAATAGAAAAGGTGGTAAAAATTCCGGCCCCAATAAGTTTGGCAATTGCTATTTTTTTATTATTTGAGTTTATTCCACTTAATAGAAAATAAATAGCAATCAGACTAAAAAGTAATCCTAACGGTTCAGATTTGAACCATCCAAGTGGACTTCTGATTAGTAGAGGTATGGAAATAGAAAACAATAATGAAGAAAATAATCCAGCTGTTGTGCCACCAATTACTCTAACTAAAGCAAAAATTACAATTGCTGATAATGATGCAACTATTGCAGGAAACAAAATAGTAAAATCGTAAAGATCCATGCCACCACCAAAAATCCAGTACGTTGAAGCAGCTGTCAAGTGAAGTATTACCTGAGAATTAGATGAGACGTCTCTGCCTATAGGATACCAACTTAGACTGTCATTCCATTCAAAATAATCATCTATTCCATTATTAACAATATACTGAGTTGCTCTGTAATTAAAAAAAGGATCAAATTCATTTAATTCAAAGCCATAATCAGCAGGTTGAAAACGGAGAAGAAATGATACACTAAATGATAAAATTAAAATTCCAATTACTAAAAGATGATTTAATTTAAAGTCAAAAGTGCCTATTGTGACAAGTTTTTGGTTAATCAATAATTGATTTTCAAAAAACTTTGCTTATTACTCTTTGTATAAAAAATGCTAAAAATATCACAAATTATGGAGCATATCTTCCTTTGAGAGAGGTTTCTTCAATAATATGATTTTTCATTGCTGATTCAATTTCTTGTTTCGTTGAACCTTTGTGGTTATCCAGTTTTTTATCTAATGCATATAATTTGAAAATATAGTTATGTTCTTTATCAGGAGGAGCTGGTCCGCCATAACCAATTTCACCAAAATCAGTTTCCCCTTCAATACAATTTAACGGAATAGAATTTTCTTTAAATTCAGGATTTTTAGGCTCAATATTCCACACAACCCAATGTACCCAGACTTTTCCAACAGCACCCATTGCATCAGGATCATCCATAATTAAAGCAAGAGAGATTGTATTTTCAGGAATTTCTTTAATTCTTAGGGGTGGACTAACGTTTCCATGTTTATAACCATATTTTTTAGGAATAATTCCATTATTTTCAAATGCATCACTTTCTATAATCAAAGTCATACAATAATTCAATACATCTTAGAGTTAAATATTTCTAAGATTCTAAAACAATTTTGTTATTTGAAAAAGACATTACTGAGCTTCCGTTATTTTTAATCCGTTTTTTTAGTTCTTTGTCCATTGTCGCTACGATTACTCTATTTTTTGAGACATAATCAAGTAGTTCTTTGTCAGCAAATGAACCAAGTATAGGAATAATTTTGAAATTTTTGATGTAATTTATAGTAGATTGAATTTCTTGTTTTTTTTCTGGTTTTTTCTCTAATTCAAATAATTCATTTTTGACAACTTGAGGAACAACAAAAGTTATTTGGCCTATTTCAACATCTAGGTTATCCAAATTTTTGATTCTATTGTTAGCTAAATGAATAATGAAATTGGTGTCACAGATAACTTCAACCAACTATTCCCGCACCAATAAGTCTCCATCTTTCAGCAATTCTTCTACTTATTGCAACGTTTCCGCCTTCAAATATACATGCAGGCCTTCTTAGTTCTATCTCAATATTTTTAGATTTTATTTTTGTCACCTTGCCTAATACAGGTGCAGTACCAATGTTTAATCGAAGTAGCTCTCCAGAAGAAATTGGTTGCACTTTAACATCTTCAGTTGCACCTACTGCTGAATCAAAAAGATTTACTTCTAATTTTAAAACCGTTGAATTCTCGGGTAATGTACCCGGTTTTCCAATTACTGAACCAATAAATGAGTCACTTCTAGTCATTGCAGGATCTAATTTTGTACCAATTGCCACCAAACCTCCAGGTTTTACAGATTCAACAATTCCCGCAGCAGTACCTAGCGATGTAATTTCTGTCATTAGTGGCTCGTACGTCTTTTTCTTTTCATTCATAATTCCTGGTTTAATCTCAATTTCATCACCAACCTTGAAAACTCCTTGAGTTAAACTTCCACCAATTACACCTCCTTTGATATCTTTTAATTTTATTCCAGGTTTGTTTACGTCAAAAGAACGTAAAACATGCATTACAGTATCTGCTTTCTCATCTCTTTCAGGAGTTTTGATTGTTGATTCAATAGCGCCAATCAATGCATCAATGTTTAATCCAGATTGTGCAGAAATTGGAATTATAGGTGCTTTTGCAGCAAAACTTCCTTTAACAAATTTTGTAATTTCTTGATAATTTGCAAGTGCTTCTTTGTAAGATAGTAAATCAACTTTATTTTGAACTATAACAATTTGTTGAATTCCAAGAGTTTGAAGAGCTAAAAGATGTTCTTTAGTTTGAGGTTTAGGAACTTTTTCATTTGCGGCAGCTAAAAGTAATGCGCCATCCATCAATGCAGAACCTGAAAGCATATTTGCCATAAGACTTTCGTGGCCAGGACTATCTACAAAACTGACAACTCTAGATAATTCACTTTCTTTTCCACAGTTGTTACACTTTGGAGTTGTTGAATATCCTAAAGGCTCTTCACATTTTTTACATTTGTAAAATGCAGCATCAGAATAACCGACACGAATTGTAATTCCACGTTTTAGTTCTTGGCTATGTACACTAGTCCATGAACCAGTTAATGCCTGAATGAGAGTAGTTTTTCCATGATCTACATGACCTGCTGTACCAATGTTAACACATGGTTGATAACCATATTTTTTGATGTACCAATCAGGAAGAGTTTCTCTCCAATGCATGAGTAAAAAAGTAGAATCGGTATATGTTAAGTTATTCTTTTTTATCTTCAGTTTTTTCTTCTGCTGCTTCTTCTGCAGGAGCTTCAACTGGTAATTCTCCATCAAATTTACAATTTACTTGATAGATTTCTTCAGATACAGTATTTCCTCGCATTAACTTTCTTTTTCTTTGTCCGTATTCTGCATCTTGTAATCCAACCCCTTTAGAAAGTAGAACTTGTTTTCTTGCTGCACCGTGAACATCATTTCTCATTGGAACTCCAGATTTGTCACTTCCACCCGTAAGTTTTAATTTTCCAGTTAATCCGACAATAGAAGCATCAGTTTCATTTCCTAATTGTAATCCCAGTAATGGATTAGCATCACTATCTTTCAGTTCCTTTGAAACTGATTTTCCTTTAATGTCAGATATGGTAAGTTTGAAGTTTGCCAAGTATTCCAAAAAAAAGTTGAACGACTAATTAATCTTTGGACATTATTTTTAAATCAAGATTGCAAACTATAGGCATGGTGGAAGAGATCAGATGTCCCAGATGTGACAATAAAATGGTAGACATGCAAGCATGCCATATGTTTTGCCCAAACTGTGGATCTCATTTGGATTGCTCAGATAAAGGGAATTATTGGTAATCAAATTCCAGGCCTGTCTGGAATATATTCAGACGACATGTTGATTGCTTGATCTTTCATTATTTCAAGATAAGTTTCATAATCTGCTTCAAAATTGCAATGAGGGCATTTCACATTTGTTACATCATCATCTAATACTGCAACCTTTTCACATTCAGGACATCTTGCATCCATGTTTTCAATTGTTGATTAAGATATTTAATCATAATCAATGAATTGATTTTAGGCGGAGTTTGTCTAGTCTGGTAAGATGTCAGCTTCCCAAGCTGGAGGTCGCGGGTTCAAATCCCGCACTCCGCATTATAATTCCCTAATTGCTTGTTCTATTATTCCTCTATCAGAAGCCTTAGGATAAAATTTGAGATAATTTTTGAGATCATCTTTTGCTCCAGAATTATTATTTTGTTTTTCTCTAAGGTATGCTCGATTTTTGTAAATTTTTGCAGAACGTTTTGGATTAATCTCAATTGCTTTACTGTAATAATTTTCTGATTTTTTAAATTGATTATTTTTCAAATAGTAATTTCCTAAACCATTATAACTCAAATATGATTTATTATTGATTTCTAGACATTTTTCATAATACTTTACACAGTCAGGAGAATTTCCTGCATTAAGTATAGTGCCAAGTAGATTCAAAGCAGTGGAATTGTTTTCATCAAGTTTTAATGCTTGTTTTAATGATTCAAGTGCCTCAGCAGTATTTTTTAAAATATTTTGTTTTTCAGAAACTAGGCATAATCGATTTGATTTTACACTTGAATCATTTTCCAAATCAATAGAAGATAGAATGTCAGATGGAGCTAAAATTATTACTAATTTTCCTTCTTCAGACCATTCTTTTTCAAAAATATCTTGAGGAATTGCACCTTCTTGCTGTTCACCTTTTTGATTACCTGTTTGAATATAATGTAGAATTGTCTTTTCTTCTTCATTATATCCAGTAATTACAGAAGCATGTTGCGTGATTTCAGGAATACCTGGAAGAATAACAATGGGTGGAATTCCAAGATCAATGATTTTTTTTAATTCATTTAATGATGAATGTGCAATTTTACATGCCAACCCGTGTCTTTCTGCAATTTCTATTCCTTCGATCATAATACTACCGTCAAATCCAGAATATTTTTTTGCTAATTCAATGGCTTCTTGCATAGGTAAATTAACATTCCAATATTTTGAGACAACATTAATTGGTAAAGGAAGACAAATGTTTTCTTCTTCAACAAGTGGTAAAAGTAATTCATGGTTTTCTTCTTCCATAAAATAAAGAAATTTTGAGAGTTATTAAAATCAATCAGAGCAAACAGAATTTTTCGATCAAGTTGTTTCCATCCTTGCTCATTTCAGGATGAAATTGAGTTCCGAAAATTGGCTTTTTTTGATATTGAATTATCTCATATCTACAATTCTTTGAATGAGCAAGAGAAACAAGATCATTAGGTAATTTTGATATCTCAAAACTATGACTCTCAAATACGTCCAAAACATCACTGCAAATAGGATTATTCATTATGGTTTCCACTGATTCGTTTCCTTTTTGTAGAAAAGTAGTTTTTCTGATCGTTCCACCCAAAGTAAGAGCTAAAATTTCTGCACCATAGCAAATTCCAAGCAATTTTTTATTATTTTTGATGCAATGTGAAATTATTTTAGAATTAATTTCATTAATTTTTTTTTCATTCTTTCTTCTCCCAGAAAGAATGAAAGAGTCATAATTTGAAAGTGAATCTAAATTGAAAAGCTGTGGGGATTGCTTTTCAAATGAAATATTTTTTTTGTTTAGAAAATCAATCAATTGTTTTGTGTAGATAGAGCCGTTATCAACAACAAGGAGCAATTAGTTGCCTACCTCAATTGAGATATAATGTATCTCAGGAAGTCCATCTTTTACATATACAGTTCCAATGTTGAGATTGGTATCTTCTTCCCACATGAAGACTCTGTCACTACGTGGTTTTACAAAGTCATCAATGAATTCAGATAAGAATTCTTCAGCATCGGCACGATCATTTTCTGTAAAGAAGAAGAGTTCTCCTTCATTAAATGATAATGGAATTTGAATCGAAGTAGGTTCGGATACTGAAATGTCATTTGCTTCAAATATGGATTTTATTATATCAATCCTATCACTTCTGACTAACTCAACATAATCATCATCTGCAGTAGTTGTTGTAGATGCAACGCCTGAAACTTTTTTCAAGTATGCTTCAAATGCTTTCTCTTGAGTTTCTCCCAATCCAACAAAGTACTCTCCGTTAAATGCAGCGCCTACTGCAGCAATTGTTCCTAATTGTGCTACAACCCCACCTGCGCCTGCAGTATATACAGGAATAAAGTAAATATCATGATCACCTACACGATATAAAATATTGTCACCAATTCTTGGATTGCGCAATAATGTCTTTAATTGAGCAAATTCTGGATCTCTATCTAATGCTTCTCGCACAGCAGTAGGACCAATTAGTTTAGTTGTAGAATTCAGAGGAACTTCATAGAATTGTAAATCTCCTAGTCTATCCAGATCATTTTCAACTACCATGTATCCTGCAAGATTTCTACCCTGAGAACCTCTTAATTCCAATGAAAGCAATCCTAAGAATTCTGTTTGTTCAAAACCCGGTGGTTTTGCTTCTACATAATAGGTATCAAGGCCACGAGGAATTTCATAAAATTCGTTAGCTTGAATAAAAGTTTCAACATTTGTTACGTGGTAGATGTTATACATCTCTGTTTTCCAGTTGAATAATTCGACAGGATATCTAATTTGTTCCTCTAGCCAAGCTGGCATTGGTTGAAATTGTTCAGAATATTGACTTGCAAACATTTCAGTAAAAAAATCATCACCCGTTTTTAGTAATTGTATATCGCCATCGTAAGAATCAACTAGCGCATAACCTACTAAGCGCAAATAGGGGTTTCCAACAGACCAAGGAACATCACCAGTATCAAATCCAATAATTAATGGAATCAACCAGTAAGAATTCTTCCCATCAGTTACAGGAAGCGAATCTAATTCCTTTCCAAACAAGTCATAAAGAAAGTAGGGATACAATGTTTCCATCCTATCATGTACATCTTTGTATCTCATAATATGAACAGGTTCGGCAGGAAATGATAACAAGAAGTTTGGTTCAAAAATCCAACTAAGTGGAGGTGAAACGTCTAATCCTCCAGTACCTGAATACGAAACTCCACCAAGTTCTGCACTGGCATCACCTCTTGAATTTGGATAACCAGACCAGGTTTGCTCAAATAATCCTCCTTCACCATAGTAAATTTCTCTTTGTTTGAAAAATTCACTGCTATCAATAATCTGACCATCAGTTGCCTCTAAAGTAAGAAAACCATTTGGTACGTGTGTGTATACAAGATGTTCATTATACCATCTATTTTCAAGGCTGACAGATGTAGGAAGAATAGGTTTCATTGAGGCAGTCCAATACAAGGTATTGTTAAATCGCAGAATATCATTATCTTCAAAGTCCACATATGGAATCAAGCCTATCTCAGGCTTTAATTTGGCAAATGCTGCTTCCCAATCCCAAACTCGAATGACATCAAGGACATCACTATTTTGTTTGACGTAATTTTTGATATTATTTGGAGAAACAGATGTGAGTTGTACATCGTGAATATTTTCTTGCACGTCATTTAATTCACCAAGATAACGATTTACTCCAATTTGTTGTGCGGTATATGGTCCTAAAAATTCAATCTTCTTTGCATCAGCAATGCTGTTGTTAACAGACACTACTCCTGCAATAATTATTGCAATTGCAATAATTGTTAAAAATCTAATGTAAACATCTCTCTTGAACATATGAGTCAGTACACGTGCTCTAATTCTATCAATCATAGAAAATGCAATTAATGCAAAACCTATGACAAGAGTACCTCCAATTACATATCTTGTATTGTAATCAATCTGATCAGTAAAGAAAAGATTGAAGCCAGCCCACAACACACCAATTCCAATTATGCCCTCAATAGTGGAGACATAGTTTAGATATCGTGGTTTGCCTTCATTGGAATCTTGTAAAAAGGATGTGATGACATGGATTATTCTATGAATTCCAACATACAAAACTAAACGTAATCCGATTGCTGCAAGTAGTGGAGGGATTAGTATTACCAGTGCAGGAATCATCGGAACAACATTTTCAGATGCATAGTTTGGATTGTTATCAGGAGTCACAAAGGGTAGAGAAAATAATGATGGAATGTTTTCAATTCCCAGAGTGTTTCCATCGATAAAAGACATTGCAGCAAATCCAAACATGATATTTGCAAAGAAGGCTCCAAAGAGAAAGATTTTGGTAATTTGCCAGATTACAAATTGTGGGGAGGATAATTTGTAATCTCTAAAACTTGTAAGAGTATTTGAGATTGGTTGTTGGCCACCACTTCCAAGAAATCCAATTCCGGTACTGATTGCATACCAAAAAATCGAAGATCTCCCACCGATATTTACTCGAACTAGGGCAATAGCAGATAGAATTATTGTAGAAACAAGAGTGTAATAGAGAGGTTTTGAAAATTGATCGCCAAATTCGGTAAAATTCATTGATAAAATTACTGCCTGATTTCCCACCAGAGTAAAAATCACTATTCCAATTATGGCGACTATTCCTAATCTGATGTATTTTCCAGCATCAGGAGGAGGAGCTTGTTTATCAGTAGAGGCGCTATACAAAACCAAATTTTGTTAAGATTTGGTAAATTAATGTCTTACCAGCAAAATTAAGCTATTCTAGCAAGTTTTTTGCAAATCATATAGACTGCAGCAAACGTAGGGACTGTAACTTTCTCGTTAATGTATGGTCCGAACTTTTTATTTTTTAATTTGAATTCTATTGGACAATTTGCAAGAACTTCCACTGTGTCATCACTATGGAAAGATGCCTCTATGTATGGATCAAACTTTATCAAATTATCGCACTGAATTTTTGTAAGACCACTTTTGCTGTTAATAGAACCAGGCAATCTAAAAATTCTATGAATATCCATAGTAACATTAGGATCTATTTTTACTCCAATATTTTCAGATACATCATCTAGTGTTTTTTGAAAAGATGAATAACCGTTTGCAAGCAATTCTGTAATTATTTTAGATCGTTTTGATTTTGAACCATAAACATATTTAGAAAATCTTCCTCGCCATCCTTTTTCATCAAAGTCTGGAAAAGATGCACGATTTTGTTTTAGCTTCTTCATTCCAAATGTTTCAGGAATTGCTCCGCGAAGGGAAATGTAATCTGTCAATTCTGATCTTTCTCTAGATCCAATTTCTTGAAATTGTGAATTATACACATAGACATGAAATCCTTCATTACCAGAAAAATAGACATGGATATTATCCTTAGTTACCGCAAGATCATCAATTAGAACCTGGGATAGTTTTGAAACTTCAATTTTTGATGCATCAATACAATTTTTGCACGGTAAAGATTTTTTTTCTATTTTGGTAGAATTACATTTGATGCATTGAGAGGAATTTTTTGAAATTTCATTACATTCATTACAAATTGAAACTATGTGATTTTCCCTGCATGATAAATTAAGATCTTTTGCATCGATATCAAAAATCAGATCTGCTTCTTTCCAATCCTTTTCATTCATTGGTAAATTGGGAAATGTATAGTATGCATTAGAGCAATAAACATCAGATGGGATATTTTGTATAAGCATTAGATGTAATTCTTTAGGATCCTTTATTGCAATATGGCGAGTCATTCCAGAATTAAATTTTTGATAGCCAAATTCTCTTTCAGATGTTCTGTCAGGAATTTTGATTTGATCAAAATGATCAAAATAGTATTTTTTAAAAGAATTTTCTAGAAATCGAATATCATCTTCTTGCATTATTTTTTCTTCCTGCCAAATTGTAAAGGGTTGATGATGTTGTCACATTCGGATGTTGCAAAGCACAAATTCTGTGTTTTTAATTTCTCACAAGATGGACATGAGTATTGAGTACCGGTACCTGAGGTGCCAGCTAGATGATTAAGTTGGTATAGTGTGACTCGCTCATTATAATCTGGTGCGTTTTTGAACAAAGGTGCAATTTGTTGAACTGATTGTCCTTTTGATAAAAGAAAAGTGGCAAGCATGAATCTTCCAGAGTGGGGAAGGTTTTCACCTTTTTCAAGAATTTCAATTGCGTGTTTTATACATGGAGGATATTCTCCAGTTGTAACGGTATAAGTTACGAATTTTTTTGATAGTGACACTAGTTTGGTTACTGAATCTTCAAAACCAGGAATCATTGTAGGAGTTCTGGCATTAATAATTTTTGAGTTGATGTATGTTCCTAATTCTTTTCTTATCAGTCGAACTGTTTCATGTGGTGAAAGGTAGACTTTGCCATTTTCCACATGACGATTAACTAGTTTCCATTCTCTTTCATGAAAATTAACAGAATGTGTAAGATAATTAGATACTGGAATGACAAAATAATCATCTAGTTTTTCAACTTGAACTGAAAAAAGATCATCAATTACTCTAATTGCAAGCTGATTTTTTGATTCATCTGAAATATTTGCCAGATCTTTTTCAAGATATTTTTCTGCACGTCTTGCTTCAGCTAAGGCAAATCTTTTGATCAGAGTATGCATTCCACTAAGCTTTAACAGTACAATTGCAAGCAGAAATGAGAAAACCTCCCTTGGAAGTGCAGATTCTTTTGAAACATGACCACCGTCGATATCAGAATTATAGATTTTTCCATCAGCTGCTACTCGAATTCGCTCATATGCCTTCTCAATTAGTTGTTTCAAATCTGGATCGGTTCCAAATTGCTCAAGTGAGAATCCTTGATCTTTGAGATATTGACCAGCATCTGCCAGGAAGGGATATTTTGCAATTTCATCTTGTCCAAGTGCAAGCATGAAAGTAATTTACCGAGTTTACTTAAAAATCTGATTTTTTGAATTTGGACGCTGGTTTAAATTATGTTTTGGGAAAAAATTACTATGCAAGTTGGATGTCATGTCTCAATATCTGGATCAATTGACAAATCAGTAGATAATGCCATAGAAAGAGAATGCTCTGCGTTTCAAATTTTTACAAGAAATCCAAGAGGTTGGAATGCAAAAGATCTGACTAAAGAAGACATTAACAATTTCAAATCAAAATTAAAGGCAAGTAAAATTGATAGATTGGCAACTTGTGCACATATGCCCTACTTGCCAAATCTTGCAACACCAAAAGACGATGGTTTTGAGAAATCTGTTAAAACTTTAATTAATGAAGTCGAGAGATGTGCTCAATTAGGAATTCCATATCTTGTAACACATCTTGGCAGTCATTTAGGAACTGGAGAAGAGGCTGGAATTAAAAGACTAGTGGAAGGATTAACAAAAGCTGGTAAAACAAAAAATGATGTGATGATTTTATTAGAAAATACAGCAGGACAAAAGAATTCTGTTGGATCTGACTTTAAGCAATTGGGAGAAATTTTTAAACAACTGAAGCCTGCAAAAAAATTTGGTGTATGTTTTGATACATGTCATGCATTTGTTGCAGGATATGATTTAAAGACAGAAGAAAATGTAAAGAAAACTTTTTCAGAATTTGACAAATATGTCGGGATTGATAATTTAAAAATTCTTCATCTAAATGACGCAAAAGGAGAATTAGGTTGTAATTTAGATAGACATTATCATTTGGGATTGGGTGGAATAGGAGAAAAAGGAATAAAGGCAGTAGTAAAATTTGCTAACAAGAAAAAAATTCCCATAATTTTAGAAACGCCAATTGATGATGATAGAGATGACTTTGAAAATGTCAGAGTGGCAAAGGGATTTGCGTAGAAATTTATTTCATGAATGAGTGGATGTTATAATGAGTTATGAGGATGTAATGAAACTAGCACTTGAGCGTGGATTTTATTTCCCTAGCTGTGAAGTTTATGCAGATGCTCAGGCAGGATTCTGGGAATACGGTCCATCTGGAGTCAGTTTAAAAAATAAGTTTCTTGAATTGTGGAGAAGAGAGTTAATCAGAAGGGACGGAATGCTTGAAATTGATGGCTCTCAGATAATGTCAAAGTCTGTTTTTGAGGCTTCAGGACACTTGGGAAACTTTGCTGATCCAATAATCAAATGTACTAAATGCAATTCTACATTTAGAGCAGATAGAACTATTGCAGAAATTACACAGATAGAAATTCCTGAAAGTGCAGATTTGGAAGAATTTGATAAAGCAATTTCTGAAAATAATATTAAATGTCCAAAATGTAAGGGTGATTTTGATAAAACTAAAAATTTTAACATGATGTTCAAAGTTGGTATCGGTCCCGAAGAAGAGGAAGCATATCTGCGACCAGAGACATGCCAATCAATCTTTGTAGATTTTCCTAGATTGTACAAAACAATGAGAGGGAAGCTTCCTTTAGGAATTGCACAAGTGGGAAAGAGTTTTAGAAACGAAATTGCTCCAAGACAGAGTCTTTTACGTCTAAGAGAATTTTATCAGGCAGAAATCGAAGTCTTTTGCAATCCAAACAAACTAACTGAAATGGAAAAGTTTTCAGAGATTCAAGATGTAATCATTAGAGTTCAAACAGATGCAGAGCCTGTAGCCATGACATGTAAAGAGGCAGTGGAATCAGGTGTTGTGCCAAACAAGTTTGTAGCATATTATTTAGGAATTTTAACTGAATTTTATGAAAAAACTGGGATTGATATTTCAAAAAGCAGATTCAGAAAACTGGGGGAGAAAGAAAAGGCATTCTATGCTGAAGTTGCATTTGACTTTGAGGTAGAGACGACAATTGGATGGTTAGAACTTGTTGCATGTAATTATAGATCAGATTACGATTTATCTAGTCATGAAAAAAAGAGCAAGCAGAAGTTTGAGATAATGGATGGAGATGACAAAGTTTTACCCCATGTATTTGAGATTTCAATGGGAATTGACAGAAGTTTGTATACTATTCTGGAGCATAATTTGAAAGATGATGCAGAGCATGAAAGAATTGTATTATCGTTAAAACCATATCTTTCACCAATACATGTTGGCATATTATCTCTAGTCAAAAAGGATGGTCTTAAAGAGAAAACTGATGAGATCTATCTTCAAATAAAAAGAAAATGTGATGCATTTTTGGATCATTCGGGCGCTATTGGAAGGCGATACAGAAGATTAGATGAAATTGGTGCACCATTTGCAGTTACAGTTGATCATCAAACATTAGAGGACAATACTGTCACTGTTAGAAAACGAGACTCCATGGAACAAGGTAGGATAAAGATTTCTGAACTTAATTCCATAATATCCGAATCAATAGCATATCCTTAAAGTTAAAAAATTTAGATTGCTCCAGTTATCATTCTTTTAATGAAGTTAATCTTTATCATCAATTAGCATATCTGGAGTAAAAGTTATTGCGTATGTTAGAACTTTGTTAAGATCCTCAACAATTTCAATTTCCTCCCGTTCTTGAATTGCCTTTAGACGATATTTGTCTGCCTTTTTCTGATTACCTTTGGCTTCTTCTTTGTCTGCTTTATCATCATACTTTTGTGCCTTCTCTTCTAATTTTTCAATGTCTTCTAAATAGTCCTCAACATCATCCAAGATTTTTTCAAATGTCCTATCTGTAAGATTATCATATTCAACAACTATTGTTTGGGACCAATCAACTGGAATTTTTCCAATTGACATGTCAATTACAAGGATTTGTTTTTCATTAATTTCAATGTGGGATTCGTTGCTTGCTATTTGATTTCTTCTTTCATTAGCTTGTTCTTGATACTTTGTTGCTTTTTCCAGATTTCCTTTGGACAATTGTTTTTCTGCCTTTTCATCATATCTGTCTGCAACTTTATCTAGCATCATGTTTTTGAATTCAAGTTTTTTGATTTCATATGCTAATTTCTGTTCCAGTCTATCATAGGATCTTTGTGTCTTACTATCCAAGTTTTCTTGGAATTCTGGAGTTGTGAATTCTTCCTCAAGATCATCAACAAATCCATTACAGTCGTTGTCTATTCCGTCAGGTAATTCAATAGCGCCAGGATAAACAAGGGCATTGGTGTCATCACAGTCACCCTCAAAGACAGAATATCCATCACCATCTTGATTAAATCCTTCATCTATGACTCCGTCACAATTGTTGTCTATTCCATCAGAAATTTCTGAATTTCCAAGGAAGACAAACTCATTAGTATCATCACAATCACCCTCAAATTCTGCCTGACCATCTAGATCATCATCTATCTCTTCAGGTAGTAAAACTGCGTCACAGTTGTTGTCAATGCCATCTGCAACTTCTATTACTCCAGGATTGACTTCAGAGTTAAGATCTTCACAGTCTCCACCGCCTATGACTTCAAGAATTCCATCCCAACCACCTAGATCAATAATACCATCAACATAACCATCACCATCGTCATCTACTTCATTTGAAGGAAGAACAAGTGTGTTACAATCGTTAATTTGTCCATCTACAATCTCTGATGCACCTGGATATACTGTATTATCAGTGTCATCACAATCTAAGTCTGCAGTAGAACCGTCATTATCTTCATCAATTTCATTTAGTGGAATAATTCCATCACAGTCATTATCAATTCCATCTAGGATCTCAGGATTTCCTGGGAATCGTACATTGTTGTTATCATCACAGTCATTGTCACCTAATGGAATATTTGCATCATCATCCCAACCAGAAGGATCAATTAGACCATCAATAAATCCATCACCATCGTCATCTACTTCATTTGAAGGAAGAACAAGTGTGTTACAATCGTTAATTTGTCCATCTACAATCTCTGATGCACCTGGATATACTGTATTATCAGTGTCATCACAATCATCAACACCACCATCATAACCATCACCATCTGCATCTCCTATTCCATCAACAATTCCATCACAATTATCATCAATGAAATTGCCTGGGATTTCTGCAAAGTCAGGAGAACGTGTATTATCATTATCATCACAATCTAAGTCTGCAGTAGAACCGTCATTATCTTCATCAATTTCATTTAGTGGAATAATTCCATCACAGTCATTATCAATTCCATCTAGGATCTCAGGATTTCCTAGGAATCTAGCAGGATTTGTATCGTCACAATCACCCTCAAATTCTGCCTGACCATCTAGATCATCATCTATCTCACCAGGTAGTAAAACTGTGTCACAGTCATTATCAATTCCATCTAAGATCTCAGGATTTCCTGGGAATCTAGCAGGATTTGTATCGTCACAATCAACTGTAGAATCAACACCATCACCATCTGCATCAGTAAATCCCTCATCTTGTAGACCATTACAGTTGTCATCAATTCCGTTTCCAAAGATTTCAGTTGCTCCAGGATTTACATCAGGATTATTATCATTACAATCATTTTGTACTGGGTATCCATCATTGTCTTTGTCAACTTGAGATACAAGAACAGTGACTTGTTTAGATACAAGAACGTTATTAGGATCTAAAACTGATGCTGTTATGAAAGTCTGTCCTGTATGATTTAATATTGCAAAAATATTCGCACCAGTTCCAAATTGACCTTCTTTATCAGATGTCCAGTTTACATCATCACTGGAATTAATTGGATTTCCAAATGCATCCCTATCAGATGCATCAGCTACAAAATTTATTGGATCTACATTGTTTACTATTTGATTCTTAAGAGGTTTTAGAATATTAATTGTGAAAGGGCATTGATCTATAGGATTACTACCACTGTATGGGCCTAAGATTAGACCACATGCATTTTCAATGATATTGTTATTGTTTAGTACACCAGGAGATGTTGATATAATAGATGTCAAACCTAAACCTTGTCCATTTAGAAGAATTTTTCCAGGTGAATTGACATTAAAAGTTCCAGTGTTTATCACCTGACTATTAAATATCAAATGAAATATTCCATTATTATCATATGTGTTGTGGTTTCTAAATTTTCCACCAAGATCTATTGTTGACCCAGAATTGCTAACAAATCCTTCGATATTGTCAATTTCAGCAGAAGGATCAACTGTAATTATACCTGAATTTATAAAACTTGAACCAATGTTATTTGTAAATACTGAGATATTATTTCCAGATCCTGCAATATCTAAAGATCTGAAACCAAGATTTTCAACTGTGCCAAAATTATCAAAATTGCCTAATCTAAGATTTCCATCATTTTCTATAGTAGCAGCTACATTGTTTGTAACTGAGGACATTGTTACATATGCTCCATCAATCAAAATATTTCCAGAGTTTGTCAATGTGCCATCTGAAATAAATTCACCAAGTATAGTCACTTGACCAAAATTGGAAAAATTCACAGAGTTGGAAAAATCTCCATCAAGTGAAGCTATTCCAGTAACTTGATTGATAAAATCTCCATCATTCATGATTTTGATGTAATCTTCCGAAGTAATGGTTCCATTATTTTCAAGGATTCCATTATTGTGGATCCATCCAACAAGATGTAATGCGCCAGTATTTGTAATTAAAAGCTTAGTAGTTCCCGATATGATTAATACTTGATCATCATCAGAGTTTTCATCTCCAAATGTGATTGAAGAACTAACTGTACAAGTGTTTGCAGCCCAAGTACCCAAAAGAATAGTTTCACAGTTGTTTTGGTTAAGTAGTATATCTATCTGAGTTTGTGCTGATGCGGTTGGTAAAAATCCTGATATACCAAATACAATTACGCCAAACAATAAAGCTAGAAAGATATTCCTACTATGCATGAATATAATTCAAATCCATATAATAAAAGAGGATCACGAATATTCCAAATTTGGAAATTGCTAAATATGTAATTAAAGAATAATACACAAATTCTAGGCTTAATCTGATTTTACAGTAATTGTATTAGGATGATATCTGTATTTTACCTTCACTACAGTGTCTTCTGATGCATGTGCTTGTTGTACAAAGCCATCCTCTGATTCTAGTGACACATTCCATTGGCCTACAATTGGATCAATTGAGGTTATTGAGAATCTCTCAAGTGCATTATCTGCACCACTATATCTGACTCTGAGTATTTGATCTCCATATGAAATACTTTCTAATCCACCACGATTTCCTCTGGTGCTCTCATTGACTAGACATTCCTCTGCATTACCAATAATACATTGTCCTGTAGGATCGGTGACAACAAATCTTACTGTACTATCTGCGTTTGATGCATAGACTAGTGCAGGATCTGCAAGTATTATGCCATCTCTTTGTATCACTTTTAATTCTGGCATCTCTTTGCCTGATACTGTTACTGTCTTTGGATGTGTAGCAAGTACTGATGATGATGTAGCAAAGGTGTTGTCATATAGTTCAACCATTCCTTGTATTTCATAATCAACATAATCATTAGATTGTGGAATATTCCAGTTGAATATGACATGTGTTTGTCCGGTACCAAATAGTTGTGATTGTTTTGATACAACTTTGCCGTTAACCAATAGTGATACAATTCCGTATGATGGAGCATCATCATTGAATATGTAGAACTCTGGTTTTACAACAGAGCCTGATGGACGAATAGTTGGTATGTCGACTTCTACCCTAACGATAGATGATTCAGTTGGTTTTACACCGATATTGTAATGAATTGATTCTGATTGTGAATCATTTTCATCAACTATGTGTAGCCAATAAGTCATTCCTGGCTCTGCCATGACGTAAGATGGAATTGAACCTGATATGATGTATGTAGAGTTGGATATGAGTAATGGTGTAACATCCATCTTGATTGCTACATATTGATCGATTGTTTGTCCCATAGATATTGTTCTAATCTCTGCACGCTGTAATGGTGTAATGCTGTCAACAATTGCAGATACGCCCAAGTTTTGACCATCAATGTACAAGAATTCTGATTTTGATACATCATATGATGTACCGTTAACAATCTGAACTTTTGTATCAAATATTCTTGGTGCACCTTCTGTAACTTCAGGTAGTGGTGCATCTGGAAGTGGAACAATTACAGTAGTTCCTTCACAGGACAATAGTTTCACTGATGCTTGTACAGAATTGGTAACAGTTCCCTTCTCTTCAGTAACTACTACCATCAGGAATGATTCATCAGATGCAATTGGTATTTCATAGATGTATCTATCAAGTGAGGAGAATTCATTTAGTTTTGCATATGGCTGAATTTGAGCTAGTGTGGCATATACTACTCCAGACTTGGCAGTAGATACTTTGACTATTGGAGGTACATCTGCATCACTTGATACAATGATTCTTGCCAAGTTTTCATTACATTTGTCAAAGGATACCTCATTGATTGCAAGTGGAGTAGATATGAATCCGCCAAATCCGCCACTGTAACCAGTACTTACACCAGTTCGACCGCCACCGCCAGTACTACCAGTACCGCCAGTACCGCCAGTACCGCCAGTACCAGATGATGAAGATCTCTTAGATGAGATTGATTTCTTGGAATAGTGATCAGACTCTATCTCTACTTCACAGAATCCTGATTTATCATCAGATGGAACATTAGAGATTATCCTATCAACACTTCCAGTCCATGTACTTCCAACTAGTGTATGTGCTTCAACATCGGCACATCCATTTGCAAGTGTAATAATACTAGAGTCAGTTGGAATTGGAACAAGTACAGTTAGAATAGGATCTGATTCGTAGTTGTTCTCATCGCTCCAGTTGAAACCAACTATATCTTCTTCATAGAGATATTTTACATTAATTTCTAATTCTAATTCATTTGTAATTCCACTACTAGCTAATGTTGGAGAACTTACATGTTCATCATCAACTTCAATTACAATCCAATCATTGTCAAATGTTCCAACAGATGATGAGGAAGATTTTGATGTGATGTCCAATTTTGATACACCACCAAATGATGGAATAAGTGAGGATTCCACAGGAATTATCATTCTTTGTCCTGGAGTTACTTTATCATAAAGTGGCGTTGCAATGATTTGGTGAGTTGTAGATTCTTCTGTAACAAATGCAGGTAATACAACAGTAAGATCCTTGTCTGGTGCCATATGATATTCTGGCATTCCTAATAATTGTTGAATTGTTTTACCACTGCTTCCAGGAGCAATATCCTTTACAAACTTGATGTTTGATTGTTTGATTATTGTTGATGTAATTCCTGAAATATTATTCTTTCCAACACCTATGATTTCTGGAAGACCATCAGTTGTGTTAATACTCTTATCGGTCTGATTGACAAGAACCGCATTTGAACTGGTAAGTCTTGAAACATGGGTTGAGTTAAGTAATGGAGCGGTTGTTACAATTAAAGGATCTAAGGTTGAAACAGTTGCGCCTGAATCTATCAATGTGAATGTAATTAATGGTGATGCATCTGCATTCCATATAGAAATCGTTGTTTCATCAACAGTCACATTGTAACCTGATGGTATGCCTGTCATGTTAACAACATAATCAGCAAATCTTGCATTACTGATACTAACTATTCCAACTGTTGGATCTGAATCATTTGATACGTTATCAACAACTGTTAGTGTACCAGTTCCGGTAAAGGGATTTGGAGATATAAGATATGTTGCACCTCCTTGTAATGTTGTAGTATCAGATCTTGCTTCAATTGAGAATGCACCTCTGAAATTAAGCAAGTCAGTTACTGAGATGTTGTCAGATAGGGACTGGGTGATTACTTTGTTGAATATTGTGTTGTCAGATACTGTAATTGAGTCAGATAGGGACTGTGTGATTACTTTGTTGAATATTGTGTTGTCAGATACTGTAATTGAGTCAGATAGGGACTGTAAGATGAATTTGTTGATGTTAAGATTGTCAGATGTTGTAATTGAATCAGATAGTGATTGTGTGATGGATGCTTGAGTAGCTAGGTTGTCAGATACTGAGATGTTGTCAGATAGTTGTACTGTTTGAACTGAAGTGGTAGCTAGGTTGTCAGATACTGTAATTGAGTCAGATAGTGATTGTGTGATGGATGCAGATGTGGTGGTGTTGTCAGATACTGCAATTGAGTCAGATAGGGACTGTAAGATGAATTTGTTGATGTTAAGATTGTCAGATGTTGTAATTGAATCAGATAGTGATTGTGTGATGGATGCTTGAGTAGCTAGGTTGTCAGATACTGAGATGTTGTCAGATAGTTGTACTGTTTGAACTGAAGTGGTAGCTAGGTTGTCAGATACTGTAATTGAGTCAGATAGTGATTGTGTGATGGATGCAGATGTGGTGGTGTTGTCAGATACTGCAATTGAGTCAGATAGGGACTGTAAGATGAATTTGTTGATGTTAAGATTGTCAGATGTTGTAATTGAATCAGATAGTGATTGTGTGATGGATGCTTGAGTAGCTAGGTTGTCAGATACTGAGATGTTGTCAGATAGTTGTACTGTTTGAACTGAAGTGGTAGCTAGGTTGTCAGATACTGTAATTGAGTCAGATAGTGATTGTGTGATGGATGCAGATGTGGTGGTGTTGTCAGATACTGCAATTGAGTCAGATAGTGATTGTGTGAGGGATGCAGATGTGTTGAGGTTGTCAGATGCAGTTACAGAGTCAGATAGTGATTGAGTGAGGGATGCAGATGTGTTGAGGTTGTCAGATGCAGTTACAGAGTCAGATAGTGATTGAGTGAGGGATGCAGATGTGTTGAGGTTGTCAGATGCAGTTACAGAGTCAGATAGTGATTGAGTGATGATGGTGGAGGTAATGATGTTGTCAGTTACAGTAATTGCATCAGATAGTGATTGTGTGAGGGATGCAGATGTGTTGAGGTTGTCAGATGCAGTTACAGAGTCAGATAGTGATTGAGTGAGGGATGCAGATGTGTTGAGGTTGTCAGATGCAGTTACAGAGTCAGATA
>JAILWG010000001.1 GCA_025699075.1 Candidatus Nitrosopumilus sp. | reverse complement strand
GAGGTGACAGAAAAATTACCCCAGGGATAACAGGCTCGTCGCGGGCGAGAGCTCCTATCGACCCCGCGGTTTGGTACCTCGATGTCGGCTTTTCCTATCCTGGTCCTGCAGCAGGGGCCAAGGGTGAGGCTGCTCGCCTATTAAAAGGGAACATGAGCTGGGTTTAGACCGTCGTGAGACAGGTCGGTCTCTGCCTGATGGAAGCGCGAATAACTGAGGGGAAGTTGCTCCGAGTACGAGAGGAACAGAGCAGCGTGGCCACTGGTTTACCGGTTGTCTGATAAGGCAGGCCGGGCAGCTAAGCCGTTTAGGCTAAGTGCTGAAAGCATCTAAGCACGAATCCTATCCCGAGACAAGTTATTCTTTCGTAAGATGAAGGTCGGCAGCAAAATACTGCGTTGATAGGAAGGTGGTGTAGATCACAAGCTTCGGCGAGTGGTGAGCCAGCCTTTACTAATAGACCAACACATCGGTTCAGCCACTTACATAGAGACTATGCGCGATGATCATATTCATATCATCAAGTGGATTATACATATACACGACTTGTACGATGATTTCATTTTTAATCATACATAGCGTTAGCTATGCATTTTTAATTTGATAATTATTTTTTCTAGCGGTAGCTGGATTTTTTAATTATTTGAAATTACCTAGTGAAAACTATACACGACTATTTACTCTGTTATTGAAAATTACATACAATCGCTTGTATTATATCAAATAATCTATCTAGAATAACAATGGGTATTTCATCTTTTGAAAAAGCGAATCTAAACATTTCAAATTTTGATGATATTTTCTCTGACCATTCTATTGTAGCAGTAACTGATTCTACAGGAATTATTGTATATGCAAATAAAAAATTCTGTGAATTATCAAAATACTCTGAAGATGAATTAATAGGCCAAAATCATCGGATTTTAAAATCCGATGAACATTCTGATGAATTTTTTAAAAACATGTGGGATACAATATCTTCTGGAAATATTTGGGAGGGTGAAATAAAGAATCGCGCAAAAGATGGTTCATACTATTGGTTAAAATCTACCATTGTTCCTGTTTTTGATTCTGAAAAAAACATCCAAAACTTTGTTGCCATTAGAACAGATATTTCAAAAGAAAAAATTATACAAGCAAAGCTTTTGGAGATGGAGAAAAAATTGCTTAAACAAAATGAAAATCTAATGTCTATAGTTGAAAGTAAAAGTAATGAATTGGTAAAATCTGAAAGATTGGCAACTATTGGAACTATGGCAAGTAGAGTTGCACATGATTTAAAAAATCCATTAACTATAATGCATACTTATGCTGAAATACTAACTCCTCAGATTCTTTCAAAACTGGATTCTAAAGACAAAGAAAAATGGCTTAGATTACAAAATTCCATTTTTGATATGGGTAGAATTATAGAAGATGTTTTAGATTTTGCAAGAACTACTGAAATTAAAAAGACTCCTAGTTCATTTTTGAATATACTTAAACTTGCTATGAATCATGTTAAATTTTCATATGGTATTACAATAAATCTGCCTGAAAATGACTTTTCAATTAACTGTGATCCTAGAAAAATAGAGGGTGTCTTATCTAACATGCTCAATAATTCTGTTCAAGCGTTAGACGGTGGTGGGGAAATTAATGTTGAAGCTACTTCTGATTCTAAATTTCTCATTATCCAAATCAAAGATTCTGGCCCTGGTATTGCTGATGAGAATTTGGATAAAATCTTTGAACCTATGTTTACAACTAAAACTACTGGAACTGGCTTGGGGTTGGTTATCTGTAAAAGTATTGTTGAACAACACGGTGGCACAATTTCAGTAAGCAACAAGCCTACTACCTTTACAATTACCTTACCTTTCTAGTTCTTTATTCTTCTAACTCTATGTCTTTTTGAAGCTCTTTTGGTAATCCTATCCACCACTCATTTTGGTTTTCAGACATCAATCAAATAGATCTAAAGATGCTAATAGATCTGTTGGTTAATTCTTCAAAGTAACTATTCAAGAAAATCTGACAAACTCTAATCTTTTAGATATGTTGAGCCTGAATTTTCTTCATCTTTGATTTTGATAATTATTGTATCTCCTAATTTATTAAAGACTCTTTGTCTGCTTTCATTTGTTAAAATCCATCCTACGATGACATCAATTGGTAGTAAAAATGATTTACCAAAACTACTCAACAAAATCCCTTTCAAATTTGGTTTTCCGCCTTTCAAATTTGTCATTCTCAAATTTAGAATTTTTTTTCCAATAGTTTGGCCTGTCTTGTATTCTAAAATAGTCCAATATGAAAAAAATAAAATACTTGTAGGAATGTATTGGATGTTTTCCGCCCATAATTCTCCATCTCCAAAATCATAATATGTTGTTCCAAATGAGAGAAAAATTACTGTCGTTGAAATAGTTGAAATAATGATAAAATCAATCAACCATGCAAAAAATCTGTCTGTCCATTTTGCTAAAATTATTTTTGAGCCTATTTTAGAATTTGACTCATCCATAGTTTGACTGATTGGTTTGAATTTATAAAATATGTTAATCGTTAGTTAACATCAATTACAACACAGTAAATTTATTCCAGATTGCGTATGACTATACATGAAAGCAAAATTTGCAACATCGTGTGTTTCATGTGGGGATAAAATTCAACCTGGCAAAGAAATCTTAAAAAATAAAGATGAAAATTGGGTTCACAAACATTGTATTGAAGATTCTGAAGGATTACCTTAGAAATTAATAGTCTGTTCTTAAAACAGTATTAGAATTATTTTTGGTCACAATAAACCCTCTAGATCTATTTTTTTGGACATTTCGTAGAAATGAAAAAGATGTGGTAAATCTTTACACTGCTTTATCACCTGTAATGCAATTGGCTACTGGTGGCTCGATGTTGAATTTTGGCTACTGGTCAAAAAACCATGCTGATCCTTTATCTGCACAAAATAACCTTTGTTCGGTTTTTGCAGATATGGCCGAGATGTCTTCTGCAAAAGAAATTGTTGATGTAGGAAGTGGATTATCTGCACCATCTAAACTATGGAGAGATAGATATCCTGAAATTCAATTGTATGATGTCAACATTAATTTCAAACAACTGTCCTTTTCTGGAATTGAAAAAAATATCGAATTTATTAATTCAACTTCTACAAAATTGCCCTTTGCCTGTGCTTCTGTAGATCGTGTTTTAGCTTTGGAATCTGCACAGCATTTCAAACCGTTATCTGATTTTATTTCTGAATCTAAGAGGGTCTTAAAAAAATCTGGATTATTAGTAATGGCGGTTCCAATAACTCTGGAAAATCCTTCGATTGGAAAATTGGGGTTGTTGAAATTTACCTGGTCATCTGAACATTATAGTCTAGATTTTCTCAAAGATTTGATAGTGTCTCATGGATTTTTAATCTCTGAAGAAAAATTAATCGGTTCCGATGTTTATGAACCTCTGGCAGATTATTATGAAAAAAACAGAAATGAATTGAAAATGTCTATTTTAAAAAACTATTCTTCATATGTTGAAAAAATTTTATTCAAATCAATGCAAAAAATGAAAAAAGCATCAGAAGAAAAAATTATTGATTATGTCTTACTAAAATGTCATTTGTAATTATACTGTGAGGATATTTCTGGAAATCAAATTTTCCATTGCTCGTAAATATTCTGACTCTGAAATTTTTTCATCTAATAACCAACTGGTTGTGGTTTTCCACCATTTTGGAATAATAGTTTGATGTGCTTTCATATTATATTTTGTATCAAAGAAATTAGTATCTGTGATCTTAGTCTCATCTCCTACTGTTAAAACATCTGTTTCGTGATGCTCATAGGAAAAAACCAATCCTGTTTGTTTATCGATGATCTTCACATTTTGCCCTGTTGAATCACTTGCTAGCCAAGATGGTCTTATTTTATTATCTATCGTGAATGTAGTTTCTGCAGTAATTTTTATATTTTCTGTAATTTTGTCTCCAAGTTTCATTGGGAGTGGAATTACAAATTCATAATGACTGCAACATTCACTTGTTTTGATCACTCCTTTTTTGTTTAAGATTATTTCTTCTTTTTTAATTCCATCCTGAGATGTTTTTTCAATTTCTATTGTAATTTCACTATCGTTTACTGTAATTTCACTATCGTTTACTGTAAAGTCATTATCTTTGATTGATTTTATTGTATGTTTTAGTGATATGTTGTTATCGTATTTGTCAAAATATGAATACGCGATGAAATCGTTTTCTCTTAAACAAACTTCGTTTTCAAAACATTTTCTTTCATTGGATTCTAGTTTAATGACTCCTGCTTCTAATAATGTTCTTATGCCATAAGCAAATCCTACATCTTGATTTTCATTGTTTACCCACAATTGGGCTTCTCTTTTAATCCAATCTGGTATGATGTCTGAATATTCTATGTGCCTGTCTTTGATATATGTAGAGTCTCCAAGATATTTTTCAATTTCTGCTACTAATACCAAATCCCTAGCTGGATGCGTACTATTCCATGCAATATGGTTATACAAAATTATACATGCCCTGAGATTTGGGAAACTTGGATGTTGCTCAATTAGAGAATTTACTCCTAACAGTTGATATTCTTCATAAAAAAATTCACAAAATTCTAAAATTCCCTCTGCTGAATTTACATCAAAATTTGGATTATGTGCATAGGAATCCTGAATGTTAAAACTTCCAAGTATGATAATTGCTATAATGCCAAAAATTATAATTTTCAATCATACTTTGATTGAATTTTTTGCTTATTAATTTCATGTAAAAATCCTTTACACACAGTGACCAATATGGAACAATTCATTTGAAACGAATTCCGTTTAACCCTTTGATGGTTATTGGCTAGGTTTTTATTTTTGATATCTCAAATAAAACTAGAATGTCTGACGCAGGAAGTGTTATGGAGTTATATGGCAAAAAATGTGATCAACTACTCACGGAATCTGAGATCCGATTTGCTGGAATAGTGGATAAAGATGGCAAATTAATTGCAGGTGGTTTTAAGGAGGGATTGGTGCCTCATGAAGGAGATGAGACTCGTTTACAATCTTTTTTGGAATTTGTCTCGAAAGCTTCTATTAGAAAAGAATATGATGAAAGTTTGGGTCCGATAAACTATCTTGCTGCTAGACGAGACAAGGCAGTTTTAGTAAGTTTTCCATTTCCTATCACACAAATTTTACTGTTGATTTCTGCCGAACCTACTGCCAACATTGAAAATTTAGCAAAAAAAGTGGTTGAAATTTTTACTGATGTTAATTAAACACCATTGAACAATCTGCCGAATTCTTTAATTATGTACATCAAAATGTAGCTATTGATTATGAACAGGACGTTATTTCTTTTTTCTGTATTGCTGTTATATCCATTATTTTTTACCTTTTCTTTTGCTACCGTTAATCATTTTACGACTGATAAAACATTGTATCATACTGATGATTCTATTATAATCTCTGGGAATGTTGATTATGATCCTGATTTCTTTTCTATAATTGTTCAAATTATTACTCCTAGCGGTTCTGGTTTGGCCCATGTTGATAGTATTATTCCTAATCTTGATGGAACATTTACAAAATCCATTAATGCAGGTGGACCAACGTGGTCCGAAAACGGTGAATACATAATCAAGATTTCATACGATGGAAATCTTGAAAAATCTATAGAATATGAAAAATCATCTGAATATACTCCTCCTGAATCTACACCAAACAAATCTACACCAAACAAATCTACACCAAACAAATCTACACCAAACAAATCTACACCAAACAAATCTACACCAAACAAATCTGTAGATGATACCGAACAATTATTTTCTGAGAATCCTAAAATGCGAATTTTAGGATTTCCTGCCTTAGATAAATCTCCGCAATATTATATCGACCGATACAATAATGAATCTCAATACAAATCTTGGTTTGACTCACAATTCCCCTCATATGAAATCTATGATGTAGTTGGATACTCATCAACTCATATTGAAAATTTCCCTGCCTTAGATAAATCTCCGCAATATTATATCGACCGATACAATAATGAATCTCAATACAAATCTTGGTTTGACTCACAATTTCCTGATCAAACTATCTTTTCCATTTTAGGATTTTCAACTTACATACCTGATTCTATTAAGACATATGCTGAAGATTGGGCTACAGGCAAAATTACTGATGATGAATTTGCTAACAAATTGGATTTTATGTTACAAAATAAAATCATAATGATTTCAAACTACGATGTAAATTCTTCATCCGTTGATGATGTTCCCTCTTGGTTTAGAGATATTGCTCATTGGTGGGCTAATGATTTGATATCTCAACAAGAGTTTATCAATTCTATAAAATACTTAATTCAAAAAGACATTATTTTGATTGAATAATTTCGAATCCTTTTAATTCTGTTATTTGTTATATGTTTCATGAAAGCCACATTTGGTGCGGGTTGTTTTTGGCATGTTGAAGATTTACTCAATAAAACAAAAGGAGTTAACTCTACTGCTGTGGGATATATTGGTGGCCATCTTCCAAATCCAACATACGAAGAAGTTTGTACTGATAAAACAGGCCATGCAGAAGCTGTCGAAGTTGATTATGATCCCGATGAAATTTCTTTTGAAGAACTTTTAGATGTATTTTGGTCCAATCATAATCCTACAACCTTAAATCGTCAAGGTCCTGATGTTGGAATTCAATATCGTTCAGCAATTTTTTATCATGATGAAAAACAAAAAGAAATTGCAGAGAATTCAAAGCAATCTCTTGAAAAGTCAGGAAAATATTCTGATCCAATTGTGACTGAAATTGTACCTGCTCCTACTTTCTACAAGGCCGAAGAATACCACCAAAAATATTTCAAAAAGCACGGATTTTCTTAGTTTACTTTACCACTACTACTGGAATCTTTGATGTATGAATGACGTAATTTGAAACACTTCCAAAAAACATTTCCTTTGCAGAACTTCTTCCACGTGAGCCAATCACAATCATGTCAAAATTACCTTTTCCATGGGCCAGTTTGATAATATTATATCCTATTTCGCCCCTGGAAATTTTTTCATTAAACACAATACCGTTTTTGGCAGCTAGAACTTTTGCCTCTTCCATGAATTTTTTAATTTGAACATTTAGAGATTTTTCTACCGAACCAACACCCCTAAATTCTGAATGTGGTGGTGCGTAAATTGAATAAATTCCAGTAATTGTAGCTCCACAATTTCTAGCTAATGTGATTGCTGTTTCTAAACCTCTAATCGAATTTTTAGATCCATCTAACGGCACTAGAATTTTTGAAATTTTCTTTTTAATCACAACTCTCGTCAAACTTTGATACTAAAAAACATACTCACACTACCTAAAAATTTCATTGTTTTTAATGTGTCTGATCGCATAATTCATGAAAACTTATCTAGTCATGATAATTGTTGCTAAATTAGTGGAAGAGAAATTCCTGAAAATCGATGGAAATAAAATCAGATATTTAGAATCTGGAAATTCAAAAAATAATCTTGTTTTACTTCATGGTTTAGGTGCATCTTCTGAAAGATGGTTAAACGTACTTCCTTATTTTTCAAAAGACTATAGTGTAATTGTTCCTGATTTGATAGGATTTGGTTTGAGTGATAAGCCTACACTTGATTATACTCCAGAACTTTTTACAGATTTTTTAGAAAAATTTTTCGCACAAACTGGAATTGCACGTTTAAATTTAATTGGTTCCTCATTAGGTGGTCAAATCGCGGCTAATTACACCTCATCACATACTGAAGAAATTGAGAAACTTATTCTTGTATCTCCTGCAGGGGCTATGCAGAAATCCACACCTGCACTTGATGCATATGTAATGGCTGCCTTGTATCCTAATGAACAAACTGCCAAAAATGCATTTGAACTAATGGAAGCTTCTGGAGAAGAAGTACCACAAGAAATTGTCACTAGTTTTATTGAGAGAATGCAATTGCCTAACGCAAAACTTGCATTCATGTCTACTATATTGGGACTAAAAAATTCTAAACCTATTACCACCAAACTAGGTTCCATAAGAACTCCCACTCTGATAATTTGGGGTTCTGAAGATCCTGTGATTCCTATAACCTATTCTGATAGTTTCATTTCATCTATTCAGGATTGCCGATTTTTTAGAATGGATGGTTGCGGCCATACTCCTTACGTTCAAGACCCTCAGACTTTTGCAACTAAAGTTTTAGAATTTTTAAATGGTATTTAGATCCATTTAAATACTAATGATTCCAATCATTACCTATGAGTGGTAATCAAAACCTATACGACCCTTCTGAGATGTTTAAATCTTGGATTCAAAAAAGTGGACGTGCTCAAGCAGAATTTATGAAAAATTTTGGCTCTTTGATGACAAATCAATCTAGTCAAAAATTTGACCCTCTGGAAACTCTAAAGGGTGTTTCTGAAAGTGCACGACAAACTCAATCTAACATGATGGAAAACATGTCTACCTTGCAAAGTAAAAGTATGGATACCATGTTTAGCATCGGCCAAATGCTGCCTTCCTTCATGAATTGGGGTGCTTACAAAACTACAATTAGTAGTAATGGAAGAATCTCTATTCCTGAAGCAGAACGTAATGCCCTCGGTTTAGGTGATGGTGATTTAGTACAAGTCATTATTCTACCAATTGCAAAAAAATCAAAAAATAAGGAGGTGAAACAATGAGTAAAAACGAAACAACACAAACAAATTCAAAAGATGTATTTTCTGCATATCAAGAAAATATTGACAAACTCTTCAATGGTATTAAACAATCAGTACCACAATATCATCAGTCAATTACTAACGTACAACAGGAATACCTACAAGCATATGAAAACATAGTTGATTCAACTATCACACTACAAAAAGAATATGCAAAGAAATCAGGTATTGCAGCAAATCTTCCTGAAGCAACACTAAAAGTAATTCATGATACAACTGAAGAATTTGTAAAGGCAGCTTCAATACAAAATCAAGTAGCTCTTGCAACTATCGACGCAACACAACAAAATATCAAAACCTTCAACGATAATGCAAAATCCTTTGCTAATCTTAACAGAAATATCTTACAATCTTGGATTTCTGTATTCACTGCAAAAACAAACTAGTGGAAATCTATTTTTTTAATTTTTTTCCTTTTTTATGATCTTTCAGCTAACCATTTTCCTAGCTCTGGCAATACTTTTTTCTGGGATAGGGAACTGGCAATCATTCCTACATGACCTGTAGGGTACATTCTCAATGTTTTGTCCTCACTACCTATGGCATAATGAAGTGGCATGCTGCATTCTGGTGAAACAAGATGATCTCCTACTGCAATTTGGGTAAATGTGGGCATGTCTATTTTCTTTAAATCTATGTGTTCTCCTCCAACATACATTTTGTTTTGGATCAACAAATTATCTTGATAGATGTCTTTAATCCATTGTTTGAATAATTCACCTGGGATTGGAGGTGTATCTCCTAGCCATTTTTCTACTCTGAGGAAATTATCTACAAATTTTTTGTTGTCTATGTTTTTGAAGAATTTTACATATTTTTCAATTCCTTGTTCAAATGGTTTTAGAACTGAAAAACAATAGTACATGAACTCCGGTGGCATATTTCCTATTGTTTCTACCATTTTATCAACATCCATGTGTTTTGCAAGATTGCTGATTACAGTGGTGTCTCGCCATCCATCAATTACAGGTGCAGTTGCAACATAGTTTTTTACACTTTCTGGATGCAATGCTGTATATGCAGTGGCTATTGTTCCACCAGTACAATATCCTTGTAATGAAATTTTTTCATTTGATGATTCATTTTTAATATGTTCTACAGCTGAATCCAAATATCCGTTAACATAATCGTCAAAATCAAGATATTTGTCCATGCTAGTTGGTGTTCCCCAATCTAACATGTATACATCAAATCCCTGTTGAAGTAAATTCCTTACCCAACTCTTTTCTGGCTGAATATCTAGAATGTGATATCTATTAATCAATGCATATGAAATTAGTAGTGGTGTCTTGTGTTGCTTTTCTGTAAGTGGTCTATAGTGAAGTAATCTTGTTTTATCTAATTCATGAACTGTATCGTGTGGCGTAACCTCTAAACTAATTTCATCGGGAGCGGAAACTAATTTTGGTGCATCAATAACATTTTTACTAAATTTTAAAACTTCTTCTAAAATTTTTGGATCAATTTTAGATTCACTATGCATTTTTTTTCGTCTCCTTTTTCTTTAACTCCAACTCTAATTTACCAACACGCTTTTTCAAAGAGTGAAGTTCTTTATAGACTTCGTCAATTTCTTCTTTACTTGGAAGGTTTACTGATTGTAAAACTACGTTTGCAATATTGTTCCAATGTTTGGTTAATTCAAGTTCTTTTGAAACAAGTTTTCCGTAGTTTTCTCCAAATTCTTTGGAATCAAATAGTTCTGTAAAATCATTATCAAAAATATCAATCCATATTCTTTTGAATGCCTCGATTTGCTCTACGTCTTGTGGTACTTCGGGTGCTTTTAAATTGACTTTCTTTTGTGCTCCTTCCCATGCACTTGCTAGCTGTTTGTAGTATTCTGTGAGATATTGATTAAATCCCATCAAATCTTCATTAATTTCAATTAGTTCTGTGGTTACTTTTTTTGAATTAGCTGCAAATGACCTCATTGGTCCTGTTGATGCCAATGCTTGTGGTTTACTTGACATCAAATGCATAAGATCTGTCCAAAATAATGACAAATGCTTGTAATAGTCCATGGTGTTTTTTGAGGAATCTTGTTGCACAGTTATCTATTATTACAGATCGCAATAAATAGTTCGTTTGCTAAATTAGACTAATGGATAATGTTGATGAACTCGAAAAAATATGTCAGGATATTATTCATTTGGACCCAAAGATGCGTTCAGCTAGATTCATCAACAGCCGAGGCCATCTTACAGCTGGTGGAATGAAAGAAGGTCTAATGTCTCTTGAATCTCAAAAACAAGATGAAATGATGTTCATGGAACTTGCATTACGTGTTAGAATGAGGCATGAATTTGATAACGAATTTGGCAAAGTTCATTTTTCAATGTCTTATCGTGATAAAGTAATTGTCATGAGTTTTCCGTTAAATAATGACGATGTGTTATTGCTGTCTTGCGAAAAAGATATTGATTTTGGTAAATTGCCCTTCACGGTTCTTAAAATTATTGAACATCTAAAAAAATCCCCTATGAAAACTTTCTAATCAAAACAACTTAATTCTGCATTTCTAACTTCCAGTTATGCCTTTGGAACAATATGTCAGCTGGTCTGAGATTGATTCTATAGTCAAAATACTTGCAGATATGATTTCTAAATCCTCTAGAAAATTTTCAACTATAAGCACACTGAGTAGGGGTGGTCTAGTACCTGCACGTTTGCTTGCAGATCATTTGGGAATTAAAAAAATTCTTGTTGACGAAAAAAATATTTCTTCTGACTCTCTATTTGTAGATGACATTTATGACACTGGTGTGACCTTTGAGAAAATCACTCCTAAAGTTGACGATTCTTCTAAGTTAATTTTTGCCACTCTATTTGCAAGACGTGGTAAAAAATATCCTTCACAACTACTCTATGGAAAAAAAACTAATGATGATGAATATCTTGTTTTTCCGTGGGATAAATTGGAATTTGAGCGTGCTAAAAAATAATTTAATCCTTTAGCATTTGTCTCAAGCCTGCACATCTGTTTCTAATAGTTACTTCTGTAACTCCTGATGCAATTGATATGTCTTTTTGGGATTTGACTTCTCCTGTACTAATACATGCAAGATACAATGCTGCTGCTGCAATCCCCATTGGATCTTTTCCTGCAACCATACCTATGTCCTTCGCTTGATTTAAAATCGCAATTGCTTTACGTTTGCTTTTTTCACTTAATTCTGCAATACTTGCAATGCGTGATACTCCTTTTACAGGGTCTACTACTGGCATTTTTAATTCAAGTTCTCTGAAAATCAATCTATAGCATCTTGCAACATCTTTTCTTCTAATGTTTATTCCCTTTGCAATATCATCTAAAGTCCTTGGAGTTTCTGTATTTCTACATGATGCATAAAGACATGCAGCTACCAATCCTTGGATTGAACGGCCTCTGACTAATTTTTTCTCCATGGCTTTTCGGTAGATGTAAGCTGCTTTTTCAATTACTGCATCAGTTAATGCAAGTTTGTCTTTTAATTTGTCCATCTCATTTAGTGCTTGCCTCAAGTTTCTATCTGCAGAAGAATGCGCCTGACTTCTACTGTCCCAAGTTCTTAATCTTTCAATAGAGCTTTTAACACTTGCAGATAATGGCTTACCTGTAGCATCTTTGTTTGCTGCACCAATAACTGTTGATAATCCCATATCGTGCATTGTCAATGATGTACCCGCACCTGTTCTAGCTTTGTTTCCTTCATCATTTGAAAAAGAACGCCATTCAGCACCTGTATCTGCAATTTTATCTGTAACCACTAATCCACATTTACTACAAAATAATTCTCCTGTATTCTGATCTGTGACCATTTTTTTATCTCCACAAGATGGACATTTTGGCCCTGACATAATGGGATTTTTAAGCATATACAACTATTAGTCAAAATAGCTTATTATCCATTTTACCTAATATCTGCAGGTTAATTGTGTGTAGGTTAAGCTAATCATCGTTCTGAATTTTTAGAATATGATCTTGTTTTTGATGTTTAACTTAGTAAGCAATATGCATATGATGGAGTAAATGATGGATACATGATATTATTTTTTTCACTAACATGTTTCAAACCTATTGAGTGACCTAATTCATGTGTCATGATTGTTTCAACACTGTTGACATCATATAGCTGAAAACTTCCGTCACAATTATAATCACCCAGTGTAACTTCCACTACTCCTTTTCCAAGATGTGCGTGACCTAATACTCCGTCCCCTATGTCTCGAACTACCCATGTTACCCAAACATTGGCCTCGTGTTTTAGATTTGTAATATCAAATTCTATTTTTGCACTTTGATTATCTGTACTCAATTCTTGTTTTTTCCAAAATGCAAAAGAATTCTCTAATGTGCTTACATGATCCAAGGGAAGTCCTGATGGCTGGTCGTTGACAAATACCTTGTAGTGAATTATGTATGTGCCATCTTCAATTTGATATGTGGGATCTGGGAATTTTTCCGATGCTTTTTTTACCTCTTCTTCAAAATTCCATTTGATATAATCTCTCAGGAATTTTTTTATGACGTCTTGACTTGGGTTAGGATATTCGATGTATCTTTTTTCCTTTGAGATGTTGTTGGAAATGTCTCTAAGATACTTTTCAAACAAATAAAATTCATGATCTATTTCTTCCTGAGATTTTTGTGATTTCTTTTCGACATTGACTGTGATGATGCCGTTTTCAATTAAATGTTGAATTCCTGAAACAAATGCATTGTCATCTATTTGTTTATCTGCCCACCACCCTGCAGTATTTTTTACCCACTGAGGAATTTTTTCATCTGATTGATTGAGTACCTCCACAGATGGAATTTCAATAATTTTATTATCGATTAAATACATTAGAGCTGAATTAAATTCAACATCTTCTATATTTCCCTCTGACCACCATTTTGCAATTGGTCTAATCCACTCTGGAATTGATGTAATTTGTTTTTGCTCTAGATTGACTGGTTTCTCAGTTGGAGTGTATGGATATTTTGAAATTACACTATTGATGAATTTTTTATAATTATTTATTACCGTGCTGTCTGGTTTTTCTTTTGATGCTTTTTCAAAATATGCTATTGATTCTTGATATTCTCCTAAATTTCCAAAACCTACTCCCATTCCAGTTAATGAGACGACGTCATTTGGTTTGTATTGTAATACTTTGAAAAATTGTTTTAGAGAACTGGTATGTTGATCCAGATTACTCTGCGCAATACCTTTCATTTTAAGTGTTGAAATGTTATTTGGGGCAATTTCTAATATGTTGTCATAAATTGTTATTGCTTCTTTATATTCACCATTTACAAAATGCTCTTTAGCTAAATTGAACATTTTTTCTGGATCATCGTTTGTTTGTGCAAAAGCATTTCCAATACCTATTGTTAAGATAACTGAAATAACAATCAAAAAATAAATAATTCGCATCATGTCTTTTTCATATTTTATTTGTTTATAGTTTATTTCTAATTTGTACTCTATTGGTGTCTCTTCTCAGATAAATTTTTCCAGTCTGTTTCTTTTAGAAAATCTTTAATCTATTAGTGATTACTTCTCTTTATATTGACGAGTCTCGGAGCTGGTGAAATCATCTATGAATTACGTAAAAGGATCCAAGAGATCAAAATTGATTTAGATCAATTAGGTGAACCTGCTTCATATGTGCCTGAACTAATTGAATCTACTAACTTACTTCGTTCAAACGAATATCTTTCAAAAGCTAATGAAAAGAAAAATGAATTACTGACTGCATATGGGGAATATTCTGAGGCTCTTGAGGATTTGCTTTCTACTGTTTTTGACATACAAAAAGATCTAAAGGATATTCTAAAAGAGCAATCCTCTTTGATTTCTGATTCTCCTAAAAAAACTACAAAATCTAAAGCAAAATTAAAGAAGAAATAAGATTATTTTGATAAATGTATGATGTCTCCTGCTATTACTTTCTGAATCTTATTATTCTCTGATACTATCAAGGCTCCGTCTTCATCAATTTTAATTGCCTTACCCTTGATTTTTCCATCCGTAGTCTCTAATTCCACATTTTTTCCTATTGTTGATGATCTTGCAGTCCATTCTGCAATGATCTTCTTTGTTTGTTTAGCGTTTAACAATTTGTAAATTTTTTCTAATTCTAACAAAAAAGTTTGAACTAATTCTACCGGTCTGACTTTTTGTTTTTCATTGGTTAGTGATGCCACTCCGTAAAAATTGGGTGTTCCTTTAAGTGATTTTTCAATTTGTTTTACATCTACATCGAAATTAATTCCTACTCCTAAAACTAAATTTTCAATTTTATTTGACTCTAATGAGACATCTACCAGCATACCTGCTACTTTTTTACCCTTTATCGTTATATCGTTGGGCCATTTCAATTCCGGTTTTATTGAAAATATTTTCTCTATTGCAATTGACAATGCAAGTGCAGATGCTATTGGAAATAGAGTTGTTATTGAAATATCAAATTTTGGCATTAAAATTATTGAAATCCATATGCCTCCTTTGGGGGATTCCCATTTTCTGCCTGATCTTCCACGACCTCCTGTCTGTTTTGCTGCAACTATTATTGCTCCGTTGTTTGCAGGATCGTCAGCCATTTTTAATGCCTGATTTTGTGTGGAATCTATTGAATCAAAATAATGTGCTTGTTGACCAATGATTTTTGTTTTCAGGTTTGTGGTGATTTCCCAAGGAAGTAATAATTCTGAATTTGAGATTAATTTGTATCCTAGTTTTTGTTTTGATTCAACATTGTATCCCAACTCTTGAATTTTTTTGATATGTTTCCATACGGCAACTCTGCTAATTCGCAAGACATCGCTTAAATCCTGACCTGAAAGATATTCTGTATTGTGAGTTTGTAAAAATTTCAGTACTTTGACTAGTCCTGGATTGTCAAAAGAATTGTAAATCAACTACGGTATGTTTCTATAACAAGTATAAAACAGAAACTAGAATCCTATATCAAAATCAAATCCACCATCATCCATACCAGAATCACCCATTTCGTTACTTCCAGTGTCTGGCATATTTTCAGGTGCGACATAATCTGACATTGCCATGCCCATCATACTGAACATCATGGAAAACATCATCATGTCCATTATCCCAAAGAACATCATTGATGGAATGATGGATTTGTTGTTTTCCATCTCTTGTTTTAATTTCTCCTTGTCTCCTGATTTGTACAATAATGACATCTGATTCCATTTTGCCTGTAATTCGTGAACTCTCTCATCTACTTCTTTGGATCCTTTCTCAGTTGGTGTGATTTCCACCTTCATTCCAAACCATCCTTTTTTCTCTTCAGTTCTGATAAATCCCCTTTTTTCTAATTGCTCTAAAATTGAATTTAATTCCTCAGGCTCAATCTGAGTCATTTTCTGTATTTTCTCAAATTTTTTCACTCCATGCTTAATTGCTCCTAATACGATGAGATCTTTTGGCTCTGATTCCACAATATCTATTTTCACAACTGTTAAAAAAATTCTTTGTTTAATGTATAATAATTCAAAAATTATATTCAGCATGTTTTCGGTGTCATCTATGGAGCGAGATTCTTCCTCTGATGAGCAAATTCGCGAAATTCTTTCATTAAAAAAAGTGGCTGTAGTTGGCATGTCTAAAAATTCTTCAAAAGCTGCCCACTATGTCCCAAAATATCTTTCTGACAATGGATACGATGTCACTCCTGTAAATCCCACCACTGATGAGATTTTGGGGAAAAAATGCTATGGCACAATTTCTGAAATTGATGGGGAGATTGATATCGTTGATGTCTTTAGGCCATCAGATCAAGTTTTACCTGTAATTCAAGAAGCAATAAAGAAAAACCCTAAAGTTATTTGGCTTCAAGAAGGAATTCATAACTCTGAAGCTGAGGATCTTGCTAGAAAAGCTGGAATTAAAGTAATTTTTAATCGATGCATGTTGGCAGAACACCAGAGATTGTCCAAATGACTGATTTTCAAAATTTCTATCATGATTTATTAGATTTTATTAAAAAATATGAGAATCAAAATGTTCTTCTTAAAACAGAAAAGGATCTTGAAAATGACATCGTAAAAATATTTGGTGAAAAAATTACTTCTTTGTCTAGGGCAAAAAATGGTCTTAATGATGTAACAGAACTTGCATACACTACTGCAGAACATCATCCGTATTGGAATTTGATTTACAATTGCTCTGAAATAACAAACAGTGTTTTGGAGAAATGGACATCTTCTTTATCTGCAGAAGATATTTCTGATATTGAATGGGCAATCAAGGAATTGACTCAGACCTTGGAAAAAATCAAAAACAAAAAATCTTCCACTTGCTAGGCAGAGATAAATATTCTAAACTGGTACTCTTTTCATGCCTATTAGAATTGGATTAATTGGCAAAACCAATACTGGCAAAACCACTTTCTTTAATTCTGCAACCTTGTCCTCGGAAGAAATCTCGTCATATCCTTTCACTACAAAGTCTCCTGTGTCCGGTGTTGCACATGCAATTACACTGTGTGTTCATCCCGAATTCAAAATTCAGGATAATCCGAATAATTCAAAATGTCTTGATGGGTGGAGATACATTCCAATTGAACTGATTGATTTGCCTGGTCTCATTAAGGATGCTTGGAAAGGTAAGGGTCTTGGAAATCAATTCTTATCTATTGCTGCACAATCAGATGCATTACTACATGTTGTAGATGCCTCGGGTGGAATTGACTCTGCGGGTAAAATAACTGAAGTTGGTACCGGAGATCCGATATCTGACTTTGCAGATATCGAAGAAGAATTGATCATGTGGTATCAAAAAATTTTGGAGGGAAATAGAGACAAAGTTTCAAAATTGATAAAAACCGGGTTGGATGTATTTGATGCCATAACTGATCTTTATCGTGGTATTGGTGTAACTAAAACTCATGTTAAAGAAGCTTTTCATGTAACAAATCTTGAAGAAAAAAATTTTGATGATTTTGATATGACTGACACCAAAAAATTTGCATCGTATCTTAGGAAAATTTCAAAACCTACTTTGATTGTTGCAAACAAAGTTGATGTTGAAGGTGCTGACAAAAATTTTGTAAGATTAAGAGAGCGGTACAATGACTCTATTGTAATTCCTGTAAGTGGTGACAGTGAATTTGTTCTCAGACGTGCCGAACAAAAAGGATTGATAAAATACTCTCCAGGCTCTGAAACTTTTGAAATAATTAAATCTGATCAACTTAATGAAAAACAAAACAATGCATTAAATTTCATCAAAAAGGGAATCATGGGTGAGTATATGCGAACTGGAGTTCAGTTTGCAATCAATATGGCTGTTTTCAAACTTCTCAAAATGAATTCAATTTATCCTGTAGCTGACGATAAGAATATGGCTGATAAAAAAGGAAGAATATTGCCTGATCTTATTTTACTAAAAGACGGGGCCACGATCAATGACCTTGCCAAAGAAATTCACACTGATTTAACAAAAGGTCTTCTTTATGGTAAGGATTTAAGGTATAACTTGAGATTGCCTATTGATTATCAACTAAGAGATAGGGATGTGGTCTCTCTAGTCAGTGCAGCAAAAAAATAACTATTCTCGTTTTTTACTTCTCGGCTTTGTTCTTAGTACTGCTTTACAACAAATGCATCTTGAATCATTCACTTTCAAAAAAATTCCACAAAAAGTGCATCTTTTCTGTCCTATTTCATACCTAATCTTGTTTGGAACCGATTCTGCTTTATGCATTTGACAAATGCCTCTACATGTTCTACCCATTAATTTCACCTCCTAATTTTTCTTTGATTTCCTTTGTTCTGTCTCTAATCGTAACTGCACTAATTCCAGAAACATTTGCAATTTTTAATTGAGTGACTTTTTCATTGTTCAAGACTGATGCCAAATTAATAGCAGCTGCTGCCATTGCCATTGGATTTTTACTAGTTGATATTTTCTGCTTTATTGACATGTCTAAAATTTTGAATGCCAATCTTTCAGTTTTTTCCGAAATTTTAACTGCCTTGGCTACTCTATTGACAAATTCAATTGGATTGTACGCTTCTGGATGCAAATCTAATTCTCTTACTAAGAATCTGTAAACCCTTTGCAAATTCTTTTTTTTGAGATTCCCTGCATCTGCAATGTCTTGCAATGTTCTTGGGGTGTCTGTCAATCTGCATGTGATGTAAACTGTTGCACACAACATAGCTGAGGTAGATCTTCCAGATAGAATTTTTTTAGCTGCAATCTTTCTGAACAAATAAGCTGTTTCCTCAACTACTGATTCAGGTAATGCTAATTTTGAACTAATTCCGTCTAGTAATGTAAATGCCTTTTGAAATGATTTAACGGATATTGCAGAACGACTATTTCTATCCCACATTCTCAAACGATAAAACATTCTTCTATTTTCTTTTGACAATAATTTCCCAGAGGAGTCTTTATCTTGAGATTCCATTACTGTGGATAAACCTCTATCTGCCATCTTCAGTGATGTTTTCATCCCTACTCTGGAATTATTTTGATAATCTTCACCGCTGAGACCTGTTGTTTCAGCACTTGTATCGATTGCTTTTTCTAGTGAAACTGCACCACAATTACTGCAAGCAATTTCTCCTGTATACACATCAGTAATCATTTTATTTTTTTTGCAATTTTTTTGATGTATTAATTCAGTTAACATACTGTGATATTGGTCTTAAATTATTTAAGAAACAGAAATACTCTCATCTAGTGCTAATCATGAGTTGTTTCATGGAATTTTTATAATTTTTGGCACTAGAATATTTTTTTCTGATATAATATATACAAAGATCTGAAAAAGATGTTGATAATGCCTCATATTACAATGGATAGGAAAATTGACCTTTTTGATTTTACAAAATCTTTTATTCCTGTATTTCAAAAATCACCCCTGATAAAAATTCCAACAATATATGTTGAAAAAAACGGATTGAATGCTTTATTGCCTACAATTATAATTGATGAAAATCATCAGGAATTCTTTATAGAAATATCTACAACCTTGAAAAAAACTACTATCAGGTTACTTCCTGTTACTGATCCTATTAAAACTGATGCAGTTAAATATTCATTAGTATTAGTTTACTATCAAATTAAAAAATTATTCCCTGACATATCTATTTTGAAAACGAATTTATCAGAATATTTAAAATTGGATGTGATATCTTGAAATCTTTTAATCTTTATAGAAAAAGTAATTTGAGTAGAGATACTCTTTTTAATATCAGCACGGATGTAAAAAATTTTCATAATGTTATGCCGAATTATTTTAAATCTTTAACTGTTTTAAGCAGTAACTCATCAGAAAAAATTGTTTTAGAAAAAATTTCTTTTTTAGGAAAGACATTAGAAGTAAAGACTAAACATATTATCTTGTCTCCTAATATTCATAAAATCTTTATTTTGTCAGGACCTTTAAGAGGCACATCCTTTATTGAAAAATATGTTTCGTTGATCAATGGCACTGGGATTGCCATTTCGATAAATTTACAAATCAATGGTATTTTAAAATTCATTCCTTTGTTGGATGTATTGTTGATGAGAAGAATGAATCATGTTTTGAATGAATTTGTTGATTGCGCTGAAAATTATTCAAAAAGAATTCCTACTTAGTTAGCACTATTTTTAGTTATTATCACTAGTTTTTATAACAATTTTTAAGATATTTTACATGACCATTCCTACCATTGTTATTGGTGCGGGTGTAGGTGGTTTGACTACTGCTGCATTACTAGCTAATAATGGTCATAAAGTAACGATTCTAGAGAAAAATCCTAGTATTGGAGGCCGAACTACGTCGATGATGTTTAAAAATCATGTCTTAGATAACGGATTTCATATAATGCCTTTCTATAAAAAATCTGCAATTTTTCAAATTTTAAAAAAATTAAAGATTGAATCGAAATTGAAACTTGCAAAAGTGGATAATATTGCATTCTTCTCTGATGGTGAGTTTCATGTATATCCAAAAGGGATGCTTGATTTGCTTAATCTTTCTTTAATACCATTCAAGAGTCGTGTGAAACTTCTCAGAATTCTTTTTCCTCTGGCGTTTACCTCTATTTCAAAAACTGAAACATGGGATGATGTTGCACTAAAAAAAATTACTTCTGATTTGGATTCGGACACAAATGCCTTTTTTGAAGCTGTATGTATGCTAGCCTTTGCTGATACTGCTGATCATATCTCCTTAGGTGAATTTGCACGAACAATAATACGTGCTAATCCTTTTCGAGGTGGTACAAGTGAATTTGCATATCCTGATAGTGGCGGATATGATTCTATTTGTCATGTTTTGTCTGAGTATATTTTGAATAATGGCGGTAAAATTTGTACAAGAAAATCTGTAAAAAAAATAATTATCAAAGACTCCAAAGTTACAGGAATCATAATCAATAATTTGGCTGGTTCTGATGAATTTATTCCTGCCAGATGTATTGTTGTTTCATACCCTGCATATACCGCATTAAATCAATTGTTTGAGAAAAATATTATAGAAAATAAATTTCTGACAAAAATTAATAAATTAAACAAAACTACATCTGTGATTGAAGTACATTTTGCCTTAAATTCAAAAATTGATTCCAGACAAGTTGTATTCCCTGTTGGCACAAAATATACTACCAAAGGCATCTTTTTTATTTCTAACATTACTCCTTTGGTATCTCCTCCGGGTGAACATTTAATCATTGCAGGAACTCCTGTTTCTCCTGAAGATACTGATAATCCCAAAAGAATCAAAAACATTGTCGATAAAATGAAATTAGAAATATCTTCCATTTATCCTCAGTTTGATGATTGCTTAATTTGGGAGAGGTCCATGGCCTGGAAACTTGTTGAATCTGTTGTCAAGGAACCTGGCAAGGTGTGGAAATCAAAAATGCCTCATCAGATACCTGGAATTGATGGTCTGTTTTTTGTTGGTGATTCTACAATTAGTTATGGAATCGGAACTGATTCTGCTGCTCATAGCTCAATACTCTGTTATCCAAAAATAGATTCTTATCTCAAATCTTAATTATGCGCTTCTAATGATTTTTGGAATTTCTTCTAGACTTGGATTCAAAACTATCTTGGCATCCATTTTTGGAATTTTTTCTGTTTGCATAGCGCTGCCTCCAACAAAAATTGGAATGTTATGCTCCTCTTTGATTTTTTTTACTAATCTTTGACCTGCAGAAAGATTATCTGGTAATGTTATTGAGACAAATACCATGTCTGGTTTATTGCTTTCAATAAAACTTATGATTGATTCTGTTGGCATGGAAGTTCCCATGTTGTAGATCTTAAATCCTTTTATTGAAAGATATGTCTCTAAAACATCGCATCCTAAATGATGTTCTTCACCTAATGGTACACAGATTAGAATTTTTTTCTTGTTAGTTGATCCTGAAACTCTATCCATAATGATTTTCACTAGTGTTTGAGCAATATTGCTGGCAACATGCTCTGTTGCAATGCTTATTTTGTTGCTGGCCCAATGCTCTCCAATTTCATACATGGTAGGTTTTAGAATTTTATCAAAGAAATCTGCTGCATTAAAAATTTTAACATATTCTTCATAAATTTTAATACATTCTTCAATTTCTCCACTGATTAATTTTTTGTAAAGCTGTTTCTTTGACTTGGTTGTTGCCTCTTCTCTTTTTTTAATATCTTTTGGATTAAACGATGCAAGAACCGATAACACTTTAGGATCATTTCTGTATTCGATTGGGATGTCGTCTTTTATCACATCAGACGCTTTTCCAAGATATTTTACTATTTCTTGTCTTGATGTACTTTTTTTTGAATCCCATACACTTTTGACAAGATAAAGATATTGATCTGATTTAACTTTCTTAGCTCTGATGTAGACCATGAATCCTTTTTTTACGCGTGATATTTAACTGGTGCTAATTTATACTAATAGTGCTAATATCTTCTGATATTTGACATCTCTTTTTAGCACTAGCGGAATGCTTATCACTAGTTTAAATTATTTAATTAAAAAAATCATTTGTGCAGTATTGGTTAGTCATAATGGCAATTCCTATTTTGATGATTACAAAGAGGAGTGAATATAGTGCCTCCGTTTGAATTTACAATTAAACTCCTAAAATATGGGGAATTGGGAGCATTTAGTTGACATTGAAACAAGATCCACAAAGTGATTATTTTTCACAATCTTTCCCCTATTCTATAATGGTCTCTGGTGCTACTGGATTCATTGGCTCTAGACTCGTATCTTCACTTTCTTCTAAGGGCTACACTGTAACTGGATTGACTAGAAAAAAATTAGACAATACTAGTAATGTAAAGTATGTTCAGGCTGATGTGTTTGACAAGGACCAACTATGTCAAGCCATGACCGGAATTGAAGTTGCATTTTATCTGCTTCATTCTATGGAGGGAAATAAAGAACAATGGCAGGAGTTTGCATCTAGAGAAAGAATTCAAGCTCAAAATTTCCTTCATGCTGCAACAATGGCAGGAGTAAAAAGAATCATTTACTTGGGAGGTTTGGTAAATGACAGTTTAGATTTATCTCCTCATATGAGGAGTCGTAAAGAAGTTGGTGAAATACTTGCATCTGGCAGTATTCCTGTTACTGAATTTCGTGCCTCTTTGATAATTGGTGCTCAAGGCGGCTCGTACGCAATGCTTCGTTATCTTGTGGAGCGACTAAGAGTAATGGTTTGTCCTTCTTGGGTAAAATCTCTAGCTCAGCCTATTGCTGTAGATGATGTGATTTTTTATTTGGTAGAATCTCTTACAAAAAATGAAACTGTAGGGCAAATATTTGAAATTGGAGGTCCAGATAAAATTACTTATGAAGAATTGATGAGGATTTATGCTGCATATTTGAACAAAAATTTGTTTGTTTTACAAATTCCATTTTTGACTACACGACTTTCTTCTTATTGGGTTGATCTGATCACACCAGTAAAAGCTTCTCTTGCTAGACCTCTAATTGATAGTCTTGTACATGATACTGTTGTCACTGATGATAAAATTACAAAAATTATTCCATTAAAATTAAAATCTGTAAGGGAATCAATTGATATTGCAACAAAAGAAATGAAATCTTCTCCACCTAAATCAGAATTAAAAGAAGAAAAAACAGGTTTTAAAATTAATCAAAGAGTGATCCAAATTTCTTTATTTGCATTAGCTATCATTGGAACCTCGTACTATTGGCTTGATGATAGGCCTGAAGTTTATCAACCTCTTTGGTTACTTGGTTCATTTGTATGGTATGTGACAATCTTCATGTCTATACTTTTCATTCGAAATAAAACCCGATTGGGTTATTTTATTGCAGGAATACTTTCATGGATCACACTGGCATTTTGGTTATTCGATAACTCGTATGTCGTTTTTGAAACTTCTCTGATTGCAGCTCAACCAAATGAAATGATGACTCTTCGGAATTTCATTGGAATTCTAATTGCATCTATTGCTGTGGTCTCATCACATAATCTGTTTCATAAGGTGATAGATTACCAATACAAAGGAAGACCTCTATAAAGTAGTCTGGTTTTATGCGATTTCTTTTTTTAGTTTGATCATCAAATCGTTTGTCATTTTCAGCAAATTATCAATGCCTTTGTCTCCTGCAAATTCTCTTGTCATATGATGTTATTTCCAAAATTGGTCATAACAAATAGTATGTTATACTATATGACAGTCATTTTTTATGAGCCTACGACTAGTTATTCCCAATTTGTGTAAATGCATCAATTGGGACTTCTAATTCATTAAATTCTGTTGGCTGGATGATTTTAGCAAGAATTTTTATTCCTTCTATAGTTCTAATACTGGGTTTACTAAAGAACGAATTTGCATCTACTGCAAAAACTTTGCCATTTTTAACTGCACTCAAGGAATTCCAAATTTTATTGTTTTTTAGAATTTTATTGTATTCTAAAAGAGTTCTTTGAGTATCAAAACCACATGGCATTAAGATTATGATTTCAGGTTCTGATTCTATAATTTCTTCAATGCTGAATCGTCTTGAATGCTCTTCTTTTTTACTGACTAAGTTTATCCCTCCTGCTATCTCAATCATTTCTGGCACCCAATGCCCTGCGGTGAAAAATGGTTCAACCCATTCGATTGCTAATACTTTTGGTTTTTTTTGTTTTTTAACTTCTATTATGTTTGTAATTCTTTTTTCAAGCGAATCTGTAACTTCTTTAGCTTTTTCTTTACATTCTAATATTTCTCCCAATTTGGTTACAGATTGTATGATCTCTTTCATATTGTGTGGATTCATTGAATGAAGTATTGGTTTTTTCTTGAGGATTTTTACTGCATTATTCACTTGATTTGTATATACTGCACACACCACACGTTTCTTGAGAAATTATCAAGTCTGGATTTGCTCTTTTTAAATTCTGTTCATCTAAAACAAAAATGTCTTTTCCTTCATCAAGCAATTTACAAGTTAAGTTGTCAATCTCTTTACTCGTTAATTCTTCTGAATTAATCACGGTATCGATGATTCTGAGTTTTGATAATGCTTCCTTTGGATATTTACATTCATGTGTTACCCCAAACAGAATATCTTGCTTTCCTAATTGATATAGTAACTCAGTTGCACTAGGTAAAAATGAAACAATTCTTTTAACTGTCATATTTTTTTGTAGATATTATCCCTTAAACATTATTTGTTAACACCTCATCAATTTTTGTAATTAGGCAACTTAATAGGCTCATTTTAGGCACAAAAATCATGTCTTCTGACTCTCAAAATATTCGTCATGCAATTTTGTCTAAATGGTATGAATCACTGTCAAAACATGGTAATCTATTTTCATCTGATTCGTTAAGTGGAACTAGTCCTCCATCTATTTTTGTTGGCACATCTAATTATCCTAAAGTATTTGTCGGACCAATGGTTCCACCAACACATGGTGACACTAGTTTACTTGATAGTCCTGAAAAATGGAAAGGTAAATCCTTAGAAGACATTGTTAATTTTAGACTTAATCTGGTGCGAGGAATACAAAAAATTTCTATAGATCAAACTGAAGGGCGTTACATTGAAAATCTTCAAGAAGTTACAATGTCGTCCAAACCCATTGATTCTGATCTAATTTTTCAAAAATCTACGTCTCCAAATATCTCTCTGGATGGTGAAAGTGCTCCTTTTGGACCTATTGGTGAAATTAAATCTGCACAATTTTCTGGAACCTCTTCTATAAAACCTATTGAAAAAATATACTATGACAAAGATTTGAAAGCACAAGATGCTGTTTTGAATTTGTATAATTCTGGAATAGAAATTTCAAAAATTCAGAAATGTTTTAGCATTGGAATGTTGGGTCAGAAAAGAAAACTAGTTCCTACAAAATGGAGCATCACTGCAACAGATGACATTATTTGCAAATCTCTCACTGATGATGTTCTCAACTATGCTATAATAGATTCACATAGAGTTTTTTCCTATGAACATTTGGGAAATATTTTCACGATAGTGCTATTTCCTCATAGGTGGATCTACGAAATGATTGAAGCTTGGTATTCTAACGGTGTACTCGGTTTTGGTTCTGATCATGAGGATGCTCGTGGAATTGATCATTCTCCTGCAATTGCTGGTGCCTACTTTGCTGCAAAATTAGGTGTTTTAGAATATTTGCACAAGAACAAGATTCAGGCTGGAGTTGTAATTTTAAGAGAAATTCGTCCGGAATATGCTATTCCTGTTGGGGTGTGGCAAGTTCGAGAGGGTGTTCGTGAGGCGATGAATCAAACTCCTACTTTTGCCAATGATTTTGAAAATGCATTAGTTTTGGCTTCAAACAACATGAGTATCAGTAAATCTGAATGGATTTCACATGGAAATATTGTTGAATTAATTAGACAAAAGACTATTTCTGATTTTTTTTAATTTTTTTTCTTTGATAGCAAATGGAATATGTTTTCTGGGTTTGGATTTGCATATAGTAGAAAATATGTCTGACTTGCAAGGTATGTATTATTAAATCGATAAATTATTGGATTGATTTCAGAAAGAATTCTTCCAATCGTTATTTTTTCTTCTTTAAATTCATTCAATAAACTAAAGAAATTCTCTTTCTCTTGTTGATTAAAATGATTTGAAAAGTATCCAAAAATATGCATTAAGACATTACTGTGTTTTTTAATTGTCGGTAAATTTTCTAACGATTTTACCAGGTGTGTTTCATATTTTTTTAATATTTCTGAGAATTTGATTTTTTTGTAATTTGCAACAATGTTGCCCATATTTTTTAACTCTTCTTGACTATGTGCCATTATCATATATTTATTCATGGCTTGAAATGAAACTAAATTTTTTATTTGATTGCTCTTTTTAACATCTTCGAACCTTTCCATAACGTATTCGATTACATTTTCTTCTGAGATGGCAGTGAATTCTGAGTTTATCGTTTGTTTTTCCAACTTTTCTTGTTCTTTTTGATTTACATATAAGCACATTTTGTGTTTTGATCATTTGGCACTATGTTATCCTGATTTAGTAAAATTACCACTAGTCAATTAATTAGCACTAGCTTATATACGATGATGTAAAAAAACATACAATGAAAATAGCAATAACTACAATTGCAGCAATTTTGATAGTTGCCTCAACAGTTTCTACTGCTTATGCAGAAGTTCCTGGTTGGGTGAAAAACAATGCTGGCTGGTGGGCTGATGGAACCATCTCTGAATCTGAATTCCTTACTGGAATTTCATTTTTGATTAAGGATGGAATTATCCAAGTACCTCCTACGGCTACATCTTCAGAAACTTCTGATACTGTACCTGATTGGGTGAAAAACAATGCTGGCTGGTGGGCTGATGGAACCATATCTGATAATGAATTTGTTAATGGAATTCAATACTTGATAAAATCTGGATTCATTTCAGTATCTGTAAGTTCAGATAACATGTCCGTCAAATCATCTGAATCAGAAAATGCTGATTCAGAATTGGCAAAACTGGAATCAGACTTGGAAAAATGTTCTGAAATCAAGGTAGGCTACAAAAGAATAGATTGTGAAAAACCTCTTAAAAAGGCAATAACTTTGCACAAATACAAAACTGATGCAGAGAAGTTTGTTCTTGGACCAATAACCTACTATTGGTATGGCATAGGTTCTGAAGGAAACGAGTTTGAAATTCGTCCATCCGGTCAACCTATTTTGTCAATCCGAATGTTAGCTGAGAACACTAGTTCAGAAATTACTGCACTACACTGTACCAGTCCTTCAATATGCAGCTATGATGTATGGGATGGTTCTAAGGCATACAAATATTCTGGAATGGACTTTACTAGTGGTGAAATAGTACTCAATCCTGGAGATTCGAGAGAATTCAATATTTTATTTGGACCCAACATTGGATATGGTGGAACCGAATTTGAATACGATCCATCAAAAATATATGAATTTCGAATCAATGAACCATTTGGAAGTACAAGCATTCTCCTAGATTTGGAGTAATTCTCCATTTCTCTTTTTATTATTTTTCTAAAGGCACTATTACTCAAATAGGATAGAATAAATCTTGGATTTATTACAAATTAAAAATATGAATGAGGATACTAATTCAAACTATTCTGATTATGGTGTATATTCCATTGAAGATTCTCTTGAACTTTTACTTCCTGATACTATAATTAAAATTAAAAAAATAGGAAAAAATGTTTTTTCATATACTCGAAAAGACGCTGAAGATAACATTCTTGAAAAAACAATCCCTGTATCTTCTTCTGAATTGACTATTGAGTTGGCTCCTATCAGACCCTTGAATTATCCTGCAAGACGAACTGATTATCTATATTTAGATCTTGACACTCCTATTTTTCTTTCAAGTGGTGCATCTGCGGTTGTTTTGGTTAACTGTCCAATTGAAATTGGTGTCTTTATAATTCATGGTGGAAATAAAGATTCTTTGGATTGGTTTACTTGCAATCATGTTGATTCTCGATTTTGTTTGTATGGTAATCCTGAATCTGGTACTCTATGTAATTACTCTCAATCTAAAATAGTTGAATCTATAGATTCGTCCACTCCATTTAGAAATGCTGTAATTGAAATTACTCTCAAAAATGAACTATCTAGAGGAATCACTGTCTCAAAACTTGTTTTTCCAATATCTGAACATTCGATATATTATAAAAATTCAAAGGCAATTGTTGATTCATTAAATGGAACTTTTAAAAAGAAACTTACTTTGGAAATTTCTGATGTTGATGCTGTGGCTATACAAACTGATTGGACAAAATCCCCAACATATGAAAGGATTGAAAATGTTAAACATATAGATTTGGGTGTTGACTAAATTGGTTTTCGAATTTTTACAAAGTTTATCTGATATTGAAATTGTAGGTGGGTTGACCCTTCTCTCATTATTAATTGGTGGAATCATTATGGGGGTGGGAGTTATAATTGCAAGAACGGCAAGATTACTCTTTACAAAATATTATGCTCCCACACTTCCACAGGATTCTGCAAAAAACTTTGGAAAGCTAATTTATTTTGGAATAATCATTTTATCGTTCTTAGTTTTCACCTCGACTACAGGTGTTGATTTTTCTGGGCTGCTTGTTGCAGGAGGAATATTTGGAATTGTAATTGGATTTGCAACTCAATCTGTTGTATCAAATTTAATTTCTGGAATATTTTTGATGATTGAAAAACCTGTAAAACAAGGTGACAAAATTGAAATTCCTGGTTCTGATGTGTCTGGGACTTTATTGGACATTAGTACTTTTTCAGTTCGTATAAGAAAATTTGATGGAACCATTATCCGAATTCCTAATGAGTCGTTTTTTACTTCTAACATTCGTTCACTCAGCTCAACTCCGGTTCGACGCTCTGAGGCTATGGTTGGAATTGCCTACAAAGAGGATATTGACGCTGCCATTTCTGTTCTGGAAAAAGCTATTCGCAATTCTCTGCCTTTTGTTTTGATATTGCCAAAACCTGAATTTAGAATAAATGAATTAGCTGATTCTAGTATCAATATTGAAATTTTAGTCTGGCATCCTAGGGATGATTGGGATCAGGTTGGCCCAAAATTGCTAAAGGTTGCTAAAAATGCTTTTGATGCTGCTGGAATCGAAATCCCTTTCCCACAACGTGTAGTTTGGAAATCACAAGAATAATCTATATTACTTTTTGAATTTGTTTTCTTTCTTTGCGTTTCTTTTTGAACAAACTAAACATTATCATTCCAACATTGACAATTGAAATTATCTCTATAAGATCCACTCCATACAAGAACCAATCTATTATCGGATGAACTCTTGATACTATTCCTGCTTCTAGCATAATGTCTGCATTCCAAACCATATGTGGAACTTGAATGAATTGAATTATTGCAATTAAAATTACACTCCCTAATATTTTATTTTCATACCAATTCCAAAATTTATTCCATGCATTCATGTTATTACTTATTTCTCTAATTTAATAAACATCATTAAAATTAGATTCTCCTAATTAGACGGCCCTAATTTTTTTAGGCATGTATTTTGAAATGTTAGCTTGAGCTTTACGTTTTAATTTTCTTTTTTATTTTCCTTTTCATTACCAACCCTATAATGAGAATCAGAATAATTATGATCAAAAATAAAATTCCGATTGAAATATAATCATTTACAAATATTTTTGTATCCCACCAAGATTGTGGTAAAATTAAAAAAATATTTTCATCCGAAAAATCTTCTATCGTTCCAATGGCCAGACTGTATTTCCCTTCTTGATTTTTTTCATCAAGTACTATGATGAAATATTTTCCGTCCATAGGAATTTCCATTTTGATTTCTTGTCTTTCCCAATATGTGACTTGACCAAATGGTTCATAGAATTCGTTTCCTGGAAAATTACCTTCATAGGGAAATTTTTTAGCATTGGCTAAGGAATTGAAATCATCATCATTATTTTGAATGTCTTCTGGACTAACTAAAACAAGAGTGGGCGAATAATTTTCTAATGCGTTCATTTTCGGTATTACGATACTTGCGTAAAATGGATCTCCTTTTTTGGCCTCAAATGAATAAAATTTAGCCTCATTAACCCCCAAATCCTCGTAAATTGCCCACGAAATCATATGATCTGGAATTTTTAATGCATTATCAAAATCCCTATGTGATTCATCATGTGCTATTAACTTGTGACCGTAAACAGGACTTATTGAGATTATTATTAAAAGGGATAATGCTATTGAGATTTTTCTCATAATTGTTCTTCTTGGCTTAGTATTTTAATTCAGTTTAAATTCATGGTGGTTAGCACTAGTAGTAATCTTAAGCACTATTCATATATCGATAAATCATAATTTCATTATGAGCCAAACAATAAATCAAAAATGCAATAATTGCGGATATACATTTGAAGAGTGGTCTTGTGATCATTGTTATTCAAAATCTGTTTTAAAATCTGGTGGGGGTAATTATGCAACAATTGAATGAACAATTATTTTCAAATGTGGTAGATGATTCAAAAATTCCAATACGAATTGCTTACATAAAGCCTGATGGAACACCAAATATAATTTCACTTTGGTATGAGCAAATTGATGGAAAGATATATTGTGCCACTCAGAAAACTGCCAAAATAGTTTCATATTTGGAACAAAATCCCAATTGTGGATTTGAAATTGCAACTGACAAACCTCCATACAAAGGATCTCGTGGCAATGGTGTGGCAAAAATAATTGAATCTGATGGGGAAAAAATTCTTTTACTACTAATGAAAAAGTATCTTGGAGATAAGCCCTCTACACTGTCCAGATATTTAAAAAATAATATGAAAAGCGAAGTGGCAATTGAAATAACTCCAAAAAAAGTTTTCAATTATGATTATTCAAAAAGAATGAAGGATGTTTGAAATGATTAAAGATGATTTATGTCCTACATGTGGTTCTAAAAATTTTGAAAGTGTTACCTCATCTGAATTGAATGCGGATAAAAAACAATGTCGCAACTGTAAAAAATTTTGGTTTGAATAAATCAAAGATGCTTTCTGAGAAAATTTTGTGATTTCTAGATGAGAATTTGGAATGTTTCACCTAAACCATGTAGAAATCATCTACTGGGTGAGCATCGAGAACTTCATGCTATGTGGGCAGTGATAACTGAGAAGAAAAAAGGATATTCTAAACATCCTGAAACCCTTTAGATGGAACGGGAGGCTAAAAGCCATGTATTTTAGTCATCAAATGTTAGTTTCAGAAATGAAATCTCGTGCCTATAATCACAAAAACCCTCTTGATAAAAGAAAAGCCCCTGGAAAAGACATTCAGGATATTTTTATTGATACTCCGATGGAGTAAATCAAAATTCTAAAAAATAAAAACTGTGATTGTCAATTGTAGCAAATAATCACAATTTGTTTCAAAAGTTAGCACTAGCTTAAAAGTTACCTCTAGGTTATATCTCATTGAGTGATAAAAATAATGAGAATAAATGCAACAAACAACAAATCAAAAAACTCCACAGCTAAAGTTCATGGCCATTCTAGCTGCTGCAATTTCAGTAACATTGGTCTTTACAATAACACCTTGGAATATTATTCCAATTTCTGTTACTGAGGATGTTACAGTAATTGCAGTTACAAATTATGGCTGTGTTGGAGAGTCCGAAATTGGACGTTCCGTTGTAGTTCCAAATTGTAATGCTGTCGTTGGAGATACTGTATCTGCAACATTTAACATCCCTGCAATGGAAATCAATGGATACTATGATAGAATTGAGGATAAATTAGAAATGATTAATCCTTGATCTTTTTTATTTTTCTGCTTTAATCTTTTCTTTAATCATCCAGATGGTTTTTCCTTTATGATCAATTAATTCAATGTTCATTTCATTTAGTTTGTCTCTGATCTTATCTGCTTCTTCAAATTGTTTTTCTTTTCTTGATTGTTCTCTCTGAATGATTAGTTTATTAATTTCATCTTTTACATTTTCTGTAATTTCTGGAATTGTTAATCCTAAAATTTCTCGCATTCGTTTTAACTCTTTTTTAACTGTCTTGGTGTTTTCATTTCCAAGTTTTTCTTCAGCTGCTAGCCTGTTTACTTCTTTAACTATTTGAAAAAATGCAGATAACGCCATGTGTGTATTAAAGTCATTATCTAGGGCTCTGTCAAACTCTGTGCATATTTTAGCGACAAATTCGTCTATGTTTTCACTGTTTTCATTATTTGCATGAAACAACTCATAATGACATGTTTCTACCTGTCTCCATTTGATGAGATTTTCTTTTAGTAATTCTTCCGAGTAATCGATTGGTTTTGAATAGTGCCCTGATAAACAAAACAGTCTGATGATGTTTGGTCCCCAGTTTTCTATAACATGTTTAATTGATTTTACATTTCCTATGGATTTTGACATTTTTTCTCCATCTATTGTGACCATCCCCACATGCATCCAAATTTTTGCAAATTGACTGCCTGTGCATGATTCTGATTGTGCAATTTCATTTTCATGATGTGGGAAAATCAAATCTCGTCCACCTCCATGGATGTCAAAATTTTCTCCCAGATACTTTATGCTCATGGCAGAACATTCTATGTGCCATCCTGGTCGTCCTTTGCCCCAAGGACTATCCCATACGGGTTCTTTATCTGATAATTTCCATAATGCAAAGTCTAGTGGGTCTTTTTTCTCTTCATCTACTTCTATTCTTGCTCCTGATTGAAGCTCATCTATTTTCTTTTTAGATAACTTTCCATAATCCGGAAATTTTGATACTGAGAAATATACTCCATTTTTTGTTGGGTAAGCAATTCCTTTCTCGATTAGTTTTTCAATAAATTTTATAATGTCTTCGATATGTTCTGTTGCTTTTGGATAGTTAGTAGCGCGTTTTACATTTAGTCCGTCAAAATCTTCAAAGTAATTTTCAATGTATTTGGTACTAATTTCACCTGCTGTTTTATTTTCTTCATTGGCACGGTTGATGATTTTGTCATCCACATCTGTAAAATTTTGAATAAATTCAATTTCTATCCCTTTATCTTCGAGGTATTTTCTCAAAACATCAAAAACTATGATTGTTCTTGCATGACCTATGTGTGATTCGTCGTAAACTGTTACTCCACAAAGGTAAATTTTGACTTTTTTTGAGATGTCTACCTCTTGCTCTGATTTTGTTAATGTATCTTGAATTTTCATTCTAATTCTTATCTGGTTTTAGTGCTGGCAATCTTTTATGTTCACTGTTTATGTATAGTTGATGGATTTTTTCTATTGTCTCTTTATCAATTTGAGTAATTTTTTCTGTTTCTTCTATTGAGAGTTTTTTATCAAGTAGACAATGCAAAATTGAATCTATCTCTTCATATGGTATTCCTAGCTCTTCTTCTGCTTCATGATCTTTCCATAGATGTGGACTGCTTTTCTTTAGGATGATATTTTCAGGTACGCCGAGATACTTTGCAATCTCTCTTACTTGGAGTTTGTATAATGAAATTATTGGTGTTATGTCTGATGCTCCGTCCCCAAATTTTGTAAAATACCCAATCATGTATTCACTTCTATCGCTTGAACCCAGTACAAGATAATTTTTCATATTTGCATAGTAATACAGAATATTTGTTCTAACTCTGGCTCTTAGATTTCCTTTGGATCTTTCATTTGGTTCAAGATACATTGAATATTCATTTATGATTGGTTTGATGTCAATTAGCTTGTATTCTATCCCTGTCAATGCAATCATCTTGAGGGCATCTTCTGTTTCTGATTTTGGTGTAATCGAGGTATCTGGCATGATTAGTGCCAGTGTTTTTTCTTTTAATTTCCGTTTGCAGATATATGCTAAAACTGCTGAATCTATCCCTCCGCTCAACCCTAATATCACTCCCTTGGCCTGATTGTTCTCTATTTGTTCAGTTAGAAATTTCTCAATTGTTTCAGTTATTTGTGGATAGTCTTGTGTTTTGATCTCATTAATGATGTCTTGATTCAACAATTATTTTTCAGAATGTGTAGAATAAAACTTATGCATGATAGTAAATTCAAAAAAGTTCATTTTGAACACACATTATTCCTTATACTAACATTGTATGGTGATATTACAGAAAAATCTGTGCCCAACATAACCCATACCTAGCATAAGGGAGGGGAGACTTTGTCCCTTCTCTTTGCATTTTCTTCTAAATTTTACCTATTGCAAAATTACTCAAAAAAACAATTTTTTCAATGGATTCTTGACTGTATTCTCCTTCAACCAAATTGACTCTTACCCTGTAATCTTTTTTAGCACATTCCGAAAAAAGCAATTCATTCTTAATCTCACTTTCATCTCCGTAATAATCATAATATCCTACTATACAATTTGGAATCAAATCCAATCCTTCCAAAATTTTTTTAGTTTTTGCATCTGTCTGCACAAATATGTTTTCTATGGTTTCTTTTGGAATCCAGTTTGAGACAAGTTCTCCCTTCCAAATTAAAATTTGATATGTTCCATAATCTTCATGGGCGTAAATATATGATGTTGAAAAAATTTCATTCCCTGCAATCGTTTTTTTTGTAATTATTGGGTTTTCCCCCTGAACAAATTTTTCAGTGGAATCTGACCACATCAAAATCCATCCTTCTCCCAAGTCTGTTTCTCTTGGAAGAATCTTGGTCGTTTCTTCATCCCATGCTGAGTCGTAAATTTTTTCTTTGTGTACTTTAAATTTTTCAGATTGAACTTCTTGATATGATAACACTGTTGCTCCTGAAACTATGATTGTGGCAATAACTATGCTAATGCCAATAATTTTTGAATTCATTTGTTGTCCTGTTTTATGGATTTTCTAGAATTTCAAAAGTTGTTGAAAGTGAGTTTTCATAATAATTTAAAGAAAGTGTGTGTTTTCCTATCTGAGAATCCTGTGTAATGTGTAGTAGTGTATAGATTTCACCTCTCTTTGATGCATATGTAGAAATTACTTGTTCCGATTCATCTGGATATGTGATGGTGATTGCTATCTCTTCTCCCCTTTTGTAATCTTCAATAAATCCGATGATTGTTAATTCTTGATAATTATATTTTGATTTTGGCTGTTCAAATTTCTCTTCATCTACTGCAAGAAATGGTACTTTTTCCTCTTCTGCAAATGAAGCTTGTCCCACCCCTATCAGTAGTATTCCAAATAAAGCTGAAAGAATTACTTTATTGTACATGAATAATTTTGCATTTTTTAACTTAAAAGATGTGTGGGAATATTCCACTTTTGGAAGATTGTTTAAGTTGTAATTTTACTTCACTACAGAATTTACGACTAAATTCGAGGTGTATTTTTGAAAATTTACAGGTTTTCTATGTCAAATATCTATGTAGATTCCGTCATCTCTTGCTTCCACTGGATATGTTTCAAGTTTAACGTCTTTGAGATAGTCTGTCAATTCTCCAGTCTTAATATTATAATGCCAGAAATGCAATGGGCATTCTACAATATCTCCTTCTAATTTTCCAGGAGCAATAGACCCATCTTGATGTACACATAGATCGTCCATTGCATGATATCCGTCTTGATTGAAAATTGCTATTTGTTTTCCGTCGACTTTGAAAGCCTTGCCCTTGCCTGCTGCCACTGCGCCTTTATCTGCAACTTTCTTCCAAGTCATTGATTTTGTGATGATATTGTCATTTATTTACATTCGCATGATAGAATTTTATACGGTGCTCATTGAGATTGGTTATGAGTAAAGTAAAGTCTAGTCCAAAACTGATCAAAGATGGCAAACTATCTTATGAATGGGCAAGATCTCACATGCAAATTTTGGATAATACTATAAATCGTTATAAAAAATCAAAACCTCTCAAAGGAATTACTCTTGGTTTCTGTCTTCATATTACTAAAGAAACATCTGTTTTACTAATGGGTGCTAAAGAATTGGGTGCAACAGTAGCTTGCTGTGGTGGTAATCCTTTAACAACTCAGGATGATATTGCTGCATTTTTGGCATCTCAAGGAATTCATGTTTATTCTTGGCATGGTCAATCTGTAAAAGAATATGATTGGTGTATTGATCAAGTCCTAAAACACAAACCTACTATCCTCACTGATGATGGTGCTGACATGAATATCAAAGCTCATTTTGATAAACGCTTTAAGGATTTGAAAATTCTTGGTGCTACTGAAGAAACAACTGCTGGTGTCACTAGGATTAGAGCTGTAGAAAATCAAGGAAAACTTCGATACCCTGTAATTTTAGTTAATGAAGCATATACAAAACATATGTTTGATAATAGATATGGTACTGGCCAAAGTACAATTGATGGCTATCTTCGTGCAATGAATCTTCTCATGGCATCAAAACGCGTTGTAGTTGTTGGTTATGGCTGGGTAGGACGTGGTGTTGCATCAAGATGTAATGGAATGGGTTCCAAAGTAATTGTAACTGAAGTAGATCCTGTCAAAGCCTTGGAGGCACATATGGATGGATTTGAAGTAATGCCGATGGCTCAAGCTGCAAAGATTGGTGATATGTTCATTACTTGTACTGGAATGACTAGTGTAATTCGCAAAGAACACATCTTGAAAATGAAAGATGGTGCAATCATGGGCAATGTTGGTCATTTTGATGTTGAAATTGACAGTAAATTCTTACTAAAATCTTCAAAGTCAGTTAAAGAAGTACGTCCAAATCTTGATGAATGCACATTGAAAAATGGAAAACGAGTTTATCTAATCGGACAAGGACGTCTTGCAAATTTAGTTGCAGCAGAAGGACATCCTCCTGAAGTAATGGCCCAATCCTTTTCAAATCAAATACTTTCAGTGTTGTACATTCTCAAAAATCACAAAAAGATGGAAAATAAAATCATCAACGTTCCTGAAGAAATTGATCAACAAATTGCAGTTGATGCACTAAAAGCAATGGATGTTAAAATTGATAAATTAACTCCTGAACAAGTAAAATATGCCAACAACTGGTAAAACTTCTTAACCTTGATCTTGCTCCTGCCTAATATCAGATGAACAAAAAAGCTATCATTACAAGTGCACTACCTTATGCAAACGGTGAAATTCATTTAGGCCATGTGGCATCGACATATCTCCCTGCTGACGTTACAACTAGATTCTTGAAACTAACTGGTGTTGAAGCCTACTATTTTTGCGCATCTGATGATTTTGGCACTCCCATTTTGATCCAGTCTGAAAAAGAAGGAAAAACCCCTGCAGAATATGTTGCACATTGGAACAAAAGAGATTATGATGATTTTTCAGCATTCAATATTGATTTTGACTTTTTTTACAAAACCAGCTCTCCTGAAAACATTGAATTTGTTCAAGATGTATTCAAAAAATTAAATGCCTCTGGACATATCTATGAAAAAGAAATTATCCAATTCTACTGTAATAACGATAAAAAATTCTTACCTGATAGATATGTGAAGGGCGTATGTCCTTATTGTAAAGCTGAAGACCAGTATTCTGATCTTTGTGAAAGTTGTGGTCGTGTACCAGAAGAGATTACCGACCCAAAATGTTCATTGTGTGGAGCGCCTCCTACTAAAGAAAAAACAACACACTATTTTTTCAAACTAAAAAATTTCGGTGATTCTTTATCTAAATGGCTGGATGAAAGTCCACACCTCCAAAAAGATGTGAAAAAATATGTACAGAATTGGATAAAATCTGGTTTAATCGATTGGGATATCACACGCGATATTACTTGGGGGGTACCTGTGCCTTTAGATGGTGCTGACGGTAAAGTATTCTATGGTTGGTTTGACAATCACTTGGCATACATTTCTACTGCCTTGAAGTTTTTTAATGACAAAGGAATCGATGGAAAAGAATTTTGGAATTCTGCAGATATTTACCACTTTATCGGGAAAGATATTGTATATCACCATTATCTCTTCTTACCTGCAATGAGATTGGGAATAAACTCTGAATACAAATTGCCTGATTACATCCCTACAAGAGGACATCTTACATTGCAATCAAAGAAGATTTCAAAAAGTAGGAATTGGTATATTGGTCTGAAACAATTTTTAGAATACTATCCTGCTGATTATCTGAGGTATTATCTTGTATCGATAAACCCTTACTCTCAAGATGATTTGAATTTTGACTGGGATGATTTTACAACAAGAATTAATTCTGAACTAATTGGAAATCTTGGAAATTTTGTTAATCGTGCACTTGGATTTACTAAAAAAGTCTTTGATGGAATAGTTCCAGAACCTGACTCGTTTGATGAACAAGATTTGGAAGCTGAACAAAAAATTAAAACTCTTTCAACTGACGTGGGTTCGCTAATGGAACAAAATTATCTTGATAGGGCTTTGAAGAAGATAATGGAATTCTCGTCGTTTTTTAATCAGTACTTTCAGCATAAGGAACCTTGGAAAAAAGGTCCTGGAACTGCGAACTGCGTCTTTCTTTCAGTGAATGCTGCTAGGGCTTTGTCTATTGCAATCTTCCCATTCATGCCAGAAGCGTCTCAAAAAATCTGGAATCAGTTGGGGTTAGAAGGCGATGTTCAGAAATACTCTTGGAACAACATGTCTGAATTGGGGATTACTTCTAAACATAAGTTAGGTGAAGCATCCCCTCTGTTTGCAAAAGTCGAAGAATCTGATATTGAAAAACACAAAAGTCAACTAGGTCCATCTGAATAAACATGAAACCAATTTTGAGAATTTCTACACGGGGTTACTATGATCTTTCTAACGGTAAAACATTGAAAAATAACTCTTATTTTACATATCCCAAAAGGGAATTCGAAAAATTAATTGATTCAAAAGAACTCACCATAATGATTCATGGGTTACGAAATGATAATGCTGGAGCAATTGCCAAAGTTGTTTTAGCAAAAAACAAACTGTGCAAATTGGGATACTCTTATCCTGTTGTTGGATTCAGCTATGATTCAAACACTAGGGGAGCTCATTTGATACAACATGCAAAACATGCACTTGCTGTAGGACAAAAAATTGCAAAAAAGAATGGAAAAAATCTTGGCAAGTTCATTGAAGATTTCAAAACAGTTAGTCCAAAAACTAAGATTCGATTGATTGGTCATTCTTTAGGTTCTCAAGTTATTTTGAGTACTGTTGAATATCTTTCAAGAAAAAAACAAAATATAGGAATAATTGAAGGAGTATATTTTTTTGGTGCATCAATAACCGAAGATGTGCCTTCTTCAAAAAAATATGGAAAGATACTCCAGTCTGTGATTAATTCCAAAATTGTAAACCACTATGCTCCTAACGATGAGGTTCTTAATTGGGCAAATAATGAAAAATATGTCAAGGGACCTCTTGGTCTAAACGGTGCTTCAGGCAAGCCTGTCAAGAAATATCGTCAAAAATTGGTAAAACCAAAAAATCATCGATTTGCCAGTTATGCCCAGGTTTTGAATTCCTTTCCGTAATCATTTGGACGTACAAGTTTAGTATGATTGGTGCGTTATTCTTTTATATAAAAAATGAACTTCATACTTTATTATGAAACTGATTAGTGGGTCAAAGAACAAATCCATTCTATACCATCTTCACATCTTGGATGAGCAGAATGATGATGCTGATCTTTCTGAGTATCCATGTTGAACTGTTAAAGTTCTTTTTAGATTATATTCTGAATAAAATTTAATGAATGGTGTTAACTGTAATTTTTTTACTGAATCTTGTCTAGAACAATTGATCTAATCTAATCAATATTGTTCAGGATTTTGTAATAACTATATTAAAAATATCATCTTTCATTATGATTTTTAAAAATCAAAACTTCATAAGATAGATTTTAAATCAAAATTTATGGTTAGATCTGTAAATTTTGTTGTTTTAGGTAAACAAGAAATTGCATCTGAATTTGGAAAAAAAGGTACTGAATCTGATCTTACGCTTTACGATAGAAAAGAATCGGACATTATCAAAACATGGGTGATTCCAAATGGATTTCCTGACAAAATTCAACCCTTATTCCAGGCAATTAATTTGGCTGAGTATGTGATATTTCATGTTGACAAATTAGATAAATTTACAGGAGAACAAATCATTGCACTTGACTCTATGAAAAAAGAAAAAGGAATTTTGTCTCATACCTTTGACGTTGATGAATCTAAACTAGATATGATGATTAAAGGAACAGTGGTAGAAAATTACATCAAAGTAGAACAAGATAAAATCAAGGAAGAGATGGACAAACTTGAACCTATTACAAACGATGATTCTTCTGAATTACTAATTGATCACTGTTTTGATGTGAAAGGTGTTGGAACTGTCATTTTAGGCAAGGTGACAAATGGATCTGTAAAACAATATGATAATTTGAAATTATATCCTGCTGGAATTGATGTTTTAATAAAATCTATACAAATGCATGATGATCCTGTGCCAGAATCCATATGCCCTGCAAGAGTTGGATTGGCAGTAAAAGGTGTAAAACCTGATGAAGTTAGTCGTGGTGATGTAATTTCTCTAGAAGGTGCAGTTGATGTAAAAACTGAGATTGAGATTGATTTTCAAAAGAGTCCTTTTTACAAAAGTGAAATTGCAGAAAATCAAGGGTGCCTAGTTAGTATTGGTTTACAAATCAAAGCTGCAAAATTTTCATCAATATCTCCTCTAAAACTAACGTTTGAAAAGCCAATTGTTTGTAAGAAAGGACAAATTGCAGTTATTCTAAAACCTGAATCTCCTACCATTAGAATTCTTGGTAGTGGCACAATCCAATAAGCTGATTTAATAAAATCAAAATCTGTAATTGAATATGGGAGAACCTCTACGTGCTTGTCCAATCTGTCCAAAATGTGGTTCAAAGAGATTCATTAGACTCCCTGGTGAAACTGTCACTGTAAAATGTCGTTCTTGTGAGAAAATAATTGAAATCTAAATCATAGTTAATATTTGCAATATTCTTGCTTTAATTATGGCAAAAACATGGAAAGATGCCGATATCAGTCTTGATCCAATTAAAGATGAAACAATTGCTGTAATTGGTTATGGGATTCAAGGTGACGCACAAGCAAACAACATGAAAGACTCTGGTCTTAACGTGATAATTGGTCTTAAGGAAGGCGGTAATAGCTGGAAAAAGGCTGAAGCTGATGGTCACAAAGTAATGTCTGTTGCAGATGCAACAAAACAAGCAGACATTGTTCACATATTGATTCCTGATATGATTCAAGGTCAAGTATACAAAGATGAAATCGGACCAAATCTTTCAGATGGAAAAGCATTGTCATTTTCTCATGCAGCTGCAATCTATTGGAAATGGATTGAAGCTCCAAGCAATGTAGATTTAATCATGATTGCACCAAAAGGACCTGGCTCTAAAGTTAGAGAGACATATCTTGATAATTTTGGAACTCCTGCAATTGTTGCTGTAGAACAAGATTCTACAGGAAAGGCTTGGGATAGAACGCTAGGAATTGCAAAAGCAATTGGTAGTGCAAGAGCTGGATTAATCAAAACTGCTTTCAAAGAAGAGGTAGAAACTGATTGGTTTGGTGAACAAGCAGACCTTTGCGGTGGAGCAGCTTCTATGGTTACAAATGCATTTGAAACTCTTGTTGAGGCAGGATACCAACCAGAAATTGCATACTTTGAAGTTTTACATGAACTCAAACTCATTGTAGATATGATTCAGAGATATGGCATTAATGGAATGTGGAGACGCGTTAGTGAAACTGCCAGATATGGTGGATTAACTCGTGGACCTATGGTTATGGATTCAGCAAACAAAGAGAACATGAAAAAAGTTCTCACCATGATTCAAGATGGTACATTCAACAATGAGTGGATTTCTGAATATCAGAAAAACGGCAAAGATGCATTTGACAAATACATGAAAGAATATGATGAACACCAAATTGAAAAAGTTGGTAAAGAAATGCGCAAAATGATGTGGCCTGATTCCACAGAATAATCTTTTTTCTTATATTTTTCTTAATTTAGAAACACCATTTGTTATGTGGTCTATGATTGTAGGTAGTGGTGTTCCTGGTCCAAATACATGATCCACTCCTGCTTTTACAAGTTCATCATGATCAATTTCAGGGATTACTCCTCCTCCTACTATTAACACATCTTTGATTCCTTTCTTTTTTAGCGCATTAACTACTCTTGGGAACAATGTTCCATGTGCACCATTTAACAAACTCATTGCAATTGCATCTACATCTTCATCTTCTGCAATTTGTGCAATTCTGTCTGGAGTGGCAAAAAGTCCTGAATAAATAACCTCCATTCCAGCATCTCTAAATGCCCTACATAGTACCAGTGCCCCTCTATCGTGACCATCTAATCCTAATTTGGCAACTAAAATTTTGATACTGCGAGATGCTACTTTTTGCTTCATAATTATAGTTGTAATTTGGGATATTTTAAAAGCTTTATTTGATTTTCACTGGTTTACCTCTTCAAATATATTGATTAATGTTGCATAAGTGTCGATAAGATATGACTGAAGACTATTGTGATTTTTGTAAAGGTGTTGGTTCGTCATCTACAAACATCTGTGTTTATTGTAACGGAACAGGTGAATGGAATCAAGCTGCGCAAGCCTATGTTAAAAATCACATCTGCCAGTGCATTGTACTTGATAGAAAATTTTGCCCTGTCTGCAACAAGGCATGTCATCATGACACATCGTTAAATCCAAAACAAACCATTGACCCTGGCTATGGAGGCATGTCTTCTCCTGAAATTATAGTTGGTGCATAAAATCTAAAATTTCTGTGTCACTGCAAGAAAATACTCACCCTTCTTATAGATGAGAAATGCTTCTAAATCATGTCAGAACATATGCTCATTTACAATATTTCAATTGTTAGGATGGGAAACTAAAATGGATAATCCTACATGTGCCCGTTGTGGAAAAAATTCTTTGCTAACTGATGAAGTTACAGGGGAACAATTTTGTGGAAAATGTGGGTATGTGATTACTGAAAAATCTCAAGAGTCTGGACCTGAGTGGAGATCATTTCAAAAAGATGGTGGGTCGGATCCTGCAAGAACTGGTGCACCTTCCTCTTTGATGATTCATGACATGGGGTTGTCTACTGTGATTAATCCTTTAAACAAAGATGCTTCTGGAAAACCTCTCTCTACATCTATGAAAAGTACTATTGAGAGATTGCGAACATGGGATAGTCGAAGTCAAGTTCATGCTCCTGTGGATAGAAATTTGAGACAAGCTCTAAGTGATTTAAATAAATTAAAAGACAAAGTTTCAATTCCTGCAAATGTTTTAGAAAAAGCAGCATACATTTACAGAAAGGCATTGGAGAAGAAATTAGTTCGTGGAAGATCAATTTCTGCTATGATTGCCGCATCTCTTTATGCTGCATGTAGAGATACTGAAACACCTAGAACACTAAAAGATGTTGCAGATGCTGCAAATGTAAAACGAAAAGACATTGCAAGATGTTATAGATTACTGCATCATGAATTGGAACTAAAAATGCCTGTGGTGGATTCTATTCAATGTATTGCAAGAATATCTAGCAAACTTGAGATATCTGAAAAAACCAAACGATATGCTGTCAAAGTGCTCAAAGAGGCACAAGAACGAAAAGAATCTGCTGGAAAAGATCCTATGGGTCTTGCCGCAACTGCTCTGTACCTCTCTTGTGTTAAGAACGGTGTTTCAATCACACAAAGAGATCTTGCTGAAGCTGCAGGAGTTACAGAAGTTACGATAAGAAATCGGTATAAGGGATTAAAAGCTGAACAATCTGTAAAACCTTAATCATTTTTGTCTTGCAATGCACACATGTGTCTTCTGACTAATTATATCATAACATCACCTAGTAATATTATGCAAGTCCTAAATCAATTAAAAATAGAAGAACCAGAAAGAAAAGACTCTTTTCTAGAAATTCTTTCTGATAAATATTGTAGAGCAATTTTAGAGGCAATAATGGATACTCCAAAATCTGCCATCGAGATATCTCGAGAAAAAGAAATTCCTCTCAGTACTGTATATAGGCGCATTCAACAACTACATGATTCAAAAATGATCCGAACTTCTGGGGTGATTACTGATGAAGGAAAGAGATTATTTTTGTACAAGAGCAAAATCCGAGAAGTGAACACTAGTTTTCATGATGGGAAAATTGAAGTGGATGTGGTTTTTAACAAAAACTAATCTTCTTTTTAATACTCATGTTCGCTGAAATCTTCTCCTAACCCTATTGTTGCAATAACTGTTGATTCTGTTGTTTGACATTTCATTTTTGAATCTGGCAAAAATTCTTTGAAAATTTCTTGCAATAACTGTTCTGTGAATATTGACCAGTTACCTCCTAATTCATGCTGAATGATAAAATGATGCATATCTCCTTCTATTCTATGATCTGATTTCATACCTGATGCGCGCATGTAATCCTCTAAAGTTTCAATACATCTTTTCAAATCGTATTTTCCTTTGATAAACAGAACTGTGTTTTTAATAAACGGTTTAATCACATTAATTATTTCGTTGATTTCTTCTGCAGTCATGTCAATACCTAATGTATCGAGAATTTTTTTTGGGACTGGTATGATGCCGATTTTTTCTGCAAATCTGTCCCATTGGACATATTTTTCTAAAATTTGTTTAGCCATGACGTTGTGGGAGATGTTCTTATTGGCTGCTTCTGCTTCTAACTCTTCTACAAGTTTTACCGGTAGACGATAGGTCACACTACGTGTTTTCTCTTTTTTTGGAGTGTGTAGTTGTCGTTTTATTGAATCCAATTTATACAAATATCTATAATGGATTGAATATAAAGATGATTCAGTGGCTACAATATGTTCTCAAATTTGATAATTGTCTATAATTATAATATGAATTAATTTGCTTGATTATTTGACATGGGAGAATATTGTGAAAATTGTGAAAAGTTTATGAAAAATCCTGATATGACTCATTGTTCTGATGAGTGTCTTCTTATCTCTATGAAAAATAGTCATTCCTTGGATGAATATGGATACAGTGCAATTACTTGGGATGAAAAATCTGATCCTTGGACATAAATCTAAATAGAAAATCTACTTAAAGTGCATCCAAAATACACCAAATGTGGACGTAATTCCAATTAACTATAAATTAACTTTTGAACCTGATCTTAAAAAATTCATTTTTGCTGGCAGCGAAATTATTTCTGTAGATTGTAAAAAATCCACCAATGTCATAACTATGGATTGTGCAGAGCTAAAAATCACTTCCTGTGTGGTAAAATCCAATGGAAAGCTCATCAAATCTTTTCCAAAAACTAATGAGAAAAAAGAAGAATTGCAAATCAAACTATCTGAGAAAATTAAAGGAAAGTTCACAATTGATTTGGAATTTCAAGGCATTCTAAATGATAGACTGCTTGGATTTTATCGTAGTCAATATGTTCAAAATGGAAAGACAAAATATCTTGCAACCACTCAATTTGAAGCCGCAGATGCCAGAAGAGCATTTCCTTGTTGGGATGAACCTGAGGCAAAAGCTACCTTTGATATTTCCATTATTGCAGATAACCGATTTACTGCAATTTCAAACATGCCAATTAAATCAAAGAAAAAAATTGGCAGCAAAACTTTGTATAATTTTTCTAGAACTCCTGTCATGTCAACATATTTGATCTATTTGGGAGTTGGTGAATTTGAATATCTCTCAGGAAAGGTTGGAAAAATTCAGATCAGGGTTGTCACTACTAAGGGAAACAAATCCAAAGGAAAATTCTCTTTGGATTTAGGAAAAAGACTTCTCACTTCATATGAAAAGTATTTTGGACTAAAATATCCTCTACCAAAACTGGATTTAATCGCAGTTCCTGATTTTGCAGCTGGAGCAATGGAAAATTGGGGAGCAATTACTTTCAGAGAGACCATTCTGCTTTATGATCCTAGAACTTCCTCTACTAGAACAAAACAATTCATTGCAGAGGTAATTTCTCATGAAATTGCACATCAATGGTTTGGTAATCTTGTAACTATGAAATGGTGGAATGATTTGTGGCTAAATGAAAGCTTTGCAACATTTATGGCAACAAAATTTGTTGATAAATTTTATCCTGAATGGGATTTGTGGAATCAGTTTGTTGAGGATGCAATGAACGTTGCCATGGGTCTTGATTCTCTTAAAACCACTCATCCTATAGATGTTAAAGTAAATTCTCCAGCCGAGATTCGTGAAATTTTTGATGCAATTTCTTATGATAAGGGAGGGTGTGTGTTAAGAATGCTGGAGAACTATGTTGGGGAACCAAATTTCCAAAAAGGATTAAAAAAATATCTCTCTGATTTCAAATATCAAAATGCAAAGGGGCAAGATTTGTGGGATGCGATTGGCCGTGCTTCAAAAATGCCTGTTTCATCAATGGTCAATACTTGGCTAAAACAACCTGGATTTCCTCTTGTTGAAATTAATCAAGATGGGAATACTCTAAAATTAAAACAAAAAAGATACTTGCTTGAACCTGAAAAAAAATTCAGTAAAGGTTTGTGGTCTATTCCACTGTCTCTTGGATTGGAATCAGAAATTTCCAAAAAATTATTCACAAAGAAATCCATGTCTGTAAAATTACCAAAAAATACTTTGGGTTTTGTTGCCAACTATGGACGAAAGGGATTCTATCGTGTAAAATATGATGAAGGGATTTTACTTGACTTGAAAATGCTCGTAGATGAAAAACGTATAGCTCCAATTGACAGGTGGGCTATTCAAAATGATTTATTTTCATTATGTGTTTCAGGAGATGAACAAGTAAGAAACTATCTTGACTTTTCGGATGCCTATTTTGAAGAAGACAGCTATCTTGCATCAGTTAACGTTGCACATAATTTGGCCTCATTATATTTCCGTGCATTTGATGAACCATTTGCAGAAGAAATTCGTGGATATGCTGTGAATTACTTTAGAAAAATACTTTCCAATCTGGGATGGGAGCCACGAAAATCTGATAAACACACTGATGCATTACTACGTGGATTCACAATATCGGTATTAGGTAAGATGAATGATGAAGATGTGACTGATAAAGCGCTTGATAAATACAGAAAATTCTTAAAATCCACAAGTTCTCTGTCTCCTGATTTAGTAGAGCCTATTTGTTCAATTGCTGCATGGAATGGAAATGCAAAAACTCACTCTGAACTTACAAAATTATACAAAACTGCAAAAACAATGGAAGAAAAACTCCGATTTTTAGGTGCACTATGTGGGTTCAAAGACAAAAAATTACTTTTAAAATCTCTTAATTTCTCTCAAACTTCCCAAGTTCGTTCACAAAACATGCAGTTGCCAATAATGAAAGTTGCTGGAAATCCATATGGCGATAAAGTTTTGTGGCCTTGGCTAAAGAAAAATTGGAAAAAACTCAACAAAAAAGTTGGTCATGGAAATCCTCTCTTTAACAGAATTGTTGCAAGTATAGCCTCTGTTGCAGACGATTCTATGGAAAAAGAAATTACAATCTTTTTCAAAAAGAATCCTACTCCCGGAACTGAAAGAACTCAATCTCAAACTCTGGAGAGAATTAGAATAAACTCAAAATTCCTTAGAAGTATGAAAAAAGAGTTTAAAGATGGCTAAAAAACTTGGTCCTCCAATTTTTCTTGGAGTCTTTACAATTTTGGCAATTATTTTCTTGACTGGGGGTGCATCTGATGATAAGGATGCCCTTCGCGAAACATTTCAAGTAGAAGCAATTTACTATGAATCTGGATATGTTGAAATTTCCTTTTTTGATAATTCTGATAAAACCACTGGTGTCGTGTTGGAAATTCTTGGCATGGATGAATCATTTCAAAAAACATTCTCTGATTCAGAGTTTATAGAAATTGTTCCATTTCCCACCAAACCAAAATATGGTTGGGCTGTCCATCCTATAGTTTTAGAAATTGATCATGAAGATTTTGGTCATATTCAATTAAAAACTGAGATTCATCCTTTGGGAGAATCTATTCCTCCTGTAATCTATGCTGTCCCCTAGATCGTATACAAGATTTTATTGCACCTCTGAATCATTTATTGTATATTGGATTTGCTGGTTGATCTAAAAAAAGGTAAACGCGGTGCTATCGCAAAAGCGATAACTATTGTAGAAAATGATCCCAATGAGTCTAAAAAATTATTGAAAAAAATTTTCAAAGAGAGTGGAAATTCAATGATTGTAGGGATTACTGGCCCTGCAGGTGCTGGAAAAAGCTCCTTGATTAACAAAACCGCAATTGCTTTAAAAAAATTAGGAATGAAACCTGCTGTTTTAGCAGTTGATCCAACAAGTCATGTTACTGGTGGAGCTATTCTGGGAGACCGTGTTAGGATGAGTGAATCTACGGATTCTGGTACATACATTAGAAGCATAGCGTCTAGGGGTGCAACTGGTGCAGTTTCTCGTTCATTGCGTAACAGCATTCGTGTTTTAGAGTATTCTGGATTTAATCCTATTATTATTGAAAGTGTGGGAGCTGGACAAACCGAAGTAGAAATTTCAAATATTGCAGATATCACGGTAGTTGTTTTTAATCCTAATACTGGTGATAGTATTCAAACAATTAAAGCGGGTTTGACCGAAATTGGAGATATTTACCTAATTAACAAAAGTGATTTGGCTGGAACAAATCAACTGTTTGATGCTGTTCGTGATTTCATTGGTGATTCTGAACGAAATCCAACAATTCTGAAAACCTCAGTAAAAAAGAATTCTGGAATTACTGTTTTTGCCAAAACCCTTCAGGATATGATGAAGTCTAAAAAGAAATCAAAAGATGCAAAGGATCGTGAACGCCTTGAAACCGAACTAAAAGATATTGTTTTAAATAACATTAAAGAAAAGATTGATGACATGCTGATTTCCGATAAAACGTTTTCAAAATATCTCAAAAAATTACAATCCAAAGACATAGATCCATTCCTAGCTGGAGATAAAATTACAAAATCCCTGTTAAAGTGATAATATGGCCGTAAAAAAATCCCCTAAATCTAAAACTCCTGAAAAGAAAATTTTCACTGATTCTAACTTTCCGGTAAAACGAATCTATCAAAAATCTACAAAAAAGAGACCTGTCGAAGATGCAGGAAAATATCCTTTCACTAGAGGTATTCATCCTGGGATGTTCCGAGATAGATTTTGGACTATGAGACAGTATTCTGGATTTGGTGATGCAAAACTAACTAATGAACGATTCAAATTCATGCTCGAAAAAGGTCAAACTGGTCTTAGTATGGCCTTTGATTTGCCAACTCAGATTGGATATGATTCAGATTCTCCCCAAGCTGAAGGCGAAGTGGGAAAAGTTGGTGTGTCAATTACATCCATTAAAGACATGATGACTGCATTTGATGGCATTCCATTAGGCAAAGTCAGTTCTTCAATGACAATTAATTCTACTGCCTCAACATTGTTGGCATACTATATTGCAGTAGGGGAATCTCAAGGATTCAAAAGTAATGAACTTCGTGGAACTACCCAAAATGATATTCTCAAAGAATACATTGCAAGAAATACTTACATTTATCCGCCACAGCCCTCCATGCGATTAATCGGCGACATGATTGGATACTGTGCAGAAAAAGTTCCTTCTTGGTATCCTGTTTCTATTTCCGGTTATCATATGAGAGAGGCTGGTTGTACTGCAACTCAAGAAGTTGCATTTACTTTGGCTAATGCTATTGCATATATTCAAACTTGTATTGACAAAGGATTAAAAATCGATGACTTTGCACCTCGTTTGTCATTTTTCTTTTGTTGTACAATTGAATTCTTTGAGGAGGTAGCAAAATTCAGAGTTGCAAGAAAAGTTTATGCAAAAATTCTCAAAGAAATGTTTCATGCAAAAAACCCTCGTTCATTACAATTAAAATTCCATACTCAAACTAGTGGTGAGTCATTAACTGCTCAACAACCAAATAACAATATCGTTCGTGTTGCCATTCAAACTATGGCTGCAGTAGCAGGTGGCACCCAATCATTGCACACTAATTCTAGAGATGAAGCCCTTGCACTACCAACTCAGGAATCTGCAAAAATTGCTCTTAGAACTCAGCAAATTGTAGCTCATGAAAGTGGAATTACAAAAACTGCTGATCCATTAGCAGGTTCATACTATCTTGAAGAACTATGTGATCAGATAGAAGATGGAGTTTGGAAATATCTCAAAAAAATTCAAAAAATGGGTGGCTCTGTTAAGGCTATTGAAAAGGGATTCTTCCAATCTGAAATTAGAGCAAATGCGTATAGACTCAAAAAAGAAACTGATGATGGTGACAGAATAATTGTAGGTGTTAACAAGTATTCTGAGGAAGAAGAACAACCTGAATTATTGCGAATTGATGGCAGAATTGAAGTGCAACAAAAGAAAGCACTCAAAAAACTACGTGCTGAAAGAGATTCTAAAAAATTAGAAAAAGCATTATCTGCAATGCAAAGCGCTGCTGATACTGAAGAAAACCTTATGCCTTACATTGTCACTGCCGCAAAAGCATATGCTACCACTGGTGAAATTAGTAATACATTCCGAGAAGTGTTTGGAGAATATCGACCAAAAGAGGTCTTTTAGTTAGACCTTTCATGTAATAATTTTCAAAATTTCGCTGAACTAAAAGTATGCTTCCCTCTCATTTAACTTTGATGAAAATTTATTTCGCTGCTTTGATTGTGTAATCCTTTGTTTAGACATGCATTTTTTAATCTCTTCGTAGGTTGAATCATAATGCCTCTTTTCTTGGACATGCATGCACTGGGCAAATATACCAAAGAACAATTAGTCGCGGGATTGGAAGATGATGCCGATGAATTTGGTGTCATAGTTCACCAAATGTTGTTTAATGACGAAGAAGATCTCTTACATTGTATTTGCTCTGCTCCTGATATTGAATCTGTCAAGAAACATCATATGAAATTTAATACAGAATGTGATAAAATTTTTCCAATTGATGAAATAAAAACCGATAAAATTATCAAAGATGAAAAATTAAAAGCAATAGGTGAACTTTCATCTAGAATTGCACATGATATCCGAAATCCTTTGACTGTGATACAGTCTTCTATTGAGATTTTAAAATCAAAATATCCTGAAATCTATGAGAAAGAAATTCACAAATTTAATGCAATCATTACTTCAATAAATCGAATCGATCATCAAATAACTGATGTATTGGGATTTGTAAATACTAAAAAATTAGATTTTGCATTAAATGATTTATCTGAAATTTTAAACTCTGCTTTAGAGGGAATAACAATTCCGCGCACTGTGAATGTAAACAAATCCAAAAACAATGTTCCTATCTATTGTGATTTTGAATCAATACGTGTTGTTTTTGTTAATATTCTTCTTAATGCTATACAGGCAATGAATAATCTGGGAAAGATAGATATCCAAATAATTCGAGATGATGACAATGTTTTAGTTTCATTTGAAAATTCTGGCGTACCTATCCCAGAAAAAACAATCTCAAAAATATTTGATCCTCTGTTCACTACAAAACAAGAAGGCACTGGCTTGGGTCTGGTTAGCTGCCAACGAATTATAGAAGCTCATAACGGAAAAATATCTGTACAAAATCATCCTACAAAATTTACAATCAGTTTACCAATAAATCATATGAAACATTAGGCATGAAGACTCCTATCTTTTTTATTCAAGACAAATATCCATCAATATAGGAAAGAAAATCGGATTGGAAGATAAAACAAAAACTGTATCTCTTAGATTACCTTCTTCTTTAATTGAAGAATTAAAACAAGAAGCAGATCTTGAAAAAATTAATTTTAATGCTTTAATTTCAAAGATATTGAGCAATCATATTCTTTGGGAGAAATATGAAAGAAAAGTTGGATTGTTACCCATGACAAAGCCTTTTGTAAAATACGCTGTTGAGAAACTGACTGAAAAAGAAATCGTTCATTTGGCAGAAGTGATAGAAAAAGACACATTTTCTGATATTCTCAACTTCATGAAGGGCGAATACACTGTTGAAGATTTTATAGAGATTCTACGAACATGGCTTAATGTTGCTTGGATGCAACATGATATAGAAAAGAAAAACAACACGGTCATATTTAAAATTCAACATGATCTGGGGAAAAATTGGTCTCTGTATGTAAAAACCTTGGCCACTGAATTGTTTTATGATATTCTGGGTAAGAAATTAGAAGTAAAATTAAGTAAAACCACAATAACTCTTGTTTTTCCTACGATGTAAACAATTCTTAGTAATTGTTTCAAAAAATTCTATTTGAATTTAGAGTATACGCTGTGCTACATTGTGTTGCTACTGGTATATCTATTCTTAATGGATACTATCATTATGAATCAAAAGGAGGAGAATAAACAAGTATAACTGACAAATCAGAATCCCCTTCATTATTTTTTCTGGTTTGTAACTCACTTCTAAATTATGGCGCAGGCTTGTATTGGATTATGTGAACGTCTAAAGACAGTTTCTGTTAAAAATGGTCTACGTTATTCAACAGGCCAAAAGCGATGTTCATTATGTGCTCATTATTTTTACATTGATGATTGTAGATGTCCTTGTTGTAAAACCCGATTAAGATCAAAACCTAGAAGTAGGCATAAAAAGAAAAATTTTGAAAACAATTAATTTCATGTATGGATTTCTATGCTGTTCACTATCTATAGTATCAAACCCTTTGGATGTAAGGTGGATGAAGAATCTGATGAACGACCTGAATGGGATTGGCTAAAAAAGAAATGTGATTATTTTGTAAATCTGAACAAAAATTTCAAATAAAATACATCGTTAAAACTATGGTCTGTTCTAGTTTTTTAATTAGACCTTTAATCCATTATTTCAACAAGCATGTTGGACTAATTTTTAGATTTTGCAATATAAAAATCGGCGTAGAAATTACCATTGTCTTCATATTCTTCAGTGTTGATTTTCATATCGTGTAATATGGAGATGGTCTGTTCTTTTTCTTTAGGATCTGAAAAATTTCTTTGACGTATCGGCTTTATGTCACTTTTTACAATAGAATAATCATTCATTTCAAAAACTTTTTCAATATCTTTCATATCGAACATCCTGAGAACCGAGAATGCAAAGATTGGGGCGGTATATTCTTTTTTGAATTCATTATAATTGGATTTCCTATTTTTGATTACTTTTAGTAAATTTGAAAATGCCTTGTATCCGATATAACCAATACAACCAGTTGCAATAACTACATCTATTTTCGGAAATGATTCTAGTAAATTTAATTTCTCCGCCTCAAGATCAACATTTATCCCTCTTTCACACAAATTCATCTCTTCAGAAAATTTTAGAGCCTCTTCTGAAATATCAATTTGATAGAAATTTACATTATCATTACTTGTACATTCCTCGTAGAATTGTTTTGTCTCTTTTCTTGTAGGCTCTGTTCCGTTTAAAAAGAAATCATTCAATTCTGACATTGTTAAATCATATTTCATTAATGATGAGTTGATTCCATATGAACTTCCCAAGTCTAAAACATTAACAGGTCTGAATAATGTTTTTTGAAGTTGCTCTATGATGGCATTGTACAATGGTTTTGTAGAGTCTGAAATATCGTAATCTAATCTATCCATTTCTTTTAGATATTCAAATGGAGAATCCTGTGTGTAAATATCTGTAAAATCTTTTTTCACTTTTAACTCATTCATCGTGGAGTAATGATATAATTCCACCCTTAATAAAACCCGTACAATATTCTAGCCTTGAAATAAAATTTTAATTATTTTTATATTTTAAAATAAAATAAATCCATTAATACTGTAATCTTGTGGGGTATTTTAGATGAAAATTGATCATATTGCAATTGCAGTAAATGATGTAGAGGAATCTGCAAAAATATACCAGCAAGCATTGGGGGTTGATTCTGTAGAATTTGAAACTGTAGAGTCTGAAGGTGTTAAAGTTGCAATCATTCATTTAGAAAATGGGCGAGTTGAATTAATGCAGCCCACAAATGATGAGAGTCCAATTAAGAAATTTCTTGATAAAAAAGGTCAAGGGTTGCATCATATGGCATTAGACACTGATGACATTGAAGGTGAGGTGGAAAGAATGGAGGGCTGTGGAATACAATTCTTGGGAAAAATTAGACCTGGCTCTGCAGGAACTAAAGTCACTTTCATACATCCAAAATCTCTTCATGGTGTATTGGCAGAACTGTGTTCTCATCCTAAAGCATAATCATTCCATCATTTTCAAAGTATCAGAAGCTGTGATTATTCCGATAATTTTTGATTTTTTTGAAACTAGAATGCATTTAGAATATCTTATCAGTGGAACTAGAACATTTGCAGGTGTATCGAAATCCACTATTGGTGGAACTGAATCCATGGTATCTGCCAATTTTGCTTTTTTTAGTTCTGCTTCCCCCAAATCTGCCAAATGTTTTACAATTCCATCCTCTGATACAACTCCTACTACATCTGAATTCTCAAAAACAGGAATTTGACTAATTGAAAGTTCGTGCATTTTTTTAATTGCATCGTGAAGTGTGTTTGTTGGTTTTAATTTTACAATGTCTCTACTACAAAAATCTCCTGCCGTGTGAGATGATGATTCTCCTTCTAGCTTTGCTAGGCTCTCAAAAATCTTTTTAGCTGTATCGTAGCTTGGTTGACTACGACCTGATTCAATTTGATTTATCATTGATGTACTTACTCCTGTCATCGCGGCAAGTTTTTTTTGAGTGATGCCTATCTTTTGTCTAATTTGTTTTATTGAATCAATTCTAGGTAACAATCCTTTTTGTGATGATTTTGAATGATTTAAAAATTTGGTTTCTGGTGTTTTTGAAATATTAATCATCATTTCTTAATCTCCATTTCAATTCCCCTGATTCTTTTACAAACACTTCTGGAGACTCTTTGCTGTGAACATTTTTGATATGTGACATGTATGTCACAAGCGAAAAATAATTTTCATTACACACTGGACAGGTCTTTGTAAATCCCACATTTCACAGTTGCTTTCATGGCATATTAGCAAAGTTGTAATTTCCAACTTTGATATTACAAATATGAAAAATTTGAGATTTAGATGTCTTTGATAAGTGATTTAATACTAGCAATTGATCCTGAATTAAGTTCGATCTCTTTATGCTCTTCTTTAACGTGCTCAGTCACCATGTTCATAAGTTCTTCTTCTGTTTGTGCAGTTGCTGACCATCCACATGTTTTACCTGCGTCTGAACATTTGATACTTTTTGTCATTATGATATGAATTTAGTTTGAGAATTATTTATTTTTTCTTTGATTTTGCTTTTTGTGGCTGCTCGATTGCTGCTTGTGCTGCTGCAACAATTGCAATAGGAATTCTATGTGGCGATGCGCTGACATAACTGAGACCTGCGCCGTGACAGAATTTAATCGAGTTGGGATCTCCACCATGTTCTCCACATATTCCAATTTCCATATTTGGTCTAAGTTTTCGTCCTGCGGCAATCCCCATTTTTATCAAACTACCCACCCCGTTGACATCGATAGATTGGAATGGATTTCTTTCAAGTAGTTCTTTTTCCATGTATTCTGGAAGGAATTTACCTTCTACGTCTTCTCTGCTGAAACTAAATGTTCCTTGTGTAAGATCATTTGTTCCAAAACTAAAGAATTCTGCTGTAGTTGCAAGTTCGTTTGCAGTCAATGCGGCTCTTACAACTTCAATCATAGTTCCAAAATTAATTTTTAATTTCATTTTATGTTTTGATTCTGTCTCTTTCTTGATGGAATCATAAATTTTCTTAATGTGATTCAATTCTGCAATGCTACTTATTTGTGGAATCATAATTTGGGGGTGTGCTTTGACTTTTTTCTTTGTTAATTCTACCAGTGCTTCAAAAACTGCACGAATTTGCATTTCGTATATTTCAGGATATGTAATTCCTACTCTGACTCCTCTATGACCCATCATTGGATTAACTTCAGCAAGTTCTCTTGCTCTCTTTAATACGATTTTTGCTTCAGCAATTTCGTTTGTTGCATTCTTTAATTCTAATTTGTGAATCTTCTCTGCCAATTCTTCGGGATTTGGAAGAAATTCATGTAGCGGAGGATCTAGTAGTCTTATTGTTACCTCGTATCCTTCCATGGCTTTGAGAATTTCCATAAAGTCACTCTTTTGTAACTCTCCTAATTTTTTCAGAATTCTGCTTCGCTCTTCAATGTTCTCAGCCATGATCATGTCTACAAATAGATTAATTCTGTCACTCCCATTGAACATTCTTTCTGTTCTACACAATCCGATTCCTTGACCTCCAAATTCTCTTGCAAGCTTTGCTCCTTCTGGCGTGTCTGCATTTGCTCTGATTCCAATTTTCTTTGCTTTTTGTGCCCACTCTAGAATCTGTTTAAAGTCTGCATTTACTTTGGGTTCTATTGTTGGAATATCTCCAATGTATACTGCTCCTGAACTTCCGTCAATTGTAATTGAATCTCCTTCGCGAACTACTTTCCCATCTACACTGCATTGTTTATTGTCTAGGTCAATTTTCAGATTTGAGCATCCTACAATACATGGCTTGCCCATCCCTCTAGCAACTACTGCTGCATGAGATGTCTTGCCTCCTCTACTGGTTAAAATTCCCACTGATTCAAAGAATGCTGGAACGTCTTCTGGTTTTGTTTCTTCTCTAATTAAAATGACTTTGGCACCGTTTTGACCCATTGCAGTTGCCCTTTTAACATCCAATACTGCAATCCCACTTGCTGCTCCTGGAGATGCCGCAATACCTTTTGCTAGTAAAGTATAATTTTTGATTTCATTAGGATCAATTCTTTTGTGTAATAATTGTTCAAGCTGTTCTGCTTGTAACCTTGTAATTGCTCTGTTTTTATCAATTAGTCTTTCTTTTACCATGTCAATTGATGTCTTTACCATTCCTACCGCATTCATCTTTGCATTTCTTGTTTGCAACAAGTAGAATTTTCCTTGCTCAATTGTAAATTCAATGTCTTGTGGTTCTTTGTAATGTCTTTCTAATCTTTCACATGTTTTAGCTAATTGTTTGTATGATTCTGGCAAGTCTTTTTTCATTTCATCTACCTGCTTTCCTGTTCTGACCCCTGCCACTACGTCTTCACCTTGAGCGTTAATCAAGTACTCGCCGTAAATTTTACGTGTTCCATCTCCTGGGTTTCTTGTAAATACAACTCCTGTGGCGCAATCATCTCCCATGTTTCCAAATGCCATGGATACAATATTGACTGCAGTTCCATTTGCAATATCTTTAGTGATGTTGTTTTTCTCTCTATACACAATTGCCCTTTCACCCATCCAGCTTCCAAACACTGCTTTGATTGCAAGTTCTACTTGTTCAGTTGGATCTGATGGGAATTTTTTACCTGTGTGTTTTTCACAAATTTGCTTGTATTGTGAGACAATTTCTTTTAGTGATTCTTCATTCAAATCACTATCTCCTTCAACATTTTGTTTTTTCTTTGCTGCTTCTAAAACCTCGTCGAATTTCTTATCGTTAACCCCAAATACCACTTTTCCAAATAATTGTACAAATCTTCTGTAAGAATCCCATGCAAATCTTGGATTACTGCTTTTTTCAGCTAGTCCGATTACAGTTTCATCATTTAGTCCTAAATTTAGAATTGTATCCATCATGCCTGGCATTGATATTGCAGCCCCTGATCTAACTGATACTAGTAATGGGTTTGATTTTGAATTCCATTTTTTACCTGTTTTTTTCTCTATTTTTGCAATGTTCTTTTTTACTTCTGCCATGAGTGTTTTTGGCAATTTTTTGTTATTTTCATAATATTTGTTACAAACCTCTGTAGTAATTGTAAATCCTGGAGGTACTGGCAGCTTCAATCTGGTCATTTCACATAGACCTGCCCCTTTTCCTCCTAGAAGCTGCTTATTTTTGCCGTCTCCTTCGTCATAAAAATAAACTTGTTTCATTTTTTACGATTAACCAATCCTAGAAAGGGGGTATTAAACCATTGACTTGGCAAAATCTGCCATAATTTTATTCCAGTCTTTTGCTTTGATTATTCCACTTGCAACTAGAATTCCACTCGATCCTAATTCTATGGCTTTTGAAACATCTTCTCCTGAAACAATTCCTGCCCCACAAAGTAGTTTTGTACTGTTTTTTGCATTCTTTACAGCTTCTGCTGCTTTTGTGATCAATTCTGGTTTTTCCTTAGATACTGCTTTACCAGATCCAATCAATTCTGGAGGTTCTATTGCAATATAGTCTGGATTCAGTTTTGAATATTTTTTAACCTCTGCAACATCTTTTACACATAATATTGAAATCATTTTTAATTCTTTTAATTTCGTGATCAATTTTTCAATCTCTTTGCTAGAAATTCTGTGTTCACTGTGATTGATTAATGATCCTTTTACTTTTGATTTTTTTAATAGTTCTGGAATGATAAATCCTGTTGTACTTCCAACTTTAGAGTCATCAATGTGCTGAGCTAGAATTGGAATTGAACTATTTGAAACTAAACCGATGAGATGTTGTGGTGGTGATATCGCAATTCTTATTTTATATTTTTTAGAAATTCTTTCTGCAGTCTTTACAAATTTGATTATTTTGTATCCTGCAATTTCCTCATAGTTTTTACAATTGATTACAAACATCTTCTTTTGAAATTTCTTATATTGTATTTATTCCTTGATTATGGTGTTTTTGCTTGGATGTCATATTTTTTCTTCATTCCTAAGACTACAATCATTAAGATTAATCCTGACATGTTTGTTCCGATTATGAATACATCCTCTACAATAACACCATAAATTAGCCATAATATTGAACCTACTGCAATGAAAATCATTAAAAATTTTGAAACATCTTTGAGTCTTTTTGTCTTGTATCCTTTGTAGATTTGCTCAACCCATCCCATCAAAATTAAAATTCCAGCTGCAATTCCTAATAATGTTAGAAGTGTTCCATCAACTTCCATTTTCTATTCTAGCTCCAAAAGAATTCATCTAATCCTGTTTGTTTTGGTTTCCCTAACATTGTATCAAAATCTAAATCCATTGAGGATGTAATTTGCTCTAATGTCGATTCCATAAATTCCATATATTTTTTAGAATCAATCTCTTCTTTCTTTGCCAATTCAACTGGTTTAACGCCTGGTTTGTTTAGGATTTTGATAAATGAAATTTTGTCTCCTTTTTTTATTTCCCTAATGGATTCTAATTGCTTGGCTGCTCTAATGTGTTGAGGAATTGTTTTCACATATTCAGACGGTGCCTTGCTTAGCATTACATTGAATGTTAAATCTTCCAGTGGGATTTCTTTTGCCTCTACTTTCTTGCCACATGTTGCAATCTTTTCTGTAATGTCTTGTTTTGCTTTTACAAAGTCTTCCATTGTCTGGACTCTGGATAAGACATCGATTAATTCATAAAATAAATTCTTGATGAATGCAGGTGTATGTGATTTTTTCCCTGTTAATCCTTTGACGTCAACTTTGCCTTCTTTTGTTACTCCGAGATAATTCTTCTTTCTGTTACTAAGTACACAATATCTGTATGTTTTATCTATCTCTAAGTCTACTCCGTGCTCTTTTTTTGCTTGCTCTATTACAATCTGAATTTGCTCTTTTGTTGGATTTTTAATAAATAATGAATCTGTGTCACCATATAGAACCTCGATTCCTGCTTGCTCACATTTTTTGATTGTCTCTAAAATTGTATATCTCCCAATGGCTGTAGTTGCTTCTGCTACTGGCAGGAAGTAAAGTGGAAATATTTCAGCACCCATTACTCCATAACTGGCATTTAGAATTACTTTAAGTGCTTGACTGACTACTGTATATTGTTGTCTTTGATCATCTGTCAACGTCTCTTTTTTTGATAAACTCTTGTAGTAATTTACTCTTAAATCTCTTAGTGATCCAATAATCATTGATGTCAGACCGTTTTTCTTTGTGCATGCCCAATGGTTTGTTCCAGGTATTGTATTTTTTTTACATTCTTCATGTGAACATCTTACAGTTTCATATGATAAGTTTCTGACTTTGATGATGCTTGGATACAGACTAGCAAAATCCATAACAACTACATCAAAATGAATTCCTTCTTTTGGTTCAACAACCAAGCCTCCGCGATATTTTTTATCTTTGATGACTGCGTCTGACATAACTCCTTCTGATCTTCTTTGTAGTTCTTCTCGTTTTGGAATCAAACAGTTTCGTCGTCTATGCTCAAAGTACAATAAACTTCTAATCCATTGCGATACTCCCATTCTTGCAATGTCATCAATTGGCATTCTGCCAATTCTTGAAATGATTACAAGCAGATCCATCATCAAATCTTTGTTAAAACTGGTTAGTTCGTATGTTAACAATGCATCATTGTAACAATAATTTGCTGTTTGATACAATGACAATTGGTCAAAGTCTAATCCGTAGTCTATCTTTTCTTTGCCCAAAAGTGCTTTTGAAACACTATTTAGAGAAAAATCTGTATATTTTTGGCTGAATGCATAGATTTGAAATGAACGATTTGAAAGAACTTTGTACAAATCAAGATGAACCCCTTCTCTTAGTGTTGCAGAATCCCTCATCATGTAGAGTGGATTCTCTGAGTTTTTGATGCCTAATCTTTCTGCTCTGTTGTAAAGATATGGTAAATCAAATTCATCCCCGTTATATGTGAGAACAAATGGGAATGTTTTCATTATTTGAAATGCATCTTGAATCATTTCTTTTTCTTTGTCTAATTCATAAAATGTGATTTTGATGCTTTGATCTAATTCATTGGTCCCCTCCTCAGTTCCTTCTGTTTTAAGTACAAAAATCTGATCAAATCCGTCTGAGCCCTTTAATCCGATTGCAGTGACTTTTTTTTCTGCAAGTTTTGGATCTGGAATGCGTCCAATCTCTGCTTCTACTTCTATATCTACACTCAGTCTTTTGATTTTTGGAATTGGTTGGTTTAGTAAATCTGCCCATTCTGAAATGTATTTTTTAAATTCATCTGCATCTACCATACTTTCACTGTCTACTTTGTCCCAAAGCAAACTCTTTAGTGCAAGCTTGATTTCATCTGGAATTTCAAGCTCTGTTGATTTTTCATTTAATTTGCCATTTTCAATTTCATAATATCTTCCAACAATTAATTGTCGGTCGTACAAATAATTTTCATAATATTTGATATCTGATTCCCATGTCTCAATTACATTTCTAATGCTTTTGTCTCCTGCAGTTCCTCCTATTGCAAGAGGATCTGCCACAGTAATTTTTGACAAGTCAATTTTTTTGTCTTGCATTAAATCATATCTTTGAACTGTTTTAATCTCTAAAATGTCATCTCTTTCTTGTAAAAAATCTAATTCATCTGGTGCTAGTCTTGAATAACAATATGGCTTGTGATTCGTTTCATCTTTCCATAAAAATAATTTTTTAGATTCTGGTTCGTAGAATTTTAAAACTGCCGATTTTGAATTGATGTCATATGTTGCAGATACTAGCATTGATGCTGGCATAGATTCAATCTTTTTAGTATCTGGCAAATTCACTTGCATTTTATCACTCTGAATTATCGTATTTGCTTACTAGTTCTTTTGCCCATTTTGCAATTCTCTCTTTATCTAGACTAACAATTTCTACTCCTGCCTCTTTTAACAAATCATAATCTGTCTCAGGATATGCATCAAGACAAACAAATTTTCTAATGCCAATGGTGATGGCCATTTTCGTACATTCTAGGCATGGAACAAATGTTGTGTAAAGAACTGCTCCTTTAATTCCTGCCTCTATTCCTAGAATTGCACAATGCATGATCGCATTAGCTTCTGCATGATTACATAGACATCTGTCAAGTGATGCTCCTGATTCAATTTTTCCTTCCATTCGAAGTTGACATCTTTTACACCCTCCTTCAAAGCAGTTTTTAATTCCTGGAGGAGTTCCATTATATCCTGTTGCCAACTGTCTATTGCTTCTAACAATCACTGCACCAACTTGTCTTGTCATACAGTTTGAACGAAGTTTGGCAAGTTCTGCTTGAAGCATAAAATATTCATCCCAATTTGGTCTGTCAAAAGAACTACTCACATGGATCCTCTCTGTCTGTTCAATATATGGATCACGTTAATCAAAATTTGATATGCGATCAAGATTGAATTTTGTGTGTCGTCTAAAAATGGTGACTAAATTTTGAATTAAAATTTAGAATAAATCGTTCATCTTGTTTATATTCTAGAATTACAACACACATTTGCTATGAGATACTCTCAAAAAGTTCAAGATGATTACACTGATTTCAGTGATGTAGAACTCGATTCAGAATATGGATATTATTTTGAGGATTAACTATGAAATGCAATTGTAACATTAACGCATTATGTTTGTTTCATTATATCACAAACAATCCTAATTCTATAAAGCCAAAAAATTGAGTATGTGGTGAATCTTATGACAAATAATAATTCTGATCATAGTGAAGATACTGTCGAACAAAGATTTGAGAATTTGTATCCTAATTATGACTATTCATTAAAATCCTCATATAATGAGAAAGATTCTAGAAAAAGAAAAAGAATGAAAACCATGTATTGACATTGTTGATTTTTGGATTTCTTTTTGAAAATTGTTCTGCTTTTGTCTGACAGATTATTAAAAAATCTCTTTTTGTTGTCTTTTCAATGATTTGATTTATACTCTTAGGCACAAATTTTGGTTAGTAAGAAAATGAATAGGATATGTTTGTCAATGCTTTACTATACGAAAGCATAAAATCAATAATCGCAAATCTTACTGTATCTGATGACTGAATTTATCGAAAAAAAATATGTGAAAAAAAATTCTATAGAAAAACGAGATTATCAAATCAATCTTGCAAACCAGGCAGTTAAGGAGAATTGTATTGTGGTTTTGCCTACTGGGCTTGGGAAAACTGCTGTCGCATTACATGTGATCTCTGAATATTTGTCAAAAGGTACAGGTGGTATTCTGTTTTTAGCCCCTACTAGAGTTTTGGTAAATCAACATTATGAATTCTTAAAAAATAATCTTACTTTGGATGATATTTCATTAATCACGGGAGAGGATACAATTCAAAAAAGAACTAAACTCTGGAATAACAGTATTGTTTGTGCAACACCTGAAATTGCTAGAAATGATTTGAATCGAAAAATTATATCTCCAGAACAATTCAGTTTGGTCATATTTGATGAAGTGCATAGGACTGCGGGTGATTATGCGTATTCTGGAATTGCTGAATGGTTTGCTGATTCTTCATCTAGACTACTTGGAATGACTGCTACTTTGCCTAGTGAAAAAGAGAAAGCAACTGAGATTCTAACTAAATTACGAATTTCTAGTGTAGCAGAACGCACAGAAGATAGTCCAGATGTGAAGCCTTACACTCAAGAAACCAATACTGAATGGATAAACGTTGAACTTCCGCCTGAACTAAAGGCAATACAAAAATTATTGAAATTAGCATTGGATGAAAGATATGATGTTCTAAGAAAGAATGGAATACGTTTAGCTGAACAACAATCACTTTCAGCACTACTTAGAATTAGACAGTTTGTTCTTAATCAGAATAGGCGCTCTGCAAAGCCATTGTTTACTGCAATACGAATACACTATGCTTTGAATATGCTTGAGGCTCACGGTGTTACTCCCTTTCTAAAATTTTGTGAACGTGCAAAGGCAAAAAAAGGTGTTGGAGTAAAAGAATTGTTTGAGGTTGATCCTAATTTCACTAGGGCAATTCAATTAGCAAATGAAGCTCAATCTAAGGGAATTGAACATTCAAAGATTCCGAAACTAAAGGAAATCATAGAATCTGTACCTGGTAAGGCATTAATTTTTACAAGCTACAGGGATTCAGTTGATTTGATTCATACGAAACTTACTGAACTCGGGATATCTTCAGGCATTCTGATTGGTAAGGCCGGCGATGCAGGGTTAAAACAAAAAAAGCAGATTGAAACTGTTCAAAATTTTAGAGATGGACTTTTTCGTGTTTTAATTGCAACCCGTGTCGGTGAAGAAGGATTGGATATTGCCGAAGTTAATCAAGTGATTTTTTACGACAATGTCCCAAGCTCTGTAAGACATATTCAAAGGCGCGGAAGAACAGGTAGAAAGGATACTGGAAAACTGGTTGTCTTGATTGCTAAAAATACTATTGATGAGACCTATTATTGGATAGGGAAACGAAAAATGACTTCAGCAAAATCTATGGGTGATAAAATGACTCAAGTTTTAGAAAAAAATCAGGTGATAGAATCTAAAAAATCTGGATTAGATGCATTTCTCTAGTTCCTGTATTTCTGAGATATATTTTCAAAAATAGCCTGTTTTCTTTGAATTATTTTATTCTTCATGCCTGATTCTAAATGATGGATGCTGCTTTTCTTTGCTCCCAACAAGTTTTCTAGTCTGATGTCAAATTGACTCTGAAGAAATTCCACAACTCCGTTAAATCCTCCCTCAAATTCCAAATTTTCAAATGTTTCTTTTGTTAGATTATTTATTGAAATATCTAGATATGATAAAATTTCTTCCAATATTTTTTCATTCAACACCATGGTTGATGATTGTTTTAAACTGAAAAAAATGTTGTGTATTTTATTTTGGTTTTACAGGTGTCTAAATTGATAACGATCTTCTAAACCCTTCTTTCTAATTCTAAGATATGGTAGCTACTAACAAACTAAAAGAAATGAAAGATTTGGCAGAAAAAGAAAAAACACTACACAAAGAAATTAGAGCTGATTTTAAGAAAATTAGTCAGAAAATCAACGATGATTTTGATAAGGTTAGGGAATCTAAATCTTCTTAGATTATGCTAATCTTTTGATTATGTGATATCCAAATTCTGTTTTAATTGGCTCTGAAATCTCTCCAACTTGAAGTTTGAATGCTGCATCTTCAAATGGTTTAACCATCATTCCTTTTGTAAAATATCCCAGACTTCCTTCTTTTTTTCCACTACCTTTGTCTGTTGAAAATTCTTTGGCAAGTTTTCCAAATTTTTCACCGTTTTTGATCTTTTCTAAGATCGCTAATGACTCGCTCTGTTTTTCAACAAGTATGTGGGAGCATTTTATTTTGTTACTCATTTCTATTTTTTGACTATTCTCCATCTTTATTGTTTTCTTTGAATATTTGTGGCAAAATCAAAATTATTCTTTTTCTGATAAATCTGATAGTTTGTTCAAATGAGCAAACTTGTTTTTATCAATTCTAGTTTGTTTCATAAATTATGAAAATCCTTCACATTGAAGATGTTTCTGAAATCAGTCAGATCTTTGCAGATATTTTATCCACAAAAAATTATGATTTTGATAGTGTATCTGATGGACGTGCAGGATTGGAATTGGCGGTTTACAAGGATTATGATTTAATTTTGCTTGACATATGTATGCCTAAATACAGTGGGGTTGATTTTTTGTTGGATCTTAAACATCGACGTCCTTCGGAATTATCTAAAGTTGTGATTGTCAGTGCCCTTGAGATGAACACTGTCCAAGAGCAAGAATTATTGAATTTAGGGATTCGCTCTGTTTTAAGAAAGCCTATCTCCGTACAAGGATTGCTTTCTCAAATTGAACAAGAAGTAACTTTCTAATTTAATCCCCAACTAACTTTGTTTTTTGGAATTATCTTCAAAAACGGTGCCTCTTTTTCTGTCCAGGGATCTTTTCTGACCCATACAAATTTTCTATAAAAAATATCATACCACTTTTTGAATTCATTCCCTTCTTCAATTATTTCTGCATCTCCTTGAATGCACATTGCCTTGTGCTCTCCTGATTTGTAAATATCAATTACAACCCCTGTCTTGGAATTTGATTTTATGTTAGTAAATGTCCGTGTTTCATAATCAGTGGCTATGATTATTGAATCGTCTTCAAAAATAAAAGATACTGGTTTAACATGAGGGATGTTGTCATGCGATGTGGCAATTCTTGCTTCTTCCATGCTTTTCAGAAAATCTATCTCTTTTTGATTAAATTCCATCAGCTAAAAATTCGTTCTCTAATCTCTGGTATGTGCTTGTATACGATGTCCCTAATCCTCATCTGATCTTCTACGGTTGGAGTTTCTGTCTGTGCGCTAAGAATTGCACCTCCCATTCCTAGTGCCATTCCCATTACAATTCCGTATACGAATTCTTTTGGTTCCTCAACTTTTAGTACTTCTTTATTTTCTTTAATTTCGTCTAGATATGATGGAATGGTAGAAACTGCCCCATTAATTACCTGAATAATTAATTCTTCTAATTGATCTTCGCTCATGGTTAACCTGAAAATGTTTTTCTTATAAATTTGCACCTTGATAGAATTAACAAATATTGAATCCCAACAAAATAATTATCGATAAGACAAAATTAGGATCATTGTGAACCACTTGGATTGTTTAATACAGAATGATCAAATTTCAATGTCAATGCCTGAATGTGATAATATTAACACCGATGGGCAGGATGATGAGTAAGATATGGCTGAGGCTTCACTTTCAAAACTAGATGATAAGGGACTGTTTACTATTGTAAAAGTTGAAAATGTTGAAAGAAAAGTTGGGAAGGATACTGTAACTGAAGTAAATATTGAGACTGAGGAAGAATTTGATGGAATAAAGAAATTCTATACTTCAAGAAAGATGATTGTTGCAAAATTTTATGAGAACGGCAAGCCTACTGTTTTGACTCATGATATCCAAAAAGGGAAAAAATATCGAGTAAAAACCATTACGCAGAAATTCGGTAACGGTAAAGAAGATTATGATATTGCAAAGTCCTAGTTTTGGATGCTGTAAAACTAGAATTTTCCACCTAAGATTTTTAATCTCTGTTTTTTGAGGAGATACATGTTCTCGTTTTTTACTACTGCTGAAGCAAATGCTGCATTGCCCGATATAATCAAAAAATTCGAATATGCTCTGGCTAAGAACACTGAGGTAAAGAAGATCGAGCAAGAACTGCATCTTACAGTATCGACCACAAATTCATTTGAGGCATATGTCAATTTGAAACAAAAACTAAATTCTGCAATTACAAAATTCTATGAGTCTGTTGAAATATTGGAAAATACCGGCGTAGTTGTCAAAAGCATTGAGCAAGGGTTGCTTGACTTTCCTTCAAAGAGATTTGACGAAGAGGTATGGCTTTGTTGGAAATATGGTGAGACTGAGATAAAATTTTGGCATGAAAAGGATTCTGGGTTTATGGGGCGAAAACCCATCGAAGTAAGTGATGATTCCTTAGTTTGATGTTTTTAAATTGTGAATATTTCTGACATCGTTCCAAGTGTTTGCCAGATGGGTACAAAATTCATCCTGGCACTCTGTAATGTAGCCACAACTGCATTTACTCATTAATTTCCACCTTTGTCAAATTTGTCTCTGTCCATATATTGTCAAACAGTAATGCTTTTGAGTAGATTATAGTTTCAGAATTTGTCCATATTGCTCTCATCTCTTTATTGTTTCCCTCATTTTTAATAAAGAACAGAACTTCGTCATCATCTTTGATCAAAAAGCAAAGATTCTCCTTGACTGTTGAGCAAAGTTTTTTGATTTTTGATTGATCAATGTTTTCAAAAATGTATTTTGATTTCTTTGAAATTGGAGTTAATAATTTGTAATCTATATTGTTTTCTTCTAATGCATCTAGGAAATTTGCATGATAGAATTTCATAAAGTCTTTTTCGGAACCTAAAATCCTGCATTCTTTTTTGGCATTTAATATCATGTCAAAAATTTTACTATTTACCTGATTTCCTCCTTGTAATACTTTGAATTTTTCTTCCTCCTCGTTTTCTTTATTTGGGATGGCTCCAGGAATTTTATCCCAAATTGTTTCTAATATTGGACCTAATTTTTTGAGTTTATTTAGACGCGCAGTCTCTGTACTGATCAAAAGATCAATTGCTTTTTTGATTGGTAATGCTGTAAATTGGATTGGATGTTGAAATGATGCTTCAACAATTCCCTTATTTTGTAGTGCTGTTAGTAAATGATATGTTTCACTTCTAGGAATGTTTACTGCTTTTGCGATATCGGATGCTGTTTTTGCTCCTATTTTTCCTAGGTAAAAGAACACCTTGCTTTGATTAGGAGTTAACCCAAATGATGCCAGTGCATCTTTAACTTCTTCATAATTTGTCTTATCTACCGGAAATGTTCCAAGTTGCATTGTGTTTGCAGTTATTCCCATTATTGGAAATGATCGACTTTGTCTTAAAAGAATGATCGTTCAATCGTATACAATTCACTACAAATAACTACATTTGATAATCTCTTTGCTTTTTATGCCTAAATATTCTCAATTTTTTCAAATTTCTAATTTAATTCAAAGTAAAATTTTTCTTTTTTTATGTTTTCAAATTTTGGAAATAACAATTGTGGCTAACCTGCACCTATCCATCCCTGGAAGGCAATATTTTCACTAATTTTCTTAGGCATTAATGTTTTAGATATTCTGTTTCTACGTTTGATTGGTCTTGATCTATTTGGCGTCTTCTCTTGGATGTTTTCTTGTAGGGTGTTCTCATCATGTTCTCCTTCGGCCAATTTGTTTCTAAGCAAAAATATTCCTGCTAATACTAACACTAAAGAAATTACATCTATGGTGGTAATTGTCTCAGAAAGAATGATGCCTGAGAACAATACTCCGAACACTGATGTTGTAGAATACAATAACACTGTCCTAACAGCTCCTATCAACTTTAATCCTACTAAGAAAAATAGAGTTGACATTCCTGTACCAAGAACAGACATAACTATAATTCCTGGCAATTGAGATAAATCCATGTCCATTGGAATTTGAAATAATGCAATTATTGAAATTGCTATTGTTGCACAAACAAAAGACACAATTTGTGTGACTCTCTTTACATCAAATCTGTCTCCCACATATTTGCACAATGTAATGTCTACTGCATACAAAAATCCTGAAAATATAATTAACAAATCTCCTGTGACCATATTTCCTAATCTTAAATCATTTTGAACTAGATCATTTCCAATGGGAATAACCATCATTCCAATTATTATCATGGAAAATGGAATGCATTCTTTGATGTGTAGTTTTTCTTTAAACACCAACATTGCAATTATGAGCCCAAAAATTATTTCACTATTACTAAAAATTGATGCATTAACTGCAGTTGATGTTGACAATCCGTAAAAATAAGTTATCAGTGCTGATATTTCTGACCCTCCAATAAAACCCATGAATATCCAATCTTTTTTTCCAAATTTGGAAATGGCATGTGATTTTTTTGTTAGAGGTGTGAAAAATATGCCACAGATAAAATAAATCAAGAATGCCATTACGATTGGATTGATTTCTACAGAATATTCTGAATTTTCAAGCATGGGTTTTGATATTACATGAATAAGTGCTGATAATGCTGCTGCAATGATTATGAAATAGTATCCGTGTTTTGATTTTTTTGAAAATATCTCTCTAGAAATCATTTATTCCCATATTTGGGAATAACATTATTGTTTATAGGTAGATCCTACAATTTTTGGAAATACTAGGCGTAGGTTTTAGCTCTCTGTAATTTTGACTATTTCAAATGAAAATCCTTGTTTATTGTATTCCTCATTCAAAATCCTATAACCAATTTCATTGAGAATTGAGTTCATTTGGCCAATGATGAAAAATGGCCAATTTTTACCCAAATCATGTTGAATTATGATTTTGTTTTTACCATTGACTTCTATCTCTCTATATTGAACATTCATGCTTAGACATCTTTTTTTAAATAAATCTAAGATTGAATCCAAATCTACATAGCCGTACAAGTAATTTAATGAGTTTTTTAAATCTGATGTGCCTGTTGTTTCTGCAATTTTTTCAATTGTTTCTTTTGGAATCGAATCAGATAATTCTCTAAATGTTGATCTAAACATTGGAATCCATCCCATCTGTGTGATTAATTCATTCCAATTGACCTGTTTTTCTAAAAGATGATTTATGAGCGTATTAAGACTAATTTTTTGTTCTGCGCATTTTTCATGTAGCTTGCTGCTAAGATCTGAATCAATCCTTATTGAGATGTTATCTGTTTTCTTTAGGATTTGTTTTTCTTGGGCAGTCAATTAAATCCCTCTGAAGCAATTAAGCGTGTGATTTTCATTCTACTGTTATATTATTCTCATTTTTGATGATATGGATTAGTATGTTATTTTAAACACATACAGGATCGTACAAACAATTACAATGTATTGATTTGTGATCGATAAAAAGCACACAAATAAGACATTAGCATAATGTAATTTCATTATAAAAAGAAATGTTTGTCACAAAAGTTTTGGCACACTGTTTATAATCTAATTGCCATTACAATAGTTAATGGAAAATGGTCTTGATAATCTATTGGTTCCATCGTTAAGAAAATCTATTGAAGAAAATTTAGGTAAGGACACTCTAAATAAAATAGAAACAAGATTAATGGAAAGACATGGTCTTGGGTTAGTTCAAGCAATTAAAAATTTTCATAAATTTGATAGTGTTCTTAGAGAATTTTTTGGTGCAGGAGCAGATGGATTAGAGCAAAAATTCTTGAAAAAGATCGTTGAAGTTGAAAATAAAAAACAATCTTCATCTAATTGGATTTACATGAAAGACCCTGAACTCTCTAGAATTTTCTTGGAATCCTTTGCTGATCAGGATAAAAAAGCAATTTTGGGCAGTGTGATGGATGAATCATTAATCATTGCAAAAATTTTAGAAAACTGTCATATTCCTCAAACATCTGGATATCGAAAAATCAATTTCTTAATTGATCATGGCTTGCTTGTTTCAAATGGGTTCGAACTAGCTCATGATGGTAAAAAAATCAAAAAATACGAAACAATTTTCGACAATGTTAAAGTGGATATTATTAAAAATAACATTTCCGTTAAAGTACAACTCAAAAAGAGCCTTCTTGCTGAAAGTTCTATCCTTCAAACTGTACAAATTTTTACATAGAAAAAACTTTTAGTTATTTTTCATTTTCATGACTAATCATTTTCGATAATGATTAATTCTATGGCGAATTATGATTGTTGTTGTTTGAGAGCTTATGTGGTAATTGCAATCACAAAAATTGTTGTACTGATTCGGCAGTTCCATTAGTGTTTCCTACAGAGTTAGATCTAATAAAAAAAAACCATTCGCAATATGCGAATTATCTTCAAACTGTTAAAATTAATGGCGTCTTGATTAATGCCATAACAAAGAAAAACAATTCTAATGAATGTGTTTTCTGGGATGGTGCAACTGGCCGATGCAAAATTTATGAATCAAGGCCAATTGATTGCCGATTATATCCTTTTGACATCCTCTTTGTCAATGGTGACTATTATTGGATAGTGTATTCTTGTAATGAAAAAAGTGATTGGAATTGGAGTGAAATTCATTTAAAATCTCTTGAAGATTACGAAGGATTTGATGATTTGATGAATAATATTGATTCTTTTTCTGAACATACAAAAATGATTCTTCCAAATGAATCTGAAAAAACCCCTTATTCTATATTAAGAAAAGTCAATTGGAAAAATAATTAAGAATTTCTTTGTGTTTTTAAATTATTTTTTTATGTTTGTAAAGTGCATAAATAATTATCCAATACCCTGCATACCAAAATAGATTTACTGGATGAGTTAAATCAAATTCTCCTAAAAATTCTAAATAATAATACCAAATGTCTCCTATTGTTAATGATAAAATTCCTATGACCAATATCATCCATGCTTTCCCTAGAAGTCCTTCTCTGAATATTGTTGCACCTAAAATTGCAAATGATAAAAGTATGCTAGCTGAAGCTACAAATGATATTCCATAAAAGAAATCAAATCCCGCTTCACCTAATTCTGAGAATGCAATAGTTGCATAGATAAGTAAAATTGTAGTTGGTAGCGAAATAATCCATATTTTAGATTTATTTGTAAATGTTGAAAAAAATCTGATGTTTAAAATCAAATATGCAAGCGTTAGAGGATATTGCATGAAAAAGAACACGTCTGCAACAGATGGATATGGATCAATACCCAAAAATATGTCATAAATCAAATAAGTCAATTCGCCTAAGAAGATCATTAGATATGCAAATCCTAATGCAAGGTATGCTTTACGATAAAGACCGGCATCAATGTATTTTACAGATACTATGAATGATGCAATTGCAACTGCCAATGGATTCAAAAATGAAAAAATTGAAATTACTATATCTGCATTTTCTAACTCTAAACCATAATTGATTGTAATATGAAATATGATTACTGAAATAATAATTCCTAAAAGTATTTTGAAGTTTATGTTGGTTTTAAGTTTGTCAGGAACAATTGTTGGTTTATCATCCAATAATTGAGATGTTCTTTAGGGGTATATCAGATTATTGTTTGGAATACAATTGAAGATTGAGACTGATAATTTAGAAATTCAATTATAATATGTTATATGGTTTGTATTCGCCTTGATTTTTTAATCTGTCAAATCTTTTTAGGACAAATTCTGCTGTTTCTCTAACATCTATACTTGGATCGTTTAATGTTTTTTTGATTAAATCTTCTGCTTCAAATGCTCTCATTAATCCTAAAGCTTCAATAGATTCATGTTTTGTCAATACGCTCTCGTCATGCAAAGATGCATCCACTAAAACTGGTATTTTACTTCTCATATTTCTTGCCGCAATTTGAAATGATGCCTCATGTTTAACAACTCCATTATTGTCATTTTTTAAAACCCATTCGATTACATCTGCAACTTTGTTAAACATTGGATCTGATTCATCTTTATTTTCAGCCAATTCTCCAATTAACCATACTGCATCCCAACGTTTTGACTCGTCTTCTTCGTTTTTCAAAATTTGCTCACAAGCTATGAATCTCTCTTCATCTGATAGCTCCCTCATTTTTTCTTCATCAAATATTTCAATTGCCATTCCCAAACTTGGAACTTCTGCTTTTTAACGATTACTAAAATGCTAGGCTCAAACTGTATGATGTTCCTATTTTTTTATATTCTTACTTTGTCTTTCTGACAAAATTCTTCACATCTATGGTTTTCAATGTCTTTGATGAATCCCATAGAAATGAGCATAATGTGAAAATATTGTCTACCATTTCTGATGAATTTGTACATAGAGAATAGTCTGAATCTGAACTTGAATTTCCTGATGATGCTGCAGAGTCTGACATTATCATTTTTTTACCTTCCTGAACTACCATTCTTCCTTTAGATGGGAGTTTGCCTATTCTTGTTTCAGTAGCATTGAATCTTTTTACAAATGGTGCTAGTTTTGGATCATTCATGTCTACAAGAAGTCTGACCTTTCCTCCATTCTTTTCACAAATGCTTATCTTTTCAGGAATAGTGCTATGGTACATTCTTGAAACATCATCTAGTGTAGTTGCAATGTAGATTGTTCCTGTTGAGTTTTCTATGACATGTGCAATATCTGCATAGATATTCTGACGTCCTTGAACTACTCTGAATGTGGGTACGTTGCTACTTTGATTTGTTGTAATTTCACTGTTAATTTTATCGATAATTGCCTCTCCTGATTTTTTGATCTTGTTTACCTCGTCTTCTTTTTTACCTAGTGCAATTTTTAACGCATCGTGAGGATCTGCGGCAATGCATAATTTGGGACTTGATAATGTTGTTGAAATGATGTTTCTGCTTACCAGCTTGTCTACTGTTCTGTACATTCTTGCTCTATCAATATCAAGTTCTTTTGCAAGTGCACTTGCAGTAATTGGGCCTGCTCTAAGTAAATTGAGATAAACTTTAGCTTCAAGATCATCCAAGTCAAGGATTTCTTCTAGTTCTGATGCAATGCCGCTTACATGTTCTTGATATGTCATCATTTTATTCAACCATCCTTTTTACTCTAGGCTCATTTTGAGCGATTGCATTTAGTACTTTCGTATGATTTCTTCTATCGTTTGTAATTTCCATTTTTGGTACTTTCTAATAGATCGATTTGAACTAAAACCTAAGCTTGTATCTTATAGTACACACAAAAAAAAATTGTATTTTTTAATAATGACAGTTTATCATGTTATTATCATCCTATATTATGAAAAATTTACTCTTTTTAGAACATTTTGACAAGAAAATGTCTGATTTGTATTCTACATTGGAATGTTAAATGCAATTACGGCTATCACAATCATGGCTACAACATGCTTTGTTCCTGCAACATATGATCCGGCACCAATCTTGCCTGCCGCCAGCCCTCCAAAGAGTGCCTCAATTATTGCCATGTTAAATAATGCTGATTCTAATTTTTCAATCTCCATGCTTGCAAGGGAGCCAAACAACCCTTCAGTACCACTGCCTGATGCAAGTAATCCTTCCTGGACTTTTTCAATTTCTGTAAAAAAGCTAGTTGTCAGTAATACTGCTACTGCCAAAAATACCCCAAAGGATATGTAAATTGTATAGGTGTATGGCGCCAATGCTGATTTTCTGCTTTTTTCAATGTTTTGCATTTCAGAAACATGTTTCTGAATCATTTCAAGATTTTCAGATACGTCTCCTCCTATTTTCATTGCCATCTCTAGCAAAACCGTAACTCTTCTTGAGACTCTGGTTCCAGTTCTTTCAGCAAAATTCTCAAATGCATCTTCAATTGGTGTTCCCCAACTAATGTTTGCTCTGAGATTTTTCAACTCTGGAGTTAATGCTCCAAGATTTCTTTCCCCTGCCTGCTCTATTGCTTTGATCAAATTGGCACCACTTTGAACAGAGCTTAGTAATGCCAGCAAAAACACTGGCATGTTTCTATCTATGTTGTCTCTTCTCTGCACTTCCTTTAACTGGTGAATTGTTAATGGAATAATTCCCACCATGATGCCAAAGATTAATCCTATATCTCTAATTGTTGTAGAGTCTGAATACTCTGAAAAATAGAAACTCATCACTAGTACGCTAATTGATGCAATTAGTGAAAACGATATTGTTCTTAGTATGTGGCTATTCAGGATTGATTCCTTTGGCTCTAGCATGTGGCTGTTTTTCTTGACTTGTTTTTTCTTTTGATTTCTTTTTACTACTTCCATATCATTACCTCTTTGGCACCATCGTATCCATCATAACAAGCATCAAAACTCCACTGAGTGGAATTACTGCAAAAGTTAGAATGTTCATCAATGTCAGCAAATCAAATCCTGCAAGGCTTGGACTCATTATTCCCATAATTGACAACATGATTACTGCAAGTAACGGAAATACAATTAGCAAAATGGTATAAATTTCTGCAACACTGCCAAGTGATTCGGTAGTTTTTTGCATGAGCATCTTTTTTTCTTCAAGCTGAACTTTGGCAGTTGCGTTAAAGTATTCTTTTAGGTCTCCTCCTGATTGAACAGTAACAATTGCCCCTTCCAGTAATTCTGAATATGGTCCTGATGGCGTTCTATGAACTAGGTCTTTAATTGCACTAATCAAATCCATGCCTAAAATATCGATATTTCTTACGATGAATCTTGCATCTTTTACAATGTCTTCATCTGTATCTTCTTTTGCAATTGCTTTGAAAATCCCTTCCAGTGTAAGGCCGCTTGTGGCCAATGTTGACATGTATCCAATAAAATGAGGAATCTCCTCAATCAATTTAGCTGATCTATTTTTTACTCTGATTGCTGGAATCATTTGTAAAATTCCAAAAGTCATTCCAAACAGCATTAATCCTGTTAACAGTGGTAATAACAAGGCCATGCTGGCTGGCTGTATGTTGATAAATTGTGATGCAATAATCCCCATGACTATGCCACATGCTCCTGCAATCATGCTAAAGAAAACCATGCTGGATACATAGACCTCAAATGGAATTGGCATCATTGATTGCTTGATTGATTTTTCTAGGGATCTTAATTTTGGATGCAAAAATTTCACATGTTCATTTAGAAGTTTGTAGCTGTATACATGAAGTTGTCCTACTGATTCTTCTTGAACTTTCTTTTTTTGCTTGTTGCCAACTAATTTCATACTTGTACCTCTAATCTTTTTCTTTCATAGTATCTTTCAGGATCCGCATAGTACTCCATTACATTTGCAGAGACGTCTTTGTGATCTCGAATGTCATTTTTTACCATCCACTCTAATGCCAATCTTCTCTTTGTTAATTCATAATTGATCTTTTCTTCTGAATCTCCATCTCTTTCTTTTAATTTTCTAAATATGACACTGTTTCCCATGTAATCATGTTTGTCTGTTTTTGGATTCCATTTGAAAATTTCATGAGTTTTAATTTGACCCGTTTCATCATCTATTCCGTCAATTTCTGAAACCTGTATGACTCGTCGTAATGATTTATCTCCAACGCGGATTTTTAATTGAAGTGTAATCAAATCAAGACTGTTTGAAATCAATGCTTTTGGAACATCCATTGGTGATGATGTCAATCTTGTAAGTGTGGCATCAACAGAATCTGCGTGGATTGATGAGAATCCTCCGTGTCCTGTTGCCATTGCCTGAAATAATGTATATGCTTCTCTTCCTCTGGTTTCTCCTACGATAATTATATCTGGTCTTTGTCTTAGTGCTGCTCTTAAAAGATCAAATTGATTGATTTCACCTACCTGTGTATCTGTAAAATTTTGTCTTGAAACTGCAGGAATCCAGTTCTCGTGTGGTAAATTCAATTCTTGAGTATCTTCAATACTGACTACCTTTTCTCCTGGTCTGATGAATGTAGCAAGGGCATTGAGTGCAGTTGTCTTGCCGCTGGCTGTGCCTCCTGCAACTAGCATGGTGGACTTTTTTTCAGCCAAATACCACATGTATGCTGCAATGTCTATTGAAATCGTTCCAAATTTTATCAAATCAATGACTGTAATTGGGTCTGCTCTGAATCTTCTGATTGTGAAGGTACTTCCACGCTTTGTGATTTCATGACCTAGTGTAAGATTAATTCTGCTTCCATTGGGAAGTGATGCGTCAATAATTGGGTCTGCCATGGAAACATGTTTTCCACAAATATATGCCATCTTTCTAGAAAAATTATTCAGCTCTGCATCTTTTTCAAAAATGATGTTCGTTGGCATTGATTCGTGCTCTCTGTGCCAAATGTATATTGGAATGTTGGTTCCATCACAGCTAATCTCTTCTATCATGTGATCTCTCATTAGGGGTTCAATTTTTCCAAGATGCACAAAATCTCTTACTGCAAAATAGTTGATTTTGGCAATGTTTTTTGGCGGAATCTTTAATCTGTATTTTTTAATCATAGATGAGATTTTCTTTTTCAATCTTCGCTCTGCATCTTCTTTTGATTTAATGTCGTGCAGTGAAACTGTAAGCTCTGTCATTAATAATTTCTTTATGATCTCAAAAGCTTTTTCATCTCTTTCTGAGAGGACTGGTTCTATTACCTGATATCGCAGTCCTCCTTTTGCTGTTGGGTCTTTGATTATTCCTGCATGGATTTCATTATTATCCCAATCTAATTTGGAGAGGGTCATATATTGAGGAATTTTAATCTCGTTTTCAATTTCACTTGGAATTTCTTTGGACTCTGTTTTCTCTAATTTTGGATTTATTTTGTTACTTGTTTGTAATTTCTGCAACACTGATAGGCTATCTTTTAAAATACTAAATTTCAATTTCAGATTTAATGCGTAAACTATGCGTTTTAACGCTTGTTCGTCCATTTGAACAACCTTTTCCTTTTACTCTCTAAAAATAATGAAAATTACAATGATTGGTAATATGTCTACATCATATGGAGTGATTATTTGATGTTTAGAAAAAAAATAGTCTCTGATGATTCAAAATCTGATGCTAAAACCAATCATAAATTATCTGGTTTGGAGAATTTATCCTCTATTTTTAGAGGAAATTCCAATGATTTTCAAAATGAATTGATCATTGAAGATTCTCCTCTTGAATCTATTTCGTTACCTGATACAGATTTACAAAAATCTACTTCTAATAGGGCTGTTCAATTAATACAAGAAGTTCAGAAATTAAATGACAGAACAATAAAGCCATTTATCGATTATAATGAAGGCCGTTTATTCTACCCAATTCTCTCAAAAATAGGTGAGACTCAAGACAATATTTCTTGTCTTGATGATTTAGTCTCTGATGGAATTTTGGAGAAAAGAGTGTATGAAAAATTAATTGTTTGCCCTATCCATCCTGATACATTTTCATCAAGCATGCGTCTATACTGTCCAAAATGTCATTCCATGAGTGTTGAAAAATTAAACCTCTTTGAGCACAAAAAATGTGGCTACATTACGGAAAGCAGTAATTTTGATTTTAGTAACAGTGAAAATTCCAATTGCCCTTCATGTAAAAAATCAATAAAAAATTTTGAAAAAGAAATACGTGTTCCTGCAATGTGGTATCAATGCGATGATTGCTCCGAAAAATTTGATAATGCTGTAATAAAATTACATTGTAGAAAACATGAACATGATTTTGATACAAATTCTGGACAATTTGTCACAACGTTTAGCTATAAACTCAAAAACTCTGAAATTTCAATCAACTCTGACACTAATCAGATAAAAGATGAATTGCTAAAACTATTGGAAGGATTCAATTTTGCAGCAAAATTGAATGTTTCAATAAAAGGAAAAAGTGGAAATGTTCATGATATTCCAATTTATGCAAAAAGCAAAACAACTGATGAATCAATTCTGATTTTCATAAAGAATCAGCCTGGAGGTATTGATCAATCAGATATGAATTCTATACTTGTTCCAAAATTGGATATTGATCCTACTAACACTCTACTTGTTACTGTATCTGGAACTAATGATGGCGTTGAAAATCTTGCAAAACATTATGGTATTCAATTGATATCTGAGCCTGATTTCACTCAAATTTTATCACATGTGGAGGAATTTGTTTCTGAATGGTATTCTAAAAATGGTGGCAAGCAGTGAAAAATGTCTTTCCTACTATCTCTGTAAAAAATAGACGTGCTGTAAGTCAGGTCATGGGGAGCATTGTGATTTTAGGGATTGTTAGCTCCGTTGGCTCTGTAATCTTGTTTAATGGCATGAATAGTATCAGTGCATTTACATACGATCTTTCTTTTCATGAAAAATCAAAAAATCAAATTCATAGAGAGGATATAATTTTTGAGCATGTGCGATTTGAACCTAACACTGATGACATTTCAATTAGTTTGGCAAATATAGGAACCGTTGAATCCACCATAACAAATATCACAATTCTAAAAATTGACACTCAAGAAATTATTGCAAATTGGGTTGATGTCAATGATTCTATAGAAGTTAAAAATAATCAAAAAATAATTCTTGATGATCTTGATGACTCTCAAATAATTCTAACTACTGGTTCACTAACTTGGAATGATCCATATTACGTTAATTCTGAATACAAAATTTCTTTGACCACTGCAAAAGGAAATTTCATCACTACTGTTGCATCTCCATTTAATACTTAGAATCAAAATGAAATCTAAATTAAATCAAAAATTAAAAAAGGAAAAAAACTCTCGTTTGAAGACCAGACGTGGAGTTGCTGATGTTATTAGTACCATGATGTTGATGGCAGTTACGATAACTGGAGCTAGCACTCTTACTTATTTTATGAATGATGCTTTTGTAACTGGAAATCTTGGAACAATTTCTACATTGGATTCTTCATCGCTGAATCTTTTACTCCTTGCATATGACACTAGAGATTCGTTTGACCTCTTGACCTTATCTGAAGTTGACAATCTTACCAATTCCTATTTGTGTAGAGTATCATGTGCTGCAAATCCTGACACGGTTCCTTCTCTTGGAGGCACAGAATTTATTGTATTGCAAATTCAAAACAATGGTCTTAATTCTATATTCTTAGAAAAAGTTACAATTGCTGGTTCGACATATCCTTGGGATTCATCTACATCTGGAACAATACTGGATTTACCTGGAGGGGAATTTCCAGGTGATGGCATGTTCTCCATATTGTCTACTGGAAATAATTCCAATTTGCAAAGTGAAAGTATTGAAATCAAAAATGGCCAAATTGTTAATGTTCTAATAAAACTTGATTCTTCAGGACCTGATATACAACTCAATAAGGGAATTCTTGTTCAATTTAACACTGGCGGGATGCACCTTGTAGAATTTCTAATTGATAGTGGTGATGCACGATAAATTTTAGAAAATCTCCTTTTATACCTAAAAATCGGCGTGGTTTGTCCTCTGTTGTAGGGGCTTTATTTTTCACTGTATTGATGATAGCTGGTTTTTCTGTTTTGAGTTTGGCATTGGATGCACAAACTGACATTGTTACCACTCAGAGAATGGTATCTGATATAGAGATAAAAAAACAACAAGAAGAATTTGGGGTTTTAGTCTCTACTGATGCAAATGACATACTTAATGTTAGTATCAATAATCAAGGTCAAAATCCAGTTGAAATTACAAGTATCTGGATTACAAACAAAACATTGTCTGATCAGCCTACAACAAGATACTCGATAAATTTTGATGATGCATTCATTCCTCCTGGATTTGTATCTAATGTTGTTTCAACTCAAACACTTGCAATGACTCCTGACAAATATGATATCAAAATAATTTCATCATATGGCTCAATCAAAAAGGTTGAACTTGACTCTGCTGGAGGTGGCTCAAATGGATTACGTGCTGAAATGCTAACAGATCCTCCTGATCCTGTAATTGGAAAAAATGTCACTACAGCAATGATAGTTACCAATACTGGAGATTTGCCAATTTACAATGTATCTCCTAACCCTCTAAGTACTTCTACAACTGGCAGTGGCACTATAATCACTTCTTCACCTACTCCTTCTGGAGTTGGAACTCTAACAGGTGGTGCATCTGTCATGTTTACTTGGGATTCACAAGTTACTGGAAGTAGCGGTGATATTCTATCTTTTTCATCTTATGCAATTGGTGATAGCGTTGCAAATAGTAATACTGCTTCTGATACAAGTCTCTTAAGGTTGGCAGGCGAAGGTGGTGGTAGTCCTGATCCTGATATAATTAATGATGATCTGTTAGCAAGACCTCAACTATTTTTTATCATTCCTTCAGCACAAGGTGAATCAGGCGACGCTGAAGCAGTTTGGGGAATCAATGTAGTAAATCCTATCAATGCTCCTATGGAAGTAAGTAAATTAATCATGACTGCCTTTGCTCCAGGTGCAAATGCCAACAATGTCATTTTCGATAGAGGTGGTAATACTTGTACTTTCAATCCAATTTCCCCTGTTTTGGGACCTGACTCAAATTGGTCTTGTCCTTCTGAAAATGCATTGATGTGGCAAGATCCTTCAAATCCTATAATCATACCTGCTAATTCATCAAGATCATTTTTGACAAAAGTTGAACCGGGAAAACCTACTGGTAATACTGGTTTAGAATCTATTCTTGTTCAAGGTTCGGTTTTCACAACATTAGGTTCCTTTGGAAAATCTGGTTATCAATCAACAATGTCTGCAGATCCTACATCTATAGCCAATGTATATCTCTCAAGTGTTTCTGATTCTAGAACTAGTGGAAACATTCAATCTTCTCGGGATGCCATTGTTCCAAATACTGTCCAAACATTCAATATTGTTTTAGCTGACATGGATTCATCTGATACTACAACCATAAACTCTGGAGCAAAATTAATCATCAATGTTCCAAAGGAGTGGACGGAAGTCACAGTAACTAGTAGTCCCGGTTTTACTGCGCCTACTATTACAAAATTTGGTGATAACTCTCATCAAATTGTTGGAGTTACAAATGCTGCTTTAGGTAGTTCTACAAATGTATCTGACACCATTACTTTTACTGCACGTGCACCAACTATTACTGAAGATGAACTTTATGTCATGTATGTTTTAGCACAGGGAGTCACTTCTAATGGTTTTTCAATAGGACCCTTATCTGAAATCGTTCTTAAAGTTGACGGCTAATGCTGTTCAAAAATAAAAACAATTGTACATTGTGTTGATTTGTAGTGCGTTTTGAACACAAATTCCTTTAACATCTTATTTCGTTTTAAGAAATTCAGAAATGACAAAACTACAGTCAAAACAAAACAAGTTGACATCAAGAAGAGCAGTTGCTCCAGTTATTGCAACCCTTCTTTTAGTAGCAATCGCAGTCGTTGGTGGAAGTATTGTCTTTGTGTTCTCACAAGGATTTTTCAGTTCTGCTCAAATCAGTGGTTCACCAAACATCGAATCTCTAAAATTTGCTGGCTATGACGCATCTGATGGTACTACTCTGATAAATCATGATGGTACTATATTTGCAGCAGCAAATACTGCAGGAAATGGTCTTGTAGTAGGTGAAGATGTAGCAGTTTATTTACAAAGTAACAGTGTAGGTAAACTCACACTCAGTGAAGTAAGATTTGGTGGTACAGTATACAACTATACCAGTGCTTCACCAGCTAATGGTGACTTCCAAGTTCTCACCAGAGGACCTGGTACAATATTGACAACATCTGCAGCAGAAGTTCAACCAGGACAGCAAGTAACCATCCTCCTAACACTTGATGAAAATATCAAGGAAGGCAGAGATACACAGTTGAAATTAACAACTGCAAACGGTGCTGTCTTTGTAGGAACCGTAATTGCCGGTCAACAAAGTGGATAACTCCACCCTTTTTTCCTTTTTATGAAAAAAAACGGAGTAAAAACAAAAATGGAGAAAAAAATGAAACAAAAAAAACCAATCTTCTTCTTACTTGCTGTAACACTATTATTTGCTGGAAACATTAATTCTGCATCGGCACAAAATTTAGAGGCCTTATCTGACTATTCAATCAAATTAGCAATTTCTCCATCTCATTTGGAGAGTGCAGTACATGAACATAATGTTGGATATATTTTTGTTCTAAGCAAGCATGGTGTTCCAATTACTTCATCTAATGATGTACCAATTAGTTTAAGTTCTGATGATCCTTCTATTGCGTCCGTTCCAGATAAAATTATTCTAAAAGCAAATGAAGAGTTTGCATTATTTCCTATAATTACCAGTGAAAAATCTGGGTCTACAACTATTACTGCCAACCTTGATGGTAAAATTACATTCCAAAAAATTAACGTGGGTACTGATGAAACATATCTTCCAGATAATTTGATTTTAGAATTAAATCTTCCAACAAATAACATGCATGTGAATTCTGAAATGCCTTTTACAGTTTTTCTAAAAACTGATGATGGCGTTATAGTTCGTGCGCCAAATGATGTTGATATTTTGTTAGAGTATGATGGACTTTTGGCAACAACGAATTCACAAATGTTGACAATCAAAAAAGGTGATTATTATGCGTGGGGAACAATCTCTGCTCATGAAAAAGTAGGAAATACATTCATTCGTGCAATTCATGAGGATTCTGGACTCGATATAGCTAAAAGCATCCAAATTTCATCCACTCTTCCTACATCATTACAACTATCAATATCTCCAAAATTAATTCCTGCAGAGTTTGATAGATATTTGAATATTTTTGTAAGCGTTGTTGATTCTGATGGCAATCCTACAAAAACTCCTGACGATATCCCGCTAGATTTTTTTTCTAGTGAACAATATCCTATTGGTGAAAATCTTGATAAAATTAGCCAACTAGTTGAAAAACCCATGATCAAAAAAAATCAATTTGGATACCTTCTTCAACAAAAATACAGTTTACAAAATTTACTTGAAAATGACATCCTGATTGGAGTAAGTTCTAAGGGTTATGGAACTGCAACTGATACATTTCGTACTGTAGGTCAATCCATTGAAATGGATCAAAGAAATCGCCCAACTGATTATAATTACGATGATAAAGAATATGATACAACTGTGAATGTTTTGGGATTAAATAAAATCCCTAGCAACGCCACAGCATTTTTTACATATCAATTATCTATGATTGAAGAAGATGATGATGATGATGGATTTCGATCTGATGGTTCAGAAATAAAAATTCATCCTGATTGTTTACAGGAATCAGATGATAATTCTGGTGACAGTGATTCTGAAATAACTCATAATACTGAATTAGATCCTGAAGATATTATTCTATATACCATAGATTGTTTGGAAGAAGATGAACTATATCCTATACAATCAAATGAAAATCAGTACTCTGATGGGTTTGTCCAAAAAATCAATGTCATATCTAGTGATGATCAAATAGCAACAATTGAAAATGGGGGAAAAATCACTAGTTCATACTCTTATGGTACTGCCACAATTTCAACAGGCCAGAAAACAGGCCCTGTAAAAATTTCTGCATCTATTAACGGTGTGGGTACTGGCTCTTTTACTACTGAAGTAATCAATACACTGGAACAAAAAGAAGTTCGATTGTTTTCTCCGACAGGAGATGAAAACATCATTTTTGATCGTGATGGATATTTTGATATGTTTGTAATTGCCCTTGATGCAAAAGAACGTCCAAAAATCATGAAAGAGACAGGAAAATACCTGATAACTCCAACTAATGGTCTAGTTGAGATACAAAAGGATAACACATTTACTTTTACACAGTTAAGAAGCGATTCATTTAATGTATCTGAATCTGAAACAGATATTGTACTTACTGTAGAACCTATTGGCGAAAATGCCAATTTGGATTTGGAAGGGAGTGCAAACTTTAACACCCATCCAACATCTCAAATACAAGTTTCACTGCCTGTAGAAAAGATTAATGCCAATCATCAAGAAAATATTGGAATTGTCCAATTAGTTGATTTGCAAGGAAATCCTGTCATTCCAAAATTTGATGTAAAATCAAAAATTGTTTCATCAAAAGATTCCGTAGCTCAAATTATTGATGATGCTGTGATTCCTGCTGGATCCTCATATGCTTCATTTCAAATTAAAACTACTGGTTCTATAGGCAATGCGCTAATTACTGCAAGTGCAAAGGGTGTCAATGGTACATCCGTATACCTTACCACTGCATCTTCTCAATCCCAATTAAAAATATTCACAGGTGGATTGGACTCTGAAATCCCTGTTGATGAACCTGTCGAATTTCGATTGTTTGTAGATGATGAAAATGCTGATTCTGTATCTGGTGCATCCATAAAAATTAATGCAAATTCTGAAGATGCAATAATTACTCCAAATGTGATTAGAACCGGTTCAGATGGAAGTGCAACCATAAGCTTGACTGCATTAAAGGGTCCTGATATTTCGTTTGAAATAATCGCTACAGCTGAAGGATATGCCGAAGGAAAAGATTCATTTACTGTAAATGTAGATGCTCCTGAAAAGATCTTTGATTCCGTTGATTTGGAATTGCCTGAATGGATAATTTACATTGTAATTGGTGGAATTCTGATGGTGGGAGTTGTAGTTTTCCTATTCCTCAGAAAATCTAAAACTGATTTGGAAGAAGAATGGGAAGAAGAGGAAGAACTCTAGTTTTTTGTCCTTTTTTTATCTCTGCATATTCCACAAAGATAATTTTCTTGAAAACTGATTAACTCTTTTTCAAATGATTCAGTTGCATAATATTTCTCTGAAACTTTTATGCCTCCAGGCACATTTTTTCCACAATTTGAACAATCCAAGTCCAAATCAATCTGAACCATCTTGTCATTTTTCTCATGTTTTCCTAATATCATATAGCAACTCAAATTATTTTTAATATAAATAATGACCATAATTCAAAACTCATGAATATTATACTGAAAAATTTAGAGTTTTTTTATTGCTTTCCGTATGGTTTCGAGTTATCCGAGTAAGATTTCTTCTTGCATCTGTGATTGCAGTTTCAGTTGGATTGTCTCTAAACTGGTGGCAAAACTCTTCATTAGAATTATTTGAATCTCTTTTGACTTTTGCTGGGGTGATGGCACTTCATGCAAGTGTGGATTTGCTAAATGATTTTTGGGATTTTAAACGCGGTATTGATACTAAAACCACCAGAACAAAAATGAGTGGAGGAACAGGTGTGTTGCCCGAAGGACTGCTCAAACCCTCTTCTGTATATCGCGCAGGAGTCGCATTTTTAATTATTGGCACCATTATTGGCGGATACTTTGTAATTACTGATGGGATAATCATTGCAATAATTTTGGGGTTTGCAATCTTGTCTATCTATTTCTATTCAACCAAAATTGTTGATTCTGGTTTAGGTGAATTCTTTGTTGCAGTAAAGGGTGCTATGATTGTTATTGGTACGTTTTTCATTCAGTCAGGACAAATAACTGTCGAATCCATTCTTGCTGGAATTGTTGTGGGTTCTCTTTCCTCACTGGTGTTGTTTATTGCATCCTTTCCAGATCATGACGCAGACAAATCTAAAGGCCGAAAAACACTGGTCATAGCAATTGGGAAACAAAAAGCGTCTAACTTGTTCTGGGTTTTTCCTCTTTTGTCATATATGGCAATAATAATTGGTGTCTCTGCAAACTTGTTTCCTATTTTTTCTTTGATTAGTTTATTCAGCATACCTCTGATGATAAAATCTGGTCTTGGGTTACGAAAAAATTATGATTCTATAGATGATCTGGTTCCATTCATGTCTTCAACATTGATGTTTGGGCGACTAACTGGTGTGTTGTTTGTTATTGGATTTTTAATCAAATTATGACACTTTAACATAAATTTAGTCATTGATTAGATCATACATGATTTCGGGATTTGCAACATCTGAAGGAACTAAAAAATTTGCTAGTAATTCAGGCGTTAATCTACAAAATTTCAAGAATTTTGCAAATCTTTCATTTTCGAATATAGGCATTGGTACCTATTTGGGCGATGCTGATTCTAAAACAGATGAGTTGGTAAAGAATGCTGTAAAACAATCCATCAAATCTGGAATCAACATAATTGACACTGCTATTAATTACAGATCTCAAAAGGCAGAGCGTTCTGTAGGGAGAGCGATTGCAGAATTAATACAAGATGGAGTAATTTCTCGAGATCAAATTTTCATTAGTTCTAAAAATGGATATGTGACAAATGATGCCGATGTTTCTCTTGGGTTTTGGGAATATGTAAAAGAAGAGTATTCTCAAAAGGGCGTTGTAAAAGAGGGTGATATTACTTCTGGGTATCATTGCATGACTACTGCATATCTTTCTGATCAATTGGATAGAAGTTTGAAAAATCTAGACATTGAATGTCTTGATTTAATGTATCTCCACAATGCAGTTGAAGGACAAATCAAAGATGTTTCAAAAGAAAAATTTCTAGAAAATCTAAAATCTGTTTTTGAATTGTATGAACGAAAACGAAAAGAAGAAAAAATCAAGTTTTATGGTATGGCGACCTGGGAATGTTTTAGAGTTTCATCTGATAATTCTCAGTATCTTTCACTAGAAGACATAGTAAATTTGGCAAAACAAGTTGGTGGTGAAAACCATGGGTTTCGATTTATTCAATTGCCTTACAACATGAATTATGATCAGGCTTTACTGGCAAAAAATCAAACACTCGGAAATGAACATGTATCTATTTTAGAATCCGCAGTTAGATTGGGAATCGGTGTGTTTACTAGCGTACCTTTCATGCAGGGTCGTTTGCTCACTCCTGGCATAATGCCTGAATTCAATGATCTAAAACCTTCATTGCGGGCCTTGCAATTCATTCGTTCTTCTCCTGGGGTTCTAGCTCCATTAGTAGGACAAAAATCACCCGAACACGTATCTGAAAATCTGGAAATAATGAAAATTCCTCCAATGTCTGAGGATGAATTTCTAGCCTTGGTGAAAAAATTGACTTCCTAATCGTTTAGATTATCAGCCACAAGAAATTGTATAAAGATAATAAATGAGTAATTTTTAGGTTGACATAGTAATTTGTCTTCAAAAATTTATGATTACACAAAAATTTGTAATTCTGTATTTGAAATTGATCCTAAAATTCGATTTGCTGGTGTAATTAATGAACGAGGAAGATTGGTTGCAGGTGGGATGAAAGAAAATGTCGAACCTTTGGAAAATGAAAAAGACGATGAAATGATTTTCATGGAACTTGCACTTCGTGTCAAAATGAGAAAGGAGTTTGACAAGCAACTTGGTAAGGTAAATTTTGCCATGGCTTCTAGGGAGAGAGCCCTTGCAATTAGTGTGATAATTAATGATGATATTCTGTATGTTGTTTCTGAACCTGATACGGATTACGGAATCTTGCCAAAAAAGATAATTGAAATTATTCATTCCTAGTTTTTTCTTATTTCCAATTTTGGAACTTTGTGATCTTCTTAATTAACGATCAACTCAAGTTTTTTCTATGGTTTTTAATGAAAAAATCGATCCTGATTTTTTAGCCATGTCTGAATTGACCAAAGAGATTGGAATCATTGTGCAAAATTCAATTGATAATGGTTCTGAAGATTTGAGCCCCTCTGATGTTGAACATATTTTGAAAATCACATCTGATGTGACCATGAAAAATAAAATCAGACATTGTGGAATTAATCCTGTGAATCTCTGCAATGGCAGACATACTCCTGTGTATAAAATAAAATACAAACCTCTTACTCTTGGAGGAATTCAAAGTCAGTGGTTTGTATGTGAAAAATGTTTTGGAAGACAAGAGTTTTTTGGTCAATCTGAAGAAATCGAATCTATTGTGCATTTGAAAAATCATGATAATATTATGATTGATGTAAACAATCTCTCTGCCATGACCAATACTGTGACAAAAAAACTACGAAAACTCACAGTTGATTGATGTACTGTTTATTTGACTGAAACTATAAATTGAATTTCAAAGTGGACAAACTGTGCCAGTAGATCCTGTATGTGGAATTGAATTAGATGAAGATTTAGCGTTACTTCATGATCATGATGGAAAAAAATTCTATTTTTGCTGTAATGGGTGTAGAAGAATTTTTATCAAAAAGCCTCGAAAATACAAAAATAATGTTTAGATAGGAAACGCACCACACATTCTACAAAACTTTGATTTTCCAACACTGTGTTTACAATATGGGCACAATTCATCTGATTTTGAGTCTACAGGAGAGCCAAATAATTTTCTAAAAATTTCATAATAATACATTGATTCTCTACTTCTGATTACTACCCCGTCCGTTTTTTCAACTGTCAGTTTTTTCTCAACAAATTGCTCCTCGCCTATCACTGTGTTAAACAAATCAGTTAATCCTGCAGTCCCTGATCCATCCTGCATGGGGGATTTCTCTCTCCATGCAATTTGCTGAGGGATGTTTTTTTCAAATGTTTTTCGTAGAATCCACTTGCCGTAACGTTTTCCATTTTCTTCTTTAACCTTTAGATTTGCTGGGACTCTTTCTGCAACTCTTATCACTTTTTCATTAAGAAAAGGGGATTCTATGGAAACGCCCAGTGCTTTTCCTATCTTCTGCGTTGGAAAATGCATGACTGAACATATTCTTTTAATTTCTTTTTCTAATTCTTCTTCTGATTTATTGATCAAAAAACTGTATCCTGCAAAAAGCTCATCTGCACCGTCTCCTGTAATTATCGATTTTTCTCCATTTTCTTTTGACCATTTAATTGCAAGATACATGACTACATTGTTACGAATTTCAATGTCGTTGAAATTTCTTAAAATTTTTATTGTTTCTTCTATTGCTTCTAGAATCTCTGCAGTTTTTACGCTAAAAATTGTAAGAGGCAATTGCATTTCTTTTGCAATCATTTGGCAATAAGTCAAATCTGTTGATACAAAATCTTCAGCAATGACTGCCAATGCGTTTGGTTTTCTTTTTTTTAAAAAATATGCTATGATAGAACTGTCTAACCCCCCAGATAACGAAATTAAGTTTGATTTGCATTCTCTACAAGATTCTTCTAAAGATGTGTAGATACTTTGAGAAAATTCATCCAATACACTTGCTGTAGTTTTGAAATTAAAATAGATATGCCTACTAGTACTCGGTAAATTATCTCCAACACATTGCAAACTTTAAATCCTTTATCAAATTCTTGAGGGGTAATGCTACTTCCTGCTGAGATAGAATCAAAAACACTCATTCCTGCTTTAAGGGCTATTCTAGCCAAAAAGCTTGCAGAAGATCATAATATTCGAGAAGATGAAATTTCTAAAATGCTAGGAGTAACTCAAGCTGCTATTAGCAACTACATTCGTGGAACACGTGGTGATCCTTCTCTTATTGCTAAACTATTGGCAGAAAAACAAGTTGCAACTATGATAAATGAATTAAGTGATAATCTTTCATCTGATATGGCATACACTCCATCAAGTCTTTCAAAATTCATTGGATTGTGTAACTATATCAAATCAAGTTTATTGATTTGTGAGATTCATCATAACTTGGAATCAAACATTGATGAACAAGTTTGTAAAGAGTGTGAAAATATGCTTCTTAAAGGACCTGGAAGCGTTTACTAACTTTTAATTAAAATTATTTCAATTGTTGACGTCATGTTGCCTATTCCTGCAGCAGATACTGTATCTAAAATTATTCTTTCTACTTTAGAATTACCTTTCAGCATTTTTTCAGTTATGATGTTTGCAACTGCCACAGCATTTGGGATTGAATTTCCTTTTGATTTTAAAACTATTTTCTTTTTTTTACCTAAAATTGTCAATACTTCAAGAGCAGATTCCATTACTGGGTAGTTTCCAATTTGTATGGTGGCTTCAGATTTTTCGGTCTGCTCTTGACCACTCAGTTTAGTTGTCTCTTCCATGAGCATTATTCAATATTTAGAAATTTTATGTTCTTTTAAGTTTTATCGACCAATGATTCATTTTTCAAAGTAATCAATTGGGATGTTTTGATAATCGCCATTTGGTAACACCCTTCTAATTGTAATTGGTATTACTCTTTGTTCTAGTTCTTCCATGGATATATCCAATGAAATTCTTGCAGTTTTTGGAATTGGTATGAATGGTGGTGCTCCTAATGATAACTGCAATGCTCTTGCTCCCATAATTCTTGCTTTTTCAAATCTTGTTAATGTTGGTGGCCCAATTGTAATTTTGTTTTTTTCACAAGGAATTTCAACTGGTTCATGCTCTTCAATTTTTTCAACTATTTCTCTTTCTTCAATCTCTTTGATTCTTTTTTCGAGATTATCTTGTTCTTTTTCAGTTAATGGTTCGACAAGATCTTTTCTATCTATTAATTTTCGATATGTGTCTAATGCTTTGTTTAATCCTGCATTTTCCTCAACCTCTGCATCCAGATCCTCTTCGGGTTGTGGAGCTTCAATTAATTCAGGTTCTTCAACATCAGACAAGTAAGAAAATTTCCTTAAAACGTTATATAATCTAATCATTTTAAAGTACGAATTGAGTACATCATCAGTCTCCAGAAAACAACTAATTTTAGAAATTCGAGGTAAGGCAAAAATTTCATGTGATCTACAACGACATTTGTCTCCAAGGACTGTTGGAACTATAATGAGATCTTTGCCTTTGGAAGGTCATTCTCATTTACTAGGAAAAAGCATTTTGTATTTTGAAACCAATATTGATTCTGGAATTGAAAGATCTAGAACTGAATTTAAAAAAGGAGATGTTGCATATTTGCCATCTTCTGGGAGTGTTTGTTTTTTTCTAAATGATGCTATTTTTACAAAAGGTATGACTCCTATTGGAAAATTAACTGATAATATTGATGCACTAAAGGATGTTAAATCCGGTGATGTGTTTTGTATCTATGAGGAAACTGCTTGATACAAATGATGTCCTGAATAACCACCGACTCTTTTTACGATTCCTTTGGATGTTGATTCTTTAAGAAATGCATTTGCTGCAGAAATTTTAACTCCTGTCTGTCTTGCAAGATCTTGAACTGTAACAACTTTGGAATTTTGAATGATCTTCAAAGCTTGTTGTTCATTTACCATAACTGTGATTTCAGCTTTCTTTGGTCCGCCTTCTCCTTTGTCTTTCTTTTTCTTTGTATCTTTGGAACCTGCTGACTTGTCTTTGTTTGCAGTTGTTGGTTTCTTTGCTCCACCCATAAATTTAGAAAAAAATATTCCTCTTATAAACGATGAACCGATATTATATCTGCTATTTTTTTATGATTAATTGAAAATCTTGAAATTATTTTCAAGTATAAATAACATCTTGATTATTGTTCTATATGGGAATAGTGTCTAAAGGCGCAAAATGTAATTTTGAAGGCTGTGATCAGGATGGTGCCCGTTCTCTTAATACTAGCAAAGTTGAAAATGCTGGTTTACGAGTAAATTCAACTGGAAAAAAAACAGTTCTCTGTAAAGAGCATTACAAAGAATACAAAAAAGAATCTAAAGACGATCGTGATCTTGAACGTGCAAGATTTGACAAGTTTTAGTTTTTCTTTTTTGATCTTTTTGTTTTATTGTCTGGATGCTTGAAATAATCCTCACTTAGTTTCTTGTATAATTTGTCCAGTTTTTTGTACAGTCTTTTTGGTTTTCTAGCCTTCTGGTTACTTAGAACATATAGTGCAAGAATTGGAAATGCAATTGTGGCATCTGCATAAACTGTCACCATTCCATTATGGGCATCTTGAACTTTGCCCCAACTTTTACCTTCTTGTAATGTTGCTCCTGATAATCCACCTGTATCGGGACGCGCATCTGTAATTTGAATAATGTAATCTTGTCCTCCGTCATCTCTTTTTAAAATTTGATCAAGCAAAGGCCCTGTTTGCTGAGCTGTGTTTTTTGGGACTCCTCCGCCTAATTCTAGAATTCCTGATTTCTTTGAATCATATAGAATTGCTGCCTGCTCAATAATCTCTCTTACAAAATCTAGATTGTATGTTTTACCTTGTAGCCTGTGAACTGCTAGGTTTAGCGCTAATGATGAATCCTTCATTGTTGAGATGTATACTGGTACATCGTAATCATATGCAGTCGTAATGAAACTTTTTTCTGGGTGCTTTGATTTTTCTTTGCTTATTTTTCCCATCACATTACAAAATTCAGCCGTAGTGAATGGTTTGTCTGGAAAATCTTCTCCAAACATTTTTTGAACTAATTCGTCTTGTGCCTCTAGAGTTTCATGAAATTTAATATAAACATCTCTGATTCTGACAATTTCATTTTCATACAATTTCATATCGTCTACATCAAAACTACCTTGTTTTACTGGTAGACCCCATGCGAAATGATCTTCGTGATACACGTTAGCTCCTGTAGTTACAATCCAGTCGATAAACCCTCTCTCGATTAGTGTCTTAATAATTCCCCCAAACCCTACAGGTGTCATTGCTCCTGATACGGTAAGACAAATTGTTGCATCTTCTTTAATCATTTTTGCAAATAGTTTTGCTGCGTCTCCAAGCTGTCTACCGTTATATCCTGAGCTTGCAAAAACATCCACCAAGTCTTCTATGGTCATTTTTGGATCTAATTTTATGTGGGGTATGTCTTTGCCGTGAAATTTGTGAGGATCCATATCTGGAAAGTTAGTTTTTCAGTAATTAATGCTATCGCAAATACTTGATTTGTAATGCCTTAATTTTTCAATTATTACTTATTTAGGAATTATACTATAAAATACAGAATGGACGTAGTTGATATTCACGATCCTACCAGGGTGAATAGAACTCCTGATGATGTACAGGTTTTGCTGTCTTCTGGAAATTTTATTCAAGACGAATTTGTAATATCTCAGGTTGAGATGCGTCTCTATATTGAGAGAACTGACGACCATTTAGGTAGTTTTTCATTGATTACTTCATTTGTAAAAACAAATCGTGGTACGGTCGAAATGATTTATGATGAGGGATTTCGTGGAGAAAATCCTCTACAAAGAGCAACTGAATTTCTTACTTCTAATCTGGGGATTTCTGGATTGATATTGCGTTCAATTATTGCTTTGAGAGAACAATCAAGATGATTTAATTTTGTTTATCAGTCGTTTTACCACAAATTACCTTGTTTCTTTAATTTTGTTTTTCCATCTTTAGACATTGTATCTATTGTATGGGAGTCATAATTTGCATTAGAAAAATTTGCATCCTCTAAAATTGCTCCCTCAAAATTTGTATGTCTAAGATTTACGCCACTTAGATTCGCTTCGCTCAAATCAACACTTCGCAAATCTGCATAAAACAAATCTGCCCCACTGATGTCAGCTCTTCGCAAATCTGCTCCATACAATTCTGCATCCCATAGTTTTGCATTTGACAAATCTGCCCCTCTCATATCGGCACCACGTAATTTGACATTAAACAATATTGCACCACTCAAATCCGCATCACTAAGATCTGTACAGCTTAAATCTGCATTATGAATATCTCTATTTTTGAGAATTACTCCTCTCATATTGGAGTCAGAGAAATCTCTTCCAATCAATTCCTCATATTCAAAATTGACTTTAGAAAGATTTCTTTTTCTAAAAACATCTGATGGATTCATTATGAATACTGATTAATTTCAATACATTTGAATTTAATTCTAAAATACTGTCTAGATGAGTAGTTACTTGTATAGTTCTAATTCTTGCAATATTTTACCCATGGAATGCTTCCATCGCCGCATTTCCTCAATTCCATGAGGTCTGTTTTTTTCCAATTCTTCTTTCTCTTTTAGTAATTCGTGATGCCTTTTCTCGCTTTTTCTCACTTGCATATTGGATTTGATATGCTATTGCATAAATTTCAATGTGAATGAAATGAACTATTTCTTTACTATTCTTAAAATACTATCATTTTGGCGAGTATTGCTTTTCTGAGAATCGTATATTTATGCCACTTTTGACATCTCATAACATGCGGATATTGCAACTCCATTGTGATCACATTGAATACACTCCTACAAAAAAGGAGATTCAATCTGCAGAGGATATTGAAAATCCTCAAACTCAAAGATTGGAAGAACTCGTTGTTGTATTTGTAGCAATAGAGGATGGGGATGATTCTTCAGTTGCAAAAAATGCCATTTCCCAAATTAAAACATCTATGGAAAAAATTGGATGTAGGAAATTATTGCTATATCCATATGCTCATCTTAGTTCCAATCTTGCAAAACCCTCCACTGCCATGACTTTACTGAAAGAAATGGAGGATGGTGCATCTGATCTTGAAGTATCGCATTCTCCATTTGGTTGGACAAAATCCTATAAAATTCAAGTAAAGGGGCATCCACTTGCAGAAAGTTCCAAAGTTGTAACAAAAGATTCTGCTGATTCTAAATCTGATAAAGAAATTACATCTGATGCTCTAAAGGGTGAATCTAAGATTCGCTCATATTGGAAAATTCTTTCTCCTGATGGAACAATGACTAACATTGGAGATTTTGATTTTTCACATCATAAGAAATTAGAAATTCTGGCAAAATACGAATCTGCAAAAATTCGTAAGGTGGATCAACCCCCTCCTCATGTAGGATTGATGAAAAAGATGGGTATTGCTGATTATGAGCCTGCATCTGATTCTGGAAACATGAGATTTTACCCTAATGGACGTTTGATCAAATCTCTAATTGAGCGCTATGTCACTGATAGAGTCAAAGAGTATGGAGGGTATGAAGTTGAAACTCCAATCATGTATGATTCTGAACATCCTAGTATGGTAAGTTATTTCAATCGATTCCCTGCACGACAATACAATATTGATTCAGAAGGCAAAAAACTCTTTTTGAGATTTGCTGCATGCTTTGGTCAATTTTTGATGGCAAATCAATATCAACTATCCTACAAAAGTTTACCATTCAAGCTCTATGAACTTACCAGATACAGTTTCAGAAGAGAGCAATCTGGCGAACTTGTCGGATTAAGACGTCTTAGGGCATTTACTATGCCTGACTGTCATGCTTTTTGTAAAGATATGGAGCAGGCCGTAGATGAAATCAAGATTCGATTTGATCTTTCCCAAAATGTTCTTCGTGAACTTGGAATTAATGATGCTGATTATGATATGGCAATTCGTTTTACTGAGGAATTTTACAATGAAAACAAATCTTCCGTTGAGGAACTAGTAAAGAAGCATGGGCGACCGGTATTAGTTGAAATGTGGAAAGAAAAATTCTTTTATTTTGTCTTAAAATGGGAATTTAATTTTGTAGATGGTCTTGGAAAAGCTTCTGCTTTATCAACAGATCAGATTGACGTTGAAAATGGTAAAAGATATGGGATAGATTTTGTCGATGAAAATAATGTAAAACAGAATCCTATAATTTTACATAATTCCCCCAGTGGTGCAATTGAGAGAATCATTTATGCGTTATTGGAAAAAGCTGCAAAAGATTCCTACGAGGGACGAAAACCACAATTCCCTCTATGGCTGGCTCCCACACAAGTCAGAATAATTCCTCTCAAAGAAGAATTCAATAACTTTGTTGAAATTCTAAGTGACAAAATTTCTAAAAATGATGTTCGTGTGGATATTGATGATAGAAATGAGAGCATTGGCAAAAGAATTCGTGAAGCTGAAAAAGAATGGATTCGTTATATTCTTGTAATTGGTGAAAAAGAAGCAAATTCCCAAAATCTTAGCATTCGTGACAGGGAAACTGGCGATGTTAGGGAATTGCCTTTTGATAATTTTATTACTGAAATTAAGGATCAAACCAAAGGCAAGCCTTTCACTGGTTTGAACTTACCAAAACATCTTTCTAAAAGACCAAATCTGATGGTGTAGAGCATATGAGTTTTCTTGATTTATACATGAACAATAATCCCCTCATCACCGCATCTGATGATGATTCTGAACCTGTAGCAACAATTTTTGGCATTCCTTTTGATGCTACCCATTCTTACAAACCTGGATGTAGATTTGGCCCAGATGCCATTCGTGACTCTTTTAACAATATCGAGATTTTTCATCCTGATCTTGGAATAGATTTGGAAACTGTGAACATTGAAGATTTGGGAAATACTAGACACACTGTCGTTGCATCTGAAATGATTGACATGGTAAAAAAAATCACTGGCGAGCTTGTCTCAAAACAAAGACAACTTTTCATTTTGGGTGGAGAGCACTCTATCACATATGGAACGTACACTAGCTTTCCAAAAGAAACTGGTTACGTTGTATTTGACGCTCATTATGATTTACGTGATGAATTTGCAGATATCAAATTAAGTCATGCTTCCTATTTACGAAGAGTTGTTGAAGAGAGGGGAGCTGAAAATATTTTGCATGTTGGTGCTAGAGCATTTGTTAAAGAAGAACTAGAGTTTCTTGTTGAAAACAAAATAAAAACAATCTCTGATAAGCAAATCCGTCAAGGCAAAGGCCCTGAACTCATAAAAGACTATGTTTCTACATTTGATTCTGTATATTCTAGTTTTGATCTTGATGTTTTAGATCCTGCTTTTGCACCTGGTGTCGGTAACCCTGAAGCTGTTGGAATCACTTCAAGAGAATTGTTTGACATGATTCATACTCTAGAAAACACCAAAGTGACAGGAGTTGATATTGTGGAACTAAATCCTTATCATGATAATGGATCTACTGCATCATTAGCTGCAAAAATTATCTCTACTCTGATTGCAATCAATCTGTCTCAAAACAATTGATTTTATCTAAAATTTTGATATCTTAATCAGTTTTTAGCCTCATTTAACGGATTTTTACGTCTATTCACTTTATTAGATGGTATTTTGGCTGTATTTCGTGTTAAACAATCTTAGAAACACACTTCGTCCAACTCTTGAAAAAATTGGAAAAGGGTTTGCATCAACTGGCTTGTCTGCCAATTTTTGGACTTTTGTTGGATTGGGATTTGCACTTGTTTCTGCAATAGTTTATGGAATGGGAATTGAATTTGGATTAATTATTGGTGGCATTTTGCTACTTGTTTCAGGCTTTTTTGATATGGTTGATGGTCAAGTTGCTAGATTCACTGGAAAAACTTCAAAGAAAGGTGAATATCTTGATTCGATGTTTGATAAGATTTCTGAAGTTGCAATATTTTTAGGAATTTTAGTTGGTGGATATGCAGAACCTTATCTTGTATTGCTTGCAATAACTTTGTCATTGTTGGTAAGCTATGCCCGAGCAAAATCTGATATTATCAACATTAAACTTCAAGGTATAGGAATAGGGGAAAGAGCTGAGAGACTTTTAGTGATTGCAATTATTGGTATTATTGGATTTATGGATTATGCAGTATTGATAGTGGTTATAATTGCTGGAATAACATTGATTCAAAGAATGATTTTCACTGCAAAAAATATCAAAGAATAACTCTAACGAAGTTTTCCGCGTTTTCTTCTATTGTCTGCTGATCTAATTTTTAGAATCTTAAAGTGAATTGCGCATGATATACAGTAATGCTTCAAAACTGTTGGTGATGCAATGTATGCACCTTGTGCACGAAGTTCTTTTGCCAATGTATGCTCTACAAGATTTAATCGTGATGTGACTTTTTTTGCCTTGTCTTTTGGAACTGTCTGTCCGCAGTTTGTACACTGGACAACTCCTGAGGAACCTTTTCCTCCTTTTGTACGACCTCTACTTGCACGCTTAAGTGGCATGAACATGAACAAATTTGCCTACTTATATTCTTGTAGAATTTACATGAAATTTGGTATATCTGTGCCTGAAAATTGACTAAAAATCCTTTATGTTTTAATCTAAGATCGAATAAATTCAATTGAAATATCATGCGTGGGTTGTGTCATACTTGCCTTAGATCTGGAGTTGAAATAGAGGTAGTCAAAGGTGAGATTATTTGCAGAGAGTGTATATCCAAAATCAATGCAAAAAACTAAATCTATTCTATATTGAATCTAGAAAATGAAATTAGCAGTATTTTCCCATTGTGCAATTGATACCATATCTCTTGAGGGAAGTAATTATGAACAAATTGGTGGTGCTGCTTGTTATTGTGGGATCACTGCAAGACAATTCAAATTTGATGTGGAATTATTTACAAAGTTTGGCCCTGATTTTCCAAAACAATATTTGTCTGAACATAAAATCAATTTCCCGAATTCTCAATCTGAAAAAAATACCACAAAATTTGCAATTTCAATTACTGGTTCAGATAGAACCCTTAAACTAGAAAATCAATGTGAGCAAATTGATTATGCTGGAGTTGATGCTGACGGTCATCTAGTTAGTCCAATTTTTAATGAAATTTCTGATGAGACATTTAAAAAAATTAAGAATGATTCAAATTTTCTTTTTGTTGATCCTCAGGGTTTTCTCAGACGAAAAGATTCGCAAAATAACATAATATTGGAAAAAACTAATCTTGATTTGACTGATGTTAATGCAATTAAGGTAAATCCTGAAGAGTCTCAACAAATTGTTGATGGAACTCATGATGAAATGATGTTGGCATTACAGAAAAAAGGAATAGAATATGTACTGTTGACAAATAAAGCAGATGTTTCATTATTAGTAAAAGATAAGATTTATTCAATTACTTTGCCAAATAAACAAATTCATGACACCACTGGTGTTGGTGATATTTTTTGTTCTGCCTTTACTTGTACTATGCTCAAAGAAAAAGACTTTTTGTGGGCTCTTTGTTTTGCGGGAGGGGCTGCACAAGCTGCATTAGAATCCACCAATATGGGCTTACAAAAAATCCCAAACAAAGGTACGATTGAAACCAATGCCTCATATTTTTACAATCTGGTGAAATTCCGCGATTTGTGATGCATTATTCTTTTATTGAACCAAATTGACTGTTACTTCTATGCAAATAGGCATTTATGGTTCGGGCACTACAGAATCAGCTGCTAAGAATATCAAAAAAATTTTAGATGAATCTGGAATCCAGTCTTTTACTATTACAAAATCTAAGAATAAGGCTGCTGATTGTATTATTGTTTTAGGAGGGGATAAGGGTGTCAGAAATTATTTTCATAGAACTTTTGATTCTACTTTACCTGTATTGGGGATCAGTGAAGGTGAGGCAAGTGGATTTTTGGCCCAAATTGATCTTAGGGAGTTCTCAGCATACGTTAACGTTCTAAAAAAACAAAAATACACAATTGAAGAAGTCCCTAGACTTGGAGTGAAGATTGACGGGAAAAATGTCTATCCTGTACTAAACGACGTTGCAGTATTTTCTTCAAAAAGTGCAATGTTAATGGAGCATACTCTTCGAGTGAATGGAGAAGAAGTATGGCACGATAATAGTGATGGAATAATTGTGTCTACTCCAATTGGTTCTTCTGCATATTCGATGTCTGCAGGTGGCCCTGTTTTGTTTCAAGATTCTGCTGTCTTTGAGATTATATCTGTTAACTCGTTAGATGTTACAAGAAGACCAATCATTGTATCTAATGACAGTTCTATTGTGATTGATGACATTTCTGCAAGACTGCACTGCGAAGTGGTATTAGATGGACTAGATAGGTACAAGGTGAACAACACTGTAGAATGCACCCAGTTTTTCCCTCCTGCAAAAATCATACGTTTAAAGAAAAATTCCACTGCCATTTCTGCACTTGCAAAAAAAGTACATTTGGCAGAAGAATTACTAAGCATGCCTCCAAGCTCAAAATTATTATTGAAAACTCTGGAATATGAGGGAGCATTAACTCAAAAAGATCTGGCCAACAAAACATTGCTTCCTGATAGGACTGTCCGATTGGCATTGAGTCATTTATTAAAAAAAGGATATGTCAAAAAGAAAGTCTCTATTAGAGATGCAAGGCAGAAAATCTATGAAATCTCAAAAATTGAATGATTGAATTTATTGATTATTTTTTTCAGATGCTGCTTTGACAAATGCTGAAAATGATTCCTCGGGAAATCCTGGTCTACTGTTGAATTCAGGATGGAATTGTACTCCTAAATAGAATTTATGAGATGGAATTTCAAGCATCTCCATTCTTTTCCCTTCATCACTATCTGCTGAAAATATTAATCCATTTTTTTCAAATTCTGGAATGTATTCTTTGTTTATCTCATATCTGTGTCTATGACGTTTACTGATTGTCGATGAATTGTAAATTCTTCGTGCATTAGTATTTTCTTTGATGATTACATCATTTGCCCCAAGTCTTAGTGATCCTCCCATATCTGAAACATTCTTTTGTTCGGGAAGCAAGTCTACTATTGGATTTTTAGCATCTTTTTTAATTTCTGTAGAATTTGCATCCTCTAATTTCAAGACATTTCTTCCAAATGCAATTGCTGCCAATTGGAATCCGAAACATATGCCAAGATATGGAATATTTTTTTCTCTTGCAAAATTTGCTGTTTGTATAATGCCTTCAGAACCTCTAGTCCCAAACCCTCCTGGAACCAAAATGCCATCATAATTTGATAATGTGTTATAATCTGTAATTGATTCAGAGTCTATCCAGTCAATGTCAACTGATTTTCCGATTTTTGCCCCCGCGTGTTTTAACGCATGGTTTACACTGACATAGCTGTCTGTTAATGTGACGTATTTTCCAACCATTGCAATTTTGACTTTGTCGTTTTCATGGTTGACCATGGTTTGAGCAATCTCATTCCATCTGTCCCAATTAGAAGATGCGTTTACCATTCCAACTTTTCCAAATTTTGTAAATATTGAATCCATTATTCCTTGGTCATACAACATCTGTGGTACTTCAAAAATTGATTTTGCATCATGACATGATAGGACATCATTTGGTGTGACATTTGTGAACATTGCAATCTTCTTTTTTGTTTTCTCTTCTAATGGCAAAGTACATCTTACTGCCAAAAAGTCTGGCTGAATACCTATTCTTCTTAATTCTTGAACACTGTGTTGTGTGGGCTTTGTCTTTTGTTCACCCACTACATCCAGAGATGGAGCAAGTGTGACATGAACAAAGATAACGCTTTGAGGTCCTTCTTCAACTCTCATTTGCCTTAATGCTTCTAAAAATGGTAAAGATTCGATGTCTCCTACAGTTCCTCCACATTCTACAATCAAAAAATCTAGGTTTTCTTCTTCTGCAATTTTTTTAATCCTATTTTTGATTTCATCCGTAATGTGGGGGATTATCTGAACACATGCTCCTAGGTATTCTCCTTTCCTTTCTGCCTCAATCACCGATGAATATACCTGCGCAGTAGTGATGTTGTGGCTTTTTGGTATGTTTTGGTTTAGAAATCTCTCATAGTTTCCAATATCCATATCACATTCTCCTCCATCATCAGTAACGAAGACTTCTCCATGTGCCACTGGATTCATTGTTCCTGCATCATAATTGAGGTATGGATCGATTTTGATACATGAAACTTTTTGATCTGCTAACTGTAATAATTTTGCAATTGAGGAAGTTGTTACGCCCTTTCCGAGGCCAGACATCACACCACCTGTGACAAAAATAAACTTCGTCTGCACATTAAACAAACGGGTATCTGGTTTTTGTATGTTTTGTCGATCAAGAATAGTTGAAATACTAGATTGCGAATTGTTATGATGTGAAAATCACTTTTTTCATTCTTCCATTAATAATAGCATTAGTTGCTAGTTATGGAGGATTGACTTTTGCTGCATCTACTTTTGAAATTACGATTCCTTCTGGAGCATCGGATCCTAATGCTCCTTTCTTTTGGTCTGAAAAGACAACTGGAGTGACAACTGGCGAAATCACTGTATTTCCTGGCGACTCTATAGTGTGGAAAAATGCTGATATGGCATTTCACACCGTAACGTCTGTTACGCAATCTGGTGAAATTGACGGTCTTTTTGATAGTGGCTTCATTAATGCCGGAGATTCATTTGAAATGACATTTTCAGAATTGGGTGATTTTTACTATTTCTGTAGTCTTCATCCTTGGATGAGTGGAGTTGTCCATGTTGTCAAGAATCCTGGAAGTGTAAAATCAATTCATAATGTTGGTTCTGGATTTAGCGATGATGGATTGGGATTTGAAGTAAAATACATACTTGATACAAATTTACAAAAAGTAGTTCATGTGAATCCTGATGAGAAAAGTTTGACATTTAGAATATCTGGCAGCAGTGAAAATGAACAAATCACATTTGTGCTTCCTCAAAAATTAATCCAGAATCCAAATGCAGTTTTAGTTGATGGTGTGATGACTGATTTTACCACCGAAGACACTTCTTCTGGAACCAAACTTGTGATTCCTATCACTGTAGATTCATCTGATATCAAAATTATGGGAACCAAAGTGATTCCAGAATTTGGATTTTTGGCATTATCTGTTTTAAGCATTGGCCTAATTTCTACATTATTTTTGGCACGTTCAAAATTATCTATTTTCTAAACATTATCCATATTCTAGTCCCTACAAAAATTCCTACTGCTAACACAATTAACAATGGAACAATAAATTGTCCTTCATCCATATTGTGATTCAAACTTTTATCTACTAAACTCTTTCATATTTTACCTGAAAATACATTTTCATAAATAGGAGAAATTAGTCTGTATTTTATTGAGTGAAAATTCTAAATCTTACAAAGAATTGGAAAAGAAACTTGATAGGCAAATCAAACAGGCTTCTGAGAATTTGATAAAGGAAAAATTAAACAAGAAAAAACTTGATTATGACACTGTATCTTTAATTCTTGAGGTCTTCAACAAATCCCACTTTCAATGGAAGCCTGAACACTTTGATTCATTTGATTCTGCTCCTGCCACTTTTAGGGGAAATACATTGCCGAAAAATTACCGAGAATGTGTGATGTTGGGCGTTAGATTAGGAACAATGCGCGGAAAGATAATTTACAATTTACGTGGTACCCAAATTACAGAAAAACAAAAACAGGAAATAGATGATTTGACATGGAATTTAATTTGGTATTCTTGGCAAGAGGCAAGAATACTTCATGATCGTAAAAACAATACGTAAATTTTTCATTATGATTCATAATCTGGAACCTCTTTAAACATGTGAAAAATTCATCTGTTTTTCAAATGAATTTTAGCATTTATGGACATGGTTCTTTTATTTTTGTTTGTACAATATTACCTGAGAACCTCTAGTTTGGCGGTCATTGACTGAAATTGAGTTCCCCTCCGTGGAAGTTTGAACATCTGACTGCCAACTTAGACGATATTGTTTTAAAGAATTGTTTCTTTTTTTAGTGACTTTGTAAATGATGCAATTTTTGATTCTATTTTATTTTGAGGTGTTTTTTCTATTAATTTCAAATATGCACTTCCTACAATTACAGCATCTGCCCCTGCTTTGATGTATTTTTTTACATCTTCTGGAGTTGACACTCCAAATCCAATCCCTACTGGTATTTTCCCATCTGTCTGTTTTTTTACTTGTTTAATTGCGTCTAGTGTGTATTTTTTAATTCCTGTTTTTACTCCAGTTGTTCCAAACACTGCAACTAGATACAAAAATCCTGATGATACTTTGGATATTTTTTGAATTCTTGTTTTGCTGGTATTTGGTGAAATTAGGAATATTGTATCTGCCTTATTTTTTGCAGCCTGAAGATATTCTTTTGATTCTTCAATTGACATATCTGGTAAGATGAATCCGTCAATTCCTGCCTTTTTGGCCTCAGTGATAAATTTTGCATATCCCTTATGATATAAAATATTGGTATATGTCATCAAGATTAATGGGTTGTCTGTCTCGTTTCTAATCTTTTTTACAAGTGCAAAAAATTTTGCGATTTTTGTGCCTTTTTCCAACGAAATTGTACTTGCATTTTGAATAACAGGACCATCTGCCAATGGATCTGAAAAAGGAAATCCTAACTCTATGATGTCTACTCCTCCTTTTACCAGTCCTCTGATGGATGATAATGTTGATTTCTCATTTGGAAATCCTGCCATGATATATGCTATCAATGCTTTTTCCTTTTTGGAATCTAATTCTGCAAATTTTTCTCTAATTCTTGTCATGTCTCTTCAAATAATTTTGCACTTCTTCAATGTCTTTGTCCCCTCTTCCTGAAAGCGTTACCACAATTGATTCTGATTTTTTACCTTTCTTTGCAACCTTCATTGCTTCTGCAATTGCATGTGATGATTCCAAAGCTGGAATAATACCTTCGGTTCTTGTTAACATTAGGAATGCATCAATAACTTCGGCATCTGTTGCTGAATGATATTTTACTCGTTTGGTATCCTTATAGTAAGAATGTTCAGGACCTACTCCTGGATAATCTAATCCTGCAGAAATGCTGTGGGTTTCTGTAACTTGGCCTTCCTTGTCTTGTAACAAATAAGTCATCATTCCATGTAAAACTCCTTTACTTCCAGCTGACAATGTGGCTGAATGCATCTTTGATTTTAGTCCATGGCCTGCTGCTTCTACTCCTATGATTTCTGAATTAGTATCTACTAATGGATAAAAAGTTCCAATTGCATTAGAACCTCCACCAACACATGCAATTACAGTATCTGGGGTTTTGTTGGTGATTTTTTTCATCTGTGATTTTATTTCGTTACCTATGACACTTTGAAAATCTCTGACCATTACAGGGTATGGATGTGGGCCAACAGCTGACCCCAGCAAATAGTATGTGTTTTCAACATTTGTTATCCAGTCGCGTATTGCCTCGTTAATTGCATCTTTGAGTGTTTTAGAACCTGATTTCACTGGATGGACTTCACAACCCAACATGTTCATTCGAAATACATTTTGTTTTTGTCTAATTGTATCTCTATATCCCATGTATACTTCGGCTTTCATTCCTAGTGCTGCACATGCCATTGCTGTTGCAACACCATGCTGTCCTGCTCCTGTTTCTGCAATGATTCTTTTCTTGTTCATTTTCTTTGCAAGAAGTGCTTGGCCCAATGTATTGTTAATTTTGTGAGCTCCTCCATGAAGTAAATCTTCTCGCTTCAAGTAAATTTTGGATCCTCCTATTTTTTCAGATAAATTTTTTGCATAATACAACGGTGTTGGTCTTCCCGCATAGACTTTGAGATAGTAATCTAATTCTTTTTTGAATTTTTTATCGTTTTTGAATTTAAGATAATTCTCTTCCAACTCTTCAATAGCTGGCACTAGTGTTTCTGGAATGTATTTCCCACCAAATTCACCAAATCTGCCATTTTTAGGATATTTCAATACGAATTCACCAATTTTCTTACTTGTTCTTCAATGTTATCACTTTGCATAATGCTTGAGCCTATTAGAAATGCATCAGCTCCGCACTTTTTTAGATATTGAATATCTTCTGGTGTATTTATTCCACTTTCAGATAATATCGGCCTTGATTTTTTTATTCCTGATAGAATTGTTTCTGTGGTTCTAAGATCAATTTCCAGAGTATCTAGATTTCTATTGTTGATTCCAATCAGATCAGCTTCTGTCTTTAATGCGTTCTCTAGTTCTTTTCTTGTATGGACTTCAAGTAAAATCTGTAATCCCTGTTTATGACCATAGTCAATAAAATCATCAATTTCTGGGAGGAATTTCTGATCAAAAAGTGATTGAATTACTAGCATATAGTCTGCCCCCATTTTTTTTGCAGCATCAATTTGGATTTTATCAATCATGATATCTTTCATAAGCATTGGAACATCCACTGATTGTCTCACCTTCATGAAATATTCTGGTGATCCGTGAAATAGGTGTGGTTGAGTTAAAACTGATAGTGCTTTTGAGCCTCCTAATATCATTTGATTAGCTATGCTTACAGGATCAGTTAGAGTTCTAATTTTTCCTAGGGATGGGGATGCAAATTTTATTTCTGTTAGTAGTGTTGCGTGTGGATTGGTTTTGATTATTTGAAGAAAGTCTTTGCTTGATTTTTGTAAATTTGCATCAATTTCATAAACTCCATCATCTATGGCCATTTGTGAATTGTTCACCAATTTTTTTAGGATATTTTCAGCCATTACAAATCTCCCTTAATTTTGAAATGTCTCCTGTATCGTTAACAAATTTTTCCAATAATGAAAATGCCTTTCCACTCTCTATTGTATTTAGTGCCAACTCTACTGCTTCTTCAAAGTTTTTTGAAATGTTTGCCACAATTAATCCTCCTGCAGCGTTTAATGCTGTGGTTTCAATCATTGCTTGATTTGCAGTATTGTTTAATACATTAACAAATGATGTGATCGCATCTTCTTTTGTTTTTATCTGAATATCTTGGAGTGATGATTTATGTAATCCTAACACTTCGGGATCTATTGCATTCATTAACACTTTGTCATTTTTCAATACACAAACACGATTAGTCGCACTGGTAGAAAATTCATCCATCCCGTCATCTGAACGTACTGTCATGATATTTTCAGCCCCTTTCCTTTTTAGAATTAATGGTAATCTATCTAGATACTCTATTGAGAATACTCCGATTAACTGATTTCTAACTCCTGCGGGATTTGATAATGGACCAAGTAAATTAAATGCGGTTCTTCTGCCCAGTTGTTTTCTAGCTGTTGATACATGTTTCATTGCAGGATGAAATTTTTGAGCAAACATAAAACAAATGTTGTGTTTTTGCAAAATATCTGCAATTACTGCCGGCTCTGAATTCAAATCATATCCAAAATATTCAAAAATATCTGCACTTCCTGAAATTCCTGAACTTGAACGATTTCCATGCTTTGCCACAATTCCGCCAGAAGCTGCAACCACAAATGATGCGGTGGTGGATATGTTGAACGTCTGAAGTTTATCCCCCCCTGTACCACACATGTCGATGATGGTGCCTTGATTTTTTGGCTCTATTTTGAGTGAAAATTCTTGCATTTTATCTAACATGCCTAATAATTCATCATCTGTTTCCCCTTTTTCAGCAAGGCTTGATAGAAAATCTATGTTTTGAGCGTCATCTGTTCTGCCTGACAATACTTCTGTCATAACTTGATTCATCTCATCGTATGTGAGGTCTGTTTTTTCATGTAATTTTGCAATTAGTTCTGAAATCATTTTTTTCGTTCCTTAACTTGTTTAATGAAATTGCCTAGAATTTTTTTTCCATCTTCTGTCATAATTGACTCTGGGTGAAATTGTACACCTTGAATGAGGTAATTTTTATGTTGAATTGCCATCACTTCTCCGTCATCAGATGCTGTTGCTGTAACTTCTAACACATCTGGAATTATTGTTTTGTCTCCTACTAAACTATGATATCTTGTTGCTCTAAATGGATTTTTTACATCTGCAAACAATTTTGAATTTGTATGGTTCACTGGACTTGTCTTTCCATGTCTTACACATCCTGCATTGGTTACTTTTCCTCCAAACGCATCAATTATTCCTTGATGGCCTAAACACACTCCTAAAATCGGTGTACTGGATCCCATGTCTTTGATTACATCTGAGCACACTCCAAAGTATTTTTTATCTTCAGGCGTCCCTGGACCTGGAGAAATAATTATTGCGTCATAATTTTTTTCTTTAATTTGTTTTAATGTTATCTTGTCATTTCTTATGACGTCGCACTCTACACCTAACTCTCCCAAATACTGTGCAATATTATATACAAATGAATCGTAGTTATCTATTATTAGAAATTTCAACTTGATGCCTCCTTTAATGCTTGAAGCATTGCTCCTGCCTTGTGCTCTGTTTCTTTAAATTCATTTTCTGCAATAGAATCTGACACTATACCTGCACCTGATTGAACAAATCCTTTGTTATTTTCAATGAATATGCTTCTAATTGCAATTGCAAAATCACAACAACCATTGTATGAGAAATACCCCACTGCTCCTGCATATGGTCCTCTTGACTCTGTTTCTAATTCGTCAATTATTTCCATGGCTCTGACCTTTGGTGCTCCTGATACTGTTCCTGCAGGAAAAACTGCCTGAAACGCATCAAACATGTCGTTTTCAGGCGCTAAATTCCCTACTATGTGACTAACTATGTGCTGAACATGACTGAATCGTTTTATCTCCATTAGAGATTCTGGATGAACTGTGCCATATTTGCATACTCTTCCTATGTCGTTTCTACCTAAATCTACCAACATTGTGTGCTCTGCAAGTTCTTTTTCATCATGAATCAATTCTTCAGATAATGCTTTGTTTTTTTCTTCATCATCTGTAATTTTTCTAGTACCTGCAATTGGAAACGTTTCAACTTTATCTCCTGTTATTCTGACTAACATTTCTGGAGATGCTCCTATGATTGTCTTGGTATCTTGTTTTAAATGGTACATGTATGGTGAAGGATTTAATTTTCTTAATGTTTTGTATAGTGTTAAATTATCTCCACTTACATCAAATGCAAATTTTCTTGAAAGTACAACCTGAAAAATATCTCCATCATGGATGTATTTTTTTGCCTTGTTTACAATTTCAGAATATTTTGTTTTATCCATATTAGGTACTACTTCACTAGAGTGAAATTCTTCAAATGAGCCCTCGCCGATTTTCAATTTATCAAATCTGTTCTCATCGTGATAGAAATAAAATAATTTTTCATGAATTTTATCGTACAGTATACCATCATCATAAATTCCAAATTCCATTAGTGGTTGGGGAGATCTGTGATTATCTGGAATGTTTTCAACTAATCTAATTGCATCATAATTTACCACTCCTACTGCTCCTCCCAAATATCTATAACTTTGATCATTTGATTTAGCCAATAATTTTTTTAATTCTTCAAACGGGTTTGTGGTTTGAATGGTTGTTGTTTTATGGTTCTCGATAATTTCTATCTTGTCTGAATACCCTTTGAGGATTATTTTAGGATCAAAACCCATTACTGATGTTTCAGCTAAAACTTCGGGACCTGTTAGTGATTCAAATAGAAATGAATGAGAATAATTTCTTGAAATTTTGTTATAAATTTGAAATTGGTTTTCAGATAAATCTAGAGGTATTACTTTTACTTGGTTCTTTCCAAAGGTGTCCACCCATAAACAAAATTTTGGCGGTTTATTATTTAAATTGATGATATTGCTAAAATCTTGTTTATTTTATCTAAAATATTGTCTTCTCAGGCATATAATATTACGGTATAGTACGGTACCTTTATAGTCTAGTTGATCGTATTGTATTCATCATGCAGGGGGCAAATCAGACAATTGTACAAGATATGCATATTCTGAAAACACAGAATGTTGTCACTTCCGTAAGTAAGGTGGAGTGCTATGTTTGTGGGAAAGGATTGCAAGATGGTCATTCAATTACTGCTAAAACATTGCCTAATGGTATTGTTTTATTTTGTGATGTCCATTACTCATTACAATAAAAAAGACATTATTCAAGTGATGTTTTTCTTCTTAAAATTTGTAAAAACACTTACAACTTTTTTAAGAGAATTATTGTGATTGAACAAGCATTGAGTAAGAATCAATGAATTTTTTTACTGATTTTTTTGTATTTGTATAATCGATTGTAAATGCAAAAGGTTTTTGAATATTTTTTGGTGTTCCTATACCAATCAAATTAATCCTGTGTTTTCTTGCACGTTCTAAAGATTTTAAAAATTCATTATCTGCTTCATCAGAACCTAATGATTTCCCGTCGGATACTATGATCAAATATTTGTTTACAGATTTGTTATCGTGATTTAAAATTTTGACTCCCATGTCTACAGCATCTGATATAAATGACAATCCTGAACTTTTCAATCCTCCAATACGTGCCTTGACTTTTTGATTATAGTTTTCTCTGTGATCTTTAACAATCAAAAATTTATTGTTAAAACTATACAACCCCCACTTACCTCCGTCTCTATTTATCTCCTCGGCAGTTTCTCCTAAACATATGATGAATTTTTTCATTTCTTCAAATCTTAGTTTCATGCTGGAACTGTTATCAAAAACCACTACCCAATTTTCACTCTCTTTTTTCGGGATGTCTTGTTCAAAACACTCGATCTCTTCACATTGACTCCCAACTCTTTGTATGGCAGAAGGCAGTTCAATCAAACCTATTTCCTCAAATGCTGGAGAATCTACATAAAATGAGAGTGTTCTGAGCGTATTTCTTAGTCGTTTTAAATCTGAGGCATTCGCATTTGTAATCCTCATAAATTCACCAAAGTTTTCTGGATTGATTTCTATTTTGTCAAAATTTGAATTTGCACCGTATTTTTGATAACGTTCTAACTGTTGAGCTTCCAAAAATGTTTCTTTAATCCAGCATTCGTTCAAATCATTAATTGTATTTTCAAACTCTGCTTTTGGAGGAATGACAATGTTGGGAATTCCTTTTTGGTATTTTTTATAATGAGGACGATCACAGTATGGGTAATTATTTTTGGGTAACAGATGCTGATTCTTGTAAAGTAAATCTAAGAATGGAATGATTTTGTCTACTGTATGATTAGGCATTTCTAATAATGTTTTTGAAACTTTTTCCCTCCACACTTTTTTTGTATTTTCGATGCCTGAGAATTTAGAAAAAATCTCACGTGAAAATTTAGAATCTTTGCGAATTTGATTATCATAATATGTATCATAAAGCATTTTTATCATTGTCATATGTTGCCAAATCTGTGGATGATTTTTTTTGAGGAATCCTTCCACTTTGATATCTTCAATAAAACTAATTACATTCCAGCATTTTTCAAACATCTTTCCTTCTGACCAGTTATCATATTCGGTATAGTTTGACAGACGTACATGTGCACCTACATGATAAACTGTGGACAAATACAAACTCCAAATAGAATTAGCATATTCTTGTGAATCTGAAAAAACATTTCCTTCAATAAAATATTGATTGTGAAGAGTCAATGGACTTGGAATGGTTACACTGATTCTATTTGCGTATTCTATTTTTGCATATTCGATTTCGTTGGTTACGTTAAACTCTATATCTTCAGATGAAATTCCAACAACATTATCAAAAATAGACTTGGAGATCTCAAATAATGTTTTTTTCATTATTCTTCACAAAAACTCCGTTAAACCCTGTACAACTTGACCCAATCATAGATCAAAAAATTGGGTTTTTTTGCATATAATGGAGTGTATGTAATTTTTGAACAAACACTTTCTGCCTAGAAATCTGAGCCTGAATATATCTGAAATTACCCTTTGAAAGCCATGAAAAATTCTGTTGCGCCTTTTTTAGACAGTTCCTTGTTTTTTGTCTGACAGTAATTTGTGCTAAATGTGCACTTTGGACATCCTCCCCAGTCCTCTTCTTTTTGTATTTTATCTGTTGGACAATCACAATCTGTTAACAGGGATAGCCCTGTGTTTAACACTTTTTCAAATTCATCATAAATTATTTTGCTGCATCCATTAAATCCGTCTGATGAATTATCATAAAGGTAGATTATGCCTTTTTCATAATAGACATCAATATCACTTGATTCAGATTTTGTTAAAATTTTACTTGCATTAACTAGAATGTGGGCAATAGTGTGAATCCTAGGATCATTTGCAATAGGGCTTTTAGAGTCTGAAATTCCTTTTGAGATGAACTCTTGGGGGATTGTAATGCTAACTGACGAATGCTTTGACTTCCAATGAAAGTTTCTCCAACCTGAAATATTGCTTCCATTATACATTGCAAATTGATCCATGGATTCATTGTAATTTCCCTTCATGTATCCAGTAATTGTTCTATCTAGGGAAATTATTCCGTATCTCAATGATATTTTTTTAGATTTCACATCTATGTCTCTGTGAATTGCTTTACCTTCTGATGTTTGTATGATTGATGTTTTGACTATTGGGATTGTTCTTTTTCCTTTTTCATTTGATCTGACTAGATATGCTCTTGCACCATTTGGAGATTTAATTAATGAACTTACTTCATAGTTTTGCTTGTTAAAATGATATATTGCTTTTTGATGTAATTGATAATATCCAACTGGTACTCCTCGCGTTCCAATTTTTCTAGAATTATAATATATTGTAATTTCTCCTGATGCTCCTCTCAAATTTACACTATTTGCAAAATCAAAGAATTGTGTTTTGTCTGATTCATTTGCAGATTGATTCTCAATTTCTACCGATTCTACATGTCTGTCTGAAATAATTGGATTTTTCTTATTTATTGGGATGATGTGATCTTGTTTGAGATATTCGTCTATATGTCGTGCAAAATAGTGGCATGCTGCATCATCTGGATCAAAAACACAAATGGCATATGATTTCTGACCCATTCTTCCTGCCCGCCCAATTCTCTGAATAAATGAGTCAAACTCGTTTTTGAATGCTGATATCACCACATCTACATGCCCAATGTCTATTCCTAGCTCCAATGTGGGCGTACATGACAATACATCCAGCTCTCCTGCTTTCATCTGAGACTCGTACATTTTCCTATCTCTTTGATCTAATCCTCCCCTGTGAATTTGGATTCTTATGCCTTCGTTTGCTGCTTCTACATTAGATGCAAGAAATTCTGCGTCATTATGGGAGTTGCTAAAAACAAGCTGGGTGGATTTATTTTTGTAACATATTGATGAGAGCATCTCCATAGTAGTTCTTTGCTTGAACTTTCTTGGCATGATGAAAAACATATGCATATTTTGTTTTCGTCTAAACTGACTTTTGATGTATGAGAATGAGTCCTGGGGCAAATCAAACATGTTTGAAAAAAACTCTTTTGAATTATCTAAAGTTGCAGATGATCCTATGAATTGAACTTTCCCCATATATCTCCTCATTCTTTTTAGAACATGATATACGTTAGAGCCATGAAAGCTAGTGTAAGAATGGGCCTCATCCATTACAATAATTTTTGCATTCTTGAATAACTCATTCCATTTTTTATCTTGTAGGATTAAATGATAATTGATAAAATCAAAATTTGTTGCAATGATTAGAGCTTTACTGCCGGCGTCTTTTATTATCATGTCTTTGTATTCTGTACTCTGTCCACCATGAATGGAATAAACTCCAATTTTGTCATCAAGTTTACATTTTTTAATTAGGTCTGAAATTTTTGATACTTGATCGTCAATTAATGCATTAAGGGGATAGACTAGTAATGTGAATACTCCTGGAGTTGTATTCTCTGAAATTTTTTGTAAAATTGGAATGGCAAAAGCTTCTGTTTTTCCAGATCCTGTAGGTGCTGAAATGATAGTGTTGTTCCCCTTCAGAATTTCTCTGATTGACTCTTCCTGGAATGGCAAAAATCCTGTAAATCCATATTTCTCTAATCCTTTCAGAATGTTCTCCGATAAAACATCTTTCAGAGATTCTATTGGAATTTTTTCAGATTCTGGTGCAATCAATCTTTCATAATGAATTAGCGCAAGAGATTCTTCCTTATGCCCTTGAATTATCTCTCTAACTATTCTGTCATTATCGATAAGGGATTTTGGGATTTTATCAATATCGTACAGAATACTTTGCGGGATTGGAATGGTGGGCTGGTGCTCTTTTGTTTTTTGTTTTGAATATTTTTTAATTTCATCGGGATAATATTCTGCAGACTCTGTTGGGTCCTCACATCTGTGTGGCTCATCTGTTCTAGCATCAATTGGAATAAATTTCCCGCTGTCTGACTTGAATCCTTCATCCCAGTAAATTTCTGCCCCGCATCCTTTGGAACACTGTTTTGTTCTTCCAGAGTAGTTCACTCCATACGTGGGGCCTTTGACCTGAATTTTTTCTGGATTACACTTGGGGCAAACCCAAGGTCCTCCCACATCCTCATAACTTTGTACAAGTCTTGTGTCACAATTTGAGCAAAATTTCATGAATATGATCTGAGATTAATTTACCATTAATGAACATATGATACTGTGTAATAACCCTCAAATCAATATGGTTTATCAAACATACTTAAGACTCTGTATTGTACATTACAATTATGGGATGGAAGAAGACATTAAGCAAATTTTGCGTAATGAAAAAGGTTAGAGACAAGGCAAACGAGCCTGAAACCAATTCAAAGGATTCTAAAAATAAGAAATCTGAACAAGAATAAATGGAATAAGAATCCACTAGATTGATCTTAAAGAAAGATGTGAAGCAGATTAAAACTCTAAAGAGTAGGTGCTGCCCTGAAACATCAAGATCAACTTATTTAATGAAATAATCTGTTCTGAAATTATGCCTTTGGATAAAGTTACTAATGTTGAAGAGTTTGAGCATACTCACAATTCTGTTGTTTTGCATGCTCAAGGTATGCCTATTGCATGCATAATTGACAAAAATGCTCATGAATCACAATATCATTCTCTACTCAATAATCCTACTCTGAAAGTTGGCCTAACTGGATTTTTGAATAAACATGATGACTTGGGATTGCTGATGGGATTTAAATTACAAATTCAAACTGACACTGAATTTTTTGAGTATACAGTATATCCGAATGAAGATTTCATTGATACTGTTATTCTTAATGAATCTATTTCCATAATTAATGAAAGGATGGAAAATTTATTTTCGCTAAGAAAGATTGTGACTGATCAATTTGTTAAAACCAGATCAGAATTTAATAAATTTCAAGAAATGCTGTGACGATCTTTGGCACTCCAAATCATTCAATAACTCCTCGGTTCTGCATTTTTTAATGGTAAATTTTGCTCAGATGCTAAAGGCTAGAGAACCTGTGTTGTTGGACAGGGAAGATGGTCATTGGTATCAGACAAAATTCGATAAAGTTTATCCTTCAATCAGTACTATATTGTCTGCTACTGCTCCTGAACATAAAAAAAATGGATTGGCAATGTGGAAGGAAAACGAGCCTGCTCATGAATATATTACAAAACAAGCTCAAGATATCGGGACCCAGTCACATAAAATCATTGAAGATTATTTGAGTAATAGTTTGTCTATGGATGAATTTGATTTGTTACCTATTGCACATTTTAACAACCTAAAACCCTTCCTTGAAAATATCTCTAATGTCACATGTATTGAACAAAGAATGTATTCTGATAAACTAAAAGTTGCTGGAACTAGTGATTTGATTGCAGAATATAATGGAGAACTTTCAATTATTGATTACAAAACAAAAAGAAAACCTCAGATTGATGAATACATGTATGAGTATTATTTACAAACCACCTGTTATGCTCAAATGTTCCAAGAAGTTACAGGGCAGAAAATCAATCAGGTTGTGATTTTAGTTAGCAGTGAGAAAAATACTCGACAGGAATTTGTCAAAACTTGTGATGATTATCTTGAACCTATGTTGGAACGGGTTGAAAAATACTATTTGAATGGTTTGTAATAACTTAAGACAATTTGTCTAGTTTTCTATCTAGTTCCTGTATTTGGTTTGTCAAGTCATTGACAATGCCATCTAGTATCTCTGTTTTTTCATCCTTTTTTTCTGCTTTTCCATTTGACCAATCTATCATTGCAGAAAGGATCTCTTTTGCCTGTGATGCATAATCTGTCAAATCTTTAATGTTTAGCTGTTTTTTCATTTTTTCATCATTTGGATAAATCGTCAAATTTCCTGTTTTATCAATCAGATATTGTTGCTGTGCTACAGCTTCTCTGAAATCTAGTAAAAATAGACCTTTAATGGCATTTTGTAATTTTTCGTTATAATTCATTTTTTTACAAATTTTTTCTATCATCTGTTGTAAGGTGGTATTTTTATCAAAACCCTTTTCTAATTTTGTTGGATTGACTATGGTTTTTAGAAATTTCTTTATCGCATCTAGATGTGAATTAATGTAGGACAATTCTAAATATGTCACAAAACTTGTTAGTTCTTCATTTTTTGTGTCAAATTTGTCTAATTTACTAACAATCTCACTCATTGAATGAGAAAATGCTTTTTTGAATTGGATAAAGTTCTCAAAAAATATTTCATCCTGGTATTCTTTATTGAACTGAACCAATCCTTGGAATTCTATATCATTTAAAATCGCTATTGTTGCTTTGTAATTAGGTTCAAAACTCAATATTTTTTTGATTTTTCTGTGAACTTAAGCATATTGTTACATTTAGAACTAATCTTCTGATTCTTCATATTCCTCATCTTGCTCATACCCTTCTTTCAATTCTAGTTGATGAGCCTCTTCCTTCATTTCTTCTTGATCTTGTTTCTTCAATTCCTTATCCATATCTTCAGACATGTTACAAGTTTCACTTGCTCAAATATTACATGTATTCTAATTTTCAATTTTGATATTCATGCTGTGTTATTTTATTTCCAACCTTTCCATCTATTTTTCAATTCGATATCGTTCTTCTTTTCGATTATTTCTCTACGTTCTTTTTCCAATCTTTCCATATCTTTTTGTAGTTTGTCCCATTTTTTCTTTATTTCTGTTCTGAGTGTAGGATCTTTACTACTTCGATATTCGTGTTTGAGTATAGTCCATTTTTTTGAAACATTATCAATTTTTCTATCTGTTTCTTTTAGTTCTTCATTTACTTTATCTAGATTCTCTGCCATCTAGTTATTTGAAAACAAAATTGTAAACTTAAGCTTGTTGTTTATTTTCAAAAATAGTTTTTTTACTTATCTTCATATTCTGTGTGATCACATTTTGGGCAATAGTATTCCGTTGGCACATTCTTTGTTTCATTTCCTCGTCTTTTGATCTTTAGATTTTCAATACTCATTTCTACATCACATTTTTTGCAAATCTTTGCCATGGTTTTGATAAGTTTATTGTAAACTTAAGCTTATTGGAATTTTAAAAATTTACTTTTTCCAATTCCATTCATCAATATTGGACTCGTTATCTTTTTGGTACTTTGCTTTTTTTACAGCAAGTTCCAAGTCTAAGATAACTTTTTCTTCATTTAGCAATTTTCGCATTTTTTGCTCTGCTGTTCTATCATTGGACAATTTAATCTTAAATTGCCTAACAACAAATTCTTCTTAATTACGTGCGTGTATTAAGAAAATACATCTTAGATCTGCAGTCTTATCCTCTATTGAATAAACCTGCTAAAATGAATTGATTGTGAACCATTACATTGAAGTGGTTGAAAAGAGAAGATTATCTTTTAGAATGTTCTAAATTATACATGATGAATGAAAAAGAAATTCAGATGTTGAAAAAGGAATTATTAGGAAAATTAAATTCTATGGATACTTCATACTATGGATTATCTTTAGAAAATTTAGTTCTTAAAAATTAAATTCCTGTTTAAAAGATAAATTCCACTGCTCCTTATTTTGTTATTTTACGGTCTTTTTTGTTGAATATTAGGTCTGAATCGCCTATTCTTTTTTTATGTTCTTCAAAATCTTTTTTTTGTTTGATTAGAATTTTTCTAATTTTTTCCTCATCTATACTAGTATCCATAATTTGTGCAGAATGATTGTGAAAATAAGCGTATTGACAATTTCCATTATTATCATATCAATTGAATGATATATTGCGTTAGTTAGAACTAATTAGAAGAAGCTAATTTTCCTAGTGTTTAAATCTCGTAGTGTACATATTGTTTCATGAAACAAGATTCGTGTAGACGATGTGGAAATGATTTAGAAGTAAACAAAAAATGCAATATTTGCAACAAAGAGAATCAATTCTATTGTCACGAGTGTGGATATGTATCTGAAGAACAAATTCATTTTCAATGTATGATGATTAGTCTTGATCATTCATTACTTGCAAACTAAATAGTACAGAAATAAATTGAACTGTAATTTATGTGATTTATGGCAGATAAAATTACTGCAGATATCTTAAAATCTCAAAAAAATGATTTTGTGATTATCGATGTCAGAGAATCTGATGAGCTAGATGGTGGAAAAATAGAAAATTCTATTCATATGCCTTTGGGATTGAGCATTAGAAACGCAAAGAAAAAACAGATTGAGAATCTAAGGGACAAGAAAATTTGTACCTATTGTGGAACCGGCTATAGAGGAAACATTGCAGCTGATGAACTTGTAAAGGAGGGATTTGACGCAGTTACTTTAGATGGTGGTTATCCCGCTTGGAATCAATCTTAATTTTTTATTCATTCCAAATAGATTGAGTTTTTAGCCATGCAATCAACTCTTTGTAGAGCTTACTTTTTTGCATGTTAAGAACTCCGATTTCTAGATTGGTGGATGATTTTACAGTTTTTGTATATTTGTCGTATACTGCAAAAATAATTTTATCGAGAAACATTTCATTCTGCATCTCTTTTTTTGCCAATTCTTCAGACTCTGTCATGGCAAAACTGGCAAACAGTACTCCGTCTACCCAGTAAGCATTTGCTGCCTCTAATGATGACATCATTCCAATGAGGTCATCAAGGTTGAGTTTGATCATATCTCTGACGTATATCTTGTCATATGGTTTATGGACAAATTCAGTCATGCTATTTCCGCTTTGTCTCGACTAATAAATTATGGAAATTTTATATCTAGTTTTTATGAAAAGATATCGTGAGTAATGCATCTGAAGACTCAGAACATGACATGTTTGTAACTGAGTTTCCAAAAAAAGGGTTTGGTCTGGTTGATTATCTTCAAGGAAGAGTCCATTTTTCTTTGATGGATCAAATGAAGCTAATGCACAAATCTGGTATGACTCAAATTCAAATTAAGGAAACCATCCTTACTAATGTAACTGAAATCATTGACAGTTTTGAACCAGAATCAAAAAGTCCTTGATTCCATTTTTGAAGATTCTGCCATAATTATTTTGTGACATTGACAAAAACAGTTTGTATGTGGCATATCGTTATCCATCCTGTACTGACATTCTTTAGTATGCTGTATCATCGTCATTTCAGATTATGCTCTTTACACAAGATCAAATTTATAATCTTTCAAACATCTTTCCGTAGCCTTTATTGTAATGATGTCTTACATTCAAAATATTCTGTTATTGCAGAATTGAAATTCTCTAGTGACTGCTGATCTTTAAAGCCTGATTTTTCAAGCAATCTCCAATGCTTCTCTATCTCTTTTTTTAGAATGAAAAGAGTCCTTTTATCATCACAATGCATGTTAATCCTGTCTGCACACTGAGTTTAATCTTTGCAATTTATGCTGTAGGTTCTAAGGGGACGCTGATTTTTTTTCTTGCAACTTTTACCGCAATTACCCCCATTATGCCCGATGGGATACTCATAATTCCTAGAATTATTGCAAGCGTTTCAGAAAATTCTGGTAATAATGTATATCCTGAAATTCCACTGAAGATGTAAAATTGAATATATGCCATTCCTACTAACGGCATACTGTAAACGAGGAATATTGCCCCTACTAATCCCCCTGCAATTTCTTCTCTGAATTTCCCAATCTTGATCTTGTTGTTTATTATTCCGTCTGCCACTAAGGTGACAATCATTGGTATGATAAACCATGGTAAAAATTCCCATAATGCTTCATTTGGTATTATGTTTGCAGTAATATTGAGAATTATCAATCCTGCTACTGATCCACTAACCCATCCAAATTTTTTCATAGATTTTACCGCTCCCCAAAAAACTAAAGTGCAGAAAAATGGCATAGTTATCACAAGAATAACTCCTGCAACATAAGGATCTGGATTTAAGTTCAGTGTATCTCCTTTTGAAATTGGCAAAGTAAATTGGAAGATGAACCCAATCACTACAAACCACAGTGATGAAAATCCTATTACTAATGCAGGGGTTGTTGCTTTGAAATTATGTGATACCAATCTGCCTAATCCTATAACAATTCCAACTGATTGAATCAAAATTCCTGTAATAAGTGTCAAATGGGTTGGACTCAACAATCCATCTGTACCAAAAAGTTCATGCCACAAATAATCACTAGGCCCTGCAATAATTTGGAACATGCTTCCCACAATGATCAATTTCAACCCTAGTGAAAATGACTTTTGGCGAATTTCTTTGTCTTTTCCAAGAATAAACATCGATGCAATTGCTGCAATTAGTGATATTCCTACTCCTGAATATAAGACTGCATGTGGTGGTGTGAAAAATGATTCAGGGGATCCTATTGCATGACTGGTAATATCCCAACTGCCTCCCCAAATCTCTAAAACACTACCAAATAATGAGATAATTAAGACAACCAATACTATCTTTGGCGTAAATTTCATACAATATGACAAAAAAATTACTTTATGAATATTGTGAATTAAAAAATTATTGTTAGTTATTTCTAAATTTGTCCGTCTCTGGTTTCAGATTTTTCTACCTTACACCAACAGTTTGGGTTACAAATTGAATCAAAATCAGATATTTCATTCATCTGATATGAGCCATGAGAGGCCAATTACTTCTTCCCAGTTTGATTGGATATTATTATCTTGCATGTCTATCTAAAATAAAATTTGTATTTAACGGAGATGAATGATTTATCAGTATAATTTCTTAGTATCAAAGAGTAGTGATTCTTTATATTGATATTATGCTAATTATTTTACCCGACCATACCTGGTGATGATTCAAACCCTGAATTCATTTTGAATCTCACCTTTTCTAATTTTGAGAATTTGCAGTTTTTTCATAATAATATTCTTGTTTCTTCAATTCTTTTTCAGATATGATACGGCATTTTCGCATTGGGACCAAGCGTGAAATCTGTTCATAAGTTTTCATATCTCTGACATCTGCGGCATATGCAATTTGCAAAAGGGGTGATTTTTCAATCAACATTGGTTTTGCTTGCTCATATCCTCCACTTTGTCTCATTCCTGTTCTGAATAATCCCAAATGACTATCATTTTTGGAAATCTGAGGATCTTGGTAACAACAAATTGCAAATTCGTCATTTTCTTTTTCAATAATCGTCAATCGGGTAAATTTATCACTCCAGTCTTCAATTTCCTTTGCAATCAAAATTGCTTCTTTTTTGTCTTCAAACACTATTGATACTACCAATCTGTCTTTTTCGTATGCCCAGGATATGCCATAAAAATTCCTTTTCCAATTGATATCTAAAGACATATTCTTCATCCAAAAATTATCAAAATAATGCTTTCTAATTTACTACGATTTACTGTAGTTTGACTCCTGATCCTTAGGTTAACACTGCCATGTGAAAATTATGTTCTTTTTCAATTCAAAAAATAATTATGGTGTAATTGTCAATGATCTTATTTCACAACTACACTCTTCTCGCTTTCCACAGTATGGACAATTGCAATCGCAATAAATCAAGGCTTGCTGGCATGAAATGCATTTTGTATATTCTGCAAAGTCTTCATTCAATTTGTCACACCATCCATGAACAATATTTTCATTTTTGATTGATAAACTTCTTGACAGTAATTCTGAAAATTAGTTTCATTTTTTCATCCATAGTAAACAAATGTTTGGTGAGTCGCTAATTCATCTTTTATATGATAAAAACACATGATTACTAACGCCTTCGATTAGTGGTCTAGGCATGCTATAAACGACCACTATTCCAAGACGTTGACTATCTTTTTTTGATTAGTGCCTCTTCTGGTGATTTTTCCTTGTTTGATTCCCAATGCCAACTGTGATGTTTTTTCCAATGAGTTTCCAGTTCATCCGTAGTTGGCTCTTTTCCTAGTGGAGTACCACATAATTTACACTGTATCATTTTTTGTAACCTCTTGCTGTTTCTTTTTTGGTTTTGGAATTGGATGGCATTGTGCAGGTAGGTTCTCTTCATCCATGATGTAAATTGAAATCAAATCAAAGTTAAGAGTTTGCATTTTGTGATGGCTGTTTCTTTTTAGATTGCTTTTTACTATCTTTGAATTTGTCTCTCTTCCTTTTTCTTTCCAAATCCAATATTGAATATGTTTTTCCTGTTTCACAAAGTTTCATCTCTCCAGAATATTCATCGTGTATTGATTCAAATGAGCCACTTGATAATAATTCTCCAACAATACTCCATGCCATGTCTTCGGAGATTTCAAATTTGTATGGAATTGTTGAGACTTTTGTAAAGTAACCGTTTTTAGAGTTTCTAGCTACAAATTGTTCCACTTTTTGTTCTGTTGTTAAACTAGGTTCCTTTCTTTTAAAATTCCTATATTGTTTTCTTTCAGACATTTTCTCTCCTTTTCTATCTCCTAATCCTTGGCATTAAGTGTGTCAGGATCATTATTTCCAGGCATATATCTATCCCCTAACTTGTTTTTCATTTTTTCATCAAATTCTTCTTGTAATCTTGTTAGATACATTTCAGCTTCCGTTTCGTCATCTGGAATCCCTGTATCTGTATCAAAATTAAATCCTGTTGCAAGATGATAAAATTCCTCAAAAAATTCTTTACAGTCAATCACATCTGCTTTGTGATCAATTATTGTCACCAGACAGTCATTCTCCATCCTAAAATTCAGGCAAATTTCTTCTTCTATCATGACGTCTGCTATGACTGACATGAGATACGCTACATGCTTTTTATCTAATTTTCCTTCCCCTTTGTTTGCAATCCATAGTTCATTACCATCCAAGAAATTATCAAATGTTCTCACAATCATTTCTCGAATATTTGAATCAGGATAAGATAATTTTGATTTCCAAGATTCAAAATTTCCAGGTTCTGCATACACTGCATCAAATGTTAGATTTTCATTAATTTGCTCAAATTCCCAAATTTCCCTATTTGTCCACATTGGTGAAAATTCAGTAATCAGCGCTCTGGTAGTTTGATCCAATATCTTTTCTATTTTTTTCTATAGTTTAATCTTATCTTGACTTAATTAATTCCTGATTTGAGAAACTCTAATGTGCATTCTGCTAGTTCTTTGCTGGAGTGTTTCTTGATTTGATGTTTGCAATTAGGACAAATGCCTGACTCTTCTTCTGATAATCCTTCTCCTACCTGCTTCATACAACACTCCATCAACTCTTCTGTTGAATGTGATTCCATTGCAAGCTTACATGTTGGACATTCTGTCAAATTTATACAATTTGAGGATGATCTAACTGCTAATAAATTATATTTGATTTTTTAATTTAATTAATGTGGATTTTACTCAAAAATTTCAAAATGCATTGCATTGTGTTTGCAATCAAGATGTGATTTTTGAAATAATTGATGACATAGAATGTGATTGGGGTAGCCATACTGTAATTCAATGTCCGAGATGTCAAGAATTATTTTCTGTTGATTGTGAATGTCCTGCATTTGAAACTATTCTGAATCTACTAAAAAATAACAATATGTTATTTTCTGATAAAGAAAAATCAGAATATTTGAGTAATTCTCATCCAAAATGAATTTTTAGGCGACAGATAAAATTGGTAATATCTTCCCAGATGTTGCTCTTATCTGGCTGTTCTCTTAAAAGGCATCTCAGATGTTTAATGGAAAGTTTTAGGTAATACTGTATTGCTTTCTCATTATTGAAAGCAGCATATTTTGTGATTTCTCTTGTTGTGATATTGGGCTATGCCTGGTATGCTGGGCTAATACCTTTTGGTGCGGAATCCTCATCCATTGGATTTTCTCCGTCTGTTGGAAATATTCAGCAAATATCTAATGCAGTAACATCTAAAGATCATCAGATTATCTATTATTCTTTTGATAATGTTCCAGATGTGCCAGATAGACAAATTCCAGTTGATGCATTAATGAAAGCAATTGAAAATTGGGAAAAATCAAATCCTAATTTGGAATTTATTCAGTCTGAAAATTCAAACATTGAAATCAAGTGGCAAAAATATGCCTCATCTACTCATACTGGACTTGCAACTTGTAATTCTGTTTTATTTGGAATTCTAAGTCATTGTGTCTTGGATATTTCTATTGGTGCAGAAAACTGTAATTCTGATTTTATTCAAAATGATGAAAGCATGGTTGTAAACATTTTGATGCATGAAATAGGCCATGCATTAGGATTGGGTCATACTAGTGAAGAGAATCATTTGATGTATTCTACAGAATCTCCAGAAATTAATTATGACACTAAGGGCTATGCCATCCCTGATAGATTGGAAGAGCTTTATGTGGGACAAAACTTACTGCTACATCAAGAAAAAGAAATTCAATCTAAAATTGAATTACTTGATACTAAAATTGCTCGTGAACAATCACAATATGATGAATACTATAAACAATACGAGTATTATGCAGGAAAAACTCTTTCTTCTGAGGAATACCAAAAAGCACAGCAGGCATATGTCAGAATAAATGCTCAAGCAGACAAAGTCAATAATCTAATTGATCAACAGAATGAATTAATTACTGAAATTAATGACATCGTAAACCAATTGGGTTGTGATCCTAATTTTGAAATTCAATCTCCACTAACTAAATAATAAAATTAATCCGACAACTAGGGCCGATACAGAAATTCCCATTGTGATGTAGAATCTTGTCATCATCAAAATGTGTCTAAATTCTCTGAGATTAATAGTTTAGAATTTAGAAAGCAAGCAAATTTGATATCTTTATCATCGGCCCTTTGGGGGTTACATTGGATATCAAATCCGCAATCACCTTGCTTTCAATATTTGTATTGATTGATGTTTTCAAAAATTGATAAAATAAAACATGTCTTGAATATTGGTCAAAAAGGGTTGAAAAAATGATCCAATCTGCTTTGTTAAAAAATTGAGCCTAGATCTTGGTCTTTATGGCTAATTTTGTTCATAATAAACACACTATTTCTTTTAGACAGAATCAGTATGATCTAAAGAAGGTCATCGGTTTGGCGGCTTTTCACATTTGCCTTAATCGACCATGCCTTAGAATTCGTTCGCCGCCAAACACACTTTTTCTAAAAATAATTTTATTGTCATGAGATTAGGATTCATTATGGCTGAAAATACTCTTTTGGAATGGACTCCTAGTTTTTCAATACAATGGAGTGATTTTAAAGCAGAATCTAACCCTGCTGTTTTTGAAGACTCTCACAGCGTCATAAAATACAGATTTACTTGGATTGTCACTTCTGAAAAAATCGATGAAAAAATAGTCTTTTTAATTGAGGATATTCGCATTGTTGCTGAATTCCACCCTTTGCTGTCATGGGTAAGGCTTTCTGAATCTAGTGATATTTTACTCAAACATGAGCAGGGTAAATTTGATCTTGCTGAATTAGTTAAACGTGAAAATATTACACAATTACAAGAGAAATTTTACAATAAACATTTCTCAACTAGAGGTCAAAATGAAGAACAACGTAAACAGTTTGCAAAAGAAGATTCTGGAAAAATGATTAATGAAGAAGTTGAAAAATTACAAAGATTATTTGATGAAAAATGTCTAAAATATGATGAAGAAACAAACTATGGTCGGAACATACATGAACAATCTGTCTATGATGAACTCTTTATAAAAATAAAGTAAAAATTTGCATTGCAATGCATACTGACCTTTTAAATCTGAATTCATTTACATCTGTATGTGAAAACTGCAAAATTACCTAAATTCAAATGGGATGAATTGTCTGAACGTAATTCTGGCCACACTAAGAATGAGTGGGGGATGGTGACAAAGAAATTATCTCCTAAAACTTTTGTATTTTATACTGTATCTTGGGATGTTTAAGAACTATTTTTAATAACTTTATTTTCAGGAATTGAATTGATGTAATTTACAAGACTTCGGTAATATTTTAAATGAAAATTCAAATCTTTCATTTCTGTTTGTTTTAATTCTTCAAGCTCTGGTCCAAAATCTGTGTTGTTTGATTCTATGTGATTTAATGTGCTTTCATTAACTTCTATCATGTGAAATAGACTTTGCAACACTTCACCTTTTGTGAGGGTCCGCTCACATGATTTTTGAAGAAGCCTCTCAACCCAATCCATATTGAATGTAAAAATAATTCTTATATCCGCTCCAGAATTTGAAAAAGTATGACCTTTGCTCTATTTTTTTTAGTCTAGGCTTGAATGATTATTTTTTCTTGCCTGTTTTTTCCTATCCATAATTTCTTTATTTCTTTCAATATCTGAATGGATTTCTACATGGTCGTACAACTGTTCTTTTGATTCAAATAATTGCTCACAATAGTAACATTGATGCATTGCTAAATTACGCCCTTCTCAGATAAATTACTTTACTCGTAAAATGTAAATTTTGTTCTTAATTATAGTATATTTGAAAATAATATGGATGATAATCTAAAATAGACTATCTCCCATTTTGTGCTTTAACTTTTGCTGCAAGGTCTCCGAAAGGATCTTCATGCCATTGTTCTTTATTCAATTGAACCATTCCTGTTTCTGATGTAAATGCTCCTTGTTCTGCAGCTGGTGCTAATACTGCATCATCTCGAAGATAATTTTCTTGGTTATCGTGGGCATAGACCATTATTCCTGCCAAAGCAGCTACACCAATTGCAATTCCTGCATAAATTATTGCGTTTGACATGGAATTACGATGTGATTTTTTATATTAATCAAGTAAGACTGCATTGCAATGCAGTGAAACATCTAAAATGTTTCTACTTTGATCTCTGAATTGCATATGGGGATTTTGCCCGTCTGATTCTTAAAATCTTCTATTACTTGACGTTGAATTTCATTTGGGTTTTCTGCATATACTCTTTGATAAGATGAAGTTTTTTGCTTACACTCATTTCCTTCAAATTCAGTATCTACATATTTTGTAAAAGTTTCTTCAAGGTTGTTAGATTGACCTATGTATATCGGATCCTTGGCTCTGTTATACAAAACATATACTCCTGGATTTGGTTTTACAAATTTGGCGCTGTCTGTCCAAACTCTCATTTTATCTTCTAATAATTCCATGATGTTATTGTTTAACACTAGATATTAAACAAGTTTCTCCTTTTTGATGTCAAACATCCTAAATCTTTATTAGGATAACATTGCGATATAACAAAAATTACGATCAGTGTATCTTAAGACTATGTTCGTTCTCCAAAAATCGGGAATTTTTGATATAGTGGTCTATCTGCTTCTATATGCTTAAGTTCAAAATATGTAATAATTTAAACAGTCATAATGTTAAATTGTGTTTTTTGTATTTGATTATAGTGATAGACGAGGTAAAAATTCGAACACCCGAACAAAGAACAAAAAAGATGTTAAATGAAGAAAGGACAATTATTAATTTACAGTTGGCAATAAAAAAAGAACAGTTCAGAAATTATCTGAATACGAGACCTGAATTCCATGAGGGATATGAGAAAGTAGATACGCCCCCACATGATTGTTGGGTATTTACTTGAGTATTTGTTGATATGATGCTTGTTATCTGATTCTGGTCTTTTTAGAGGTGGGCAATATGCTTAAGTTCATAATCTTTGCAGAAAATTCGTTGATGAGTAAGGATTTGTTTGAAGAACAAAAAAATAGCAATTATGATAAATTATATCTGAAAAGTGATGGGTTTGATGACAATGAACATGACCGAGAATATCCAGAAGAATTTAAAGAATTACTCAAAGAATTTGAAAATTTCTAGATTCTAAATTGTTTGATAATCAGAAATGAAAATTATCATTACATAATTTAACTCTGAATATTTTAAATGAAATATGACTCTGGGACCCACATTTGTCAATTTTACATACTGTGAATTTGAGGGCAGATGGCAAAAAATATCTGAAGTTTCTCAAAATGTAGAAACATATGAGGCAATGGAGGATAATGCCAAAATTAACACTCGCACATTTTCTGAAAAAAAGACCGAGTATTATATGAAGAAGGGGGCCAAGGTAACGATAAACAATCATGTGTTGAAATTTGATAAAGCAGAACTAGCATGATTTCAATCTTGATTGCATTTGGTCTATGTTCACCTAAATTCCAAAAGATGCTTGTCTTGTTGCCTGTGATCCTTTATTTTTCCAAACATAATTTTGATATTAAAAACTAACTTCATTCGTATATGGACTCTACTGATAATTCCTTGTTGATGCAAACAGAAAGAAAATCCAGATAGTCCTTGTTTTTTACATCTCTCTATTTTTCTCAACTTAATACTTGAATCCTGATTGAACTATTCTCTCTGGAAATTTCTTTAGCATGATTAATACAAAATCTCATGATCTGCCGACAATAGGCTTTTGAACTCCCAGATTCAAAGTGATAAAACATCACATTAGCGTAAGCTTCCGAGTTACATCCGAGCATATTACAGATCATGAGAGAGTATCTAGGAAGTTTTGAGCCTAAAAGTATGGGTTATTGTGAAATGTATATGATCTTAAATACAAATTTGGTTATGTTAGATTAGTGCAAGTGAGAGAAAAGTGCGTCGAGACGTCATTCTCTCCTTTGACACGAATTTTCCAAAGTGGTTGAAGTTTAGAAAACATGTTGCTATATTAGTCAGATAGTGCATAGTATGGTATCGTAGTGGTGTGAGTTTGCATATCCATTTGGAAGGACTGAATTAACTACTCAGCTACGAAAAAAGAGTTAAAAGAAAATGATTGATTCGATTCTGATAACTCGATTTTATCTCTAAGTATACAATACGCTTAAGTTGATACAGAATTTAGAAAAACATGATTCCAAAAGGAGACATACCTGGTGTATGCATGGATTGCGGGGAACATATTATGTATTCTAAAAAATCTATGCAAACTCATGCAGAATTATTAAAAAAACATCGTTGTCCGAAATGTGGAAATTTTGCATTGAAAACATTGAGTACTGATTTGTAATTTTTCTAATTTGGTGGTTCTAAACTATTATGTTTGTATATTCTAAATTTTGATGTATAAATAGGGCCTGGAAAAATACGAGGTCATGTCGATGATTACAAAATCTAAATTAAAATTTCTGCTAATTATCCCTATACTTGCAGGCATCATTTATTTTACAACAAGTATATCTGATTTTGATATATTGGAAATTATGGATACTCAAAAATGGGTATTGGAACAATTTGCAATAAACTACAAGGCAATGATGATAGCGTGCAGTCAAGACAACCTTGACCCAGAAGAATTACAATCGTGCCTTGATGCATTTGATGAAGTAAGGGAATTTTGTGCCATTGAAAGCGCAGATCCATGCGGTGATGAACAAATGGAACAATTGGAACAAAAATTACTAGACATGTGATTGCTTTATTTTTCACAATTACTTACTATCTTTAATCCTCAAAATTAAGGAGCATTGATAATCTATGATTCGTGTTACTATGGGAATCAAGTATTTCATGATGAAAATTAGATTCTAAATACACCAATACGCTTAAGTTCAAAATTCTTGTAAAAAATCCATGACTGATGAAAAATACGAAACAATATCAATTGAATCAAAAATTAGAGAGGGGGTTTTTCATAAAGTCGTTAAAGATTTGGAAAGTGGAAAAGCCATTTCATGTTCGTGCAAGTGTTGGAGCAAAGGAAAAAAGCCTTGCGTGGGCATGAGAACTGTTGGCTATGAAGGTTCTTGAAAAATTAACAATGTCTTCAAATCTGCATATTTCTAAAAAACGGTATGTTTGGAGATGTCCAATTTACAATTCTTAAAAGTAAAGGATTAATCTACTAGAAATTTAACTAACACATAGCTCCGAGGAAGTTTTTCATCTACAAAGCAAATGGAAGTAGAGTCCAATTTAATGAAAATAAAATACTCAGTACCTGTATTAGGGCAGGTGCTAGCAGACACACTGCAAAAAGGATTCTAAAAAAAGTCAAATCTGAAGTGTATGGAGACATGACTTCAAATGACATTTACAAAAAAGTTCTTCGTGCTATTTCTGAGGAAAAAGGCCTGAAAGGCCTACATCAAAGATATCAATTAAAAGAGGCAATAATGAAAATGGGGCCTGCTGGATTTGCATTTGAAAATTATATTGCATCCATATTGAAATACTATGATTATGATTTAGTTGGAGTAAATTCAAAAATTTCTGGAAAATGTGCAAGACATGAAATTGATTTGATAGGAAGTAAGGATGGCAAAAAATTCCTAATCGAATGCAAATATCATTCAATCCGCGGGGCATATACTGGATTAAAAGAATCATTATACACACATGCTAGATTTCTTGATTTAGAACCCAAATTTTCAGGAGAGGTGATTTTCTGTAATACTCAAGTATCTCTCCATGCAAAAAAATATGCCAAATGCATAGGACAAGAAATTTTTTCTTGGAGATATCCTGGAATAAATAGTTTGGAAAAAATAATTGAAAAACACAATCTTTACCCTGTCACAATTCTCAATTTGTCACAAAATGAATTAAAAATACTATCCGAGTCTAACATTATGGTTGCAAAAGATCTTTTGAGATATGATGAGTCTAAAGTCTCTAAAATGACTGGCATTTCTAAAAATCGAATAAGGAATATGCAAAAAATAATTAAACAAATTTTTTATCCAAAATAGCATTCATAGAATCAATACTCTAAACTAGAGTTTAAAAAAATCCGTTATATCTCCCTTTGAGAGAACATTTGCTATGTAGATAAACTAAACAGGCTAGAAAATCTTCCCTTAATTGGATTCTGAACTCTTTTGAGCGATTTTTTATCCTATTCTCTTGTATGTCTCGTGAAATTCTGAGAATAGAGTTTGGGCTACATTTTGCATGTTGATAATCTCCGAGAAATTCTTTTTGCCTTTTGCAATCTCTCTCATTATTGTCATACATTTTGTATTTTTAATTGAATTTGGCTCTTCAGAATCCGTCCAAATTTTCAGACAATCTTCAAAATCAAGACAGAATTTTAAAACAATTACCTGCCAGTCATCTGTTGTTACAGGAATGTTTAGTGTTTTTGCAAGTTCTTGAAATTCATGACCTTTGTCTCGAAGCATAACGTTTAGTGTTTCTCTAACTTTAGCTTGATCAAATCCTTCAATTAATCCAATTCTGTCCATATGTTTAATACAAAAATAAAACTGGATATATGTTTTCCAAGATAATGTGGAAATAAGATCAGATTTTACTCTGTATTGGTACACTTTCCATTCTTAGAGATCATGGATCAAAAAATCTAAATTAAGAAAAAGAAGTCAAGTATTAAACTAGACTGCAAAAATTGTGATACTCCAATAACCCTTATGCTTTTAATATTGAGAAGAAAAAGATGTAATCCTGTCTTTATTAGAAAAATTTCCAGATCATTTCACTCCTAGGGATATCCAAAAGGATATTCTCAATCAAATTGAAGAAAAACTGAATTCTGGATTTAAAAAAATAATTTTATGTGCTCCTACAGGAGTTGGTAAATCTCTTGTAGGTGCAACAGTTTCAAATTATTTTGATAGCTCTTTTACTGTAACTGCATCAAAACACCTTCAGGATCAATACATCAAAGATATTCCATTTCTAAAGCCTGTAAAAGGAAAGCAAAACTTTCCTTGTTTGAAACTCATGTCTTCAGAAAAAGTTGATAATGATAGAAGGGCTATGAGGTGGGGTTTGACTTGTGATAAAGGTGAATGTCAGGAAAGAATTACTAAAAATGGAAAGGAAATTTTTGAGGTCTGTAAATTCAAACCTACGATAAAACAAGTTGAAGAACATACGCAGGATTCTCAGTCATGTCATTATTATTTACAAAAATATGACGCTCTAGTCTCAAAACATTCTCTTTGGAATTACCATGCATTTTTTACAATTATGAAATTCAATAAAAAACTCTTTGAAGACTATCTTGACAGGAAAATAACTGTTTTTGATGAGGCTCATAAAATTGAAGATCAAATCATTCAATTTGTTGGATTTGATATTTTTGCCGGTCAGGTTGATGAATGTAATCTTAATTCAGAAAAATATGATTTTACAGATTTGGATTCTATGATACAGCTAACTGATGATATGGCATTTTCATATGCAAAAAAAATCAAGGACATCAAAGAAAGTGCTGCATTTCAAAATAATCCTGATTATGAACTAATTACTGGACTGGAACGTCGTCATGACAGAACTGCTCAGGCTAAAATTGATATTATGACTGACAAAGACAATTTTGTTGTAAATGATCCAGTCAAAGATTTGAATGGTAATTTTAGGACAATATCTGTAAAACCCATCGACGTTTCAAAATTTGCAAATTCTTTTTTTGAAACCGAATATCAAATTTTTATGTCTGCAACAATTGATAAATCGAGTTTTTGTGAAAACATGGGATTGGAAAAAGACGACGTTGCATTTGTTGATACAAAAAAATCCCCGTTCCCCATTGAAAATAGGACCGTTGATCTACTCAATATTCGAAGACTCAGCTATGGTTCTACGGAAGAAGATGAGCTTGAAGTTATCAAAACTATTGACCGAATCATGGATGAGCATTCAAATGAACGTGGATTGATCCTTACATCGTCCATACCACGATGCCAAAAAATAATCCGATATCTTTCACCTAAAAACACTCAACGAATTAGAATATGCCATAGTAAAAATAAAGATGGTAAAACACAAGATGAAATTATTTCCGAACATGCATCTGATCCTACAGGTGTTTTGTTATCTTCTTCTCTTTGGGAGGGCGTTGATTTGAAAGATGATCTATCTCGTTTTCAAATTATTGCCAAAGTCCCATATCCTAATTACACTGAAAAGAGAACAAAGGCAAAAATGAATAAATTTCCTCTTTGGTATACGTCCCAAACTCTTACAAAGATTTTACAAGGGTTTGGCAGATCAATTCGAAGTGATGAAGATTGGGCTAAAACATATGTTTTGGATACTGCCGTAAATAATGTCTTTTTCAAAGGTCAACAAATGATTCCAAAGGCATACCATGATGTATTGGGAATTGATGCAGTTTAATTCTGAAAATAATTATTTTCTGTCTGCACATCCACATTTAACATAGACCATTTTGAATTCTCCTTCTGCTTTAACATTATGAGACATTGGTTTTCTACATTGTTGACATTCTGTAAATCCGAAATATTCTTCAACTTTGATCAATTTATAGTCCCATGATTTTTTCTCTTCGTTCCAAAAAACAGAGTTTATCTCTGAAGGACCTTCCATGATTTAATGAAAACAGTTTGATTAATTAATTTTTTAGGGGTTTAGATTTTTAAAATCTAGGCATTTTTGATCAAATTCATTTAGATACTTTTTTGCATTAATTTGAGAATCTATGATATACAGTTCGCATGTTTCTGAATCTATTAGTTGAGCAGCATTGTTGCTATTGGTTATTACCTGCATTGCCAAAATACAAACTAGCGCAATAATTACAATTATTGCAAACTTGCTAGAGTAAATATCCATACACATCCAATAATTTACAACTTAACTATAATCCTTGGGTGAAATCTTGAAAAACCAATCCCTAGATGGTAGTATACAGTAAACCTGTTAGATGTGACTTCCAATGATTCTGAATCTAAAAATATGACTCAAAATTATTTAGATTGGGAGAAAAGATGATTTCAATTGATAAAGCGGCAATTTTTTGGTCTATTGGAATTGTTGTGATAGGTGTAGCATTTGCATCTTATAGCATGTATTCTCCAACACAATCAATTTCTACTGATTATCAAGCCGTTTCCCCAAAAATTTTACATGATGATGTATTCTTTACTCTACAAGGACAGAATTCTGTAGGAAACATTGACGGAGATATTTTCAATGCAGGAGAAAAAATGACTTATGTCTCTATCTCTAAAGATGGTAAGTTAATTTTAGCTACTAGCAGTGCAAGTGATACTGTTTTTGCTTTTGATAAACAAGGAAACACATTATCAGAAATTTCAGTTGGAAAAACACCAAAAGGCGTAAAGATACATCCTACAGAAAATATCGCTTTTGTTGCAAATGAAAATTCTGACACCGTTGGTATTATTGATCTTAATACATGGAAATTAATCAAAGAAATATCTGTTGGCAAGATGCCCCACAATATTGTTTTTCATCCTAATGGGATTACTGCATATGTCACTATTCAAGGCGGTGATGAGATTGTAATAATTGATGTTTCATCCTTGACTAAAACAGATTCAATTCCTGTTGGCACATTACCTCATAATCTAGATGTTACTCCTGATGGCAAACATCTGTTTGTAACAAATATTGGAACAAATGATGTTGCAGTAATTGATTTAACTGATAATAAAATCATTAAAAGAATTCCTGTCAGTTTAGGACATCATGGCATCGACATTCCTCCTTTTGGTGACAAAATTTTTGTTTCTGGAATAGGTGATGATAAGATAAATGTGATTGATGCATCCTCACTTGAATTGATTTCACAAATTCAAGTAGGAAAAGGACCTCACGGATTAAGATCTAATCCACAATCTGACAATTTGTTTGTCGGAGTATCACAGAATAATGAAATTGTTGTTATTGACATCGACAGCCTAAGAATTGTTGACAGATTGTCTGTTGGAGAAACTCCGTTTTGGTTGGCGGTTCCAGGGAATCCTTAATTGTTTTTCAGCATACTAACACCATTTCCATCTCAATAATGAATTCCTGCAATGAGTAACTGATCTAAGATGTCGTGTGGATACAATGTTGATTAATCAGCCTTTAGTAGACAACAGTAATTTGATAAGCATAAGTTATTTTTTCTTCCTGTTATCTCTAATGATAATTCAAAATGGCGATCTATAAAGCTTGTGAATGAGTTGTCTCTATGGATTTGCAGTAGTTATTGCACCTTGTGCTGCAGAGCCTACAAGTGTTGCATATTTTGCAAGAGCCCCAGACGTGTAATTTGGTTCTGGTTTTTTCCATTCTGATTTTCTTTTTGCAAGTTCTTCTTCTGAAACATGAAGATCAATAATTGTGGTTTCTGTATTGATGGTAATTTCATCTCCGTCTTTGACTAGTGCTATTGGGCCGCCAACATAAGCTTCTGGTGCAACATGACCAACCATGAATCCTCTTGTGCCTCCTGAAAATCTACCATCTGTTACCATTGCCACTTTTTTACCTAGACCTTGTCCTACAAGAGCCGCAGTAGTTGCGAGCATCTCTCTCATACCTGGACCTCCTTTTGGTCCTTCATATCTTATGACTACAACGTCTCCTTCTTCTACCTCTCCTTTGGCAACTGCATCAAATGCGTATTCTTCCCTGTCATACACTTTGGCTTTACCAGTAAATTTTGTCATTTCAACTCCTGCTGTCTTGATCACTGCTCCTTCTGGTGCAAGAGTTCCTTTGAGAACAACAGCAGTTCCTACTGAATGTAATGGGTTTTCAATTGGTCTGATGATTGATTGCTCTGGTTCAGGAATTGTCATAGAATCAAGATTCTGTTGTATTGTTTTTCCAGTAACTGTGATACAATCACCGTTTAACAATCCTTTGTCTGCTAATTTTTTTAGAACAAATGGAATTCCTCCAATCTTGTCTAGACTGTTCATAACATAACTGCCACCCGGTTTCATATCTGCAATATGCGGTGTCTTTTTCCTAATTCTTTCAAAATCATCATAAGTTAATTTTACTCCTGCCTCGTTTGCCATTGATAACAAATGTAAAATTCCATTAGTTGAACCTCCAACAGCATTTAACATCACTATTGAATTTTCAAATGCCTCATAAGTCATAATGTCTCTTGGTTTAATGTTTAGTTCTAGTAGTTTTGCACATGCAACACCTGTATCATACACCATTTTGTTTCGGCGTTCATCTTCTGCAGGCGGACTTGCACTTCCTGGCAAAGCTAATCCTATTGCTTCTGAAATTGAGGCCATAGTATTTGCAGTAAACATTCCTCCACATGAACCTGAACTTGGACATGCGGTGTTTTCAATATTTTTTAACATCTCTAAAGATATTTGTCCTGCATCATAGGCTCCTACTGCTTCATAGACATCAACAACTGTTAGCTCTTTACCGTCCAAGATTCCTGGCATGATTGTTCCGCCATAAACAAAAACTGATGGTAAATTCAATCTGGCCATTGCCATCATCGTACCTGGTAAACTCTTATCACATCCTGCAATTCCTACAATTCCGTCATATTGATGGGCTCGTACCATCAATTCAATAGAATCTGCAATTACTTCACGAGAAATTAAAGAAGATTTCATTCCTTCATGACCCATAGCAATTCCATCACTTACTGCTATTGTTGAAAACATTCTTGGAGTGGCCCCATTATCTGAAACTCCTCTCTTAGCTTCCTCTGCCAATTTTGGCAATAAAATGTTACATGGGGTTGCTTCATTACCTGTGTGGCAAACCCCGATGAATGGTTTACTGAGATCTTTATCATCTAGTCCCATAGCTTTGTACATTGCTCTTTGTGGAGAACGCTCTGTTCCCTCTACTACGTTTTTACTAGATATTTCCATAATATGTAAAATTTAGATTGCTATAATTTAGACTTTGTTGAAATTTTCTATTTGTAAACTTGCATTGAGTTTAAATTGTAAATATTTTGGATTGTTTTATGGAACAAAAAGCACTTGAATGTCCTGTATGTAAGAGTAACAAAGCCGAAATTGCAGGAGATGATGTAAAACTTAGTGGACGCTTTGAAGATAAAGAATTTCTCACAACCGAATTAACGGTTCTTAGATGTAGTATGTGTGGATATTATATGATGTTTGACAAAAGCGCATCTTCATTTACAACAAAAGACGAATCCTGATTTTATTTGATTAACTCTTGGTTGTCTAGTTGTAGTAAGTATGCTTCAATTTCTTCAGGAGTCTCACCACCATAGATGATTAAGATTCTGTCATCCTCCTGAATTTCATAATCTCTGATGTCTGGTACTTGTTCTCTGTTTACAAAGAATTTTAATTTATAATCTTCATTTGAACAGAACTGTTTTCCGTCTGGAAATATGTAGCATTGGTCGTCAAGACCGATTCCTAATGTTTCGAAGAGATATCCTAAATCAACTCCTGTTGCATGTTTATGAATAGTGGTTCCATCTCTTCCTTCAAAATGAATCCAACTAGATTTGATTTGAAATGCTGGACTAGAAAATTCAAATGTGTCTCCGAAAATCTTTACCAAGATTGCTGCATGTGAATGCTCACTTCCCAAGGCTCCTGCATTTTCTGGGCCTCCGGGTGCAGTTTCCGTCATATTTGTGAACATATATGCTGCATATCCTACAATTACTGCAATAACTGCCAAAACCCCAATTGCAATTAGAGTTTGTTTTCTCTTTTCAGCTGAGTGTTTTGATGCGTAATTTTCACGTTTTACTTCACGCTCTCGTCTTTCTTTTCGGCCCATTAGATGTCTCCAGTCTAAAATTTACCCTAATTAACCATTCGTCACTATCTGCTGAATGTAATACATTACAAAGTGATTTTGTATTCTCTGGCATTGCCCTGAAAAGAGTTCATGTTGATCGATATTGTTTTTGACCATGCTCTTTGTAATGTTATCTCAACTACAGTTAATGTGAATTGCAAAGAGGGATTTATTCATGATTTTGTGTGGTTTGAGATTCTATCCTCAAAAAGATGCATGCATTGTGGCAAAGAAGAAAACTAGACATTTGGGATTTACTTTCTATAGTTGATCATGCCTGATAGAAAGATAATTTTATCTCACATATAGTCAAAACAATAAATAAAATCACAAAATCTTGTTCATTATGAGTTGTATTTTTTGTGATATTTTAGATGGAAAACGAGATGGTCACTTTTTGTATGAGGACAAATTTCATGTTGCATTTTTAGATAAGTACCCAATAGATGTTGGTCATAGTTTGGTAATACCACGAAAACATTATGAAAGAATTACTGATATGACTTCAGAAGATGTTGGGAATCTTTTTTCAATAGTTCCTAAAATAGCTCAGGCCATATTGAATGCTTCTGGAGCGGATGCATTTAGTTTGGGTCAGAACAATGGCAGAGCTGCAAAACAAATAATTCCTCATGTTCACATTCACATTATTCCTAGATACAATAGTAAAGGTACTGTGTGGACGAAACGTCAAATTTCAAATGATGCTGAACTTTTAGAATTGTCTAAAAAAATTCGTAGTCTTATTTAGCGTGTCCTGGATTATATCTCAAAATTGCACCCACTTTTCCAAGACTAGCAAGCATGTTTCCGTGCTCTGCACTTCCTGAAATGACTTCTAATTGAGTTCCTGTTTTTGCTGCTAATAATTCAAGATAATCTACAATGTCTTGTTCATTTACTTCTACTTCCATTGAATTACAACCTGGACATGGGTTGTTGACATATTCTGTTTTTTTTGGAATGACTAGTGGTCTTTCAACAATTTCTTCCTGAATATGTTTACATCTTTTGCATTTTCCTTCAACTCTGTGCAAATTGGTATTGTCTGTAATCAGTAAAGTTTGGACTACATTATTTTTTAGATATTCAATTACTTCTTGTAAACCGTAGGAACCTTTCCCTGTGTTTGAATTTATTTCTCTGAATAAATCTTCCACTAATTTTTTTTCTTCTACTAGTCTGAAATTCCCTAAAATGTCTGCAGATTTTGCAAAAGCTTCTCGTATCCCTTCTGCTCCGGAATAAGACGAATCAATTGTGCTGATAATGTTATTCTGTAATCTGTATTCTAGATAATTGCCATTAATGAAATCTTCTTTTGTAGGGCCTGGTCCTGAAATTATTAGTCCTTTTACAGGATAAATATCAATAAAATATTCCCTGGTAGTTTGTGCAACTCTGTTGTAAAAATAGGATAATTCCATCTCCCTTAATTTCTGAAATCTTTTTGCAGATTGTCCCCCCTGTCTGTGTTTTCCAGCTACCCCTGAACCTGTCTGTGATAGGACTTCTATTTTGTCACCATGAAGCAATCCCCATCCTGCATCCTTTGCATCTATTGCCAAAAACCCTATCAGATTATCATCCTTTAACATGTCTTTTAGAATGTCTACGTGGAAGTGATCATCACATCTGTACAAATATTGGTTCAAGTCTTTTGGTGGGTCAACTTCCCACACTGTCACAACTTCACTTCCAAGTGGTCCTCCTTCTTCTGGTGGAAGTGCTCCACAAAACATTACGAGTCCTCGCTCTGGAGTTTTTTTGTATAGTTTTAATCTCTGAATGACTTTGCCTAGTGAATCAACAACATGTGATCTTGTTAAATCTGATTTTATGTTGTCAGCTGTCCCTTGCTCTTGTTGTAATGAACTAATAATTTCATGAAGTTGCTTTCCTTTTGGAATGTATACTGTGATCAATTCTGTCCCTCTGCCTGATTTTTGGGATAATTCTTCCAGGGTTTTTCTAATCTTGTATAATTTCACAGAATCTTGTTTTTCTATATCGATCTTAGGCATTATATTACATCTTTAATTTGCGAATATATCTTTTTGAATAAATCAATCTGATTCTAATTCTTCGATTGTTTTAAGAAATACTTCAAGTGGTTGATTCCCTCTGATTTTGATAATTTTTTGATCATTGAAGACTAAAAACGAAGGTGTGGCGTCTATTCCTACCTCCTTTCCAAATTCATGAAGTGAAATAACCTTGTCTTGATATTTTTGCTCATCTAGACATTTGTTGAATTCTTCCAAATTGAGATTTATGGTGTTTGCAAATTTGTCTAAAGATTCTCTGGTTATCCATCCCGTTCTCTCTCCTCCCCAATTCTGATACAATTCATCATGATATTGCCAATATTTCCCTTGATCATGAGCACAATATGCTGCTTCTGCAGCCAGAAATGAATCAGGACCATTTAATGGAAAGTCTTTGAAAACCATCTTGACTTTGCCTGTTTTGATGAATTCTTGTTGTATTGTATCTAGAGTATTTTGATGAAATTTATAACAAAATGTACATTGATAGTCTCCCCATTCTAGGATTGTAATTTCTGCATTGGTCTTTCCTAAAATGGGTGAACCTCCGTCAGTTAATTTTGTAGTTGTAAGAAAACTAGATTCGGAATTTGATTCTGGATATAATGCTAAAAACATCCCTGAAAATATGCCTATGGTGATGGGAATTATCAATAGGCGAAGTGCTGCCATGTTGAAATAAAATTTGTTTCAAGTAAATACTTTGTCTATTGTTTATTCAGATTTGGTTTTGTAATACTGTAATAATTTCTGAGACTTTTCTACTAATGTCTCTTTCTTCCTGATTGATAGTAATTTTCTCTAAATTTTCAAATAATTCCTTATTGTTTATCATGTTGTCTAAGACATCTAGAGAAAATGGTTTTTCAATTACTGCAATTGCTTTGTTTAATTTCTCCAATGCTTCAAGCAATGTTTTTTCAAGATAACCTGAGGCAAAAATGATTTTTTGTTGAGGGTTTATGTTTAGAATTTCTATTGCTGCTTGCAATCCTGTCATGATGGGCATTTTTTGATCAAGAATTACAACATCGAAATAATTTTTATTATTACTTTCATCTGATTTTTTCTTATATGCCTCTACACATTTTCTTCCATCTGTTGTTACAGTGATCTCTTTTCCTTTTGATTCTAAAAATGTCTTGTATAATGATAGAATTTCAGGTTCATCATCTGCAATTAACAATCTTGTTGGCGTTCTCTGTTCTTTTTTCCCTTGACGTATGTTGTCTTTGCCTATCTTATCCATTTTTAGTTTGATTGGACCCAAAATTTTTGATTCAGACAGCCTTCCAAATACTCCTTCTGACAACTCTGAAAATAATTCATAATTTGTAATAATTTCTGATTCTTTTCTACCTGAAATATTTATCATGGTCTGGATGATTGTTTTGTATCCTTTATTTCCATACAGATCAATTAATTCTCCCTGGATTATCTCTGCTAACTCCTTTTCAAATCCTCTATCTTCTGATTCTGTACCTGAATTGCTCATATTGTAATTAATTGTGAAAAAAATACATCAAAAGTAACAGTATGTTAGATCTAATACTAACAGATTTCGTGAAGATAATCTGATTTCTTTATAAATAAAACAGTCATACAAGAGCTTAAATATATTCAGAGAATCTTGTTTTTTATGTCTGAATCAAGACAAATTAGCGTATCAAAAACTGGCGTATCCAAATTGGCAATTCTTGCCTTGGCAATTGTATTTGCAGCGGGATTGTTTATAGTAGGATTTGATCAAGGTCACATCTTTAGTCTAGTTTATGGAGAACAAGCTTTTACAGATCTTTACATTCATGAACTCACTCATGATATGAGACATGCAGCAGGTTTTCCTTGCCATTAGTTTCTAATTTCTTCTTTTAATTATTTAATGTCCATAAGGCTGTATTTAATGCAGATAATTCTGCTACAAATTTGTCGTCTGCAGATGTGATGATGACTATGTCTTCTTTTTCTGGTTTTAGCTTTTCATACAGATTATCTCTTGTTTTTGGGTCGTCCGAAAAACACCTTATTCTCTCCCCTGTGAACAGAAATTCTTTTTGATCAAATTGAAGTGTCAATGAATCTGATGCACCATATAAAATTGCATAATCTCTTTGCTCCATTCCATTTCCTAAATGTGTAACATATTTTTTTTTCATTAAAATTGCGTAATTGTATTTTCCTTTTGTAATCTTACAATCTTCTATGTGTGTTTTTGATGGTAATGCGTCAAGAAACTGTTTAGCAAGACGCTGACCTTTTTTTGTGAGATGTGTGCCAGATTTTACTGTGCTTGCCAAATCATTTTCTTTTAAGTGTAAAATTATTGTTTTAACTGCTCCTTCTCCTAGATGAAGTTCTTTACAAAAATTTGATCTACTTACATATTTTTGTTCAGTGAGCAGAAACATTGATTTTAAAATATGTGGAGTACTAAACGTCAAAGCTTTACTGGAACCTTTTCTTGTTACAACGTTTTGTAATGTCTTGATTTGTTTTTTCATTTCTTCAAATCCTTTATCCAATATATAAATTGGATAAATCATCCAACCACTTAAATAATTAACCAAAATCAAAAATGCATTGTCTCATTCAAAAATAGAAACTAGCAACAATTTCAAAACTCCGATTTTTGCCATCTTGGTATTGGGTATAATATTTGCAGCGGGATTGTTTATAGTAGGATTTGATCAAGGTCACATCTTTAGTCTAGTTTATGGAGAACAAGCTTTTACAGATCTTTACATTCATGAACTCACTCATGATATGAGACATGCAGCAGGTTTTCCTTGCCATTAGGTGAAATATTTGAAGACGTTATTATTTATTGTAATAGTTTTGATTTCTGGCGCTCTTGCTGGATTGATTCATGGAACAGTGAATTTTGCAATCGTAGAGCCATATCTTGATCAAGCCATTGGAATTGAAAATCAAAATCTATTTGCCTCTGGTGAGGAAGAAGATACTCAAGAATTTTGGGTCGAGTATGAAGGCTATAGAATGTGGCAAAAAAGTGGCCAAATATTGGCAGGGGTAATTTTGGGGACTTCTATTGGTGCTTTATTTGGTATTGTATTTGCATTATCTAGAAACTCTTTGCCTGGAAATCATGATGTGAAAAAATCTCTTGTGTTGGCAGGAGTTATGTGGTTTACTTTGTATTTAATACCTTTTTTAAAATACCCTGCAAATCCTCCCACTGTAGGAGATACAGAAACTGTGGTGCTTAGAGCAATACTGTATTTGTCATTTATTGCAATATCTGGATTTGGTGCATTAGCTTTTTACAAGTTATCTAAGAAATTCAAAAACAACAAAAAACTTGTATCCTTAATTGGCTATGGTGTCTTCATAACTGCCGTATTTTTTGCGATGCCTGAGAATCCTGATGAAATCAATGCTCCGATGACTCTTGTAAACGAATTCAGACTGATGTCTGTTCTTGGCGTTTCATCATTTTGGATATCTATTGGATTCCTTTTGGGATTATTTTGGAATCGATTTGAATCTCATAAAGAATCAATTCCATATACTTAATTGTTCTGACTCTATAGAATGAGAATCAATACATCTTGTTTAAATATGTGGACAATATTTTTGATATTTGCATGTCTAGAAAATTAACACTGCCACAATTGAAAAAATATGATATCACTCAAAAAGTAATTGAAGCATTAGCAGATTCTGAATCTAGGGCAATTTTGTTTTCTATAATTAAAAAAGGAAACACTGCAGCTGAATTATCTGACAAACTCAAAATTCCTCTAAGCTCAGTGTATAAGAAATTGTCTGACCTTGAAGAATTAACCTTGATTGAAGTAGAGAAATGGATGCTTTCTGATAAAGGAAGAAAATACAAAGTTTATCGAAGTAGAATTAGCAAGGCCGACATTTCAATTAGAAAACCAGAACCTAGTTTAACATTAATTCCAAATTAAGTGATGTTGATGCAAAAACCTACTATTATTCAGTTATCTGAATTTGATATAACTCAGAGAATAATTGAATCTCTTAGCAATGTATGCACAAGATCAGTTCTATTCTCTGTGAAAAATGAATCAAAGGATGCTACTCAAATTGCTGATGAATTAAAAATTTCACTTTCTACTGTTTACAAAACTCTGTCCACACTGGAAGACCTTGCCCTTGCTGAAGTGGACAAATATGTGATATCTCCAGAAGGTAAAAAAATTAAATTATATCGTAGCAGGATTGGAAAAGTTGAGATAACATTAGATGATTTGGAACCTAGTCTGAATTTGTATTCTAATACTGCAAATCCAAAATCCAATTCATAGAAATATTTTGTATAAAAAAATAATTACAGTTTACAAGAAATTCCATTTTTGAGATATTCGTTGTTGGTTCATATAGAAAAATTTCAGATTAAAATATGATCATAAGATGAATGTTTGTAGTGAAGTCCATAAACCTGCTTTTAAAATAATTTACAAGGGTGCAAAAGGTAGTGAGTATAATCCTGAATGGTTTGTGTGTGAGAATTGTCATGAGAAAAGATATTTTGGAACTCCTAATGATATAATTTCAATTGAATCTGTTAACTAGGTTTTTTGTTCTCATTCTATAGATTTAGAATGATAATTTGGAATGAAGCCCTGATTTAAATAATTTAGCTTATCCTAATTTTTTGTAAATCATGAAACGACAAATAACATTATCGCTGATTGCCGCAATTGCTGCAATTGGTGTGTTGTCTGTACCGCTGTCTCAAACTGCTCAAGCAGAAAGTTTAGTTCCTGATTGGATCAAAACCAATGCTGGCTGGTGGGCTGACGGTGCAGTAGATGATGAAACTTTTCTAAATGGAATTAAATTCCTATTGGAAAATGGCATCATTGATGTTTCATCTGAATCAAACACTACAATCACAGAACCACTCACCATTGGATTTATTCCAGTTGAAAAAGCTGATGAATTAACTCCAAAAGCTCAGGCACTAGAAACCTTTCTAGAAAATGAACTTGGTGTAGATGTTGAAATTGTTGTGCCAACAAACTATGAGACTATAATTGAAGGAATGAGATTTGGTCACATTGATGCAGCCTTTATGGATACTGGTCCTGCATGGATTACCCATCAAAGAACAGGTGCAGAAGCTGTACTGGCTGAACTTGTTGCAGGCAAAGTGAATTACCAAGCAACCGTTTGGACACTTGCAAGCAATGATTCAATTCAATCTATAGAAGACACTGTTGGGAAAAAAGTAGCATTTACCAGTATTACTGGTTCTTCAGGTTTTGTTAGACCTATGGGAACTCTAGTGACTGATGGACACATTACAATTGAAGGAGATGACATTGTTGCTTTAGAGTCTGCATTGGCAAATAACTTTGAAAGTTATACTTTTGCAGGTGGCTACAAAGCAGCATTACAACTACTTCTTAATGGAAATGTAGATGTTGCATTTGGTTCAGATATTGCTCCACAAAAGTATCTTGAATTAGAAGATCAAGTAAAACTACGTCCAGTTACAACTATTGGACCTGTACCATCTCATGTGTTTATGGTAAGTTCAGACCTGTCTGATTCTGGTAAAAACGCACTAGTTGATGCATTAATCCAACTCAATTATGATGAGAATAATCATATTTTGAAGGATTTGTATGGTGCAGAAGCTCTAGTTCCAACTACTACCACTATGCATATTGGTGAGTTTGGAGACTTTATTGATGCATTAACAGGGCTTGATCAGTTGATTCTTGACAAATCAAACTACGACAAGAGCAAATAAAACCCGGGATTCTGGATATGAAACAAATTCAGATGACCAAAAATCTTTCTTTTTCATTAATTTCTACAAATAAAATCATCCAGATGAATGATGTGTGGACATCATATGATTCTAAGAATTTTGCACTAGAGGGAATTAATCTGTCAATAGATCGAGGAACTAACTATGCAATTGTTGGTCAATCAGGATCTGGGAAATCTACATTATTAAAATTGATGAATGGGATGATGATTCCAAGCAAAGGTACAATCAAAATTGATTATGTTACTCCTGACATGAATAATAAAAAATTTAAAAAAATGATGCATACCATTGGGTACATCCCCCAAAGTCTTGGACTGGTAAAAAATATCTCTGTGTTAGAAAATATTATGATTGGTGCATTACCTAGATTAACAACAATTCAATCTCTGTTCAAAAGATTCCCTGAACATGAAATTCAAGAAGCTAAAAGAATTGTATCTCTTGTTGGATTATCCGGTAAAGAGGATAGAAAAGCCTACATGTTAAGTGGCGGTGAAAAACGTAGAGTTGCTATTGCCAGAGCTTTGATGCAAAAACCCACAATACTCTTAGCTGATGAGATTGTATCGGAATTGGATCACGTTACTGCAAGAGAAATTATGAATTTAATTGCTGATGCTCAAAAAAGGATGAACTTGACTGCCATTATGGTTCATCATGACATGCAACTTGCACTAGAATATGCAAATAGAGTTGCAGTAATTAAGGAAGGACATAAAATTTTGGAAATTGGTGTTGAGGGTGATACTATAGTTGATTTTCAAACAGGTGATTTGAACACTGAAGAAATAATGGAGATGTATTCTGATGACTCCTAAAAATAATATTGTAATTGGAATTATCATTGCACTTGTTGTTATTGCATCATATAATGTAGATGCAAATCCATTGGAGTTTGTTGAAGGATTGCCTAATCTTGCAATTGTTGTTGAAGAGATGTTGCTTGTTGAACCAAAGTATATTCCAACTGCACTTTGGGCAATGTTTGAGACTATTCAGATGGCCTTTATTGGAACTGTGGTTGGCACTGTTATTGCCTTGCCTCTTAGCATGTTTGCTGCAAGAAATCTTAACAGCAAATTTGTCTATGCTCCGGTTCGTGCATTATTAGCTGCAATCCGAACATTTCCTTCTATTCTTTGGGCAATTTTGTTTGTAATTATGGTGGGGTTGGGAACTTTTGCCGGTGTCTTGGCAGTTGTCATGTATACTATAGGATTTATTGCTAAATTACAATATGAGGCAATTGAAACAATTGATTCGGATCCTATGGATGCAGTTAGTTCAATCGGGGTATCTAAATGGCAACTAATTCGTTATGTCGTAATCCCTGAATCTGCATCTCATCTGCTTGGTCAAATTTTGTATATGTTCGATTATAACGTTCGTCAAACCAGCATTCTTGGATTGGTGGGTGCTGGTGGAATTGGATTTTATATTATCAATTATATCAAATTCTTTGAATATGGCAAAGCAGCCATTTTCATGTTGGTTGTTCTGGTAACTGTGTTGTTCATTGATTGGGTTAGTGTAAAAATACGAGACAAGTATATTGTCAAATCTCAACACGGAATGGAAGTTACTGTGAAGAAAATCTAGTTTTATGTAGTAATTTTGTCTAATTGCTTGGATTCTGTGGCTGTTTTTACTTCTCTTGCAATTCTTTTTCCCATACTCATTGTTTCATTAAATAGTAGAGAATAGTATGGTGAGCCATCCATGTAGATGTTAGAACCAGCAACAATTCTTGCTGAAAATTCAAAAGATGTGAATTTTGCATTCTCATCATAAACACCCTCAATACAAAATGGGCCATTCATTCCAGGTGCAACTACTCTCTTGGCAGCCTCAACAAAATTTTCTCCCATGGTATATACTTCATCTAATAATGATTCACGTAACACAAGTGGACTGTTCCCAATTACATTAAATGATGGCACTTTGTTTGATTTGAGTTGCTGCTCTGCAGGAATTCGCCCTAATCCTTCAATATCTGATTCATGTCTTTGATCAACTCCAAAGAATTCTAATTCTTCTTTTAGAGGAGAGTAGAAAAATTGTAAATATGCTAACACTCCAGCAGCATATTCCTGAATGTATAGTGTTTCATCTTTAGATAATACTCCTTCTGAAATCAATTGATTTCTTTTGGTGTTATAATCATCTTCATTTGCTGCCATAAAGTATCCCTTGCCACCTGCGGCTCCTTGTCTTTTCACAATGACTAATTTTTCAATCTCTTTGGGGTTTGTAACTGGTTTTGGCATTGGAAGTTTTGCTTCTCTCATGAGTTTTTCTTTCATTTCTCTGTCTGATTCCCATCTTAGAATCCACTTGTTACCAAACACAGGAGTTTTAATTGATTCAATCTCTTCAGAATTCATTTGCGCAATGAGTGTTCCGTGGGGGATTAAAACTGCATTATTTTGCTCAAGAATTGATTGGCATTTTTCATCAAGCACTTCTTTGAAAGTATCAACAACTATTAGCTCATCAATAAATGGAAATCTTTTGTATAACTTTTCACGTTTTTTTTCACAAACTAGTATTGTTTTTAGGCCTTCGTCTTTTGCCCCTTTTAGAACTTGTAGGGAACAGTGAGAGCCCAATGTTGCTATAGATGTCATCGTGATACAGTGGGTATGAATTTGTACTTTATGAACTATGTGCGGATGTGACGTATTGAAACACTTCATCAATTAATTCTGCACTTAATTCTGATTTGATATCTTCTGGAATTACCTTTAATACAAAATCATACATTGATGTGTTTTTAGGTAATTCGTCTCTTTCTTGCAATAATGAAAAAACTGCAATACCATTTGAGATGACTGCCACCATTTTTTCCTTGTCTGAGAGAACCATGGATTTGAGATAATTTGCTATAATTTAATCTAAATACAGATGTGCCACTATAATGTAGTTTTTCGAAGTTCTGGGTTTTGGAGAATTTCAACTAATCCTGAATTAAGATTGGTAATTTCTGATTCCATGCTGATACTATGTGTTTCTCCTTCACTTGCTTGCTGTGATGCATGATATCCAACATACACTCCTACAATTACAAACATTGCAATTACTAGAACCATCAATATCATCATCTTGTTTTTTGTGAAATTTTTACTGGCTATAAGCATTATGAAAATTAAGGCAATGGTCCATTATTTTGTATAAAAATTAATTACACCTTGATATCTGGAATAAAGTAAATTATGATAGAAACTGAACTCGGATCTTTACGTAGATCTCACTATTCTGATGAAATTAACTCCTCTATGGATGGGACTAAAGTTACTGTAATGGGTTGGGTCTTGACAATTCGAGGACATGGAAATATCAGCTTTGCAACTATTCGTGACAAAAACGGGGATCTCTCAATCGTGGCCAAGAAAGGGGACTGTCCTGATGAAATCCGTGAAAAAATTTCTTCATTAAAAGCACATTCCTCAATTGCAATTACTGGTAACGTTAAAGCCTCTGAAAAAGCACCTAGTGGCTATGAGATTATTCCAATTGAGTTGAGAGTGTTCTCAGAAGTTGAAAAAATTCCTCCATTTGAGCCAACAGTAAAAACTGTGAAAAATATTGACACAAGACTGGAGGTAAGACCTATTGATCTTAGACGTGATGTTTTGCAACATGTTTTCAAGACAAGAAGTTTAGTTTTAAAATCAATTCGTGAATATTTTGGAAATCAAAATTTTGTTGAAATTAATACTCCCAAAATGATTGCAACTGCCACTGAAGGCGGTGCTGCACTGTTTCCAATATTTTATTACAACAAAGAAGCATTCTTGGCTCAGAGTCCGCAATTGTACAAAGAACAACTTACGATGAGCTTTGAAAAAGTATTTGAGATTGCTCCTATTTTTAGAGCAGAGCCGTCCAGGACAAATCGTCATTTGGCAGAAGCAATTTCAATTGATTTGGAAGAAGCATTTGTAGATTATAATGATGTGATGAACAGAATTGAAGAAATTATCAAAGTTTCAATTAAAACTGCAAGTGATTATGCAAAACAAAATCCTGATTGCGGATTTCCAGTAATCTCTGTTCCTGAACACATTCCAAGATATACTTATGATGAATTAGTTGATAAAATGCAAAAGGCTGGGGCAAAAACTGAATGGGGTGATGACCTGTATCCTTCAAATCTTAAAAAAATTGGCCTTGATGGATTTTATTTCATAACAGATTGGCCTCTTGCACCAAAACCATTCTACGTAAAAGACAGTAAATCCAATCCAAAAATATCTGAATCTTTTGATTTGATGTATGGGGATTTAGAATTGTCCTCAGGCAGTACCAGAATTGAAAAACGAGATGAACTAGCTGAGAGAATGAAGAACAAAGGAATGAAAACTGATGCCTTTGAATATCATCTTGGGGCATTTGATTATGGTGTTCCCCCTCACGCTGGTTGCGGAATTGGCCTTGAGCGACTGATTATGGTCTTAACAGGAACGGAAAATATACGTGACACTACATTTTATCCAAGAGATGTGGATAGATTAACTCCGTAGGTGTATGAAATGGTCAGTGAAGAAGAGATTCAACATGTTTCAAAATTAATGCGAATAGATATTGATGATCATAAAGAATATGTTGAAAAAGTCCACATGATGATTGATTACTTTGATATTTTAGATTCTGCTGGCGTTGAATCTGAGGAGATTTCAATGCCTGAGATTTCAATCTCTGATTTGAGGGAAGATGAATACATTCCATTTAATGACAAGCTTATTGAAAAACTAAATCACTACAAGGGAACATATGTTCGCGCCCCAAAGATGTCTTCATGAATCTCAATATCTCTGCTCTTGATTTTGTTCAAGAAGTAAAAACTGGAAATATATCCGTTGAAGATTTTGTTGCAAAAACAATTGAGAGAATTCAAAATGTTGATGACAAATTACATGCTTTCTTATCTGTAAATGAAAAATCTATTGATCAAGCAAGAGACATTGACAAGAGAATAAAATCTGGTGACAAAGTTGGTGATTGTTTTGGCATGCCGATATCCATTAAAGACAATATTTGCATCAAAGATTCTAAAACAACATGTGCGTCAAAAATGCTTGAAAACTATGTCTCACCATATGATGCTACAGTAATTACTAAATTGAAACAGCAAGATGCAATATTTGTTGGCAAAGTAAACATGGATGAATTTGCCATGGGACTTACCACTGAATTTAGTGCGTATGGTCCTAGCAAAAATCCTTGGAATATTGAACATGTTCCTGGTGGTTCTTCAGGAGGAAGTGCAGTATCTGTGAGTGCCTTTGAATGTGTTGCATCTCTTGGTTCTGATACTGGTGGCTCTGTAAGAAATCCTGCAAGTTTTTGCTCTACAGTTGGATACAAGCCAACTTATGGACTGATTAGCAGATTTGGATTAATTTCATATGCAAATAGTATTGAACAAATCGGTCCTTTGACCAGAACTGTCAAAGATACAGCATTTATGTTAAATCTAATTTCTGGACTTGATCCAAACGATAACACCACAATTGATAACAAAAATGAAGACTATCTATCTGGGATTGAAGTTGGTATTGAAGGCAAGAAAATAGGCATAATCAAAGAGATGATTGGAGAAGGAATAGACTCTGAAGTACTATCTGCAACAAAGGATGCAATTTCTAGACTAGAAAGTCTGGGGGCAACATGCGAAGAAATATCTCTTGATATGGTAAAATATTCTGTTGCAGCATACTATACAATTACTGCAACAGAAGCTGGTAGTAATCTTGCAAGATATGACAACCTAAGATACGGATATGATTTTCCTCTAGAAGGATATGAGTTTAATTCTTACATTTCAAAAGCTCGAAAGAAATTTGGCCCTGAGGTAACAAGAAGAATGATCATTGGGGGTTTTGTTCCATCTGCAGGTCATGCAGGAAAATATTTCTTAAAGGCATTAAAAGTAAAAAGCAAACTTACAAACGAAGTCAATGAGGCATTCAAAAGAGTTGATTTGCTTGTTTCTCCAACTGTCCCTGTCCTTCCGTTCAAATTAGGTGAAAAAATTGATGATCCTATTTCCTTATTCTTAGTTGATATTAACACCGTTACTGCAAATCTTACTGGCAAACCTGCCATCTCAATTCCTTTTGCGTATTCTAATGGATTGCCAATTGGAATTCAATTAATGGCAGATTCATCGCAAGATAAATTACTATTGCAGGCAGCATATGCATTAGAACAGACTGTGACTTTACCCGAGGTTCCAATATGACTATGATTGGTTTGGAAATACACTGTCAGTTAACCAACTTGAATAGCAAGTTATTTTGTCCTTGTAAGGCAAACTATCGAGAATTTGAAATAAACGAAAACATTTGTCCAATTTGCATGGGATTACCTGGCAGTTTGCCTAGACTAAATCAAGAAGCAGTGAAAAAGGCAACAATTATTGCCATGGCGCTAAACTGCTCAACTCCGGAAAAAATTGCGTTTTTCAGAAAAAATTATTTTTATCCAGATTCTCCAAAAAACTTCCAAACCACTCAGCTTAACATCTATGGGGATACCAGTGTTGGGGGCAAGGGCTCAATCATGGTTGGTGATAAAAAAATTCGAATCACAAGAATTCAGCTAGAAGAGGATCCTGGGAGGCTAATTTACGAAGGAAGTTCATCCAAAAATCAGATTACATTGGTTGATTACAATCGTGCTGGGACACCTCTAGTTGAAATAGTAACTGAACCTGATTTTGAAACTCCAAAAGAGGTTCGTGATTTTCTAAACATTCTATCTGACATTCTTGCAAACCTTGGTGTTGCAGATCCTAGTTTGGAGGGTGCGATGAGGGCAGATGCTAATGTCTCAATTGAAGGGGGCAAGAAAGTTGAAATAAAAAATATTGGCTCATTTCATGACTTGGAAAAAGCTGTTCATTTTGAAATTACAAGACAAGAGAGTTTGCATTCCAGAGACATAGAAATAATTCAAGAAACACGTCACTGGGATGATAAACGAAAAATTACTGTTTCATCTCGTTCCAAAGAAGAAGAACTTGACTATCGTTATTTCCTGGAAGGCGACATTCCGTGGATACAGATGAATGATGAAATTAAAAAGAAATTGCAATCTGAAATGCCTGAAAGTATTAGTTCTAAAAAAGAGAGATACATCTCAAAATATAAAATTCCTTCTCAAGTTGCAGATGTGTTATCTTCTGACAAATATTATTCAGATTTATTTGAAGAATCCCATACTGATTCTAATGCAAAAGAAGTTGCAAATATTATCACAACTGATTTGATGGGGTTGGTTGATACACGAGAAAAACGTGAAGCATCAAAGTTTACATCTACACATTTGAAAGAGTTGGCTGATTCTATCCTGTCTGGAAAGATATCTAGGAATTCATCAAAAAACGCATTACATGAAATTCTAAAGACTGGAAAAGATTTGTCTGATGTAATCAAAGAATTGGATCTTGGAAATGTGTCTAATGAATCTGAATTATCTGGGATTGTAACTCAAGTGATTTCAGAAGAATCGCAAGCAGTTGAACAAGCAAAATCCAATCCTCAGACAATAAATTATCTTGTTGGCAAAGTAATGCAAAAAACAAAAGGAAAAGCAGATCCTACATTAACTTTGAATTTGCTCAAAAAACAGATTGGTGTCTGATGGCAGAATTATCATTAGAAAATATTGAATTTATCAAAATTTTGGCCACATCTGATGCCACAATACTACAGGCTGGGATGAATGATGCAACTAGGCGTAAATTAGACCACGAAATAGGCATAATTTTGAGAGAATATTATCGTGAAAACACAATGGGTGGGCAAACTGGTTGGACTGAGAAATTAAATCAGGTTGGAATAGATGAGGATGCTGGAAAAGCAGCAATTGCATGTGCACGACGTTTAGGAATTGATATTTCATAAAAAATCTTTTTACGTTCATCAATTCTGAACAAATTATCTCTTGTCTAATTTTGAATTTATTCCATCTGAAAAACAAATTCAAGAATCAAACATTTACAAATTTATGCAAAAACATAACCTCTCGTCATTAGAGGAATTATCTCAAAAAGCAATTGATGATTTGGAGTGGTTTTGGAAATCTGTTTCTGATGATGTTGGAATCATTTGGGATGAACCTTATTCAAAAGTATTGGATATCTCTGGTGGGATTGAATGGTCTAAATGGTTTGTTGGAGGCAAAACAAACATCTACAAATCATCTGTTGAAAAATTTGTAAAAATATCTCCTAAAAAAATTTCATACTATTTTGAATCTGAAGATGGTGCAAAATCACAATTGACATATTCTGAATTGGATGAGAAAGTTTCTAAATTCTCTAATGGATTAAAATCATTAGGTGTAAAAAAAGGCGATGTTATAGCATTGTACTTGCCTATGATAGAAGAGGCAATCATTGCAATTCTTGCATCTGCCAAAATCGGTGCTGTTCAAACCGTAATCTTTTCTGGATACAGCTCAGAATCATTGCATGTGCGATTAAAAGACTGTAATGCAAAAATACTTTTGATTTCAGATGGATTTCATAGGAAAGGTAAACCCGTTTCTCAAAAACAATCTGTAGAGATTGCAATAAGAAATACTTCTGTAGAAAAAACTATTGTAATACCTTACAAAGGAGTTGATCATTACGTAAAGTCAGAACAATTTGTTTTTTATGATGACCTTGTTTCTTTGCAAAGTGGTGTCTGTAATACTGAAATAATGGATTCAGAGGATCCATTGTTTATTCTGTATACTTCGGGTACTACTGGTAAACCCAAAGGAGTAGTTCACACACATGGTGGATTTTCTGTATTTGCTGGACATCAGACAGCATATCTTATTGATACTCAGGCACAAGATACGCTGTTTTGGCCTGCAGATATTGGCTGGATCACAGGTCTGGTTTGGAATGTATATGGCCTTTTGATTATGGGGGCAAATGCTGTAATTTATGATGGGGGATTAGACTATCCCACCTCGGACCGAATCTGGAGGATGCTATCTGATTACAATGCTACTATTTTTGGAATTTCTCCAACTGCAGTCAGGTTTTTTAAGAAAAACAATGTTGAACCATTGAAACTATTCCCATTAAACAAAATCAAAAATATTCCGACAACAGGAGAGCCACTTGACGAAGATTCTTGGTGGTGGCTATATGAAAAAGTTGGAAACAAAAAAATTCCCATTATGAATTTGTCTGGCGGAACTGAAATAGGAGGTGCAATGATTTCTGTTTTACCTGGAATGAAACTAAAGCCATCCACTGTTGGAATTCCAGTACCAGGAATGAATTTGGATGTAATTGATGATGATAAAAATTCTGTCAGGGGAAAAAATGGGTATTTGGTAATTAAATCTCCTTGGCCTGCAATGACTCGTGGATTATTAAATGACAAAAAAAGATATCTTGAAACTTATTGGTCTCGATTTGAAAATATTTGGTTTCATGGTGATTACGTCTATGTAGATAAGGACAATCTGTGGTACATGCGAGGAAGAACTGATGATGTCATTAATGTGTCTGGTCATAGAATGAGTACTGCCGAAATTGAGCACACTGTAATTTCACATAAAAAAATATCTGATGCCGCATCAATTGCAATTCCTGATGAACTTACTGGTGAGGCAATAGTGGTATTTTTTGTATCTGATGACAAGTTCAATGTCTCAAATTCCGAAGTCTCAGACCACATATCTGAAAAAATTGGCAAGATTGCAAAACCAAAATATGTTTTTGAATTATCTGATCTTCCAAAAACTAGAACTGGAAAGATTATGCGCAGACTGTTAAAATCAAAATTATTGGGACATGAACTTGGTGATCTATCATCTCTTGAGAATCCTCAAGTTTTAGACGAAATTAAAAAATTGGGTTAAAAAAACTCACAAATTAATTTTTACTATTTCACTGATCATTTATAATTTGAAACATGTCAATTCATGTTATTGAAATTTGTAGTTGATCAGCAGGTTGAAGATATTGAGATGCCTGAAAATCTCAAATTAAACACATTTTTGCAAGAATTCCACTCTGATTGTCCTTATCCTGAATGCAGTTTTGGCTTCTATGGGTTTGCATTTGGCCAGTCTCCATTCCCCGTACCTAAATTAATTCAAAAAGCATTGATTGAAAATGCTGACAAGGGTGCATATGCTGCAGTTTCAGGCATTCCTGAATTAAGACAAGCAATTTCAAAGTACAATAAACATTACTTTGAAATGGATATTGCTCCTGAAAGAATCTATGTGGGTCCTGGAACAAAGGAGCTAATCTTTAACTTGTTAGAAATATTACACGGAACCGTGATTTTGCCAACTCCTGCATGGTTGGGGTATCTTCCACAAATCCGTTTTCTCAAAAAAAATTATCACATGTTACCAACTAGAGCAAACAAAAAAATTTCTCCTAGTGATCTTAGAAAATTATCATTACGATTGCATGATAGACAAAAAATCTTGATTTTGAATAATCCTCACAATCCAACAGGATTGTTATATGATAGATTGGAATTGGAAGAAATTGCTGATGTGTGCAGGGAGCAAAACATTACGGTGATTTCTGATGAAATCTATGCATTAACTACATATGATTTTTCAAAATTTGTTAGTATGGGGAAAATATATCCTGAGGGTACTTTTGTAACTAATGGGTTATCAAAATCACATGCTGCTGGAGGATATAGGCTAGGATATGTGATTTTTCCACAATATGCAATTGATCTTAGAGTGCAATTTAAAAAAATTCTTGCTACTGAATATACTGCAGTATCAACTCCAATTCAACACGCCGCAATTGCAGGATTTGAAATTAGTGATGAGATGGAAGAATACTTTGATGTTACTAGAAATATTCATCAAATCATGGGTGAATATACATACAATGCATTAACTGCAATTGAGGGTGTGAAAGCCACAAAACCTAATGCAACATTTTATCTTCTTGCTGATTTTAATGCGTTTGCAACTGATTTACAAAGTGCAGGTATTACTACATCTCAAAAATTATCTGAATCTTTGATTCTTCATCCATATCATACAGCAATAGTGGGTGGTGACAGCCTAGTTTTAGAAAGAACTGATTTTATTGCTAGAATTGCATATGTTGATTATGACGGTGCTAAAGTTTATCAAAAATATTTGGAAAATAAACCAAAGTCGAGTTCTGAAAAAAATGAATTTGTAAAAAATAATGCTCCCAAGGTTGTTGCAGGAATAGATATGATTGCAGAATTTTTTAGAAAATTAAGAAAGGATTCCTTGATTGCATTAGAATCTAAGAAAAGTTCTATGGTTACACCTAGTTAGAAATTTTCTTCTCTAGTCTCTCATATTCTTCCAAAGTGATTTCGCCCTTTGCTAGTCTTGTCTGAAGAATTTCTTTGGGGTTTGAACCCATAATTGGAAGAATTATCTTTTTCCTTATGATGTCTCTATTCAGTGAAATTTGTCTTGAATTGTTATCTACTTGTCTTTTTACTCCATAAACTGCGCCAAATAATATGCCCAAGCCTGCTATAGATAGTGTTATTTGTGCCATATCTGGACTGTTTGTTCTTTGAATGGGCTCTGCAATTGATGATGCTTGGGCTTCTGGAATAATTTCATTTTTGATCATTTCTTGAACTGTTGATTTGTTTTCTGATATATTGTTAGTGTATCCAACTGCCTCCTCAATGGTTAGATTTGGATAATTTCTATCAAACCAGCTTTTGTATGATGATTCTGAATAATATCTTTGAATATAGTGAGATGGATCTTTACTGGGGTCAACAAATTCGGGTCTGTCATTTGATTTTACAATTATCTCTTCTGTTTTTTGTTCAGATGTCTTTTCTTCAGATATTTTTTCAATATTGATATTTTCATTATTTTCTAAATTCTCGTTGTTTTTTTGTTCTTCATGAATGATTGGAATTTCATTTAATGAAATATCAAATTTTACAGTTTCCCCTTTTGTCATATTAAGAATAAATCCTGTGGCACTATACGTTCCATTTTCTACAAATTCATCTTCAATGATTAAACTTTTTTCAAATGTATCATCATAATTAATTACTGCTTGTTCTAGCAAAACAAATTGTTCATTAATATCTCGAATTACAATAGTCACTAAACCTGTAGATCCTTTTTCAACAGTTCCTGAAAATTCTATTTTATCTCCTTTAAAAAATAATTCATTATTTGTTTGAATGTTTGTCACTTCTGCAAATACTTGATTTGAAAACATTCCAATCAGTAATAACATTCCTAGAGAGTAGTATGTGTACTCTTTCTTGTTCAATAAAATGAATCTGTATTTTTTTCATTTAAGACAAGCGTAGTATTGATCTGGTTTTTTTATACGTAAAAGTTAAATGCTAATTTCAAATTTTTTGGATTCATTATTTACTGAAATCTTTATGGGTTTTTTTGGAATTTTAAAATAGAATGTGGTTTGTATGTTTTCTTCACTGTCTACCCATATTTTTCCTCCTAAAGCTTCTACAATTCCCTTACAGATTGCCAATCCTAAACCACTACCACTCCTTTTTCTGCTTGTGGATGTATCAATTTGATAAAATTTCTTGAATATTTCTTTTTGATTTTCAGAAGATATTCCTGGGCCGTTGTCTTTGACGTAAAATTCAATGTCTTCTAAGTTGTCTATTGCTCCAATGATTACTTTTCCTGTATTTTGAGAAACAAAATCTATTGCATTTTTGATCAAATTTGAAAATACTTGATTTAGTCTATCTTTGTCTGTAAAAATATGTGTATTCTTATCGTAATCTGTCACTAGTTCAATATTTTTTGCATCTGCAACTGGTTTGAATTCTTTAATCACACCGTTTATCAAATCTAAAACATTAATGTCTTCATTATTAAAATCTAATTTACCCAAGTCTAGTTTTTGGGTAGTCATGATATCTCCTATCAATCTTTGTAACTTTACAGTTGATGCATAAATTTCATCGACAGCGTCTTTCTGTTTTTCGTTTAAATTTCCTAGAAAATTTTCTTTTTGTAACATTTGAACATATCCTAAAATTGGTACTAGTGGTGTTTTTAGCTCATGAGATACCATGGATGAAAATTCTATTTTTTTTCTATCCATGTCTTTTAATTTTTGAACATATTCATTTTGTAATGTGATTGTTTTTTCTACTTTTTCTCCCATACTGACAAAATTTTCGTTTAATTCAAAAATTTCTTTAACGTTGGTTTTAATTTGATTCTCATCTGACATTTTGTTTGATTTTGAAAAATCTGACATGTTCTTTGCTAATTTTTGAATTGGTTTTGTAATGCTTGTTGATATATGAACAGTTCCCAACAATGTTCCTGTTGCAACAAATACTGAGAATATTAGTAATATCATACCTGTGCTTTCTTCAACAGATGTTAGGAAATTTACAATTCCCATGTAAAATATGATAAAGCTCGATACTCCTGATACAATAAACAAAGTATGTTTAATTGGAAGCATTTTGTTATACTCCTAAAGATTACAAGTTTGCAGTATCTACAAGTTTTGAATGCAAAATATCAATATCAATTGGTTTTAGAATGTATGCTGTAACTCCTCGTTTTACCAGATCATCTAATTCTTCTTGAGTGATTGTGGATGCAGTAAATACAATGACTTTGTGATCTTTTAGCATGTTATTTTCTTCTAGATTTTTGATCACAGAATATCCATCAAATTCAGGCATGGCCAAATCCAACAGTATGACATCGTGTCTGTTTTCTTTAATCAAGGCTAATCCTTCTTTTCCGTCATTTGCAACAGTACATTTATGATCTTTTAATTCTAAAAATGTTGTAAGCATTTTTGTAATTTGTTCATTATCGTCAATGATTAAAATCTCTAAATTTTTAACCTCTTCTTTTAACTTGTTTTTTGATTTGTCTGTTTTACTCAATTCTTACCCCCTCCGGTTCCCAGTATTTTAAAATTCTCTTGAAGATAATTTAGAATCATTTTTTCTTGTTCAATCTCTCTTAATCTGTGTTCATAAGTAATTTCTGATCCTAATAATGACTCTGCATCTGTTTCGTTTATGTGATGTGATTTTTTCCACATCAAGCTAAACAATGATCTCAATGTTGTCACAAATGCTTGCGAATCTGTCCATACTGCAAGCATGTCTTTTACTTTGTTGTTGCTGATAAAGAAAATCACTTCACTGTCGTCTTTAATGATGAAACAAAAATCTTCTCTGTTTTTGTCTTCTATTTTTTTAACCTTTTTTGAAGGGATATTTTCAAAAATATGTGGTGTATCGGGAGTACTATCTGTTAAAATTCTGAGTTCTGATTTTGTTTTGTTTAATAAATCTGTAAATTCTGTAAAGTAAAATCTTTTGAAATCTGCCTCTGTACCTAAGACCAATATGTTTTCTTTGGATTCTTTTATCATTTGTTCTAATTTTACAAGTATTGAATTCCTTCCTTGTAATGATTGGAATTTGTTTTCTTGTGATTCTTGATCATTTTCACCATATTTTGGAATAATATTCCACAGTTTGATGAGTGTGTCTTTACCTGCTTCTAATTCATTAATTCTATTTTTTTCATTATTTACTAAAATTTCTAATGATTCTTCTAATCCAACGGCATTAAATTTTGTAGGTTTTCCAAAGACTGAAAAAATTATCCCTTTTTGTTGCAATGTTGATAATAGATGATATGTTTCAGTTCTTGGAATTTTTAATGCCTTTGATATTTCTGAGGCTGTTTTTACTCCTATTTTGCTCAAAAACAAATACACTTTTGCTTGATTAGGGGTAAGATCATACCTGACAAGCATGCGATTTAATTCGTGAATTGGATTCTCAGTCTGAAATAATCCCTCCTCGACTGTTTCTGTGATAGTCATTGTGTATGTTATATTTGATTATGACATAAGCGGGTGTATGTTATTGTATATTACAGATCAAATAATTGGATGTAATCTACACGCCTAAAAGTTTGCTTAGGATGATATCTCCATAGAATAATTGGATGATGAATCCTCCTGTAATTAGGAGCAAATATGGTATGCCTGGGGTTATCCAGGTATTTGGCGTGGTGCAAAATTCTTGATTTTCAGCATGGTGGATGGCAAGATCCAACTTTTTTTTGCCATTCTCAGTTTTTTCAATTGCAAAACCAAATTTTGGATTTTTTGCTTTATATCCCATTAAAGATGCGATGATTTTTTTAAAACTAGTATCTTCAAATCCTTCAAAAATATTCTCACCACGTAACTGAGCAATCATGTTTCGAGAAACATTGATGATAAATGGTATTACAAATAAGATTGCTGCATTTGATAATGTTGTAAATGGTGATACAGGATTATTGCTTAGAGTGGCCATAGGAGCAATTACTGCCAAGGCAATTAATGCAAATGCATCTGCACCTCCAAACAGTCCTATTCGCCATATGATTATCACAAAAGGTGCTATGATTAATGCAAATGCAATCCTTAAAAGATCAGAAATCAATTCCGAACTCAAAAAAACCAGCAAAAATCCAACAACTCCAAACCCTATCCAAAAATAATCATGGATTTCTCTTTTCCATATGTCAATAAATGAACCCACTATTAACATGGTTAATGCCACAAATATCCCAACAAGTTCATAATTAATCATGGGCTCTATCATACTAAACATTATTTTTATTACCTTTTATTTTGATGGGTAAAAAATGCACATTTCTTCTAATCATTATGTCTCTTAGCGATTTCTGATATCTGAAATTTTCTCTTTAATCTCTTCCATTCTGTCTCCCAGATTTAATTTATCGCCAATTGGAATTTTCTCTGTAATTAAGTCTAGTCTGTCTGTTCGTTTTAAGAATAATAATGCTCCTGCAATTCCAACTGGAATTATTATCAAAACTATTACTGTCATATCTAATGGAAATTCTGTCGTTGTTTCTGTAGTCTCGACAACTTCCTCTATGACTGGCATGTTGAGAATTTTTGCTGACTTTGAGATGGTATTTTCACTAATTCCATTACCTGTAACTTTTGCTGTAATGGAAACTGTATCCATATCATTTGCAATTATATTTAAAATTGCAACTCCTTCGGTGTTTGTTTCTTTGTCTATTGATCTTATCTCTCCTCCTTCTGTAATCCATTCAACTTGATATCCGTTTAATGCAGTCTCTATTTCAGGAATGCTTATGGATAATTTAGCTTCTATTCTGTCATTCCAATTCATCGTTCCACCTAAATCAAGAGATAAAATCGGAGATATGTCGATTACAGAAATATCGTATTTTGATAGGGGTAAATTCTCTGAAAGAATAGCAATTTCAGCTACTCCTTCTCCTTTTGGTTCAATTTCAAATGTGTTAAAATATTCTCCTTGCTGAATTGTTATTTGCTCGGGTATTTTTAAAATTGATTCATCATTAGATACTAGTTGAATTGTTGTGTTCTCTTTTGCATATACGGGATTCCCAACAGAATCCAATAATTGGATTGTTCCTAAATTAATTTCATTTACTAGCATATTATCAATATATCCAAGATGTATTGCTGTTGGATCTGTTGTATGACTAGTTAATGCCATTGAACCAGTAAATTTCCCTATCTGTGCATTCAATGTAGTGCTTCCGACTTCCTCTATTATGGGATAGGAAAGTGCATATTCTTGATTTTGAAATACTTTGACTGACTCAATATTAACTAGTTCATTTGCAGAAAATGTTAGAAATCCATCTTTAACAAATAATGTTGGTCCTAATCGTGGATCTTTTTCTTCCTCTTCATCTTCTGTTGTAGTTGTTTCTGAATCTTCTTCTGTAGATTCCACCAAGTAACCTAATATTGGAAATTCATATCCGCTCAAAACCATTGGGATTAATGGTTCTGTTTTTAAATCTATGTCGTCTTCAACTGGGCCATTGGGTAATGCTGAAACTGTTTTTACCCCGTCATTGTCTGTGATGTATAATTCTACATTTGAGTCCGATGTCATTGTTCCTGTATTGCCTTTGATAAGAACTACATTTTCACTTTTTTTCATAATCGAGTTCTTAGCATCAACTGTATTAGAATCAGAAGATGATATGTTTAATTCAAAATCATTTTTTGCCATAACTGGAACTGTAACAGTTACTAGTTGTCTGTTGGTATTTCCTTGAGTAGACCCTCCTATCTGCCTTGAAACTTCTATATCTGTTTCAAAATATGTTACTCCTATGATTTCTTCTTTACCTGTCGTCAAAAATGGAATTGCTTCTGTAATTGATGGGCCTTCTCCTTCCAATCCTCCAATTTCATCATGAAGTACTGTAAATGTGTCTCCACGTGCAAGATAATTATCCACTGAAATGAACATGTCGAAAGTTTGTTGATTGGAATCTGAAAAATCTGCTAAATTAGGTCTAGGAGTAAATTTGGTGTATGCAGAATATTCTCCTTTCTTAATTGTAATTCTATTTTGATCAAATAAAACTTCTTCAAAGTCATGGCTTGTATTCATAGATACGTCTGGATTCTCTACTCCTAACTCTAACATGATATCTTCTTCTGATGCAACAGGAATACCTTTGGCATCTACTAATTGTGCAATGGCATAACCTTTTGCACCGCTAAAACTATTGAATGTCTTTGGAATTATTGTTAATTGAATTTCCAAAGGTCCTTCGGCTTCAAGTATTTCTACATTTTCACTAACTTTTTTCATTCCCTCAGTATCTGCAAAAATCACTGCATCTCCAGAACCGACAATATCAAATTCTATGATGCCAAAATATTTTCCTTGACTAATCACAATCTCCGAATTTCTTAATTCTATCACATCCGTATTTGGTGTTTCTACATAAACAATAACGTCTTCTTCAGCTATTGTTGGTAATCCTCCTGTGGTTGCAAGTTCTACTGCGACATATCCGTATTTTGGACCATCTACTGAAAAACTATCTGGAGTTACTTTCATCAAAATTTGTGTAGGGTAGTTATTGTTGTTGAATACTTCTAAGGAAATCTCTTTTGATGAAAATCCAGGCGCTGCTAACACAATTGTAGCAATTCCTGGCTTTATTGCTTTGATTTTGATATTTTTTGTAACCTTCTCTGAATCTTCTTCTACTTCAAGAATTTTTATAATGTTTGTATCAGAACTAATGGCTTTGAGATTTTGAATGTTTTTTGGAATCATTATATCATTAGATATTGCAAAAATTTGTAAATCTCCTGTGGTGTTTTCCAATAATTTCTCTGGATGTAGTTTGTAGCCAAATTCAGATGTTGTTAGTGCATTAGCAGGCATGATGAGACTTCCTGCCATTAACATCATTACAAAAACTACTTTTAACACATTACTTGTTCCTGATTTCTGGATATATCGAACAGTATGAAACATGGCAATACACACAGTTTATCCAAAAATTGATGCTACACTAAATATTTTCATTTGAATAATTAGTATTGCCCCTATTGTAATGCCTACTAAAAATATTGAATACATGAATCCGCCAGAATATGATCCTGTGGTGATTTTACCCAAAAATAATCCCGAAATCCAAGACTGAACAAGTATTGCAATTCCTAATAACTCAAATCTTGATTTTGCCTCTTGTTCCAGATCTGCCCTTTTAACATCATTTTCTTCCAATTGAGAACCTAAACTTGTTAGTGACTCAATAACTAAAAGAGTAGTAAATCCTGTAATTGCAATTAACATGAAACCTACCATCACATATGGTTTTAATTTCTCTCTCTTTGACTTTTCTATGGTATGAATCTTTTCTGCAACTCCTGCCAATGTGCTAAGTGTGTTAACATTGCCTCCTCCTGAAGATATTATTTCAAACAGTACTTTGAAATTAATCAAAATTTGAAAATCGGTTACTTGTTTTTTGATGAATTCAAAAATATCGTCTAGTGTCATACCCCATTCTAATTTGTTTGCAATGCCATTTGCTACAACATTGAACAATCCATAATCTTTTCTCTTTGTGGTTCGTATTACGCATTTTTCAGGACCTAGTCCTGCTTTTCTTGCTTCTGCAACATCTCTCATTATTTGTGATGTTGCTGTTTCTGCATCCAATGAAAATTTGTATTTATTTTTAAAATTTAATGCTGGCCAAAGTGCAGCTGCTATTAATGCCCCTCCTAAAATATACAGATTATAGTCTGGTAATATGTTTAGAACGTTTATTGCAATGGCAGCTAAAATTCCTGGAATTCCAAACATTATAATTTTTTTAAAATCTAATTCTTTAATTTTGGATTTGTTTAGTTTACCTGCAATAAAAGAAAATAATACTGATACTATAGGAGGCATAACTATTACCATGTAAAGAGGATCAATATCTCCTGCAATTGGTGCTTCTCCAACTCCACCCGTTGATGTTGCAGTAACTATGATGTAGATTGCCAATACTACAACCTGCATGGTCATGTATGTTTCAATTATCGTTTCAACTTTTTTTGCCAACTCTGCTTGTTGCGATTCATACATATCAAATGCTGCATTCATTTTTGATGTGAGATAATTGACAACATCTCCTCCACTTTGAATTGATGAGACCCATCCATTTAGAAAATCTCCAAAATTCGATCCTTTTTCATTTGTCTCAGCCATTACAACTAGTGGATCTTTTCCCAGAATATCGATTCTTTTTAAAATTTTGATTCCTTCTAGTCTTACATTTGGCAATAATTCTAAATCTTTAATTTTCAAAAATATGGTATATGGGCCAAAACCACTTGTTGCTAACAATGTAACAATGGTGATAAAAAACGGTAATTCAGCGTTAATCTTTTTGTTTATCTTCTTTTTCTTATCTGATTCTTCATGTTTTTTTAAAAAAGACATGATTACACTCCATATTCTATTTTTTTCATTAATGTCTCAGGGTCTCTGTAATACTTTCCAACTACTTCTGCCACTTTATCATAAGCCCTTACTCCTCTTTGAACTAACCATTTTAAAACAATTTTTCTCCTCTCAAATTCTTCTAAAATTTCATCCGTGCTTTTACCTGTTTGACTAGAAATTCTTTCCAACATTTCACTGTCTTCTAATTGAGGTATGAAATAATCTGCTTTTGGATCCCACTTGAATGCATTGTGATATGAATCTGAAGTTTTGATTTCTTGAACAGATATTGCCCTTCTTGTGCTTTTTCCATCCATGCCTTTTACCCTTCTAATTACAATTGCACAATTCATCAATGCCATATATGATGCAGGTATGTCCATTGGTTTTTGTTGTAATCTTTTACTTGCAGATTCTAAACTATCTGCGTGCATGGTACATAATCCTCCGTGACCTGTAGCCATTGCCTGAAACATTACATATGCTTCTGAACCCCTAATTTCACCAACTACAATATAGTCTGGTCTGTGTCTTACACCAGATTTAATCAAATCATATAATCCAATTTCTCCTTCACCTTCAGGTCCAAATCCCACTCTTGAAACTAGGCTAAACCAGTTCTCATGTTTGATATTAATTTCAGCTACATCTTCTACTGAAAAAATCTTGTAATCTGGATTAACTAGACCTGTGATTGCATTTAGTATGGTTGTTTTTCCACTTCCTGTAGAACCAATAACCATAATTGACATTTTGGCCTCCATCAACAACCAAAGATAAGCTGCAATGTCAACACTAATTGTACCAAATGAAATCAAATCTATCACTGAATATGGATCCTGTTTGAATTTTCTTATGGTGAAACTGGTTCCCTTTGGGGTGACTTCTTTTTGGTATAATACTGAAATTCTGTGATTTCCTTGGAGCGCTAAATCAGAAATAGGGTGTGCAGAACTGATGTGTTTTCCGGCCCTGAAAACAACTCTTGAAACAAATGCATTTAATTTCTCATCTTCAAATGTTACATTACATGGAATGCTGTCATATTTTCTATGCCAAACATAAACTGGTGTGAGAATTCCACTGCAACTGACATCTTCTATGTTTGGATCATTCATTATGGGATCAATATTTCCAAATCCATCAATATCTCTTTCAAGATAGTATTTTACCTTCTCAATACTTGCAAGGGGTTGTTCTTGGAATAATTTTTCATTTTCTTTAAGAATTTTATTTACAAATGACATGAATCCAAAATCTTTCTCAATATTTTCTGGAGAATCTAGGTTTTCTTCAATTAGTCTGTATAATTGATTATATACAATCTCCTCAGAAGAATTGAGTTTAGTTTCATCTACTTGGTATGAAATACTTCCTGTTTCCTGGTCCTGTAAAATATTTGCATAACTAAAGGGTGCCTTTAATGGATATTTCTCTAGAACTTTGGACCCCTTGGGAGTTTCATTGTTTAATTCTGACAGAAACTCACTTTTAAGAAATGTCTCTAGCCCTTGCTCTTCATTTTTTTTTCCCATTTTGTAACATATTTGATCCTAATTTTTTAGTTATATTGAACAGTATGAAACATTGCAATACACACAATTTTCAGTTTATGTTAAAGAAAATGTAAAAAGTTTTGGATAAGAACTAAAAAATTCCCTTATCCTATGGGGCTACGCCTATAACTGACACACTTGATGGTCCACCAGCTTTGCCAGCAAAGATACTGACTGTTGTAGAAACACCTGAGTCCAATGATGTGATTGTACCATTATTCAATTTGTAGTAGATAATGGCTGCTTGACCTGGGTTCAGTGAAACTGGACCTGATCCTGCTGCTGCACAAACATTATCAGTTGCATCTCCAATCAAATCTTGCGATACTGCAAGAGCACAACCTGGTTCAACAACCAACATTCCGCCAGTTCCTGACCAACCTGAATGATTCAATGCTTGCTGGAATACATTGGCAGATATGGTGGTATCTGGATACCATTGTGTAAATGGAATATCTGTACCCCTAATTTGGATTTTGTCGACTGCGACTACTTTATCTCCTGTGTTTCTAACACCTGATGCTCCCCAAGATAAGCCGTCTGTTGCAGTAGTATGTACCCAAAGCTTTGTTCCAGAAACTGAAATATTTTCAGTTTGTGTGCCTGATTGGAATAATGATGTTCCGTAAAGCACAACACCAGAACCAAGTACAACTGATGACACCAATATGATGACAGTTGTGAGTACTGTACTGATTGCACGTTTTTTGCTTAGTTTGGTTTTCATTTTATTATTACCACTTTTGGTTAATAGGATATCTAGTCGCGTATGTAATTTTTTTGAATTACAGAGTAAAATCTATCACACTCCCTAGGCACAAATTAAAACTATTTTCGTCATTCTTATTATATGAAATTATTCCACGCCTATGATCTTTAAGTTATTTTCTGAATTGCGCATAAATTTCATGTAATTGTTTGAGAATAATGTGATTTTGTCCACTCATATGTCGTCCCCTGCAAGCATAGTGTATGCTCCAAGAAATCTTGAAACTGTTTTTCTTAGCCCCTCATAAGGCATACACATTGAAAAAATCTTTGTAACTCCTGTTGGCATTCCTATTGCCACGATACTAATTCCTTTCTTTCTTGCAGCCTCTACAGCTTCTTCCATTTTTTTGTCTGCCTCATATGTTCCCAATGCTTGACCATCTGTAATCAAAAAGATGTATCTTCTCTCAATGTTCTCCCTTTCTAAAATTCTAGAACATAATTTTACGGCATCTGCAATAAATGAAAATCCTTTGATCTCAATACCTCCAATTCTTGATTTAGAGTTTTGATCAAAATTCTCATAGTGGTCTTTTACAATGGTAAAATTATTGTTAAATGTAAAAAATCCCCACTTTCCATTCTTGGAATTTACCTCATTTGCCGCCTCTCCTAGACATATGGCAAATTTTTTCATCTCGTCAAATTTTAGCCTCATACTGCTGCTGGTATCCACAACAATTGCCCATTCTTCCTCAATTCTCCTGTAATCGTCTTGCTCAAAAATCTGAATACTGTTGTTCTGAGCAGCCACCGCTTGAATAGCTGCTTGCATTTGCAACAGACCCATGTCTTCAGGCATTCCCTCATCCATCACATTTGGAGTCATTTTCATCTGCGATGACATCTTTTTGAGAAACAAGTGTGTTGCGTTTTTCAATCTGAGATATTCTCCAATGTTTTCTGGAGCAAAATCAATCTTGTCAAATTCTAAATCTTCTGTAATTCCACCATATTTTTTCCTGACTTTGGCTCTACGTTTTAACTGTTCAAACCACACATCATTGAATCGCTCAACAATGACGAGAAACTCTCCTTTTGTTGTTATGTTCATATTTTCAATCCATTTTTCAATTCTTTTTGGATGACTATAATGATCAGTAAAAGGCAATCTGTGATCAGATAAAATATTAGATGATTCGTAAATCTCATCTGCAATTTTTATAAATTCTTCATCATCTTCAGATTTCAGATTTAGAATTTTTTTCTGTAATTGCTCTCTCTTAAGTTTAATGTCTGAAATAAATTTACTTGAAAACATTTTCATTGAATTTCTCTTAACGTCTTGCAAATCTTTTTTTTCATTAATGTTGGAAAAATACTCTTGAATTTTTATCATTTCTGTAAAGTATTGCGAAAATTCATTTTTTAGAAATTCATTTACTCGTATATCTTCAATAAACTCAAACGTCTCATATGCTCGTTTTTTGTTTTTCCCATTCATCCATTTTTTATATTTTTTAAAATCAGTTACTTTTGCGTGGCCTGCCGCATGACACACTGATGCCAAAAACAATGAAAAAATTGTAGATTGATAAGTTTCTAAATTTGAAAACGCACATCCTTGAATAGTCTCCAACCCTTGAATGTTTCTTGGTACTGGAAAATACACCGTCATTCTAGGTTCATAGTCAATTTGTGGAAAGTATTGCTGTTCTAGAAAGAATATGTCAATGTCAAATGGTTTTCTCCCACAAATATCAAAAAATAACTCGTGTGCTATTTCCTGTATTGTTTCTTTCATTCATGCTACACCTTTTTTTTGGCTGCAGTGTGGCTTTCAATAATCTTTTTTACAATATGTCTTACTTCGTCTTGAACTTCAGGATCGTCACTGGTCATTGGAATAAGTGTTTCATTACCTCCATCTATTATTGACATTCCATCAGAGCAAATTTTTGCCCAATTAACTAAATCTCCAACAGATGGACCATAAGGAAGATCTCCCATCTTGTACTCTTGTCTAATTTTAGCTCCTGCTTTTACTATAATTTCTGCATCCTCCATTGGAATTCCTCCTTTCTTTGAGACCATATTGATCTCTTTTTCGTCAATGTTGTCTCCGACACTCATATAGTCAAAGTTTAGCCAAACACTCATCCTTCTTCTCATAGCAGCGTTGATTGGTTTAGTACCTGCAAATTCTGATGATACAGGGTTCATGCTGATTATCATGTAAGCATGTTTGTGTCTGTGAATGATCTCACTGTCTTTTTCTGTCAATACCATGTGGCCTCTCTGGTCAAGTAACGGGTTGAGTTTAGTTGCAACGTCTTGTTTCATCATGTTTGCCTCATCCAGATACAGAATTCCTCCTTTTCTACACCATCCTGTAATTAATCCATCAATCCAGTTCTCTTTTCCCAATCCTACATAACGTCCAAACAAATCAAAGACAGATGTTGCTAAACCACAGTTAATTTCCCACATGGGCAGTCCTGCCAATTCTGCAACAAGATATACGATGTGGGTCTTTCCTGTTCCACTCGGACCAATCAATGCACACTGTTTGAAAAATTTCAGAGCCCTTCCAATTCGCTCAACATAATGCTCACCATTATCCAGATAGGGGGGAGTATCCTTTGGAATCATTTCATCCATCTCTTCGGGAAAATTCATGTCTGATGAATCCATGTATTTTTTAAAATCATACATTTTTGATAATTCGTGAGTATTCTTTTTGATCTTGGAAATAGATACTGAAAGATTTACTTTATCTGAATTTACTCTTGATCGATTAGTTGATGAAATTAGTTTGTTTTTCTGCTCCAACGGTAATGGTATTGTATCTGGATATAGTTAATGCTGTTATGTGTGTGTGGATATTACATACACATTGTAATAATGATTTTTTTGCAAATTAATTCATCATGAATGCACAGATTGAGCTAAACTCTATTGCCATGAGTAAAAATGACCCGAAAATCACTAAATTGGACAAATATGACGTAGAGGCAAACATCGAAGAAGTCGATAATAGTGAGGATCAATCTGTATTCAAATATGGTTTTACTGCACTGTCTAATCCCAAAAATGTACGACTGGCCATTGAAGGGGTTGCTAGAATTTCAGGAGATCCTGATGAACGAAATGAAATTTTAGAAAAAGATGAAAACGATATTCCAAAAATTTTAACTATGATTTACCACGAATTATTTCCTACATTCTTCTTGCTCTCAAAAAGTCTTAACGTATCATGTCCTCCACACACAATAGGGGAGATGGGAAATTCTCCTGTTGATGATGAAGTAATTACTCCTGAAGAAACAACTGTAAATGATGTTTCATCTGAAAATATTGAATCTCAAGAATCTACAGAAATTACTCCTGAGGAAGTAGAACCTGTTGAAAATCCCGACATTGCACAGCCTACGGTGTAAGTTCAACAACTTACATACTAGTAATAATACCCTGATTTTCAATGAATATCTTATTGCGTAGATTGAAGAATAATTCTATATCTAGGAACAACTATCGAAGAGGATTAGCAAGTATTGTTACTAGCGGCATAATTTTATCTGCTGTCAGCATCATGGGAGTAATGATGCTTGGTTGGTCTCAAACTAGTATCAATGAACAAAAACAAGAAATGAATAATGTATTTGATACACAGATGAATAAAATTCGAGAGGATATAATTTTTGAAAATATCTGGTTTGCAACTCCTGCTGGATTGATGACTGCAAATCATCTTAATGTGACTGTTGCAAATGTCGGAATTTTGGGGTTAAATGTTACGTCAATTCAGGTTACCAATGTAACTGGAACTAACAACACTTCTTTCACTTATTCTTATACTGATGCAGGAGTTGTGAAATCTGGTTCTCTTTCATTAAATACAACATATCCTTGGCAATCTTCAGATGAACTTGATGTTGTCGTTTTTACAAATAGAGGAAACCAATTCGTTTCTCAGGTGGTGGCACCATGAAATCTCATAGAGGTCTTAGTGCTGTAGTGGGAACTGTGTTTTTAGTAGCAGTAGTAATTGCTGCATTGTCATATGTCTCATACAGTCTTGACGTGATGGGTAATTTTTCACAATCATTAATTGTTGAGGAATCAAGACAGAGAGATAAGCAATCTGAAGCATTTGAAATATCCTCCATCGATGTGACTGCATTGAACAAACTAGATGGAATAATCAAAAACACTGGCGAAATACCTGTAAAAATTACTACCTTGTACATTGATGAGCAGGGAGTTAATGACGTTGTCCAAAAATTCACTTTAGATGCAGAGATTGCTCCTGGAAATACAGTTGATCTTGCCAGTTTGGTAGATTTCACAATGGATTCAGCAAAGGGTTACAACATGAAAGTTGTCTCCTCCAGAGGTGAAGTGAATTCGTTTTATGTAAATTCTCTTGCTGATGAAAATGTGTACATGTTATTGACTGCTACTCCCAGCATAATTCCTAGCACTTTCACAACCACTCTCTTATTTACAGTGGTTAACAATATGTCTAATGGAAATTATTTGTATAATTTAACCCCTGCAATGAATGACACTAGACAGACTCTGGATCCATCTTCAACGGGGATGACTATGGAAAAACTGAACGGTCCAACGCCTTTATTTTATGAATCGTTAGGTCCTGGAGAGGTAGCTGTTTTTACATACGATTATGCGTTGACTGGCTCTCCTGGCGATACTCAAATTTTTAATGTAACTCTGGCTAACGCAAATCCTGGCAACGAAGCAATCTCTACTGCAACTATACGAACCGTTCCCTTGGCAACAGATGCAGGTTCCGCACTTTTATCATTAGGATTGACTGACTCTAGTAGTACTCAGGCTGATGTATTGTATTTTCATGCTCCAGGGTCTGTGACTCCCAACAACGAATTTCCTATGGATGGGACTTCTCCGAATTCTGCTGGAATAACTCAAAGTCCAAACGGCAATACTTTAGAATTTATTACATCGGGAATGATTGTACCAACCACTTTACCTATTGGAGAATTCACTGCTGCTTTGAATTATTTTTCATCTCCTGTACCTTTAGATTTTCCTGAACCAAGTTTTGCATTTATGATGGAAGGAAAAGATAGAGGGGATTGGGATGAAATTGCAGATATCATTAACCTGTTTGATGATGATAGAGGATTCAAAGAACGAGACGACAAACCCGATTGGTCAGAAGATATTGGTCAATCCAATCAAGGCCCTGATGGCAGTAATTTTTTTCATTTTGATGGAAATCAATGGGAATACTTTGATGATGATTTTGATGTAAATCATGCATCTGGAAAATACTATACTGAACCTCAACTTTATCCAGACACCGATGCAATATGGGTAAGAATTGAATCTGACTATACTATAACTCACCAATCGCTTATTCGTTTTGGTGATAAAGATGCTGCTGGTGACGATGAATATGGGATTGCAGTAGTTACTAATGGTGAAATAAGGTATGGTTGGGATACTGATAGAGGCAACGGTGATAGCGTTTACTGTACCACTGTTAATGAATACGATGATGGTTTATGGCATCATATTGTTGGTGTAAGAGATGGACCGTATTCATGTAAACTGTACATCGATGGCGGTTTTTCAGAATATGTTGAAAATACATCTTCTCCTGTTGGTGGTGACAATTCTATTGATGTAGATTGGATAGGTATTGCTTCTGAAGATACCGATGGGGATGAAGCTGATTTTAATGGAGACATTGCCAACTGGATTCATTGGAATAACGATGCATTAACTGCTGCGCAAGTTGAGGATCTTTATTACACAAATTACGGCACTAATGCAACTAGATTAAACATGACAGTAGAACGTGTTGATGATGCAGGTACAACAGTACTTGAGACCATAATTCCATCAACAAAAATAGAATTACCTTTCCATGATCCATCCTTAGGTAACACCAATGATGAACAAGGTGCTTGGATTGGCCTTTATACTGGAAATACTACTGATGCAAAATATATGCAAGCAAACATGACTGAATCCTCTTCATCAGTAATATCTTTTGATACTGGTGAAAGACTGAAACTGACTCTTGAGTGGAATGAAGACGAACAAAATATTCCAATAAATATCATGTGGGATGATAGTGGTGGTTGGTCTTTGCCTGAAGGACCATCATATTTACAAACTCCTCCACCTAATCCACGTTGGCCAACATTTCTCACATTTGCATATGATGACTTGATAAATTATTTTGCTTATAATGAAGGTCCCGGAGGGATTTGGTTTGTCTTTAGTGGAACAAGACTGGTACTTACAACAAATGATCAAGTCAGCTCATTTGCTGCAGTACCTAAATTTGTGAATAAAACTACTCAACCATCCCCTTCTGAAACATATGCTGCATTAAAACCTGATCAAGATAGCATATACATTCCTGCTTTATCTTATGCTGAAATTGAATTTTATCAGCTACAATCGCCTCCTTCTCGAAATGATAATCCTCCAGCTATTAACGAAGTACCATCAGGGGACTATGATGCTGCATTATATATTCAAGGCTATGATGAGGCAGGAGAGACATTCAAAAAAACCATAGACCTTGGATTGATCCATATTACAGGTAATCCGTAAAATGAGCCTAAGTTAAGATCTGTAACATTAAGGTACATACAACTTTTAATGTGATCTTTTGGGATTTGATAGTCATTGCAATCTGCAGAATCTACAGATAATACGACTGTTCCTGAGCAACAAGCAGCTCCTGAGCAACAAGCAGCTCCTGAGCAAGTTTCAGTGGATCCTAATGATATCAATGCAAAGACACTGACCCAGCTAAATACCCTGATGGAGGAATCCCTTCAAATCTATGAGCTGGAAGATCAAAAGACAAATGTCATTGACGATTTACATAATGCTTTACAGGTAATTACTCAATTTTTATCATTTTCAACAAGTGTTCATCCTGGAATATTCAATCTTCCATCGGACAGCACAATAACAATGCTTCCAAACTTGAAATTGATAATCAAACTATCAAATGGAAAAACAGAGACAAAAAAATTCACAGATTATCCTCCCGAAGTGATCACTGAAATTGTAGAACATGTCACTCCACAATTACTGGAATTAATACAAAAGCAAAAATCTTACTTGACTGAGAAAATCACTTTCTTGCGTACTGCTACAAAACAACTAAGCACACTATCACAGCTCAAAGAAAACTTGCCCTCGATTGTACCATTAGATGAGGAATCTTGAAAAATCTAATAGAGCGATTCAATTCAGTCAATTCTCTTAAAACAAATCTGGAAAAAGAGATTGAAGACACAGAATTTCAAATTCAAGAATATTCTAATTTGTTAGGGGAAAAAATTCGTATCAATGAAGAAAGCAATCCTGATGATCCTGACTTTCTTGCATTAAAAGCAAAATTTGATGGTTCATCATCTGATTCCAAATCAGATAAGAAAAAAACTGACGATAAAAAAGCAGAGGAGAAAGGAGACAGTAAGGATGATGATGACAAGACAAAACCAGAAAAGAAAATTAAAGAAAAAGTTGAAAAAAAGAAAAAAGCAAAAAAAGGAACTAGTGACAAATGGTATAATCTTAATGAAATTCTAGTATACAACGGAATAGGTCTAAAAGGAGAGCTAGAGTTATATTTTAAAGCGGTAGATGAGTTAAAATCAAAATTAGAGAATCTTCGCAGAACATTATCTACATTAACTAATGTTATGGAGAAAGGCCTAAAAGAAGACATGGGTTGTGTTGCATTTAGAGGATCTGAAGGAACGCTGGAAATTACATTCTTAAAATCATCTGGGATGCGAGAGAATTTTACCTTAAAATCGATCTATTCAGGCAAGGCAATTCCTGTAGAAAACATGATAAAAATTGGAGTCTAGTAAATTATCATGCCTGAATTAACTCTATTATCTGGTCAAAAAATTGACAAAAACGATCAATCCGATCTAACAAATTTAGCTATACATCAATTTAGACCAGTATGTTCTAACGTAGGATCCTGAAAAAACATGGCAAAAGAAACAACACAAGCATCAGTATTTGACTCAACACCGGATTCCCAAATGTATGAATACAAACTTTCAGTTGAAAAGGTTCAAACAGAATTATTGCAATATGGTTTAACATCAAATCAAAGTAAGGTGTTTATTTATTTAGGAAAATACGGTGCAAAGACTGCTCCAGAAGTATGCAAGGCACTAAAACTTCCTAGAACTGAAACATATCACTTGTTGTCAGCATTACAAAACAAAGGAGTAGTATCTGCAACATTCCAGCATCCAATTCAATTTACTGCATTACCTTTAGATAAAGCAATTTGGATTTTAGTCAATTCAGAAAAAGAACGAGTAAAATCACTAGAGCAAATGGAGAAAGGATTATCTGAATTATGGGATAACATTCCAACATTTGATTCAATTCACGATGAGGTGGAAGAAAAATTCCAAATGCTTCAGGGCTCAAATCAGATTCATTCAAAAATAACTGAAATGACTGATAGTTACAATGATGAATTTTTAATTTTAGGTTCTGAAAAAGATTATCTTAAACTATATCACGGAGATTTTCTGGAATCGTTTGTAAAATCAAAACAGCAATTCAGATTACTAAGTGCATGCTCTGAAAAGACTGCATACATTTTTGATGACTTGGAAAGAAAGAACATTAAAAAACTCAGTAAAGATATAGAAAATCATCTGTGCTTTATCCTAAAGGACAATGGTGAGATGTTGTTCTTTACAAAGAATGCCAATTCTTCTGAAGAACTATTTGCAATGTGGACAAACTCAAAATCCATGGTCTATTCGATGAAATTACTCTTTGAATCTCTATGGACAAGTTCCAAGAATATTCACTTGTAATAATTTCATACAAAAATACTTGTTAGAATCAAACTCGTCTGCGTCTTTATATACAAAATTCTCCTAGATTTTGTATAATATGGATTCAACATATTCCAAAGTAAAAACTGGAATTCCTGGATTAGATTCGGTAATTTCAGGAGGATTGAAGCCTGGTAGATCTGTGACGGTTTCTGGTCCTCCGGGTAGTGGAAAGACCACTTTTGGCCTACAATACCTACATTCAGGAGCTAAAGACTTTGATGAACCTGGAATCTATGTGACAATGTCTCAAAATATTGATGAAGTGAAAAACGACTGTAAATCATATGGATGGGACTTTGATGATTTAATTTCACAAGACAAAATTTTGATGATTGATGCAAGACCTTTCAAAATTCAAGATGAATTAATCGGCAAAGATGACTCTCTATATCGCGGTGAACAATTGCCCTTTGAACATTTAACAAAATTAATTCTAAGCAGCATTAAGAGAATTGAAGCAAAACGTGTAGTTATTGATTCTGTGACAATTCTAGCTATGCAGTATCCTGACAAATTCTACATGAGACAGGGGCTGCAAGGAATGGTTCAAGCTTTGGAAAATTTTGGCGTGACAAGTTTGATTCTTTCAGAATATTCTGAAAATGACGAAATTCCTTTAGAATGGTTTGTCACTTCGGGAATAATTCAACTAAGACATACAAGAATTGAAGACACTATGGAAAGAACAATTCAAGTGACAAAAATGAGAGGAATTAAACACAGTGAGCAAATTCATCCAATTGATCTTAATTCTGATGGATTACAGCTACTTCATCCTCGATTGGTGCCATGATTATTTCTTTTTTCTAATTTGTTGGGCAACCATTGGCAAAAATGCACCCACATCAGAAACAATTCCTAGGGCTTGCCATGTGCCTCTATCCATAAGTTTTGTAACTGTTGGTTGATTAATGTCTACCACGATTACTTTGACATTTGCAGGGAGCATATTGCCTGTGGCGATAGAGTGTAGCATTGTTGAAATCATAATTACCATGCTTGCATCTTTTAGAACTTTTTTGTATTCTCGTTGTGCTTCGGCCACATCTGTAATTACATCTGGTAATGGCCCATCATCTCTTATTGAACCTGCTAAAACAAATGGCACTTTGTTTTTCACGCATTCGTACATTATGCCTTTTTTCAATTTTCCAGATTTTACCATGTTAGTTATTGAACCTGCCTTGAATACTGCATTGATTGTATCCATGTGATTTCTATGTCCATGATATGCTAATGTGGCATTATGTACATTCATTCCAAGAGATGTCCCCAATGTGGCATATTCAATATCATGAACTGCAAGTGCATTTCCTGCCAATACTCCGTCGATATATCCTGATCTGATTAGTTCTGATACTGCATCATCTGCACCAGTATGAACAATTGCAGGACCGCCAACGATTACAATTTTACCTCCTTTCTTTTTTGTATTGTAGATGTCGTCTGCAACTTTTTTAGCAATGTGTTGAGTTGGCCTTTCACTAGAACTTGAACTTCCCATGAATTCAAACACGTTAACACCTTCTCTTGGACGTTCAGGGGGGGTAATTTTGATACCTTTTTCTCCAACAATTATCTGATCATCTTTTTTTACATCCCTTACCGGTACACAGAATGCTCTATTTCCTTTAACAACAATGCATTTGTCCATCATCATATTTTCTACTGGAATCCATTTTCCTTTATGAAATACATGAGTGTGGTTGTTAGTTGTACTGTAAAAATTGTCAGGCATTACATAATTTTTTGGTGCTTTTTTTAATGTGATCTGCTGTTGAATTTTTGATACAGCACCTAAACGATAAACTGTTTCTAAAATTTCATCTAAATGTTTTTGATTTTTTCCTGTAATTAGTAATCTTGCAAAAGACTGGTCCTTTTTCTTTTTTCCAATATTAATCTCCTCTACTTGAAATTCCCCCTGCAAGTCCATGATCTTATCAAAGATTTTAGTCAAAATTGAAGAGTCTATCAAATGACCTTCTACCTGAATTTCTTGAGAAAATTTGCTCATTTTTTAATTCTATATTATATCATAACTAAAGCTTACGTTTTTTTCTTGAGACTATACGGGTAGAATTACTTTACCTTCAAATTTTGGAATATTGTCCTTTTGAAATGCTTTTTCCAGTACTTCTTTTTGTTGTTTTGTCACTCCTTGAACAATCGTTTTTGAAGAACCTGTTTTATCCACCAAGGCAAGAATATACCCACTATTGTCTGTCAATACAAATCCAGCTGATTCATCTACAAATGCATACATGTTTTCTTCCCCGACAGGGGTCCAAATATTAGATTTAGAATCTGCGAGTGCTAATGCAGGCATCGCTTTTCCGTTTGTTAAAGTGTTAAGATATTCTCTTGCTTCGGCTACTCTTTTCTGACCTAATTTTAAAGCCTGGAAATATTGCATATTGATAAGCAATCTGGTTGCTATAACAATTTTTCTTCTAAAGATTGTTATAGAATCTAAGATGCTGGAAAATATGCCTTTAACTAATAATGTAATTATAAAATTAAATGAAATTACAACTCTAGTCGAGGATAAATCAAAACTTTCTGAATCAGAAATAGATGAAATCAAACTGATTTTCAAGAATCTTGTTGAACAAAATGAACGATATGATCTTGATGAGATAGAATTTTGGTTTGAAAATGAGGGGAATTGGACTACACGAGAATCTAGGATAAGAATCGTAAATCTTGCAAACTACATTCAAGACAAATATCAGCAAACTGCTCATTTACGAATCATCTCTGATGATGATTGCAGTTGTGGAAATTAAACCTCTAATTTTTCCAACAATCTGCCCACAATTTTTGCATTTTCTGTTCTTTCATCCAGAATTTCTTTAACTCTTTTTTGATTTTTATTTTCGTTTGATATAATTTGAAAATACTCTTCATCAAGATCATTGTTTGCTTGTAATCTTTTAATCACTTCAAACAATATACCTATAACTTGTTTTTGTGCATCAATTAATTCATCTTTATTATTCTCTGACATTTTTTATTCATCTTCAATGATTTTTCTAAATAATTCTTTCAATCTCGGATGGACGATATCATTTTTTGCTGTTTCAAAAAACGTAGATAATTTCTCTTTGGAATACCCTTCTTTTTGATATGTTTTTGCTTGTAAGACCATTTCCACCCTATCAATCTGGTGCACAAAATTTGATTCCTCTGTATTGTTATCTTGGTATTCTTTCCAAATATTTTGATATTCTGACTTTATTGTATCTGGTAAATTTCTTAAAATTTTTGTAAATGCATCATCTTCTAATTTTTTCTTTTTTTCTGCGGAAATTTGTTCAGGAGTAAAATCCCCAATTTCAGATTCTGCCAAATCATGGAGCAAAATCATTTTGAGAATTTTTTCAGAATTATAATTTTCCAAATCTGATAACACCATTCCCATTATGGCCATGGTGTAAGAATGGTCTGCAACAGATTCAGGACTACTTATTGATAATTTATCTACCCACCCCTGCCTTTGAATTTTTTTCAAATTAATTGCTGTTTTAAAAAAATTGGTAATCATATTATGATCTAGGTTGTGTCAGATTCTCCTAATGAGTTTTCATATTCTCTAATTTCGAATAACATAATAGTTATTTCTTTATTTTAAAGTCATGAAAATATACACCAAAACAGGGGATGATGGAAATACAGGACTGCAAGGAAATCTCAGAATTTCAAAATCTCATCCACGAATTATATCATATGGAACAGTAGACGAGGCAAATGCTGCTCTTGGTGTTGTGTTGGCAAATTCATTAGATGACGATGTTAGTTCTCTTTTAACTGAAATTCAAAATGACTTGTTTTTAGTGGGGGCAGACCTTTCAAACCCCAATCTTAATGATGTGAAAAACAGAGTTTCTTTAGAAATGATAGAAAAACTAGAAAAACATATTGATAGATTTGAATCCGAGTTATCTCCCTTGACAAACTTCATTTTGCCTGGGGGCGATCCTTCTGCTGCTCAATTACATTATGTCAGAACTGTTGTAAGACGTGCAGAATCTCAAACTGTTCATTTAAGTGAAAAAGATGAAATTAATTCAAATTGCATCAAATATCTTAACAGATTATCTGATCTATTTTTTGTAATGGCTCGTTTAATCAATAAACGAAAAAACCAAGATGATATCCCTTGGCAGATCTAAAAAGACAAACTTTAATTCCTCAACATAATCCTTTTTTTCTAAGTGCCGTGGTAGCTCAGCCTGGGAGAGCACTCGGCTGAAGACCGGGCTGTCGCGCGTTCAAATCCCGCCCGCGGCACTGTTTAGTTATTTAAGCCATATTTTCAGGGAGATATGAGTCAAAATCTTTCAAAACTGAATATCGTAATTAAGCAATATCTGCTAAAAATATGCCTCTTCCAAATTTTACAAATCCAACTTTTTATCTTATCGTAATCAATTTTGGAAATTGTTGAGAAAAAATTTCGTCATTTTTTAAAATTACAATAGGGTTAAGTAGATATTTGTTCTATAATCGTAGGTTTTCATTTTATCCCCTTTTCTTTAGAAATAAAGAGAAGGTGGAAAACCTTTCTGGGATCTTTTCGATTATGCGTCTACCAGGTTAAAGAAATTTTTACCTGAAGATGATTTTTCAGAGATGCATTTGACTGGTCCTAATGGAATTTTTTTATGTTAACATCTTCACGAAGTTTTTCATTTTTGAATCTATTAACTATTGCAACCCGAGTAGTATGGAATTTGTTAATGTGGTTTCCATCCACTTCAAACATTTCCTTAGTTGTAATTTTAACTCCTTTAGTGACGTTTTCTCCTTGAGTATAGTTTGAATCCTCTACAAATATGATTGTAAATGATTGCTCCCCAATTTTTGCCAAAGATGCACTATCTCCAATTATTTGGTAATCTGCTAATGTTGCTATGCCTTTTCACCTCCATTGTAAAATTTACAATATAATTAATGATAAAGTACATTATGCGTAAATTGTTGACTTTGATATACTGTTTGATCGATAAATTGTTCCTTGATGTACATAAAATCCATTCTGCATAATCTTTAAAAGCCACCCTACCTCTTGTTTTTCGACATTCATGGCTGAAAAAAAAGCTGCAAAGAAAACTGCAAAAAAAGCACCTGCAAAGAAAACCACATCTAAAGAAAAAACAACAAAATCTAAAGCATCCAAATCTAAAGCAAAAACCAAAAAAATTAACGATGAGCCTTCAGGAGATATGGGAATTGTCATTGTTGATGATGATATTGTAATTGATCAAGAAAAAGTCAATGAAGAAAGACGCGCTTATCTTGAAGAAGCCCGCTCACAAGAGGCTTTTGACTAGGAATCTTTATCCGATCCGGTAACGTACACTATCTATGCGTGCACTTTGTTTAATTACTGTAAAACCTGGAAAAGTTGATTCAGTGGTTGCCATTCTAAAGAAAAAAAGAAAAACTGTTAAACAGATTATGGTCGTTACTGGAAGAGCAGACATTAGCGTTCTTTTGCAAGGCAACATTGACGAAATTAATAACATTGTGATTGATTTCAAAAAAATCAAAGATATCGTAACAACTGAAACATTGATTGAAGTGGAGGTCAATATGGGATGGTAAGGGCAATAATTTTGGTAAAATCTCCAAAAAAACTCATTGCTGCAAGATTAAGAAAAATTTCATCTGTAGTAGATTCATTTCCAACAAGTGGTCAGTTTGACGCTGTTGCCATAATTGATGTTAAAGAATTAGCACAGATCAAAGAAGTGGCAACCCAAATTCAAAAAATTTCTGGTGTAGATAGAACAGAAACTATGGTTGAAGTTCAATGACGCAATGGATTTAAAGAACTTCTGGTTAGTATATTTGTGAACATCAAAAAAGTAGGCAATGTAATTTTAGCTGTAAAAGACATTGACAAATCCCTACAATTTTACCATGAAATCATTGGTCTTCCAATTAGAAATCAGCGAAGATCATGGGTTGATTTGGGTACTTCTGGTGCTTTATTGAGTTTACATCCAGCATCACTAACTGCACAACACATTGGTAGTTCTATTGAAAATGGAATAACCATAGGGTTTCTAGTTGGCGATGTACAATCTGCTGTTGATGAATTAAGAGCAAAAGGTGTCACTATTCATCGTGATATAGTTGAAAAAGATGCAGGAAAAAATGCAGTAATTTTGGATCCTGATGATTATCTTATTTCATTATTCGAACCTAGCTTTGAAGACAAAGATCAACAAACAGGTGGATATCAAGGATTTACACCAGCTTAGATTATCTTTTTAATTGAAGAGATAATTTTCTCTAAGCCTTTTTCTTTTCTATCTATTGATACATAATACGTAATATTATTTTTCTGTAAAATCAGAATGGTGATTTTTTGGTGTTGTAAAACTACGTGTTCTAGTTTACCAATGGTGTCCACAGACTCTCTTCTCAATGAAATCAATGTGGAAATTACAAATAATTCATTTTTGAAATTTTCTGACTGTAAAAGAGGTTTAAGATTTGGTTTGATCATTCCAGTCAAAGTTCTACCATATGCATTTACAACTCCTGCATATCTGATGCTAGGAGATATCTCTAAAATTTTTTGACACTGTTTTCTAAATTTCATTACAGTATCTTTCCATTTATCTGCCGGAGTTTTGACCATAATGAAACTAATTTTTTAAATTAATAAGCGTGTTGTCTAATTGCATTTTTTAGAACTATGATGGCTTTTATTTTGAATTCTTTTCTTTTTCTAATTTTTTCTTTAATTCCAAGTTTTCTTTTATCAATTTGTCATTTTCAGTTTTAAGTGTCTCCACTGAATTTTGTCGGGTATAAGCAGGATGGCCTGGTGGAATCACTGTGGAATTCATAGATAGTAGCCCTGCAGCATATTGCTGATACAGGTGCTGAAATCCTTGTAATTTTTGATTAAGTGTTTGAGCATTCTGATAAAATTGCTCTTTCATTGGATTTTGATGAATTTTAAACATTGGATTTGATAATCCTGGAGGTAATCTTGGAAATTGGAATGCTAAATGTGGGATGTTTGGATTAAGTCCATAAAGGTCTCTTAGGTGATTTGTAGCCATTTCATCCATGTATATCATCAATTTTTGCTATATTTGTGGCTTGCTTTAGTCATTTGATATACTCTTTAGTTAAAACTCAGTCGTTTTAGCTCAAATTGAGCTGATCGCAGATCCTTATAGATTCCCAGTTTGGATCGCTGATACACATGGATCAATCAAAAAAATCATGTCTAAAATGCAAAAAAGAGATTGGTGAAAAAGATCTCCATAAAATTGTAATTTACGTGGTTCAGGAAAAATTCACTGAACATCACTATGAGCACGTAGAGTGTCCAGATAAATTTACTGTGTGATTCTAAAATTGATTTTATCCCTTGTATTCATAAACATTGTAAATCTCACCGGTTGTTCTTGAATGATATTTCCATTCGTCTTTTTTCCAGATAATTTTTGAGAAATTTTTCTGTGAATTTGGATGCAATCTTTGATATACATCACTTCCAATAAGAATTTGATTGGGTTTTGCCATGTGTTGTATTTTTGCAGCAATATTCATTGCAGGACCCATTAAATCTACATGAGATTTTTCTGCATCTGCACCATATCGAACTACAATGTTTTGGCCTAAATCGAGTCCAATCTTTACCATCAAATCAGGATAATCATATTGATTTAAGATGGGGTTGATTCCTTTTTGAATAACAGATATCATAGATTTTGCACAGTTGACTGCATTGTCTGCAACAAGCATTCCTTCTCCTACAAAATATCCTATTACTGCATCACCTACAAATTTTAAAACATATCCGTGATGTTGTCTTATCACTGCTGCCATTTCTTGAGAAAATGAACTTACAATAATTGCAATTTTTTCGGCAGGCATTTCCAAGGTCATAGTAGTGGAACCAACTAAATCCACATAGAGTACAACCATATCTAATTTCGCAAAAACATTTTTTCTCAAAAATTCTTCTGATTCGTCAATTAATCCGCTGTATTGGTATCCTTTTTTTAGAGCCCCCCAAACACGTTTCTGAGTTTCCAAAATCATAGTTTCAGAATCTAAGGTTTCATTCTTGTTTTTACTTAGTAATAGATCAACGACATTAATTCCCTGATCTGTTTTTTTTGAATCTTGTTCATTTTCAGTCATTATATTTACCTCAATCTAGGGGGAAATCTACTCCGCATGAACTACATTTGCCCCTATTTCCCTTATATCCAACATCATAATATTCTACGATATACTCATTACATTGTTCGCATGTGATCTTGGATATTCTCATGTCTGTAAATACAGCTCAATCTATTTAGATTTATCATGAAGGTTTAAGGAGAGCAAATATCAGGTATTTTTTGTGAGATTAGGTTCAAGATCATCTAATGAATTCATACAATTGTTAAACGAGAAAAATGATTCCATTCGGAAATCATATCTTCCAAAAATAACTGATTTGACAAAAATGGCCGATGTCAAAGTTATGATGGGTGATTCAACAATCACAGAACAAAAAACATTTGATCCAAAAAAAGTATCTGATTATTTTCAAAGAATCAATAACTCTTTAAAAAAATGGTCCTTACAAGATGTATCGGTAACCAATAATCAAGATGTCCGAAGAATTTTTACAAAATTTGAGATAAGTGAAGGGAATTACTTGTTGTCAGGACATCTGTCATTACAATTTCATGTGTTGTTATATTACAAGCCAGTTCAGCGAGTTATCGATTGTCAAAAAGATCTGTCCGAAATTATTGATTTGACAAAAAATCAACAAGAAAACTTTTCTGATAACAGTGATCAAATAGTTTTAGAAAAGCTAAAGGAAATGGGATACAAAGATTTTGATCATCAAAAACTTTTTGAAGTATTTTATGAAAACGACGATTTCAGAGAAAAGGTTTTTGCAGAAATTCAAAAAGATGCAGGAGTTGATTTTCAAGAACTATCTGAAAAAAAATCCAAATTATTATCTGAACTTGATTCTTTACTAGTTGAAACATATCAAACATCAAATGTTTTGATAGATGATCCTAGATTGGTATCTGGCGAAGAAGGGTGCTTATTAACATTGGATTTAGAATTTGTTAAAAATGGTAATCGTGAAGGAGTGTTTGATCCAAGAAAAATGTCTGATTCTGTAAAAGAAAATATTTTGAATCACTTGTCTGAATTAGAGAAAATAATTCAAACATCATAAAATCAATATCTTCATCTTTAGACTATCTCAAAGGTGATGGGTCACAGTATATTCTGTGCATTTTTTGGCCTATTTCCCACTTTCTGAAAACTTACGCATAAAATTTGACTAAAGATGCAAATTTTGTATAGAATAAGTCAAATACAGCAAATCAATAGCATCATTTCTAATGGAGCCATCATATGATGATGTACTTGCAGCTAATTCCTTGAGAGGACACGAAATAAAGAAAACTCCTCTTATTCATTCCCCCACATTTAGCGAAATGACAGGTTCAGACATTTACTTGAAAGCGGAATTTCGACAAAAAACAGGTTCATTTAAAATTCGTGGAGCATATTTTAAAATTAAATCATTATCAATTGAAGAAAAAAAATACGGTGTAGTTGCAGCATCTGCAGGCAATCATGCACAAGGAGTTGCATTTGCATCCGCATTGGAGAAAATACCTTGCACAATTGTTATGCCTAAAAATGCATCACCAGCTAAAGTTGCAGCTACTAGAGGTTATGGAGCAAATGTAATTTTGGAAGGGGTAAATTATGATGAATCTTCATCAAAAGCAAAAGAGATAGCAAAAGAAACGGGGGCTATAATGATACATGCCTTTGACGATCCTCAAATTATTGCAGCTCAGGGAGTTATCGGTTTGGAAATAATGGAAGATTTGCCAGATGTTGATGAAGTGTATATTCCAATTGGGGGTGGTGGATTGGCAGCTGGAACTTTAATTGCAATTAAAGAAAAAAATCCACATGTCAAAGTAATCGGAGTTCAATCCAAATCATTTCCCTCAATGTATGATTCAGTTAAACAAGGATCTATTACTTCCAGTGGGGGGGATAGGACAATAGCTGATGGAATCTCAGTTAAAGTTCCTGGGCAACTGACATTCTCAATTATCAAAGAACTCATAGATGAAATAGTTCTAGTTGACGATGAAGAAATTACAAAAGCAATGTTCCTTCTTATGGAGAGAATGAAATTTGTTGTAGAACCTGCAGGTGCATCAAGTTTAGCATATCTAATATCAAAAAAACCATCAGTTGGAAAAAAAGTAGTAGCTGTTTTGGCAGGAGGCAATGTGGATATGTATCTATTAGGTCAAATTGTTGATAAAGGGCTTGCAGCCATGGGCAGATTACTGAAATTGTCCATTTTATTGCCCGATAGGCCAGGTGCTTTCAAAGAAATTGTGGATGAAATTACTTTGGCCAATGCAAATATTGTTGAGGTAGTTCATGACAGATTAAGCTCTGAAATTAATGCAGGATCAGCAGGGGTTACTCTTAGCCTTGAGACTCAAGGAAAAGAACAAGCTAAATTGCTTATTGATGCATTAACAAAAAAGAACATTAAATTTACTTTACTTACATCGATTAGTTGAATTTTTTCTTGGCAAATTTTGAAAGACCTTGCTTTTTTAATTGATCAGATTCTTTGATAACCGAATTATGTTGATTTGATTTGTGTTGTTTTAGCTTCTTTTTTAATTCTGGAAACTCATTTGCGAGCATTTTCATTGCATAAATTCCTGCATTTCCTGCTTTGTTAATACCCACTGCAACTACAGGAGAACCTGAAGGCATTTCAGTTATTGATAATAATGAATCCAACCCCCCAAATGCAGAGAATTTTGTAGTGTCTGATTTTTTTGGATGTTTGTCATTGTAAACTAGTATGGGTACTCCGATAACAGGTATCGTTGTATGAGATGCAATCATTCCAGGTAAATGTGCAGCCCCTCCGGCACCAGCTATGATGATTTTAAAGCCCATCTTTTCAGCATGTTCTGCATACTCTGCCAATCTTGTAGGGGTTCTATGTGCTGACACTATTTGATCTTCATGTTTGATTTTATACTCATCCAAAATTTCTGCAGCTCCTTGCATTATTCTACTGTCTGAGCTTGATCCCATAATGATCCCAACAAGTGGTTTTTTAGAATATGCCATGATATAGAGAAAAACTAGAGAGTAATTAACAATTCTATTAGAAAAATATCTAGAAAAAATCGTACTGGCATTAGATATTTTTAATGCAAAAATATCAAATTTGTAATGACAAAAATTCTCGGAATTATAGGAGGAGGACAATTAGGCATGATGATAGCAGAGGCTGCAAAGAAAATGCCAAACGAGATATCCGAAATTATAGTGTTAGATCCAACTGAAAATTGCCCTGCTTCACAAGTTGGTGCAACACAAATTATTGCAGATTTCAAAGATAAGGATGCAATAATTGATCTTGCAAACAAATCAGACATTATAACATATGAAATTGAATCTGGAGATAGTGATGTCTTAAAATCGGTGGAAGATAAAGCAGACATCAATCCATCTCCTGAAACATTAAAAATTATTCAAGACAAATTCTTGCAAAAGTCATTTTTACGAGAAAACAACATACCTGTTCCAGAATTTATTGAAATAAAAAACATTGATGACGTTAAAACAGGATTGAAAAAATTTGGATATCCTGCAATGCTCAAATCTCGAAGGGATGCATATGATGGAAGGGGTAATTTTAAAATTAATTCTGAAGACGAAATTCAAATGGCATATGATTATTTTAAAGGGCAGACATTACTATTAGAAAAATTCATCCCATTCAAGATGGAAGTATCTGTAATTGCAGCTAGAAATACCAAAGGTCAAATCAAAACATATCCGCTTGTGGAAAATATTCATGAAGATAATATATTAAGAATGACGATTGCGCCTGCAAGGGTTTCAGAAATTATTGCAAAAAAAGCTGAACATATAGCAGAAAAAACAATGTCTGTGTTAAAAGGAGCAGGTATATTTGGCATAGAGATGTTTGTTACAAAAAATGAAGATATAGTTATCAATGAAATTGCTCCCAGAGTTCATAATTCGGGACATCATACCTTGCAATCAAGTGAGACATCTCAATTTGAGCAACATTTGAGAGCTATTTTGGGGTTGGAATTAGGAAATACAAAATTAATCTATAACACAATAATGTACAACATTCTAGGTTCAAAAGAATTTCAGGGAGAGTACAAACCGCTAGAAATTTCAGATAAGAATTTGTTTTTGAAGATGTATGGAAAGAAAATTTCAAAACCCTTGAGAAAGTTAGGACATTTTAACTTGGTGGGAAGTAATGGGGAGTCAATTGATCAGTTAATTGAAAAACTTGAGAGCCTTAAAGAAAGGTCAGTAGTTCAGCCAATCTGATTAGATTTATTAAGATTAACCAAAGAGAATGAGTATGACGTTAACTGTATCATACATTCTAACAGGAATAGCAATTGGTTTGCTAGTCCTTTATGGTGCAGATGTGGCAGTCACTATGGGATCAGATGATCAAGAAGGTTTTCTCCCTCTAGATGACATGCAAAGAGGAGCTGGTCTTGGAGGCCCTGCAATTATTTTACCAATAATAGCATTTTTCATTTCTATCAAAAAACCCTCAAGAGGATTGGGAGGTATGATTATCATATCTGGTATTTTAATTCTAATCGGGGGACTTGCAATGGTAATAACTCCGGCACCAGAAGGTGTTGAAAGAAATCCGTTGATGTTATTTGCCCCGGCAATTTTCCAAATTGCTTTAGGAGCAATTAAGATAATCAAATCTTAAACGATACAAAATGCCTACTTGTGCAAAATGTGAAAACGATGTCAAGAAAGTTTATGATTGTGATCACACTGAATTTCAAGAATATTGTGTAGAATGTTATACTGAACTACATTACTATTTGACAGAGAGTGAGTAATGACACTAACTGATAAAGAAATTGCAATTTATGCACTAGGAAAAACAGAAGGAGTTCATTCTATTGCCGAAACGCTGGGCAAAGGACTAGATGATGAAAAATACATAGAATCTTGGAACAAAACAATGATGATGTTGGGTATCGAGATGCCGTTAAAAGAACTTGAAAAGATCTATAATGAATTTGCAAAAAAAATGGAAGATCTGGTAAATTCTGAAAACATAAAAACTGAAAAGCCTCCCTCTGAATAGATGAAAGCCATTATTTTAGCGGGAGGACGAGGTAAAAGATTAAGACCAATTACAGATTATGTTCCAAAACCCCTAGTTCCAATTAAGAATACTCCAATAATCGAATGGCAATTAAGGTATCTAAAAAAATTTGGGGTTGATGAAGTAATAATTTGTACAGGTTACAAGCAAGAAATGATTGAAAATTATCTTGATGCAAAAAAAATCGGAATTAAAATAAAATATTCTATTGAAAAAACGCCTCTTGGAACAGGAGGGGCAATTAAAAAAGCTGGGAAAATGATTTCTGAAAATAATTTTATTGTAATAAATGGGGACACCATAACAAATATTGATTTAAGAGAACTAGTGAAAAAGGAGAATTCAATTGCATCTGTAGAGTTGCGAACAAAATTTGGAGTTTTAGAAACGGATGGAGATAGAATTACAAAATTCAAAGAAAAAAAAGAAATTTCAGATTTGTGGATGAATGCAGGAATCTATTACATGCAAAAAAGAGTCTTTAAAGATTTGCCAAATAAAGGAGATATAGAAAAAACAGTTTTTCCCGATTATGCAAAAAAAGGAAAACTCAATCTTGTGAAATTCAAAAATGTGAAATGGTATTCAGTTGATTCTTTCAAAGATATGGAAGAATGCTCATCTGAAGTAGAGAAAATAATAAAATAAATTTTAAATTTTATGCGCCTGTTCTGTGAAGTGTAACCATACAATATGCTATCTCCTCAACAAAACGTTCATCCTTGCTAATGGAAGCATATTTTGTAGCATCATCCCAAAAAGAGGATTTCTCAGTATGTTTTTCAGGGGAAATTTGGTTGCTCAATGATGTTTATTCTGTTTCAATCTGATAATCCTCAGCCTCAATGAAATTTTACCTAATGCTAAAACAGATACACTAGAATATCCAAATGACATACTATGTTCATGCGCATTGCATGCAGTTTAGGCTCCCTTCTCTCAATACCAGAGGTGTTAGAATGCTCAGAAATCATATCAAAAACTAACACTGATACGGTGTGGGTGCCTGAAACATGGGGCATGGAGAATTTTTCGATGCTCGGGGCTGTATCTGCAAAGACGTCAAAACAAAAAATAGGTTCGTCAATAATTAACATCTATTCAAGAAGCCCTTCATCGATTGCAATGGGGGCAGTCACAATAGACGCCCTTTCAAATGGAAGGCTGATTCTGGGATTGGGAACTAGCAGTAAACCAATTGTCGAAGCATTTCACGGATCCAAATTTGAAAAGCCATTACAAAGAATGAAAGAATACGTAGAAATTATTCGTCTGGCAATATCAGGAAAACAAGTAAATTATGATGGAGATATTTTTAAACTAAATAATTTTACATTGTTGATTAAACCACTAAGAACAGAAATTCCAATTTATCTTGCTGCAATAAATCAAAAAATGGTTGATTTAACATGGAGTGTTGGAGATGGAATAATATTTTATTTGAGACCACTAAATGAAATGAAAAATACAATATCTAAAATGCAGTCCAAGAAAAAAATTGATGTCACATGCCAGATAATTACTTGTGTTTCAGAAAATTCTAAGGAAGCAATTGAAAGAGCAAAGAAAACTATTGCATTTTATGTTTCTGTAGGGGACATTTATAGAAAATTTTTAGCAGAAAATGGTTTTCAGAATGAGACATCTGATATCTTTGCTGAGTTTAAAAAATCAGGTTTTAAATCAAATCATGAAATGGTATCTGATTCAATGCTACAATCCCTTGCAATTTCGGGAACTCCAGATGAATGCAAAGAACAACTGGGTAACTTTGTTGATGCAGGAATTGATCTTCCAATTTTACAATTCAATCCAATAGGAAACACAATGGATTCATTTAGATTATTTAAAAAATCATTTTTGGATGATTGACATGAGCAAAGTAGGGATTATCGGATATGGCATTACCCCTTTTACTAAGAAGGATCAAAAAATTGAGTCGGTGTTGTTGGATTCAGCAAGGCAACTTTTTAGAAATAATTCTCAAATTAATCGAGAGGATGTTGATGCAGTATTGGTATCCACAAACAACAATTCAAAATATCTGTCTCCAATTCTCTCAGAAATGACAGGAATTCAGCCAAAAATCTCTCACAGTGTTGAAAGTCTATGTAATTCAGGCACAAATTCCATTGTATCGGCATATTCCTACATTGCTTCAGGTCTTGCAAATATGGTGCTAGTCACAGGGGCAGAAAGATATGATAGTCCTGGACAAATATTGCAATGGGATAATTCTCGCGGAGAATTCAAACATCCAATTTTTTGGGCTTCAATTTTTACCAAATCATATAAACGAGAATTTTCAATATCTGATGAACAGCTTGCAATAGTTTCTGTAAAAAATCACAAGCAAGCAAAAGAGAATCCAAACGCACTATCTAACAAGACATATACTGTTGATGACGTCATGAATTCCAAAAAACTCACAGAAGATCTTAGACTATTAGATTGTTCAAGACCGTGCACTGGAAGTGCATCGATAATCATGGCATCAGAAGAAAAAGCAAAACAGCTGACTGACGAACCAATTTGGATAACAGGGATTGGGCAAAAAACTACATCTGCAGGTTTTACTAAAAATACCTCTTTTAGTACAATGGAATCCACTAAACTGGCAAGTCAAACTGCGCTAGAAATGTCAAAGAAAAACTCCAAAGATATTGATGTTGCAGAAATACATGATGCATTTTCTGTTTGTGAACCCATGGCATTGGAGTCAATGGGATTTACGGCGGAAGGAAAAGGAACAGACATGGTAAATGAATTGCACAGTACAAATAATTTTAAAATTAATCCCAGGGGAGGATTAATTGGAACTGGGCATCCATTAGGGGCAACTGGAATCGCACAAACAATAGAGATTGTACAACAACTTCAATCAAATGCAGGTAAAAGACAAGTAGACGATCCTAATGTAGGGCTAGTTCACAACATGTCCGCTGCTGCCACATCCTCAACAGTGTTGGTGTTAGAAAAATGAATTTTGAATCAAAATTAACCAAAGGAGAATTTTGTATTCCTGAATGTATAAAATGTAAAAAAATTGTATGGCCACCATCCGAATTTTGCAATAGTTGTTTTGGAGATGTTGTACTAAAAGAAGGTCCATTTATGGGTAAAATCCTTGAATTTTCAAGTCAAAATCAACAAAATTTCTGCCTGGTGGAGTTTGAAAACACAATTAGAATAATGGCAAAAATTTTAAAAAAACCAAAATTAGGACAAGCAGTAAAAATATCAAAATGTGGAATTTCAGACGGAAGTTATTTTTTCGAAGTTATTTGAATTCAGTGTAAATGTAAGGGGTTTCAACATCCTGATCAAATGTCCAAATGGTAGGTAACGAAACCGTATCAATTACATCTAGACTATGTTTTTCAATTAGCGCACTCCATCCACCATTTTTCAAATTTCCCGATAGATGTCGTTTAGTATCCGTACCTGCAAATACAATTCCAGTAGTATTTTTTAAATCTGTAATTGAATTAATTCTGCCAATAATACTGGTTGCCAAAACATCTCCTCCCATCTGTGCTAGACCTCCGATAAAAAATACAGGTTTTTTTAAATTCAAAGACGAGTAATCAAATTCAAGTGCATCAGCACATTTTGGATTAAAATTTTGATTAGTGTTATCGCAAATGGAATTTTGTAATTCTACTAATACATCATCAATTTCTATGCTGTAGGATGTCAATCCTAAAATATTTCCACAATATGCAATTCTACCATCTCCAGATCCAATATCTACCAATTCAGAATAACCCAACTTTTTAGCAATCTTTGTCATTACAAAAGCAGACATTATCCATGTAGGGTAAAATGGTTGACAGCTAGAACCATGTTTAATACTGTTTAACCAATATTCGTTAATATCCCCTTCATAAACAATGCAAGAAATTCCAGATATTTTTTGTTCATAGTGATTAAAGTATATTGGATTTTTTTGTGCAAATTCATGTAGGAGTTTTAAATCATCAAAATCTAATTGAAATCTATCTGAACTATCTGATGGTAATACCTCTTGAATATGGGCATTTCCAGAATAATTTTTTGCAAAATCCTGTTTGACTGAAATCAAGTTATCTACGAGTTCTTCAAACATAGTTTTTGTAAATTAATTGGGTTTGATAAACTCATGGTATTTTCTGATTTTTAGATGACAAAAAAGATATTTCCTGTTCAATTTTTTTTAATTCAGCAATTGTAATGGTCTGCAAATTTTTGACATACTGGATTTCTTCTTCGGTTGGATCCATAATCAATTCAAAATCTAGATGCTTTAACAAATTCAGATTTAAATCACGTTGTTCTAGTAGTTTCTCAATAATAATTTCATGTGAAGACACGTATACATTGCCTATTCATAGATTTTAATATGTTCAGATGAAAATGACTCGTACATAATATTTAATTGAGTTATTATGTAATTACCTTGCCTTACTATAGATAAAACAAGTTCATTATGCCATTGAGACGCAAATTTCCTTCATTGACAGTCATTAAACAAGAGAAAGAAGAGAAACAATCCAGAAATAATCAAAAGGCAGCCAAAACACGAAGGCAGAGGGGATACCAATGGGAGGACACCATCGTCAAAAGATTCAACAAGACAATGGATTGGAAGGCATTTAGATTAGGTTCGCCGAGCATAGCATTACCTGATGTACTGGCAGTAAATACTGAAAACAGTAGCATATACACAATCGAGGCCAAGTCTGGTACTAGTACATCATTACCAGTTCCTGCAGATCAAATTGAGAGATGTTTGGATTGGATCAAGACTTTTGATATTTATAAAAAAAGAAACGTCATTCTTGCATTCAAATTCCTTTCAAAAAAAAGGATAGGCATAGGAGAGTATGAAAGTAGAGAATTGCGAGAATACTTCAAAATTTGGGATGAATCTCTTCAAATCACAGATTGTGTTTGCACTTATGAGGGTAAATTTTTTGCAAAAGTGGAGGGATTGAGGAAAGAAATTCCACTAAAAGAGTGCAAAATGCCATTTAAAACAAAACAGAGAACTAGTGCCTAACAGGAACAAACCCTCAAATTGTTTTTAAGGATAAGATGTCAACAAAGAATATGTCTAAAGAGAACAGTAGAGAATCTGCTGATAAAATTACTGAGTCATTACTTGAGACGGTCTCTGATGCAGAAGTAAATTCCAGAATAAGTTTTGAAGAATTTACTGATGAAAGAGCACTCATCAGCCATGACGCATTTGGAAAAAAACAGATGAAGATCAAGGTATTGGAAGTGTCAGATGAAAACCCTGTATTGAAGTGGAAATTTGGTGATCGTGTTAAAGTTACAAAGATATTGGTTACGATCAAGCATCTTACAACTCAGCAAGTAGAAGAGGCTGAATTTGATATTGAATCTATAGAAAGAGAATTGGCAGAAAAAAGACACTACTCTTCAACGAATAGATGGATACCTGCAGAAGATATCAAGAATGGTTATGTAGTAGGTTCAAAGCACACCCGATTAATCAGTGATGCTTCCGCATTAGACTACATAGTATTTTGATCATAAATTACATCCAATATGATTAATTTTTAGCTGAAAACATTATAAACAAAAGAATTTGAAAAAACATAATGAGTTCAAAAGAATTTGATGTTAATGGAACAGATTACAAAATCATGATTACCGAACAAGTAATTGGACACGTAAACAACCTCAAAAATCTTTACAATGCTGCCTATGAAGATCCTGAAAGCTTTGAGGATGTAAGCGCGGAAATTTCTGCCACAATTAATGAGATTGCAAGTACTGTTGAACCAGAAGCCGAGGATAGTGATTTGGACGGAATTATCCAAGAAATCATAAAGGCAGTAGATAATAAAGCAGAAGAAATCAAAAAAGAACTTGAAGGCAAACCTGCAAAAAAGTCAAAATCTAAAAAATAATCTCATTTTGACCTTAAAATCATAAAAAATAGGTGGATAAATTATATTCTAAATCAGTTTACCAATAGCATGTCAAAAAGCTGTGAATGTGGTATATGTGGTCATCATAGTGAATCAGAATGTTTGGAAAAAGAATGCAAGTGTTGTTTAAATTTCCACGAAAGATCAGGACCTAAAAAGAAATAGCAAATTCTAAATTAATTTTCATCTTTAAAGCAACTGCATTTTTTTGACAAATGTCTATTACATCCTAAAATTTTATGATCACGACAACCACAAAGCACACATTTTTTCTCAGTCATAGTTTACCTATTAGTTCCTCAATTGATTCAATCATTTTTTTATCTTCCAAGGCTTCAATAATTTTCAATCTCATGTTTTTTACTCTATATTCATCATTAGAATATAATGTCGCCATAGTTTCTATCTCTTGTTCAAAGAAATAATTTTCCAAATAACTATTAAATTTTGATTTCAAACTTTTAAAATCAGATATAGTTATCTTGTATTCATCTATGTTATTTGTAGAAACCTTGAGACATCCATTAATTTTCAACATTTCTTTCTTAATTGTATCAAGATCCCCTGGCTTATCTTGAATCATTCTAAGAATGTTGTAAGAATCGATAACTTGAGATAAAATTTTCTTCAGGTGTTCATTATAAGAGACCATGAATAGATTAGATATGCATCCAATCTATAGTTTAGCAAAAATAGCTTAACTTGAACAATTTTTACAGGATTTCCTTTAAATTATCACCTATTGTTTGAAAGTACGATGCAAGGGGACGCTTTTCTCAAATGTATTGATCCAAAATGTGGAATGGAATACCCTATTGAATATACCAATGTACAATGTGAAAAAGGGCATTTGTTAGATGTAAAATACAAAAATAAACCCCCGACATCCCTGAAAGAAGTTTTTTACAAAAGACGAGATTCTGAAGGAAGCATTTTCAACGAAAGTGGTGTTTGGAGATTTAGAGATTTGCTTAATTTTTGTCAAATCGATACAGAAAATTTGGATGAATGTGCAAAATATCTTGTATCATTAGACGGTGCAGAAGGAAGGCAATCAAAACCATACCAAATGTCAAAAGCTGCAGAATTTATTGGGATTTCAAATAACAATTTATGGTTACAGCCTGAAGGATACAATCCAAGTGGTTCTTTCAAAGATAATGGAATGGCTACTGCCGTCACACATGCAAAAATGGTTGGTGCAAAAAAAATTGTTTGTGCATCTACAGGTAACACATCTGCATCAGCAGGCATGTTTGCAGCAAATGAAGGAATTGATTGTGATGTGTATATTCCAGCAGGCCAAATAGCTCCTGGAAAACTTAGTCAAGCATATCAGTTTGGAGCTCAAATTGTAGAGGTTGACGGGAATTTTGATGATGCTTTAAAACAATCTCTAGATGATGCGCAAAACCATGACGGATATACAGTAAATTCTGTTAATCCATTTAGAATCGAAGGACAAAAGACAATTCCCTTCAGAGCATTAGAATATCTGCATTGGAAAGCTCCAGATTGGATTGTCTATCCAGGGGGAGCATTAGGAAACACATCAAGTTGCGGGAAAGCATTAATGGAATTGTATGAATGGGGATGGATTGAAAAAATTCCAAGAATTGCAGTTATCAATTCAGAGGGTGCAAGTACATTATCTGACCTGTATAACGGTAAATTTGAAAATGAAGAATTAAGATGGAATAAAGGAAATCCAAACACAGACTTAATTTCCAGATATTATGATTATTTAGACAAAGAAGGATTGAGACCCAAAACTAAAGCTACTGCAATCCAAATTGGAAGACCTGCAAACATCTTGAAAGGATTACGTGCATTGGAATTTACAAATGGAGTTGCAGCTACAGTTACAGATTCTGAAATGCTAGATGGAATGGCCGTTGTAGGTCTAAATGGATTTGATTGTGAAATGGCATCAGGTGCTTCAGTCGCAGGAATTCAAAAATTGATGGGTGAAGGAATTATCAAAAAAGACGATGTTGTTGTAGGAATACTCACAGGAAGACAAAAAGATGCAATGATACCTGTAGATTATCATAGAAATCCTGAAAACAAATTTGCAAAACCCCCCAAAAACTAGCCTTAATCCTAGGCACTGCAAAATTTCTACATCTTAAGAGTTAAATCCAAGTTTTAGAAATCTAGATCAACCAAAAGATGGTGCAAAAAAACTAAATGAGTAATTGTCCTGTTTGTTTTAAGAAATCTTCTAGGAGGATAACATGGTAGATTTATGGGTTGAAATTGCAGTCTTATCTGTACTCATAGGTCTGTCAGGCTTCTTTAGTGGATTAGAAGTGGCCTTAGTTGGAACCAGAAATTCCAAAGTGAATCAATTAAGAAAACAAAAGGTCAAAGGGGCTGAGGCACTATACAAGTTAAAACACAATCCTGGATGGATGATGTCCAGTGTAAATCTTGGAAACAATCTTGTCAATGTAGGATCATCTGCATTTGCCACCAGTATTGCAATGAGACTTTTTGGAGATGATGGTTTGGCCATCGCAGTGGGAATCATGACCTTTTTGATTCTAGTGTTTGGAGAAATCACCCCTAAAACATACTGCAATGCAAATTCAACAAAAATTGCACTTCGTTTTGCACCAGTGTTATTGATATTCAGTTATGCATTTTGGCCCGTTGTGAAATTATTTGAAATCATCACAAGAACAATGGTGAGATTAACAGGAAGTAGTTACCACTCACCTCCAATTACTGAAGAAGAAATCAAAGGGATTGTAGAACAGGGTTTAGCAGACAAAGCATTAGAGAAAGACGAGAGTGATCTTGTTCATAGTGCATTAGAATTTGATGACACCGTTATTCGAACAGTCATGACCCCTAGAACTAAAATGGTTACACTTCCAGGAAAAATGTTGTTGTTTGAAGCCCTTCCACTAATCAACCAAAATGCACATTCAAGAATTCCCCTATATGGTGAAACTAATGATGACATCATAGGATTCATCCATGTACGAGACGTATTAAGAGAAATTGAATCAGATAATAAAATGAAGACATTAGAACAAATTTCAAGAGATCCCGTCTTTGTATCTCAAGAAAAAATGGTTAGCTCATTGCTAAAAGAGATGAAAGGTAGAAAAACACACATGGCAATTGTGATAGATGAGCACGGTGGTGTAGAAGGTTTAGTAACACTAGAAGATTTGATTGAAGAGATAATTGGAGACATAGAAGATGAAACAGATGTCCCAACAAGCGCTGATCATCATTCAATAGATAAAAATACAATCATCACGAATGGGGAAATCGAAATAGATAGAATCAACGAGATTTTTAAATCAGAATTGCCTGAAGGAGACGATTATGCCACTCTGAATGGTTTATTGCATGAAAGATTACAAGACATCCCTCAGGAAGGAGACAAACTAGAGATTGACGGTCTTAGAATTGTAGTTGAAAAGGTGACAAAAAATAATCCTGAAAAAGTAAGAATAGAACGGATTAAAAAATAAATTATTTTGAAAAATGCTTTTGCAGTTTTTCTTTTTTCTCTTTCATGTGAAATATGGATTCAGTATGTGCAAATGCATCAGAATATGATTTTTTAAATAACATTGCTTGCATCAACATGTGGTTTTCTGGAATTACAATTCCTGTTTGATCATCAGAATACATCATCTGCACAGTATCACCAATGGATGTCGTCATGTTTGCATGTATGTGTATCATGTTAGTGTCAGTAAAATTAAACCCCATATTCTGAGCATAATCTCGTACATCTTTGGTTCCTTTTGCAGTCCACAATATTGCAACCCCAAATTCATTTGTAAATATGTCATGAATTTCAGATGGTTTTGGTGCATTATTTTTAAATCGAATATCCATTATGTGTAAGTGCATTTGTCGAGTTGGAACTTTAATTGCACGAACGTATAGAGGAGCATCTTTTCCAAAATACAGTTTAACATCATCGCCATGATGAGGTTTCTCAGTCATCTCAATTGTATCAGTTAATTTTTTTTCAGTCTGTTCAATGTCGGCCCATCTTCTAACAAGAGTTACATCAAATCTAACTAACTGATCACCAAATTTCTCTCGTAATGGTTCTAGAATTCTTCCCATGCCTGTAACATTACAACTCCCTTGCATTACATGGTATTTTCCTAGAGCTTGATCATAGTTTGCTCTTGAATTAAAAAGTAAATCTGAAACTGCTTCAGAACCAATAGTAGATTCTCCGCCCTGGTATATGGCAGGAATATTTTTTGGTTCATAAAGATTTTTTTTGTTTTTATAACCTTGTCCCCCAGGAGCCGCGTCAATAACCAAATCCGATTTATCTAATGCAGATTCAATTGAACCTGAAATTTTATAATTTGAAAATTCATCTAATTTTGATTCTGGAACATAAACATCTAGTCCTTTAGAAATTGCCTCCTGAACTTTCTCATCAGGAGAATATTTTCCAATTCCAACTACCGTAATTTCAGGATCATCTTTTAGAAATGAAACAATTCTGCTCCCGATTGAACCATATCCATTTACAAAGATTTTCTTCATAATTTGCATGTATGAGACCCATTTATTTAGATTAGTTTAAGTGATAAACATGAATATTGAGTTAAAAAATACAGAAAATTATGAATTGTTTTGTATGTTCAAAAAAGAAAGAGGATTTTGAAGTGTGGCATAACAAAACAGTAATTTCTGCAACATATGATTCAGAGTTTCAAAACAATGAACAAATAAGAAAAATGTCAGATAAATCAATAATATGCCATGATTGTATGCAGTCAATAAAAAACAAAGTTGATGAAAGTAGAAAATAAATTTGTAAATATATCAATACTCTTAAGTTAACAAGGAAAAATAAAATATCATGGTTAAATCATTGGGAGATTATAACAAAGAGCAATCATCCTCATCAGATAGAAACAATATCAAATGGACACAAAAAAATCCCACAAATAATGAAAAACCAAAGAAGAAAAATAAACAAAAAATTTCTCCATTAAACACCATACAAATTCAAAAAAATGAAAAAGTCAAAGTAGAAAGAGTATTCATAATTGAAGAAGATTCAGAGGGTGAAAAATCTAAAAATAATCTTACAGATAAAAAATTTCAAAAATCTTCTGCATCGAACTGTAAAATCGAGCGTGGATTTAAGAGACCTGGAAGATAGCATCAAAAATACCTATACTCTTAAGTTCCTTATATTCAGATAGATTTTATGGATGACGAAAAATTTTACACGTGTAAAAATTGTGGAGCCGATTTCCCATCAAAAGAAATTAGACTATATTGTAAAGTTTGCAAATCGAATTTAGACAAAACAGGAAATTTGCCTAAACCTTAATTGTTCAAACGAATATAGTTATGAAGATCAACAAATCAACATGTCTTCATTTATGAAAATTTCTATTGTCATTGTTACAATGGCATTCATCATAGTGTTTGTAACCATTTAATCAAATAATCAAGTTATTCATGCAGACATTTTTTATCTAATTTTAGAAAATACCTTTAAAAATTAGAGAAAAATGTTTGCTCAGAGAAAATAGACCGAAAGGAAAACTTTGATGACGAATTCACATATAATCACAGATCAGACATAATCAATTACAAACATTGGACAAAAATACGATCATCTCAAATTTGGTAGATGCCATGAAACAATCAAAAGGAGATGATGGAAGAAATCAATATCTTCTAAAAAGACTCAATCAAAATAGAGACATTATAAATTCAGACAGATTGTATTTAGAGAAAATTTTGGATTTAGAAATTGATAACATTGAATATAACAAAATAAAATCAGAATCAAATATTCATAAAAAAGACAAAACTGTTTTTTTGAATCCTAAAATGATTAAATGTAATTATTGTGAAAAAGATATCAAATTAGATGAAAAATCATTAAGGCATCAAAATAACTGGTATCATGAAGTTTGTGTAAAAACCATTTTGGAAAAAAAAGAACCAAGTATTTCTAAAAACACCAAACCACAAAAAAACAGACCTGACGGAGTTCAAGTTGGACTAACAGTTGCAATAATGATATTTCTAGTTACTAGCGTATTTTTCATTTTAGGTCCTCTTAGCATGATTGCAATGGGAATAGGAGGGGTAATCACACTGTATCATGTTTTAGGTTCGACAGATAAACTATATTCTAAAAATGAACCTGGAAGACGTTCACCTTCAATATTTTTAGTGTTTCTTTTAGGTTCACCATTTCTTATAGGCACATTAATTGCATATGAGGGATACACATTGTTAGAATCTCCAGTTCGAATAATCTTGTTATGGGCATTAACAATATCATTTTGGTCAACAATGTTATTTGTTCCAATGGCAGTGGTAAGCAAGTATAGAGAAGATACACAAAATGATGTAAAAACATTCCCAAAAATTTCAATTATTATTCCAGCATTTAATGAAGAAAAAGTAATTGCAAATACCATAGAAGGATTATTAGAAACGAAATATCCTAACAAAGAAATAATTTTTGTCGATGATGGAAGTAGAGATACAACATTATCTATTGCATCTAGATATAAAGATCAGATTCGAGTTCTCCATAAAGAAAATGGTGGAAAAGCCACTGCATTAAATTATGGAATGGTCTATGCTAAAGGCGAAATAATTGTAGTCGTTGATGCAGACACAATCATTGGAAGAAATTCATTAAAAGAAATTGTAAAAGGATTTGAAATTAGCGAGCATGTTGCAGCAGTTGCAGGAAATATCAAAGTACGAAATAGAATGAACTGGATTACAAAATGTCAAGCATTAGAATACATCACAGGAATTCAAATAATCAGAAGGGCATTTGACGTATTTGGGTCAATCACAATAGTACCTGGTGCATTAGGAGCATTTAGAAAATCATTTTTAGTAGAAGCTGGAGCATATGGAAAAGATACCATAGTAGAAGATTTTGATCAAACAATCAAACTACTAAAAGCAGGACTGATTACTCAGGGTAGTAGCAAAGCAACTGCATATACCGAGGCTCCAAACACATTGAGAGACTTTATTGCACAAAGAAAACGATGGTATAGAGGAAATATTCAAGTTTTAAAACGACACTCTGATGCACTTACAAACCCAAGATTTGGTTATTTACAGAGATTGTCACTACCATATTTGTTCTTGGGAATGGTAGTAACTCCAATTATCGGTTTTATTGCAACAGCTAATGCAATTTTGGGCATAATTATGGGTGATGGATTATACATTCTACAGATTTCTGCAATCTTCATTGTAGTGCATTATTTGATGACAGCATTAGCAATTAGAATTGATAATGAGGATCCAAAATTACTTTGGCATACAATATTTTTGGTGTTTGGATTCAAACAAATTATAGACTTTTTACTTCTAAAAGCAATTATAGAACAATTAAGAAATAAGAAAGCTACTTGGACAAGCGCAAAGAGAATTGGAGTGTAAAAAATTTGGATAAATACATTACAATTTTTATAATTCTAGCATTATCAATTTCTTTAATTTCTACAAATAATGTATCTGCAGAAGAAAATCAAACAATAGAAATTGAAGTAAAATACACAAACGGCGACATTGTAGATTTTAACTCAATGAAAGTTGTAGTATATCAAGACTTTGAAAAAGAACCCTTTTTAGAAAATAAATTAAGCAGCAACCCTGATTTTATTTTGGTTCCAGAAAATCACAGATACAAAATTGAAGTATATGTTGATGGAATGTATGCAGATGTAGGTTATGTTAAGTTAGAAACTAAGCCTGTTAAGGAAGAGATAACAATCCCCTTATCTGGAGGCTTACAATTTAGTGTCTTTTATGAAAATGGTGAAACTCCAATAAAAGGAGCCACCGTAATTCTAAAGACTCATGATAATTCAGAATTAAGGCGAGGAATTACTAACGATGAAGGAAATACAGTAAGATATTGGATTCAATCAACAACAAAACAGCAAGACCATTATGTTGCAGATGTATATTTAGAAGACTTGTTTCTTACATCATATTTTCCAATTAAGATAGTTCAAGGAACATTCGTTGATCAAAAAATAATCACCAAAATCCCAGAAATAGTTGAAGATTTAGTTACAATAAATCTATTTTCAGGAACAGACAGAATTACTTCAAAGGATGGAAATTATAAAGTGAATTTGTTAGATTTGTATGGAAATAAGATTATCACGTCTGATGTAAACTTTAGAGGAGATGCTCAATTTAGCAATTTGAGATCAGGAACATATGTTGTGAAAATTAATTCGGATAGTAATTTTGAGAATTTGCTTTGGCCACAAACAGCCATTCATGTTACAGGAGACGTAAATGAATTTAAGATATTTAAAAATAAAAATAATTTTAATTTAAAGGAAAATCCACTTTTATCTTGTAATTGTGTCTCTTTTAGATTAGATGATGTTCAAGATCACTGGTTATCTGACACACAGATTGAAATAATGAATTTATTTGCTGAAAAAAATATTCCTTTGACCATAGGGGTCGTGGGAAAATTGATAGGAACTGATGACAAATTAATTTCATCAATTAAAAAGAATTTGGAAGAAGAAAGTATAGAAATAGCAAATCATAGTTGGGATAATGAATCTCTAATTAATTTAGATGAAAATGCTCAAAGCGAGAAAATTTTAAACAGCAATCAAAAAATTACAGATATTTTTGGAGTAACACCAAAAATATTTGTGCCTCCTCAAAATCTGTATGATTCTACAACTATAGACGTTTTAAAGAAAAATAATTTTTCATATTTAATTTCACACATAACTGATAATGAGGCAATATTCATTGATGAAGATTCATTTTATAATATTCCGGCAACCACTGAAACAGGAATATTACTTGATGCATCTCAATGGGAATTACGGGACAATGAATATGTGCAAAACAAGATTATTGAGAATTTGAATACTCAAGGGTATTCAATCATAATGATTCACCCTCAAGAGTTTTCACTAAATAATGATGGTGAATATGGCATTCCAAATCAAGAATCTATTTCCAAATTAAGAACATTACTAGATGAAGTATCCAAATTAGATTCCAATATTGTAAGAATTAGTGAAATTACTCCAACTGAGGAAGTAATAGTGGAAAAGCCACTAAATGGAGACTCTATAGAAACTTGTGATTGTGTTGCATTTAGACTAGATGGAGTGCAAGATTACTGGCTAAATGAAGTTCAGATATCAATTATGAAGACATTTGCTAAAAATGATACTCCTTTGACTATAGGAATTATTGCAAATGCTTTTGGAAATGATCCAAAAATAACAGAGTTTGTAAATAACAATTTAGCGGAAAATCCAACAAACTTAGAAATAGCAACCAAAGGGATAGGGCTAACACCTTTTACAAATTATGATAAAGAGAAACAAAACAAAAATCTAAAAGAATCTATTCAAATGATTGAATTAAACACCAATGTTAAACCTCGTGTATTTATCCCTCCAGATAACAAATTTAATTCTGAAACATTAGATATTCTTGAAGAAAATAATATCACACATATCAGTGCAAGTTTAGTAAATGGGGATTCACCACCTTTTGAATTTACAGGAGAACAAATTTACAGATTTCCTCAAACTTCAGCAACGGGAAAATTTTTGCCTTCAAAAAATATTTTTCAAGGAGTTAAAAATGAGCAAATAATTTTTGAATCCATTCAAAGCATTCAAAATTATGGTTTTTCAGTAATTTCGATACAGCCCCAAGAGTTTTCAAATGTCAATAATTCTACACATGTAAATTCTGCAAATGCAAAACAAATAGAAAATTTGGAAAAACTGATTGATGAATTTGATAATCTAGGATACAAAATTGTATCAATAGGGGAAATAAACTCAAATGTCATCATAACAGTTCCCAAATGGATTAAAAATAATGCTGGCTGGTGGGCAGATGGACAAATTGATGATAGAACATTCGTTCAAGGAATTGAATATTTAGTGAAAGAAAAACTGATCACAGTTTCAGAAGAATCTAAATCTACTACAACTGAACAAAATATTCCCAAATGGATTAAAAATAATGCTGGCGGGTGGGCAGATGGACAAATTGATGATAGAACATTCGTTCAAGGAATTGAATATTTAGTGAAAACTGGAATTATTATGTATTGACAACTTTGTAATTCATACTAGATTTCCATCGTGCTTCTTCTAATTTGAATTTATTTTCACATTTTAAACAGATGTAACTAGTTGAAATCTCTGGGAAAAACTCATCACAATCATTACAAATGTAGTGATTTTGCATTACTCTATAATCCACTCCTAGTGCTTTAATTTCTTTTTTGCAATTGGGACATGAATCATTTTGATATGTATTTTCTTCAGATATGTTTCCACAGTCATAATGTTCGATTAGTTTTCCTAGTTTGAAATTTGAGCTTTTGCAATTTGGGCAATAAAATATCTGCGAAGTCCTAATAGAATCACATTGATTGCATGCAATTTCTTTTTTATTATCTAATGGTACTATTTTTCCCTGCGTTTCAAGTTTCTTCAGGTAAGTTTCTATAAAATTATTTGAAAATCCCATAATCTGAGTTATTTTATTTAAACTGATTTGATTTGTTGTTTTTAAAATAAAATTGATATGTTCCATAATTTTTTCTTCATCTAGAGAATCATCTTCAGGGAATTCTTTTTGTTTTGATCTTTTTTCAAGATATGATTCTTCTTCTTCTAAAATTGTAATAATTTTTTCAACTTCAGTAAAGTGTATGGGTTTTTGGAGATAATGATAAGCACCTAAGCCAATTACTTCTTTGATGCTATCTTCTTCCTTACCGTTTGCAGTTTCAATGATAATTTTTGTAAATGGTTTAATGGGTAAAATCTGCGACATTACAGAATTTGCAGTACTATCAGGAAGATTATAATCCAAAAATATCAGTGGAGTGATATCTTTTTGAATCATTTCTTTGAAAAGACTAATTCCAGCATGGCCAGTCTCAGCTGTTTTAATGTCATGATAGCCTAATTTTCTCATAAACTCAGCCAACAACATCCCTACTGCAGGACTATCTTCAATGATCAATACTGAACCTTTAGAACTCAATGTTGTTTCCCTTAACTAATCTAAAATAAAAATTGTTTATAAAATAAAACATGTATAGTTTAGACAGACAACATGAATTTTTTCAATAAGGCAGTAATTTTTCTCATTTTAATTATCAGTATGGGAATAAATTCTTCATATGGAGAAATTGATCCTATTTCAGATATTGAATTTTTACAGGAAGGCATGTTACATACGGAGAAAAATCAATTCATAATCAGTAGTGATTTAAACATTAGAGAGTTTTTTAATGGACATATAGTACGTGTTTCAGGACAAACAGTAGAAGGTTTCCCTTACATCACATATTCAAAAATTTCTGAAGAAAATATTGATACATATGGCAAAATTTTCATTAACGGTCAATTTGTGAAATTGTCTTTTATTAAAACATCAGTAGACGTGGAAGAAGTAAAAGAAAAACAGGATGATCTTTCCATAGTAAGCAAGTATACTCAAAGGGCACATTCAAAACAACATATTTTCCTGGATGTTAAAATATTTGAAAGGGATCAAAACAAGTATAACAATTTTGATCAAAATTACGGATTTATTTCCAACACAAATGTTGAGGTGATTATTACAAATGAAGAAAATCAAAAAGTGTTTTCATCCGCAGGAATCACAAACGATAAAGGTCTATTTGAAACAAAATATCTAATTCCAGATAATTCTAAAAGAGAAACTCTAACTATTGAAATTACTGCTGAAAATGACAATTCACTCTCATCAAAAATTCTACAGGCATTTGCCTTAGGAAACATATCATCTGACAGTAGTGGACCTTAGAACAAAAGACTAAATGTATCAAAAAATTATTCAGACTATTGATACATGGACCTTCTCTTGCAATAGGTGCAGGAATTGCATCAGTTGTTATAATAATTTCATTTTTAGGATTCAGTAATTTTTCAAATCAACCAGAACTAATAATGGAACCTGCTCCAACAGTTCAGCAAGCAGGACCTCCAAATATTACCATGAACACATTTTTAGCTAACGGTTCACCCGTACTTGGAAATCCAACTGCACCAGTTACTTTAATTGAATTTGGTGACTATCAGTGTCATTTTTGTAACGTATTCTTTCATTCAACAGAAGACCGTATTTTGAAAAATTATGTTGAAACAGGCAAAGTCAAGATGATTTTCAAGGACTATAACATCATTGGCCCAGATTCAGTAAATGCATCTCATGGAGCCCATTGTGCTAAGGATCAAGGATTATTTTGGGAATACCATGATATATTGTACTCAAACTGGACTGGTGAAAATAATGGTTGGGCATCATCTGAGAATCTGGGTAGATTTGCTCAAGAAATTGGATTAGATATGGATACATGGTCTGAATGCATGTTAAGCGGGGTTCATTCACAAACAATTCTATCAAGTAATGAAGACGCAAGATCTTTGGAATTAACTGGAACTCCTGCATTTTTTGTCATTGGTCCTGATGGAAAAACAACCAGACTTTTTGGCGCACAGCCTTATGAAACATTTGAATCTGTTTTTGAAAAAGAATTGGAAAGACAGTAAATTGCGATCAGTTCATGAATGAGTTGTCAAAAAAATTCCCAAAATTTCCTTCCTAGTTATTTAGAATTTACCCAATATCCTTATTAATGAAATTTCGTGAGCTAGCTTATGGCAGCTGGAATAGATGACATTGCAATATACATACCAAGGCTATATCTTGATGCAGCTGATTTTGCAGACAATAGAGGACTAGACCCAGTAAAATTACAAAAAGGTCTTGGAGTGTCTCAAATGGCAATTGTTGATGCAAATCAAGACCCCGCATGTCTTGCAGCAAATGCTTGTTTACGAATTATGCAAAAAAATAAACTATCACCAGAAGACATTGGAAGATTATACGTTTCAACTGAATCAGCATTTGATGAATCCAAAGCAATGAACTCCTATGTCATTGGGATGTTAGAGCAAGTTTATGGTCAAGGAGCTTTTGAACATTGTGGCGGAGTAGAAACTAAATTTGCTTGTGTGAGCGGCTCTTATGCACTTTATGATAATACAAACTGGATTAGAGCAGGCGAAGCTGAAGGAAAGCATGCACTAGTTGTTGTTTCCGATATTGCAAAATATGACATGGGTTCTAGTGGCGAAATGACACAAGGTGCAGGAGCAGTGGTAATGCTTCTCAACGATAAGCCAAGATTGCTGGCATTTGATCCCAAAGTTACTTCAACATCAATCAAAGATGAATACGATTTTTACAGACCATTTGGAAAAGAAACTCCCATTGTTCACGGACAATATTCCAATTTACTATACATGATTCAAGTAAGAAAAGCACTAGAAGCATACAAGAAAAAAGTAATCTCATCTGGGCTAATCAAAATGGAACCAGGTGAGACTATTTTAGACCACATGGACTACATCAACATGCATTTGCCCTACAGCAACATGGGAAAGAAAGCCCTGGCTTATCTAGTAAGACATGAGTGGAGACAACTACCAAGATGGAAGAAAATCTTACAAGAAATAGGAATTGAGGAGCCGGTACCAAAAGATCCTCGAGGTACTATTGAGTCAGTATTAGGAGATGAAGAATTTATGGCAAAAGACCATGAGTTTACCAAGTTATTTACAAAAACTCAAGCATATCAAGAAGTCTATGAATCAAAACTTTCAAGTTCTCTTATTGCATCTAGCATGATTGGAAATTTGTATACAGCATCACTTTACCTAGGATTCAGAAGTAGTTTAGAATTTGAATATCAAAAAGGAATTGATTTGGAAAATAAAAGAGTAGGTTTTGGATCATATGGAAGTGGCAGTAGTGCAATGGTATTCAGTGGAGTTATTCAGCCATCATACAAAGAAATTGTAAAGGATATGAATTTGGAGGCAGAGATTGGTGAAAGAAGAAGATTAACTTGGGATGAATATGAAGAGCTGCATGAAAACAAATTATCTCCAGAAGAATCTATGGTTCATTCAAAAAAAGAGTTTGTCTTAGTACATGTGAATACAGAAAAAGAATCTAGAGGCGAAAGACGCTATATTTTCAACGAATAAAATTTCAAAAACAGAATTTACAATAATGAGTTATCAGGATATTTACTTTTAAATTCAGTTAATTTTTCCAAAATTTTCTGAATAGATGATTCTGTAAATTGAAATTTTTTGTGTCTAATTTTTATTATTGGATTATCATTTAATATATTAAAAAAATCACTCGTGGGAACTATTCCAAAATGTGTAAATTCAAACTGTTCGGTATTTTTTTCAACAGTGAATTCAAAAATTAACATAAACATTTCATCATATGGAGAAATATGGGCATAAACATGACTAAATGAGGAATGTTCTACTCCATTAAACACTTCATTTCTTAATTCTTGAATTCTTACAATGCCTGATTCGATTGAATATAGTGCAAATGTTTCTGGAGGAATTTTTACATCATCGTAGAATTCCCAAGGAATATTTTCAAATGATTCTTCATTAGAAGTTGATTCAGAACCAATTAATTCGATCAGATCTCCTATGATGACCATATTCATAAAAAGACAATGGACTTTTTAAAATCACCTGACAAGGATTAATTAAAAAGAAAAATTAGTCTAAAATTCCATGGAAGAAGAATCAAATCAAATTAAAGATTATTTGTTCGAATACATTGAAAATTCAGAGACAATCCCCAAACTAATAGCTGAAAAGAAATTTGATCAAATTATTGAGGATATTGTAAAGAACTGCTATGATTCAATTCTAACAATGGGGAGAAAAGATGAAGTGGTAGGAATATTGGCAACAGGACTATTGCACTATTTACTTACCAATGCACTAATTACAAGTCAAAGGAAGATAAACTATAAGGGGAATGAATTAGATATTGTTATTCCAGATATCAAAACACTGGAAAAAGACCCAAAAAAGACATTGGTAATTTACATAGTAAAATCATCGGACAACAACATAATAAATGAAAAAATTAGAGCATTAGAAAAAATTCAACCTGAGAAAGAAAATATTTGGATAGTATCACATGAAAGCATAATAACTGACAAGAAAATGTTTGTTTTATCTAAAGAATCAAATTCATTTTCAAAGATAATTTTTGAAATTGCTCATTTTAGTAATGTTGGCGGTACAAACAAGTTTAAAATTTTAAGAATCTGATCAATTTAATATTAATTTAAAATCAATGCTCTTTTTGAAAATTTTGTATAATGATGAATCACTCATGTCTTTAATGAATGGTATTGAACCTAGAATGGGAATTCCTGTCAAGTTTTTCAGGTCTCTTGTTAGTTCCTTTACAGGATAACCAGCATCGAAATCATTGATAATTATTCCTTTGATTGGAATCTTGTATTTTTCACACATCTTCACAGTCATTATTGTATGATTAACTGTACCAATTTTACTTCTAGTAACAATAACAGTAGGAATATCCATCTCCTTGATCAGATTTGTAATATAGTAATCTTTGAGAATTGGAGTCATAATTCCACCCATACCCTCCACCAACATTAAATCATGAATCTTTGTCAGTTTTTTAAAACTGGAAAGAATTGTGGAAATTTTTGGTTTTGTTTTGAGTCTCTTCCAAGCAGTATATGGAGAAGCAGGAATTGGGAAAAATTGAGGATTTATCATATTTTCAGGATCATTTACTTGTGCTGCTGCAGATAAAATTTCAACATCTTCAGATTTGTATCCTTTTTTTTGCGCAATTCCAGCTGCAAAAGGCTTCATGATGCCAACATCAACACCCATTTTTCGAAGTGTAACTGCAAGTCCTGCGGTGATGTAAGTTTTACCAACATCAGTATCAGTTCCTGCGATAAAGAGAGATGTCAATAAAAGATACTCAGAATTATTCATTGATTAATTCATCGGTTAATTATTAAGATCTGAAACCATATAGAATCAGTTGAAAAGTTCTGTTTGGCACCCCAATACCCAGATGAAAGAATGGGATTCCTTTGATAAAATCACCGATGCTAAAGGAATGTGGCTAATTGATTCCAAAGGAAACAAACTCCTTGATGCAGTGGGTTCAATGTGGTGTAATGTATGGGGCCATTCAAATCAACAACTAGTTAAAACCATTCAAAATCAAAGCAAAAAACTACAGCATTCATCCATGTTCAATCTAACAAATGAACCTGCAGAAAAATTAGCTGAGCAATTAGTAAGAATATCTCCGGGAATGCACCGTGTATTTTACTCAGACAATGGTTCATCAGCTATGGAAATTTCAATAAAACTTGCATTACAATATTGGAAAAATATAGGAAATAAAAAAAAGACAAAGATTGCAACGTTGGAAAACGGGTATCATGGAGATACATTTGGGGCAATGTCTGTAGGATATGTTCCTGAATTCTTTGGAAAATTTAAAGAGCAGTTGTTTTCGACAATTCAATTTACAGTGCCCAACAAATACAGAATGCCAGAAAAATATTCCATATCAGATTATGAAAGTTTTTGCTTAGACAAAATAGAGAAAAGATTTAGTCAAAAAGAAAACATTGCAGCGTTTGTTATGGAAAGTGGAGCACAAGTTGCAGGAGGAGTGATAATATATCCAAAAGGATTTCAAAAAAAGATTAGTCAACTGTGTAAAAAATACGACATATTGTTTGTCCTAGATGAGATTGCAACAGGTTTTGGAAGACTAGGATCAATGTTACAATACGAAGAACAAAACAGTATTCCAGATATCGTATCTTATGGGAAAATGTTGACTGGAGGTTACTTGACTATGGCAGCAACACTTGCAAATAAAAAAATTTATGATTCATTTTTAGGAGAATTTAATGAATGGAAACATCTATTTCATGGACATACATATACGGGAAACCCAATTGCTGCTGCTGTTGCACATGAAAATCTAAAAATGTATAAAAAAAATAATCTAATAAAGAAAATACAAAAGACATCAAAAATATTTGAAAATTTTTATGAAGAAATTTCTGAAATTGATATAGTAGGAGACATTCGACATAAAGGAATGCTTATGGGAATTGAACTAGTCAAAGACAAATCAAGAAAAACGCCCATCAACCCTGAAAAATCAATAAACAAAATTTTCTTCGAAGAAGGAAAAAAGAACGGAATTTATCTTAGGACCCTTGGAAATATAGTGATGCTTGTTCCTCCTTTAGCAATCTCTGAATCCGAATTAGATTTAATCCTAAAAAAGACAATTTTGACAATAAAATCAGCACAAACAAAGGTAGCATGACTGTTAACCCCCTATAAGATATCAGGTTAACCTTTCCAGTAATGTTATAAAATAGAATTATTTTAATAAAATTATGAGCACCGAGTTTATCAAAGAATGTCAGGAAAAAGTATTCTCAGGAATTGGAATTACATCAGATGACGCTAAAAAATTATTTAACATTCCAGACGAAAATTTAAGAGAATTAGCAAAATGTGCCAATGAAATAACTCTTGATTTTAACGGTAAGAAAGTAGATGTAGAACAATTAAACAATATTAAAAAAAATGCATGCAGTGAAGATTGTACATTTTGTGGTCAATCTGCGTTTTTTGATACAGGAATAGAAACATATCAGTTACCATCACCTGAAGATGTGGTAATCAAAGCACAAAAGGCTAAAGAAGACGGGGCAGAATCATATTGTCTTGTTGCAGCATGGAGAGAACCATCATCAAAAGATTTTGAAAAAGTTTGTAAGATAATCACAGAAATAAACAACAAAGTAGGAATTAGTGTTGAATGTAGTTTAGGTTTTCTTACACCAGAGCAAGCAAAAAAATTAAAAGAACTCAAGGTAAAACGATATAATCACAATTTAGAGACAGCAAAATCAAAATTTCCAGAAATTTGTACAACCCACACATATGAAGACAGATTAAAAACATTAGGTATTGCAAGAGATGCAGGATTAGAGCTGTGTACAGGAGGAATCATAGGATTAGGAGAAACTAGGGAGCAAAGATTAGAGTTAGCAATAGAATTGGGGCGATTATATCCAGAAGAAGTAACAATAAACATACTTGTTCCAATGCCTGGAACACCTCTTGAATTACAAACAGATCTTCCAAATTCAGAAATTGTAAGAATGTTTTCAGTGATTCGATTTTTGTTACCAGAATCAGTAATCAAAATTTCAGGAGGGCGAGAATCAAAACTAGAAGATTCAGGTGAAGAACTTTTACAAAGTGGTGCCAATGGAATTATTACAGAAGGATATCTCACAATGGGTGGAAATGAGGCTAAAAAAGACCGCGAACTAATTGAGAAAATTGGCCTCCAAGCATAAACTAAATTTTGTTAATGACGAATTAGAATTCCTAAAAAGTGCCAACCTTTATCGGAAATTGCGATACGGCAAGGTACGTGGCTCAGAGATTATTGTTAATAATAAAAAACTGATAAATTTATGCTCCAATGATTATCTGGGAATACCCATATCAAAAATTCAAATTAACCAATTACAATCCAGTTCCAGATTAGTTTCAGGCAATGACGAGTCTTATAAAAAATTGGAAGAAGATCTTGCAAAACACAAATCACAGCAAAGTAGTTTGATTTATCCTACTGGATACATGGCAAATTTAGGTGCAATTTCTGCAGTTGTAAAAAAAGGAGATCTAATAGTCAGTGACGAATTAAATCATGCAAGCATAATTGAGTCATGCAAATTAACAGATGCAAAAACATCAGTATACAAACATAATGACATGGATGACTTGGAAAAGAAATTAAAACAGAAAGGAAAAAACAAATTTGTAATAACTGAAGGGATTTTTAGTATGGACGGGGATTTGTCTCCATTAAAACAAATTACAGAAATTTCTGAAAAATCAAAAGCCATTACAATTGTTGACGATGCACATGGAGATTTTGTGATTGGCAAAGACGGAAAAGGCACCCCAGAACATTTCAGAGTTGAAAAAAAAATTGATTTGTACATTAGTAGTTTAAGTAAAGGATTAGGATCATTTGGAGGATATCTAGCATCTCAAAACAATGTTATTGATTTATGTATTAACAAATCAAAATCATTTATCTACACTTCAGCACTACCATCATTTTTGGTAGAATATTCACACAAAAGATTTCTAACAAACAGAGAAAAACAAAATAAAAAATTAGAAAAAAACAGGAAACACTTAGTTAGAGGGCTTGAAGAAGCAGGCTATGAAATAAATTCACCATCCCAAATCATTCCAATAGTAATTGGTAATGAAAAAAAAGCCATGGAGTTTGGAAAGTTTTTGTTTGACCACGGAATTTTTGCACAGCCAATTAGATATCCTACCGTTCCAAAGAATCAAGCAAGGTTAAGAATTTCAGTTACAGCGTTGCTGACAGAAGAAAACATAGAAAGATCACTTGAAATTTTTGAAAAAGCATCAAGAAAATTTGGTATTTTTTAGCATAATCACATAATATTACTATATGATAATAGTTTGTTATTATTATAACAGACTTTAGAATAAATTCCCAAAAGTGGAAATTAATGCATGGTATACCTCCAGGCACAAAAAAGAAGAGGCCTAGCAACAATAATTACATCAGCTATGATGATGAGTGCAGTCTGTATTTTGGGAAGTGCGGGCATGGTGTGGAGTCAATCAACTCTTACTTCACAACAAGTAGAAATGACAAATGTTGTAGATAATTATTCTAACAAACTTAGTGAATCTCTTAATTTTGAGTATGTATACTGTAACGATAATCCATGTGAAACAATTATCGTCATAATTACAAACAACGGAAAAGTAGGAATAGATGTATCAGAAGTGCATATTTCGGATAAGAATTCAGGTTTTAGTAAAATTCACACCATAACAAATGGAGAAATTATGCCAGATCATAGTATTGTCATCCCCATAAATGATTCATCATTTTCATTACATGATGTATTAGATGTTTCAAGTGTAACATCAAGAGGGAATACAATTCAAACACAAATTAGTACATAATACTTTAGTACTTTATTAAAATATTAAATTTAAAATTGTTAGTTAAAAGAAGAGGATTAAGCAGTGTCATTGGAATGATTTTTCTTGTCATTGTTCTAAGTTCGGTTGTAGGGTATTTTACATATGGTGTGGATCTTATTGAGCGGCTCAATGATCAAGTAATCACAAAAACTATGGAAATGCAAGACAGAACAAAAGAAGATTTTGAAATTACAAGATCACAAATCAGTGCAGGGAAATTTAATTTGACAATTCATAATACAGGTGAACTTCCTATCAATTTTACAAGATTTTGGATAAATAATGTTACAGATTCAACATGGCCTCTTCAAAATTTCACGTTAAACAAAGTATCAACACCTCAAGAAACAATTACAAATATTGGACAGGAGTTAAATTTACAAGCATTAGAATCTCAAGCATATACCATTAAGATAGTAACACAAAGAGGGTTGGGAAAAGAATTTTCTATAAATTCTCCAAGTGAAGAGCCTCTAGATTTGAAACTTTTAGTATTGCCTGAAACAGTTTCAGATGGATTTAGAACAACATTGCTTCTTACAGTAACCAACAATATGACAAAAAACAATCAACTTCTGAACATTAAACCTACTATGCAAACACCACAAACAACTGGTTCTGCATCATATACTCTAATTTCAGACATGAATCCTACCGAAATATCAACTCTCGGAAGAGGAGATACAGCATATTTTACTTGGATTTATGAAATAACAGGGGAACTTGATGAAACTGTGACTTTTACAACTAATCTTGAAAACGGAATACCACAAAATACCGCTTCAGCAACAGTCCGAGTTAATGATGTGTTGTTGGCTCAGCAATCTGAAACAGCGTTAATTTCCAGCACTCTTGCCACTCCACCAAAAGAAAATCTCCTTATGTTTCACTCTGAAACAGACAATACCCCTAATGGAGAATATCAAATGTTCCCAGGGGATACAGACACAGGAGGAATAACCATCTCTGTAGAGACTGACAATCCAAAGTTTTTTTCAAATCATGGTAATGCAGTGAACGTAAAAGCTGGAAACTGGAACGGAAGTCTAGTTTACTTTAGTGCACCATTTCCAGATAGTTTGATGGACAACAATTCAATCAATATGAAATTCCATTTTGAGGGAAATGTAGATCCTGAAGATTCAACGGGCAATACAAACGGACATAATTTAGGACCTGCAAACAAAATGCCAACATATGAGATAGTAGGAGGTCCACATAATTCTGGAGCCTTTAGATTTGATGGTGGAGATTACATTGAATTAAATCAAGAAAGTGAAAATAATATTGGAACCGCACCAGATACAACGGCTTTATGGTTTAAAGCAACAGATGGAACAAGCAATAATCAAATTCTTTATCGTGCAAATGAAAATCTAGGTAATGAGTATTATGAAATAGGAATTGATGTTGATGATGACGTGTATTTTACATTTCTTGGAGGATCAGGAACCCCCACAAAATGTGAATCAAATGGTTTTGATTATGAAAATGGGAATTGGCAGCATCTAGTTGCAGTAAGACCAGCAAGCTACCAATGTATTTTATACATCAATGCAACATCTGTGGATGTAAGTTCTGTAGGAAGCGGTGGAAGTAATGTGGATATTGATGAGATTTTTGTAGGAGCCGAAGACAGTAATCCAGGGGAAGGGTTTAACGGAGTAATCGATGATCTTATGCATTGGGATAATTATGATCTATCGTCTTCAGAAGTAGCAGATCTTTACAATACAAATTATGGAGATGCGGCACATCTTGTAACATTTTACATGAATAAGACAGACAGTTTGGGAGTTATTCAATCAAACATTGCAACAGACAATAGTTTTCCATTGAAATTCTTAGATGGGAAAGCGAATGGAAGTTTTTTGAATAGTTTCAATTACACGACAACTACAACAGGTTGGACAAATTTTACTGATTCTGAACGATTAGTATTAGATTTGGAATTTGTCAGTGGCCTTGATATGGATTTGAGAATAGATGATACTTCATTGACAGGGAATCCTGAAAGTTCTTTCTTACAATATCCAAAATCCGACGAATCATTTCAATCATACATAACACTGATTGCAGATCAAACAAAAACACTTACGGTGTATAATGGAGGTCCAACCACAGCATGGATTACATTTGATGGAACAAGATTAACGTTTGATGACATAAGTAGTTCGAATATTTTTGCAGCAATTATTCTTCAAGCAAATTCATCAAATGTAAATTCTAATCAGGACAGCATAGCATTTCCGGAAGGAAGTGTCCTACAATTAACATTTTCAACTGCAAAAAACCCTCCTGCAACAGCAGGATCCACTGGACTGATTAGTCCTGGAAATTATGATATGAAAATGCATATTTCAGGATATGATCTAGACGGCAAATCCCTTGTCAGAACCATCAATTTTGGAACAGTTTCAGTAGTACCTTGATTAAAAATAAGATTACCTCATTGCATCAAAGCCACCAATTGCTGGTGAGCCAATAAACACTGCAAATGCAATAATAAGTCCCAAAGCAATTCCTACTATGATAAATCGCTTATTCATAGCAAAAATCCACACATCCCAGTTAAAAACGGATTGAAAATTTTATGAATAGATTTGGAAGAAATCTTTAAAGGAAAAATTATAAAAATAAAACATGGCAGACCCCACAATTCTAGTAGCATTACTTGCAGGTCTAAGTTCATTTATTGCGCCATGTATTTTACCAATGATCCCAGCATTTCTTGCTTACATTTCTGGAACAACACTTGCAGAGTTGAGTTCTAAAAATGCAACTGTTCTTTCCATTAATAGGATCAACATTATTTCAAACACCATATTTTTTGTACTAGGATTCTCAGTAGTATTTTCAACATTAGGAGTTTTAATCAATAGCATACTATCTGATGTAGCGGGTGAATACATAGAAAGTCTTAACATGATAGGAGGCATCATCATTGTTGCTTTTGGAGTATTTTTGTTGTTATCAACTAAAATCCGTTCACTAAACATAGAAAGAAAATTCTTTCCTAAAAATTCAAAATCAAGTTATCCAATGTCATTTGTATTTGGATTAGCATTTGCTGTAGGATGGACTCCTTGTGTGGGGCCCATACTTGGAACAATTCTCACTTTGGCTGCAACAACCCCTTCAATTTCGTTTAGTTTGTTACTTGCATATTCACTGGGGTTAGGAATTCCGTTTATCTTGATGGGGATATTCTTCTCAAGAGCTACAAGAATCATCCGCTCAATGACAAAGCATCTAAAATATTACAACATAGTATTAGGGGCATTCATTATTCTTTTGGGAATTTTAGTTTTCACAAATCAACTTGCTTATATTGCAAGCTTTCCACTTCTTAACGAGTTGGTATTGCTAGGGTGATTTTATGAATTCAGAAATCAGAACAGGATTAATTTTAGGAATGATAATTGCTGTAGGATTGGCAATTATAGGAGTGGCATTTTCATTCCTTGATCAAGAAGTACAATCAAGTACTGTGTTTACTGAAGCAAATTCTCTTTCTGAAATTGACAAATCAGGATTCAAAAAGGCGCCAAATCTAGTAGGTATTGCAAATTATCTAAACACCACACCTGAAGAATTAAGTAAAGTAATGAAGGATAAAGTGATTTTGTACGACATTTGGACGTATAGCTGTATCAACTGTATCAGAACATTACCATACATTACAGCTTGGGATGACAAATATTCTGATCAAGGATTGTTAATCATAGGAATACATTCACCAGAATTTGAATTTGAGAAAGATCCTGATAATGTAAAAATGGCAATTGAAAAACATGGAATAGATTATCCAGTAGTTATGGATAACAACATGGAAACTTGGAAAGCATTTGAAAACAGGTATTGGCCAAGAAAATACATTGCGGACCATGAAGGGTTTATCAGATATGATCACATCGGTGAAGGAAAATACGAAGAAACAGAGAAAGTTATTCAAAAATTATTAGAGGAAAGAGCCACATCATTAGGACTGCAAATGACCACTACATCATCGCTAGTAGATATTGAAGAATATCAACATTCAATGTTTAGAACACCCGAATTATATTTTGGTTACAAATTTGCACAAAATAGAAATCAATTGGGAAGTGAAGAAGGATTCCAACCAGGGAAAATCACATCATATTCAGAGCCAGACAAAATAGACTTGCATAAATTCTACCCAATAGGAGATTGGAAAAATTATGATGACAGCATGAAGTTGATATCAGAAGCGGGATCAATAAAACTACTGTATAATGCAAAAGAAGTCAACATTGTAACTGAGAATTATGCAGAACTTGAGATATTGTTAGATGGCGAGCCACTACCAAAAGAATATTCAGGAACAGACATAATCCAAGGGAATATTTTGCAAGTTGCAGATGCAGGATTATACAATCTTATTAGTAGCGATATGAGTTCATCGCATCTTCTAGAGATAAAAATCAAAGGCGCAGGATTTCAAATATTCACATTTACCTTTGGATAGTGTACCCGTAGACGGTGTAACTCCAGTGACACCACCCAGAGTGACAAATCTGTTTAAAACAAAAAATTATACCATATTTTGAATTAAATTATGATCAGCAACTCTTGGAACAGAACTGAAAGAGAAAGTATTTCTCAAAAGGTAATAGGAAGAGTAAAACCGGATGAACCATTAAAAAATAAAATCGACTTTGCACAAAAAAAATTACAATTTCAAATTTCAAAATTAGAAGGAATTAATGAAAAATTACAGAAAAAACATGATGTTATTTTTGAAAAAATAGTCAATGCTCAAAGAAACAACAAACCAAGTTATGCACAAGCATATGCAGGAGAATTAACCCAAGTAAGAAAAATGAAAAACATGGTAAGTGGAGCAAAATTATCAATGGAGCAAGTAAAACTTAGACTAGACACAGTATCAGAATTAGGAGATGTTGTAGTAACACTCAGTCCTTGTATGGCAATCATAAAGGGACTAAGTCCATCACTAAGTGGAATAATGCCAGAAGCAAACGCTTCAATGCAAGACTTGTCACAAATACTTGGAGATGTAATGTCTGGCTCTTCAGTTGGAATCGGAGATAGCATGAGCATGGTACCTGAGACAAATGCAGACACCTTGGCAATACTAGAAGAGGCACACAGTGTAATTGCAGGACAGACAAAATCATCTATTCCCGATGTTCCAGATTCACTCAAACACCAAATTGTTGAGAAAAAAACAGACATCTTCATCTAGAAATATAGAATACTTGTTCAAAAAACATAGAACAACTGTAAATAATTCCCCTACAATTTAAAAGAAAATTTTCTTTTGGGAGTACAATGGTTGTAACAGTTAAAGGAATGTCCGATTCAAACGGAAGACCAAAAGATGTAGACAGAGAAATGGCAAGTCTCTTTACAGTTTCTGACAAAAATTCTAGCAATTATCTTTGTGATAATCTAGAAACATTTACTGATGAAACTTGTGATAATGAAGAATTAGTTGGAGATGATGATTTTGTTGAAAGTAATCTTATGTACGGAATCAACGGATATGTTTATGGTAATTTGCCAGCACAAACCGTGCAAAAAGGTGAACATGTACGTTGGTATTTAATCGGCATGGGAACTGAAATAGATTTGCATGCACCACACTGGCACGGAAATACGATTTTGTGGAATGATATGAGAGACGACGTTATGGAATTAATGCCAGCCAGTCTTAAGACAGTTGATTTTGTTCCAGATAATGTGGGAACATGGATGTTCCACTGTCACGTCAATGATCATATTTCTGTAGGAATGATGTCAATCTTCAAAGTGATCTAATTTTTTTTCTTTTTGCTCTTTTGAATTAAAATTTTTTTTATTCTAGATATTGTAGGATAGCTGTATCCACGTCTACGATAATTTGCAATCATCATTTTCCAATTTTTTAATCTCCATTGTGCTTGTTCCATAGTAACTGAATGGACTTCTTTCTGAATGATACTTTTTCTTCCAACCTTTAGTGTACCAGCATCTTTTGCAGACCACCTATTTTTTGCAAATTTTAGCCCTGTAAGAATTTCTTCAATAGGCATTTCTTTGAAATAATCTTTTAATTTTTTTAATTCAACATCGCTAGGTTTTTTTGATATAGGCAACTCTATTGTATCTTTTACCATGAAAAATAACCCAATTTCTTCTTTAAGAGAAACGTGCTAAAGTAGAATTAACTAAAACAGGAAATTGTGTAAAGGAAACAGACACCTAGCAATTAATCGGAATGTTTGAATTTTTGCAAATTGTATTATACATACCAAAGCCAATGATGATTGCAGCAAAAGTTGCTAATGGAATCAATAGGAAAAAGTTTGTTTTACGACCCATGACTATGAAATACGCATTGCATATAAAATTGTGAGTGTTACTCAATATGGATGGTAAATGTTCCAATAGTTTTTGGATCTTGTAATTGTTTTACCATACTACGAGGTATCAAATCAGATGCCTTGTCACATTTTACTGCAAGTGTTCTTGGGCAGATAAAATCGCTTTTTCTAATAACAATATCTTCATTGTGTGTCAAAATAAGATCAGGATGACCTTTTCCTTCAATGACAAAATAATCATCTCCTACATTGATTGAAAAAGTTACGGTTGAATTAGGGTTTTTGAGTTTATTTTTTAATTCTTCAGGTAAATCAGCACAGCTATATTTTGCATTTACACCAACAATGCAATCACCTTGTGGAGTCAAGTGAGATTCTTTAGTAATTTCTATAGTTTTTTGATGATTAGAGCGAATATTCTCATGGCCTGAAAACTCTATTTCAAATTTCATGAATTCATAATGAAATCAGTTTCAAATTAAGGTTTGATTAATAATATGGTAAAGAACATAGGCTCCGATCAAAGTAAGAATGATTATCAAATGTGAGCATGGTTTAAATTGAATAATCAAGGCATTGCAATCAAATGCTTCCTGCACAACAAGGTTATGATAGAGCAATCACCGTATTCTCACCAGACGGTAGACTATACCAAGTAGAATATGCTATTGAAACTGTAAGAAGAGGAACAATAGCTGTTGGCGTAAAATGTAAAGATGGAATTATTATTGCCGTGGAAGAAAAACCAAGAAAATTACAAATTTCAGATACCGCTCAAAAGATTTTTCAAATTGATGATCATGTAGGAGTTGCAGCCGCAGGATATATTCCAGATGCAAGAAGTCAAGTAGACAATGCAAGATTCTTTTCTCAAAGTAATAAAATGATTTATGATGAACCAGTCGAAGTTGAAACAATTGCAAAACATTTAGCTGATCAATGCCAACAGTACACACAATATGCTGGGGTTAGACCATATGGAGTAGCATTGATTCTGGGTGGAGTTGTAAACAACACGCCACAATTGTATCTAACCGATCCTAGTGGAACATACATCTCTTATGATGCAATAGCAATCGGTTCTGGTTCTGATCAAGTAACGGATTTTTTAGAGAAAACATACAAACAAGATCTTTCACTTGATGACGCAGCAATATTAGCATCTGCAGGAATTTATCTATCAAGTGAAGACAAAGAAGGAACAAGTCACATCAGAATGGCACATATCAAAAAAGAAACAGGGTTGTATGAACTTGTATCAGACGAACAGATTACAAAATATGCAAACTCTGCTAAAGAAAAATATCCACACGAGCAAAAATAATTATTTCAAGTACTTGCGAGATTAAATTAAGTTGAAATTATCTGTTGCAATTCCACAGTCTGCATTATCAGACGAATCATTAAAAATAGATAAAACAAGAAAGATTTCAGTCCTAGCAAGAGCTTGTGCAATTTTTAAAGTTGACACAATCTATGTGTATCAAGAAGGCAGTAACAAATCAGAAGGAGCACTCATGGTAATGATTCTAAAATATTTAGAAACGCCGCAGTTTTTGAGAAGAAGACTATTCCCAAAAATGAATGACTTAAAATTTGCAGGAGTATTACATCCGTTAAAAATCCCAAGCCACATAACACCAGTAAATTCAAAGAAAATTAAATCGGGAGACATTAGAGAGGGAATAGTGGTTAGTGTGAAGGGTAAAAAATTTGTTGATGTTGGAATTAATCAGTTAATTCAATATTACGGAAATGTGTCAACCGGAAAAAGAATTACAGTTCAATTCAAAGAAGGATATCCAAGACTGTCAGTCAAAGAGATAGACAGAAAGGATGTTCCATCATACTGGGGCTATTCGGTCAAAGAAAGAGCAAACTTATTTTCAGTGTTATCGGAATGGAAAGGAAACATAATTTTAACATCAAGAAAGGGAAAACCCGTAACTAATGAACAGTTATCAAAATATGCAAAATCAGATGAACCAACACTAGTAGTTTTTGGATCTCCTGAGAAAGGAATTCATGAAATTATAGGAGGAAGGATGAACAAAGTTCAAAATGCCAAATCGTTGAATTTTTTTCCAAATCAGGCTACTGAAACAGTACGTCTAGAAGAAGCACTTCTTGGCACTTTAGCAATAATTAATGCTCAAAACTAATCAGACATGGCTGAAAAAAAAAATTTTTTATTATTAGCAATAGGTTTAGGAGCTACAGGGATCATTATCGGAGGTTATACAATTTGGAATTCCATATCAGAATTATTTTCACCATAACAAATTAGGCACAGTTGGTTAACCTTAATTTTTTTAGTGGTTAACGATATCTCACAGGGTTTAATAGAGGGAATTCGATGATTCGTTTTAATCATGGGAGCTCGAAAACGACACCAACCACGTAGAGGAAGTCTTGCATATTCACCAAGAGTTCGTGCAAAAAGCATGGAGGCAAGAATAAGAGCATGGCCAAAACTATCTGCAACTGATGAGCCAAAAATTTTAGCACACTGTGGTTTCAAAGCAGGATGTGTTCAAGTTGTCAGTATTGATGATCGTGACAAAGTTCCTAACGCAGGTAAACAATTAGTTAGTCTGGGAACAGTACTCGTTACTCCGCCAGTTTTGATTTTAGGAATTAGAGGATATTCAAAGGATCATGATGGTAAACATGCAGAGTTTGATGTCTATGCAGAAGACATTCCAAAAAGCATTGCAAAAGAAATTACAATTAAAAACATTGCAGGTTCAATCGAAAATGCAGAATCAAGATTAAGAAAAATTAAAGAGATTTACGCAATTGTTGCAGTATCTCCAAGAGCCGCAGGATTAGAAATGAAGAAACCATATATTTTTGAGGCAATGGTTAGTGGAGGAGATATCGAGAAACAATTTGCACATGTTAAAGAATCATTAGGAAAGGAAATCAAAATTGATCAAATTTTTGAAACAGGAGCAACTGTAGATGTTGCAGCAATTACTAAAGGTCACGGATGGCAAGGTGTAATGAGAAGATGGAATGTTAAAAAGAAACAACACAAATCAAGAAAAACAGTTAGAGAAGTAGGTTCACTTGGTCCAATCTCACCACAGAGTGTCATGTATACAGTTCCAAGAGCAGGACAGACTGGATTTCATCAAAGAATAGAATATGATAAAAGAATTCTAATCATGGGCAACACAGAATCAGATAAAATTAAAATCAATCCCGAAGGAGGTTACAAACACTTTGGATTAGTAAAAGGAGATTTCATTATTCTTAAAGGCTCAGTTCCAGGCACTTACAAGAGATTAATCAAGTTAAGAAGTCAAATTAGAAATGCGCCAGCAAAAATTAACAAACCAAACATTTTGGAGGTTGTAGTATAATGAAGACCACAGCATATACAACAAATGGAACAAAGGATGTTGAAGTAGAACTTCCAATTATTTTCTCAACTCCATTTAGAAGAGAATTAATTCACAAAGCTTTCACTAATTTAACATCCCATAAATTCCAGAGACAGGGAAGAAAGCCAATGGCAGGTATGGATGTTGTTGCAGATTCAAATGATCCTCCAACAGGTCAAGGTGTATCTCGTGTTGCAAGAATGCAGGGCGGTGGCGGTGGCAGACAAGGTCAAGGAGCAGAAGTTGCATCAACTAGAGGCGGTAGACAAGCACATCCACCAATTGTTGAAAAAGTAATTTACAAGAAACTAAACAAAAAAGAAAACAAATTAGCATTATGTTCAGCAATTGCTGCAACAGCATCTAAAGATTTAGTTGAATTAAGAGGTCACAAAATAGACGGAATTGAATCATTCCCAATCATAGTATCAGATGACATTGAATCAATCTCCAAAGCAAGTGAAATTACTAAAGTTTTAGATTCATTGAAGTTATCACAAGATGTCAAGAGACTAAATGCAAGAAAACCACGTTCAGGACAATCAAGACTCAGAGGCAGAAGTAAAAAAGTAGGAAAAAGCGTACTCTTTGTAACTGCAGATTCTTCTAACTTGTCAAAAGCAATTGGTGCAATTCCAGGAGTAGAAGTAAGAAGTGTTAAAGAATTAAGCGTCTTAGATTTGGCACCAGGTTCAGATCCAATTAGATTAACAGTGTATTCCAAATCAGCAATTGAAGAAATTGGAAAAATAAAATCAACACATTTGGAGGTTATGGTGAAAACACAATGAACGTAGATCAAGCAATGAAAGTAATCATCAAACCATACATTACAGAAAAAACCTTTGCAATGGTTGAAAATGAAAGTAAAATTTGTTTCATAGTAGAGAGATCTGCAAATAAAACAGAAATTTCAGAAGCAGTGAAAATACTTTACAAAGAAAATGTCAAAAAAGTTAACACTGCAAGAACAATTTATGGCAAAAAAGCTTTTGTTCAGTTTGAAAATACCGAAAAAGCCAGAGATTTGGCAACAAAGATAGGAATGCTATAATATGGACCATAAAACTCGAAGTACACTAACAGAGGAGAAGAAGAGAAATGGTTAAAGAATTTTTATACAGAGGCATTCCAAAAGAGGAACTAGACAGTTTATCCCTAGAAAAATTATTCTTATTATTTAATTCCAGACAAAGACGATCACTTACAAGAGGAATTACTGACGGAAAAAGAAAATTAATTGAGGAAATTAAATCTGCAAAAGCAGGAAAATTAAAGAATCCTATCAAAACACATGTTAGAGATTTGATTGTTCTACCATACATGGTAGGTGTTACAGTAAACGTATTTTCTGGAAAAGAATTCCAACCAGTTTCAATTGTATCTGAAATGATTGGACATTATTTGGGAGAATATGTGATAACAAACAAGAGAGTTTCACACGGTGCACCTGGAGTTGGTGCATCAAGATCCAGTCTCTACGTGCCATTGAAGTGATTGTTATGGGTAGATTCAATTACGCTTTCCAAAATTACGATCCAACGAGACATGTTCGTTCTTCACTAAGAGAAAAAGACATTTCACACAAGCATGCACGTGAAGTTGCAATATCAATCAAAGGATTATCCATTGAGAAAGCAAGAGACTATCTAATTGCAGTTTCCAACAAAGATAGAGCAGTACCATTTAGAAGATATAAAAATCAAGTAGGACATAGACCCGACCCAGGAGTAATGTCTGGAAGATATCCACAAAAAACAGCAAAGGAGTTTATCAAAGTTTTAGATAATTTAGAATCAAACGCAGAATACAAAGGAATGGACTTGGACAGATTACGAATTGTAAATGCAACAGTTCACAAAGGAGTGATCGTTAAAAGATTCATCCCAAGAGCAATGGGAAGAGCAACTCCAAAGAACAATGTATTAACACATGTGGAATTGGTGGCAAAGGAGATTTAGAAATGTCAGCAGTCAAAAATGTAATTAAAGATAACTACAACATGATGCTACTCAAAGACTATCTTAGAGAAGCAATCAAAGATGCAGGTTTTTCACATGCAGAAATTTCAAAAACCCCTGTCGGAACAAGAGTTGCACTTCATGTAACAAGACCAGGAATAGTTATTGGTAGAAAAGGTTCAGGTATTAGAGCACTGACAGATAAACTAGCTACAGACTTTGAATTAAAGAATCCGCAAATTTCAGTAGTTGAAATTGAAAAACCAGAGCTTGCACCAAGTGTAATGTGTAATAGAATGGCATCACATTTGGAGAGAGGTACAGCTTTTAGAAGAGCAACCATGTGGACATTAAAACAAATTATGGAAGGAGGAGCTATGGGCGTTCAAATTACAATATCAGGAAAACTCAGAGGAGATCGTTCAGCATTTGAAAAACACACTCAAGGAATTTTACCAAGAGCAGGACATCATGCGGAAATTATTGTAGATGAAGACATTGCTCACGTAAAGACTGCAATGGGATTAATTGGAATTAGAATTAGAATTGCCAGAAAAGAAAAACTCATTCCAGAATTTGAAATGAGAACAGAAAAAGCAATCAAAGCAAAACAAGCAAAGGAAGAAAAAATCAGAATAGAAGAAATTGAAATTGAAGGTGCTAAAATTGAAGTTGTCAAAGTAGAAGGGAAAAAAGACAAAGCTAGATCAGAATCTGAAAGAATTGCATTGGAAGCAAAGAAGATGGAAGGATTAGATACACTTGAAGAAGAGGAGGCCCACTTGAAATGACCAGACTCAGCATGAAGACAATAAAACAATTAAATGAAAAAGATCTCAAAAGCAAAATTGTCGAGTCACGCAGCGAACTTGCCAAACTTAGAATTGATGGTTCCAAAGGAACATTGAGAAAAGAAAGTGGTAAACTAAAACCAATACGTCATGATATTGCAAGAATGCTAACCAGATTAAATGAAATGAGGAGAGAGAAATGATTACTGCAGACAACATAAAATCCCATGAATTTATTGGATTAAACACAGAAATCATCCAATCCACTAACCCACAAGTAATAGGATTAAATGGAAGAATCATCAATGAAACAAAATCAATGTTTACAATTAGTACAGAAAAAGGTTCAAAAACAATTGCAAAGTCTACAAACAATTGGAAATTTACAATTGGGGGAAAAGAGATAATGGTAGAAGGTACCAAAATTGCAAAAAGACCATTTGATAGAATTGGAGGAAAGGCATGACTCAAAATATAGGATTGAAAGTAAAAGAGCCAACAAGAGAATGTGAAGATAAGCATTGTCCATTCCACGGAGGCTTGTCAATTAGAGGAAAACTCTTTGATGGCAAAGTAACAGGAAGCAAAGCAAAACAAACCATCACATTACAGAAAGATGCACCACTTTACTTTAGTAAATTTAAGAGATATGCCAGAGGTACAAGTACAATTCATGCACATGTGCCAGGATGTATAGATGTTGAAGCAGGAGATCACGTGTTGACTGCAGAATGCAGACCAATATCAAAATCTGTATCATATGTTGTTGTGGAGGTTAAGGCATAATGGCAAAGCAAGCAGGAAAAGGAGTAGAAGAATTCCGCCCATATGTAACCAAAGTAATTCCAATTGGTGCAAATATTGTATGTGCAGATAATTCTGGGGCTAAAATTTTAGAAGTAATCAATGTTCCAAGACACCACACTAGATCATCAAGACTAGCATCAGCATCTGTTGGTGATTTTTGCAACGTCGTGGTAAAGAAAGGTCCAGCAGAATTAAGAAAGCAAGTTTATGGAGCAGTGATCATTAGACAAAAATATGCAGTTAGAAGATTAAACGGTGTAAGAGTTTGTTTTGAAGATAACGCAGCAGTGCTTATCACCCCAGAAGGAGAAACCAAAGGAACAGACATCAAAGGGCCAGTAGCAGCAGAAGCTTCAGAAAAATGGCCAAGAGTAGCTAACTTGGCATCAATGGTGGTATAATAAAATGAAACCAACAAAAATGCGCAACAATTTGATTTATCAGGCAACATACCAAACAAAAAGTAAACAGCTTGGAAGTGCACTTTCAAAAGAACTACATAAAAAATATGGTAAAAGAAGTGTAAGAGTCATTGAAGGAGATTCGGTCAAAATTCTCAGAGGAGAATTCAAAGGAGTGGATGGTAAAATAGCCAAAGTATCCACCCAAAAAAGCAGTGTTGCAATTGAAGGGGTAAAGAAAGAAAAGACAAAGGGAGATAAATTTGATGTTTACATTCACACATCCAATCTAGTGGTCACTTCACTTAACAGTGAAGACAAATGGCGAATTTCTAAATTAGAAGGAAAAGATCCAAGAAAGCAACCAAAGACAGAAACTAAATCTGAATCAACAAAAGAGACTCCTAAAGAAACAAAAGGAGTAGAAAAGTCCAAAAAAGAAGGAGATAAGGAATAATGGTAAGCATTTCAGGTAGTAAAAAACTCAAACGTCAAATGGCCCCACAATTCTGGGGAATTACCAGAAAAGACAAGAGATTTGTAATTACAGTAAAACCAGGTCCACATAAAAAGAACTATTCTGTTCCAACAGCAGTATTTCTCAGAGACATGTTAAACATAGTTACTAGTTTAAGAGAAGCAAAAGCTGCAATCTATTCCGGAAGAGTAAAAATTGATGGAGTTGTACGAAAATCACTTCATCACGCCATAGGACTAATGGATGTTGTAGAACTACAAGATGTTTCAGATGTATATCGTCTAGTTCCAACAGAAGACAAGTTGTTAAAACCAATTAAAATTAATGAATCAGAAAAATCAAAAAAACTTGTCAGAGTAACCACAAAAACAACAATAAACAAAGGAAAATTACAAATTGGTTTTCATGACGGACGTTCAATCATTTCAGATACTAAAGTAAATGTTGGAGATACTTGTCTAATACAAGTTCCAGAACAAAAAATTATTGAAGTAATAAAATTAGAAACAGGATGTCAGGGTTTAGTTACACGTGGAAACAACGCAGGACAAATTGGTAAAATAGAAGCCATAGAAGATGGAACATTCATCCTTCCAAAAAGAGTCATACTTGCACTAGAAGACAGAAAAATTGAAATTCCTGCAGACATCATTATGCCAATTGGAAAAGAGGAGCCAATAATTCAATTAAAGTGATCTTATGTCTCAAGTAACAGAATCCCCAATGAAAAAAATCTCTTTAGAGAAAGTTGTCTTAAACATGGGTTTAGGTAAATCTGGAGATGTCATCAACATTGCAACAAAAGCACTAGAGCAAATCTCTGGAAAAAAACCATCTACACGTAATGCAAAAGAAGCATACAGAGATTGGGGAGTCAGAAAAGGAGAGCCAATTGGAGTGGCAGTGACAATCAGAGGCGATGATGCTGTTGCTTTACTAAAAAGACTGCTCGAAGCTAAAGGAAACACAGTTAATGGAAAATCCTTTGATAATTTTGGAAATTTCTCATTTGGAATTAATGAGCATATCGATATACCAGGTGTAAAATATGATCCTCAAATAGGAATTTTAGGTCTTGGAATTTCCATTACATTAACAAGACCAGGATTTGGAATCAGAACCAGAAGTAAACACAAAGCAAGAGTTGGAAAAAACCATATTATTAAAAGCCAAGAAGCAAAAGATTATCTAGCAAAAGAATTTGGAGTGACCGTAACATAATGGCAAAAGACAGATCCTATGAAGCAACAGGTAGAAAAAAGCATGACTTTGGTAGAGGTTCAAGATGGTGTAAAAGATGTGGAGATTATACCGCAGTGATTCAAAAATATGATTTAATGCTATGTAGACGATGTTTCAGAGAAGTCGCAACATCTTTAGGGTTCAGGAAAAATAAGTGAGATAACATGCCAGCAACAAACATCTTAGCAAATCTATTTGTCACACTATACAACAATGAAGCCAGAAGAAAATCAGACTGTGTTATTCTTCCAACTTCAAAATTAGGTATTGAAGTCTTAAAAACACTCCAAAAAGACGGTTATATTGGAGAATTTGAACATATAGACGATAAAAGAGGCGGAAAATTCAAAATTAAATTATTAGCAAAAATCAACAAATGTGGTGCAATTTCCCCAAGATTCAAAGTCAAAAATGACGAATACAATAGTTGGGAGCAACAATACTTGCCAGCATATGACAGAGGAATGCTTCTTGTTACAACAAACCAAGGAGTCATGTCCCATCACGAAGCATCAGAGAAAGGAATTGGAGGATTTTTAATCGGATATGTCTACTAAGCAACTAGAAGAATTCACAAACCAAGTAGACATTCCTGAAGGAGTCACAGTAACAGTAAACAAACACATGCTGTCATTTGTAGGACCGCTAGGAAAAACACACAAAAGTTTTAGAGACATCCCAGTCAACGTACAAGTAAACGAAGGCAAAATCATACTAACTGCAATCAATCAGAAAAAAAGAGACTATGCAATTCTTCACACTGCAAGATCAATCATCAGAAACATTTGTGAAGGCTTGGTAACAGGCTATACAATCAAAATGAAATTAGTGTTTTCTCACTTTCCAATCACAGTAAAGGTAGAGGGCAAAAATGTTCTAATTGAAAACTTCCAAGGAGAACGAGCTCCAAGAATCACACACATTGTTGGAAATACCAAAGTTGAACCTAAAGGAGAAGATGTAATTCTTACAGGACATGTATGGACAGATATCACTCAAACTGCAGCAAATATTGAACTAAAATCCAAAGTAAAAAACAAAGATCATAGAGTTTTCCTGGATGGAATTTATTCATTTGAAAAGAAAAAAGGCATAGACAAATAGAATCCCAATTTTCAAATGACTCTAGATCCTGAATTTTCAAAACAAACAACAGATTTAATTCAACAAACATTAGAGCTGTACAAATCTGCAGGAGCATCACCAAGAATAGGCGAGACTTGGGAATGCGGAAATGTGGGGGATTTTTTGTGTGGGTTTTTTGTCGGAGAGATGGTAGGTTCCGCACTAAGTGCATTTCAAATTGTTCATCAACGTGAACCAACAGCTGATGAGCATCTAGAAATTATCGAACTAGTTGAAAGTCATGCAAAAGAAATCAAAGAGTTTTTTGCCAAATTCAACTAAACATTTTGTAATTTTGGTTGATTATGTATAGTCGCAAAGATTAAATCACTTTTGCCAAGGTCTTAACTTGTGCCTCCCTAGCTCAGCGTGGTAGAGCAACCGGCTGTTAACCGGTTGGTCACCAGTTCAAGTCTGGTGGGAGGCGCTCTTATTTCTAAACTCGAGTTTTGAAACATTCTATTTGTATAGCAAACGATTAATCAAGATACTAAATTTATAATGTTTCTAAATTCGAATATAGAAATATTGATCGGTTGTTAGTAATTTGTTTACTCTATTAGACAACTTAGATCTAATAGATGATCGCACATTAAGAATAATGCAGGAGGTTTACATTGGTCAGAACTAGAAGGGCCAACAGATATTGTGTTGATTGTGGAGCAAGACTGGTGTATTACCCAAGATTATCAAATCCAAAGGCACCAAATGAGCACAGGGTACTGGTATATGCATGTCCTGATTGTACAGAGGACTTTGAAAAACCAAAAATGTTTTCAATAAGGCGTAATCAGGTAGAGGATCCATTAGAGACTGTGGAAATTGAAATCACACAATTACAGAAAAAAGCAATAGTTGCAAAATAAGAGAGTTCATCATGACATATTCAGAAAAAACAAGAAGTAACGCATGGTTTTTGTTACCAATTTTTTTTGGAGTCATTGGAGGAATAATAGCATTTTTCATTTTACGGCAAGATGATCCACATAAAGCAAGAAATTGCCTTTACCTTGGAATTGTGTTCATGATAATCGGAATAATTCTGAACATTTTCATTGCAGTAACAATTCCGGATTTAGATTCGGGTTTTAATGTAAACATATAGTGAATTAACTTGCTTTTTAGGTGATAGTTATTATTATTTCTAAACTCGAATTTAGAAACATTATAAATTTAGCACATGAATCAATTGGATTTAGAATCATATAGAACTAGTTGGAGATGTTTTCTATGACCACATCTAGAATGAGGGACAATGTTGAGAGATGGGTAATTCACGAAGGGCTTTCTTTTGAAGAAGTAAAAAATCCTGAAAACAATTTCCAAATTCTTGTAAAGCATGCAGGACAGTCAGGTATTCCTGTAGACATATTTGAGCCAAAAGGACAACCTGGAATTCTTGTGATTGGTGCAAAAGTAGTAATGAAAAATAATCAAATTGCAAGATATTTAGGATTTAGTCCTGAAGAAAAGGAAAAATTTGAGAAAAAAGTAGCAGATTTTTGCTATTCTATTCAGGCAATAAATAAAATCATCACAGAAGATGGAAAGCAGAAAGTAGGAGTCTACGTTGTTTTAGATGACAAAGAGAACATCAATCAACAGACAATGCTTGAGGCCATCGATAGTGTTTCTGAAAAATATGATAAAACGGCCAGATTTTTATTGAAAACATTTTAGAAAAATAGATGATTTATCAGTTCTACGCGGACCTTTTATCATAAATTCACCATCATACAGTATGAAAACAACAAAATTTACAAAATATACAACAATATGTAAACCAAAAGCAGGTTTCATAGAAAGCCAAATCCTAAGATTCAAGGCTTCAAAAAACAAGGTATTTGTTTTAACCTTAATTGCAACTTTGGTGGTGTTTATAAAATGAACGCCTTCAACATCATGCTCAGACATGCGACAAAAAAATACGAGATTAATGTCAGCATCAGAGTAAACAAACTACAACTTGAAAACACAACCATGACATTGGAGGCAATTCAAAATTGAATATCCTCAAAATGATAGACGAGATTCTTGAAACATATGAAGTAAGAGAGGTTCAATCAAATGAATAATATCTTTAAAATGATTGGGCTTGCCTTGGCAGTACATTACATTGTAAAAACAGTCCATAAAGAATTGAAGTAGAATTCCCTAAAAATGGGCATTTTAGGGAACCTGTCATCATTTACATCAAAAGAAAGAAAAAGAGAATTCCAATAAAAAACATCTAGAAAACAGGACTTTGTGCAAATTTTTCTTCTAAACCCCCCCTTATTTCACATCAAATGTGTGTCCAAATGGACAAGCAACCAGTAAAAACAAAAGGTAGTCAAAATTAAACATGATAAATTCAGTTCTACAAATTAGCGAGACTGCAATAAATGAGTCATTTGAATCCACAAATAGCATATTTGATCAATTCAGATTGTTTACATCCAATGTATTTTCACAAATTTTGGATGGGATTATCATGATGTCGGAAAATTTTCTAAAATAATCAATTTTATAAAATCAAGCCTAGGCGTTAAACCCCCCCTGAAAATTAGTATCTTTGAGCACAATGTGAAATTTTCAAAATCAGGCGTTTTGATGGGGGGTTTAACACTTGTGCCTGGATACAATATGCAACCCTAATTCCACCAAGCTCTCCCAGCTAAAGGAGTATGATCTTTTAGAGTCGTGCGTAAAAGCTAAACCCCCTAAATTTTAGTAAAAAAATAAAGAAAAAATGAGATTATTCTTCAGGTGGGGGATTAATTGAAGTAGGATTGACACAAACATGAGTTACTGGTGGTTCACTTTCATCGGATTCGAATGAAAGAGTGAATGCAACAGTAGGTCCAGTTAATGTACCTGCTGCCTCATCAATGTTTGTCAACTCAATTGTTTTGTTTTTGATTTTTTGAGTAGCAACATCTTCAAAGGTTGCGGTATCTACGTTTAATCCACTTGCACAAATATCAGATTCAGCTAATGTGACAAGATGAGTGTGCCAAGCTCCTGAAGGATCATTTCCTTGTTTTTTACTATCATCTGCACCAGCATGAGTGGTCAATGCAACTACTCCGTTTTCAGCAAAAACACCAAATCCATAAGCACCTGGTTTTCCGCTATTGACGTTTTTAGAAACTTCAATTGTTGCGCTTCTATCCTCGTCATCAACTGAGCTGGAGACGATAGTTAGATGGCCTGCAGCAAATGCTGTACCTACAATTGAAATTGCAAATACAGCAGCTAAAATTGAGCCATAAAGTACTGTCTTCATTGCTACAAATCCCAAACATGGGAAATAAAAGAATAACTGTGCGTCAGATGAAATTATGACAAACATAACTAGATCGCAAAAAAAAGAACAGACCTCGAGAATATAATTAATGACTAAAACAGTCTCAAGGCTTGTTCAATTACACTATAACAAATTAGTAGATAATGCTGTGTGTGTCTGATGAATTACAATCAGACTAAAAAAGGATCAAAAACCAAGAGACAGAGAACAATGACGAATTTGTCTCAAGGCCTGATCAGATATTCTAAAACAAATTACTAGTTAATTCTGTGTCTGTTTTGCGATAGTACAAAATATCAAAAAATGATCCCAAATTTGTTCAAAATAGTAGGGTTTTGGGCATAAATTAGTGCGTTTCAACTATATACCAAAATTATTTCAGACTATTTATGGCAAGGGTCGGAGTAGTAATTGTAATTGGTGCAATTATAGCTTCAATGATAATTGCGAATTTTATGTATACACAATATACCACAAATTTCATAGAGTCAACAGTAGGAGAAAAAGTAACTGTCGGACCTGTAGAATATACAATAACATTTGAGGGAACATTTGAGGGAAGCAAAGAAGTTGTGCCTGAAAATACGTTTGTAAAGATTGGAATTACTGCAAAAAACATAGGAGATGAAAAAACTCTCTTTTCAGGAGGGCAATTATACATTGTTGATGAAAAAGAACAAAAACACGAAGCAGTTTATGGCGAATTTTCATCAAAAGACTTGTTGCTAGAATGGTTAGAACCAAATCAAGCAATTGAGAGAACTACACAGTTTGATATTCCATTTGATGAAGACAAACAATACAAAATAATTATTCGTCCACAAAAAGATCAGTCAACTGTTGATACAGCTTTGATTTGCATTACAAATTGCTGATCGTAAAAATTTTAAAATTAAAAAAAGTGTCAAATTTTTCTATATACTGCTTAGTAATGTGTGACTTTTACCATATAACACAGATGATTTTCGCAAAAAGTCATGGCAGTATCTAAAGCCAAAAGAGCAGAAGCAGCTAAAAAAGCAGCAAGAACTCGAAAGAGAAATGCAGCTAAAAAAGCAGCTGAAGCATTAAAAGCCGCAGCAGCACGTAAGAGAAAGGCAGCAGCAACTCGTAGGAAAAATGCAGCAAGTGCAGCACCTAAGAGAAAAGCAGTAAAAAGAAAAGCCGCTCCAAAACGTAAAACTGCAGCTAAACGAAAAGCAGCTCCAAAGAGAAAGGCAGCAGTAAAACGCAGAGCCGCTCCAAAGAGAAAAACTGCAGCTAAAAAAGCAGCTCCAAAGAGAAAGGCAGCAAAAAGAAAAGCAGCACCAAAGAGAAAAGCTGCTTCACGCAAAGCCGCTCCAAAGAGAAAGGCAGCTAAACGTCGACGTTAAGCTGTCTATGCTATCTTTTTTCTAATTCACCCTACTGAATGTATTATGTTTCTAAATTCGAATTTAGAAACATTTTAAATTACTACTCGTTCATCTTCAGCTCGGGAAGAACGAAAACTTTGTAAGGTTTTATTTTTAGAATAATTCTTTTTTCATCATCACGTTTGAAAGGATAATGATCACGACCCATGTACTGTAAAGTTAGTTTGTCTGCATGTTTGTATTCATAATCTGGAATTAATTCTTCAACAGTTCCACGAATTGTTGTCATGTCAAGAGGATTGTCTTTGGATACTACTGAAACTGCAACTCGAGGATCACGTAAAACATTTTTGTGTTTTATTCTTCCTTCTGCAGTGTTTACCAGAATATATCCATCATCATAGTTTGCCCACACTGGGGAGACTTGAGGGGAACCGTCTTTCATTACTGTCGCAATGTAAACGAGATTTTTTTCTGAAAAAAGTTTGATTGCTTTCTCATCCATCAAATTTCACCTGTCAATTTTGCTGTTAATAATTTTGCATTACCAACAACAAAAAATGACTTTTTAGAGTATTTTTTGCTCATTTTTTCATTTTGCACAAAAAATAACCTGATCGGTTTTGATTGATTCAACATTTCCATTCTAATTATTATTTTGTACTGGATTTTTCAAGAACATTAGTCATTGCCCTGTTCATTATCTCCATTACGAGGTATTGAGAATAGTCCTCGGACTTTTTACCCTTTGATTTTGTGGTTTTTGGCGTCAATCCTTTGAGAATTTTTTCAATCTTTGTTGAGGTATTGTTGATGATTTTAGAATATGTTGAATCAAAATCCTCAGGAGTCTGAAAATCCAACAATTTTGTCGATGTGCTATAGAATTTAGTGATAGCACCACGAGATTCTTCAATTCTTGCGATTTCAATTAGCCCAGATTCTTTTAAAATTTCCAAATGATGACGGACTGTTGTAAGTGCTTTTTTGTATCCAGTCTTTTTTAGAGCAGTCGAAATTTGGTCTGCAGATAATGCTTGATGGTATAGAATTTCAACAATTTTTGCTCGTGCAGGGTCTTCAATTGCACGTGCTTGTCCAATATTTGTCGTAACAATACGATTAACTTTGATTTGTTTTTCTAGTAACGTAGACATACAGGATTACCTTTCAAACCGATCTAAAAGATCCTTGTATCATATTTTTTTGTCTAATAGCATCAATTTTTGTTTACTTTAACAAATGTTGTAGCGGTATCATGTAGATATCTTCCACTACAGTAATAGTTGTAGCATATTCAACAATTTCAATACCACTACAATAAAGATAGTACAGGATGAATAATTATTGTAGGAGTTTTAAAATTTTAAAAAAATATCAAAAAAGGCAGATCCTGGAAAAGATATTGTCAAATGACCTACAACAGGAGTATTTTGGAAAAGGTGCAAAAATAAAATTCGAGTTGAGAGTTATCTTCCAGTCATCAGCAAACCAAGAATTAGTGTTACAGAGTGTGTCCTGTTATTTTTTCATATGCAGTGACGTATCGTTCCGTCATTTTTGAAATAATATCTTCAGGAATATTTGGAGCAGTAGGTTCTCGTCCTGCATCACGCTCATCATCAAATTGTTTTTGGTATCCGTTGGCAGTCAACCAGTCACGTAAGATTTGTTTATCATATGCTTCTTGAATTTTACCCACTTCAAAGGAGTCTTTGGGCCATAAACGATATTCATCAGGACCGATGGAGTCACCCAATGTTATTTTACCATCAAGTAAACCAAATTCTAATTTTAAATCAGCTAAAATGAATCCAGCATCATCTGCAATTTTGGCCATCTTGTTGTAAATATCAATAGATGTTTTCTCTAACCAATCGTATTGCTCTTCGCTAACTAAATTCATCTCCAATGCTTTTGATTTGTTTATTGGAATGTCATGTTCAGATTTTGTGGTAGGATCAAATATTGGTTCAGGGAGTTTTGCAGCCAATGTGGTATCAGTCTCTTCAGACAATGTTATCTCACCGTTTTTCCATCGATTAGCCAAACTACCATAAAAATAACCTCTAACCACACATTCTATTGGGAGCATTTTCATTTTTTTTACAACAATCTCAGTATCTGACTCTCTTCGGACAAAGTGATTGGGCACAGGTAATTCATTAAACCAAAATTCTGCAAATTTGCAAAGAACCTCCCCCTTTCTGGGAATATCTTGATTGAACTTTACATCATATGCTGAAACCCTATCAGAAAATTTGAACAAAATAGTGGATTCATCCACATCGTATAGGTCCTTTACTTTACCGCGGGTTAGAAACTTCAAACAATTATGACTAATTTTGATAGAATTTAACTGCTAGCAGTGGATTTGAGAATAAATATACTGGCTTTACAATAAATAAGAATATGAGTAATTTGGATGAATCCATAGGAAAGATTCTGTTAGAAATTCAAAAAGACGATCCAGAAACATTCAAGAAATTAATGAAAAGAGCCCAAGAAGAAAACCCGGAATTATTTGAAGGAAATATTGACGACGAGAACCTGAAGATTGAGCAATATAATCGAGAAATTGATGAATACAATAAAAAAATCGATGAAGAGTAAACAAAGTTAGAATTACATCAAGAACCCATCATGCCTACCATTTTAGGCATCTCACGGTACGCCTTACTTACAAAAACATCATTATCGGCACTAACCATTACAAATTGCATTGAATTTTGAGGTGGTGGAGATACTATAATTTTTTGACCTGTTTTGATAGTGCCCAAATCCAGAGTGTCACCATCGCCAAAATTCACATGAACGTTTGTGAGAGGTTGAGTTCCAGTATTTTGAATTGTTACACGGCCCATAATGAATAAACTTTGTTTGTCAAGAATAGGATCAACAAAAACATCATAGTCATGAGTTGCAATAGACAATTTCAAAACATCCATGCCAAATATTACAGACATGATTGCAATCACACCTCCACCAACTGCAATAATTACAGTGTATTGCTTCACAAATTCTACTTTGTTTTTCTAATAATTAAGATTAAATCTTTGGAGGCAGATCATTTAGTCTTCATACATTCTTTTAGCAGATCATTTACCACACCTGAAAAACTCACAGATGCACTGCTATTTTGAATTAATTTAGACTGTCTAGCTCTTAGTTTTTTAATCAAATCATCTTGTAAAACGATTGTAATTCTTTTGGACATTCTTAATTTATGTAATTAAGATTTTTATATTAACTTAACATACCAAATGCGGTATGGTTATTATCAATGAAGAGAGAATTCCAAATCTGTTATCATACAAGTATTTTATTAGAAAACAAGCCTCCAAATTATACGGAAAACACCCCCAATCAAAATCAAAACACCAACAAAATGTACACAACCTTCTGAAAATTTTGGCGCTAAATGGACCCCTGACAACATGGGAAATGGCAAAGATCAAGTTTCCAACAAACAACGAAATGGTTCGTACTAAAGAAAAAGAGTACAGACGACTGTTAATAGGGCGCACAGATAGACGACGTCATTCAGAAGGAATACTAGATTTGAATCTAGTTTTGATTGATAGTAAATCCACTAAAAGAAACCCCGGAAATAGATACAGGTTATCTCTTTTTGGTATTTTATTTTGTCTTGATTCATTGGATTTAAGTCATGAAGAAATAGACAGAATGGCAGAGAAATATCAGATATTGCTCCCAAAAATTTTTGGTAGGTGGGATTTTTTAAAAAATATCATAGGAGTAAATATTTACAATCTCAAACTACTTGGAAAAGGTCTATTGTTTGACAATCCAAACATCATTGATGTCGATAATGCTGAATTTTGGGAATTGATTTCATATTTTAATATAAAATCTAACAATTTATCATATTCATTAAATGAAAAAATCATGGGTAATTTGATATCATATTGGTTTTTCATCACATTGCTATACTTGCCAGCATTACAAAGCGATAAAAAAATTAAAAATTCAAAAAAAATGCTTAGTGTTATTTTTCACAATGATACAATACTTCAAAAATGGTTTGATGAATTTATTTTGGAAGCACAAATATTTTACAAAGAGCGTTCAAAAGTGTTAAAGGGAATTTCGATGGAAATCAGATGACGGTCAAGGGATTAATTCTTGTAGTGGATGATGACGAATCTGTTCTTGATACCACATCAACCCTTTTGGAGTTTTTTGGTTATTCTGTGATTCAAGCTAGAAACGGAGTAGAAGCAATATCCAAATACAGAGAAGAAAGGCCAGGATTGGTATTTTTAGATGTAAAAATGCCAAAAATGGATGGGTATGAGGCGTTTTTTGAATTGGAAAAAGAATTTCCTAATGCAAAGGTAATCTTCATGACGGCACATGCGGATTTTTCAAAATGGGCAGAAGCAAAGAAAAGACATGCATTGGATTTGATTGAAAAGCCATACTCTGCAGAACAATTAAAAAAATTAACAGCCAAATTTTACCCAAAAAATTGATTTAAAGGATTATTTTTTTAGGAGATGAATAAAAAATCGTGTAGGATTAGTTAAAACCTCAATAGATCCACCGTGTTCATCAATTATTCTTTTACAGCTTACCAGCCCCAATCCAGTACCATTCATTTTGGTCGTAAAGAGGGGTTCAAAAATAGATGATAGTGTATTAGCATCCATGCCACGCCCAGTGTCAGTAATAGTCAAAAGTACACTATCCAATCCATCAATTAATCCAATAGTGATGACTCCATCACCATCAATAGCCTCAATGGCGTTTTTTATTAAATTTGAAATTACAATTTGAATTTTTATTTTATCCGCTTTAATTTGAGAATCATTTTCAGGAAGTATGATCTTAATGTGATTTGGGACATTTATTTCATTAATGGATTTTTTGATGATCTGCAGCAGTCCAATTTGTTCTAAATGAAGTTGAGAGGTTTTTGCAAAATTCAAGACATCTTTTGTCAAATAATCTATATTTTCAATGGCATCGTCAATTTTTTTAAATTCATTTTCTTCTTTTTCACTCAAAGATTTTTCTTTTTTTAATTTTAAGAGATCAACAGAACCCTTGATTACTGTTAAGGGGTTTCTAAGATCATGTGCTATTGTTGCACCAAGTTTTCCAATTATTGCAAATTTTTCCAATCGTATTTTTTCTTCAGATACTTTGTTTAAAATTCTAAAAATAACAAATACTAAAAATATATGCACGGCAGAATTTACTATGAGAAAAATGATTTGTAGTTGAATTAACAGTGTATTTTTTTCTTCAAGAAATATAGAAATTTGTGACGCCATATCATCCGAACTTTTTAGCAAATTCATATAATTCGAATCAATAGTAGAATGAAGTTCAGAAGTATTTCCTTGGGGGAGATTATAGGCCAGAATATTTTTTTCAAGAATCTCAAAATCTGCAAAAGCAGTTTCCCAATAAGGCATCAATTCATCAGGCATAGCCCTTATTTTATCATCTCCAACATATCCACCATTTTTCAATAAATAGAAATTGTCCCTTATCATATCCAAAGAGACATCAGAATTATGTTCATATGATGAATGCAAGCCAAGCATCACACTTGCACTCAAAAATCTATTCAAGCCAGCATTGTTGATGGAATTTCCAAGTATCAGCCATTCAGATTCAATATAGGTAAGAGTTAGAAAACTACCTATGATAAGGAACACTTGAATGAAAACAAGTGAGGTAATTTTTTGTTTTGAATTCAACATCATGTTAAGAATCATTCTCTTTTTTACTCTTTGTTCATAGAGAATCAATGTTTTATGATTGGTTTACATTGGCAATGAATGGTTTTATCACATGCGACATTTTTCAGTAGTAGGTATTTTTATGCAATTCATAATGTATGCATAAATAGAACTTATGCGTAATGTATTCATGCAAAATTCAACAGAATTTGCAATTTTTAAAAATTATTTTAATTCAACAACAAGCATCATCAAATCAAGAGGTTTTCAATGACTTCTGAATATAGAAACAGCAAAACAGTGAATCTTTCCAGCAGAATTGATAAAATAGTATATGACCAGCTAGTAGAAGACGCTGCAAAAAAAGGAATTAGTCTTAATTCTTTGATGAATAGTATCGCCAAACACCACATCACTTGGAAAAGATATGCTGATGAAATTGGTTTTGTTCCCATTACTAAGAGAATGCTAGGAAAAATTTTCAAATATCTAGATCAAAAAGACATAGAAAAAATTGCAAAAGATTTAGGAGGCACTGTTCCAAAGGAGCTCCTATTTCTAACATATGATAAGATGAATTTTGAAAACATGATGCAAATTCTTGAAATTAATGCATTGAGATTTGGCATAGTAAAACATACATCAAATGATGGCATACATTCACTAAACATTCATCATGGAATAAGCGAGAATTTTTCTCATTTTCTTGCATCTGCACATAAATCACTTGCAGAAGATCTATCTCTGAAATTGAACATTACAAATGAGGACAAAAATATGCTTTGTTTTGAAATAGAAGAGCCAAAATAATTTTACGACAAGAAAGAATTATTCAAACGTCATAGACACCCATTATTCCAGAAATTTTCAACAAATGGTATATTGTAAATTTATGATGTAAATATCAAAAAATATAATAAAATAAGGTTGGAAAAACTAAATTTTAATTCTTCCAGTTCCCTTTCCAGTTGATATGTAATATCCTTCGGTATCAACTTTTTTTGGTTCCCTCATTTCAGTGAGTTTTATTTTACTTGTTCCCTTGGCACTCATTATCCACAAATCTCCTGCAAGTTTCATTCTGTCCATTGCTTTCTGTTTGTTTTGCTCACCCATGAACTCTGCTTGGGATGTAGGTTCATTTGTGAAGGCAGTTCCTTTGTTGAGACTTCTGCGAACAACTATAGTGTCGACAAAATCAATTCCCATGAGAGAGATTAACACATTTGAAAATATAACATGGATGCATTTTCATGTAGTCAATTGTAGTTATTTATGAAGAGGTAATTATATTAAAAAACTATCATCATTTCTTATGAAAATAATATTTATTTTATTTGAACGCCATTCCAAAAAGCAACCATACCTTTAATTTTCATGGCAGCATCATTTGGTTCAGCATAATACCAAGCACAGTCCTTGTTGATTTTACCATTTACATCTACAGAATAGTAATTGGCCATTCCTTTCCAACCACACATGGTTGTCAATTCAGTTTTTTTGAAGTATTCCTGTTTTATTGATTCAAATGGAAAATAGTGATTTCCTTCAACCTCAACAGTATCATCACTTTCGGCAATTACTACATCGTTCCATATTGCTTGCATGTTTACAGAACATCGTAGACCATATTTAATCAAATCTTAAAGAAATTAATTTTAGATTTTTGCCTTTACTTGTTCACGCTTTGTAAAATCAGGTTTTATTCCAAGAGAATCGTAATTGCCAGATGAGCATGTAAAACACATAGACTCCTTTGGAATTCCCACAGCATTTGCCAGATTTTCAGAGTCATTATATCCCAAAAAGTCAACACCAATACTTTGTCTTACCATCTCAGTAATTTCTTCACTGGTCATATTTTTCCCATTAGTGTATGTTGCAAGTTCTTCCTGAGAAGGAAAATCAATTCCAGCATAGCAAGGATAGTTAATTTGAGGGTATGTTATCAGCATGCTAATTTTTTTAGCACCTGCACGGCGAAGAGCCTTGATAATAGCCTTGGAGCTAGTGCCCCTAACTAAACTGTCATCAATTACCACCACATGTTTGTCTTTAATTATTTCACTAATTGGAATTATCCAACGATTTATTTCAACTCGATCACTTTGATGAGGTTCAATAAAACTTCGCAATGGGCCTTTCTTGCTATATCTATCCTTTAGAAGACCTTCATCAAAAGAAACACCAAGTGCTTGAGCATAACCTAACGCTGCAGGTCTAGCAGAATCAGGTACAGGAATTACTAAATCAGCATCAGTGATAGGGAATTTTTTGGCCATGAATTCCCCAATTTTTTTTCTTGAAAGGTAAATGTTGCGACCCTCCATGTTACTTGAAGGATGTGCAAAATATGTGAATTCAAAAGAGCAATGCGCACGTGAAGAATCATTTGAAAATCGTTCTGTTTCCAAACCGCTCTTACTTAATTTGATCAATTCTCCAGGAACTACATCTCTTTGAAGAGTTGCACCTACTGCAGTAACTGCAGAGGATTCAGAAGTTACAATGTAAGTATCATCAGACTCTTTATGTCCCAAAACCATAGGACGGAATCCCTTAGGATCTCTAGCAGCATAGACAGAATTATCATCAGAGATAAAAGTAAAGCAATACGAACCCACCATTTCATTTTTCAAAACAGATAAGGCCTTTCCCATTTGACCATTTTCAGAAATTAATGATACAAGGCGTTGGGCTGCAACCAAAGTGTCACTTGCATTTTGAGGAGTAAAAGAACACCCTCCAACTAAATTAGATAGTTCTTGAGCATTAGCAATCGTTCCATTGTGTGCAATACAAAGATCTTTCACTTTCAAGGGCTGGGCATTTTCCAGAGTACTGGTACCCATTGTAGAATATCGTACATGCCCAATAACGCATGGAGATGCATATTCTTGAGCAATTTTTTTAAATTCAGATGAAGAATGAGATACTAATCCTACTTTTTTAAAAGGAGGTTTGTTTGGCACTGCAAAGCCCCAGGCTTCTTGTCCTCTATGCTGTAATGCCCTCAAAGCATCAAAAACCATTGGAACCACGTTTGTTCCAGACAGGCTGTAAATTCCAACAACACCACAGTTTTCCTTAACTTTAGGCAATTCTACTTTAACTCCTGTGCTTCAATTAATGTCAAAAGATTAGAATACATGTAAAACTCGGCTGAATAATCAAATAATGACTCCATTCCCTGATCCATGATCCAACTTTGAATAATAAAAATGCTCATCACTTTATGCGATCAGAATTTGCTTTATCAAATGAAAAAAGCACAGAATTTCTCATCTTTTGTCGATTCCTATAGGTGATCAAATGATATCGAATTATGTTTTTGAGTTTCTCCTCTACAGATAAATCCTCATCAATACAAATAGACAGAAAATCAAGGTAGTCCTTATCTTTTACATCAAGCTCTATTTTTCTCAAGAGAAAAGTAGGTATTTTGAGGCTAAAAGAGGTCGGTTATTATGAAAATATCAGATTATTTTTTACCGTGAAGGACCAAGTTCGGTAATGAATGCAACCAAGTTTTACGAGTCCTCTCAACATTTAGTTTAATAATTGATTTTGTTTTATTTGAAAACTCTATGTCGCTACCACCAAATTGACCAATTTGCTTGAAAGAGACTTTGTTCTTATTGAGAAGCGATTCAATCTGTGCAAGATTTTTCTTTTCAAATGCCAAAAGATAACGAGAATGACTTTCTGAAAACAAAATTCTATCAACATCAAGTTTGTCGCCAGGAACTTTATCCAATGAAACTTTACATCCAATTTGATTTGTCATAGTTAATTCAGATACTGCAACTGCCAATCCACCTTTTGAGCAATCATGGACAGATTTGACAAGATTGTTTTTGATTAAACTTAAGACAGATTTCATATTTTTCTTTGAATCATCAAAGTTAACTTTGGGGCATTTTCCTCCGACAAACTTGTGAATATATTCAAAGAATTCTGAACCACCCATCTCATCCTTAGTGTCACCGATAATCAGCAAACAGTCACCTTTAGAAATTTTCTGAGGAACAGATGGTTTTTTATCAATTAGTCCTATGACGCCAATAACAGGAGTTGGTTTTATTGGTCCTGAAGGAGTCTCGTTGTATAGACTCACTTTGCCTCCCACACATGGAATTCCAAATGATTTAGCAAAATCAGTCAATCCTTTCAGCGATTCTAAAAAGGTCCAAAATATTTCAGGATCTTTTGGATTTCCAAATTGGAGATGGTCGAGCATTCCAATAGGTTTTGCTCCAGTACAAACAACATTTCTGCATGCTTCCTCAAAGCATCCAATTGCGCCTTCCCTAGGATTGATGTAGCATTGTTTAGGATTACCGTCAATTTTTGCAGAAAGATATTTCCCGTTATCTAATCTCAGTACAGCCGCATCGGCTCCAGGTTTTACTACAGTGCGAATGCCAACTTCATGGTCATATTGTCCATAGACCCAAATCTTGCTTGCAATATTTGGAGAGGCAAGTAACTTCATCAAAGTTTTAGAATAATCAGATACGGGTTTGAATTTTTTTTCAGTTTCAATTGTTTTCAAATAAGTTGGCTCTTTAGAAGGTAAATCAAGAAGCGTTGCATTGGCTACAACATCGGTAGGTAAATTTGCAAATGTTTTCTTTCCCTTTGTAACATGCATTTGATGATCAAATTTTACCTGACCAATTACAGAGCAACCGATATGAAATTTTTTACAAATCTCCTCTAGTTTTTTTAGTTTGGATTTACTTGTAACAACAAGCATTCTTTCTTGAGATTCAGACACCATAATTTCGTCAGGATGCATATCAGACTCCCGGGTGTGAACTTTATCAACATCCATCTCAATTCCAATGTCTAGTGCATCAGCCGTCTCCGAAATCGCACAAGATAATCCACCACCACCAAGATCCTTCATTGCATGAATCAGACCATCGTCTCTTGCCTGCAAAACAGCTTCAATTATTAATTTCTCAATGAAAGGATCTGGAATTTGAACGGCAGAACGGTCTTCAGATTCTAACGAATCAGATGCAAATTGAGAGCCACCAATGCCATCTCTGCCGGTAGCACCTCCCATCAAAACAACAATGTCATCTTTCTTGGCATGATTTTTAATTAGATTTTCTTTTTTACCAAACCCTAATGCTGCAACATCCACTAAAGCATAATTTTCATAGCACTCATCAAACTCAACTTCTCCACCAATAGTTGGAATGCCTAGACAGTTTCCATAATCAGCAATTCCAGTTACTGCATTTTTGAAAAGCCATCTTGCTTGCAAATCTTTTTCAATATTTCCAAATCTTAAACCATCAAAAATTGCGATAGGTCTAGTACCTGCAGATAGAATATCTCGAATTACACCTCCGACTCCAGTTGCAGCCCCACCATAAGGTTCAACTGCAGATGGATGATTATGACTTTCAATGTGAGCTGTGACAACATACCCATCACCCACATCTAATACACCAGAGTCATATCCTTTCTCCTTAATTACAAGAGGGCCATCCATAGGCAACATTTTCAGATGTCTTTTTGATGACTTGTAAGAACAGTGCTCTGACCATTCAGCAGCTACTATTTGCAATTCAGTGGAAGTAGGATTTCGGCCAATTTTTGATTTCAATTCAGATAGTTCTTGTTCTTCTAAACTCAATTTTCAACACCTATTTTTTTTATTAGCGACTCAAAGATTTTAGAAGATGGTTTATTGTCAACTGGATTGATGTCAGATTCAACTGCTCTCTCAGGATGAGGCATCATACCTACAACATTTCCATCTTCATTACATACGCCTGCAATTCTATTTGCAGAACCATTTACAATCTTACTATATCTGAAAACAATCTGATTATTTTTCTTTAATTTTTTCATGGTGTCATCATCTACATAATATCGTCCCTCACCATTGGCTATCGGAATTGGAATTTTCTCATGGAGTTTGAATTGATTGGTAAATGGAGTTTTGTTGTTTTCAACAATCAGATTTGTCCATTCACACATAAAATTAAGTGATTCATTTTTGAGTAAAACTCCTGGAAGCAATCCAGACTCTACAAGGATTTGAAATCCGTTACAAACACCTAGAATTGGAATTCCTTTTTCAGCCATTTTTCGAACATCCTTGATAATAGGACTATGGGCTGCAATCACCCCCGCTCTCAGTCTATCCCCATAAGAGAATCCACCAGGTAGAACCACTGCATCAATATTTTTTGGCAATCCTTTTTCATGCCAAAAATATTCCGTATCAAGATGAAATACATCAGTCAATACATGATACATGTCACGATCACAATTACTACCAGGAAAAACTACAACTCCAACTTTCACAATTAATTTAACATTCAGAGATACAAATACTATATGATTAACAACTAAAACATCACGATCAGAGAGACAGGTTATGAATTCTTGATGTTAGTCATATTTGAGATAAAATAGTCTAATTTTCAAAAACGTCAACGGTTACTTTGCTAACCATAGGATTGTATATTCTCAAATCATCACAAATTTCTTGAATTTTGGATTGAGCAGTTTTTTTGTCTTTTTCTTTAATCGTAAATTTCAGCATCTTTGCAGTTTTAATTTTTGATACTGTTTTGTGAGTTCCCTTCAATACCAAATCATTTAGAATTGTATCTCCTTCAGGATCACTGATGCCAGGCTTATTTTCAATTGTCACATGAACATTAAAAGTTGCCATTAACAAGTTAAAAAATAAAATCGAGGTTAATCTATCTTCCGAATAATTTTATGCTTTTATAGTTATTTTGAGATCATGGTCAGGTTTCCGGATCTGAGGACTTGTATTGTTAAGACATCGCCAGCCCAGTTCCGGTTACTAGTGATTCATATTTTCTTTAACGTATTCAGTGTATTTTCTATAAAGACCAGATTGATAATTTGGATTCTCCATTATCAATAATTTATTTTTCAAATCCTCTTTTGATTGAAACATATCTTTTTCCAGAATTCCTTTGTCATCAAGAGTTATGCAAATATCCTGCCAGACATACACCTCTTTGGCATTTCTATTTGAAGTTGCATAATAGACATACAATAAACGAAGTTTGTTATATTCATCCAAAGTCATTTCTTTGCCAAGAACATAATTTCTTTTCAAAGTTTGAAAGAAAACTAGGCCATCGGCAGTCAGCACATAATCGAAGAGTTTAGGATAATCGTCAATTTCTATTGGATACAATGGATTTTCTGGAGATTGCATATAATTAGAAATAAAGTTAATCATTGAATAATTTTTATTTTTATCATGCCTTGAATTTCTTCAAGCCCTCAGATACTACCAGATTTAGTACATGTGAAAAGCTAACAGAATTTGTTGTTGTCTTAATCATCTTTGCTTGAATGTTTCGAAGTTTTTCAGTATTTGATGGACTTAACACTACTGTGATTCTAGATCCCATATCACAATTACCTTGATTTAGTATAAAAGAAGACAGGAATTTGCAGTCACATAGAGATGGAATTTATATCAGAATAATTCTCAATATTTTATCATGGCAAAGGGCAGAATGAGGTATTGGAAAATTACATCAGATGAATTAGGAGGATACACATACGATGAGAACAATTTATTGAATTGGGAAATAAAATGTGTGAGAGAGCCAGAAGATGAGGCACATTTTATCGGTGTTTTCATGTATAGAAATGGAACAGCATATGACTATGAATCAGTTAAAGGAATCTGTTATTTTCACAATAATATAGATAGAAAAGAATTGCCAGAAATTACCAAGTTCTTACAAGGGAAATACAATGGTAAAGAGATGGAAAAAGGGGAGAGAATATTCCTAAAAGATTCAAAAGAAATCTACTCTGCAAAAGACATTTCAGAATTAGCCAAAGAAATGGAATCCAAATTTAACACAAAGGCCATAATATCATTAGAATTTGGAGGAATTACTGCTGAAGCCCTAAAAGAAGCAGGACTACCAGAAGCAAAGTTACTACCAATCCCCACATAATTGATATAGTTTAGAATCAAAGACATCAGATGTCCGAATTTGAAGGCATTAATCAGCATCTTGAAGAATTAAGAAAAAGATTAGTACGCATTGTTCTTGTTATTGGAGGGATTTCCGCATTTCTGTTAATGTTTCATGCAGAGCCATTTCAGATCAATGAATTTACTTTGTATTATCCTACATTAGAACCACTTCAGAATATTGCAGCTCAAATCACAAATCACATGCGAATTAATTTGGTTCCAGAAAGCGTACAATTAATTCAAACAGCCCCAGGACAAGCATTCTTTGCTCAAATGTATGTTGCAGCATTGGTGGGAGTGGTAATAGGAATGCCAGTCATCATAAAAGAACTTGTAGGATTTATCAAGCCAGCATTGAAAGAAAATGAAATCAATGTTAGTAGAAACATTTCATTGCCAGCATTAGGATTGTTTATTGCAGGTTGTGTGTTTTCATACAATGTTGTCATTCCATACATGTTAGAATTTTTGTACAGATATGGAGAAGGTGCAGGTTTAGTTACTTTTCTAAATGTAATGGAGTTTGTGACATTTGTTTTACAATTTTTGCTAGCATTTGGTTTTTCATTTCAGCTTCCACTTGTAATGTATGCAATAGCAGCATCAGGTATGGTAGATGCAGATTTTTGGAGAAAGAATATCCGTTATGCCATAGTAATCATAGTTATCTTTGGGGCAGTGATCACTCCAGATGGAACAGGAGTCACAATGATGTTTGTAGCAGGTCCAATGATTGCATTGTATGCTACAGGCATGATATTCATCGAGCGTAAGGAGAGAAAAAAGTCGAACACTTAAATCTGAAATCAAAGAATAATGGATAATGCTTGGAAGTACAGAAATCATCGTCTTGGTTGTAGTTATTGGCGTATTGATTTTTGGTGCAAAAAAAATTCCTGAGCTTGCAAAAACATTTGGCAAAGCAAGGGGAGAATTCGAGAAAGGGAAAATTGAAGCAGATAAAGAGCTTAAAGATTTCAAAGAAAACGAATCAAAATCAGACTAGTTTTCAGCTATTTTTGCAAAATCATCTATAATTTTACTATAATCATGCCTGAATGAATTTCTTCCAAACATACTTGAGATCTTCAATTTACCTTTAAGATTCAAATCAACATCGACTAAAATCTTTGTTCCTTTTTCAAGTTCAATGAATTCCTGTCGTATATGACTGCCTTTTACATCACCGCCAATTACAAAAACATCATGTGTTATTGGAGGTTTAGAAACATGCTTTGCCATGATGAGAAATTCGATATCTCCAAGAAGGATGTGCTCTTCAACTACAGAAACGTTGTCACGAATAGAGCGAGTTCTTACTGATGGGAAATGCTGTGGAACAAGTTTTTGGTAATTTTCAAAATTTGAAAAAATCTCAAAGACATCATCTCTATTTGCATTGATTATTTTTTCTAAGGAGAACTTTGGCAATTATAGTTTAGAGAGAACCCCATCGCGGGTATAAATTGTGCTCTACATCAAATTGGTCCAAACATTTTCCTACTACATGATTTACAATATCATCAATAGATTTTGGCTTTGTGTAAAATTCAGTTACGGGAGGTAAAATAACAACACCTAATCTAGATAGTTTCAGCATATTTTCTAAATGAATTGCAGACAAAGGAGTTTCACGTACCATCAAAATTAATTTTCTAGATTCCTTAATTGTTACGCCTGCGGCTCGAGCTACAAGAGTATCATCATACCCATTTGCAATTGCAGCCAGTGTCTTCATACTACAGGGAGATACAATCATCCCATCAATTCTATGAGTTCCACTTGAAACGCTTGATGCCATATTTTTTTCATCAGAGAAATTTGTTGCAAGAGATTTTACATAATCTGAAGTAAAATTAGTCTCCATAGAAATACATTTTTCGCCCCACTCAGAAAGGATCAGATGAGTTTCAATGTTTAATTTTTTTAGAGTTTCAAGCATCCTAATGCCATAAATCACACCAGTGCTTCCAGTGATTCCAATTACTAGTTTCAACAAATCATCTAGTAATCCAGAGTATTTTATCTATTAGATCGGAGAGATATCTTACCACTAGATACTTTGAGATTCATCAACTTCAGTATTTTCTGTTTCTTGTTTCTCTTTTCTTCGTTTAAGCCATAATGAAATACCACCAATTACCATGGCAGTAAGAAGAATGACTCCTGCCATTTGAAGTTCAAAATAATACAACATGATTCGTAACAGATTCTAATTCAGAAAAATCTATTGATTTAGACCGATCTCAATTATCAAAAATTAGCTATATTAGATCCCAATATCTAGGCATAATGTGATTAAAAGTTCTGAGATCAAGAAAATTGTCAATGAATACTCAGATGTAAAAATTGGAGTTCTTGGGAGTCACTCTGCACTTGAAATAATGGATGGTGCAAAGGATGAAGATTTTCAGACCAGAGTGTTTTGTCAAAAAGGAAGAGAGGGACCATATCAGAGATTTGGGAGAATTGCAGATGAAATAACAATAGTGGATAAATTCAAAGACATGGCATCAGCAAAATATCAAAAAGAATTAAGAGATTCAAATACAATTATAGTGCCACATAGATCATTAACTGTCTATTTAGGATACAAGACCATAGAGAATACATTCAAAGTTCCAATTTTTGGAAATAGGAAATTATTTCAAGCCGAGGAGAGAACAGCTAAAAAAGGTCAATACTATCTTTTAGAAAAAGCCAGAATCAAATATCCAAAATTATTCAAAGATCCTAAACGAATTAACAAACCATGCATTGTCAAGGTTCAAGAAAAAAAGAGACCTCTAGAAAGAGCATTTTTCACAGTTTCGTCTTACAAAGATTATCTAGAAAAGTCAGAGGAAAAAATCAAACAAGGAGTAATTGACAGAAAAGATCTTCAAAAAGCAAGTATCGAAGAACTGGCAATAGGAACATACATGAATTTCAATTTCTTCCACACACCAATTTCAGACCAAGTAGATTTTATTGGAATTGAAAGGAGACTACAAACAAACATTCATGATTATAATGCACTTCCTGCAAGAGAACAACTTGAGATGGACATAGATTTGCAAAATATAGAGGTAGGTCACACTCCTGCAAGTATTAGAGAATCACTATTAGAAAAGGTACTCAAAATGGGAGACAAATTTGTTGCGGCAGTCAAAAAAGAATATGCTCCAGGAATCATAGGACCATTTTCACTACAAAGTGTAATCACAAAAGATTTGGAATTAATTGTTTATGATGTATCATTAAGAGTTCCGGGAAACCCCATTGTAGCTACAACTAGTCCATATACAAAATATCAATATGGACAAACATTTGGGGTTGGCAGAAGAATTGCCATGGAAATTAAAAGGGCACAAGAAGAAGGCCGTCTAGATGAAATAGTGACATAGAAAAATCAATTTTTAAAAAAATTATAACTACAAAAGAAATGAAAGGCGCAAACCCCTAACTGCAGAACTTTGAGAGATTCCCTCTCATGGTCAAACGTTAAACGCTTGATTGCCTTTTTTGTTCTGCGGGGCCGCGCAATCTAATCGCCAGATTTTATAACTAACGACATCAAATAGTATAAGACAAATAACTATTTAAGATTTAGTATGAATTATTTCAAAAAATATAAGAAAATATTGTAAAATATTGTAAGGTGTATAATTATGTGTTTGATGATTTAAAGATGTAAAAAATTACCACTATAGAAAAAATAATTTCTTGTATAAATACAGAATTCTAAGATAATTTTTATGCAAAGAAGAGTCACAGTCATGATTGCCGATGATCTAGATAAAAAAATTAAAGCATATCAGGCAAAGAAAATTCTAAAAATAAAATCTGCATATAGTTATTCCAAGGCTGTCAACGAATTACTAAGAAAATCAATGTAATTACAAAAACATATTTTCAAGAAAAACTAGAAAAAAATGTTAATTGGTTAGATTGGGAATATACTGAATACCATTCGTTCTAATTTTGAATGATTAAAACGGTTTGACATTCAAAATGGATTGCTGATACCAATTAACAATACAACTCATTAGGGACAGTTCATGATTTACTATATGGGACGAATTATTTTCATTAAAGAAATCATCACCACCCTCAAGGAACCAAGACTATGCCCCACATGTCAAAAAGAAGACAAATTGGAAAAAGACATAGTCAGAGAGGAAAGGTCAAGTGGAAAAACAATACTATGTTCAAGATGTGAGGCATTAATTGTGATCACAAATTACAATCTCAAACAAGTTGATTTATCCTCAACTAGAGATGACACAATTATGCTAAAAGAGCCACATTTGATTAGAAAGGTAGGTTATTGATTTTCAGATTTGCCAAGTAGTTGCTTGATAACATATGTTCTGACATTTGCAAATTCCCATTCTCGCAGATTTGCATTTCGACATTCTTCTTTTATTATCAATCCCGCCAATCCATCGCTCCAAATATGACGTTTAGTGTCATATACTTCAATTATTTTTCCATGCTTGGTAATTTTGATGGCCCCATGACATCTCTGAATCACCTGTGATGCCACACGCTGATATTCTTTTTCAAAATTAACCATGATATAATCAAGGTTATTCATATCAAAAAGGTTCTGATTTTTTAGGTTGAATGATAATATACCAATGAAATTTTAACAGTAGTGCTGATGATTAATCGACCTTCTAAGCTATAACTGATAGATGATGAGTTTGCCGAATTATGAAGCATATTTTAAAATTCAATTAGGTTTGTCGTTCAATCACATTTACAGTCATCGATAGAGGAGGAGACAATGCTGAAGGATGATCAATGCTTTCCCAGACAAATACCTGAATATGATATGTTCCAGGTTCAGTTGGAATCCAAGATTGGGCAGGAGAAAAAGATTGCCGAGGAGACAATGAGCCAGTTAACCAAGATAAAGAGATTACAACATCATCATCAGTTCGAACTTGAGTAAGATAAGCAAAATTTTGTTGTGTGTCCTGATTGTTGGAAATGTCAGCCATAATCATAATTTGGTCATCCACATAATGGATTTTGTTTTCAGAGGATGTCTGCGTTGTCACAGGATCAGCAAAAGACATTCCGATTCCGAAGGCTAGAACAACCAAGGAAAACATGAGAATTTTCATAACCAGTATTAGTGGGATGTGTATTTAATCTAGCTAATGGTAGAACTGCCTGAAAATTTTCCAGAGTATTCAATCATGTATAAGACATTGACAAAGCAAATCAAAGTACTAGAAGAAGTCAGAAAAAACACAACAGGAAAAGAAAGAGAAGAAATACAATCAAAGATTTCAAACTATCAAACAGAAATTGAAAAGATTAAGAAAATATTTCCAGAAAACTTTTTTGAAGAATTAAGTTAGTTACTCATGAGTGTGATCATGTCCACAATCACAAGAATGATCATCACCTTTCATAGACATTAATTTTTGTACCATCTCATCACGGATTTTTAATAAATCCCCAACTTGCTCTTTTAAAGATACAGAATCCCAATCACTTTGATGAAGTTCCCTTACAACATCAATTATTTCAAGATCAACATTTAGTAGATTATCCATTAGTTGTTCTTGCTCATTCATAAGATACCTTCAATTTAGTAGGAGAAAAACCATTCTAATTAGAGCAAAAAATAGTCAATTTCTACTCAGCTTCAACACTTTCTTTTAGAAGGTTTTTCCTGACCAAAATAGGTATATTGTAAAAAGCGCCTAAAGCCATTGCATCAGATGCACGATAGTTTCTCAATACAAGGTCTTTTTTCCCTGTAAAGTACAGATTTGCGCGTAATACTTCACCGCTTTCATAAATTTTCACTTTGACTAGAACCAATTCATTTTGTTCACATATCTCCTCAATCATTTTGTAAATTGAGGGTGCTGATTCACCTTGTTTTTCACCAAAACTTGAGATATGTTTTGCAACTTCTCCTGAAAATGCTCTCATGTGAAATTCTTTACCATCATCAGCTTTTAGAACAACCATACCTTCAACAGCATAAGGGTCTACAAATCCAACATAATCAATTTTTACAGAGTCATAATCAGGCTCTTGTGCTTGATCAATTTCCATTGTATTACGCATAAACTTACGATTCAGTGCTTATAAAGATAGCAAAAAAATGAGATCAACAAGAAAACCCTTAGTGAATTATTTTTTAACGATCAAAATTCATGCGTAACCCCAAATTATTTAAAATCCCCAACTAAGGAAGCTTAATGTCTACAAATCCAGAACGTGCTGTATCCTACGTTCTAAGCAAATACGTTACAAACTACATGGACAAGGATGTCCTGTTACTAGGACAACATACACAAACAAGAGAGGCAGCCAGAATGTTACGTCACTATGAGACAGACGACATTATAGTTACTGATGAAAATAATCTCCCAGTAGGAATTGTGACAGATGAAGACATTCTAAGTAAAGTTAGCGACGTAACAGTATACGCAGAAGATACAACATTGAAAGATATCATGAGTACGCCATTAATCACAATTAATGAAAAATCAACATTACAAGATGCATTACATAAAATGAGAGACAACAACATTAGAAAACTCCCAGTCTTATCAAAGAAAAACCAAGTAATTGGCATGATTTTTCAATCAGTTATTGCAAATGTAATTAGAGATGCAACTGCTACAGCGCCTCGTCTTCTTAGTCCACCGGTAAAAGCAGTTTTAGGAAATTTGGGTTTTGTTTTGCAGTTTGCAGGAGTTTTACTTCTTGTTCCAGCAATTGTCGCCACTTTACTTGAAGATACAACAACAGCCACAGGAATTTATCTTACAACCGTGCTGTTACTTGTTACAGGGTTTTTTCTAAACTCATATGGTGAAAAATCCAGTCTCAACCTTCAACAGGCGTCAATTTTGGTCTTTTCAAGCCTGTTTTTGCTTTCACTTTTTGGAACAGTACCCTATCTCTATGTTTTGCCAAGCAATGAATCAAACATAGAGATGTTCAGCAATGCATTCTTTTCAAGTGCAGCTGGATTTACTACTGGAGGAATATCGTTATTTGATGAACCAGAAAAACTATCTCAGAGCTTTACGTTTTTCAGAAGTTATACTCAGCTTGTAGGAGGAATGAGTTTCATTTATTTGGTAATTACAGCATTTTATCCAGAATCCAAATTACAATCTATGCGTGGTTTCATATCAGGCAGAACACTACATATGAAAGAACTTTTCTTAACAATCACAGTTATCTTTTCAATTTACATTGTTATTGTAGCATCTTTGTTGTATGTGTTTGGAGAAGGGAACATTATCGATAACTTTTCATTAGCAATGAGTACACTTGCAACAGGAGGATTTCTTCCAACATCAACAATTCTTGATGGAATGGTTTGGCAAGAACATCTTATCTTAATGGGAGCAATGATATTGGGAGCATTACCATTTACATTCCACTATGCATTTGTAAGAAAAAAATTCTTGTCGCCAAAACTTGGAAAAGAAGTATTGGTGTATTTTGCAATATTAGGCAGTGCAATAATTTTGTTTATGGGCATCAGTGAACTTGATCCAATACAAAGTGCATTTTATTCGATATCCGCAAGTACTACTGCAGGGCTCCAACAAAATAGTCTCGAAGGATTGAATAGTGGGGCACATACTATTTTGATAATTTTGATGTTCATTGGAGGTTGTGGATTTTCAACAGCAGGAGGTTTGAAAATATTCAGATTATTCCACCTCAAAGATGTAAGATCTTTGTTAAACAAAGTAAAACGCGCAGAAATGCCACATCAAGCAAAAAAGGAAGTCACATCAACACTTATCATTCTTGCATTATTTCCAATTATTTCAGCTATTGCAGGAGCACATCTTGCAGCAATAGAAGATGTTTCATTTGAAAATGCATTTTTTGAGGCTGCAGGAGTAATTACAACAGGTGGGCTTTCAGCAGGAGTGATTGATTTTGACACAGATCCTGCAACCAAAATTGTTTTGGGATTTTTGATGATTTTTGGCAGATTGGAGATAATTGCAATTATCTACATTTTTGTTCCTAAACTCAGTTAAGATAGAATTTAATTTCATCGTGAAAAACGAATAACATGACATCAGATAGTAAAAGTGCCACCAAAGGCAAGAAATTGATTGTTTTGGGATTTGTGACTATTGCTATTTTATTTTTGATGTATGGTAGATATCAAGATCCTGAACTACTAACACCAAGTGCAATTGATTCAATTCAAAGAATTGCATATGGATTTTATGTAATTTTACTAGTATCATTTGGAGCCATTGCTTTTGGAATGTATAGGTATCATCGTGAAAAAGTGGAAAAAAAAGGAAAAGATCTTTCAACAATCATAGCAATCGCAACATGGAGTCCTAAATCAAGAAAAATCTTTGTATTAACGTTTGTAGGGTATGGGATTTTCTTTTCGCTAGCTTCAGGGACATTGGTATATCAGCCTGAAGTAAATTTTGCATATCATTATGGAGCAACAATTCCGTCAGGTTTTATTGCACCATGTTGTGACGGTCCAGGTTATATGCCAAAAGTGATAATTTATCTGACAGAACATGTAGGATTGCAAATCATCCCAATAAATTTAGTATTGCAAGTAGTTGTGTCATATTTAGTGGGATTAAACACAGTTATTGCAGTTAATGCATATACAATTTCTAAAAAAGGGCGAGGAGCAAGTACGGTAGGAGCTGCAACAGGATTATTTATTGCATGTCCTACATGTGCAGGAACATTTTTGTCAATATTTGTTGGAACAGCCAGCGGAATTGCATTGTCAATTGCATTAACGCAGTTACAAACCTTGTTTATAGCAATATCAATTCCAATCTTGCTAATTACACCGTATGTAATGGCAAAAAAATTAAGAAATGCAGATGGCAGTTGTAAAATAAATCAGCCTAAATGAATTTCTTTACTTCAGGAATCTTATGGTTTCCAATATCATAACCATCACGTCTAAGAAACTTTAAGGTCAATTTGTAAATAATCTCATCATGATCAACTTTTTCCAAAATTTCACCCCATAGAATTTTTCCGTTTTCTTCAATGTGTTTTTTAAAATCAGGATTCATAGATTCGGCAACAGTCCTACATTGTTCAAAGGTTTTTCCGTTTTTATATGCACGAATGTTCCTATTACAACTATCCATACATGAATATCATCAAAATTGTAAATAAACCTAGATTGGATGATTTCAAACAAATACTAGGAAAGAAACAAGCAAGATATGGCGATAAAATCAACTGCAGAATACATTGATTTTTTTATAAATCTAAACATGGGAGAAAATGTTCCACTTTTGAGTTTTGTAAATAATGAGAGAATGGTGCTTAAACAGAAATTAGAGTACAAAAATTTAGAAAAAGAACCTATACAGAAAGGGATTGAAATTTTAGAGAATTTAGTAACAGAAATTAATAAAAATGGAGAAAAGGCCGTACTTGAAAAATATCGAAGATAAGGTCAGAGGCAATCATGGATAAAAATTCAGAAATTATCAAAACAGAGATAATTAGAATATTAAATGAAAATGGAAAAACAAGAGGCACAGAACTTGCAAAAAGAGTAATAGAAAAAGTAGGTAATGAAAAAATAGTTTATAGAGAAATTAGTGCACTTGTTGAAGCCGGAGAAATAGATAAGAAAGTTCACAGTAGATCTCATATCGAATATGAGTTGATCAATCTATCAGAATCAGTAAATACACAACTCAAAAATCTACATAAAGAAGTAGAAATGATTTATGATGAAATTACAAATTTTGAAAAAATAGTTAAAGAAGAAAATTATTCATTTCATGAAAGGCTAAGATCAATTATTCATCAAATAAACATCATACAGTCTACTGAAGGAATCATGAAATTGCTATCCTATTATCCAGCATTTAAAAAAGACAAAATGTATTCACAAATTACAAGGAAAATCAACGATTGTTGGGAATCAATTATGAATAGCATCACACACCAGGAAGAAAGCGACTTTCTCAATGAAGTTCTTGCAAATTTGAGGATCTCACATCTAGATTCAAAAAATGTAAACTAGTTCACAATTTTTACAAGATAGATCGGCCTATCTGCTTTCTCCTCATAAATAAATTCTGAAATCTGTACAGTGTTGATTTCTTTTTCACTGAAAAAGTGTATGTATGCACGATTGTCTGCAGTAAGCAACTCGCAGTCATGCTCTTTACAAAAGGTAGCCAATGTTTCATCATAATCTCGTTGTTTTAAATCAATTCCAACTTCATACACTTTATCGTAATTTTCAAGATGTTTCTTACTCTCCTCATTTCTTAGCCACTTACAATTTTGATCTATAAGGACATTTTTCAATAAATTATTTTAATTTCATAGGTAACTTAAGCATTATTCAAATGAATCTAAAAAAGGATCAAGTACTTATTTTCAATGTATCAAGAGAAATCATGGATATTAAAGATGAGGATACATCAGAAGAATCAAAGAAAAATCATATCTCATATTACAAATCACTTACTAAAGTGATCACAGAAATTCAATCAGAAAAAAATCTAGAAAAAGAACCTGCAATAATTTCTCATCTGAACAATAGAATTGATGCAATGGAGAAAGATAAAAAGAGAATACGAGATATGTTCCCAGACATTAAAGAAGAGGAGTGGGATGACAACACCAACTGAAAAAAATCACAATAAGCATTTAGATTTGCTTCATGACTACAAAATCTACCTGATAAAATACATCGAGGCACTAGAGAGAATGGACAAACAATCAGAATTTGCAAAAGAATGGAACAAATCAACAATTAAGGAAAGAAAGCAAGAAATTAAGACAATTGACAAAATCCTTAAAAATCTTATTCGTTTCTAATTAGGAGTATTTTGGGTCAAATCATATAGAGAATTACAAAAACTATCCAAATGTTCCGAAGAGACACCATCAAACCATGAAATTTCATCTGTGATGTTGAATCCTACAAAAGCATGTTTGCAGTTATTCTTTACAAATTCAATTTCCCCCTCCACTAATTTTTGAATTTGTTTCTCTTGTTTTCCAGTCAATTTGTAACCACATGTTGCCAAATCAATTTGAATGAAATAATTTCCATGTACAGGGTTGGTTTTTGCTTTTATGAAGGGTTTTTTTTGTTGTTGACATTCACGATAATATTTGTCATATTCAAACATTTTAGAGTCACCTAAATATTTGTAAAATGTCAAAGTCTTGTAAACCAGAATAAATGAAAAAGATCAGAGGTCAGCAGTTATTTTTTTAATTTTGGTAATTAATCTAATTTTTGTATTTATTGGCATTTCAGGCTCCATCGTAAAGTAGACAATGTTTCTTTTGGTGTAAATTACCATTTGAGATACTTTTTCTCTTTCTACATGAACATATCTTACTTTACCAAGAGATTTATCAAATTCCTTTCTCATAGAACGTCTCTGTGCAACCTGTTTACAGAAATGTTCTTCCTCTTTTTGAGATTTTAAATTGGTTTTACCTGTCTTCATTATAGCTTCTCGGATATTTCCCTTAGAGTCAATGATGGCTGCAAATCTCATCTTGGTGTCAAGATTTAGAATTTTTTGGACCACATCAAGTAAATCAATTTTAGTTACCATATCTAAAGTCAAAAAATCTTTCACTAAATATAAGCTATCAAATGAACCTAAAAGACAAATATGTCCAAGACAAAAATAAATCCCATAAATTTAACTAAGAATTAATGAATGATCTCATATCAAATGTACTTTCTGAATTAGAAGAACAGTCGGATCTAGAAAAATCAAGAAAAATAGATGTCAAGCCTCAAGACAGAATGCTTGCCATCACAAAAGACACCGGAGAATTGCTAAACATAATTTTACGCCTAAAAAATGCCAAAAACATGCTTGAGATTGGGACCTCGGTAGGATATTCCACAATATGGTGTGCAGAGGCAATTGCAGAAAAATCAGGAAACATCATCACAATTGAACAAAATCCAAACAAAATTCAAAGAGCCAAGGAAAATTTTCAAAAAGCAAATGTTTCAAATTTAATTACAATTAAGGAAGGGTCAGCAATTAAAATTCTAGAAGAGTTAAAAAGTCAAGAAAAACATAATGAATTTTTTGATTTTGTTTTGATTGATGCAGACAAAGAAAACGTCATCAAATATTTTGATTTAGTTTTTCCAATGGTAGCATTAGGAGGAATAATCATTACAGACAATATGCTGTATCCAGAGAAATATCGCAAAGAAATGAAAAAATATTCAGAGTATTTAAAAAGAAATTCAAATGTCAGAACAACGACATCTCAAATAGGCAATGGGGAAGAAATCACAGTTAAAATAAAATAATTATTTACTTTTCCTAATTTTTTGTTTTGTGTTTTTAGGGGCAGATTTTTTTGACATAGTTTTTAATTTCTTATTTTTTTCAGCAATTTGTTTTTTTAATTTTTGTTGTTTTTCTTTTAATTTTTGATTTTTTATCTTTATTTGAGAATCTATTTTTTCTCGTTTCTTTTTTAACAAATTGTATGTCTTTTCCTCTTTTTTGAGCTGTTTTGCTAATTCAGTCTGTGATTTTAATTTTAATTTTTCTTCTTCAGTTTTTTTAGTGATTAAATCTTTTTCATATGCAATTACATTAATTAATTTCAATCGCTCTTCTTTAGCTTTGATTAGATCTTTTTCTTGGATTTTAATTAATTTTTTCAATTTTTCAGATTCTGTAAATTTTTCTTTTTCTTGATTTACCTGAGATACAATATCATCATAATCCTGTTTTGTTTTTTCTAATTCATTTTGTTTGGAGATAATGTCATGGGCAATTTTTGCCTGTTCTATGAGCCTAGATTTTTGTTCCGCAGTCATTTTTGCCAATAATTCACGCTCCTGAGTCACTTGTTTTTCTATTTTTTCTTGCTCTAATTGGGCTTGAGCAAGTTGTCTTTTTTGAGATAAAAGTTCTTTTGAAATTTTAATTTTTTCAGTATCGATTTTTTTAATTATTTTAGATCTTTCTTTTTTGACTTTCTCAAGTTCTTCTTTTTGTGCAATTATTTCATTTGATAGTTTTGTTTGAGTTTCAATTTTAATTCTTTCTTCTTTGATTTGGTTTTCTAGCAAGAGTTTTTCCATAGTTATTTTTTGTTCGTATTCCTTCCTATGAGAAATTAATTGTGATAAATTATTTCGTTGTATTTTAATTTCATCTGTGATTTTTTGTTGAGTTTTGATTTTTTGCTGCTCATCAGTAATATTTTGATTAATTCTTTCCAAATCATCAAATTTGTTTTCATGAGACCATCCTTTGGGCAATGTGCCTTTAATTTTTTTAGTATCTTGATTGACAATCACTTCTGTGGGTTTTGTAGATGTAATCACTTCTGCGGGTTTTGTAGATGTAATCACTTCTGTGGGTTTTGTAGATGTAATCACTTCTGCGGGTTTTGTAGATGTAATCACTTCTGCGGGTTTTGTAGATGTAATCACTTCTGCGGGTTTTGTAGATGTAATCACTTCTGCGGGTTTTGTAGATGTAATCACTTCTGCGGGTTTTGTAGATGTAAATGAATTCAGTTTTGATTCAAGGTAAACAGAATCAGAATGGTAGAGTATTTTGTTATTTGCTAGAGTGTCATAGATATATTGCAATCTTCCCGGATCACCATGTCCAGAATCAATAAGATGTTGTATTTGTTGGAGTAATTCATTATCTTTTTTGGGTTCTTCTTGGAGGGAAAAGGAAGATCTTAATTTTTTTTCAAGATAGACTTTGTCCGAATGGTATAATGGTCGTTTATTTTTCAAAAATTCTAGAATATGATACAGTCTTCCCACATCGCCATTTCCACTATCAATGAGGTCATCTATTTTTGATATTGTTTGGCTAAGAGATAGACATTCTAAATCACTCATCTTGCTTTCGATTAATTTTGACTTGAATCTAGTAAAATAACTTTATCAAAAAAATTAACGTATGTATTAATTTTTGACGATTTTTTGTCTAAATGATCGTTAAATTTTTGTTTTTTCTAACATAAAGAGAAGTTATATGAATAAGAGACAATCATAAATTAATTCTAGATTTTTGGCTCAAGATAATCATCGACATAATTGACATCCCAAGGATCATCAACGTCATGGTTCCAAATTCAGGAACTATCGAGGTACCAATTATGGTCAATAGTTTAGAATTAGAATCTAGAGAAATTAATAAAACATTAACATCTCCGTCTTTAACTTGTTCAAAATCAGAAATTTTTTCATCATCAACCCAAACAATAAATTTTCCATCTATTAATTTGGAAGGTAAACGAAGTTCTAAGTCATTATTGTCAGAATTGGTATTGCCAATAATTTCAAACGTGATTGATTTTTGTTCTTCATCAATGATTGGTGAGGATAGCAATCTGTTAAAATCATATTCTACGTCAAAAAATGTGGAGCCATCACCAATTTGTTTTCCAACATTTGGAACAATTGAATATCCAGCAGTGACAACGATAGTTCCATCCATCCACGGATGAAGAAGGCAGTAGTATGGATAATGACCAATTTCAGTAAATTTGTAAGAAAATTGTTTCCCAGGGCCAAGTAAACCACTATCAAAAAGATCATCAGGACCATCAGAAGGAGTACCAGAAGTTACAGTGTGAGCTGCAGTATCAGCATTTTTCCAAACTATGGTGTCATCAATTAAAATATCTACATTTCCTGTAGCAGTGCCATCTTTTTCACTCTGCCAGAAAAAAGGAGCGTCAGGACTTGCAGCACCAGTCGGAATATTTACATCATAACTTGCCTGGGCAAAAGCATCTGAAGATAGAGAAACTGAAAACAAGAGTGAAACTATCAATAAATAAAATAAGATATTCATGGTATTAATAATCAAAATTAATTAAAAGAGTTTACTGTGTTCACAAGGACGCACATTTTGATTCTAGTTATTTATTAATCAGCAAAATTTAGTTTCATCATGAAAATGAGCATAGGCATAGCAATGATAGGAATTGTAATGTTTGGTACAGGACTTGTTATGTTTTACTCTATAGAACTAGGGCAAACTGATCCAGTACTTCGTTTAATCAAAAATGCAGGCACGTTTATTGGAATTAGTGGTATGGGGGTGACGCTAGCAGGAATATTGCTATATCTAATTAATAAGAATGAGCCCCCAATAAAAGAACAATTTGATGTTTAGGTTGAAGATAGGGCTTTCTTATAATCATCAACTGAAATAACAAATTTACATCTTTTGCAAAATAAGACTTCTTTGTTTGCCAGAGATTTAATTTCTGTAGGAATCATTCCACAGTATAGTGAATCCACTTGACAGTTTGGACAACAAGCAACAAGTTTTTCCATACCGAATTGATTATTCATAATCATAAATTACAATAGTCTTTTCTGATATATTAAAAATAAGTAGAATTCATACTAGTGCTAAAAACTGCAAATTATAATAACTCCAAGAGGAGAAAATAAGAAATGACAGATAAAGTTTGGCTAGGTGGGATTTATTTCAAAGATGAGGGAGGATATGAGATAATTCTAAAATCATTAAATCATTATAAAAATAGATTAAAGACACTAAATGACAGTCCAGAATTAAAAGATTCTGCAGCAATGTTTGCATCGGTTTTAAATCAACAAGCACGAAAAACAGTTCCCAAAATTGATGAAATAATACAAAAAATTCAAAACAATTTAGATACCATCCAAAATGTAAACAACTTACAAGAAGACATTTCTTTTTTTGAGAAAGCATTATCCTGTTATGAATCAGATATTCACAAAGCTGAAGATACAGGGTATGAATATTTTGTTAAACTTGTAGGAGATATGACACAAGGAAGAAAAGATCTAGATACCATCAAAACTGCCCTAGATAAAATTAAACAGTTTTCAGAGTAGTTTTACTGACCTTGCAAATACCAATCAAAATAAGGAATTAGTGCCTTGCATTGTGTCATTTTTTCTGATTCATCCTCAGAATCAACAATTTTTTGGATTTTACCTTGAAGGTATTCCGAAATAGATTCATTTTTGAAATGAGGTTTAATTTCTTGCAATGCGCCCAATATTTTTTCTAGTGAGGCATTTTCAAAATCACTCATTATTTCTTTGATCTGTTCTTCTAAAGACATAAAATTATTTTAAAATACCCATTATTATTTTTAGAGTTCAAGAACATCATCGTCATCCCAGGTGATACGAAATTTTCCAGTTACTCTAAACATGTGCAATTTTCCACCTTCCTTAAAATGGATTTTATACGATTTGTGAGAAGTATCTTCAATTTCTACATTCACGTTATTTTTGAGAGTTTGAAATATTATAGGGTTATTGGATATTTGCTTCCACTCATCATCATCGAAATCCATGTAAAATTTTGTATAAAGCAACCCCATAAAGTATTCAAAAACGACCCGGAATAAATAACTAGATGAAATTCTATTTATCCAGTGGATTTTGAGGCATTACTGGTTCCAAATTACTTACAACAGTAGGGAAAATAATCTCAAAATCTTTATCTCTGCGTATTATTTCAAAAACATGATTCATTAATTGTTGTATGGTTAAGTGTTCATCTCGATATAATGTCTTTTTTGGATTTTTGAATGAATCTAAAAAAGTAAACCCATTATCAGTAAGGATCAAATTTTTCAGGATTGAATTAGACAAGGTTGTTTTTTCATCAATGTCTTTATGAGAATAATCAGCATCCAATCTCTTTATTTGTAATTTCAAATCATGAAACGAATTATTTGTTTTTTGTTCTATTCTATGACGAAATTTTTCTTCAAAAGTTTGTACAGGAGAATAAAATTTCATGTTACCTTTTTTTGTAACAGATATGATTTCTTTTTTCAATAAGGAATCTCTTGTTTTTTCAAAAGTTGTTTTTGCCATAAACTTAGGCACTATCTGTTTGAGCAATGCATTATGATGCAAATTTGGATTATTTTTTATTGTTTCAAAAATGATTCGTTCACGCTCATAGATTTCAACATTAGGCTCAATATGACTCACCATAACTAGGTCGACCTATTATAATTAGGTCAAGTATTAATGATTATTGGTCAAAGTTATTCAAAGAAACTTTGCAAATAACGCATTTGTAAAATTAGCGGGGAAAGACCATCAACACTGTCTCCTATAAGCAACCCGCCAATATCGGGTAAGTAAACATATGTTTGATAAGAATCACCCCAATCACCTGTCTGAAGAATCATTTGCACGCCAGATACATCAATTGAAAATTTAGATGAAAATGTAACAGCATTTGGAATATCCTTATCAAAATCATCAAGATATGCATTTAGCAAATCTTCATGCATCACAATCTCCACGTCACCATCCCCCCCTTCTAGGAATGCATTAGAGGAACTATAGAAATTAGGATTGAACATAGTAAAAACAATAATTTTTACAGGTTTATTAGAAAATGCTTTAAATTCATCTAGTACTTTTTTTGCAGATTTGTATGAATTCAAAGTATCAACCACAATTAATCCATCACTGCCTTCAATGATTACACTTCTTGAACCATCATAATCAACAATGAACCAAATATTTTCATCAATAGACTTCATCCTTGGAAAATCAGAATAATCTAAATCAGAATCATATGAAAAAATGGTGGATTCTATATTTTCTTCAGGAGTAGGCTCTATATTTTCTTCAGTAGTAGGTTCTATATTTTCTTCAGGAGTAGGTTCTATATTTTCTTCAAAATATTCTTCTTCTATTTCTGATACATTTTTTGAGTCATCATTAATCATTGCAGATTTTTGGACATCTGCAATTTCAGCCAATCCCAACCTTTCCCAAGTAATTGCAGTAATTTTGTTTACACAAAAAGTGTCATTATATGAAAAACGATATATCAAAACTTGTCCTTCCCTACATTCAGAATCAGAAGAGGACGTAGATTTTTTGGGGGGTGGCGGAGGAGCTCCAGGATATTTTAACTCGAAAGTAGAGTTTTCATCAACATCAGATACATCCTTAGTACCAGATGTCGATTTTTGTTTTATTTCTGCAAAACCCAATTCCACCCATCTGTCAGCAGTAGATGGTGTTACACAAACATAATCTTTGTATGCAAATCGATAGACCAAGGTCTGATCATCCCTACAACCAGCCATAAGATCTTCTTCAGCTTCAGATTCAACCGAGGCATAAGAATAGGGAATAATGCCAGAAGACAGTATAATCATCATTAATGGGAGTACGAAAAGATTTCTAATCAAATTACAATTCATAGGACGAATTTTTAATATATAAAATAACGCGTAATATTCTTACACATACAGTTTTTGGACACATACAAAGCAATGATGAGCCCAAAAACAATTTTTTAAGTACAATTTTTGAGACGCCATCTTGAAATAATTGACATCTAAGAGAATTTTGGTTATTCAAAACCCATTACTTGAAAAAATTTCAAATTTTATTGTTGGAATCAGATGAGATAATCATAAAACTCAGAGAGAGTCTTGAAAGAAATTTTGGAGATTATGGAAGAACTCAATATATTATTGAAAAATTAGAGAATAAGGCAAATCTCCCAAAATCGGATAATTTGTACATACAGAGAATGATGGCATTAAATGAATCAATAATCTTTGAGCCAATAAGAGAAGAAATAGTTGAAAACGAATTATCCAAAGAACTAATCAAATGTTACCAGTGTGATTTAGAAATCAAACTAGATGAAAAATCAATTAGAAAAAGTAATTTTTGGTTTCATGACAATTGCTTTAAAAAAATTCCAACTGCAATCACAGAAACTAATAAAATAATTAAAACGACTCAAAAAAAACCTAAAAAACATTACAAGGACATTCAAGTAAAAAGATCATATCCTCAAATGATTTTTTCAGGAGGATTATTAGCATCACTAATTGGTACAACATATCTTCTTACAGGAGAAATAATTGCAAGCACTGTTGGAATCTGTGGGAGTCTTTTGTACATTACAACATTCAAAAATCAAATATTTCAAAATAGGAAAGAAAGTTCAAACTTGATAAAAACTGGAATTCCAGGTTTTGATTCGATATTATCAGCAGGAATCAAAAAGAACAGTTCCATATTAGTTTCAGGGCCACCAGGAAGTGGAAAAACAATATTTGGTTTACAATTCATCTATTCAGGAGCAAAAGAATTTGAAGAGCCAGGAGTGTATATTTCATTGTCACAGAGTGTCGAGGAAATAAAAAATGATTGTAAAGCATTTGGATGGAACATGGAGGAATTAATATCCAAAGGAAAAATTTTGCTATTAGATTTGAGACCATTTAAAATTAAAGATGAAATAATGCACAAAGAAGACTCTCTGTTCAGAGGAGAACAAATACCATTTGAACACTTGACTAGGCTCATATTAAACAGTGTAAAAAAAATCAAAGCCAAAAGAATTGTAGTCGATTCAATCTCCATCCTAGGAATGCAGTATTCAGACAAATTTCACACGAGGCAGGGATTGCAAGGAATGATTCAATCGCTAGAAAATTTCAATGTAACATCTTTACTAATTTCAGAATCTTCCAAAAATATCGAAATTCCATCAGAAGCGTTTGCAACATCTGGAATTATTCAACTTGATAATAGAGAGGCAAACAACGAAATAAAGAGAACTATTAAAATTAGAAAATTACGAGGCGTAAAACACAGTCAAGGAGTTTATCCATTGGAATTAAATGTAAACGGTTTGTGCGTTTGTGAAAATTAAGAATCAGGATCTGACTCTGCTAATTCATCCATCTTTTTCTTGACTGCAGCAGCAACTTCTTGTTTTAATTTATCTTCCTCTTCTATGAGTTCTTTTTTGAAACGCTTTTCCCAGTAATTTTTTACCAATGATTGTCATTTTAGAGTAACATATGTTAGAAATAAGCTCTTCGTGAACTTTCAACAATCTAAGCCATGAAGAATGTGATATTTACTAAGAAATCGTTCATCGAGGTTAAATACAAATTTTGAAATACTAATCACCTAACACATCGTGAAGTTTGATGAGAGATCATCAAATTTCATGAAATTTTGTATAAAAAAAATAAAAATCAATCACACTAGTTTTTTTGTGTGAAAGGATTCATCCAGGTTTGGACAATGTTTTTGTTTAATTCAGCAAATGCATTAACATTTTCATTGAATGTTTTGAAATTTTGAACAGTTGCATCAATTGCGGTTTTTACCAATTGATTATTTACTGTACTTGCTTGAACTAATTGCTTGTTAGTATCAACAATTGCAGTTTTTACAGAATCTGAAATTTCAGTGTTAATTCCAGTTTTCTTTGCAAATTCTTGTTGCATTGATACTGCAGCATTAATTGTTTTTTGACAAGTTTTCATGCATTCATCTTGCAATTCTGTTACAGATTGAAAATATTGTGGAGTGATTTTTGAAATATTTTCAAAATATTTTTGTACGTTTTGCTTGTACATTGCAAATGCATCGCTAGATTGAGATTGGGTACTCATGATGATGCACTATCTCAGTTGTATATATATTATTGGTAATGAGTGGTAATCAATGTCAATCATAGGTAAATAATGAAATCTCAGACTAAGCATTCAATGCTTTCATCATTTTTGAAAATCATTCTAAGGCTTATTTATCCAAACGGGGAATAGGAGGGATTCGTATAATCTCAATTTCTTTTTTCTTTTTCAGGTGAAACATGGTTTCATTGCACATATTTTTGATATAAACATCAGGAAGAAATTATCCATAAAATACACAGAAAAAACATGCTTCAGATAAAAGGAGTTTCTATTTTTACTCTTTATCGATAAATTCGTTAACGCCTGGTGGCTCTGGTGCCAATCCCTTTCTCTTTCTAATGTCAGCTACTGCTGCACCCAACATAGATTTAGGAACTTCAGTCCATGCCTTAAATGAAGTATTCCAAGTTGCACGTCCTGCTGTTTGACCCCTCATTGCTTCAGAGAGCGTAAATGTTTCAGAAGCTGGAATCTCACCTACGACAATACTTGATGCACCTTTTTGAGACATATCAAGTACTTTACCACGTTTACCAGAAAGAATTGTTGCAACGTTACCAACTAGATCAGTTGGAACACGAACTTCAATTGCAAGTGTTGGCTCCAAAACAGCAGTACCAGCAGTTAGCAATGCACCCATACATGCTCTTCTTGATGCAGGGCCCAATTGAGATAAACCCCTGTGTGCAGTATCTTCGTGTGGAACAAAGTGAGTAAAGATGAATTTACAATCTCTCATCTGTTCTTTACAGAGAGGGCCTTCTTTCATTACTTCTTCAAAGCCAGAATTAATAGAATCAGTAGATTCTTGTACAAATTGGACACCTTTTGTTCCGTTAATCAATACATTGCCACGAGAATCAAATTTCATTACTCTCTTGATTGTGTCAGTATCCCATCCAGCACCCTTGAGTAAATCTGCAACTACTTTCTTGTCTTTGATATCACTGATTTCACCAGTTCTTAGCATATGTGCAATTTCAGGTTCTAGAGGCTCAACTTTCATGAAAATTTTATTGTGTCTATTTGGAGATTTTGCCATGATTGGCTCACATCCACCTTTTACAGTTTCCCTATAGTTAATCAAAGGCTCAGAAGTAACAATCTCACATTTAGCATCTTGAATTCTATGTGTTGCTACATCCAAGTGTAAGACACCCATGCCTGCAACAATTGTCTCACCACTCTCCTCATCGATTTTTACAATAAGGTTTGGATCCTCAATAGTTAGTTGTTTTAAAATTTCTACAAGTTTAGGCAAATCTTTAGGATGCTTTGGTTCGATTGCAATTTGTACAACAGGTTCTGAAACATACTTTACTCCCTCAAACATAGGTATCCCTTTAATAGAAGATAGTGTGTTTCCTGCTCTACATTCAGTTAATCCCAATAATGCAGGAATGTTTCCAGCCCCTAGTTCTCCAACTTGTTCTCTTTGGTTGCCCATAAAGAAATTAACAGATTGAATACGTCCCTCTCTTTTTTCATCTATGATATTGATAGTTTGTCCATCTTTGATGGTTCCAGAAAACAATCTTCCAATTGCTACAGGACCTGCTGCAGGATCTAATACCATGTTTACAACCATCATAATTGTTGGACCGCTATCATCACAAGCAAGTAATGCTTTTCCAACATCAGATTCTAAATCGCCTTTCCAAATTTGTGGAATTCTGTATGCCACTGCTTCATGAGGTGCAGGATGATGATTTACAACCATTCCAAGTACTGCATCAGCTAGTGGTGCCTTCTCGACTAGTTCAGGAACTTTTTCATTTTCATATGCATCAATAACATCTTTGAATGTGATTCCTCTTTCTTTCATTAATTCAAGATTAATTGCCCATCGGTCTTTTGCAGAACCAAAAGTTACACTAGAATCTTGAATTGAAACCTTCCATTTTTGTTTGTATTCGGGTTCTGCATATGTGTCAATTAATGTATTAAAATTTGAAACTACTTCTGCCAATTGGGCTTGCATTTTTTCAGGAGTTAATCGGAGTTCTTTGATTAGTCTATCTACTTTGTTGATAAACAAAACAGGTTTTACCCTCTCTTCAAGTGCCATTCTGGTCACAGTTTCAGTTTGAGTCATAATTCCCTCTACAGCATCACAGACAACTACTGCACCATCAATTGCTCTGAGGCTTCGAATAACTCTTCCACTAAAGTCAACGTGTCCAGGTGTGTCAATCATGTTGATGACGTATTCTTTATCTTTTTTAGTAAAGTGTAAAGTTACATTTGCTTGATAAATTGTAATTCCTCTTGCTTGCTCTTCCTTGTCAAAGTCCATTGCAAGTGCTTTTCCAGCAGCTGATGGGGCAATGATTCCAGAGTAGGCTAAAAGGCTGTCACTCATAGTGGTCTTTCCATGGTCTACGTGAGCAATTACACCAAAGTTTCTAATTTGGTCCTTGTTCTTGATGATTTTTAGAACCTCACCTGTAGACTTGAATTTCACCATATTCGCAAAACTTTGGATTCAGGTATTAAACCTTAGCCTTACAAAAGATCAGTAGATCATTTGGTTTGAAACCTCACGAATCTTTTTAGCTGTGACAAAATGACATTCTTTTTTTCTTTTCTTTTTAGCCTCATAGAGGGAGAGAAACTGTGAAAAGAAAATGCAAAAGATTACCTGAGATAGTTTCTCCGAAGGCAAAGAGGGGTGAATCACATTGATGCCAACCTTCTTCAGGTTTTTCTCCAGTTGTTTTGTGTGAGGGTTTTTTTCTTCAAAAATTATTACAGTGTCGCCTTTTTTTGCAGAAAACAATTCCATATGAGAAAACTGCTCAATTCTGGAATAGTGTACATCGTAACCCAGAATCTCATAAAATTTTGCAGCACAATACATTGCAATAGGAAAAGTATGAAGATTTCCTAAAACGAAAATTCGCTTTGAGATAATAGCTTTTTTTGCAAAGATCTTGGCCTTTGTAAATAATGACAAATCAGGAATTTTTACATTTGTCACTAAAGAAATACAAGTAAGAGCACTTTCAAGAAAAGAAATACTCCCAGCTGTGAAAATCCCACTGTTTGGAGAGTGAAGCATTATGACTTCATCAGATGCTTGGGCCAATCTACTCTGAGAATGTGAAGTGATTGCAATAGACTTTTTTGCAATCTTGGCAACCTTGATGTTGGTAATAGTATTTCCAGAGATAGATACAAAGTAAACTTGCTTTGATTTGACCAGAGATGTATTCCGATACAAATCAAGAGGGTCCATTGCCCTTGTCAATCCCCCAGAAAAAGATTCTGCAAGTAATGAAGAAACCAAAGAATCACCACTTCCTGAAAAAAGAGTGTTTTTTTGACATGATGTAGATATTGCTTTTTGTTTTTTGAAGGATTTTAGAAAAGACATTTGAAGATGTATGTCATTTTCATATGCTTCAATTGAATTCATAATTGAAATTAATTTTTGACATATATTAGAAAAACTATTTCACACGGGTTTTGATATTTATTACCAAAATCAAGGAGGCAGATATGGAAATCTCTGTAGGGCATACGCCGGATTCAGATGATGCTTTCATGTTTTATGGAATGTTTACAGGAAAAGTTCCTTCTCCAGATTTTAAAGTAAATCACGTTATAGAAGATATTGAGAAATTAAATCAAAAAGCAACAGATCCAGAACTTGACGTCACTGCAGTTTCAGTTCATGCATGTGCATACATTCCAGGATACACCATCTTGAGAAGCGGTGGCAGTTTTGGAATTAATTATGGACCAATAGTTACGGCAAGAAAACAGATGACTATTGACGAGATTAAAAAATGCAAAATTGCAATTCCTGGCAAAATGACTTCGGCATTCTTACTATTGCAATTAATGATTGGAAAATTTGATTATGTTGAGATGAATTTCAGCGACATACCAGAAGCTGTGAAATCAGGCAAAGTTGACGTGGGGCTGGTAATTCATGAAACGCAACTATCCTATGAACAGGAGGGCAACGTCAAAATTTTAGATGTTGGAGAATGGTGGGATAAAACTACAGGAGGACTTCCAGTACCATTAGGAATCAATGTCATGAGAACAGACCTAGGCATGGATACAATAGTAAAGTTTGACAAATATCTTCAAGCATCAATTGAATTTGGAATTGAGCATTTTGACGATGCAATAGAATATGCAATGCAGTATGCCAGAGGGAAAGAACGCAGTCTTATTGAGAAATTTGTAAAAATGTATGTAAACAAAGTTACCGTGAACATGGGAGACTCTGGAGAAGAATCAATTAGACAACTTTTCAAAATGGCAAAAGAGAAAGGACTTGTGCCAGACTTTGAGATCAGTATTGCCAGCAAGTAATTATAGAACAGAAAAAAAATAGCAAGTATGGGAGACGGGATTGGTGGCGCAGTTATTGCAGTCCTCACAAACAATGCTTTTGAATTACTAATCAGCCACACCAGAAAAGACAATCAAGAAGAATATGGAAAAGTTGAAAAAATTATCATGAGTAAAATAGATGATCCTGAACAGCCGCAATACGAAGAAAAAACTAAAGAAGATTTAGAGCGAGCACTTAAAGGAAAATTTGTTTCGTGCAATGTCCAATACAGAGATGAGAAAACAGATGCACTGGTGTGTAATGTCTTTGTTCAAAGACCACCTGAGGGATTTTAGCACTAGTCAATTAACTGGAATTTCTTGAAATACTGTTATTGAAAATTTTAATCATGACAATGAAACTTGATGAGAAAAAAACTATCTTAGCAGGATTACTCATCACATTAGGAATTACCATATTAGGAGGATTCATTCTAACCACATTTCTGATTCCAGAATGCAGAGAAGTGATATGCTAATTTCTAAAAGAACCCAAGAGGGCGAATTAAAATGGTCAAAATTTCAATTTTACAAATGGATTCCAATGGAAATTAGAATTGAATCCGTCAGAGACGAGAATTGGCAAAAAACACGCAAATCCATGCTCAAAACTAGCTTGAAATTCAAGTTTGAGACCCTACAAAACTGGCTTGAGAAAAACAACTTTTCAAAAAAATCAAAAGTTCAAACTCAACATTACATGCAAGCTTTGAGAAGGAGCGGTCTTATTGAATAATGCAATAATTGTAATTGTCATAATCATAATTGCAGTTGGGATCGGGATTTTAGCCAATTCTAATTATGACGAAATAAAATCCATCAGAGACCAAAGGAATCTTCAACTCTCTCTTGAAGATTGTAAGAGATTGTTCGATGTGGGAGATAAGAGAATAGAATGTTTTGAAAAATCATTTGATGTTTTTGGAAATGCTCAACAAAAACAACAATGGTATTCAGGTTATTTTAAACCATGAACATTAAATTGCAGTTTTGATTTTCAAATCCAAAGAAGATTTTCTTCTATATGAGATTTTATAGTAAAGTAAAATTCCAACTAGTTCAAGATATTCTACAAAACCTACAGTGTAAAAATGCATTAGCCATCCATCCAGTCTGTAATCAATGGACGCCATTGCGGCACTCATTTGAGGAAATGCTGTAACAAATCCCACAGGAGCCATAAGAGTGCCAAAAATCCAATCAGAAGGAGTCATATTTTTAGCAGATTCAATAAGATGTTCTTTTTGATCAATGGATTCTGGAATGTAAATCATCTTTTGTTCATTATAAGCAGAATTACCTTGATCAATTGCAAAAATCATTGTCCCTAAAATTACGAGTAAAAATGCAGATTCAGCAAAAATCAGTATTCCTCTTTTACCTTTTTGAAACTTGAAAATTTGTCTTTCAAGCATATCTCCAAAAAAGCCCAACTTTTTGTTTTTAGCAAGAACGATTATTAAAATAGAAAGTACAGAAATTACTCCAAAAGAGCCAAGCCAATCATCTGAAACAAATTCTACAAACAGCAATCGGGCAGGCAAAAGTATTACGCCCATCACTCCAAATACAATCAAAGACTCGATTTTTGAGTTCAATTATCAAATTTATCAAAACATTGCATATAACATAGGGATAATTTTTTGGCTAGTGCCAAAAGAAAAAATAAAAAAATACCTAATATATGATAAAAACAAAACAGAGATAACGTTGGTTCTTGTAGACAAAAAAATTCTAACTGCAGGTCTTGCAATGATTGTTGTCGGGATAATAATCACTTTTGCTTACTCAGAACAGCCTATTGGCCAGGCAGGAATGAGTGAGGATGAAATTATCGAATTGATGATTGCAGAAGATCAAAATCAAGCTTACCAGATGTTATCAGGAATTTTAATTGGGGTAGGATTTTTACTTGTTTTGATAAGTTTTGGTGCAAGAAGGAAAAAAGATAGCGCCAAAAGAAAAGAAAAGAAGCCAGCAGAATAATCAAAGGTTTTAATCTCAAATTAGAACATACCCAATAGTGATTCATGCAGAAATTAGCATATATCCAATGGCAACCAAAACTAGCAGTGTAAGTTTTTACATTGCTAAAGCTATAGAATCTATTCAAAAAATAGAGAATTTGAGATATGAAATCAATGCAATGGGAACAATTTTGGAATCAGATAATATAGATGTCATCAATTCTGCAACAAAACAAATGATGGAAACAGTTCATAATCTAGGAATTGCCAGAGTGGAGACAATAATCAAAATCGATTCAAGGCAGGACAAGCATGTGAAGATAGAGGAAAAACTAGACTCCATTAAAAAACAAATGGATTAGAATTTTTTTAAAATACCAAAATGAGTATTTCGTTGAGCAGGAACACGCCCAATTTCTTTTACCATTGTGGCCAGTTCTTCAACTGAAGAAGATGTTGTCTTTCCGGCAGCCTTGTAGATTTCTTCAGAAAAAGCTGTTCCAACCAAATCGTTGCCACCATTAGACAAGGCAACTTGTGCAAGCTTTTTCCCATATGCGACCCAATATACAGAGATGTTGTTTAAGACATTTGCAAGCATTAGTCGAGATAACGCAATGATTCTCAAATCATATACTGATGAGCATTCATTGCTAACAAGATGTTTTTGCTCTAATTCAGTATTATCTAAACTAAATTTCAACGGAATTAAAGTAAGAAAACCATTTGTTTTCTTTTGTAATTCTCTAACTTTGATTAAATGATCAACAACATGTTCAGGTTTTTCAATATGACCATAAAGCATAGTGACATTGCTTTTGATACCCATGTTATGCGCTTCTTCAATTACATCAAGCCATTGTTGTCCTGTACATTTTCCTCTAACAATCTGTCCTCGAATATCAGGGTGAAATAATTCAGCCCCTCCACCAGGCATTGAATCTAGTCCGGCATCCTTTAGGCGAGACAAAATCTCCTTTGTAGAATTTTTGGTCAATTTTGATAAATAGTAAATTTCAGCTGCAGTCAATGCTTTGATGTTAAGTTGAGGGTGACTTTTTTTGATGGCCCTCATCATATCCTCATAGTACTCAAGAGGAAGTTTAGGATGAAATCCCCCAACAATATGAACTTCAGTTGCACCCATTTGTTTTGCAATTCCAACACGTTGTTCAATTTCTTGAGGAGTCAGAGTATATGCATCATCTGCACCTTCTTTGCGATAAAATGCACACATTTGACAACTAGCTGCACAGACATTAGTATAGTTCATGTAATATGATGCAGCAAAAGTTACTGTATCACCAACTAGTTTTTTTCTGGCATTATCTGCAACTGCACCTAGCAAATGTAAATTATCATAATTCATTAATTCAAGACCGTCTTTGTAAGTAAGTTCATCACCTGCCAAAGCACGATCTAAAGCTTGAGAGTCACCCACTAATTGTTCGAGCATATTGATTTGTTTTCCTATCATGATATATTCCTTAGTGAAAAATCGCAATCTCAGATAATTTTATGCTTGTTTATCACGATAAAATGATTTTTTCAAGTTCTGAAGGAGAATCTATCAAGTAATCAGGATGTTCTTTAATGAGAGCATTTTTAGTGTTATACCCCCAACTTACAGCAATTGTATTGATTCCCACTTTTTTGCCAGCTTCGATGTCACGTATCTCATCTCCAATAAAATAAACATTTGATTTTTGTACATTCATTTCTTTGATAATTTTGGAGATGATTCTATCTTTACCAAAAATCTTCTTTGCAGTATAAAAGAAATCAAAGAGATCCAAGTTATTTGCATGTAGAAAATTTTGGACATTCTCTTCAGTATTTGTAGTGACAATCCCCAAAGCACAACCATTTTCTTTAAGCAATTTCAAAATGGGAAATAAATCCACAGAGGGTTTTAAAAGAGCAATATGAGAATTTATCTCCTTTCTAGTCTTACGAATCACAAAAGGCAATTTGAAAATAGAGATCCCAAGATGTTTTAGAATTTCCCGAGGTCTTTTTCCACGCAGATATTCCACCTCATTTTCTTTAATTTTTTTGAATCCAAATTCATCAGAAAGGTCATTTAGAATATCTATTATGGAATCCAAAGTATTGGCGATGGTTCCATCAAAATCAAATATCACCACAGGTTTTTCCATTTCAAAATTCTCGTCATTTCTCATGGATATATGTCAAAATATACGAATTTCAATCCTTGTGACTAATTTGAGATTTAGAAAATAAAAAATACACAGTTACAATCCAAGAAACAGGCGAAATCAGAAAAATGACTTGTAATTGTGATAATCATTTGGATCAGTTTACTTGTTCTGGAGAAGACTGCAAAGTCTGTGTATTGGGAGAGGAGAATTTTATAGAAAATCCAGAAGCGCCAGAAGAGAGGTACTGCATAAATTGTGCAAAGAAAAAAGCAGGATTTACAGAAGAAGAATTATGGCAATTGATGATGGCAAACCAAAAAAACAATTTTGCTTGTGGCGATAAATGCTAAAATGCATCTTCATCATTCATAACTACAAATTTCAGTATAAATCATATTATTAGGACTCAAAACTGATTTGAATTGCAATAGTCACATACCTAGATTTCTTCAAATTGACAAATATTCGAACAATCTTAAGAAATAAGTAGTCAGCAAGAAAAATACATTCATGGTACTTCCTCTAGTAGACGAACATAAACCAAAGTGTTACTTGTGTCATGAAGGATTTGAAAATATCGAAGAATTAAGAAAACACCAAAATTCAGCACATATGGAATTTTTTGAAGAGAATGAGAAACAGACTAAACGAGAGCCAGCACCTGGCGATGTTACTGTCTTTTAGATTTTTTTCCTTTAGTTGATTTTAGTAATTCCTGAGCAAGATCTTTGGAGATACTTGCCAAATCATAATGTTTGTCAATAGAAAGAGCTTTTTTGAAATGCTTTATTGCATCTTTTAATTCACCCATCTCCCCTAATGAGAGACCCTTGTATGCAAGTGCCATGGCACATTTTTTATCAATTTTTAATGCAGTATCATAACAATCTATCGCTTCAAGATACTTTTCTTGAGAATGTAATGCAGCGCCTTTGTTTAATAAAGCATCTATATTTTCAGGAGAAATTTCAAGGGCTTTATCATATGAACGAATAGCCAGTTTAATTTTTCCTATGTTTTGTAAAGTTGCCCCTTTGTCAACTAACACACTAACATTTTCAGGGTCTTCTTTTATTACCAAATCATATAGTTTCAGAGCTTCAGAATAGTTCCCATCCTCAATACATTCAAAAGCTTGTGCCATCATCTTCTCAATTTTAGTATTCACTGCATTTGATAATATTTTGTTAATAATATAGATTGACTGTTAGTAAATTGTTATTCCAAAACAATTATGATTTTTTAAGATGCAAACTTGTCACGAGGTTCAATTTCAAGAGATTTGTTAAAGCAATACATAGATTCTTCATACCGACCCAAGCTTCTAAGTGCAACACCCTTGTTATTCCAAAGATCCGGATCATCTTGATTCAAAAGAAGTGCTTGTTCAAAAAATCCAAGGGCATCGTCGAATTTCCCAGCATCCATCAAAGATTGCCCTTTAATGACCAATTCCTCAATTTCACCCATAATTCAATAAAAACATCATTTGTATTAAATCTGGAACGGTTTAATCATACATATGCAAAATCAAACAAATTTACATAAATTTAATGAAATTTTAAATATATTTTTCACAATTAGACATTATGAACCTAGACGAAACCGATGAAAAGATTCTCAAGAATTTGCTAGTGGATGCAAGACAGTCAGCAAGACAACTCGCATTGAAACTAAACATGTCCACAGTTACAGTACTATCCAGAATCAAGAAATTGGAAAAAGAGAAGATCATACAGGGATATACTGCAATTATCAATCATGAGAAAATAGGATATTCATTAACAGCAATCATCGAAATTATTGCCAAAAATGACAAGGTTGTAGATATCGAAGAAGAAATTTCAAGATTTGAAAATGTGTGTGGAGTGTATGACATTACAGGTTCAACAGATACAATAATCATTGCAAAATTCAAAGAAAGAAATGAATTAAGCAAGTTTGTAAAGGGCCTGGCAGCAATCCCCAATGTGGAAAATACGATAACTCACGTGGTTCTCAATACTGCAAAAGAAGATTTCAGATTATCATAGGAAAGAAAAATGTACAAATTTTGGATTTTTATTGTTTTGGCAATTTTGATTGGAGGAATCCAAGCAACACATGCCCAAAACAGCAATCTAGACATGGAATTAGAAGTTACGGATGAAGAAAAAATTATTCTATTTTCAGGATTTGCGATTGCAGTAATCGGCCTATTTTTGTTTCTAGCAAGAGACATCATTCTAAGAAGAAAAACATCATACGATAAAGAAGAATTAGAATCAAAAAAAGACAAAACCTTTGAAAAATATCATTCAGATTGGGGAGACGATTATGAAGAATTAGGACAGAGAAGGAATACAAAAGACGATAAAGAATTCAGAGAAGCATTAAACAACGATAGACTTCCAAATTATTATGAAATTATAGGTGTGACAAAAGATGCGACACCAGATGAAATTAAAAGGAAATTCAGAGAACTTGCAAAGAAGACCCATCCAGATAAAACAAAACAAAATTCTGAAGAAGAAATGGCAAGATTGAACAAAGCATATGAAATATTATCAGATAAAGAACGTAGAGAAAAATACGACAAATATTTTAGAATAGACTAAACAGATTCTAATCGTACAATAATCAAACTAAGTTCTATGGAATCAGGAGTTTGAACACTATTTGTTAGATTGGTAAAAATCTCAATATCCATAGGGCTGCCGCCATCTTCAATGTTGGTGGTAATTTTCAATTCACCAAATTCAGTGTTAGGGCCAAGCATTTTTTTGGTAAGTAATGGGACTACTGAAAGATCATTTACCACACATTTCATTTTGTAGGCAAATTTATCTGAAAAATAGACCCCTCCTCTAGTTGTAGGCTCATTTACAGGAATAGGTGAATTAGTTATGGATGTAGTAGAAATAGGATAAACAGAATCATTGACGTGTAGAGTAAACTGAGGAGAGTTATTTTCATTGAAATTCATCAATTTTTCCAACAAATCCTTGTTAAATGACATTCAAAAATTACCAAATCTGAATTCTATTGAATCTTTCTAACAATAATCATAAGATGGATCAAAATTCAAAACACGTAGATCATCTTTAAAAACTGGAATGAAGATCAAAAGATGTTGCAGCAATTTGCAAATACACATTCAATGAGAAACGAAATTCTTAGTTTAATGGTAGAAAATGGGCTAAATGATGACTGCTACGTAGAAATGCTAGATTATACCATAGATTTGTTTGAAAGTCAAGGTCTTGGAACTGATTATTATGGCTATCACAACATCAATCATGAGTTAGAAGTGACATATGTTTCGCTTTTAGCAAATAAACAAAAAACAGTAGAGCTCACAGATGAAGATATAAAATATCTATACGTGGCAGCGTTGTTCCATGATTTTGATCCACAAAAAAATGTAGATAAACCTCACGAAGAAAGTGTTTTGAAATTTATTTCAATGGATAAAAAACTTCTTCATTTAATTAATCAAGCAAATTTAGATTTAGAAATTATCAAAGCATTGATTTTAAGAACAACATATCCATGGAGTGGGCAGTTAAAGAAGAATGCAGAAGCACAGATTCAGCAGGCTTTTGATAATTCAGATTTGACAAGAAATAATCTATCGTATCAAGAACACATATTGGAAATGGGATGGTATCTGTCAGTAGTAGATAGAGTTAGTGGATATGCATTAGGAGATTTTACAAAGGCAATGGAAATGGCAAAAATGAATGCACATGCTTTAGCATGGAGACCATCATTAATTGTAAGAAGTGCAGTTGCATATTTTGAAGAATTACTAAACAAAGAAACAGATATGGCAAAAGGAATTCTCAAAGTTCTTCCAAAAGAAATGAGAAAGAATTTCTTTGATACCGTATTATCATTTATGAAAATTAGACAACAAGAAATTACAATTCAGGCAGACTATTCATATGAAAATCTAAAATTAATTCCAACAATAGAGTCAATGTCGACAAGAAAAGATCCAAAATTCATCAATGCCCTATATGAAATATTTTTAGAACTACCAACACCATTGCAATTTGAAAAAGAAAAATTTGAAGAATCAGTCAAAGATCCACAAATAATCATCAATACATTGAGACTGAATGACAAAAAGGGGGAAATCATAGGATTTTCCAAAGGAGGTCCACTGGAAAATTACAAGCTACGTGAAGAAATCAGGGATGAGAACTATGGATTAGGAAATACTATTTTCCTTGAACCTTTGGCATTAAAGATGGGATATTGGGGATTGAAAGGAGGTAGTGAAATGCGTCATATGTTTATCATGCAAGCAAATTCTTTGAAATTTAAATTCATGACAAGTTTTGCATTACGAGACGTCATCAGGGCAAGGATAGACAAGGAAGAAGCAGAGTTTGTGACATTGTTTGATCCTGAAAGATGGGATTACTATAGAATCAAGGTCTAGATTCATCATATGAAAAAACCAGTATTAAAAATACTAGAATCAAAAATTCAAGGCAAAGTATTATCCAATAAAGAATTCAGGGAATTCTATTCAGTTGATTCAAGTTCATATAAAATAATTCCAAAAATCATAGTGATTCCTAAAAATGAAAAAGATGTAATCAGCACAGTAAAGATTGCCAAAAAATACAAGATTTCAGTAACAGTGCGAGGTGCAGGTACAGGACTAGTAGGAAGTGCCTTGAATTCAGGAATAATTCTAGACATGAAAAATTTTACTTCAATCAGAGTACACAAAAATCATGTTACTGTTGGAACGGGGGTAATAAAAGGAAATTTAGATAGAAAATTAGAAGAGAGTAAGAAATTCTTTCCTCCAAATCCATCAATAGGATCTTTTTGTTCGGTGGGAGGAATGCTTGGAAACAATTCAAGTGGAAGTAGAAGTCTAAAGTACGGGAGTGTAATCGATAATGTCAGTGAGATTACCTTTGTTGATGGAAATGCAAAAAAAATCACATTGCCAGAAAAAAATAAAATAACAAAAGACATAATCAAAATTACAAAAAATATTGATAATAGAAAATTTCCAAATGTATCTAAAAATTCATCAGGGTATAGATTAGATAAAATAAAGACAGAAAGAGATTCACATAAAATACTCATAGGTTCTGAGGGGACATTAGGAATAATATTATCTGCAAAATTACAAATTAAAAATAAACCAAAAAAGAGAATTCTTTTTGTTACAGAATATGAATCAATTATCAAGGCAGCAAAAAACTGTCTTGACATCAATTCTACGAATCCATCGGCAATTGAATTTGTAGATAAAACAACATTTAATCAAATGAAATGTAAATTTGATAAAAAAAGCAAATGTGTATTATTTGTAGAATATGATGAAAAAATTGTTTCCAATGCAGATAAATTCAAAAAAATAACAACAGGTAAAATTATCAAAACATTGGAAAACGATGCAGACATATCAACATGGTGGAGATATAGAGATTCATCATTGCATCATAGTTTAAAATCAATTAAAAAAGAAAACAGAATTCCACACATCATTGAGGATGCAGCAGTTCCTTTAGAAAATCTGCCAAAAGTATTTTCAATTTTAAATAAACTAAATAGAAAATATAAAACAAAATCAATTGTGTATGGACATGCAGGGAATGGTAATGTGCATGTACGATTAATTTCAAAAAGAAAGGAAATTGAAACAGTCAAAAAAATTGCAATCGAATATTTTAATAAAATCTTAATGATTGGAGGCACTATTACCGCAGAACATGGAGATGGTCTTGCCCGCTCAGAATTCATCAAAATACAGTATGGGGCAAAAAACTATCAATTATTCAAAAAAACCAAAAAATATTTTGATCCAGACAATATACTCAATCCAGGAAAAATCATCAGTACAAAAAGTTCAATCATAAAAAATTTAGAAAGTTTTTGAATAATATACAGACAAAGTCAAAAAAATCAATGCAGAAAGGCTTTTGTAAGTAAAAAAAGTCCAAAAAATCGTGTTAGGTAAGGGCATAGGATTACTAGTATTGGTAGTAATTGCAGTGAGCATTACGCCAGCATTTGCATTAACAGAATTAGAAAGGGCATTAATTGATGAACCCAAACTAGTAAATGCGTTTGGAGCACCACTTGGAAATAAAATTAATGTCGATCAACAAATCCAAATTGCATCAGACATTACAAATCTTCAAGAAAAATCTCAAACATTTTACTATCTTGTGCAAATCAAAAATTCCGAAGACATCGTGGTAAAAGTAGATTGGTTTAGTGGAAAATTAAACCCATATCAAAAGTGGAATACATCAATATTTTGGGTACCACAAGACTCAGGAGAGTTTACTGCAGAAATTTTTCTGTGGGAAGGATTCCCATTCAACCATAAAGCATTGGCAGAACCAATCAACATACAGATCAGTGTAAGTTAATTTTTAGCAAAAAAATTTGTTAATTATTTAAGAAATTCGATTGATTTGTTTCTAAATTAGTCAAAAAAATTCCCGATACTAAAAAAATTGTTCTGGAACATGATTAATGGGATCGGAGATTTGTCTAATAGTGAAAAAAGTTCGACAAGTTCTCGCTAATATGACATCGAGCCTATTGAAATTATGACAATAGGATATTGTGTTAAGTGTCGAGACAAACGAGAAATCGGCGGCCCTAAACCATACACCATGAAAAATGGTAAACCTGCAATCAAAGGCACATGCCCAACATGCAGTACTGCCATTTTCAGAATAGGCAGAGGATAAACTTCTTACCAAAGAAGTTTAGTATTGCCATTCATCAGAAAGGCCATTCCATAGCGAACGCATTGGAGATGGATCTTTTTCTATTTCTTCTGTAATTCTGTTTTTCAAAACAAAAAAGAAATTCTCTAATGCATCTATGCCACCATCTGCAAATAACTCATGACCGATTTCAGTAATTCGTTTATGTTTCTCAGATATCTCCGAAGAGTCAGGATTCTGAAGACAAAAAGTCATCAAATCAATTAGCTCTTCTTCCAGCATGAAATCCATTACAAAATAATGAAAAAGAGGGAGATTTAGACATTTATCTTAAAAAAAATCAGTTAAGACGTCTATAGATCTCTTTGAATTCACGAGATATGTTATATGACAGATTTAGAAGATGTGCCAGTTGATTCATCGAGGACTTACCACGTCCAAGCTGTCTTAACAAAGTCAAAGCTTTTTGTGGAGAGCTAGATGAAAGAGGACTCTGACCAGACCATGTTTTGAAAGCATCTTCAACATCCAAACTGAAATTTAAAACAAATTCTTTCCAGTTTGGCATCGCTTTGAGAGCTTTCTCACTTAGAAGAACCTGAGATAGTTCACGAAATTCATTTTTCCTATCAAGATATAACATATCTAGGGATTTTTGAATTTTCTCAGGACTGTATTCTTCCGTATTTAGCATATACATTCCAGCAATACTCATGAAGTATTATCCTCATAATCACAGATAAGGTATGTAGATGATTCTCTGAAAATTTATCACATTTTTTTAAAAAAAACTAACAAATGTAAAGATGTAAAAAAAGAGACCTCATTGGAATGGGTCAATAAATGGACAGTTAACAATATGGTCACTATCCATTGGACGTGCAATTCCAATGTTGATCAAACCAGCTTCTTTGTATGCATTCACATCATCAATAGTTTCTAACAATTGTGCATTTTCTGGATCATCCCAGCCAATCAAAAAGATTCTCCACATTGGAGAATAATTAGAATCACCAGGAGCCCCCACTGCAATTCCAGGTTGAAATCCCAATGGACCAGTACCTGTCAAACCATTTTTGAATTGATACAAGTCTACTGCTGCTGAATTTGCAATCAAGCTTGCAGATGTTGGTGAACTAACAACACCCATCATTCCTGCAGGTCCGCTAGGGGTAGCATCTGTTACAATGTAATAGATAGTTCTACCGTCTGGACCCCATCCACGATGGGCAATGAAAGTTACATTCATCTCTTCTGTATCGATATCAAGAACTTGGCCGCCACCATATGGGGTAACATCAGATAATATTTTATCTTCTTTAACCATCATTTGACCTTCAGGCCAAACAATTTGCGGCATATTCAAAACTACATTTACACGTGTCAATGTAATTTCATTATTCTCAGCTGCTTCCATAATCATTGTGTCTGAATCAAGTACTCTTGGTGTTGAGTCATCATTCCATGTTACGTGAACATGGGACGTCAGTGCACTGTATACATCTGCTTGTGCAGGAGTACTTGTAAAGACCTCACCTTGGAATCCATGTACTCCGTCACCGGAAATACCGTTGGTGAACATGTACGTTTTTGAGAGGGCTTCCTCAGGAGTGTTTTTCAATAATGGAGCTAGTTCTACTTTCCATCCTTGATTTTCAGTAATTATTTCTGCATGAGTTGGATCACTAGAGTCAGTGATGATAAAATAAACATCTTCGCCCTCATAGTAACCCTGGTGCAGTGGAATTGTTGCCGGAACATTTGTTCTTGATAATCTAAGTACAGAGCCCAAGTCAGCTTCAGTCATTTCCATGGATTCATCAGATTCTTCGATGGATTTTTCTTCAACTGGATCTACAGGAGTGTAACGATTACTTTGTTCTGCTTGCCAAGCGACTTTGCCGCCAGGATAGTTAGAACATAAATCTAATCCACAGATATTAGTACTGGAACCATATTGAGAAGTCCCAGTCCCCTTGCTTTTCAAAGCATCGGCATCTGTGAAATAGTCAGTCCCCAAACCTGTTGTAAACAAGGGCAAAATTGCAAGGAGTGCAATGTATCTTAGACTCTTGTTCATGAGTGAAAAGAGAGAATTTTTCTTTAAAAGAATTTGTCCAAATCAGACATTATGCAAGTTCTGAAAATCTATTTCCAACATAATCCCAATTAACAACATTCCACCATGCATCAACATAATCAGGTCTTTTGTTTTGATATTTCAAATAATATGCATGCTCCCAGACATCCAAACCCAGTAACGGAAATTTTCCCAGAGTCCAGGGACTAGTTTGGTTTTCAGTAGTAATGATTTCTATTTTGTGATATGTTGAATTAAAAACCAGCCAGCACCAACCGCTACCTTGAATGTTAACTGCTTTTCCAGAAAAAACTTTTTTAAAATTTTCAAAACTATCAAAATATACATCAATTTGATCAGCTATTTGACCAAAAGGCTTTCCATCACTGTTTGGAGTCATGGTTTCCCAAAACAATCTATGATTTTCAAATCCCCCACCAAAAAAGTTGATTGCGCTTCTTCCAGACTCCGGAATAGATTTCAAATCAGAGAGAACAGATGAAATGTATTGTGGATGGGATGCACTTCCAACGTCTGCAAGTGCTTTGTTTAATCCATCAACATATGCCTGATGGTGTTTCTGATGGTGAATTTTCATCGTCTCAGTATCAATGAATGGTTCTAGTTCATCATATCCATAAGGCAGTCTAGGAAGTTCATATCGAACCATGAATCAAGCAAGCATATCCAACATATATTCTTCAAGTGCAAAGAATGATAAATCTTGAAGAGGTAATGGAACCATGAGGAAATTAGGTACAATTGATTTGGAAATTTTACATCTGGCAATTAATGAAAACGGGACATTTAATGAAAATAATCTTGAAAACTCAGATTTGAAAAGATTGGGAGTAGGAAAACTCCTAGATTCGCTTGCAACACTAAAAGACAGAAAAATGATCTCCCTTAACAGTGATGGCTCATTTTCAATTACAGAATTAGCAAGAGAAATTCTTTGGAACGATAAAATTCCAAAATGGGCAAGAATATTACGGCTGCTTCAGGTCAAATCATGTAATATAGAGCAAATTGAAAATATTCTAAAAATATCAAAAGAAGAGGTATCTGCAGAAATCGAAGAGTTAAGAAAAAATCAATTTGTGCTAATGTCTCCACAAAGAATTGACGAGAAGATAATCAAAGTGTACGAAATCCTTCCAGAAGGAATAGAGGCAATAGACAAAACGGAGACAGAGGGTTTTGAAAAAACAAAGTTTGGAAAGATAAAACCAGAAGTAGAGATACTAAGCATCATAGATGAAATTAGAAAGGAGATTCAAGACTCGCAATTAGACCCACCAAAGAAAGACTCAATCAACGAAAAATTATCAATATTAAAAGGCAGATTAGAAATTTAGTGTTTTGTTTATTATCGAGTTTATTTGGCACGAACCTTGTCTTGAATCTGGGCCAGAATTAACTCGGCCTTGTCTTTATTCTCATAGTTTTCTTTAGATTCGTCCATAATTTCATCAATTTCATAACTCTTGTCAACTAACACATTTGCAACGTGATCATCCAAAGTCCCATTGCCAATCAAATAGTATGCAAACACAGTATTTTTCTGACCGATTCTGTGAAGTCTATCCTCGGCTTGTCTGTGGATAGCAGGACTCCAGTCCAGCTCTGCAAAAATCACGTATTTTGCCCTAGTCAAATTGATACCAACATTGCCTGCACGTATACCTGCAATCATTAGCTTTGATTCACCTTTTTGAAATTTGTCAATTTGATCTTGACGGGTTGCATCAGATTGTCCACCTATGATAGAAACTGGAGAGAACTCTTGCAAACTATCATGAAGTAATTTGTGAATTACCTTGTGATGGCAAAATACAACGACACTCTCCTCAATCTCCATAATATTTTTGACAAAATTAATCACATGTGGAAGTTTAGCAATGCCTGCAATCTGCCTCTCACTTTGAATAGCCCTATGGTATGATGCAGATTTGGAGAATTCAGAATCAGCATCTTTTTGTTCGGCCTCTACTTTCTTCCAAATTTTGTCTAGTTCTTCAAGATAGTAATCAGTGTCAGCTGCAATTACTTCTTTGTAACGAACTTTGTCTTTGAGCTCTTTTAGCACATCAGATTTTTTCCTTCGAAGCATGACGTGTTTTTGTAATTCATTTCTAAGAGATGCACGTTTATTTTCCAAAACAATGGCCTTGCCTTTGTCATTAACGTAACAAAAGTATTCACAAAATTCCTTAAAGCTTCCAAGTAAACCAGGTTTAATAATATCAATAATTGGCCAAATTTCAGAACCACGGTTATAGATTGGAGTTCCAGATAATCCAATCCTGTAAGAGATTGATGGAAGAGCTGCTAATTTTTTTACTGCTTTATATTTTTGAGTTGTTTTTGATCTCAAATTATGAACTTCGTCACAAACAATTGTTTTAAGACCTACTTTTGACAAATCATCGTATCGCTTGAAAAGTAGTTCATAGTTAATTATGTAAATGTCAGTCTTTGGAAGCTCTTGAGATTTACCAGTTCTAATAATTGTGACACTTGGAGATTCAGATTCAATAATACGTCCATTACGGCTTTTCTTTTTTAGGAATTTTTCAATCTCACGCTCCCAGTTATTCAGAGTCACTAGAGGGGCAACAACCAAAAGCGGAAAGGTTTGTTTTTCAGTTGCGGCATAGGATAGTGTTTGGACAGTTTTTCCAAGACCCATCTCATCTGCCAGTAATGCATTTCCGGAAGATTTTAACAAGAAATCAAGCCCTTCTTTTTGGAAATTCAAAAGCTTGCCTCTGAATTGTTCGCCAGTTTTTGCCCGTTTCAGTTTTAATTTTACAGGAGGCAAAGCAGGTTTTGGAGCATATGTTTTGACAATTTTTCTTTGCCAGACAGATTTTGATAGAATTTCAAGAGGGTACCTATCCATGATTAATTTTAATTGTTTTACAGTTTCAAGGCTGTCAGGAATTATTATTTCATTGACATTTTCACCATACCATGCCTCAGAAACAAGACGGGAGATCATACTGACTGCACGATCACCCGTAACTTTCCAACTCCAGATTTTAGAGTATTTGTCAAGGACATACTCTAATGTGCCGATATTTTCCATGGATGTTTCCATAATTTGTCGATAGAAAGTTTTTTTGCCTTATGAATCTTCATATTTTTCTCGATCAACAGAGATAAAATTGAAAATCTACAAGAGTTAAAATATGATATCAATTTCTACAATAAGGGTAAATTTTTGAGGTAGACAGTTATTCTTAAAACAAGATAACTTACAAAAAGAGCGATTCAAATCTCTCAAAACATGGAATCACATGAAAGTTACAATTCAACATCACCATAGATTTTTGAATACAAGTATTTTTCACATAGTTGAAAAATAAAATCACATAGAATGAAGAGACATAATTTGAAAATATAACTATGAAAAATTAAAAACAGCAATTAGATCAATTGCAATATAGGTTTAAAGTTCATCAAATTTTAGAAACAATATGGAATTCGTTCAAAAAGAAGAACCAAATGTTGAAAAACCAATCATTATTGCTGCAATGCAAGACATGGGGAATGTGGGAAGTATCGCAGTAAATTTCATTAACGAATCTCTTAGAACAAAAATATTCAGGACAGCAAATACTCAGTTTCCAACATATATCGTGGATAGAGGAGGATATATTGATCTTCCAGACGAGAGATGGAATTATAGCTACACAGAAGATTTGATTGTTTTTGGAGGAGGTAAAGGTCAACCCCAAAGCAACAATGAATTAAATGCATTATGCCAAGACGTAATTGATGTTGCAAAGAAATACTCCGCAAAATTCATCTATACTTTAGGAGGATTTCACACTAATCGGATTTTCGATAACAAACCAAAAGCGTTCATCACTACAACATCCAAGGAATTAACAAAACAGATGGAGGGGTTAAACGTAGACACAACTCCGCAGAAATCAATTATCACAGGATTTAATGGGTTAATACTAGGATTTGCGAAGAAAAATGATATCCACGGAATTGGAATATATGGAGAACTTAACGAGCCCGAAATTCCCCAATATAGATCATCAATCAGCATTATCAAAACTCTAGAAAAACTAACATATAGAAAATTTGGAGATACCAGTCAATTGGAAATTATGGCTCAAGAAGTAGAAAGAAAATTTAAAAATTAAATCAGTGTGATTTTCCGACTTCATGAGGTTCGGTATTTTCATCATGACAATCACAACTACATAGATGAGTCTTATGATTATTCATACAATCAATGCATTCAAAATGCTTTCTTGTTTCACAAGATGCACAAATCATTTCACAAATGCTAAACAATAGAAGAATTTGAGTTTTTTCTATTGCGTAGCCCTAATATTCTACTTCGCTTCTCTCAAGAAGACTATCAGTCAAATCCACGTATCCTTGGGGATCAAGTTCCTTTGCAAAACCTTTGTCAATATTTATCAGATATATAGAATGAAGGTGCGCATTCAAAATGTCATCAAATTTTACAGGTGGATTTTTGTAATATCGATCACATAACTCTTTGATTCTTTGAACATCCTCTTTTTTACGAGCATTTGGAGGCAACAAGAAGATTTTCGAAATAGGTAAGATTCCAACGACAGGGGTTGCCAAAGAAAACTTTGAACAATGCTGACTGTATCTAGCAATCTTACTCATGATTCTTGCCGAAAAGTAATCTATAGTATCCATTGCATGTTCTGGAGGAGTAAATCCAGTTTCTATTTCAATTATGGTATTGCCACCACCTTTCTTTGCAAAGATATCACATACCAAAATATCAGTGACTTCTTTTTCAACCTCAACTGCATAACCTCTTGAAATCAGAGTGCTAGCACAGATTAGTTCCAAAATAGAGTGATTGATTTTGACTAGATTTTTTTTATACATTCCAATTAATTGCTGCCTAACATAATTCAGTTTGGAGACATCATTTTCTTTGAGGTTTTTTGAGAGTTTTTCAGTCATCTCAAAGACATCATTTCGGAATTTTTCCAAATCCATGATTTAAGATTAGGAAGGTTCTCGTAGTTTAAGAGTTAGACGGGATTGCTAAATTGACAAATCTCAAGGGCTCAAGGTCCAAAATTGCTCAATAAAAATTGAAAAATAGCGAATTTTTATTCATACTTTGTCTTAACTGCATAAATCAAAAGCATCTCATGTGTACGACAAGCCCGTAATCGTAGGATTATTTTCATTTTTAATTCTATTTTCAATTATTCCTAGTTCTCAGGCAGCTCTTTGGGAATTTATTGTTGAAATAGAAATGGAAAAAGGCGCAGTCTATTCAGGAGAAACAGTAGTTGTGACAGGCAGAGTTGTTGATCACGCATACAAGGCAACTCGAGGTGTGGAGGTTCTAGTCAGAACTGGAGCAGACACTACCAAAGCATTCACAGATCCAGATGGCATGTTTAGAGCAGAGTTCAAGAATTTTGAAAGAGTTCCAGGAACATATACTGTCAACATAGTTGCATCATGGTATGGCATGACAGGATTAGCAAGTACTGAATTTCAGGTTAAAGGAGATAGCACACCGGTCTCATTATTACAACAGCAATTATCAACAGATGAAGCAATAAAATATCTCAGTTCAAATGAAAGTGATTTTGAAAAAAATCCAATCGGTCAAACTTTGTTCAAATATTATCACAATCTACTTGCACAACTAATTTCTGAACAAAGAGAAGCTTCAAAGCCAATTGCCGATCAAGTATTCTTAGAACAGCAGAGAATAATTGCAAACAATCTAAAAAATCAGGCAATTGAAGAATACAAGCCAGGTCATGGCACCTATGGAGGATATCAGTATGATGACTACATTGCAGGACTGAATCCAGAAATCAGGGAACTGGTAGTTAGACAATTGGACTTTACAAAGAATAACTTTGAAGAAGCTCAAAAAATCAAAGAAGAAATCATTGCAAATGGAGGCACAATGGAAGAAGCAAGACAAGCATATTTGGATAGAATTTCAATCCCAAAAGAAGTTCTTGAGCAATTCAACGAAGAGCATCTAGAAAATAAAAATTCTGAAGAACCATCTGAAGAACCATCTGAAGAACCATCTGAAGAACCATCTGAAGAATAAACATCAGATAATTTTTATGCAGATCTTAAATTCAAAATCACCAAATTTTTCTAAAGGATTTTTAACCCAAACATGGGAAACAAAACATATTGAAAATATGTCATAAACATAGCTGCATTACATGTAAAAAAACCATTTCAGAAGTAGAACGAATAAGTGCAGATATTGAAAAAAGAGATTTTTTCAAAGAACCATTTTCAGAATCTGAATTAAAAAAAATTATCAAAATGACAGGGAAAAAACCAACAGAACTCCTTAGAAAAAGAGACAAAATGTACAAGGAATTAGATTTGGATAATAAAAAAATGACAGATAGTCAACTGGTCAAATTAATGGCGAAGTATCCAGGATTAATTCTACGTCCAATCATCATAGTAAAAAACAAGGCATTTGTTGGGAAAATAGATATTAAAAATTTGAAATAAATTAATCTGAAGTTTCTTCCTTGAAAATTCTAATTGCTTCTAAATGAGAACAATTAGCCTTTAGTCCTTTCCCATGATGAAATTTATAGAAATTTTTGAATCCAGGACATTCACAAGAATCAGATGTGACAAAATAAGATTTTTCTGGATCAGATGACGATTTTATTTGGAATAAATCATCTTCAATTTTTACCACGCCGCCATTTTCAACAAGTTTCTTAGCTTTTCGAATTGTATTTGCACTCATGTAAAATCAATAAAAATTCAAAGTTTTATTTGTTATTTGTCATATATTCATAAAATCTTTAAATGATATGATCGCGTATAGATTATAGACGAGAGACTTGCTTTTCTGCCTTGGTAAAGCCTAGAATTCGTTTCACTCTCGTCTGATTTTAAAATTAAACAATACTTTGAACTCGGCCTATTTTTCCAGAATCTAATTCAACTTTGATTCCATGAGGATGAAAATTGCTAGATGTTAAAACTCGTTTAACCCTTCCCTCAGTTAGATGACCAGTATGTTGATCATGTTTTTGAATAACATAAACAGACATACCAAGTGAAATTTTGTCTCTAGATGGAATTTTATTCAACAGCATTTGGCAACGATGAGAGATTCTAAATCTTTGTTTTATAAAATAAAAGAGTTTTGAAAATTACTCAAAACGGTTGTTCTAATTTTTGTGGTTTTGGAAGCAGTCTCTGCAATAAACAGGTCTGTCTTCTTTTGGCTGGAATGGTACTTGGCAATCATTTCCACAGTCACCACATTTTGCGTCATGCATTTCACGTGGTCTGTCGTCTCTTCTACCAAATCTAGAGCCTCTGTCGCCACCATAGCCACCAGATCTTCCACCAAATCTACCGCCACCTTGTCTTGGTGCAGGTCTATGATTTTGGAAGCATTCTCTGCAATAAACAGGTCTGTCTTCTTTTGGCTGGAATGGTACTTGACATTCATTTCCACAGTCACCACATTTTGCGGTGTGCATTTCTCTTTCTCTATCAAAGGACATGTCTTTCTAAAATCTAGATATTTTCATGCAGTAATAAACTGTGGGAAAAAACACGTATTGTTATAAACTGATTCGCTTCCTTGAGATTATTGAGCATGAGAAAGTATGTTGCCACACGAGTGGCGACAATGTTCGGAGTTTTAATGATAACCTTGCTAATCACAATATCATTAGTAGGCTCCAACATGGATACAATTCTAAAACAAGGAATTGTATTTCAAGTAAGATCAGAAATTACAGAAAACCCGGCAATTGCACAAAGCTTCTCATCAGTGGAAGATTTTGAAGGATTCATTCAAAGTCAAATTGATCAAAGAATACAGGTTTTAGGTTTGGATGAACCATGGTATTCCCCACAAAGAATTGGAGTGACCATGTACAAAATTATGATATTGGATTTCGGATACGCCACATTTCTTACTAGTGATGAAGGATCTTCAGATGTGAAGGACATACTTTTTGAAAAACTACCAAGAACTGTTTTGTTGTTTACTACTGCTACAATCATCATATCAATTATAGGAATTTTTCTCGGGGCATTCTCCAGCAGCAAGGTAGGTTCAGGAATTGATAGAATTACATCAAGTTTTGCAATTATTAGTTCGAGTTTTCCTGTATGGTGGATAGGAATGTTGATGATATTCTTATTTGCATTTACATATCAGATATTTCCTGCAAGAGCAACTCCAGACATTCCATCATCAGATCCGGCATACATAGGATCATTGTTGTACCACATGGCATTACCGTTAATTACAATTGTAATGATTGGATTTGGATCTTGGGCATATCTTGTAAGAAACTTCATGGTTGGAATAATGCAAGAAGACTTCATCATAGCAAAAAAAACAATAGGAGTCAAACAAAAAAGAATTATCTATACTCATGCATTAAAAAATGCAGCACCACCAATTGTGACAATTTTAGCACTTAGTTTATCCGGTTCTTTAGGTGGTGCAATAATTACAGAAGCTGTGTTTGATTGGCCAGGAATGGGAAGATTGTATTTTGAAGCTATCACCGTAATGGATCTTCCAGTAATTATTGGTGCAACATATCTTCTCACAGTATTTTTCCTTGTGAGCATTTTCATTGCTGATTTGTTATACGGATACTTTGACCCAAGAGTGAGGACAGGGCAATGAGCAGCATTACCCCTCAAGAGATAAAGCAAGAATTTTTCAAAAGCAAAATGGGAATTGCAGGAATTGTAATTCTTGTAATTCTAATCGTAACTTCAATAATTGCCATAGTAGCCATACCCATTGAAACATTTCAAGAATGGAACAATCCAGGAAGCTGGATTTCTAATCCAAAAGTAGCAATTCCAGTATGGGTGAATATATTCATGATTGAAAAAATTCCAGAACACAAAATTTTAGAGAAACCAATGATACAAAATATCTCAAATGGAGAAATCACACTTACATCCCACCAATTTGGAGTAAATTTTGATTATGATGAATTCCCAAATGATTTCATCTATGAATTTTCATCAGAATACTCAGGATCACCCTTACTACAATTATCAATAATCAGACCAGACGGAATTAAATTAGATTTGTTATCAACATCTTTGCCATATTCAAATGTAAAAACAATTCATAGTGAAAGAATTTTTTCCACTGACGAATCCATAAAGAAGAACCTTTCATTACAATCTGAAAAATTTGAATTTCTGTTTGAAAGATTGTCTGCTGAAGACATAGTTTTTTCAAAAAGTCAATTAAACAAGCCATTGAAAGGAGATTATATTTTCTCAATTGATTTGTATGGAATAAACTCAGAAAGTCAGATTCAAGAGTCAAGATTAATCATTGGAGGTAAAGCGTTCGGAATGATGGGGACTGATGAATTAAGGAGAGATTTGGCAATAGGTTTGTTGTGGGGAACACCACTAGCGTTATTCATAGGATTAGTGGTGTCTATTGCATCAGTCATCATGGGATTACTTTATGGAGTTTATGCAGGATACAAAGGCAAAAAAACAGATGAAGTAATGATGCGGTTAAACGATGTCATCTATGCATTGCCAGCACTCCCATTTCTCATCATATTATCAGTTACAATCAGCAATAGCATCTTTGTAATGGTAGGTTTTTTGATGATTTTTGGATGGGTAGGGATAGCAAAAGTGTCAAGAAGTATGTCACTTCAGATCAAAACTAGAGGATATGTAGATGCAGCAAATATGATGGGTCAGAAAGATTCCAAAATAATTCTCAAACACATTGTGCCTCAATTATTACCATATGCATTTGCAAGTATTGCAATTTCAGTTCCAGCAGCAATTACTACTGAAGCAGGTCTTAGTTTTCTAGGACTGGGAGATCCATCATTTCCAACATGGGGACAAATACTACATGATGCAAATACATTCGGAGCAGCTGCCAGAGGAATGTGGTGGTGGATAATGCCACCAGGCGTAATGATTGCAATTACAGGATTGGCCTTTGTCTTTATCGGTAACGCTCTTGATGCAATAGTTAATCCAAAGCTGAAAAGATAATCATATAGAGTAACTGCGAATAATATCTAATGCAGTATCATTTAGTTTGATTGTATATGTTAAAGAATTAGGATCATCTTTGGTCTCAGACAAAATTTCAGTAAACTTTACTTTCTGATCCTCAGTAGCACCTGCTTCATGTGCACACAGATTAAACGCCTTGAGATTAAGATTGTTTTTGAGTAGATGTGCAATAAATTTTTTGTAGTCTTCAGGATTAGTCCAATCAACATTTTTTTCGGAGCATGCTGCAATCCACACATCAACAGAATTGTGAAAGATTACCTTTTTACGAATTTCATCTAAAGACATTTTTTATCAGTTAAAAATCAGCTCTTTGCATTTTAGAACCACAGCGAGGACAAGAACCACCCTTGTGTTTGTTATTACAAACAAGACAAACGTATCTTACTCCACCTGAATTTCCTTGTGAACCCATTCCAAAGAATCCACCTCCGCCAGATCCAGAGTCGCCACCATAACTTCCCATACGACTCATTTGTCGTCTACGCATAATCATGGGTAGTAAAATGAAAATTGCCATAACTAATCCGATACTAAAATACCATGGAACACCAAGCATGCCAAGCCCAATTTGTAATCCAATACTGAATATCAAAGATGCGCCAAGAAAAACATAATATCGTTTAAGCTGTGGATTCAATTCAATTAAAGTACCGTTAAAACGGTTATAAAGTTTCTTCAGGTTTCATAAGATTACCAGCAGAAATGTTGGATTAATTATTTGATCAGAAGGGGGATAGAATTTCCATTACTATCCCATGCAAAAATAGAATCATCATCATAGGGAGATTTCACAATCATTGAAACTAGACCAAAGAAATTATGTAAATCAGTTACAGATGGTTCTGCTGAACCACTTGGATGAGAATGTACAATTCCAACATAGCTCATATCAAAAGGCAAGAATGAATGTGGGAATCCTGCAAAAGTAGGACCAGTTTCACTAAAAGGTGGAATCACTAGTCCATCTATTGTGATTTCACCATTTTTGGATTTTCCCTTTAAGATTAAAATTCCTTCATTAGGATGTTTCATTTGGCAAAATGACAATATACTGTCCATGACGTCTTTTTTCAAGAAAACTTTACGTTCAAACTTTTTCTTTTTAAATAACACAGATAATCTCCAGTTTAGAACTAATTTAATTTTAAGATGTCAAAATAGTGTATCGAGTATTAGAAAATTGTTTTAATTTTTGTTCAATTTCAGATATCAATTCAGGTATTTTTGAATCTATTTCATTAATCTCACTTTGAAAAGTTTCAGATTTCAGGACTGACTCTTCCATCAAGGAGGTATTTTTAACAAGATCGTTTTCCAAAGAAACTAATTCTTTAGATACTAGTGAATTAAGTTCATTTTGCATTTGGCTGTATTTTTCATGATAATCTGAAACCTGCGTTACAAATTCATCCAAAGATTCTTCTGTTTCAGTGATCTGAGAAGAGGTTTTATCTATATCTTTTACAGAGATAGAGCCAGACAAAATTCCTTTACGAACATTTTCTAGTATAACTATCACAGAATCTTTATTCTTAGAGTTCAATACATCAAATGGTTCAGAAACTAATTTTGACAAAATATTTTTCTGGTCCTTATCTAGTGATGATGCATATTCATATCTACTCAGAGGGCGAGAAATTTTTGTAAATTGAGTATTAATTTGATCTTTGATTTTTGATTTTTGATTAACAAATTCATCCAAAGAATTTTTCAGGCTCAGATATTTTTTGTAATCATCAGATGATTTTATTTCATCAATCCTGTTTTGAATGGAAGAGATTTTTTTATTTATGACAGAGACATTCCCAGTTATTTCTGAAATTTTTTGGGATTTTTCTTCACGTAATTCAGTTAAATTCTTTATTTGTTCAATAACATCAAGCATCTCTTCAGAAAGAGATTTTGTAGAATTATAATTTTTCAATAATTTTTGAATTTCAGAATGATTGGCATTCATTACTTCAAGATTTTCTTTTAATTGTGCAGCATATTTTTTAGCAAAAATATGAATTACTCGAGTTTGGCGTCCCAAAACATCACCGACTTTTTTGAGAATAAGATTCAGTGTAGAATTTAATTTTTCAGCATCATCAAAAGAAGAAATTTTTGGTAATGAAACAACATCTTTTTTGATCATATCAATAACTTGTTTCTTACCTCTTACGACAATGATTGCAAGATGTTTATCAATATCATCAATATTCAGATTATCTTTTTCTAATTTATTGCCGATTTTCATCAAATCATGAATTAGAGGCTCAGTATCGTTTCTCAAATTATTAATGTTATTCAAGGTTTGAGTTTTTCTCAATTTACTAAGATCAGATATGATTTTTGGGATATCTTCTAAAGAAATTTCCTTGTTTTGAGGAATTTCTTCAAGAGAAGACTCCTCTTGTTTCTTTTTACCCCATCCAAAGACCATTTGATACCATTATCATTTGGGGATTAAAAATGATTATAAACTAAAATTTAAAACTCATCAAAATATAGTGGACGTAAGGATGAAGAAAATAAAGAAAACATTCCATACAGGTACAGTAAAAAAAACAATCAAAATCAGAGTATCTAAAGATAAAGTCTGGAGAAAAATTAGCAATATTGCAGGATTGCCTACATGGGTAGTTGATGTTAAAAAGACAGTATATCTTTCAAAAAAGAAAAAAGATGTAGGAGCAGTCAGATTAATCACATTTGCAGATGGAAATCAAATTGAAGAGCATGTAGTTGCATGGAAAAAAGGAGAATATTTTACATATATTGCAACAGAAGGATTGCCACTAAGAGCATATGTTGCAACCATTTCGATTAAGGCTAAATCAAAGAATCTGGTTGAATTAACTTGGCAATCATATCTCAATAGCAAAAAAATGTCTGAAAAACAATTTTTAGATTTCATGGTATTCTTAGGAGCATTTTACGAGACATCTTTGGAGAATCTCAAAGCATCTCTTGAAAAATAACACTAGACACACATAAAGTCAAACTGTAAATACGATAAATTAGAAAAAAAATTATGAGTGATATGAGATTCACCATAATTGGCATAGTGTTGGTTTTTGTAGGATTTATCATATTAGGAGGATTTGGACAAAATTTTCAAGCAGCCACTTTAGAATCAAATGAATTTGGAACATGCTATGAATATTCAGATAATATGCCCCCTGTAGAAATTAATTGTTCGTTTAAGATATTTGATCAGACAATATTCTTTATGTTAGTTTTAGGATTTATCGGAACTGGAATTATCTCTCTCATTAAAGGAGTCAAAGGAGATTGGGATAGTAGAGTCAAACCAGAAGACATGGTGGGGCCAGGTAACAATCAAAATGAAAATTCTGAAGAGTCGGAAAAAGACTAGGCCTGCTTTTTAGATTTTAGTTTCTCATAATCTTCAGGATCATCTTCTTTCAATCTCTGATAATACACTTCTTCATAAGGCATTTTTTCTCAGAATTATATTGCAAAATTTACATTTAAGCTTGAAGAATGAATTGTATTCTTTAGGCGCAAGACAGACAGGTCAGATTTCAGATTCGATAATATTTTTCATCGAATTGAACATATCCCCTAGCTCAGCCATTCTTTGATCAAACTGTTCATCAGTTATCTCATCAGGTTTGTTTAAAGTGATCACAATTTCAGACACATCACCATTAGACACTACACGCATTGGAACATCCCAAGAAGATTCTTCATCAACGTATTGATGGTCTAAAATTCCCAGAGATTTATTTTCATTAAATTTCAGCATAGATTTTCCGTGAGGTCCAGTAAATGACCACCATCCAGATTCATTAATTTTTGCATCAGGCATCATCTTTGGAGGCATCCTCAAAATGGCATCAAATGCATCACCTGTTTTCTTTTTTACAGTTATAGAGATAGTTCTAGATCTGCCCACAAAAGAGATCTGAAATAATGATTAAAAAGGATATAGTAGCAATAATAGTATATTCCTAATAGACCTTATTTGTTTAAAAAGTCCTTAATTTTCTTAAGATTTGCAACATTTGATTCATGAAACATCACCATTGATTCAGATAATGAATTTGGTAAAACAGTTTTGAGATTATCAACTAACTCATCACCGCTAGCAATCATATTATCAATTAATTTATCAATCTCGTTTTTCTCATCAGTCATTTGAATAGAGTATCAACTAATCTTAATTATCCTTTTTTATCAAGGTGGCAGTGGCACGGACATTTTTTAATTTTTGAATGTTCCAAGAGACAATTTCACGAATTTTCTCAAAATTTTCTGCCTGTAATTTTACTAGCATGTCATGAGTACCTATAGTTTCAAAGACATCTACAACTTGTTCAATTTCTTTTAGTTGTTCGATGATTTCAGCTTCTGCACCAAGTTCACAATTTAGCATTACATATGCATCGGTCATAAAACTTACAATAATTAATCATTATTTAAAGATGGAGAATTCCACTATAGATCTTACCACTTGACATGAACCAGATCTTTGAGATTTCTTCGAGGTTTAGGAAATTTTGTTTGTTCAGGATATCCAATGCAGAGTACAGAGGAGGGAACTAGATCAGTTTCTATTATATCCATTACTTTTTGTTCGTCAAACATCCCAATCCAAATTGAACTTAAACCTAATGCTTGAGCTGCCAATTGTGAATAACCTGCAGCAAGAGTTGCATCTTGAATAGCGAATTTTTTAAGAACGTATTCTGGAAAATCAAATTTGACTCGGGAAGGATTTTTACAAAAAACCAAAACCACAGGGGCATCAACATATGGTTGATTGTTGCAAGCCTCAACTAGGAGTTTTTTCTTTTCAGGACTCTTGATGTAAAATATTTCAAATCCCTGAAAGTTTCCAGCTGTAGGGGCAGTATCAGCTGCTGCAATTATTTTGTCGATTTTAGTAGTCTCAACAGGCTTGTCTGAAAATTTTCTTGTTGAACGTCTCTTTGCCATTACAGCAAACAAATCAGTATCAACAACTTCAGACGGTCCAGATTTTAAGATAAAATCTAACAAATTATTTCTTACATCATCATCTGGAGCATCAGGAGCAATTTCTGGCTCATATCCTTGAGGGTAGATTTTTTCGCCAGTTTTTTTGGAGCTCATAATGAGAGTACAAAAATATACTATTAAAGAATTAAACCAATCTCAGAATTTTAATGATCATTATTCTGCTTCAAACTTGTCGCAGCCAGAAGTACATGGTTTATTCATCACACCTTCACATGCACCTAATTCATTATGCATAATTCTATGATGTCCGCAAATTTTGCATTTTTCTCTAAAATGAGAAATCAATTCAATAGTAGAAATGTTTGAATCTTTAATTTTTAATTCTGTTTCAAGAGTCATAAAGATTTACAGCATTCAAGTTAGTTTAAACATTTTCAAAATGAGGCGCCGAGAGAGGGATTCGAACCCCCGCACGCTTGCGCGTAGCCGTTTTCGAGACGGCCGCCGTACTACTTGGCTATCTCGGCATTTAATCTGAGATTATCTCCATAATAAAGCGAATTGCTATGATCCAATATTATCAATATCAAACAATTCATCTTTGAATTTCTTTTTGATTTGATCTTTCGTTCTAACCCATTCTTCATCAGTAACAGAATCAGTGAAAATAGAATTAAATCCGTCAAAGCCATCATCATTTAAAATGAATACGATTTCTTGCTTTTCAGATTCAGAAAGAGGAAAATATGAAACAATTTTTGAAATTTTATCAGTTGAATCATAGCGAATTTCATAAATTTTATCCTGTACATATAGGGGGAAATTTCTCAGAGACAATTCAATGTTCTACTGGCATGAAGATTAAATTTTATTTTAAATTTTGTAATTAATATCGATCAAATTGCAAGGACAAACACAAAATACCTGAAAACATCAAGAAAACTTATGGGATTAAACCTAAAAGAGTTAGTCATTCGAGAGAAAACAACTCTTGAGGCATTTTCAAATAAAGTAATAGCAATTGATGCATACAATGCAATCTACCAGTTTTTAGCAAGCATCAGAGGCCCTGACGGATTACAGCTATCAGATTCGGAAGGGAGAATTACAAGTCACCTCAGCGGACTGTTATACAGAAATATCAATTTCCTATCATTAGGCATCAAACCAGTCTACGTTTTTGATGGAAAACCACCATCACTGAAAACTGCCGAGATTGAGAGAAGGAAGCAAATTAAAAAAGATGCCACGGTAAAATATGAAAAAGCTGTTGCGGCAGGAAATATGGAGGAAGCAAGAAAATTTGCACAGCAAACAACCAGCATGAAAGATGGAATGGTCAAAGAATCAAAACAATTTCTTACATATTTAGGAATTCCATACATTGAAGCTCCATCAGAAGGCGAAGCAACAGCAGCTCATCTAACAAATACAGGACAAGCATATGCTTCGGCCAGCCAAGACTATGATTCCATATTGTGTGGAGCAAAAAGATTGGTAAGGAATTTCACAACCAGTGGAAGACGAAAAATCCCAAACAGGAATACATACATCGACGTACTTCCAGAAATAATAGAAACCCAAAAGACACTAGATGCAATAGGGTTAACCAGAGAAGAATTAATTGATGTAGGAATTTTAATTGGAACTGATTTTAATCCAAACGGTTTTGAGAGAATTGGTCCAAAAACTGCAATGAAGCTGATTAAACAACATTCAAGATTAGAAGACATTCCTCAAATTCAAGAACAGTTAGAAGAAATTGATTTTCAACAAATACGAGAAATATTCCTAAATCCAGAGGTGGCAGATGTAGATGAAATTGTGTTTAAAGAAGTAGATTATGAAGGAGTGACAAATTATTTAGTAAAGGAAAGGAGTTTTTCTGAGGACAGAATCCAGTCAACTTTAAACAGGTTGAAAAAAGCTCTTGAGAAAAAGAGTCACAATCTCGATCAATGGTTCTAAGATTTCAATTTAATAACTAGTCAATACAATTTTAAAAAATGCCTCAGACAGAAGCAAGAAAGACACTCAAAGACGCCCCAATAATGTGGAGAAGAGTCAACTCCATAGGCGTAATTTTAGACTGTAATTCAACCTATGCGGCCAAACTAGGGTATGCAAAATCAGAAATCATAGGAAGACCAATCTTCGAGCATGTTCCAAAAGAATCCTGGGAAGATATGAATAATTCTTTAAAAATTTGGTTTGATACAGGCAAAGTAACTGATAGAAAAATTACTTTTAAAAAACAAAACGGAGAAACTTTTTCAGGGTTATTACAAGCAACTAGTCTGTATGATGAAAATGGAAATTTGCTCGGAAGTAACACAGTCATATTTGATTTAGAGCAAATGACTGATGAAAAAATTAAAGAGTATCAAGAATTCTTCAAAGCATCAAATGCAAAGCTAGATGAAATAAAAGAAAAAGAATATGATCAATTAGATGAGAATTCAAAATCAGAATATGACGGACTGAAAGAAATGTTTGAAATGTTATCCAAAGTAAATTTTAATGAACTAAGAAAATAAATTATGAGACATCCAAAACAATAATTTCAATATCAAAATGACCACCAATCATTAATCAAAATTTGTATATTGTCAGATTATATGTATTTCAAATCAACGTTTAGAGATTTGTTCAAAAATATTACATAACTCAGTAGTATGAACACAATAAAATTAATCAGTCATGCAAAACATCAAACTTGTTACACATGAGAACAAAATAGAATATTTTTGATCATTAATTAAAGAACATCTAAGATTCTATACAATGTGTGCAAGGAGTGAATTTTTCTTTTATTGCATTTTCTAACGTGTCTGGAGTAAAGTAAACCTGATCTACTTTTTTTATATAATAAATCTCACAATCTTGTTTCATTGTTGCCAAATGATGAACTTTGTTATCGGATTTGTTTCCCAGATATCCAGGCATAATCTATATAGTAAATTATCAATAATATCTACTTATTCCTGATTATTTATAGAATTTTGGAGATACATATAGAAAATTAGGCGTGAAAATCAAAAATTACGCCAGTATATTATAGAGAGAACCCAAATAAAGCATGTTTAAAAAAATACTTGAAAAACTGAAAAACAGTTCAAAAAATAGCAAATCAGTTGAGAATGTAAATGCATTCAAAGAATCTGAAAAAATTAAGAAGGATGATTTGAAATGAAATACAATTGTAGAGAATGTAGTTTTCATTGGGATGGATATTCAGATACTTTTGACAAAGTATTGATTCACGAAAAAACTCACAAAAAGAAGATAGTGGTCTAAATGGTAATCTGCAACAAATGTTATAATGAACACCATGATCAATGCATGGAAAAGGCAGGAATGTTTGAATGCAGTTGCGGTTTTTGTAAAAAATAGATTATTTTGAATTCTCTTTAACAGATTTCTGTAGGTCGTCAAAAACTTGTTGAACTTCGGTCACTGCAGCTCCGTCCTCTAAAGTGCTAACATCGCCAATTTTTTCATTGTTGCCTATAGCTTTGAGCAACCTTCGCATTATTTTTCCACTACGAGTTTTTGGGAGCCTTGAAACAAAGTAGATTTGTTTAGGCGTTGCAATTGCACCAATGTCAGTTCTGATTTTATCAGAAATTTCTTTTTCCAGTATTTTTGAATCATGTTCCAATCCCTGTTTCAAAACTGTAAATGCAATAATCACCTCGCCCTTGACTTCATCAGGAATCCCACACACTGCAGATTCTGCAACATTCGGATGAGAAACAATACAGCTTTCAAGCTCCGCAGTTCCAATTCTATGACCTGCAACTTTTAGAACGTCATCTGCTCGACCCAATAGCCAAAGATACCCATCTTCATCTTTTCGAGCATAGTCTCCAGGATAATAGCAATTCTCATATTTTGACCAGTATACTGTTTTGTATTTTTCATCATCATTCCACAAGGTCAAAAGCATTCCAGGCCAAGGATTTTTGATTACAAGATACCCCTTTGTATTCACAGGAACATCATTTCCATTTTCATCAACTACCGAGATGTCTACGCCTGGAATTGGAAGTGTTCCAGATCCGGGCTTTAGAGGAAGAGATTCCAATCCAGGAAGTGGAGATATCAGCATACCTCCAGTTTCAGTCTGCCACCAGGTATCAATTATTGGACATTTTTCTTTTCCAATTGTTTTAAAATACCATTTCCAAACTTCAGGATTTATTGGCTCACCTACCGAACCAAGCAATCTTAAATTTGAAAGATCAAATGAATTTGGGATCTCATCACCAAATTTCATAAACATTCTCAACGCAGTTGGAGTAGTGTAAAAAATTGTCACTTTGTATTTTTGCAAAATATCCCACATTCTAGATGCGTCCGGGAAATCAGGAGCTCCTTCATACATTACTTGTGTTGCACCATGAAGAAATGGGGCATATGCAACATAACTATGTCCAGTAACCCAACCGATGTCAGCTGTACAAAAAAAGACATCAGAATCTTTTATGTCAAAAGCCCACTTGAAAGTTGAATGTAGATGAGTCAAGTATCCACCAGTACCGTGTAATACACCTTTTGGTTTTCCAGTAGTACCTGAAGTATACAAAATGTAAAGAGGATGCTCACTGGGTAATGATTCAGCAGGACATGATTCTGAAATGCTATTCATCAAGTCATTCCAAAGCTTATCTTTAGGTGTCATTGTGATTTTATTTTTAGTTCTTTCAAGTACTACCACATGTTCAACAAAATCAATATCCTTTATTGCATCGTCAATCACATCTTTGAGTTTTACAATTTTTCCTCTTCTATACCCTCCATCTGCAGTAATGATAATTTTAGATTTTGAATCAGATACTCTGTCCTTAATCGACGTTGCACTAAATCCAGAAAAAATCACAGTATGTGTTGCACCAATTCGTGCACATGCAAGCATTGAAACTATGAGTTCTGGAACCATAGGCAGATAGATTGTGACACGGTCACCCTTTTGAACACCCAATGATTTGAGAACATTTGCAAATTTCTGAACTTGTGTAAACATTTCGCCATAGGAGATGTTTCGAGATTCACCATTTTCACCCTCCCATAAAATAGCCGATTTTTTAGATTTTTTGTCCTGATGGACATCCAGTGCGTTGTATGATGCGTTAATTGTGCCTCCAACAAACCACTTTGCAAAAGGAGGACTCCAATCGAGGGTCTTATCCCACTGGGTGAACCACGACAAATGCTTTGCCTGATCATCCCAGAAAGCGACATAATCAGAATCAGCCTTTTTTCTCAGAGAGCCATCATTGTTTCCAAGTCCAATTGCATATGTCTCAACCATCAAAAAGTGTATGAAGGTAGATCTTTCTAAGTGTTAAAAAAATAATTTAAAAAAATTATTGTGCTTCCATTCTTGCAAGCCAATCGTTATCATTATCGTCTTTTGAAGTCTCTGCTGTCACCTGTTGGGGTGGTTCTGGGAATGCAAAGTTTACTTCAGATTCAGTTGGAGGTTCAGGTATAGGGATACTTGGTGCCTCAATTGGTCCTGAAGGTATTATTGTTGATTCGACTGGTACTTCTGGAAGTATTGTCTGAACTACTTGTTGTGGTTCAGAAGTCTCCAGATATGAACGGGCGGATTCTTGGATGTTGTGTGTTGGAGGGGCTGTTATCTCTTGCACTTCCAATTCAAGGTCTGCAATTCTACTCTTTACATTTGCGATTTCTGCTGTTTCGTGAGTTACATGCTCAATTACCTCAGTTGTGCATGATTTCACAGTCTCAAATGTTGCATCAGAGATTTCATTGCTCTTGTATTGTACTTTTGCATCAAACGATAACATTTTAGCTGACTTCATTTGATCATCTAACTCTGCCAATCTTGCCTCAAGAATTGCTTTGATTTCACGTTCTGTTTCATCTAATGATACAAGTTTTGACTTGTATTTCTCATGAATGATTTCTGCATCTGCTTTCATGTCGTCATTTTCTGAAACAATGTCAATCAATGCTTTTAATCGACGTAGAGTTAATTGCTTTTCACGAATGAGTCTTTGTGAGTCGAGTCTCCATTTTGGAATGAAAATAACAATTTCGCCTTGAACTACTAATTGCTCATATTGGATTTGCTGTAATCCTTGAGAACCGCAGTCAATGCCAACGGATTGAATACTTCCGTCGATATCAGTTATTGTTCCTACGACTTTACCCATGAATGTTCCGTACATGTCTTTGACATTTTTACCGATGATTTCGATATCGTCGTTTGTCATGTGTGATAGTTTAGGGATTTGTATAACCGACAAAGTGTAAGAAATGTTTTTAGTTTTAGTAAGATTAAATTCACAAACTAAAATTGGCTAATTTTGAGTAATTTTAAAATCTAGAGACAAAATAACAGGCTCATGATTCAAAAAGAAGAACTTGAGCAAATTTTGAATTTTGTAGCAAGTAGATGGATTGAAGCCACAAAAGATCCTAACAATAAATCAATGGAAACTCTGCCAAGCGATTTTTGGATGAATTCAATTGGAGGAAAAACTGCAAAAAAAGGATATTGGGTTACAACACTGATGTATACAGAAAATGAAGAAGATGCTGAAGCATTCAAGCAAGTGTTACTCAGATGGCAAGCAAAGGGTCAAGACAAAAACAGGGACAAAGGACCCGATCTAATTCAAATTGGAAAAAAGAAATAGACTATTAATAATTGTGAATCAACACATCGTTATTGTCTGAATTCTCAATTAAAGAAAAAAAGATTCTATCAGATCACTTTTCAAACACAGAGGACAATGTATTTGCAATAATTACACCACGACAAGTTGATCGTGGCGCATTAATGTCAAGATATAGTAGAACAGACAAAAGCATGAGAAGAATTTTTCTTGATGAATTTTTAAAAAATAAAAGTAGAGGAGAGGAATTTTACAACAGAGTACTTTTAGAATACGGAGATGATTCTGTTGCAGAGTTAGGAGAAGCACAGATTGCAATTGAAGGATTGTCAAATATTGCAGTAAAAAAAATTGAAGATAGAAGAATTGGTTTATCATATTTAGAAAAATCATCAAGGTATGTTGCATGGAACAAAAAAGAAAATGGAAAGTACAGATTTTACAGAGATCCAGAAATTATGAAATCTCGTTTTGCAGATATGTATGAAGATAGTTGCAATTTCTCGTTTGAAATTTATTCAAAAAACATAGAACCAATGGTAAACTACATCAGAGAAAAATACCCAATAGAAAAATACAGTTTCAAAGATTCCACTGACGAAAAAGAAAAATTGTTTTCTAAATTAAAAAATGAATCAGACATAAAATCTGCAAACATGATTTACAGAGGTTCAACTAAAGCCAAGGCTCTTGACATCCTAAGAGGTTTATTGCCAGCATCAACTTTGACAAATGTTGGAATCACAGGAAATGGACGAGCATTTGAATATCTCTTAACAGTTTTAGGTTCTTCAGAACTAAAAGAAGAGCAAGATTTAGCCTCAAAAATCAAAAAAGAATTAGATACCACAATCAAATCATTTGTCAGACGAGCTGATGACAAATACGGTAAAGCATTTCAAAAATATCTCAGAGATGTTAAGAATAAATCAAAAACAATCACATCTAAAGAAATCAAATCAAACCCAAAATTAGGGACAATTACAAAACTGGTAGATTATGAATCTGAAAAAAACGCCATTGACAAAATAATTACAAGTATAATGTATGAACAATCACCCAGTACATCATATCAAAATATTTTCCAACAAGTCAAAAAAATGTCAAAGGAAAAGAAAGTCAAAATAATTAATGAGTTTGCAAAAATTAGAACAAACAGACGCCATAGGCCATCAAGAGCATTTGAAAGTATCTACTACACATTTGATTTATGTAACAATTACGGAATGTTCAGAGACTTCCACAGACACAGAGCACTGACTCTTGAAAGACAGCTTCTCACAACAGATCATGGATACAACATTCCAAAAGAAATTAAAATCCTAGGAATTGAGGAAGACTTCAAAGACTGCATGAATAAGACTAAAGAGACATTTAATAAAATTAGAATAAAATATCCAGAACAAGGACAGTACGTAGTAAATTTTGGATATAATTATCCGTATTTTATGAAATTCAACCTTAGAGAAGCATGCCATTTAATTGAATTAAGAACTGTCCCTCAAGGACACATAGATTATAGAAGAGTTGCACAACAAATGTTCAAAGAAATAAACAAAGTTCATCCCAATCTAAGTAAAATTATGAAATACGTAGACATGAAAGAGTATGATTTAGAGAGATTTGAATCTGAAAAAAGAACAGAAGAGAAAAGAAAAAAATTAAAAAAATAGAATATAGATAAAAGAATCATGACAGAAAAAATTGAGAAGAATCCCGAAGAATGGAAAAAACAGTTAACTCCAGAACAGTACGAGATTTGTATCAATCATGGAACAGAGCCACCATTTTCTGGAAAATACAACAATACCAAACTAGAAGGCATTTTCAAGTGTACCTGTTGCGGTGAAGAGCTTTTTTCATCAGACGCAAAATTTGATTCAGGTTCAGGATGGCCAAGTTTTTGGGAACCAATTTCTGAAGAAAAAATTGAATATGTTTCAGATACGACATACGGCATGGTTCGTACAGAAGTCAATTGCAACAAATGCGGAGCGCATCTAGGCCACGTTTTTGATGACGGTCCAAAACCTACAAATCAAAGATACTGTATCAATTCAATTTCATTGCAACATGAAAAAGATGATGAATCCACATAGTCATAAATCAACAAAGAGATGCTATTAGTGAAAGAATATTCAAAAATTATTAATAAAACAGAGTTAATGAAAGAAAATCAAGAGGAATAAAATGAATCACCAAAACACAACAAAAAGGAATGAAACAATTTGAGAATCATTCTATGTGGCTTTGGGGTCGTAGGTCAAAGCTTGGTAAAATTATTTGATTCTAGATCAGAGGATCTTTATGCAAAATACGGATTAAAGCCAAGAGTAGTAGGTGTCTTTGACAGCAATGGTAGTGCAGTAGATCAATCAGGATTAAACTTTAACAAACTAATTGAAGTCAAGAAAAAATTTGGGACTGTAAAAAATTATGCAGATACTAAAAATAAAATGTCAGGAATTGACATGTTGAAAAATGTAGAGGCAGATGTTCTTATTGAAACTACAGCCAGCAACTACAAAGATGCAGAACCGGGAATGACGCACATCACTACAGCTATGAAAAAAGGAATGCATGTAATTTCAGTAAACAAAGGTCCACTCGCTTTAGCATTTCCATCACTGTTAGAACTTGCAACATATAATCAGGTCATGTTCAAATTCAGTGGCACGGTTGGTGGAGGCACTCCAATTCTAGATTATGCTAAAAACAGTCTAAGAGGGGAAAGAATAACATCTTTTGCAGGAATACTCAACGGTACTACAAATTACATTTTGACAAACATGGGGACAGGCATATCGTATGAGGATGCTCTAAAAGATGCTCAGAATAAAGGATATGTTGAAGCCGACGAGTCTTTAGATTTGGATGGATTAGATGCGGCAGCTAAATTAGTCATTCTTGCAAACTGGGTAATGGGAATGAAAGTGACTTTACCAGATATCAACTGTACGGGGATTAGAAAAGTCACACTAGAAGATATCAAAAAGGCTGCCAAAAATAATTGCTCAATTAAATTAATTGCATCGTGTAACAAAGAACTTGTAGTAGGACCAAAAGAAGTATCAAACGATGATCCTCTATGCGTTAATGGAACATTAAATGCAATTGCGTTTACTTCAGAACATTCGGGCACTCAAACAATTATCGGAAAGGGAGCGGGAGGTATGGAAACTGCGAGTTCAATACTTAGAGACCTGTTAGACATCAGACAAGAGATTGCTAGAGATTGAAGTCAAATTTAATTTCAAAAAGTGAGACTGCTGCACTCCTGAAAACGGTTTCAGAAAGATGGGGAATAGAATTACCAAAAATGAAAAATGTCAAAGTTCATCAAATTTTAGATGATGCGCAAATAATCACAGGAAAAGGAATCAAGATTCTAAAAGTTGAAGATGATTATTTACCGTTTTTATCTGAAACTGAAATGTTAAAAAAATTTCCAGCAGTCACAGTAGACATGGGAGCAGTAAAGTTCATGTGTAAAGGTGCAAATTTGATGAGGCCAGGGATTAAAGAATTTACAGAATTTGAAAAAGACAAACTAGTTTGCATAGTTGAAGAGTCTCAACATAAATTTTTAGCAATTGGGAAATCAGTTGTAGCAAGTTCTGAATTAGATACGATGGACAAAGGAGAAGTAATTAAAAATATTCATTATATCTCAGATAAATTTTGGGAAACAGGTAAAACGATTTACGATTAAAATAGAATCTAATTATTTAATTTCTTCAGTAAATTCTTCAGTACCATCTTTTGTGATTACGAGAATATCAATCCCATCACCACTTGCTGAATCCCTAAGAGATGCTGCGCGAACTGCACGTCTTGCCAAATCAACTGCCTCATCTTTAGTCATGTTTGGTTTGAATTGAGGATCCAAGACACCTAATGCCATTTCAGCTCCCGTACCAACTGCTGCATATTCATCAGGAAGTACTGAACCCAATGGATCGAGAGTGTACATGATTGGTTTGTCAACAACACCACCAACAATTACCTGAGTCAATAATGGGAAATATCTTCTCTCATACATCATATTTGACATCATTTTAGCGACAGTGTTTGGAGGAACGTCTCTTTTGAGTTCCATTTTTCTAATTTTAGCAAGAGCCGCAATTTGTAAAGTTAAGATTTGCATGTCAGCCACAAGACCAGCACATGTTGCACCAACTTTTGGAGTGATTGGGAATGTTTTCTTTGTTGATTTACTTACAAGAAAATTTCCAAATGCGATCCTTTTCTCACTAGCAAAAACCACACCACCATCAAAAGTAATTCCAACAGCAGTTGCTCCTGGCATATACATTGACATATTTCAAATAATTTTGCCGCATAATAAAGGGCTTTCTACATTTGACGAGTAATTTATGGGCAAAATAATTATACTGAAAATTGGAGGAAAACGTGTTGACATCTGCTGAAATTAGAGAGAAATTTCTAAACGACATTGTGTTCATGGGATTAAGATCTGCATTAGGTGTGATCTTTATACTTCATGGAATCTCAAAATTTAATCCAGGATTTGCAGAAAACTTGCCAAACATGGGATTGCCAGCAGAAATGCAAATTCCCATCGCATTAGCAGAATTAATTCCAGGAATTTTGTTGATCATCGGAGTTCTAAGTAGATTATCTGCATCGTTAATTTCAATAATCATGTTAGGTGCAATCTTCATGGTAAAGGGAGCATCCAGCATTACAGGCAAGGGAGGAGTCGAGTTAGATTTGATTTTACTTGCATCAGCATTGGTGATTATGATTGTGGGCCCTGGTAGAATATCACTTGCTCAAATCATCAAAAAAATACCCAGATGCCTCCACTAGGCCTGTCCAAAATTATCCATAATCATACAGATACATTTTGTGGTTTTCTTTAACAAATCAACTCTAGCAAATTCGTTTGGAGAATGAATTCGTGAAAACATGTAAGTGCTTCCTATTGATATACACGGTGCCTTTAGAATTTCAACAAAAGGATGCATTGGACCGGTTCCAGCATTTGAAACATTAAGGATTGATTTACCATAAGACTTGTCAGCAGCATCTTTTACTTGAGAAACAAAAGGATGAGAAGAATCAGTTCTAGCTGCAGCCTCTCCGTGAAATACTTTGATGTCAACATCAGAAAATCCTTTGGATTTTAGATGATTTTTTAAACGCAATACCTGTTTTTTAGGATTCATTTTAGGAACCAGTCTGAAATCTATTTTTACCAAGGCACTTCCAGGAAGAACAGTTTTAGCACCGTCTCCAGTATAACCAGAAACAAATCCTGCAATATTACAAGTGGCACCTCCAACTAGTGCCTTTTTTGCATCCATTCCTTTCTTGTTACCTACAAAAGATGTAATCCCAAATTCTTTTTTGAATACATTTTCGTCAAATGGTTCTTTTTGGATTATATCCAGATCATTTTTTGAAAAAGATGAAACTTCTTTGTACCAATCTTTGATGAGAATTTTGCCATCAGAATTTCTAAGTGTGTTTATAGCTTCGATTAGTCTCCATGCAGGATTCTTTATCAAAACTGCCAAACTTGAATGTGCGTCACGAACAGATTCTTTTACAGATAATTCCACAAAAAGCAATCCTTTCATTCCAAGACCTACTATAGGCCTGTTTTTTGCATCAACATATCCAAATTCCCAAATAACACCATCGCAAGAAAATTTCTTTTGGTATTTCTTTAGATAATCTTCAATGTGCTCACTGCCAGTTTCTTCTTCACCTTCAATGACAAATTTTATGTTACATGGAACATCGCCAGTTGTTTTAAGATATGCTTCGACTGCCTTGATTCGAGTAATCAATTCCCCTTTATCGTCAGTTGCACCACGTCCAAAAATTTTATTTCCTTTTCGAACACCACTAAATGGAGGATCATCCCACAAATCAAATGGTTCAGCAGGTTGTACGTCATAGTGATTGTAAAACAGTAACGTTTTGGATGGATTTTGTTTTGATTTGATTTCCCCATAAACAATCGGAGCAACATCTTTCTTTAATCTTAAAATTTCAGATTTGATTCCTGATTTTTGTAATAATTTTTGAACTAATTTTGCACATTCTTCTATTCCTTCATTTTTTGCAGACACACTAGGTTGACGAATTAATGTCTGTAAATCTGAAATAAGATCATCCATGTGGGAGTCTACATGTTTTATTGCATTCATTCTAATCACACAATTCTATCAAAAGGCTTCATTACAAATGGAATTTCATCTAAGAGATCCATCGAAGTCATATGCAATCCTAATTTTTTTTGTGCAGATTTACCTGCGAGGCCGTTGATAAATGTCGCAGCAGCAGCAGATTCAAGAGAATTCCTATTGTTTGACAACAATCCAGCAACTAACCCAGATAAAACATCGCCTGTTCCACCAACAGTCATTGCAGGAGTTTTTTTCTCATTTAGATATGTAGTAGTACCATTAGATATTACATCCAGTGGACCTTTAAGAAGAACTGTAATTCCAAACTCATTTGCTTTTTTCTCCACAAGTTTGATTCTTTCATTTTTAGAATTTGATGGAGATTCACCAAATAATCGTTTGAATTCTCCAGCATGAGGAGTAACTACAACATTTTTGTTTGCCAATAATGGCAAGACATCAGGGATTAGCGCACTTGCATCTAAAGACAGTCTAACATCTCTATCAAGTAAAGATTTTACAAAATGCAATAAAGAATTTTTTTCTTGGATTGCAAGACCCATTCCAATAGTTGCTGAATGTAGATTACGTGGCAATGCACCGATCAATTTGTTTACTGCACCAAGTGTTAGTTTTTGGTCAACCAAAGGAATTACAATTAGATTTGGAGAAATTGCACGTGTTGGAGTGACATTGATTTTAGGAACGGAAGTATAAACAAGATCTGTACCACATTTCAGTGCAGCAAGTGAAGATAAAATGGGAGCACCATGGTAAATGTAACTTCCACCCACAACCAGAGTGATTCCATTATCACCTTTTCTAGATTTTGCCTTTCTAGCAGGAATGAATTTTTTTACAATAGATAGGGTTAGATTTTTTCTTACCATGCAATACTCTCCAAGAAATGACCGAATAAATCTTGTTTTGTGTCAAACGACTAGGAGGATTTTTTGGCGGTTTTTTTGACAGTGGGTTTTTTTGTTGATTTTTTAGCAGTCTTTGTAGATGTTTTTTTGGTAGTCTTTGGAGATTTTTTAACAGTCTTGGTGGGGGTTTTTTTGTCAGTTTCATCAACATTTGGATTTTCCGAAGTTTTTCTAGTTTCCCGACCAAAAAAGGCCTTTCTTGCAAAGCAGAGATAGGTAGTATGTCCTATACCTTGGAAAGAATGTCTAGTTTTTCCTTCTCTAGCTTCTATGTTTCTAATAATATGCTCTGTAGATTCGATGTCAGTAAATTCATTTTCAACTAATGCAATAGTTAATTTTTCTAATTGATTCATAGTAGGACAAATTGCAAATAGACTTCCACTTCCTTTAAGCATCTGTCTAACTTGTGGAATTACAACCCAAGGATCTCCCAAATCAATTAATGCAACATCCATGTTTTCAAGAGGCATTTTTTTGGCGGTTTTTAAATCCAAATTATGTTGGGTAACATATTTTGAAACGCCCGCCTTTTTGATATTCTTCTCAGCAATTTTCATAAAATTTTCATCAACATCAAATGTGTATACATGTCCACGAGGTTTTACAACACTTGCAACAAAAGAAGTTAGAGATCCACTACCAGTTCCGATTTCTAAGACTTTTTGACCGTCACCAATACCAGCTCTTGCAATGATGTAACCGATATCTTTTGGATAGACAATTTGTGTCCCGTGTTGAATTCTCATTACATAATCATACATCGTGGGTTCAAGAAGATAGACATACTTGTCTTTGTTTGTAATTAATTTTGAACCATATTCTTTACCGATTGCATCAGAATGTTTCAGGATTCCAATATGAGTATGAAATGATTCATTTTTTGAAATTTTTGCTAACCATTTTTTTGAATTATTGTAGAAGAACAGTACGGGAGAATTTTGCTTGATTTTTGCCATATGTTTTGCCTTGAAATTTTAGATAAGAATCTACTGGTTAATTTCAAAGTGTTAATTAGATTGAGAACATCAGTTATTTTGCTGATGATTATTACAACGGGTTCTATCTGATTTCCTCAAATTTGACGAATATTGCCGAATTATGAAGCTTTTTTCATCTATGTACGGGCAATGCTGATCGGGCGTTTAGAAATTTAACCTAAAAGTAATAATTTTTGATTCTGATTTTTTAACAAAAAGATTGCCTTAAGGGAGTCATTGAGTCAGAGACATCTCGCGGTGTTAGCTGGAAGAGCCCAATGCTCACATAAACTAGTTAATGCATTACAGAGTCTCCATAGTAAAGGAGACTGACTTTTTTTCCGTGATGGGCACAAACAGTATTTTAATACCAAATTAGGAATTATAATAAATTGACAGAAATTCAATTAGCAGGCTCAGGTGGATGGGTTAATGCAGATCTAACTGAAGAGCAAATAGTAAAATCAAAACTTGTTCCAAACATAGAAAAGCATTTTTTGTCATCACTTGAAAAAATAGACACTTCAAAAATGTCAAAACATTTTTGCAATCAATGCAATTCAGAATTTGATGGTCCAACTCAAATACAAATTGAGGAACAGCCAAACGAAGCTGTTGCAGACGGATTAATTTTGATAGAAAGAGGTCAATATACTTGTCACAAATGTAACTCCATCATAGGAGAATACAGAGTATTCCAAAAAAGAGACTAAACAAATCCAGACAATTCCCAAACTTTATTATTTTTCGCATCCCAGCAAATACGTATTCATTAAATACAGCAATTTTTTACAAACAACATGTCAAACATGAAATGTGTATCATGTGGAATTAGTTTCTTTTCTCCAATGGGATCAGACAAATGTTCCAGATGTGCAGGAAAAGAATCTCAAGGACATGAAGGTCATGATTCCTGTGGTTGTGGACACAGCCATTAATCCCTTTTTTATCTAACATGATATATTGAACAGGAGATAATCATACACATGACAAAATCATCAGAAGAAATGAAAAGTTTAGTGGAGGAATTTATCAAAGTTACCAACATCAATTATGAAGATCAAAGTGAAAAAATTCGAGAAAAAAGTAAAATCATTGATTGGCAGTTTCATGTCGGAACAAATGTCATAGTCAGCAAAAATGCAAACAGACCAGACAGAATCCATGTAAATGTAAACATGCGATTTCCACCCCAAGATTCAAAATTACTAGTTATGAAAAACCCTTCTTTTTCAAAAGCAATTATGGAGATTAGTGAAATTTGCACAATATGTAATGTTGGGCATCAGTGGGTAAAAGATGGGGAAAATATTGCAGGTTTGGCAATATTTTCACACGTAGATGAGCAAATTCTAGACAGAGTTACGTTTCACAACGCATGGGATAATGTGGCACGGGTATCAGGGCATGTTCAAAAAATTCTACGTTCCAACTTTAGCGGATTTTCAGCACAAAACAATACAACAGATGCAACGATTGACAAATCAATGTATGGGTAAACTACAGTAGACTTGGAAACACACACCGAAATGAACATACACTAGTGAAATATACTGAAATTGAAATGATTTCTTTTGAACATAGAATTCTTAGTGAATATAGAATTAAAATAGCAAAGATTGAGACACTTGCAAAGTCAATAATGACTCATCGTGATCCTAAAGGAGAAGAAGCAAAAGATGCTTCAGAATTCTTAGATGTACTAATCAACGAGACGGATCAATTCTATGATAACAATAGTGGAATTTTATCAAAAAATGGAAAAAGACCTCATGCTCGCTCCCGTCTACCTGAAACTAAAGAATGGAATGAGAATGTCGAAAAGTTTTATGAAGATAATCCTCGTAGAAGACCACGAAAATAATAATTCATCAAATCAATTGAGATAATTTTTGTATATGACTAAGGTCATTTTTAGCTGCTAGAGTTAATGCTTTTTTCATTTCGTTTTTGTACGTTTCATTATTTTCTTCACCATGTTTGACAATTCTACATTCTCGAACAACAGGTAGTTGTTTAAAATTCAGGTATTGATCAAAGGTCATTATACAAGAATAAGATTTTGAGTCATCATTGAACGAATATTGAATTTTAAAAGGTATTGAATTATTTGATTCATTTAATATTGTTTCAACTAGAATATTCATATCAACAGGTTTGAAAATTATCTTTGTAGGGTTTAATGATTCCAATTCATCACCTAAGGATGTAGGAGTACAGCCAGTGACAATTATTACAATACTTTTAGGGTCTAATTCTCTAATTTTTCTCAGTGCATATAGGCCATCATACTCAGGCATCATCATATCCAACAGAACAACGTCAGGATGAAATTTTTCAAATAATTGTACTCCCTCCAATCCATTGTAACCTTTACCTACTACATCAATCCCATGCATTTCTAAAAGCTCAGACATTGAAAAAACAATATCCTCATTATCGTCAACTACAATTACAGATGTCATGATGATCTCATACCTGCCATAATTTTGAATATTCATAAAATTAAATGGTGTCTGTCTTAGAAAGAAATAACAACTCTACAGAATCAAACTCCATCAATTATTTTGGACGGTATTGGATGTTTTTTGGAAAAGAGGATTTTCAGAAAACCAAGTTATTTGAACAAACATAAAATCTTTAAGGGTCGCAGAATTGAAAAAATCAATTGGTTTGCACGCCAAGATATTATGCAAAGCTTCGGCTCAGCAAAGTATCCCTAGAGAGACAACATTGTTTTCTCTCTAGGACATTACATTCTATCAGGAGCATTAATCCCTAAAAGATCCAATGCTTTTTCTAGAACAATTTTAAAAGAATTCACCAAACAGAGTCGGGAATTTTCCAATTCAACATCACCCAAATCTAAAACTTTTGATTTTTCATAAAATGAATTGAATGAGACTGCTAAATCATAACAATACCTTGCAATGACTTTAGGAGATAGATTATTGGTGGCATCACGGACTTGTAAGTTAAAGAGTCCAATATTTTTAATCAGGTCTAATTCAGATTTTTCTGTTAACAAAGAGAAATCAACATCAATTGTTGGAGTACGGCCAGATTTTTCTATGATTCTTGAAGCTCTTGCGTGAGTATATTGGATATAGGGAGCTGTGTCACCTTCTAAACTAAGAGATTTAGTTAAATCAAAAGTGATAATTTTGTCTAAATCCTGTTTGATCATTTCGTATCTTAAAGTACCAACAGAAACTGAATGTGCAATAGAATCAATTTCAGAGGTACTCATTTCAGAATGTCTTTTTTTGGTTTCGTCTTTTGTTTTCTCTTTTAAAATATCATATACAGAATCAGCATTTACGTACAATCCTTTGCGCCCTGACATTTGAGCTTGCTTTCCATCAGTATCCAAACCAAGAGTTTTTGCAGTGTCTGAACTTAAAGTGACTGATTCATAGCCAAGGTGATTGTATGCATCAGGAACAGATTTGAATTTTCCCATCAAGGACGTAATTATTTTTTGCAATCTAGATTGACGAGAGTCGATAACAGTTACAACTTTTTCACCAGTAAAATCTTTTGAGATAGGATTTGTTTTATTCAAAGTAGTTTGCCACAATACACGAGAATGTGGCTGTTCAGGCACATATTTTTCATAATTAAATGGATCTTCAAGCAATCCAAGTTTCCAAGCCGCATATGGGATATCCTTAGCGATGTAAGTTGCAGTGCCATTACTTCTGACAATCACCTTGTCTTCTTCTTTATCTTCACCTCGAATAACCCAACATCCACTATTCTTTCCCTCATTTTCAAATTCAACAAGATTCATTTCTTTTAGTTTTTCAAAGATTTTATTCCAAAGACCTGAACGAATTATTTGAGATTCAAAGTTTAGACAATCATATGTCACGCCCAAATTCCAGCAAGTTTCAAGTTGTGCTTCCAATACTCTTCGGGTAATCTTATCTGCAAACATTGCAGTTTCAGAATCACCATCTTCAAGTTCTTTGAGAACATCTTTTCGAATCTCTTCAAGACTTGAATCAGCATCATATTTTTCGGTGGTCTTAACATAAACATCGTCACCACAATAATGATCAAATTTCTTGCCATCAGGAGGTTCTTGATCATAGCCAAAATGTTTGAATCCAACTATAATATCAGCAACTTGAAGTCCAGAGTCATCAACATAATTTAGTACATTAACTTTGTAATTTGCTTTTTGTAAAATTCTTGAAATAGTATCTCCAATAACGATATTTCTAATATGTCCTATGTGCAAAGCTTTGTTTGGATTTACACTAGTATGTTCAACTACCATCGTAGAGCCATTACCAATGTCAACATCACCACATGTTTCAAGATAGGATTCAGATATAATCAATTGATTTAGTTTATCCCAGTTTGCATAGAAATTGAGATATCCTGATGGATGAGATTCAGATTTTAAGACCAGAGTATTTGTACAATGAGAATATTTTTCAGAAAGCAATTGAGCAATATCTTTAGGACTCTTTTTGAGTTGTTTTGCAAGTAAAAATGAAATGTTTGAGCTAACATCGCCAAATCCAGGTTTTGCAGGTTCAACTGAAAATTGTACATCAGATATAGATAGATCAGACAATATTTTCTTTAGATTATTATCAATTTCATCAAGAATAGATTGGAATGTCATGATTATATCTCAGATAATTTAGGAGTTAATTTATCTAATGCCTCAAGAACCCCATCCCCTGCTTTTGCAGATACCACCATAGATGCCTCAGATTTTACCTGATCGGATGCATTACCTAAAGCAACACTAGTTTTAGATATTTTAAACAAGGGAATATCAGTTGCACTATCACCAATTGCAATCACATCATCACGTGAAATAGATAATTTCTCCATAATTTTTGTAAATCCTGTTCCTTTGTCAATACCAGAAGAATTAATGTGATACGCGTATTGACTGTCAGATAATTCAACAGGAATATTGTTTTCAGAAAGTAATTTTCTAGCAAGGTCTAAATCAAAAGTTCTCTCCAAAACAACTTCAGTCATTCTTGGAAAAACAGATTTTTCTTTTACCCCATCAATATTGTTTTTAATTATCTGAAAAGCATTTCTACATTCTTCGATGTTTCCCAACAACATGTGGTCACCAGAGTCAAATGTAATGCAGCCACCATTTTCACCAACAGCAATTTTTGTAGTTCCACCAAAAACAGAAAGTAAGTATCCCTCAATAGAAGAACGTCCTGTAACATAGATGACGTTATGTCCCATATTGGTTAAACGTCGTAATGCTTCAAGAGCATCTAAATGAATTCTACCCCCACCATTTTCGGTGATAGTGCCATCTATATCGACTGCAAACGTTCTCTTTTTCACAAAAATTGTTTTTAGAACCGAATAATATTTGCTACTAACTAAAGTTATACGGTTTTATTTGAAAAGAATGTATTAGAATTGAACAATCTTGGGGATTCCTGAAAAAATTAAAGCCATTCAAGATGAAATGGCAAAAACTCAGATTAACAAAGCAACTGAGCACCATATCGGATTACTAAAGGCAAAGATTGCGAAACTGAAAAGAGAGCAAGAATCAGAAGTTGCCAAAAAATCAGGTATGAAGCAAGATGGCTTTGACGTAAGACGCAGTGGCGATGCAACAGTAGTGTTTATCGGATTACCAAGTGTAGGAAAATCAACTTTACTAAATAAAATGACAGGAGCAAAATCCACCGTAGGAGCTTTTCAATTTACAACGCTAACAGTAGTTCCAGGAATGATGGAATATAGAGGTGCAAAAATCCAAGTGTTAGACCTTCCAGGAATTATCAAAGGGGCATCCACAGGTAAAGGGTTAGGCAAGAGAATTTTATCAGTTGCTAGAACCGCAGACTTGGTTTTATTGGTATTGGATGTCTTCCAACCATACCACGAAGATGTTTTGACAAATGAATTAGGAAACATAGGAATAAGACTGAATCAATTACCGCCAAATATCACAATTGAAAAAGCATCAATGGGAGGAATCGCAGTTGCACAGCAAGTAAAACTAACAAAAATTACAGAAAAACACCTTAAAGATATTTTACATTTGTATGGATTGGTTAGTGCCAGAGTTGTCATTAGAGAAGACATAACATCTGAGCAATTAGCTGATCATATCGCAGGAAACATTAGTTATTCAAAAGCTCTTACAGTTCTAAATAAAATCGATTTAGTAGATAAAGAGTTTCTAAAAGATTTGAAAACAAAAATTAAATCAGATGTAATAGAGGTGTCTGCAAATTCTGATACCAACATCGACTTACTCAAAGAAAAAATCTACGAGAAATTGAAATTCATCAGGATCTACATGCGCCCCAAAGGTGGTGAAACAGATTTCAAAGAACCATTTATTGCAAGAGAGGGAGACACCGTGGAAGATATTTGTAATAAGATGCATAGAAGATTGAGAAGAGAATTCAGATACGCTTTGGTTTGGGGGAAAAGTGTAAAATTTGCAGGACAGAGAGTTGGATTAAATCATGTCTTAGTTGATGAAGATGTGCTTACTATCATCAAAAGACGTGGCGTGTAATCAAAAAGAGATCATAAAATTTTAGAAATTTTGTAGCAATAATTTTAAAAAATGAAATCAAACAGCAGATTTCGATTAAAAGTACTTTTTTACGCGCAAAATTCAATGCAATTGATCTATTTTTTGGGAAACAAACTGAAGATAAACTGAAAAAAATTGTAATAGAAAAAAATACGATCAAAATAAAATAAAAAAATAAAAAAATTACTTGAGAAATTGTAATCAATTTGTGTAAATTTTTTTAGTTTAACCACTGAAAAACGATGAAAATGCGGTTTCTGTATGGCTACAAAAAGAAAAGCTGCAACTAAACGTAGATCAACTAAAAAATCTACCAGTGCAGCTCCAAAAAGAAAAGCTACTAGAAAAACTGCAGCAAAGAAAGCAGCAGCTCCAAAGAGAAAGGCAGCACCAAAACGCAAAGCCGCTCCAAAGAGAAGAACTGCAGCAAAGAAAGCAGCAGCTCCAAAGAGAAGAACTGCAGCAAAGAAAGCAGCAGCTCCAAAGAGAAAGGCAGCACCAAAACGCAAAGCCGCTCCAAAGAGAAGAACTGCAGCAAAGAAAGCAGCAGCTCCAAAGAGAAAGGCAGCTAAAAGACGATAATATCGTCAACAAATTAACAATCGTCAAAAAGACGACGTATTGTTTCCATTTTTCTAAATTCTAAAACAGTGAATACTATAGATTTTGATTTAAAGAAAAAACAATACAAGATTTAATATTATTAAGAATATGACAAAAATTCAATCCACATGTCTGGAAATAAAGATAAAGAAGAAATCATAAAAATGCTAAAAGAAGAAAAAGAAAATCTTTTGAAAGAAATCAATTTTAAGATTAAGAAAAAGAAATCACTTACAAACACAGAACCAGATAATGAATTCTTAAAATAACGAATTTTTAAATTATAAATTATATCTCAATAGAGATAACTCATTAATTTAATCTGTTCTTCAGTTGTAATGATATTTTTGTTGGTAAGTATCTCCAACAAATCTTTGAAAATTGCTTTTTGTTCTGAAGACATACCTCCAGATGGACCTTTTTCTCCAGGTGGACCAGGTGGACCTCTTGGACCTGCAGGACCTACTGGGCCTTGTCCTCCAACTGGACCTTGTTCGCCGATTGAGCCGATAGGACCGGTGGGGCCACGTTCACCTTGAGGACCCTGAATTCCCTGTGGACCTTGTGGACCTTTTTCTCCAGAAGGACCTGTTGTTCCACGTTCACCTTGAGAACCTTGTGGGCCTTGTGGACCTTTGTCGCCGGGTGGACCGATTGGACCAGTAGGACCTTTTTCTCCTAGTGGACCAACTGAACCTTTTTCTCCTTTTTCTCCTTGAGGACCAGGAACTCCGGTTAATCCTTTAGAACCAGCTGGACCTTGTGGGCCTTGTGGACCTTTTTCTCCTAATGGACCTTCAGGACCTTTGTTTCCTTTTTCTCCCATTGGACCCAGTGGACCTTTGTCACCTTGAGAGCCAAGAGGACCTGTAGGACCTGTTAATCCTTTATCGCCAAGAGGACCGGGTGGACCTAATGGACCCTTGTCGCCGATTGGACCGATTGGACCTTTCTCGCCGATTGGACCAGGACCACCTTGAATTCCTTTTTCTCCTTGAACACCAGATAATCCAGTAGGACCTTTTTCTCCGGGCGGACCTGTTGGACCTGTTAATCCTTTATCGCCAGGTACACCTTGTGGGCCCTTGTCGCCTTTTTCTCCAGGGACACCTCTTAATCCAGTTGAACCTTTGTCACCCACAGGACCTGTAGGACCTTTTTCTCCTTTGTCACCAAGAGGGCCTTTTAATCCAGTAGGACCTTTGTCGCCAAGAGGACCTGTTGAACCTTTTTCTCCTTTGTCACCTGGTGGACCTGAAATTCCTTTGTCACCTTTATCTCCTTTATCACCAGTAATTCCTTTATCTCCAGTTAATCCTTTATCGCCAGAAATTCCTTTGTCACCCTGTGGACCTTTGTCACCTGTTGAACCTTTGTCGCCGGGTGGACCAGGTGGACCTTCAGGACCTTTGTTTCCCATTGGACCTTGTTGCCCTGGTGGACCAGGTGGACCTTTGTCACCGATTGGACCAGGTGGACCAGTAGGACCTTTGTCACCTTGGGAGCCAACAGAACTAGATCTTTCAACGACATCTGTTTTTGTAGAACGTTGTGGTTTAGGAACATCAGAAATTGTTTTTGTTTCAGTAGTAGATTCAGGTTTTCTTTCAGACGGAGAAGATTTTGTTAGAGAAACATCAAAAACAGAATGCAATGATGAAAATAAATCAGTGACAACAATCCAAATTTTATCAAGGTTGGCTATAGATGACGGAAGTGGATTTGTAGGAGAACCAAGAGTTTCAGAAAATATTCCATCTTTTACTCTGAGATGAAAATTTCCCCTCCATAAAGATGAAAATTGTTTTGTTCGAATGGCATCATCAGATGGCTGATTATCAGTAATTGCAATTTGAACTTCGTAGACACCTGATTGTTTAAAAGGTGCCTGCCCTTGAACTTCTAATCGTGGCTGAGATGACACAATCGTTTGTGTATATTTCAAGTATTTCTGTATTTAGATCGCTTAATCTTATTTGAAATTCAGCGCAGACAGCACTAGGCTCGATTAAGGTTGGTATTTATCTAGATAAAACGCCTAATTGAGCTGTGAAGAAACCGTTTGGAAGGAAATCAAAGGATTTAGAGGAAATAAAGAGTAAAGAATCAAAGCCAGACGAAACAATCCCTAAAGAAAGAAGTTTGGTGGATGTAGATTATAATCGAAAAAAATTATTTAAAAAAGGAGTAAATCTGATGGCAGATGAAAAATTAGAAGATGCCATAGAAGTTTTTGAACAGGCTCTAAGAATTGAACCAGATAATGTCGAGACTTTGATGAAAATAGGATATGCAAGATTCCATTTAGATGATTATCCTGAAGCACTAAGAGTCTATGATAAAATTTTAGAAATTGATGTAACAAATCCGGAAGCTTGGAATCTAAAGGGATTAGTGCATTATGAGCAAAAAAATTATTCTAAAGCTCTGGATGCAGTTCAGAAAGCAATTGAATCAGATCCAACATATGGAATGGCATGGTATAATCAAGCTTGTTTCTTATCATTACTAAATCAAGTTCCAGAATCATTAGAATCACTAAAACGTTCAATAGAAATTGATGTTAAAAATGCAAGAAAATCAATTAGAGACAAAGACTTCATGAATGTAAGAATTGAAGAAGGATTCAAAAGAATTCAAGAAGTCGTAGTCTTAGAATCAATTAGACAAGGATATCATACAATAGGAGCAATTGTTTGGACAACATTTCTAGATAAAATTGATGCAGAAAATGCTTTGAAAAAACTGTTAGAGAAAGGATTAATCGTACAAAATGAAAAACGAGACGGTCTAAGCAGAATTCCAATATATGATCTTGCAGACAACATTGCAGAAAAACTAGGTAAAGAAAAGAAAGGGTTGTTTGGACTCACTAAGAAAACATTACCTAAACCAGTAAAGAATTTGAAACAACTCAGTCAAGCTATTCAATCAGTTAAAGAAGCAATTGAAGAAGAAGACATTGAAAAAACAATTGATATTTTTGAGGAATTCATAGATCCTAAAAAATCAGGAGAACAAATGATAGAAAATTTCTTTGATGAACATAGAGAAATCAGATTATGGAAAATTAGATTAAAAGACAGAGGCGTAGACTATTTGATTGATAACAAAGAGAAAATGATTGTTCTGTTTGATAACATTGAAGGAACAGTGACAAAAAAACTTAGAAACGAAATATCCTAATCACTCAGCAGAGAGATCCCAATAACTAGCGTCTTCTTGTTTTTCAGTAGGTTTTTCTAGTTTTTTCCATTCTTTGAAGGAACGAACGTATAGTTTTGCATTTGGCAATCCAGCAGATTTTAGGGCATAGTATGCCAAACCAGAAAGAGTTCCAACACTGCCACAGTAAGTGATTATTTCAGAATTACCTGTAATACCTCGATTTTCCAATAATCTTTTCATATCTTCTTTTGAGCGTAAAATTTTATCATTTGAAGCCAAAGTTCGATAAGGCAGGCTAATTGCTCCAGGAATATGCTGTTCAAGAAAATTTAACCTCTCTCTATTATCAATCAATATCACATCATCTCGAGTTTTTGCAGTTTCAAGATAATCAGAAGTAGCCAAAATATCGGGTTGAAGATTCATGGAATGTTCCTTAGTTTGAATTTCAGGTACATTAGAATCATTTTCCAATCCAAGAGACTTCCAATGACTATAAGTTGTTTCAAGCAAAGTTACATCTGAATGACCCAAATACTCCAACGTCCAAGCAACTCGTGATGCCAAAGCACCAAACGTATCATCATAAACCACAACAGGGGTTTGATCATCTATTCCCATAGAATTGATTAATTTCAAAACACGTTCAGGACTATCATCAGACAAGAGATTTGCAAGAGGTAAATTTACAGCAGATGGAATATGATCTTGCTTGTAATCTCCTTCTCTTCTGACATCAATCACTCTTACACTTTTGTCTCGGATTTCTGAACGTAAAGAGTCTACATCAGTTGTGACATTTTCAAAATCGGTCAAGCGGCACATTCACCCTTTCCAGTCTTGGTGTGATAGCTGGTATCACTTCCATAATCTAAGTAAAAGTCAGGATCTTCTTCGATGGTTGGAGGAATAATTAATGGTTCAAGAATTTTTTTAATATCTGCAATAGATTTGATTGCAGAGTCTTCATTGCCATTAACAACTCTATGAATCCAAGTTTTTAAAGTGTCACCAGATTTTTTATTTTCCTTGAAAATTTCAATAATTTTCAAGATTACAGGAATTACTCTTTTTGCAGGAACTCTAAGAAGTGTTTGTCCCAACATAGTATCACCATCAGAACGTCCGCCTATCGACATCTGATAGTTTGCATACATGTCTTTTCCAACACGTCCACCACCTCCAAAGAATCCAATAGTGGCAATTCCATGTTGTCCACATGAATTTGGACAACCGCTTATCTTAATAGAAGAATCACTGAGATCATCATCTTCATCGAGTTTTAACTCAAGGAATTTTCTTTGGATCTCTTTTGCAAGTCTGTGAGAGTTTGTTAATGCAAGGTTACAAGAAGTAGTTCCAGAACAACCAATAGGAGCAGTCATTGTTAAGGCACCAGATTTTGCCAAACCCACCTCTATAAGTTTGGAGTACAAACGAGGTAAATCATCTTCATGTACATAACGTAAAGCAATATTTTGATTAAACCCAGATCGAGCCTTGCCTTCAGAGGAAAAGTTACGAATGACATCAGCCAACGCATAAAGCTGACTAGCAGTGATATCACCTGCTTCAAGAGTAAGAAATACTGAGCGGTAATCAGATTGAGATTGTTTTACTGTATTTGTTTTAAGCCATCTAGCATATCCGTCAGGAGTAGTATCACCTCCACTTTCATCAGAAATACGAATTGGTCGTTTAATTTCATTTGGAGTGTGATCAACATCTAATTGAGTAATTACTGATTGAGTAGCTCTGACTACAGCTCTTTCCATAAAGACAAGGTTTTGGAATTTCTCCCAACCCATATCATTTACAAGATAACGCATTCTATTTCTTGCAAGATTTTTTCTGTCACCTAGCCTATCAAAGATTCTCATTACAGCAATTGAAGTGTAAAGCAAGTCTTCTTCAGGAGTAAAGTCTTCAAGTTGATGACCCACAAAAGATTTGTTTCCTAATCCACCCCCAAGGAAAATTTTGAATCCTCTTTGAGGAGAACCATCAATTTCTCTAATTTGTGGAATTAATCCTACATCAACAATTCTTACCATTCCATGTTTTTCACAACAAGTAAAATTAAATTTGAATTTTCTAGGCAAGTTTTGAGCCATAGGGTTTCGTAAAAAGAATCGAGCAGTTGCAAGGGCGTAAGGAGTTGAATCAAATTCTTCATCAGGACAAACACCAGATAAAGGACTACACATTACATTTCTGACAGAATTACCACATGCTTCCCTTGATGTCAATCCAACTTCTGCAAGACCTCGAAATATTTCAGATACATCTTCAAGGATCACCCAATGAAGTTGAAGATTTTCTCTTGTGGAAAAGTGTGCACTACCTATAGAGTATTGTTCACTAAGTTGAGATATTTTTTCAATTTGATCAGGATAAATTTCTCCTGCAGGGAGTTTGATTCTGACCATTGCATAATCACCAGTCATTCTGGTACCATAAGCACCATGCTGAAGCCTAAATCGTCTAAAACTATCCTCATCATATTTTCCCTGACGGAATAGTTTCACAGTTTTGGCAAAATTATCAGCCTCCTCAATTCTAGCCCAATTTATTTTGGATTTTACAGAATCAGGTGGAGATTGTTTAAGATCCGATATGGTCAATACAAAGAAATTCCTTTTAGTTTGGATATAAATTTTTGATATTTGGAGTTTTTAGGAGAAATAATTTCCTCAAAGTACAATATTTTCCTATTTCTATGCAAAAAAGATGGATTAGCGGCACCTAATTTTTTGAAAAAAATGTGGCAAAGTATTAATTGTTCACAGAATTCATGATTTCATGCAAGAAGCAACAATTGCAGAACAATCAGAAAAAATTTTTACCGACGTACGTGAAGTTGAAATTACACGTGCAATTGCAAATGAGTTTCACGATGTATTAATTGATAGAGCAGAATCAGATGTTATCATTATTGGTGCAGGGCCTGCAGGATTAACAGCAAGTAGAGAATTGTCAAACATGGGTTACAAAGTTTTAGTTATTGAACAAAACAACTACTTGGGAGGAGGTTACTGGTTAGGTGGATACATGATGAATCCAGTTACAGTAAGAGAACCAGCCCAGAAAATTTGGGATGAACTAGGAGTGCCATACAAAAAAGTGCAAGACGGATTATACTTAACACCAGGGCCACATGCAGTTTCAAAATTAATTGCTGCAGCATGTGATGCAGGAGTAAAGTTTCTTCAACTTACAAAATTTGACGATTTAGTTTTAAAGAATGGAAGAGTTGCAGGAATCGTAGTTAATTGGATGCCAGTTTCGGCATTACCACGAAACATCACATGTGTGGATCCAGTTGCCTTTGAAGCTAAAGTCATCATTGATGCATCAGGCCACGATTCTGTCGCAGTAAAAAGACTTGTAGATAGAGGATTAGCCAAATGGAAAGGAATGGAGCCAATGTATGTAAATGATGGTGAAGAGCATGTTGTCCACAAAACAGGCGAAGTCTATCCAGGACTAATTGCTGCAGGCATGTCAGTTACAGAAACACACGGACTTGCAAGAATGGGACCAACATTTGGTTCAATGTTATTTTCAGGAAAAAGAGCAGCAGAAATTGCAGCAGCAAAAATCAAAGAGTTAGAAAGATAAGCAATCAAGACACATTTCAAATAGTGAAAATTTCTAAAATTGTCCTATATGATGAGCCTGCAGTTCCCGAAATACAATTAGACAAAATAAAGAAATTCATCACAAATACATTCAATATCAAAGTAGAAACAAAAGGAGATTTTTTCAAATCAGCAAATAACGACATATTTGAGAAAATAGCAACCACGAGAATTTTTGATTTAAAAAATCAATTCAAAAAACATATTCCAACCATAGAAGAAATTCAAATTGAAAAAGAGAACAACCCGCATCAGAAAGAAACGTCATTGTATGACGGATTTGAATTGCAAAATATTGTTAAAGAATACATTCAAACAAATGAAAACACACTACACATAGTTTTTACAAACAGGCTCACAGCAACTTTTGATGAAAGTGATTTCAGATATCACGCAAGAGCTCTAATTGGTTCAAATCCAGCAATTATTTCAATTACAGGAATCATAGAAGCCCCAGCAAAGCCAAAACAATTCTATCTAGATTTGATGACAAACTTTTCAGAAAACAGAATTGAAGAAGTAAATAAAAAATACAAAGGGGAATTTTTGGAATATCACGATCCACGAATGTATGAAATTCTTGAAGGGTATGTTTTACAAATTATAGTATACTATGAAACAGGGGAAGCATTTTGTGATAAAAAAGAATGCAGATTATTTAATGCTCACTGGCAGAAGGATTTGTTACATTCACAAATTGAAAGTAAAAAATTATGTGAACATCATCAAGGAATTATAAATAATTTCAACAAGAGTTTTAGATAGAATTTATCAGATCATGAATTTTTCGGGATGACTTTTTCAACAACGCAGTTTCAGAATCGCTGAGATCAACATCAATAATTTTAGAGATTCCAGATTGATCAATTAGAACAGGCACGCCCATAGCAACATCATTTTCTCCATATTCACCATTCAAAACGACAGAAACGGGAATAGAAAGTTGATGGTTATTTACAATGGAATCGATAACATCAAAAACATTTTTGGCAATCCCAAATTGAGAACGACTTTTGTAACGCCTTAGATCTTTCCAATAATTTCTAACACCAAATACAATAGAAGATTGTTCTTCATCATCAATTAAAGACAGTAAAGGTTTTCCATCAACTTTAACTCTAGAGAAAATCGGAACCATAGAATCACCATGTTCACCCAATACCAATGCATCATCAACTAACGATTGAGGTACAGAGAATTTTTCAGAAATCAAATAACGAAACCTACTACTATCTAAACTAGATGCAATGCCAAACACCTTAAATCTAGAAAACCCAATTTCTTTCTGAAAAAAATAAGTCAAGATGTCAAGAGGGTTTGAAACTATCAACACAATGGCAGAAGGACAGTACTGATTAATTTTCTGTGCAATTTCTTTTATCATAGTTATCTGAGGTAGCATATTTTCAGTTCTATCTTTCAAGTATACACCCATACTGGCAGTTATCACAACAATGTCAGACCCAGCAATTTTTGAGTAATCAGATGTTCCATGAATGGAAAAATTAGATTTTTTTGGAATGGCATTTGCAACATCCAAAGATTCACCGATTGCTTTTTTTTCATTACGATTTACAAGCAATACATTATCTAATCCATTTGATACACATAGAAACGCAATTGCAGTGCCAACACGGCCACTACCAACTATTGAAATCAATTAAACCACATTCTGTTTATTTAACAATTAGAACGGGACATCTTGCTTTTTGAGAAACCCCATTTGCAATGCTGCCTAAAAGTAATTTGTCAAAACCAGTTCTCCCATGGGAACCGATAACAATCAAGTCATATTTTCTAGATTTGGCATAATTTACTATATCATTGACTACTGATTTTGAAGTTATGATTTGTGATTTAACAGAAACATTATTTTTTTCTGCTAATGATTCCAATTGTTCAAGATGTTTTTTTGAAACTTTTTTTTGTTTCTTAATTAATTCAGAATCTGCTCTTGCATCATAGTATTTGTGATGCCATGCATCACCCTCAAGACAAGTGAGCAATGTAATTTTAGAGTCACGACATTTAGCAATATTCAAAGCAATTTTGAACGCTCTAGTAGATTGAGTGGAAAGATCAAAGGGTACAAGAATATTTTGGAACATCCTCAATACTCCTTTTTACGAATACTGTCTCTTTGTCTTTTATTTTCATGTTTTGGCATCTCGCCCTCCAATTTTCTAGACAAATCATCAGCAATTTTCAAAATATCCCAACCAGATTCAGTGTAAATAAGTTGGTCGCCAGATGTTTTTACAGTTGCCGTAACATCGTAATGGGTTCTAGAACCTTCAGAGTTTTGAGATTCTACTGCAATTTTTGCTTCAATAATATGAGGCAATATTTGTTGAACTTTCTCTAAAGCACCGCCAAATTTTGATGAGAGTATTTCATTGGCAGGTTCATCTTTAGATAGACCAATTACAAATAAGGGTACTTTTTCTGTCATACTCAATCCATACAATCTAGAACTAAATATCTTTCGAACAATTACCATATTTGATTTTCAGGAATGGTTTTGCTGAAAGACATTTATCAAATTATAGATTAGGTTATTCATGGATGTAAGAAATCTAAAATTATCAGAGCTAATTACAAAGCCAATCACAGTAGGTCCCAGTACGACTCTAATGAAAACAAGAGAATCGATATTGAAACACAAAGTAAAGCGAGTCATAGTAACAGACAAGAAAAAACCAATTGGCATAATTACCGAAAAAGATCTAGCAAAAAAAATTTATGATTTAGGAACAAAATCAATCAAATCTGTAAAAGCTAGTGATTTCAAACCAAAAACATTATTCACGCTAACTAGAGAAAACACAGTAAAAGAATGCGCAAAAATGATGAAAAGGCACAGAATTAGCGTAGTCATCATATTAGACAAAGACAAAACATTGGAGGGAATAGTGACAAATACGGATCTCACAACAGCATTCCTTACAAAAGGTTCAGATTCAATTAAAGTTTCAAAAATCATGAATCCCAATGTCATTACTGCAGCCCCCGGTGATCCAATATTGCATGTAGAAAGTCTATTGTTAAAATACGGAGTCTCTAGAATTATCATCAAAAGAAATCAAAATCCGGTAGGAGTAATAACATTCAGAGATTTTGTGCCTGCAAAAATTCCACAATGGATTGCCGAATCAGCAGATCCTAAAGAAGTGCAAGAATACAAATTCAAAAAAGGACTAGAGGAAATTCATTCAAATCAAATGAGTTATCTTTTTCCATTCCATGCTACAGATATCATGGCAGCAAATCCAATTACAGTTGAGGCAGATGAAGATGTTAAATCTGCAATTACAAAAATGATCAAATATGACATCAGTGGCCTCCCAGTTGTAAGAAAAGGGAAACTCGTAGGAATAATTACAAAATCAGATATTGTAAATACATTAGCAAACTAATTTATTTTACAATCAGTACAGAACACGAAGAGGACTGTGAGATTTTATTTGAGACACTTCCTAACAGGAATCGAGTTATGGATCCAAGACCTTTATTTCCAACAACGATAAGATCACATTTTTCTTTTTTTACAACTTTTTCAATTTCATTTACAATATTTCCCTCTTTAAGAAGAAGTTTTGCAGTTATTCCTTTTTTTGAAAGAAGGGTGTTTGTTTTATCCAATGTTTTCTTTCCAAACTTTCTAAGCATCCCCAAGTATTCATTTCTGTCTAGCAAGTTAAGTGGCGCAGATTTTTCAACGACATAGATTACAATTATTTTAGAATCAAACACTTCAACTAACTCACATGCTCGTTTTAGTGCTTTTTCAGAACATATGGAGCCATCAACAGGAACAAGAATTCTCTTGAAATTATTTTCAGTCATTTTACAACCAAAACAGGTTTCTTAGACTTGTGTAAAACATAGTTGGAAACACTACCTAGGAAAATTTCTTTTGCAGAGCTTCGTCCACGTGCGCCAATAACAACTAAATCAATTCGATTTTTGGAATTATTTGCAAATCGTGCAATATCATATCCTGGATCTCCAGCTATAGCTTTTCCAGTCAAGTCGATTCCTTTTTTAGCTGCTCTTAGTTTTGCATCAGCAAGCAATTTTTTGACTTCTTTCATTGAATTAAAATCCAAGAACCCAAGAGGATGAATCGCATAAATTCCAGGCACGGTTTTTACAGCCAAAGCAGTAATAGTCCCTTGAGATTGCCTGGCAAGATGAATAGCCATATCTAATCCACGTAAGGAATTTTTCGAACCATCGAGAGGAACAAGAATCCTCTTTGTTTTGATTGCCATATATTGAGAAAATATCACTGCTAGTTTAAAGACTTATGTGATTATCTTTATTGATTTTCAATCCTGGGAATTTAGAATTTATATCATATAATTGAAAAATGTCATCTAATTATGAATAGTACATTTGTAAAAGATGTCATGAGTAGGGATGTACTAACATTAGACAAAACAACATCATTGCAAGAAGCTGCAGAACAGATGAGAAAGTTAAATGTTGGATGTGTGATTGTGACAGAGAACAGCAACCCAATAGGAATTATTACAGAGAGAGATTTTGTGACAAAAATCGCTGCAGAAGGAAGACCGTTATTTACAGAAATCAAAGAGGTAATGTCATCACCATTAATCACAATCGATTCAGAAGAAACGATCTGGGAAGCATCAGAATTGATGAAGGAGAAATCAATACATAAACTCCCAGTAAAAGAAAATGAAAAAATTGCAGGAATAGTCACTACATCAGACATCGTAAGAATTTCCAGTGTAGGATCAGATTCGGAAATGCGCAGAATTTGTGATCAAATTCTTTTGAGAATGAAAAACGAGTAAGTAGAGAAGATATTCACTTAAATTATTGAAATTAAAACAGATAACACCATGATGGCAGGAGGAGATGTAGGTTCAGCAGTTCTTGAGACAAGAGATGATGAAATCAAAATATCTGACAAAGCCAAAACAAAATTTGATGTGATAATTATAGGTGCAGGTCCTTCAGGATATACTGCAGGGATTTACTGTTCTAGAGCAGGTTACGATACTTTGATTTTATCAGGACTACTTCCAGGAGGGCAACTAGTCAATACAACAGAAGTTGAGAATTATCCAGGATTTGAAAACGGGATAATGGGTCCTGATTTGATGATGGACATGAGAAAACAATCACAGAGAATGGGAACTACAATCATTGATGATGTGGTAGTAAATGTAGATTTTAGACGCAAACCATTCAAAGTTTTAACCGCATCAGAAGAATTTGAAGGTAGAGCAGTAATTATTGCAACAGGTGCAAATCCAAGAAAACTAGGTGTCGAAGGAGAAGAGACATTCAGTGGAAAAGGAGTGTCATATTGTGCAACATGTGATGGTCCTTTCTTCAGAAATCAAGAAATACTTGTTGTGGGAGGAGGAGATTCTGCAATTGAAGAAGCAACTTTTCTTACAAAATTTGCATCTAATGTTCATGTCATTCATAGAAGGGATGAATTGCGTGCAAGTAAAGTCATGCAAGAAAGAGCATTTAACAATGAAAAAATAAAATTCCATTTTGATTCAGCAATTACCACAATCAAGGGAGATCAAAAAATACAACAAGTGGTTTTAAAAAATCTAAAGACAAACGAAGAAACAACTCTGGATGCAGGAGGGTTATTTGTCGCAATAGGACATGAACCAAATACAGAACTGTTCAAAGGTCAAATTGATTTAGATGAAGAAGGCTATGTGGTATTAAAAAGTAAAACACACACAAACATAGAAGGTGTTTTTGCAGCAGGCGATGTCCACGATAGAAATTACAGACAGGCAATCACGGCAGCTGCATTTGGATGTATGGCAGCCATTGATGTGGACAAATATCTCACAGAAAGTGCAGATAAACAACAATGAAGAATGCCCAGTGCAAGAGATGTCTAAATAAATTTCAAGAGAAAGACATCTACACCATTCAGCAATTTCAATACAGAAAACAGCCGACATATGATTGGTCAGTAAAATTTTTTGAAAAGTCTGGAATCACAGAATGGGATTCATTCTGTGAGAAATGCATGTCATTTTTCTTAAAAGAGTCAGAGAGAGAATGGAGAGAATCAAAAATCTAAACTCTTTATTGTGAGAAAAAACATAAAGAATTGTGAGCCAAGATTCAGAAAATTTAAAAAAATTAGCTAAAACACATAGCGACAAACTTGCAAAATTAGGAATGGAATTAGGAGAAATTCAATTTAGTTATAGAATTGAAGAAAAAGTCACTAAAGAGTACTGGCTACAGAGAATAAAGGATTTCAAGAAATACAATGAAAAAGGTTTAGAATACTATGATCAAGTTCATGCCATCATGAATTTAGTAAACAAAGAAGAAGCACAAAGATTTCTTTTGAACGTTAGTAAATTCAGACAACTAAGTACAGCGTTGTCAGAGACAATGGAAAAAATTAAAGAAAACCCATCAATCATAGATTCAAAAGATAGGCAACAAAGTCTATGGAGCAAGGAAATAAAAAATCAAATCACAGAGCAAAGCAATCAATGTTTACGACATGAAATGGATATGAATTCTTTATTTAGAGAATTCTACGAGAAACATTTGAAAAAAATTCTTGAATGATTTTCAGTATGCTAGTTCAGACATGTATTTTGCATCTTTAAGAGCATTTTCAAATTCTTGTTCAGTCATAATATTTTGAGATGTGTAAACACTTTTGAATTTTCGTCCATCGTCAGCAAAAATTCCCACCACACATGCATCTCCTTCAATAGGATATTTTTTCATGCATGCATATACGGCTGCAGAAGACGGACTGATTAGGAGTTTGTCTTTTGCAAATACTTCTTTGACAACTGAAAATGCTTCTTCATTATCAACAGAAACCCAATCATCTACAACATTTTCGCGTTTTAGAAAGAGATCAGGTTTTGCAGACTCTTCAAAATTTCTCCAACCTTGAATTAAGTGATTTTGTTGTGGTTGGCATCCAATGATCTTAACATTAGGATTTTTTTCTTTAAGAAATGTGCCAATCCCAGTAATAGTACCCCCCGTACCAACACCAGTAAAGAAATGGGTCACTTTTCCCTCGGTTTGTTTCCAAATCTCTGGTCCAGTTCCGACATAGTGTCCTTTGAAATTAGCTTCATTGGCATATTGGTTTGGTGAATAATACGTGTCAGGTCGAGAAGATGCAATAGAGGTAGCAAGTGCAATACTTTGATCAGTTCCTGCACCGACTTTGGGACATAAATCATCACTTGTTTCAAACACTTTTGCACCCAATTTTCTAATGATGTCTTTAGTTTCATTACTTGCTTTTTCTGGTATGACAATCTCAACTTTGTATCCAAGGACATTTGCAATTCCAGTTAACGCAATTCCAGTATTTCCAGAAGTTGGTTCAATGATAATGCTTTTTCCCTTGGTCAAAATTCCTTTTTCTTCACCATCTTTTATCATCCAGTATGCAGCTCTGTCTTTAACAGAACCAAATGGATTGTGACCTTCTAATTTTGCAAAATATTCTACATTATCATGAGATAGAGAATTCAAATGTACCAAGGGAGTATTGCCTACGCGATTCAAGACATCTGTATCAGTGACAGTGGTCATGATATTGATTATTTCACCTTTTTAATTTTGAATGTGATGGTTTCGCCATCTTTTGTCATATCTAATAATTCGTGACCATTTCTGGTAACCCATCTAGAAATATCATCTTCTGCAGCTGGATCATCAGCAGATACTGTAATAATTTCACCAACCTGCATTCTTTCGATTTCAATTTTTGTTCTAAACACAGGTTCAGGACAAAATAATCCAGTTGCATCTAATTTTTTTTCAGCAGATTCAGACATTAGTAACTATTTCATAAAGACCGATTTGTCATATTAAAATCTATTTTAACAAGTGAAAATGTAGCTATAACAATTAGCTTTTCCTATCATTATTGTTAGAATAATTTTAAAAATAAAACTTTATTCTGAGCCCAAAATTTAACCCTAAATCCGTATTTTATCCTAAAATCGATCGGTTTACATGCCAAATATTGTTTACCGGGTATTGGACAAGAAATGAACAAATTAAGAGTTTGATTCATTTTTGTGTTCTCCAAGCAGACAAAAGATACAAGTATCGTAATAGACATTGGATATTTTTCGTTCACAACCACACTTGCAAGAACACATTTTGTTCATTGTCGTTAAAAGATATTTTTTCTGAACTTAAGTATGACTAACTAGTCTTTAGATTCTTCATAATTTTCGTCACTTTCATAATTTTCTTTCAAGTCAAGTTGATGCTGTTCGTCTCTCATCTCTTCTTGCTCAGATGACCTATTTTCAGAATCAATTGATGTGTCTTTAGTTTTTTTGAATTTGTCTAGAAATCCCATAACATTGATCACATTTTCTAAGAACTTAAGTATATTGATTATTCTCAAAAGAGTTTAGAATTGCCACATTCTATGTGAGAAGATTAGAAAGTCAGATACTCAATGGCGGATATGTCCTAGTTGTCATTTTTACTATCCAGTTAAATGATTAGAATCTAAGTAAAGGTCACAAACCAATCATTCTCTTGGTTTAATACATGTCAATTGAACTGAATATGCCGTCAATAGGTTTGTAGGTAAAACCAAATTAGACACACACGGAAACAAAAACCTTCATTTCAATCATCATCCTTCTTCATTCAAATATTCTCCATCATCCTCAAATCCTGTTTTAGGAGTTGTCATGTCAAAACCAATTTCTTTGCATTGAGGGCATTTTGAAATGTTTATGATCCCTACTATTTTAGAAAAATTACTCCCACATTTTTCGCATACATGTAATTTATTCATAGATGTCATGGATTACTATTTTCTAATTAATTAAGATGTTGTAAAAACCGTTTTGAATATCAGAATTTCATTATGTACAGGACAGGGTATCTTTCACAATTCATTTGCTTGTGATTTTATATTTGCAAAGCAAGTCAAGAAATAACCTCAAATCTTTTTTGTGTTCCTTTTCTGATTCGTTTAATTCCTTGAGCAAGTCTTTGTAATCATAATCTGAATGAAATTCCATTGATTCCTGATTAACCTCGTTTGTTGAGATCCTTTTTTGGATCTGCCTGATCTTATTTTCTCCATATTCTATTGTAGAATTAATCTTCTGCATATACTCATTAGGATTTTGCTTTGAATTATCCTGCTGTTCAGTCATTTTTGTAACTATTTCATGATTTTTTAGAATCTGATTCCATTCCTCAAGTGTTAATGGATATTTTAGTATACAAACTTCAGTTCCATCAGCTATGTCTTTGTGCATGTATTCTGTAGTATGTATTACTCTCTCTTCACTCAATTTGGTTTTGCAAGATAACATATTTGATGTCATTGGATAGAGTCTTTCCTCCACACATTACACGCAGGACATCTGTTTGTCAACTTGGTTGCTATTTTTTTTAAGAACACGTTACCACAATTCTCACAGGATCTCAAATCCTCATTTGCAATCATGGTCTTATGCCGTTTTTCCTGCAATGGTGGTTGCCTTTTCTTTGAGATGAGTCTTTTCATGAAGAAGTAGTTTTTGAATATCCCCTTCAGAGGGATCCCAAGTAAATTTGCAGTGTTTGCAATGATATGTCATTTATTTTTCTAGATCCTCTGTTTTTGTTTTTCCAGATTTAGTGAATTCGTTTACGTCCTTTGATGTCTTTTCTTGTTTTCCTTTCAGTCTTGCAAAAATATTTTTTAACATGATTACATAGGTCGTTCCTACTTATTAAGACAAGATGTAGTTGATTTGCTATAGAATAGACACAACTATGCTTCCCCTTAACTATTAGAGTGACTAACCATAACAAACATCATTATGAAAAAACAAACAGAACATCGACAAATTAACAAAAATAACAAAACAAAACCTGAAAATTTGGCTAAAAAAGAATATTCGGAAACTCTTGATAAATTAAAAAAAGACATTCGGAAAGAACAAAATTAGAATTCAATTGAATGTCTGCATTTCTAAAACCAAGTTAATCTGAGATGATTTTGTTTCTTTGACATATCAAACAATACTCTTCTTTTGAATACCTGTTAATTGGAGTTAAACAACTGTGGCAGTACTTCACAAGCACTGTAGTCCCGATCAAGTATATTAAGTGACTATAGACAGGTTGTGTTTTATGTCTCTTTGATTGATCCTTGTTGTCATATTTTCTATGATCACAGAATTTCCAAATATATCAATTTTGTAACTAAACACTAATCCATAATTTCTTTACTTGATTTGAAATAAACTGCTTATTGCTAAATCAGAATTAATCAATAAAAGTTTGAAACTGTAGAGATTCGTGTCTGTGAGGTTCTATTTGGATTCCACAAGACGGTCTTGCATGGAGTTTGGATGACACAATCATAATGGTAAACTCCTTCTGGGAATAGATATCTCAGATGTTTATCTAATGTTTTAGTTAGGTTCCATATCTACGTAGATGAATTTGTGGCATCGTGTACATTCGTACATGTTCTTGTATCGTGCCATCCTGACCTTGGCATCATGAGAGCATGCGTTCTGAGAAACTGTGTTAAATGTCAAAACAGGATATTCATCTCTTTGGTTTTATCACATTCCAAATTTTGAATCTGTCTGGAAAACATGATTCTGTTCTTGATCATTATTATTCACTATTATTCACTATCTTGTAGTTTGTTATAATCTAACATAATTTTCGGGAGTTTATCATCAGGATTAAGATGTATTTTATGTTTTTCACAATAAAGAAAATAGTTTGGCCAGTTTTTCTTAGCAGTATCTAAAAAATTCTCTCCGACCATATCATCATACCAACCAATAATATTCAAACCATAAGCAAAGAACCGTTCAAGATAGGTGGCGATTCCTTTTGGTATTTTATCTGTAACATCCAAAAATGCTATCTCATCTACAGTGTTCAGATAATCATTTGCATATCTTTTACAGTCATCCGTAGTTTTAAGAACGGAGTTTTTGTTAAGCCGATTTGTTAAATCTTCATGAAATCCTCGTAGTAATTGTGAGTAAGTAGTATTGGTACTTTGATGAATGTTTTTCCAAGTAATTGCCACCATTGCTGCAAGTATTGTTGCAGTTACAGAACTTACAATAATTGCAATTACTGATAAATCAAGGGTTTGTGGAATTTGCAGAAAAATATTTTCAAAATTAAACAACATCATTTTTTGTCCTATTGAGAATCTCCCAATTTCAAATCTATATTATTCATCATGGTTCCCAATGACAATCGCAATTACAACCTTTTTGGCAATGAATTCTCTTACAATCTGAGCATGTTTTTTGATAGTTGGATGGAATGGTGTTCATAGTATTGATGGTCGTTTCATCCTAATTAACCTGCAATTATAGAAACTCTTTAAGCCAAATTGATGTAATGATTAGTGTCTACTAATTTTACTCTCCTTTAATACAAAGAACAACATATCATAATCAATGAAAATAACCTCTTGTAGAAAATGTGGTGGAATAATGGATGTATGTCAAAATTGTCCTAAATGTGAGAGCCCAATTGAGTTTATTTGCCACAATTGCAATATTAGTACGGAAAAAGAAATTCATACAAATTGCATCATTAAAAAAATACCTGTTACAGTTTAGGAAAAATTATTGACCACAGTACAGGTAATTAAAAAAACAAAAATATTTTGTAATTATTGTCATGCCTCAAAATTTGTAACTGATCAAATCACTGGTGAAACTATTTGCTCAAGTTGTGGGTTTGTTATTTCAGAGAATGCGGAAGATAGAGGAATGGAGCGCAGGCTTATTTCAGATACCATAGACACTGCTAGAACAGGCCCTGGATTGTCATTGAAAATGCATGACAAGGGGCTTAATACAAGAATAGGTGTACAAAATAGAGATTCAGTCGGAAAGCCACTTTCAGTAAAAACTACCCAGATGTTTGACAGATTACGCAAATGGGATAGCCGATCACAGACAAAAAACTCTGCAGATAGGAATCTCAGAATCGCGCTTGTAGAATTTGACAAAGTACAATCAAAATTAGGCTTATCTGATACTGTTGTTGAACGAGCATCTCTTTTTTATAGAAAGGCAATTGAACGAAATCTTATTCGTGGTAGAACTGTGAAATCTATTGCAGCAGCATGTCTGTATGCTTCATGTCGAGATTTAGAACACCATAGATCACTAACTGAAATTGCAAGTCAATTTGTAATCAAAAGAAAAGAAATTGCACGTGCATATCGCATACTGTTTAGAGAATTAGAATTTAATGTGTCTATAGTAGATCCAATAAAATCAATTAGTAAAATTGCAAGTAAAATAGGGTCATCTGAAAAAACAGTTCGTAAAGCTACACAAATTTTAACTGCAGCTCAAGATGTAGGAATCATAGCTGGTAAAAATCCAGAAATTATGGCAGCTACTGCAATTTATGCAGCATGTGTAATTACAGGAGAATCAAAATCTCAAACAGAAATAGCAAAAGCTGCAAACACCAGTACAGTTTCAATAAGGAACAGAATTCATGAATTTAAAATAAAATTGGATTTGTTTTCCACATTAATTTGATTTGGATTAAAAAATGGAGAACACATCTAGAGATAATGAATTCAAAATACAACTGTCAACGGAAGAGATTAGCAAAATGGGTGAAGAAATTAGAAGAATGAATGATAATTCAAACTCCATTGAAAAGTCAAACGAGGTAAAAAATAAAATCAAAATAATCAATACAGAAAAGAATCAAAATACCGTCAAGGGACTATGCTTACTTAATGTATGTGCTAATTGTGAAAATGAATTCATACCAAAAAACAGTATGATCAATGAAAAATTATGTAAATCATGTTTAGAATAGTTGCTTATTGTTGAATTGAAATTTGGTTTTATGTGATAGTCTTAAATTTGACTCTTGTTTTATTCACTGATCTATTGTTACCATAATCGGGATCCCCTTCTTGAATTATCTCTATTTCACAAAAATATTCTGTATTTGGTTTTATCTTGTCCTACTTGAGTTAAAACAAGATTTTAAAAATCATCTAAAAAGATCTTCATTTTCAGAACGAATTAATTCATTAACGGAGTGATTTTCAGATTTGAAAGAATAGTTACGAATAATTGCAACGGGGCATTTCAAAGATTTTCCCATAACAAGTTCTGATGCAGAGGCAAGTTCATCAGCGATTGCAATTGCAGTAACACGTAAAATTTTGTTAAAAGAGTCGAAAGTTCCCTCATAATCCAAAATAGGATTTAATCCAGACACTCCAATTGCATGATTAGTTTGTCCCATCCTAAAAGGACGGCCGAATGTATCTGAAATTATAATTGCAACATTTTTTTTAGATTGTTCAAAAATTTTTTCTCTAATCTTTTGTGCAGAAACGTCAGAATTAACAGGCAATAGTGTTGCATATCCTTCTTTAACATTGCTTTCGTCTACTCCAGCATTTGCACAGATAAAACCATGATGTGTTTCAACTATCATAATACCATTTGTCATTCGAACAATACGTTTGGATTCAGATAAAATTAATTCAGTGATTTTTGGATCCTTTTGATATTCTGAACTAATGCCTTCAGCCAACAATGAAGGAACGACGGTGGACAAATCTATCAAACGTCCTTCCTGTTTAGAGATAACTTTCTGGGCAATAACTAAGATATCACCATCATTTAATTTTCCAGAATTTAGAATAATCTCAGAAAGATCATCATTAGGTTCTATCTCTTTTTCAATGTGAATTGGAATAATTTGCAATTATGATATCTGAAACAATCAACTAAAAAATTGTTTATGCAGGGGTTGCAGATTGTAATTCAAGTTTATAGTGTTTATTGATAATGTCTATAATTTTAGAAAGGTCTTTTTCCTCCAAAGTGGTAGTAGCCAAATCTTTGACAATATCTTGTGCACGGTATGCAATGCCTAATCCACAAATATCAAATAATTTTACATCATTTGCACCGTCAACAACACAAACAATATTTTCTTTCTTCTCACCCCATTCTTCAATTTTTATTCGGGCGGCTTTTGATTTATCAGAATCAACATTAATAATCACATCATCTAGTTTTCCATCTTTGAAAACTAACTCGTTTGAATAAACAAAATCGAGATCTAATTCTTTTTGTAACCTATGCATCATCAAGGTAAAGCCACCAGATACAGCCATGAGTTTCCACCCAGCATCCTTTAATGCTCTACAAGCTTCTTTTGCACCAGTCATTATAGGTAATGCATCAGAGACTTCCTGACAGGTTTTTTCATCTAGCCCTTTTAATGCGGCAACCCTAGTTCGCAATCCTTCTTCCCAGTTAATTTTTCCTTGAATTCCTTGTTTAGTAATTTCCCAAATCTCATCTTCTTTGTGTAATTTTTCTGCAAGAATTGGCAGATATTCTTCATCATACAAAACTCCCTCAACATCAAAAATTACTAGCAATAGATTTCTGATTTGGAAAAAAATCGCTAATTATATTAAAGTTGGGAGTAAACTTTTCGTGATTAAATACCGATCAGATTAACCAATCCGGAACGGAATGATTTTTGATGTTACAAAAGAGTCGAATATGTGTATAGGGTAATCCCTGCCAATAACGACATACTAAAAATTATAGCATTTATCTCATTTTTAGGTAGTTTCAATACAGTTCAGAATTACAGTGAACATAATAATATTACTTATTCTTAAAAGAATTTAGAATCTAAGGAACACCACTAATATCATCAAGAAATCCAATTGCAAATATTACTGTAATTACAACTGCCGAAGCAATACCCAAGTTGCGAAGTAATTTTAGATTCATTTCTTTTTCTCCAGTTTCTTGACCTTTGCCTCTAGAGTTTTTATTTTGTTCTTGAGTTTAGTCATTTCTTTTTTGTCTTGATTTAGATAGTTCTCTAGTTTCTTGATTCTAGAATCTTGTTGTTTTTCGTGTTGTTTGTTGGTTAATGTAGCCATGATTACAATCTAACCTAGAGTGTTTTTAACAATATTGCCTGTTATCAAAAGATTTCAGAATCTAGACTGGATAGTATGATTAAATTATGCAATTAAGAATATATGTCAATTAGAGATCTCTTAATTTGACATAAAATGACAAATGCTAAGAGAGGCGAAGAAATATGGGCACATCTCGAATCTGTATTAATAGATGTTGAATGTTATGCAGTTAAACTGGTGTCATCTGTCTCTCCTAGTTGATATTCAAAGGGTTTAGAATCTAACCTGGGCTATCCAAGTATCAAGAAAAAGAAACTACAAAGGTATACATGAACGATAGGGGAATAACAGATATGACTAAAAAATTACCAAGCGGCCACAATATTGGCGGTGGCGCTAAACAGAAAAGACGCAAAGAGCATAAACAAGAATCTAAGAAAAACTAAGTTTGAAAATCTTTTCGTTTCATAATTCTATCTGAAATATGTGAACTTAGACACATTCTCTATTCTCTAAAGAGTTTAGAATTTAAGGATTGAATTGCTTCTTGCATTGATTGTCACTTTAACACCCATGACTTTTCATACAACTACCACAAAACTCGTTACTGCATTTTTCACACACATCAACATCACTAGGTCTGTAACCTGTGAAACATTTATCGCAACTTGTTCCATTCATATATTATTTCAAAAGAATAATGAACTTAAGCGTATTGCTTATTCTCTAAAGAGTTTAGAATCTAACTGTAAACGTGTTTCATAATTTCAGCCATCTTTTTTCTACATGACTCACAATTTTCTAAATGATCATAGAATTTCTTGGCATTATGGACATATTCTTTAACCATATGCATTTGTGCTTCATCATCAGAATTCATGAATTTTCTAGAATAATTAGCAAATTAAGCGTATTGAAACCCTACCTTCCAGTAACATAAGAAATATACAAAATTGATGAAGCAATGACTGAAATTCCTACTATTATCACAAGTTCTTTTTTTGAAAATACGTTTGTTCTAAAACTCATGAACTTTCTTAAAGAATTCTAAACTTAAGCGTATTGTCTGTTCTCAAATGAGTTTAGAAAATAAAAAAGAGAAATTAAAAGACTAAGGCCATTCGGAAGTTGGAATACTTGACACATTAGAAGTATCAAATTGTTCTTGATTGGCCAATGCTCGAGCAGCCTCAGCATTAACTTGACCTACACAGGTTTCCCATTGTGCACCAGAAGTATACAATCGAGTGCAAATAGCCACGCCAGCAGCTCTGAATGATTCAGTGGTTGCAGGATGTGGCTCTGCAATTTTTTTTGCTTTGTAAATTATTGCCCCTGCAACAATTCCTACTCCTACAACAATTGCAGCACCAACACACCATATGGTATCTAAACCAAAAATACACATATTCACATGTTATGAATTATTGAATAAATACTTTCAAAAATAGATTTTGGACAGATCAAAGTAGATATTCTAACAACAATGTTGACTTTTTCATATTGCTTTTAAATAATATATGATATTTAATATCAAAATTGATTCATTGTATTAAAGTTTAAACTGTTTTTGGATCTAAAAAACGCTAGTAATAAATCACCGAATGTTTTGAAACAAGTATGGCTGAGGAATTAGAACACAAATTTGAAGTAGAAATTAAAGAAAGAGAAGGCAGACAAAAACTCCCAGACCCAGTCAAAGAAGAGTTGAAAGCGTCAGGAATGATGGATGAAAAAGGGAAATTAAAACTAAAAGGCGTTAGTCCAAAAATGCTCAAAAAAATGAAACAAGAATTTGTAGAATGTCCAGTTTTAAAAGAAGACATTCATTTCATACAGTGTTTTGTATGTTCAAATTTCCAAAGCAGAGTAATGGGAAAAGTACTCTGTAAAGGGGACAAGCTGTAAAAATTAAGGTTTCACGAAAGGCTCATTAGTTAAATTAATTCAATGATTTTAGTTTGGGTAAAGAAGACGTAGGAATTACAGTTTCTAAAAAAGATGATTTTAGTGAGTGGTATACTCAAGTAGTACTAAAAGCCAAACTTGCAGACTATGCACCAGTCAAGGGATTGATTGTTCTTAGACCTGATGGATATTCTATTTGGGAATCTTTGAGAAGTACATTTGATAAGAAATTTTCAAGAAACGGCATCAGAAATGGATTTTTGCCAATATTGATTCCAGAATCACTGTTAGGGAAAGAACAAAAACACTTTGCCGGATTCAACCCCGAAGTATTCTGGGTAACACATTCGGGAACAAATGAAGTTGGAGACAGACTTGCACTAAGACCAACATCTGAAACATTAGCATATACACTATATTCAAAATGGATTCAAAGTTGGAGGGATTTGCCATTAAAAATTAATTTTTGGAATACGGCCCTAAGAGCAGAGATCAAGGCAACAAAGCCCTTTCTTAGAACTTCAGAATTTTTGTGGCAAGAAGGACACACTGTGCACGCTACAAAAGAAGAAGCAGAAAAGGAAGTAATGAAAATACTTGATATTTACAAAAATACAGTAGAAGAAGAATTAGCAATTCCTGTAACAACGGGTAAAAAAAGTGAAAAAGAAAAGTTTGTCGGAGCAGTATATACAACAACTATGGAATCAATAATGCCTGATGGAAAGGCACTTCAGATGGGAACATCTCATTTTTTGGGACAGAATTTTTCAAAACCATTCGAAGTAAAATTTGCAGACAGGGATAATGTAGAACACTTTGCATGGCAAACATCATGGGGAGTTTCTTGGAGACTAATTGGTGCAATGATCATGGCACATGGAGATGACAAAGGTTTGGTTTTGCCACCAAAAGTAGCCCCAATGCAAGTAGTAATTGTACCAATTTACAGAAATGATGAAGGAAAAGAAACGGTATTACCAAAAGTAGAAGAAATTAAAAATGAATTAGAATCTAAAGAAATCAGAGTACATGTAGATGATAGAGAAGGACTATCCCCAGGATACAAATTCAATGATTGGGAAATGAAGGGAGTACCATTAAGAATTGAGATAGGGCCAAAAGATATAGAAAAACAAAGTATAGTTGTAGCAAAAAGATACAATCTAGAAAAAATAAATTTGAATTTTACAGAAATCGGAAAAGTATCAGTAATTTTAGAAGAAATCCAGGTGGAGATGTTAAAAAAAGCAAAAGAAGAAGCCGCAAACAACACAATGGACATTTCAGAGTATGCAGATTTCAAATCAAAAATTGAAAAAGGTGGTTTTTTTAATTCTCCATGGTGTGGGAAAAAAGAATGTGAAGATAAAATCAAAGAGGAAACAGGTGCAGAAATTAGAGTCATTCCATTTAACAGTGAAAATACAAACCAAAAATGCATCTATTGTCATGAACAAAGTGTATCAGTACCAATTTTTGCAAGAGGGTATTAGAAAAAACCCACAAATATAATAATAGAAAAAATTATTTTTTAATAATGACATCAAATCCAGAGCTAGATTCAGGAAATTCATTACTTAACCAATTCAGAGAAACAAGAAGTAGGACATTAGAACTTGTAAAGACTTTAGAAAAAGACGATTTTGTTGTTCAGACAGCATTTTTTATGAGTCCTCCAAAATGGCATGTGGGCCATGTAAGTTGGATCTACGAGGCAATTATGAGTAAAATAGATAAAAATTATGAATTTTACTCTAAAGAATTTTCAGAATATCTAAATTCCTATTATCAGCAATTTGGAGTACCTCATGATAAAGGATTACGAGGAGTGGTGTCAAGACCAACTACAGATCAAATATTTCAGTACTTTAACACAATTAATCAAAGAGTAGAGAAATTTATTGAATCTCAAACATTGAATGAAGACACAGCCAAATTGATGATTATGGGATTCCATCACGAATGTCAACATCAAGAGCTACTAGTGTATGATTTACAACATTTACTTGCAGAGCAATATAGGCCAGTAAAGAAAAACGAAATACCAAAAGCAAAAAACATTGAATCAAAACAGGTTCAAATGAAAGGGGGAATATACACAATGGGCAATAACGGAGAAGGATTTTGTTACGATATAGAATTGCCAGAACACAAAGTTTACCTCAACGATTACAAAATAGACACATTTCCAATTACAAATCAACAATATTTACAGTTCATAGAAGATGGAGGATATGAGACGTACAAGTATTGGTTATCAGACGGATGGGAGAAAGTCAAAGCAAACAAATGGACTGCTCCAATGTATTGGGAAAAAATCAACGATGTGTGGCATGTTAGAGACTTTTTAGGGATTAGAAAAATTAATCCAAAAGAGCCGGTTTGCCATGTAAGCTATTATGAAGCAGATGCATATTGTAAGTGGGCAGGCAAAAGACTTCCAACAGAAGCAGAGTGGGAAAAAGCAGCGTGTTGGAATGAAGAAAAACAAGAAAAGACAACTTTCCCATGGGGCAATGAAAATCCAACACCAGATAAATGCAATTTACTTGAATCTTATCACTGGAGTTGTTCAGAAATAGGTTCATACCCAGAAGGAGTTAGTCATTCAGGATGTCAACAAATGATAGGAGACGTATGGGAATGGACATCATCTGAATTCACAGGATATCCTGGATTCAAAACAGGTTTTGACGAATACAACGACAAGTGGTTTACAAATCAAAAAGTTTTGAGAGGGGGTTCTTTTGGGACTCCAAAAATGTCAATTAGAGGTAGTTATAGAAATTTTTTCAGATTGGATGAACGTTGGTTGTTTTCAGGGTTCAGATGTGCTGAAGACATTTAGTTTTTCGAGGCCAAAGTTAGTGAAAAGAAGGAATTATCATCTAACCAAATATGATTAATTTTAAATCCAGTGCTTGTTAGAAGGGTACGAATTTGATCCAATGTATATTTGTGGGAATGTTCAGTATGAATCAATTCATTCTTCTCCAAATTCAAAGACAAATTAGATTTTGAAATTATGACAGATTGATTTACAAGAGATTTCAAATACATTTCAATTCTCTGATCTTCTTCATTGTAAATTGAGTGATGTGAAAAATTGTTTAAATCAAAGTCAGCATCAAGTTCATCATTAATTCTAGAAAGAACATTCAGATTGAATTGGGCAGTAATTCCTTGTGAATCATCATATGCAGATTCTAAAACTTTTGAATCCTTTACCAAATCCAATCCAATTAAAAACAGATCATCAGACTTCATAGTAGAATTTATTTTTTGCAAAAAGTTTTTTCCATCAACAGGGGAAAAATTACCAAAACTAGAACCTAAAAACAGTATCAGATTTTTTTTCTCATCATAATTTTTAAGAAATTCTAATCCACCCTCATAGGTATCGATAATTCCAGTAATGTGAAGGCTATCATAATCACGAAGTAGTTGTTCAGAACTTTCGGTCAAAATTTCAGATATATCTATTGGAAAGTATTCGGTAGATTGCTGTATTTTTGTAAAAACATCGAGAATCAGCCTCGTTTTCACGGAAGCCCCACTTCCAAGCTCAACTAATCTAAAAGATTCATCAATGAAAGAAGGCAAATCAGCCTGTAAATTCTTTAAAATTTCAATTTCAGTTCTTGTTGGATAATATTCAGGAAGAGTACATATTTTTTCAAATAGATCAGAGCCTTTTTTATCGTAAAAAAATTTGGGCGTAATAAATTTAGAATCGTTATTCAGACTAGAAGAGATTTCTTCGGCAAATGTTTTTTCAATTTTACTAGCATGAGGTTTAAAGTATTGAAGTTTTGAATCAACAACATACTTTTTATAATTTAGATTTTTTTGAATTGTTTCGTTCAAGTATTAAAATGGTCTTTATTTAACATAAATGTTTTATCCTGAATTTTGTGCATGAGATACATTTCTTGATATACTTCTTAATTCAACAATAACTAATGAGCGACATACTAAAAGTAGAACATTTGAAAAAATATTTTACAAAAAAAGGTATGTTCGGAGGAAAAACAACCACAGTAAAAGCAGCTGATGATGTATCATTTTCAGTAAAAAAAGGAGAAGTTTTTGTTTTAGCAGGAGAATCAGGGTCTGGAAAATCTACAATTGCAAAGTTGATTCTAAAATCAATCGAATCAGATTCTGGAAAAATATTTTTTGAAGAACAAGAAATTGACAATAAAAAAGAAAATCTGACAAAAATTAGAATGAATTGTCAAATGATTCACCAAGATCCATATGATTCCATTAACCCTAGAATGAAAATCGGAGACATTGTTTCAGAGCCACTTGAAATACACAAAATAGGTGACAAAGAAGACAGAAGTAAAAGAGTCATAGAAGTATTACAAGAAGTAAAACTTGAACCAGCAGAAGACATAGTCAAAAGATACCCACACATGCTATCAGGAGGACAAAGACAAAGAGTAGTATTGGCACGGGCACTTGCCCTAAAACCAAAGATCATTCTTGCAGATGAACCAGTGTCCATGCTAGATGTTTCCATAAGAGCAGAGATGCTTGAATTAATGCAAGAATTACAGAAGAAATACAATATTTCATTTATCTATATCACACATGATTTAGCGACTGCCAGGTATTTTGGTCAAAGAATAGGTATTTTGTATATGGGCAAAATTGTAGAGATTGGACCAATTGATCAAGTGCTAGTCAAACCCAGACATCCATACACACAGGCATTAATTGATGCGATTTCAGAGCCAGATCCAAATAATCTCCACAAAGAAAGGAAAATCAGAATAAATGAACCAAAAGAAGTAGACATGAATCAAGGATGTAAATTCAGAGCAAGATGCCCTTACGTCATTGACAAATGCATCAAAGAACCAGAACTAAAAATGACAAGTGAAGGACATTATTCGGCGTGTTTTGTTAAACTAGACTAGGTTGTCTTCATAGAAGGAATACGTTTGTCTTTGTATGTAACAACATTGGATACACCATTTTTTGGAAATACACCGTAAATCAGTTTTGCCTTTTGTATAACAGAGTCTTTTAAAGAAACCATGATAAATTGACTTTCTTTGGATCTTTCTTCTAAAATTTTTGCCAGTCTTTCAGAGTTAGGGGCATCAAGATGTGCATCAACTTCATCAAACAAGTAAAATGGAGATGGTTTTAGTTTTTGTAAAGCAAGAACAAATACAATTGCAGCTAATGTTTTTTCACCACCACTAATGGAAGTGGATTCTCTTTTTGGTTTGTTTGGAAATTGTATCAGATAAGAGATTCCAGAATTAAATATGTCATCTTCATTTTGTAATTCTAGCCAAGCATTTCCTTCAGTCATTTTATTAAAAATTAGACGAATTTCTTTATCGACTTTATCAAATGCATCTAAGAAAGTTTGTCTTTTATCTTTCTCAATATCTTCAATGAATTTTACAATAGAGTTTCTTTCTGCTTCAAGAGAATTCTTTCTAGTAGACATTGAACGGTATCCATAAGAAACTTCAAGGTATGTCTCAGGCGCTTTTGCATTTAGTGCGTTAAGGGAAGCCAATTCGGTAGTTAATCCCTGGACTATAGAGTCCACATCAAAGGTTTCCATATTCTTGTCAAATCCATATGCAGACAGTAGTTGTTGCAGTTTTGTCTCTTTTTCAATCAAATCATGCAAATCACGATTCAATGAATCAGATTGTCTTTCAATAGTGTTGATTTGTTTTGTCAGCTCTTTATCTTTTTCAGATAAGATTTTTAATTTATCATCATATTCTTTTAGTTTACCAATAGAAGAACCAGAAGTAGAAATTAGATCTTGTTCTTTTTCCCTTAGTTTGACAAGAACTTCGTTTTTTGATTCTTTTTGAGTTTCAAGTTCCCGAATCTTTGTTTCTAATTCTTCTCGTTCTGCATTTAAGGAGTGTTCTTCATCATGAAGACGATTAGATTGAGATTTTTCGCGGTTATCTTGAGTTTCCATAGTTGTAAGTTGGTCAGATTTATCACGAAACTCATTCATGATAGAAGTATGTAATTTTTCAATCTCAGTTTTTCTGAGATTAATTCTGTTTAATTCACTTGCAATTCTAGATTGCTCTCCGCTTGCATAGTTTTGTTCAACAATTGAAATTCTATCATTTAGAGATTCAATATGGGATTCATTTGTACTCACTTCAGATTCAAGAATATTATTTCGTGCAGTCAAATCAGAAATTCTTTTAACGAGTTGTTCTTTCATGTTAAGGGTAGATGTCATTCTAGATTTCAAATTAGAGTAATTTTCAGTTGCAGATAACAAAGATTTTTCAGATAATGAAAGCCTATCAGTGTTTAACTGAATTGCATTATCCAATTTTTTGATTTCTTGTTTTCGATTCAACATCACCTTTTTGACCAAACTAATAGATTGGAATAGACCATCAATATCACTACTAAGAGAAATCAATTTTGTTAGCTTAGAGATTTTAGAATCATTATCAATCACAACAGTGCCTCCTTTAGCTTCAAAGAACTCACCATCAATAGTTACAGCCTTGTAGCCGGATTGAGAGAGATTATAGGCAGATTCACGAGTCTCAGTAAGCACAACATTGCCAAACAAGAAAGTTTTGAGCGCAGAATATTCAGGATTACACTTTACATGATCAGATAACACACCCAAAACACCAGGCTCTTTTGGAAGAGTTAGTTGGAATTTTGGAATAGCATCAAGTGGAATGATTTTTAGTTTAGGAAGTTTTCTATTTCTTGCAACTTCGGCAATTCCAAGCAAGGTTGCAAAGTCTTTAACAACAATTGCTTTAATCCAATCCGAGCTTACTGCTAAAACAGAACGCTCATATTTTTTATCCCAAGAAATCATTTCATAAACCAAACCTTCAATGCCAAGACTTTCTGCATCTTCTTTTAATTTTGCAACAGTGTAATCTTCATGCATGAATCCTTTCACAGTTTTTATTTTTGATTCATAACGTGTTGCTTGTTGATCTGATTTTTCAATAATTTGGGCCCACTCATCCATGTCTTCAAGAATGCGAGATTTTTTTGTTTGATATTTTTTAATTCTAGATTTTAATTCAGAAATAGTAGCATTATTGTTTCCCATCAAAGATTCTAGTTGAGACTTTGCTTTGCTTAGATCTTCAAGTCCTGAGTTCATATCAGAAAGTTTGAAAGAATTTGTTTCAATTATTTTTTGAGATTGTTCTTTTTCATGCTGTGCTTTAGATAATTTTAATTTTGCATCATTTAGTTGTGCATTAAGTGTTTTAATTTTCTCATCAATTTCAGATTTTTTTGCAGCAGCTTTAGATTGTTCTGACAAAACTTTTTGTCTTTGTGAATCTACGATTTCTAGTTCTTTACCGATATTGTTTTTCTTTTCATTTGTTTCTTGAATAGATTCTTTTATTTTTTGAATTTGAATGTCTATATCATTTCTAGCATTATCAATAGATTCCAATTCCATTTTGAGTTCAGGGATTCTTGCAGTAATTCTTTCAATTCTTTTTCGGGATGCTGATATAGCACTGTTATCAATCTCATATTGCTCCATAGCAGTGGCAATTTCAGTATCCAGTGCAGATTTTGTTTGAGTGTATGCATTGGCCTCACCCATTAATTTTGATTTTTCAGTTTCAAGGGCTTCAATTTCTGTTCTTAAAAGAGTCCTTTCTTCTTCAAATTTTGTGACTTCCGCAGTCAAAGTGTGCAAAATAGTCTCTTTGGAGGCTTTTTTACCAGAAATGTCTTTCATTTTATTGGCAGCATCAATTGCCTTGTATCGATTCAGTTCTCTTTCTAAGATATCATGGCGTAATTTTTGGTTCCTTTCTTCTTCAAGTTCATCAATTCTTTTTTTGATTTCACCCATTTTTGCCAGTGCGATTTCTAACCTTCGGTCTGCCTCATCCAGTTGTTTTACAGATTCAATTTTTTTATCATCAAAGTATGATAGGCCAATTAAATCCTCAATAGTTTTTCTTTTCTCTTCAGATGTAAATTCAGAGATTCTAGTTACAGTTCCCTGTTGAACTGCATTTAACTGCCCCAAACCAGCATTTGCCATATCAAGTAAATCTAGAATATGACTTCTGTTAGTTTTCTTTTTGTTAAGATAGTATGTATTTTCACCATTACCATCCATCTCTCTTGTGATTTCTACAACATCAGAATCTACAGGAATTTTTCTATCAGTGTTATCAAAGTGAACACTGGTACGAGCTAGTTTAGGTCCGCGTCTATTTCCTTCAATGTCATGAATTAATGATCGTAATTTATCAACTCGCATAACTTTGGGTTTGTTTTCACCCATTGCAAAAATGATGGCATCTAGGATGTTACTTTTTCCAGAACCGTTTGGCCCAGAAATAGAAACTAATCCAGGTTCAAACTGTACAGTCGTATTTTTAAATCCAAATGATTTGAAACCAAAGATCTCAACTTTTTTGACGTGAACCAATGATAATTATTTCCCAGCACGGAGGATAATCGATAGTTAACAAGTTTAGTTGACATAATTGATTAATTTTTCTTGTTGTATTATGATATTTTTCGTAGCGGTAAAGCAAGATCAGGAGTTTTTTTGAATTGATCGTAGTCTTACGCCTACTATAATTACCAAGAAAAAATAAAAGAATCATGGTAAAGATAGGATTAATTCAAACAAGATCACACAGTACAAATCAAAAAGGGATTAGCGAAATATCAAAAATTTTAAAAAAACTAGGAAGAAGCGATACAGACATTGTGTGCCTGCCAGAACAATGGCTTAAAAATAATGAGATCAGGAATCCAGATATAGAATTTTTAGAGTTTAAGAAAATCGCAAAAGAATTTGCCATGACAATTATCCCAGGGGCTTTTTATGAGGTCACTAAAAATAGGACATCGATAATTGCTCCAGTGATTGGTCCAAAAGGAGAATTCATAGGCAGGCAGGAGAAAATTCACCCTTTTGGCTACGAAAAAGGCAATGTAAATCCAGGAAAAGAGGCCAAAATATTCAATACAGCATGCAAGTTCGGGGTGATCATTTGTTACGATATGGTCTTTCCTAATGTGGCCAATACTTTAGTAAAAAAGGGTGCCCAGGTATTATTATCACCAAGCAGAATTGTCAAAAGAGGAATTGAACCTTGGCAGATGTATGTTCAGGTCAGGGCATTAGAAAACAGAATCCCCATATTGGCTGCAAATGTTGAAAATCGCAGATTTGGAGGAAATAGCCTCATAATAGACTTGGCTGAAAACAACAAAGTAGTGACAACAAAAGTTATGAAACTAAATGGTGAGTGTGGGACAAGTAAGAAATTTGATTTAAAAAAGTATGAGAAAAATAGAAAAATAAGATTTTCAGATTCAAATAAATTTCAATGACTAGTCGCCAGCAACAAACTTTTCACATTCAGCTTTTGCTTTAACATCAGATGTTTGTTCAATAGGATGTTTCATCAAATAAGCACTTGCAGGTTTTATTGGTCCTCCAACACCTCTATCAAGGGCAATTTTTGCCAATCTAATTGCATCAATCACAATACCTGCAGAATTTGCTTTGTCATCAACTTCTAAACGAACTTCCATATTATATGGAATATTTGCCCATTGTCTACCTTCTATTCTCATAAACATGAGTTTTGTATTTCCTAAGAAAGGAATAAAGTCTGAAGGTCCAACATAAATTTGATCATCATCTAATCTCTCTTTAAGTTGACTTTGAACACTTTCGGTTTTTGAAATTTTCTTCGAAACAAGTCTATCTTGTTCTTTCATGTTTAAGAAATCAGTATTTCCACCAACATTGATTTGGTATGTTTTTTCAATTTTTGTTCCCCTATCACTACAAAGTTTAGCTAAAGTTCTATGGACAATTGTTGCACCTACTTGTCCTTTAATATCATCACCAATGCAAGGGATGTTTTTCTCTGCGAATTTTTTTGCCCATTTTTCATCAGATGCAATAAAGGAAGGAATACAATTTACAAATGCAGTGTTAGTGTCAAGACAAATCTGGGCCCAGAATTCAGTTACTTTGTCAGACCCCACCGGCAAATAAGAGACAATTATCTCAACGCCTGTATCTTTGATTACTTGCTTAACTTCTTCAGTAATTTGCTCTAAAGATTTTGGGTTTTCAATAGGCTTAATTCTATTTTCTACCCATAATCCAACCCCATCTAAAATTGGACTCTCATAAATTTTAGCATCAGTTTTTGGCAATTCATCTTTAGGAATCCAATCAACCATGTTTGGGAATGCATAGATTGCCTCATGAAGAGATTTTCCAACTTTGTTCTCACCAACATCAAAACCGCAAACAAAATCAATATCATGAATGCCATAACCAGCTAATTTATCATGGATAATTCCAGTAACTTCTTGAGTAGGGTTTTGTCGATAATACTCAATACCTTGAATTAAACCTGAAAAACAATTACCAATTCCTACTAACCCTACCTTGATTCTACCTGCCATTCGAAAATGGGTGTTATTGGCTTGGTTTAAAGTTTTCTTAATGAAATAAAAAAATCAACAAAATTAAGGCAGAATTTTATACTTGACAACGAAGATTAAGATCATGTTAGAGCCAGGACGTCCAGTGAAAGACATATCAATTGATTCAAACACATCGTTAGAGAAAATTTTTGAGGAATTGTCTCAATCCGGAGGATTTGAATCAGTAAATCTATCAGACGGATTGGAAATTTTGTCAGAGATGATTTCAGATAAACAATGTTTAAGATTTGTTTCATTTGTAGGAGCAGTGGTATCTACAGGGCTAAGAGGAATTATCAAAGATATGATCAAAAACAAATGGTTTGATGTTGCAATCACTACGTGTGGAGCATTAGATCATGATATTGCTAGACATTTTTCACATTACAAAGAGGGCTCATTCACAATGGATGACATGGAACTAGCAAATCAAAACATACACAGACTAGGTAATGTTTTAGTCCCCATGGATAGTTACGGTCCACTTATCGAAGAAAAAATGCAAGCATTTCTAGAAGAAGAATATCAAAATGGAAAAAAAGAAATGAGTACCGCAGAAATATGCAAAATGATTGGGAAACATCTAGGAGAAGACTCATTTCTTTATTGGGCATACAAAATGGATATCGATGTAGTCGTACCTGGAATAATGGATGGAGCAGTAGGAAGCCAAATTTGGTTATTTACACAAAAACATGGTGATTTTAAATTAAACATGGCAGGAGATGCAAATTTGCTTTCAGGATTAATTTTCAAAGCTGAAAAATCAGGTGCATTTATGATTGGCGGAGGAATTTCCAAGCACCACACATTATGGTGGAACCAGTATAGGGAGGGATTAGACTATGCATTTTACATTACTACAGCTCAAGAATTTGATGGAAGTCTAAGTGGTGCACTAGTAAGAGAAGCAATTTCTTGGGGAAAAGTAACACAAAAAGCAAAACAATCAACATTGCATGCAGAAGTAACAACGATATTACCATTTATTTATGCAGCACTAATTTCAAAATTACAAAAACAAAATTAGATAAAAGCTATTATTTGATCAATGATTAAAATATTCATTGTCTCATAAAATCAGAATTAGAGAATTAAAAAAAATCAATTTAGAAGAAGGTTATTTAATTGACGGATTCCCGTCAGTTGGGTTTAGTAGTGCAATTGCTAGTGAATCAATGGTTCACACATCACAGTTTGAATTAGCAGGAGTTTTAGATTCAGAAAATTTTCCACCCATTAGTGTTGTAAAAGAAGGAAAGCCCAATTTCCCAACAAGAATCTTTGTTAATGAAGATTTGAAGGTTGGTGTTTTTTTATCATACCTAACTCTAGACCAATCATTAAACAGAGTCGCTGCAAAAACAATGTTATCATGGGCAAAAAAACACAAAATTAAATTAATTATAAGCAGTGTTGCAATAAAATCATCCAATACTGATGAAGTGATGATAGGGATTGGAAGTACAGAAAGCGCAAGAAGAAAAGTGGAGGAAGCAGGTTTGAAAGTACTAGAGCATGGAACAGTTCCAGGAATTCCAGGAATATTATTAAACGAAGGAAGCATATCAGGTCAAGATGTCATTGTAATAATTTTTCATACTGATGGACAAGGTCCAGATTTTAAATCAAGTGCAGAATTGTGTATGGCAATGTCAAAATTAATTCCAGGAACATCGTGTAACATTCCTTCATTACAGAAAGAAGCTGAAAAAGCAGAAATAGCCATTAAAGAAATGCAAGAAAGATCAAGCCATCTCAAAGATTCAATGTACAGATAAGATTCAATCAGATTTATTTCATTCTTAGAAATACAAAAAAGAAATGACTCAGATTCTAGAGTTCATAATTTTGGTAATCACCATATCTGCATCAGGAGTTATGGCCCCAGGACCACTTTTTGCAGCTAATGTCTCATATGGATTTCAAGGAGGGGTTAGATCAGGAATAAAAATCGCAATAGGTCATTCAATGGTAGAATTTCCATTAGTCATTTTGTTAGGTTTTGGAGTGTTTTCACTAGAAATATTTCCAGAATTTAGAACTTTGATTTCAATTTCAGGGGCAATTACACTTTTTGTCTTTGCCATTTTGCAAATGAAGAAAGTATTACAGAAAGAAAAAGAGACAATAAAACCCAAGCACGGTCCAATAATTACTGGAATTGCACTCAGTGCATTGAATCCATTTTTCATTATCTGGTGGTTAACTATTGGTTTCAAACTAATCTCAGATGCCATGTTAATTTGGGCATTTTCAGGTTTACTTGTGGTATTTTTTCTCCATATATGGATGGATTTTGTATGGTTAGGAGGAGTTTCATACATTACATCAAAAAGTTCGCAAATTATTTCAAACAAAAATTACAAAATACTAATGATCGGATTAAGTTTTATGATGATCTATTTTGGAACAACATTTTTGTCAGAAATTATTTCTTAACCACAATCCAAAATTTCTATTTCTGGCCTACATTGATCATTGTATAGGTCAATTTTTTCAAGAATATTTTCACATGATTCAGGATCAAGTGATTTTTCATAGGAATAAATTTCCCCAGATATCAAAACATGCTCAACGCTACAAGAATTATTTGTAAATCCCAACAAAACTACCAGAAACAACCCAAAAGATAGAAACGATAATAAATATTTTAGATTAGTTTTTTGAAATATCAATTTCCATTGTAGAGACATTTCTTTGTTTTCCATCTTGAGAAATTAGAGAATCAGATGAAATTCTAACATCTTTAATCACGTAACCAACAGAATCCATTCGTTTGACAATCATTTGAGAAACATCAACTGCTTGGGTAATTCGTTTACCTCTTGCTTTAATTGTCACCGTAGGTCTTGTAGAAAGCTGAGTTAAAGTTGCAGAAACATAAGTCATAATCGGTTTAGTACCAACAAAAATGACATCGCGCTCCTCCGGAACTTTTCTTGTATCAGAAGAATCGTCTGATGAAGATTTTGGGGCTTCAAGTTGTGGTTCTGGTTCTGGTGCTTCAAGTTGTGGTTCTGGTTCTGGTGCTTCAAGTTGTGGTTCTGGTTCTGGTGTTGGTTCTGGTGCTTCAAGTTGTGGTTCTGGTTCTGGTGTTGGTTCTGGTGCTTCAAGTTGTGGTTCTGGTTCCGGTTCTGGTTTAATTCTTGAATCAAATTCAGATAAGATGTCTTCTGCGTCTTTAGTTTTTTTGTTGCTGCTCAATTTCAAATTCCTATTATACCAAATTTCTCTCTGGCTTTTATTTAATTTTTCAGGTATTTCCTTTCAAATAGTCTTCAAATAATTTTTCAAGATCGTCATGACTGTCAATTTTCTTTATCTGCTCGACTAGATCCATTTCTTCAATTTCATAACAATTTAGAACATCTTGAGAATCTTTGAAAATTAACATTGCCTTGTTTTTGAAAATACAGTGATAGAGTTTTTCTTTTTCCATTTTTTCAGGTTTCAAATTAACTCCATTTTCATCAACAGATACAGGATATTCCATGAAAATACATTCTAGAATGAATATTTAGATGAATTGGATGAAATGAAGAAAAATCATTGTAGTTTTGGCAATTCAATTGTAAATGTTGTTGGGTTATTTTTTACAGAAATTATGCCGTCATGTTGTTCAATAATAGATTTACAGATTCCCAATCCTAATCCTGTCCCTTCAGGTTTGGTAGTAAATAGATGGTCAAAAATTCTAGGCAAAACATCATCTGGAATTCCTGGACCAGAGTCTTCAAAAGAGATAGAGATCTTTTCAGGAGTATCAACTAATTTTATTATAATTTGTCCTGAGGCATTCATCACTTGAATAGAATTGGTAATGAGATTTGAAAAGACAGCTTGAATTTTTCTAGAATCACATTTTATTTTAGAATCAACTTCAGGCAATATTAGATTTACAGTTTTAGGAATATTCATATTTTGAATAGAGTTTTTTAGTAATTCAGAAACATAAAAAAATTCAAGATTAATCTCAGTTGTTTTTGCATAATTTAATACATCTTCAATGATATGATTAATTTCAAGAATTGAATTTTGTAAAGAAGTCCATTGATTCTTCATTTTATCATCCATATTTTTTTCTAGGGTTATTTTTAAAAAATCTGAAGACATTTGAATAACAGACAAAGGGTTTCTTATATCATGAGCGATACGAGAAGCCATTGATCCTATTGTAGATAAGCGGTCATTTTTTAATAGTTGTTCAGTTTTTTCTTTTACTTTTTCTGCCAAATGTTCATTTTGTTTTAAAAGATCTTGTTGAGCTAACTCTAAATCTTGGGCAGTGTTTTTTAGCGAATTAGTCAAAACAGTATTTTTAAATTCACTTTCAACCCAATTAGCAAGATCAATTAAGACACTTTTATCCGCCCTGCTAAAGAGACGAGGTTTTGTATCAATTATACAAAGAGTTCCTAATTTTTTTCCATCAGGATCTCTTATTGGTTTTCCTGCATAAAATCGAATGTGTGGCTCTCCTGTAACAAGAGGATTGTTTGAAAATCTTTTGTCATTAGTAGCATCAGAGATGAACATTACATCTTCATTTAGTATTGCATGACTACAAAAAGACATACTTCTAGGAGTTTCTTTGACAGAAAGACCAGCACATGATTTGAACCATTGTCTATTTTCATCAACTAAACTTACCAACGCTATTGGAACGTCAAACATTATTTGTGCAATTTTTGTAATCCTATCAAATCGTTCTTCAGGAGGTGTGTCTAGAATTTTCAAATTATGTAATGCACGAATTCTGTCAAATTCAGCCACATTTAGTACAGAACCCATAAGAAAATTTCATCACGCACACCTAAAAACTTGCTTGTGTTAAATCTAAAACATACCGTTGGCACAATACAGTAATAATCAAAAAAATCTAGAACAACATTGGAAACAAGAGTAGTTTTCCACATAGATTTCGATTATTTTTATGCACAGTGTGAAGAGACAAGATCCCCTGAATTAAAATCAAAACCAGTCTGTGTTTGTGTTTTTTCAGACAGAGGAGGAGATAGCGGTGCAATTGCAACGGCAAATTATACTGCAAGAAAATATGGAGTAAAGTCAGGTATACCCATTACATTTGCAAAAAAAAGATTAGAGGAAAGAAGTGACGCAGTGTTTTTACCAGTAGACTTTGATTTCTATTCAGAAATCTCAGAAAAAGCAATGGAAATTATGAAGAATAACGCAGATATTTTTGAATACGTTGGAAGAGATGAAGCATACCTAGATGTTACAGAAAGAGTTGGTGGTAATTTTGAAAAAGCAAGTCATCTAGCACAACAAATTAAGAACACAATAAGAGAGAAAATTAAACTAAGTTGCTCAATAGGTATTTCTCCAAACAAGCTAATTTCAAAAATTGCATCAGATTATCAAAAACCAGATGGATTAACAGTAGTATCACCAGAAAAGGTAGAGGCATTCTTAGACCCATTAAAAATAAGAACGATACCAGGCATAGGTAAAAAAACAGAAGAGAAATTTTTAGAAATGAAATTAGAAACAATTCAAGATTTGAAGAAGATAGATATTTTCACTTTGAACAAATATTTTGGCAGAAAAACAGGATCATACATATACAATTCTGCAAGAGGGATTGATAATGAACCAGTTAAAAAACGGGATGCACGTATTCAATATAGTAAAATCACAACACTCAAAAAAGATTCAAAAGATTATGAATTTCTCTTAGAAAACATTTTGGAATTATGTAAAGAAGTGCATGAAGTTGTTAGAAAAAATAACCAGATGTTCAAATCAGTCGGCATTCATTTTGTTCAATCAGACTTGACAAGTAAATCAAAATCAAGAATGTTAAGAAGCCCAACGTCAAATATTGAAGAATTGGAAAAAACGGCAGACCAATTACTAAAAGAAGCTTTAGAAAATCAAACAATCACAGTCAGAAGACTAGGTGTTAAAGTTTCAGAACTTTCGGAAATTCAAGGACAAAGTGACATAACATCTTACTTTTAGAACCTATTTTTCAGATTTTTTGAGCCTTCTTGATTCAATTAGGATCACTACAAAAATGAAGGCAAACAGCCAAGGCAAGAACATTATCTCACCTGCAATTTTGTGATATTCTTCCCATGCAACAGGGTCAGTTGTTACTTTAAGAGCATACCAAGACAAAGAAAAAATACGAATTAGATTGACAGTAATCGTCCCAATAATTCCTAAAACAAAATAAACAGCCTTTCTTTTACGAGGGATGTTTAGTTTTAACATGAATGCTCCAATGACTAATGAAAAAATGATAATACTATGAACACCAGCAGAGGGCCAAAATACTTGAAGAGCCATCGAACCATGATCACCACGTAAAAACATCACATTGTCACGGGCTACTGCAGTCCCAAGGTCAAGGACAGTAATTATCCATACGTTTGCCTGTACAAAATATGGAACAACATATTGTAATGGACCAAGTGTATCATATGGGAAAAAGGCATCAAGTGAAAGAATAATTGCAGTACCAGTAAGAAATATCGGACCTGCAGGTGCAATCCTAATCCAACGTTTCCCAAAGAAAATAGTCAATGCAGCAACTACGAAGATAGCCATTACAACAAAGTCCCACATCCATGTCCAAGAATAGATTAATTGCACATCAAAAAATTCTGCAGATTCAATAATGTATTCTCTTAAACCAAACTCTAATGATATTAGATATGTTATGGTTACTAATGCCAGTGGAATTACAGTAAGAAGTCGTTTCTTTGAAATTATAATTTTCAAGCCAATTAATTCAGCTATAATGAAAACAAGAGCAAAAAAATACCCGCCTCTCCCTTCATTCCAACTCCAAGCTATAGAATCAGGAAATGCGATCATGGAAAATACGATAGGACTAGAAATAATCAGAATTCCAAAAATCAAATTCCAATTCTGCATCATGTTAATCCGAAAATAGGTAAATAAATATCTCGACCCTACAACATGGAGAATTCATCAGACAATATTAGAAATTTAGGATTGATGCTAATCTTCGGCATCTTCGATTTCATCGGCCTCAGGATCCCGCCTACTAGGCCTAATTGGAACATAGATGAATGTCACACTAATAATCGAAATTACTCTAAGATACATTCCAAGGTTACAAAAGTTTGCCTAATTGGTAATTTCTAATACATTACAATTTTGGATCAAATTTACATTCGATTTTCAGAGATTTTACAGTGGTAAAATAAGTAATTGCCAAGATCATGATTGCAATTAATCGAATTGGAATTTCATAATTGGTCAAAAAGGCAGTGGCCGATGCTCCAACAGATCCAAATGTGGATATGACTGCAAATCCAATTGGCCCACAACTACATGCACCAGCTACAGCTCCAATAAAGGATCCAAAAACACCACCACCCATTTTTTGTTTTGATTTTTTGAGAGTGTTTATTCTGAAAATGTTCATTGGGAGGACTAGTGCAGATAATGCAGATAATGTTACAATTAACACAAATCCAAATTCAGTTCCAGATGGGATATGGCTAACAACATAAGGCTCCAAGAAGACATATTCAGATAAAATCAACAAACCAATCAACATGGATGAAAAAATAGATAGAGACAAGACAAGATATTTTAAATTTGAAAATACTGAATTGATTGCAGATGTCATCTAGATCATAGCATCCAATACTTGTTTGAACACAGAAAATGGTTGTGCACCTCCAAGTTGTTGTTGTCCATCAGGACCTACAATGAAAAATCCAGGAGTTCCCCTCACACCATGATCTCTTGCTTGTTGACTATTGTACTGAACGCGTTTAGAATATTTTCCAGAATCAAGACAACTCTCAAACAATTCATTATTCAGACCTAAATCAAGAGCAATTGCTTTCAGTCTTTCAGAGTTTGCCCATCCACTATCAATTTTGTCTTCTTGCAAATTGTAAAGCATGTCGTGATATTCCCAATACATCTCTTGGTCTTCTGCACAGTATGATGCTTGAGCAGCTTTTGGAGAATCACGCCCTAAAAAGGCCAAATCAACAAAAACTAAATTTGCTTTTCCAGTTTTTATATAATCTTCCATTATTGCAGGTTTTGTATTATGGAACCAATTGTAACATTGATGACATTGATAATCTCCAAATTCAACTATGGTAATTGGAGCAGAAGGATCACCCAAAATTGGAGAGCCCATCGCAGTAGAAATAGTACCATGAGTTCTACTCATGTCCAGGTTCATAGTTTCAGAAGGAGAAGATGAAACAGAGGCAGCAATTCCAGCAATAATTGCAATTGCAATTACGCCTATAATTACTCCTTTTTTCTTCATAATACAAAAAAGAAATAATTGACTAAAAAAACTTATTCCAAATTACGTGAAGACTTTCGTTTGAACAAATTCACAAATTTTGCAATTGCAGTGTCAATAGGACATACCTCACATGTAATACTTGAAGAATGACTAGCAAGATGTTTTTCAAATTTTTCACGAGATTCAAGAATCAGATCACATTTTTCGCAATACACCTTTGCAATGTTATTTTTTGACGATTTTTTCACACACGCCTTGTGTAATTATTGCTTATAAAGATCCTGTTGAAAATCAAGATATGATAAAAATCCTAGATAGAATGGTGACAGGATTTTTTGTGGTAATTTTGGGAACGTTGTGGTATTGTACAAAATGCTTTGTAACACCAAATCAATATACTATTTTGGTTTATGATGTATTTGGAAATCAAGTTAGTATAGACGGGATCAGAACAAATTTCAATACACCTAAAGTTGCAAGTAATTTTATTTTGGAATATCAAAATCGATTTTCACAATACAGTTTTTCAATTGCATCAGAAATGCCAGTTATCGAAAGAAATTGGTTTTGTGAAATGTTACAAAAAATTCAGAGGTAATGAATTCGCATATGAACATTTAATTCAACTTGATATTGAGTTACAAATCCACAATGAGTGCATGAAAACATTTGATGTTCTGATTCTTCAGAGTCATTCTCGATTATTCGACCAGAAATGGATGTAATGTTAATTACATCATTGTTTGAAATAACAGCAAAATTTTTTCCCTCATTTATTGAATCAAGATATTCCTTTATTGCAGAAATTACTTTTACTGTGTCAAGTATTTCATCATCATCAAAAGAGGAAAGAGTAAACTGATGATTCTTCAATGTAGGAATTGCAGCAACTTGATCTGCTACATAAACAAGCAAATCATTCTTTATGGATATAACGTCTTTACAATCTATGGTTAACATGAAATGTTACGAACAAATCAATATTTTAGTTTAACAGTAATAGAAAATGATTATTATTGATTAAGATTATGAGTCATATCACATGAGGGACTCAGAAACATTTGGAGTTGAAAAAGGACATGGAGAAGAAGTTGTTTCATGGCTAAATGAACAAGCAAAATCTCAATCAATTAAACTTGAAGCAAGGTTATACGGATATAGTATAACAACAGAAAATTTTGGAGATTTTGAAATGTTTTCCTGGATAGGTAACGTTCAAAGTGCAAGAAAGATGATCATCAAAGCAAGTAAAAGATTCAAAGTCAAAGTTATAGAAGGAGGATACAAGCCAAAGGAAAAAATTATCAAAATGAAGAAATTTGATTTTGCCAAAGTCAAAAAAGGAGACAAAACAATAGGGCAGATAGAATTTGTAGCATCGAGATTTGGTAACAAACATTGGGAAATTCAAAATGAAGAACGACGTTAAACGGATTGTGGAGAGAACTATTTGAAAAAAATAGGTGTGATTGGTTTAGGCATGTTAGGCAATGCAGTGGCATTGCATTTACTAGATTCAAATTTCAAAGTTACAGCGTACAATAGAACAAAAGAGAAAACAATTCAGTTAAAAGAAAAAGGAGCACTCATTGTAGAATCGCCTAAAGAAGTTGCAGATAATTCAGAATTGGTAATCATAGTTGTAAAAGATGCTAATGCAGTAAAACAAATCTCATTTGAAAAAAATGGAATTATCGAAGGCAAGCATAAAAAATTAATCGTAGCAGATATGAGCACTATAAGTCCAGAAGAGTCAAAAAATATTGCAAAAAAATTTCAGGATTATGGAGTGAATAAATTAGATATTCCAGTAATGGGAGGCCCCAATGTTGCAATTACAGGGGATTTAGTCATGATGGCATCAGGAGATGAAGAAAGTTTCAAACTATGTAAACAAGTTTTCAATACAATTGCAAACAAAGTATTTTTTCTTGGAGAAAGCGGAGTAGCTCATTCTGTAAAATTAGCCATGAATCTACAAATTACAATGCTAGCATTGGCTTTGTCTGAAGGAATAACATTGGTAAAAAAATCAAATGTCGATCCGAAGATATTTCTTGAGATCTTAAACTCAACATATTTCAAAACAGGCATGAGTGAGAAAAAGGCGTATAAGATGATAGATGGAAAATATGATCCAACATTTACGTTATCTAATCTAAAAAAAGACATTAGCACAATGACAGATACTGCAAGATCATTAGGAATCAAACTACCAATGATATCAAAAGCTGAGGAGATATACGAGAATGCAATCAATGAAGGCCTTGGAGATATAGATTATACAGGAATTATAGAATATCTCAAAAAAATAAATGAATGAAATCAACAATAATCACGAATAAGATTAAACAAAAATTCTATAAGTTACGAAAATAATAGAAAATCATGAGATTGAATGAAAAAGTAGCAATTGTTACTGGAGCATCAAGTGACATAGGAAAGGGGATTGCAAAGCGATTTGCAGAAGAAGGGGCCAAAGTCATCCTAGTCGCAAGAAATTTAGATCAATTAGAAGCCACAAGAAAGGAAATAGGTAATGAAGAATCAACAGCGTCAGTATCATGCGACCTGACAGATGAATCTCAAGTATTACAAGCAGTTAACCAAATAATGGATACATACGGTAAAATCGATATTTTGGTAAATAATGCAGGGGCAATTAATGACCCAGTACATTTTCATGAAATGAAAGATTCAGAAATTAAAAAATTAATTGACGTAAACATGTTAGGAGTATTTCACATGACAAAAGCTGCTCTATCAAAAATGTCAGATGTAAAAAGCGGAGCAATAGTGAACATAGGTTCAATTTCTAGTGAAAGGGCAATTCCAAGAGTCCACTTGGCAGTATATTCATCTACAAAGGCAGCGATTTCGATGTTTACAAAATCAATTGCTGTAGAATATGCAAGAAGAAATATCAGATGTAATTGTGTAAATCCAGGAATCATCAATTCAGGCATGATAAAGCCATATCTTGATGATCCACAAGCAAGAAAAGTACTCGAAGAAAGATTACCTCTTGCCAGAGTTGGAGAGCCAGAGGATGTTGCAAACGCTGCACTGTATTTGGCCTCAGATGAAGCAAATTGGGTTACGGGAGCCATTCTGAATGTAGATGGTGGCAAAACAGCTTCTGAAGGATGAACAAATCAGTTGGAAGATACTCTATTCTTTTTAGAGTATGCACGATAGCTTAATCCTGTAACAAGCATGACAATCCCAGTAAGTGCAGACCACATCAAAAAAGATCCAATTTCAGATTCATCCATAATTTTCCAAGAAGGGTTAAACATCTAAAGTTTGGGTTGAGAAGGAATCATCATCAAAAAGTATGAAACATCTAAATAGATTTGATACTGACGGAATTTATGCCTGAATTCATATGTCCGGATTGCGGGAAACGCCTATTTCATGAAAATGAAACAACATTAAAGGTGGAAGAAACAATTCATTCAAAATTCTGTAGAAAGACAGAAGGTCAAACCCATAGTTATATGCATAGAGACCCAAGACATATGGAAACCTTTGATTCTGAAAGAGAAAACGATTCAACAGGTACGCCAGTCCTAAAAAAATAATCAAAATTACCTCAAAATTATATCCTAGGTAACCATAGTTCAAATTAATTGTCTGAAGAATATACTTATGATTTAGTAGTTGTAGGAGGAGGACCTGCTGGTTCCTCAGCAGCATTTGCAGCAGCAAAAAAAGGGATCAAAGTAGCTCTGATTGAAAAAGAGAATTCAATTGCAGAAACAGTTAGAACTAGCGGAGTTACTTGGATTCAAAATATCAAAGAATTTGGAATTCCAGACGATTGTTTTAATCCAATCAAAAACTTTTCGTTTTGTTCACCAAACAACGAAGTTACGATCAGTGACGTGATTCCAAGAGCAGCGGTACTAGATGTAAGAAAAACATACAGATGGTTGGCCAATGAAGCAGAAAAAGCAGGAGCAAATATTTTTGTAAAGACGAATATCAAAAATATCATCAAAAACGAAAACGGAGACATTGTCGGAGTAAAAGGTATCGGAGCAAATGGGGAAATAATATTTCATTCCAAAGTAGTTATCGATGCAACAGGTTTTCCTTCAACAATTTGTAAAGCTATGGGATTTGCACCTCAATGGGAGAGATTCGGAGCAGGTGCAGAATATGAGATGAAAGGAGAAAATATTGATTCGGAGACATGGTGGTTAATGGTAGGGCAGCAGTATTCACCGGCAGGATATGCATGGATTTTTCCTTTAGGGGACAATATTGTTAGAATAGGCGTAGGAGTTGGAAAGCCCGAATCCAATGTAGACCCCACACAAAGACTAAAAGAAATCATCGAGAAGAAATTAGGTCCAATAAAAAAACTAGGAGAATTAAAAGAAATAGAATTCCATTACGGGTTAATCCCAAATGATGGATTATCAAGGAAAACGGTTTTCAACAATATGATACTTGTTGGAGATTCAGCAGGGCAAGCAAATCCATTAGTTTTGGAAGGAATTAGATATGCAATAAAATTTGGAAGAGTTGCAGGAAAAGTATCCGCCGAGGCAATAAAATCAGGCAATACGGATGAAAAATCACTATATCCTTACGAAGAAAATTGGAGAAAAGAAATAGAGTCAAAAATTAATTCGGCAGGAAAAGTTCAAGACAGGTGGATTGGACTCAGCGATGAAGAGTGGGATAGAGAATTAGACATAATCAAAGAACTAAAACCAGAAGAATTTATTGATTTTATCAAAGCTGATTTTGGATTATCCAACATGATTAAATTGGCAACTCATCACCCAAAACTTGCAGTAAGACAGCTTTTCAATTTAGTAAAAGGGAAGAAATAGTTATTTTACATTAAAGAAATCATTTACCACTACATCATGATATTGTAATTGTGTAACATACACACCAGGTTCAAATGAACGAGAGACAACTTCAGTAAACAACCCAGAAGAATTATCTTTCAACGCAATCTCTTCAATCAACGTGCCTCTCTGGTCATAGACATCCACAAACAAATCTTCCCTAAAAGCAAGAGTTTTTTGAACAGCGCCAGAAACAATCAATTTGTCGTCATCATATATTGCTTCAACTACTGCAACGCGAGATCTAATTGGAAGATATCTTTCAATGATGGTTTTCAATTCATTTAGATTATTATTGACATCTTCAGAATCCCTATCTTTGAACGCAAATTCAATTTCATTGATTACCGATGCAAATCTAGGATTTTCAACAAAACCTTCACCGCCAAATCGTTCAGCAAACGATTCTAGTTCCTCAAATTCACGAGCAAGTTCAACCATATTCAAATCAGCAGTATTGTATTCATAACCAAATTCTTCTTCAATATGCACAATTTGTGAAGCCTTAGAATCCTTGTATTGCAGCATTACAACATAAAGTCCAGGATCAGTAGGGGCAATCCATTGTGTAAAAAAATCACCTTGTTTAGTATCAGTGAATTTTAGACTACTGTGTTTAGTGCCATCCATATTGTAAACAGTCACATACAAATTTTCCCTCCTATCAAAAGTTGATTTTTCAGTAGCACCTTTGATTATCCAGATACCTTTTTCAAGATCAAAAGAAATGTCATAGATTATACTCGAATTATCAAGAACCAAATGTTCGCTAAGATAATCACCAATTTCAGAAATTTTGGCTTCAGCATCTACGAAATTGGCAAGTTGAATCATCTCATCAGCATCAGCCATCATTTGATGATATTCATCTAAATGTTCAGAGAATCCAGCATTATAGAAAGAAGACACCATATCAGAAAAAGTATCAAGTTTTTTGCGGAATTCAATACGTTTGATTTCATCTACAGAGTAACCAACATCAGAACCAAGAGGATCATCAGTGTATGCTTTTGAAACAGAACTCCATTCAACAAACAAGTCACGAACTAGTTGATCAGCTTGATCAAGATCGTTTTTGATTACAAGATCACGCACATTATCAATTTTTTCATTAAATGTTTCAGTGAATTCAATGTAGTTTGGCAAGAAGCGATTTTTTGTTAAACTCAAGTCTACTAAATTTTCAAGGGATTTTGCACGTTGCAAAATATCACTGGCACGAATTTTGTATGCGTCTTTATTGTAAGAATCTAAATCATCTTTTATTTTAGGAGATATATCACTCACCCAACTTAACAAGACCTCAATTCTGTCAATTCGGGTGATCGAGGGGTTGCCAGATTCCATTTGTTTTGCAGTGTCTAGAATTCTTAGAGCATTATCAATTAAAAATAAATTCTCATAATCAGCTTGAAGCTCAGCTTTTTCTTTCATTGTTTTGTATTGGAATTCCAATACAACCAAGGGGTTTCGCTTCTCTCGTAGTTCAGAAATAGTGTTATCAAATTCAGAGACAATTTCTAAAATACTTTCAACAGAATCTGCACTTTCAACTCGTTCTAAGAGTAATTTCCAGTCAGACACAAGTACAGAATCAATCCCACTTGCCTGAGAGATATCTACGATTTTGTTTATTCTAGAAGAAATATCAATTACTTGCGCCATCTGATAAATTTCAGATTCAGATTCCAAAATATCCTCAACAGATGAGGCCAATGCCAGATTTCTTTCCAATGCACTCCAATCAGGATAGATCAGATTTGCAAGATCACTGTTTTCTTCAGAATCAGAAGAAATGAATCTTTCAACACTATCCAATTCTCGTAACAATATGGCTGCCTGATGTAATTCTGTGACTCGAATTGAAGAGTCAATCAGAGCATCAATAGAGTCTTTCCCCATCAAAGAGGGTTTGAGAGACTCCCAATCATTTTGGACTAGGCGATAAAGATCACTTTGCTTTCTAGAAACTACATCAAGATATCGTGATTTTGAAAGAATGTCAATTAATTGGTTAATTTCGTCAGAGTAGATAGGAGCAGTGCCCCTTGCAAAAATAAATCCCACTTCATTCTTCACAGATTTGCTCATAACAGTGTCAGATTTTTTCATTAGATTCAACAAGGTTTCTTCTAATTCATCAAACGTAGGAGTTCTCTGTATAGATGTCTTTTCAGGATTTACGTTTCGAACATCCACAAATGCATCAGTCAGTAAATCAATGGCTTTTGTTTTGTCTCCAATCTCATAATAAAATATAGAGGCAAAAATAACTTTATCAATAGATTTTGCAATCTCAAATGAAATTTCATCTTGTTCCAATAATTGTTGTACAGATTCCAAAGAAGACGAAACCGCAGGTCTAATCAAAGGATTAATTTCAACAATCAAATCATCTACAAAGAATTCACTTAGTAATGATACATAGTCAGATTCCAGTTCAGATAAATTATTAGAAGCAGGTTCGGAAATAGGGGATGAAAGGTCAAATAGTTTTTCAATCACATTCCCTTGTGCAGATAGCAAATTTTTAGCAGATAAGACCATTTGATCATTTGTGACTTTGGAAAAAGAATCAGATGTAACAGTAAATGTTGCAGATGTAGAGTAATCTCCATAAAATAATTTTATTTCATATTCACCAGCAATTCCACAAATTCTACCCTGAAGAGGAATCACATCGGTGATAAAAGCACCATTTGCCAAAGGCATTAACTGTTGTATCTGACAAAGATCTCCTTGAGGATTAAAAATCTGCATTATAAGAAAAGACTCATCCAAAATATTGGCAATTTGCCCGTAGACAAACAAGGGCTCACCTCGGTCATAATTCCCAAAATTATCTAAAAGGGTAATTCGGTCTGGAATCTGAGCAGATGCATATACAGGCATCAAAAGTACAACAAATAGGCTCATGACTACAGGAATTCGGCTCACAAGGATCCAAATCAAGACTCATAGTACTTAAAACTTAAGCAGCTATATTATCGAGTCAATTTATTGTATAAATTAAGCCATGGTAACTACCACCGAGTAGTTACCAGACTCAATTTTTGGCACAGCATTGAATTGGTTGGCTTGGTAAGACATACAAAATGAATGGAATTGCTCGAGAGTGCATGTTGCACAACTATTACAAATCATGCTGTTTGGCTTGAAACACTGAGAGCATTTTGTATTTTCAGATAATTTTCCACCACAATTTCGGCATGATTCATCAGGCAATTCTCTTCAAACAGAATAATTAAAAATTAGATATAAGAAACACGAAGAAGTTGTTCATATCAAAGATCAGTAAGAAGACTATAATTAAAACAAAAAAGAATTGCAGGCATGGACAGAGTTAGAAAAACTTTTGATGAGTGGGCTGAAAATGGAAGGGCAGAATTAATGGAGGTAGAACATGGAAAAAATGTTTTAAAATTCTTAAACACAATTTCATTTGAAAAGCCATTTACATTTCTAGATGTGGGATGTGGAAATGGATGGGTAGTAAGGAAAATTGCAAAGGAAAAAAATTGTAAAAAATCAGTTGGGATAGACAAAAGTAAAAAAATGATTATTCAAGCTGAAACAAAGACGGAAAGCAAGAAAGAAGAGTTTTTTCATACAGATATTGAATCAATGAAATACAAAGGAAAATTTGATTTCATTTTTTCTATGGAGTCACTCTATTATGCAGAATCCATCGAAACAGCACTAGAAAAAATATACCAATTGTTAAAACCAGGAGGACAGTTTTTTTGTGGAACTGATTTTTACACAGATAACAAGGCAACTGCAAGATGGGCAGGAATAATGAAAATACAGATGCATCTTCACTCAAAAAAAGAATGGAGAGATTTTTTCAAAAATGCGGGGTTTGAAGTGAAAACAAAGCAGATCAAAGATTTGAAAAATAAGAAAAAATGGAAGAGAGAACATGGTACATTATTCATCATAGGCACAAAACATGAAAAGTAATACTCAAATCCAATAACAGCGTAAGTTTATCATGTGAGCTGGAGCACGACACGCTGCTACGGCAGAGGAAACTCCTCCCTCCTAACAGGAAATGTGATCTGGAGATAGATAATCAGAGATGATTGGCAACGGAGCAGAAATGAATCCAATATGGCGCACAATGATGGCAAAACCTGAGGTTTCCATAAAAGGAATGAAAAAGACGACCCACATGGAGCAAAGCCAAACAGAACTCATAGTTCCTGTACTAAGTTCAGGTAGGCTGCAAAGCGAAATATCGTGAAAACAGAAGGAGGGTTACTCCCAGCACACATATTTTTTAAATTAAACATTGGTTAATATATGAATTTCATAAAAAGTATGAAAGTAAGCGGTATGAAAAGAATACAATGTCCACATTGTAAAAAACATCTAGCTGGAGAAGGGCATCTAAAACGACACGTTAGAACAATTCACAAATTAAAAACATCTAATGATCAATGACAATACAATATCATCGTAGGCCTTTTTCTAAAACTTCATTGATAATTCTTGAAAAACTTACAGTAGACGCAGATTCCTTAATCTTCTTTGCTTGAAGTGCTCTAAGTTTTTTTGCAATGTCACTATTCAGCATTATGGTCAGTCTTTCAGCCATTACAAATTAAAAACATGACCAGTATTTGGAACAATAAAAAATCTATTTTTTACAACAAACTTAAAGAAAATAGAATATTACCATTTGTGGAAATACAAATTATTTGAGAATTAGATAAAATACTAACTCATAGATTGAACATGTTCTTTACAAACATCAGATGCACAGCCACATGAGGCATCACATAAACAAGAGCCTTGCATTGCACAATCACATTCTGAACCCATTTCTTCAGATGCAGCGCAGCCACATGCAGCCTCTTCACGATTAGCCATAGTTGGAGGAGGAGTTGTTGTTTCTTGAGGGGCGGTGTTTTCATATACGCTTCTTGTTTGCTGATAATCAGATTCATCTCTTAATTGAGCTTCACCTCTATTGGTTTGATAGCCACCAGCAGATGCACTTGTTTGATAACCAACCAATCGGTTTGGATCAATTCCTTGTTGACCTTGTTTTTCATTTTTGAGTGATCTGCTACTAACAAAGAAAAATGCAATACCTGCAATAGCTGCTATACCAGCCATACCGTAAACTATCATTACTGGGAAATCACCAGTTGATGTAGTCATGTAATCCTCAGGAGGAGTTGGAGTGACACCGGCAATTTCAATGCCATCTAATTCATCTAAAGCACCAAATCCAATAACAGCCAAATTGCCTTGATCAGAAGATTGAACACTTCTGATAACATACAATTGATCAGCCATTACTTCAGCTTCAAATATTCGTTCGACCTGTCTTCCTTCTCTAATACTACTTTCACCCATCGTCCATGAAGATACAACAAATCCTGCAATCTCTTCACTTAGACCAAAAGTTCCAGCATCTACATTGATACCAGTTGGATCAAACAAAAAGTGCCAATTAGTTAATGGTTGTTCTAAAATAAAATCAGCATTAATGAGATGTTTTCCTAAAACCTCTTCTGCTTCAGTACCTGCAAAGTAAGTGTAAACTCCAGGTTCATTATCTCTTAAAATGTTAATTGGAATGTTAATTTCGACACCGTCAATGACGATTTCTTTATCGGTACTTAGTCCTCTCCATCCTAAATCTACTAGAGATCTTTGAGAATCTTTTGTAATAACATAATCAGTTAAAGTTCCCTCTAAAATTACACGATAGTCAATTGATGTATTGATGTTTCTTGCTTTAAGGTGAAAATCATAAGACACATTCAAGTCACTAATTTGTGCTTGACTTCCATCATTAGCAATGCCACGATTAAGTTCATGCATTAAAGCCTCAACTCCAGGATTTGAAGAATCAGCAGTTCCAGAAACAGTCCATTCTTTTCCTTTTAATTCATCGAAAAGATTTCCACCATTTGGATATTCAATAAAAACAGTTTTTTGATAATTCATCTTAAATGGAGATGTTTCAGTATTAGGATTTATTCTAGCATCTAATTGTGCTGCCCAAGCAGGAGTGCTGGTTCCAACAACAATAAGAGTTGCTAGCAAAACAGACATAATTGCAGCCCGAGACACGAATAAAATCACGAAATTAAGGTAATAAACTTATCCCAATTAGCCAGATCGGCAGTTTCTGAAAAAGTAATATTGAGTGACAATAGTTAGGTATTCAGTTTTAGAGGAATATGATATGATTACAGTATTAGCAGGAGGAACAGGTTCGGTCAAACTAGTAAGAGGACTAGTTGCTCAAGAATCCAAAGTCAATGTAATCAGCAATGTAGGAGATAATTATTGGTTGTACGGACTTTACGTATGTCCAGACATAGACACCATAGTTTACGGCTTAGCAGATTTACTTGATCAAGAAAGAGGATGGGGAATTAAAAAAGACACGTTCAACTTTTTGCGTCAGATGGAAGTATTTGGAGAGGAAACATGGTTCAGAGTAGGTGATAGAGATGCAGCAACCCATTTGATCAGAACAAACATGTTGAAAAATGGTAAGAATCTCAGTGATATTACAAAATGGATGTGTGAGAAATTTGCAGTTAGCGCAAACATTATTCCAGTTACCGATAACAGTGTAGAAACAAGAATTACTACAGATAAAGGAGAGTTACATTTACAAGAATATTGGGTCAAACATAGAGGAAAAGATCCGGTAGAAGGAATTCAGTATATCGGAGCAGACAAAGCACGTCCAAATCCAGAAGCAGTTAATGCAATTCATGATGCAGATATGGTGATTTTAGCACCTGGAAATCCACTCACATCAATTGGACCAATGTTACAAATTAAAGGAATCAGAAAAGAATTATCAAAAATTAAGAAAAAAGTTGTTGCAATTAGCCCATTAATAGGGGATGATGCAATCAGCGGCCCTGCTGCAAAATACATGCAAGCAGCAGGAATAGAATCAAACGCATATGGATTAGCAAAAATGTATTCAGATGTATGTTCAAACATAATTGTAGATACAAAAGATAGGATGTTAGTAAAGAAGATTCAAAGTTTAGATATGAAAGTTTTTGAAACAAAAATTACTATGAAAAATAAACTTGCTGAAGACGCATTAGCAAATTTCATTTTAAAACAAGTACACGTATAATTTGAAAATAGCTGCAATTATTCCTGTAAAGACTTTCTTAAATGCAAAATCACGTTTAGAATTATCTACGCATCAAGTGGAAGAATTATGCAAGGTAATGCTAGAAGAAATTTTACACACATTATCAATATCACCTCAAATTGAAAAAACAATAATGGTTACCAAGGAAGAGAAAGCAATCGAAATTGGAAAAAAATTCAACACGGTAACAATCATAGATGAAAGAGAAGAGAGTGTAAATAGTGCAGTTGCATTAGCTGACAAATATCTTTTAGAAAACAATTTTGATGCATCCATTGTTTTTCCTCAAGACATACCATTTATCAAAACTCAAGATATCGATTTCATATTAAACTACAAGATGCATCCAAATTTTGCAATCATTGTACCATCTAGAAGATTTGACGGAACAAATGCATTGGCAAGAATGCCAGTGGATTTAATGAAGACTCATTATGATGAAGATAGTTACAAAATCCACATGAATACAGCAAAAGAGCACACTCTCAATGTAGCCATGGTTTTTGTGAAAAGAATAATGTGGGATGTAGACAACTTGGAAGATCTAAAATTTCTTCTTGAACAAAATGAAAAGCCAGAAATTTCTAAAAGAATTAGAGAGATTATAGAAACAGAGTAACAACATTCAAGACATAAAAAAATTATTATTTTAGGCATGAAATCAACAACAAACTTATAAGTAATGAATTAGAAAATGTTAAATATTATCATAAAAGGTTTTGAGAGAAAATGGTTAAAACAACTAATCCAAAAGACAAATGCCCCAGGTGTGGAAAAGGGACTCTTGTTACAGATGCCAATACAGGAGAAAATTTCTGTGGCAAATGTGGATTCGTTATCACTGACAAAGTAGAAGAATCAGGACCAGAGTGGAGATCCTTTTCAAATGAAGGAGAAAACAAAAGCAGAGCAGGAGTTCCAACATCACTTGCTATGCACGATATGGGTTTAGCTACAGTAATCAATCCCCAAAACAGAGATGCTACAGGCAAGCCATTAACGGCAGCTATGAAAAGCACCATTGAAAGATTAAGAACTTGGGACAGTAGAAGTCAAGTTCATGAACCAGTTGATAGAAATTTCAGACAAGCATTTAGTGAATTGGACAGACTAAAAGACAAACTAGCTGTTGGAGATTCAGTTATTGAAAAAGCGGCTTACATCTACAGAAAAGCACTTGAGAAAGGGCTTGTAAGAGGTCGTTCCATTTCTGCCCTTATTGCATCTGCTCTATATGCAGCATGCAGAGATACGGAAACACCAAGAACACTCAAGGACATTGGACAGGCAAGCAACATTAAACGAAAAGATATTGCAAGATGTTACAGATTATTGTTAAGAGAATTAAATCTAAAAATGCCAGTTGTTGATCCTGTCAAATGTATTTCAAGAATTGCAAGTAAGGCAGGATTATCAGAAAAAACAAAAAGAAAAGCAACAAAAATTTTGCAAACTGCAGAAGAGCAAAAAATTTCAGCAGGCAAAGATCCAATGGGATTAGCAGCTGCTGCATTATATGTTGCATGTGTTACAAATGGAGAAAACAAAACTCAAAGAGATGTTGCAGAAGCCGCAGGAGTAACAGAAGTCACAATTAGAAATAGATACAAAGGTTTGAAAGTTGCACTAAACCTCTAGAGACGATTCTTTTTTTGAGAAAAATCTGTTTACAAATAAAATACAAATTGAAAACACACCAGAAACTAAAATGAGAATTTCCAAGGATCCCATTAATGAATGTGAAAACGCATCCTCAATTGAAATCATATTAATCTGAGAGATGAAATTGACATACGCAAATACAAAATAATTCATAGCCCAATGAATCAGGAGCGAAGCTACAAAACCATATCTGAGATAAACCCAACCTAAGATAATTCCACTAGCGGCGGCCTGTGCAAATTTTCCAACACTCCATGCATCTCCAAATGCAATATGAGCAAATCCAAAAAGAACACCTACAAAAACTATCAAAAGAAGTGCCTTTTTTGGATCATGAAGATCCAAGGTAGAAGGATTCCACAGACACCTGATGAAATATTTCATAGAAGATTTATTTGAATACAAGGCAAACACAGGAATCCCAATTAAGATCAAACGAAATCCAAATTCTTCAATTAACGGAGCTAGAGTAACATAAAAAAATTGAATTAGATTATTTTCCACCAAAGGAGGAATAATCTCAAGACCAAGGCCCTCCTGAACATAGTTAATCAATACAGACACTAAAATCAGAATTGAAAACCATTTTGTAATACCCATCATGTAATTTGGGCGAGTATCATATTTTCCATACGAGATGATTGGAGAAAGAGTTTTCAAGAAAGCATGTTTTGGACCTAAAATTGCAATCACAAAAACTACAAGATAAAAAATCCACAGCGCAACAAAAGCATCACCAATACTAACATCCACAGGAGCTTGAAATAATTCAGTATTCTCAAATATATCTAAATGAGTCAAAGGATATTCATAGTTGATATCACCACCAATATCAGTTTCAAAAACAACGTAGACCCCAATTGGAAATGAAACAAGCAGCAATCCAAAAATTACTGAAAGCAGTGCAGTAAAAGGAATCCCTATTGATTGGAGAAGTTTGTTTGAGTTTTGCAATTGCACTCTAATGTAATTCTATAGTATCCTCTGCAAATCCAAGATTGATCAAAGTATCTTTGATAGTATCCCTATGATCACCCTGTAAGAAGATATAACCTTCTTTTGCAGTTCCTCCGCATGCATATTTATTTTTGAGTTCTTTTGCAACAGTTTCCAGATTATTTAATTTAGGATCTAATCCTTCAATCATAGTACCTTTTTTCTTAAATCTTCTAGTTTCTAATCGAATTATTATCTTAGTACTATCTTTGGCAAGTTCACCACAAGCACACAAATCTTCTGGGAGACCACAAGTATTACAAATTACTGCCATTCGTTCGAAATAAATTCAATTATTCGCACTATTAAGCCTTGTTTGAATATAATAAAAAATTTGAAATAAACTGATTTTTTAGATAGAAAAAATAAGAAATACCGTGACAGAAGATCTAACAAAAAAGGCAGCAGAAATGCTCCTCAAAGGGGCAACATTACTCAGTGAGCCTTGCCCATATTGCAAAGGAGTCAGAGTAATGAAAGAAGGGCAAGCACTGTGTATCAGTTGTGGTCGCCAACCAGAAAAAAAAGACATTCCAATTAATGAAATAAATAATGAATCCACACCTCTAGGAAAAACACTAGAAAAAAAGTTAGAATTACTCTCAAGAGAATTAGAAGAGGAAAAAGATCATCAAAAGCAGCAAAATATTCTCAAAACGATCAATTCACTGTTAGAAACCATTGAAAAAATGAAAGGCAAACAATAAAGTATTTATGTTAAAATCCTTGATTCGGAATTGTAATGGCAGATAAGAAATCAGCACCACTTCCAGCATCAAGTGGGGGTCTCATGAGATTCTTTGAAGATGAGACAAAGGGATTTAGAATAGATCCAAAAATCGTTGTATCAATTCCAATTAGTTTAATTGCAATTTCATGGATAATCGATTTATTTCTAGCTCCGTGAATAAACGATGGAAAAAGCTTCAGATGATGTTTCAAATATACATAACAGGTTCTCCCTTACTCTAGTTAATCCATCATCGCATTATTTTTCACTAGTAGTTTCATTAGTGGTTGCATCAGTAACGGTTCTTGCAACATATTTTGGTTATTTGAACAGTTTAGGATTTGAAGAAAACTGGTATAGACTGCCAGTGGTTTTAGGAGTACTAGTTTTAACACAACTGCTTGATACAAGATTCACAAAGAAAAAAGAATACTCAAAGTCTCTACATTCATCGTTATTTGGAAATATGTTATGGACAGTAACACTGTTGATGGGAATTCTATCAAGCATAGTTTTGTCAAAAGAAATAGAATTGTTTTTCATTGTGTTTGGATTACTTTTATTTTCAAGTTTCAGAATCGGAATTTATACCACCACGTTAGGAGTTAGTCTGAAAAAAGCATGGAGTATTTGTTTAATTCAACCACTAGCAATGTATCTGGTATTGATTCCATATGACATGTGGATTTCAATATTGAGCGAACCTGTTGGACTCGGATATGGAATATCATTTATGATAATTGCCAGCGTTTGGTCTGTTCTGACAGACAGAGCAGGAAGACCTGCAATGGAGAGCACACATAAAACAATTCAAGCATACCTAGCATCTCAAGGAAATGATTTTGATGATGCAGAAAAACTTATGGAGCAGCGTTCAAGCGAAACCAAAGTCTCAACTGCACAAATTAAATTTTCAGTGCAGAATGGACAGAAAGAATTCAGAATGGTGTTACCAGAAATACATCCGGGCCCATACCATCCCGTAGGAGGAAGCAATATCCCATATCTAATTTACAAGAATTTATCATCATCGGCAATGGTGATGCATAGCATATCAGACCATGCATTAAATCTCCCATCAAGAAATGAAGTTGAAAAATATTTGAAAAATTTGGAAAACAGCAAAGTCAAAGAAGAAGGAGTAAAATGCACAGAGCCTGTAACAGTTCAAATTAACAAAGCCAGAGTTACAGGATTGCTTTTTGGAAATAATCCACTACTACTTTTGTCATTATCCCCACATGGAATGGAAGATATACCAAGCTACATGAAAACAGAAATTGTTCAATATGCCAACAACAGAAATTATGCACGAACAATGATCGTGGATTGCCATAATGCAATGGGAGAAGAAATTTCTAAAGAAGATGGAGAAGACATGCTAAAAGCTGCAAAATCATGTTTAGATACATTGATCACAAAAGAAAGTTTTCCAATTGAATTAGGTTATGCAAATACAGACGAAATGGATGTATGGACAGAAGATTTAGGAATGGCAGGATTAGGAATTGTATGCTTAAAGCTAAATAATAAAAAATACTTTCTAGGATGGGCAGATGCAAACAACATGGAAAATGGGGTAAGGGAAAAAATTACAGATATTTTTGCAAAAAAAGATTATCAACTATTGGAGATTTGTACATCAGACACACATTATGCTCCAGTCAAAGCCAGAAATAGAAATGGATACTATCAACTGGGTCTAATTACAAGTGCAGACAAACTTTCAAAATGGTTCTTTGAGATTGCAAAAAAAGCAGAGTCAAATATCGCATCAGCAAAATTTGAAATTTTAGAAAATGAGACAAATGTAAAAGTGATGGGGCAGGGAATTTACGAAGATTATTCCAAAGCATTAGATAATTCACTGAAAATTACAAAAGCATTTGTGATTGGAGGGGTAGTGTTTTTTGTAACTAGTCTGTTCCTATAGTCTTCATACTGTCAATATTGCCATAGAATTCATCAATAAATGAAGCAAACTGGAAAATAGGAACGATAGGCACGTTTTCAATAAAATCAATTTTGTCTTGGTATAAAGTTACAATTACAGGAACAGCAATTGCCCCAGGGGTTTTTGAAACATAGTGTTTTGTTCTTTCAATCTGTTTTTTCACAGCATTAGATAGAGAAGAAGTATTGTAACGTTTCCAGTGCTTGCAATCAATCAGGATTGCTATTCCAAGCCTAATACCTACAACATCAATTTCCATTCGAGGTTTTGTCAGCATCATATTTTTAATTACTGCAAAATTTTTTTCAGTTAAAATCTCAGCAGTTAATCCTTCAAAATCTCTCCAATCTAACGCAATTGAGATTTCGTCAATAGGAAGACCTCTCTCAAGTAAAGATATAGCAATTTTTAATTTATCACCATCTTCAAAATAATAGAATTCATCTTGTTTGGTTCCAATATCATTTTTGATAAACTCATCTAGCATTGTTTTAGAATCATCATCAGTCATCTTTGTTACAGCAGAAAAGTCTTTTACTGAGACCCCTCCCTGAATAATCCCTTGTAATCCGACAATCATTTTGGGATTAATTTTCATTTGAAAATTTTGATACATTATTGAAATATAGGTTTTAGGAGCTAATAACATCAGGGTATTATAATATAGGTTTTAGTACATGGTTTGAAAAGAATGAACATGAACATAATGCTAGTGATAATACTAGCTGTTTCAATAACATTAGTAACACATCAAGAATCATTTGCAGAGAAAAATACATTTTTTGATTCAGTAAAATTTATTCAGTATTTAGATGAAAATACAGCATTAGAAGAAGTTCGTAATGGGAATCTTGATGTGTATTATTATACAATATCTCCAGACAGATTAGAGAATAATCAAAAAAGAGAAGGATTGCAAGTGTTTGATTCAACTGGAGGATCATACAGTATTTTGGTAAATCCTGCAGAATCAGAAAATTTCAACCCTTTTTCAGATAAAGACATTAGATTTGCTTTGAATTATTTAGTGGATAGAAAATTAATTGTAAATGAATTGATGGGAGGGTACGGTTCCCCAATTATTTCATACTATGGCCCTTCAGACCCAGAATATCTATCGGTAGTAGAACAGCTTGAGTCATACAATTTCAAATATAATCCTGCATATGCAGATGAAATCATTTCTAAGGCGTTAACTCTGAAGGGAGCTGTCAAAAATAATGAAAAATGGGAAATAAACAACAAACCAATTGAAATTACTATTTTTATCAGAAGTGATGATCCAGTGAGAAAATCAATTGGCGAGATACTATCTGTAGAATTAGAAAGAATTGGATTCACAGTAAAGAAAGATTTCGGAGATCTAAACAAGGCATTTGTAGTAGTTTATGGTTCAAATCCTTCTGATCTCAAATGGAATCTATATACAGAGGGGTGGGGTCGTTCAGCATTTGTAAGATATGATTCTGTAGGTTTAGGACAAATGTATTCTCCATGGTTTTCAAACATGCCAGGATTTAATGATCCTTCATACTGGAATTATGAAAATGAAAAACTAGATTCATTAACTCAAAAGATATACACAGGAGATTTTCAAACAGCTGAGCAAAGAACGCAATTAATTCAAGAAGCAGTTGTTGAAGGAATCAGTGAATCAGTTAGGATTTTTTTGGCAAGTAAAATAGATCAATATGTTGTAAATGAAAAAATTCAAGGAGTGGTGAATGATTTCGGGGCAGGAGTTCCAAGTAGATTTACACCAATCAATGCAAAGAGTGAACATCAAGAATTGGCAATAGGTGTTAAACAAATCTATCAAGGAGCATGGAATCCAATTATGGGTTTAACAGATAGTTATAGTAGACATATTTGGGGAATAGTTTCAGATCCTGCAACATTCAAGCACCCATTCACAGGAGAAACATTTCCAGTGAGAGCAACATGGGATGTTGAAACAGAAGGTCTAAATAAAAAAATAAACATCCCACAACAAGCCAAGATTTGGAAACCAGATTCACAGAAATGGGAAAATGTTGAAAAAAATTCTCAGGCAATAAGTAAAGTTACATTTGATTTTAAATTCAGTAATTGGCACAATGGAGAAAAAATGGACATGCAAGATATTTTGCATTCACTGTATTTTACAATAGAATGGGGAACACAAACAGATGAAAACGATAAAACTTTTGACACTGAATTTACTCCAAGGGCTGCACAAAGTATACAATCAATCAGAGGAATTAATCTAATTGACAACGATACTATTGAGGTGTATGTGGATTATTGGCATTTTGACGAGGGAGAAATAGCAGAATGGGCAGTATTATGGAGTACAGTCCCATGGGAAATTACTGCAGCAATGGAAAAAGCAGTAATAGATGGAAAAGCATCGTTTTCTAGATCTGGGGCCACAAGTAAAAATGTAAACTGGTTATCGCTGATCATTCCAAAGGATGCCAAAATTATCAGAAATTATTTGCAAGAGTTCAAAGATACAAAATACATCCCAGAACCACTAAATGAAGAAAATCAAGACAGAGAATATTATCAAAATAGATATCAGTCATCAATAGAATGGATTCAAACTAAACAACATGCAGTAATTAGTAATGGTCCATTTTATCTAGAGTCGTATTCTCCCGAATCAAGAACAATTAAAGTGACATCATTTGATGACGATACATATCCATTCAAAAAAGGAGAATGGTCCCAATTTGAAAACATAGAGTTTCCATTGATCAAAAAAATCAATATTGAAAAATCAATACAAAGAGGAGAAGAAATCATTTTTATCGTTGAGACTGAAAATGCAGATAAAATATTATATTTTTTGACAGATAGTCAAGGTAAGAAAATCATTTCAGAAAGTCTCAAAGTGGTAAATGATAATACCACAATCAAAATACACTCAAAGGATTCAAATCAACTAGGAATAGGTGCAAACAATATCAAAATATTTGCAATTTCAAACTCAGTGTTAAAGCCAGATTTTTATGAATCAAATTTCATTGTTACAGAAGACAAGACAGAGTTGCCTGTTTCAAATAATGAAAACATAGAGTTTTCTAAAAATCAACCAGAATATGGATTTTGGATAATACCAATAATCATATTTGTGGGAATAGTCCTATATCTAAAGAAGAGAAATTAGAGTAAACCATAATCTTTTAAAATCAAGTCAATTTGAGATTCATTTTCTATCTTGGAATATTCTTCTAGAAGATTTTGATTTAGTTCATAGAAAGTATGGCCCCATTTGAATTTGTCAAGTAATTCTAAAGCCTGTTCTTTAGAATCCAAAATGAACAGAGATGCTGCTAATGCTTCAGCAGTAGTCAATTTGTTTAGTTTAGAATAATTTACAGGGTTACCTGCAAAAAGCGGAGGAAGTTTTCTTTTAATTCCAGAAAATTTTTTTGAAAAAGCCTGATCTGCAAGATTCCAAGAGCAATCAATACCAATAATTGAATGAATTACAGATTTATCTTTAGGAAGCAGAGTTTTTTCAGAAAAAGGATCCAAAACCAAACCCTTTGAGCCAATTTTTTTAATATTCTGAGCCAATCCAAATTTTACCATTTTTGCAGCTGTGCATTTTTTAGGATCATCTTGATAAAACATCAAAACTTGTAATTTCACTTCAACTGAGAATAAGATACAGAGTATTTGGAATTTACTCTAATGTTTTGTAGGTTACCTTATAATAAAATCTCGAAATCTGTTCGTCTTTGATCACCTCAACATTCCAATTGGCATCAGGCAAGAATTCTATAGGAGATTCTGGTAAAATACTAAATTTCTCAAGACGTACATCTGGACCACTATATCTTACATTAAGACTAAGTCCGTCAACTTCAACAACATCATAAATTTGACCTTGTTTTCTAGTAGATTCTCTCACTAAACAATCAGCATCAGGACCAATGATGCAAGTTCCGGTTACAGTTGAAACTTTAAGATTTACATCATATTCATCTCCGCGGACAGGAGTGATTAAAGAACCAGAAATTACCCTGGGTGCAAGATTTCCATCAGCAGTAGTTTTTTCTTCAGTAAATATTGGAATGATTGTTTCTGCAATTCTATTCTCTTTTTCAATTACAGTATCTAATTTTGGAGTATAGGGTTTTTCAACAACTAGGAATTTTACAGAACTTGTTTCAAAATCGGCATCAACTGTCACCTCATATGATCCAATTGCAGAAGGAACATCAGGAATGACATATTGATGTGAAAATGAACCAGAAGGGCTTGGTCTTATAGTGGTTACAGGTCCAGTGTTAGTCCCACAATAAAATGAGCCACATGTAATTTCAGTTTCTGTTTTTTTAATTATACTCACATCAAATTTTTCAATATACACAAGTTTTGTAGGTTTTCCCGATATGACCACTACATCGCCAGGATAATATTCGGATTTGTCAGTGGACAACAGTAAAGCCAAATCGACATCACCACCAAATGAAAAGTCATTGGCAACGCTAAATCTAGATTCAGTTTGGGTGTTGAGATAGTTTGCACGAATGATATATTCACCTTCTTTGAAAACCGTTGCAGGTAATTCAAATAGACTAGAAAAACCACCACCCTGATTTGGATAAACCTGAGATTGGTGAATTTGCTTGTATGGCCAAGTACCATCAAGAACTTTAATGCTAACTCTGTCTGGAATGACTAATCCTTCATCCCCCTGAGTACGTTTAATCACATTTCCAATAACTTTCAATTTATCACCAGCTTTGTACAGAGATTTTTCAGTACTGACAAACAAAGGATTTTGGGATAATGTATCATTTTCAGGATCTGCTGAAACCTTGAAGAAAAGATCAACACTTTCAGATGCAGTTGATACTTGGATTTTGTAGACCCCATAGTTAGAGAGCCTAACATCCCTGCCCTCATCTTCTTTTAATTTTTGGGTTTTTTCATAGATGGGCACTTTCCAATCCCATGAAAAACGCTGATTTTCTACAGTGGCACCCGAATCAGCTTTTGTACCACTAGGTCTAGTAACAGTGATAGACACAGAGCTGTCTCCTGTTGGTGGGAGAATTCCAGTCAAATGGACTGTTTCGCCCAGCCCGTAAACTTCTTTATCGAGGGTAACTTTTGGACCATCATCTAAAGCAAGAGAATCAACAACAGTAAAAATTTCAGTTACAGCAAGACCATCATATTGAGACTTTACAATATAATTTCCAGGTGTGAAAATATTTTTGGATACATCCACATTGACAGAATACAATCCAGATGTTTCAGGAATAGCAGTAAAAGTATATCCTACAGTCACACCACCAACTGACAAATTTTTATTTTTTCCTTGTGCAACAATTTCCAAAGGACGTCCATCCTCATGAGAAATTGAGACCTTGACTCCAGCAGCAGTAGAATAGCTTGAATTTGCACGAGGATCCTTTACAAATCCACTAATCTTCATAGTGTCGCCAAATCCATAAACATCTTTGTCAGTGTTTACGGTGATAGGACTATCAGAAACAACAAAATTTTCAGGATCAGCAACAACAGGGACAGTAATTGTTGCAGAGCCTATTGCTTTTGAAACACTGATTTTGTAAGCGCCTAATCTATTAGGATTATCAGGAATAGTAAAGGAATAGGCAAAAGATCCATCTCCATTAATCCTAGCACTATCTAAAATTTTAAACCCAGTGGAACTTCCAGAAGAAGAGGCAACAATAGATGCTTGTTTCGTTTGAATTATTTCCAAATCCAGGGTACTAATCCAGACTTGGTTTAACCTGCCGGTGATTTTAACAACATCGCCCAAACCATATGCTTTTTTGTCAGTCCACAATGAAATTGGAACATCCTCTTTTAGATCTTTGACAACTTCAAAAGATGTAGTGGCTGATTTATCAAAATATTCAGCCCTTATTTCATAAACTCCATATCCGGGATTTACAGTCGTGATAAAAACACTAGTTGTGAATTTTCCATTTGTTGGAAACAGATTTCCATTTGAAATTAATTTGCCATTAGAATCAGTTACAGTAAACTTCATACCCTCAAAAGGAATTATGTCAGAGGCAAATCCAGTTATAGAAACCAAATTCCCTGGAAGATATTGTGATTTGTCAGTAATAATATCAAACTCAGCATCTTGTTTGATTACTTGTTCAGGGATTTCATATCCGACTGAAAAAGTAGTGCTTGTTGTTGCTCCACCATAACTTACAGACACATCATAAGTTCCTTCATTGATTCCAAGGACTTGGTGTAAGCTTAGGGTTGTTTTGTAATTCAATTTAAGATCAGGATATAATTTAACAGTCTTATCAAAATTTGGTCCAGTAATGGTGATCACAATTTGTTCAGGACTAAAGAAAGGTTTTACAACAAACACCTCTTCAGAAACACTTCCAGAAATTACAGCGACCTCACCAAACAGGTAAGATTGTTTTTCTGAGGATACAGTGATAGTGACACCTTCAGATTCCTGTGTTTGTATTAGTTTTCCATTAGAAGAGCCAGCAGTAGAAGTTACAAATTTCCAATCAGCGTAATTGTCAAAATCATATCCATCATAGAGTCTTTGCCAAGAAGTAAAATCATTTTTGATGTCAGTGAGAGAAGGGGTTTTATCTACAACAATATTGTTTTTGTCTCGAAGCTCAACTGATTCATTTGCATCAGTAAACCAAACATTTTGGTAAGAATAAGTCATGAATTGTCCTGGTTTAATTATAGTTCCAGAAGGAATAGTCATTGTCTTTTTAAGAACGGTGGTAGATGCAATACTCCATCCCCCCATATCAACATCAGATGAGGTGGGATTGTACAATTCAACCCATTCAGAAATTGATGCAGAGTCATCACCAGGAGGATTTATGTCGACTTCATTAATTACCACATGATCAGCAGTTTGCGCATATGCAGGTACCAAAATTCCCGCAAAAAGGATTATAGAAAATAGTAACGGTATATTACGATTCATTGTGAATTCCTAATTTGATTGCCGAATAGACTAATTTTAGAATGGGATTGAGGAAAAGTTGAGCTTGTTGTTAAAGTCAGATATCTTAATACCATCAAAAAATAATCTGATTTTTCAGTATTAAGGCATACTAAGGAGTTATCCTTGAGTATAGGCACATTTTGGGCATTTTTTATCAATAATCCTAGAACCGCATTCCATGCATATTCCACCACCAACAGCATTAGTAATAGATTGGCGTCTCTTTTCCACATACATTTTGATTCCAAAATAAAGCAATACTCCAATCAAGGCAGAATAATGAAATGGCACATATTGAGTAATTCCAAGAACCATGAGAAAAATACCCACAGCTAAAATTATGTCGCGTCTCTCAAATTTCAATAAATCCAAGAAAGAAAAGAATTGATAAAAACATGCCGGAGCTCAGACTCAATTAGTTTACTTCATTTCAAAGTCATTACTCTAACTCTTCCTCATTGCTCGGCAGTTAGACTAGACGACAATTTGATAATAAGATAATGATGGTGGGATTGGGGAAATTTGAATTCCCGACCTCTGCGTCCCAAACGCAGAATCATACCAAGCTAGACCACAATCCCAACAAATCCAAATAATTGCCCAATTTAAGCTTCACAGATAATCATTTTAAAGGCAAAATTAGGATCGAAGTCGTGCAGACAGAACAATATCTCAAGGCAGGAAAAATAGCAGCAGAAGTCAGAGAGATGGTCAGAGTAAAAGACTGGATAGGAAAAACAGTTTATGAAATTTGTGAAGAAGTAGAAGGAGAAATTAAAAAAAGAGGTGCAAAATGCGCATTCCCAGTAAATGCCAGTATTAACGAAATTGCAGCTCACTATACTGCAGAGCCAAATGATCCAATAACAATCAAGGATACAGATCTGGTAAAAATTGATCTTGGTGCACAAATTGACGGATATATTGCAGATACTGCAGTTACAGTTTGTTATGATGCACAATTTGATGGACTGGTACAAGCAGCAGAAGAGGCATTGGGAAATGCAATGTCAATGATAAAAACAGGAGTCAAGGCAAGTGATATCGGGCGAACTATCGAAACAACAATTAAAAAAATGGGATTCAAACCAATTGCAAATCTTAGTGGCCACTCATTAGATCAATATACTATTCATGCAGGAAAATCGATTCCAAACATTTGGTCAATTGGAGGATTTTCACTTTCAGATAATTCAGCATATGCTTGTGAACCATTTGTTACAACGGAGCAAGGGGGAGGTTTTGTAAGAAATGGAAATATAAAAAATATTTTTGCATTAAATTCACGAAAGAAAACAAAAAATGTTGAAGCAGATAAACTATTAGATTTCATATGGGATAACTGTAACATGCTTCCATTTGCATTAAGATGGCTTACCAAAGAGTGGGAAGAAAAAGAAGCTAGAGAATTGTTAAATTTTCTTGTAAAGAAAAAAGCGGTTCAGGCATATCCGGTCCTAATAGAAGTAAACGAGCAACGAGTTGCACAAGCAGAGCACACGTTTATTCCAAATGAAAACGGCGTAACTGTAACAACAAAGGCCCAATGAAAAATACAAAATACAGGAATGAGTGAAGAGATAAGCCCTTGTCCTAAATGTGGTGGACTGATGTTCAAAGAACAGGGAGAAACAGAATCATGGTTTTGTCCAACCTGCAATGTAAAATACAAAACAGAATAAAATTATTCCTCAATAGTTTCACCAAAGATTTTTTCAATCTTTGTCAAACCATCACACAAATTGCACTTTGATATTTCTGCAAACAATACATCACCGTCATTGAATTTTCGTTTGGTTTTTGCCCCACATTTCACACATTGTTCCATAGTGTACTCGGTGGTGATTTTTTTCTTTGAGAAAATCATTGCGGTACACCTGAAGTATTACCTACCCCGATAATGACTATAGATTGTCCCTTATCAGAATTTTCACGAATCATTTCATACACTTGTAAACGTACATCATCAGCAGTATCAGCAATTTCTTTAGTCATCAGCGTAATTGCTTCTTTAACTGATTGTTTGATAACTATAGAAAAAACAGGAATGTTTCTACTGGTCGCAATGGCTTCTATTTGGAATCTTTCTGTACCAATACCACCTATTGCAGCGCCAAATCCTTGTGCAACAGATGCAGAATCTTCCCCCTCCATCTTTAATGCAGCGTCAATCATAATTATAGCATCAATTTGATTTTCTTCAACAATTTTTTCCAATCCGTCTGCAGGTCTTCCCACAGTAGAGCCTGGACCTTCAGCCTTTAAAAGAAACAAATGTCTATCTTCATAATCAATTTTTGAAAGAGAAGTTTCTAATGCAACTATTTCTTTTTTGCAATCCAACATCATTTTTCCTACTACCATAGGACCAATTCCATCTCCAACAGGTTGACCTTTTTGAAATGCAGGAATAGCATCTTTCATTGCCTCTGCTTGCTCCATGATAAAGGGAAGAATCATTTGTAAAGGCAAAATCAAAGGATAGTTGTTTTGTTTTTTTGCAGTCAAAAACATATGATTAATAATTTTGTAAATCATCTGCAATGATGAAGCAATTTCAAGTAATGTCTGAACTCTAGTTAATTCCAAATGACTCATTTCAGGAGATAATGTCTTAACATGTATTCGAGTAAAATCTTCCCTAGACCGTACAGTGTGTCTTACTTTGTCAACAATTCCATTAGGATCCATGTCTACAGGCATTATTGTAAAATACTCTAAAAATTTATCAATTTTTTTTACGGGATCATTTTTTGCTTTTAGATTGTTTTTAACATAATTAATCAGTTCAGTTCTAGATTCTATTCTAAAAGAATCCAGTTTTTGAATTCCTTTTTTGATTTCTCTTGAAGTAACAAATAGCTGGATTTGCTGTCCGTAAAATACGAATAGAATTATCGGAAGAATCCAAACAAGCATCATAAGAGGATTTGAATCATCACCCATCGAAAACAGTTGATCAAAATCAAAATTTGTAAAATTCACTAGAATCAAGATCCCTCAGAACCAAATTAAAGCATTCGTCCCTAATGAGACAGATCAAAAGCATCTAAAAAATGAAAAAATCTGTATTTGCGACTAAATAATGGCGAGTGCTTTTATTATAGTTAAAATACAAAAAAAGCCGAATATGCCACAAACAAAACCTATCGTGAGTGTAGAAAATGTTGTAGCTTCAGCAGACGTAATGCAGAAGATGGATTTGAACGAGATCACTAGAACATTTCCAGATGTAGAATATCATCCGGATCAATTTCCAGGTCTAGTTTTCAGGTTAAAAACTCCAAAGACTGCAACTTTGATTTTCACATCAGGAAAAATGGTATGTACTGGTTCAAAATCCGAAGAGATGGCCAGAAAAGCAGTGAAAACGGTGGTACAAAAACTTCGAAAAGGCGGAATTAAAGTCAAAAAAGATGCAGTTGTAACAATTCAAAATATTGTTGCATCCATCAATTTGGGTGGAAAAATCCATTTAGAACAAGCTGCAAGAACATTGCCACGAAGCATGTATGAACCAGAGCAATTTCCAGGTCTCATTCATAGGATGTTAGACCCAAAGACAGTAATTTTGTTATTCTCATCAGGGAAACTAGTCTGTACAGGGGCCAAGCAAGAACCAGACGTATATCGTTCTGTGAATAACTTACACGCATTACTAGAAGAGAAAGAATTAATGATTTATGACTAAAATCATAAATCAAAAATCCATTTTCATTAATTTTTAATTTTAAAAAAATTAAATTATTTTATTGGACTACCCAAAGGAACATCTTCGGTCACGGTTAACCAGAACGGCTTATCATCAACATCAGCTGCCAACAGCATTGCGTTAGATTCAACTCCTGCCATCTTTTTTGGTTCAAGATTTGCAAGTACAATCACAGTTTTTCCGACAATATCTTCAGGTTGAAAATACTGTGCGCCTCCAATTATTACATCACGTTTATCATCATGTCCTAAATCGATAGTACCTTTGATAATCCTAGACTTTCCTTCAATAGGTTCTGTTGCAATGATTTTTGCAACCCTAATGTCTAACTTTGCAAAATCATCATAAGAAACAGTGGACATGATAAACCCTAATTTTTCCCGTTAAAATGAATTTCGAATTTCATTGTAAATCTTTTTTGTTAATCCCACTGGTTTCAATCTCATATCGTAATGCAGCAGGAATTTCCATATACTTTTTGTTAACCAATTCAACAATTTGATCCTCAGGGACATTGACTTTTTTCAACAATTTTCCACGTTGGTGCGCATATGCATTTTTCCAAAAACCAGCACCGTCTAACGTTTCAATTTTTGGCATGTATTTTGTGGGTTTCATTTTCTTTCAAAGGTTAAGTGACTGTGACGGAAGAATGGCAAACGCCATTGGAACTGGAGTTAATGTTCCGGATTTTAGGCATGTTACCCATCACAGTCTATTTCAAATGTTGTTGGAATCTAATATATTTAATGCGGAGTTAAAGATTGCAGAATATGGCCCTAATTGAAGTTCAAATTGAAATTAATGCACCGATAGGCAAGGTTTGGGATGTTGTTTCAGACATAGACAATGAGCCAAAATTTTGGAAGGGAACAAAAGAAGTCAGAAACATCTCCAAGGAAGAAAATACAGTTCAAAGAGAGATCACAATAGCATTCAGAGATCAAAAATGTCTACAAGAAGTAAAAATCTACCCCAAAGAGAAAATTGAAGCAAAATTCACCAAGGGCATCATAGATGGCAAAAAAATTGTATCATTAACCCCAAAAGATGAAAAAACCATCCTTTCAACATATTGGGACATTAAACTGACTGGCATGATGGGAATGTTTACAGGCATGATCAAAAAACACATCAAAAGCGGAACAGAGCAAGCAATGCAAAGCATCAAAGAAGAAATCGAGAGATAGATTTCATGGATTTAATCACAGAGGTTTTCAATTATACATTATCTTCTATTCTAATTGGAATTTGTGGAGCTTGGATATTTCTAATTAAATCAATGACAAATTCTTTTAGATTAACACCGTATTTGGATAAATTTGAAAACACATCAAACGCAAATCCCAAAGTATCCATAATCCTACCAGCAAGAAATGAAGAAGAATTTATTTCAAAATGTTTAGACTCACTAATCAAACAAGATTATGACAATTATGAAATTATTGTTATTGATGATTCATCAGAAGATTCAACTTGGAAAATCATTTCAGAATATGCAAAAAAATATTCAAAAATAGTTCCAGTTTCTGCAAGACCAAAGCCAGAAGGATGGATGGGAAAAAATTGGGCATGTATGGAAGGTTACAAAAAAGCATCAGGAGAACTTTTACTATTTACAGATGCAGACACAAAACATGCTGAAAATGTAATTACACTTGCAGTATCACATTTGAATTCATTTGGACTAGATGCATTATCAGTAATTCCAAAAATGCTCACATTTGATTTTTGGACCAACATCACACTTCCAATGATTTCCACATTTTTGCACACCAGATTTTCAGCATTAAATGTAAACAACCCAAAAAAGAAAACAGGTTATTTTTTTGGGAGTTTTTTCATTCTGAAAAAACAAACATACCGCGAAATTGGAATGCATGAAGGGGTAAAACACGAAATAATTGAAGATGGGGCACTAGGGAAAAAAGTAAAGGATGCAGGATACAAAATGAAGATGGTGCGAGGAGAGCATCTTATTGAAGCAATATGGGCACGAGATAGAGGCACATTATGGAATGCTCTTAAAAGACTAATGATTCCATTGTACCTTCAAAGCGGAAAAATTGCAATAGGACTATTTTTGGCAATTGTGTTTTTGCTGTTTGTGCCATTTCCAATATTTGCAGTATCAACATCATTACCAGCAGAAACAACATCTGCAAAAGTACTTTGTATTACATCAGCAATTGCATCAGTTTTGATTTACATTGGAGGAATAATCGAAGTCAAGGTCGGGTTAAAGTTGAAATTAAGGTATGCATTATTTGCTCCACTAGGAAGCTTGGTTGTAACATTAGGATTTTTGAGTGGATTATTACAAGCCAAACGAACTTCATCAGTCACATGGAGAGGCAGAAGTTATTCAATGAAAGATCATTCCCAAAGTTCAATCAGAATATAGCAAGCCTTTTAGATGCAAAATATGAAATATAAAATCTCATGGACAAATCAGGAGTATTTGTAGGTGGGGCAATAGGGGCAGCAATAGTAATAGTTATTGTTGCAGTATTGTTTATTTCTCCACCAGAATCATTAAAACCAGAAATCAGTGTAACTAATGGTCATTCAGCAAACACTGTTGGAGAAATAACTCCAGTCTTTTCAAAGACCCTTTCACTAATTGAAATTTTTGAGAAATCAGAACCCGGAGTGGTCAGAGTAAATGTGCAAAGAGGAGAATCAGAAGATGTTACAGGTGGGGTGGGTTCTGGTTTTGTATTTGACAAAAAAGGACACATCATAACAAATGCTCATGTTGTAAAAAATGCCAACAAGGTAGTAGTCACATTTCTTGACGGCAGATCATACAATGCAGAAATTATTGGTGTTGATGAATATACAGATATTGCAGTAGTCAAGGTTAACGCAGATCTGATTTTATTGAACCCGTTATCGATTGGAGATTCTTCCAATCTCAAAGTAGGAGAAGGAATAGCTGCAATTGGAAACCCATTTGGATTATCTGGCTCTATGACTTCGGGAATTGTAAGTCAATTAGGAAGATTACTTCCATCGGGTTCAGGATATCAAATTCCAGATGTAATACAAACAGATGCTGCAATCAATCCAGGAAATTCTGGAGGCCCGTTACTAAACATGCGAGGAGAGATAGTGGGAATCAATACCGCAATACAGTCAGCTACAGGTGAATTTACAGGGGTAGGATTTGCAATTCCATCACAGACAGTCGCCAAAATTGTTCCAACGCTTATTGAGAAAGGGGAATACAAACATCCATGGATAGGAATTGCAGGAAGAGATATTGATCCAGATTTGGCAAAAGTTCTGAATCTTAAAGATGCCGTAGGATTTCTAATAATTACTGTTGTAGAAGACAGTCCAGCATCTAATGCAGGATTAATCGGTTCAGAGAAAACCATTGAAGTTGATGGTGTGAATTATCCAATGGGTGGTGACATAATATTAGCAGTAGATGGAAAAGAAGTTAGAAAAATTGACGATATTTTAATTCACCTGCAAAGAGCAAAATCAGTTGGAGATGAAATAATTTTAGAGATTCTCAGAGATGGAAGAACTACAAATGCATCAATCATACTTCAAGAAAGACCAAACGGAAATTAATTCAATACAAGCATAAATACTCCCTAGCAAGAACTTCTTCTGTTGAACAATCTTGTCTTTGATTCTGAGAGTTTAAATAAAATTTTAGAGAACAAGACAGTATCACGTCAAGAAATAATTGAAATTTATCAGAAAGCAAAACAAAAACCAGACGAACTATTTTCAGTATCACAAAATTTAAGAAAAAAATACAAAGGAGATTCTGTTACGTTTTCCAAAAAAGCGTTTTTTAACATCGTGAATCTCTGTAAGGACACATGCTCTTACTGCACATACAAATCAGAACCAGGAGAAGCAAAACTTTCATTAATGTCAAAACAGCAAATTTCAGAACTACTAGCACTTGCAAAAAAATACAAATGTGTTGAAGCACTCTTTGTCACAGGAGAACAACCAGAACAAAGATACAAAGAGGCACGTGATTGGTTAAAAGAAAACGGATTCAAAACAACTGTTGAATATCTAATTCATACATCAGAGATGGCATTGGATATGGGATTGTTCCCACATACAAACGCTGGAAATCTAAATTATGAAGAAATGAGAGAGCTCAAAAAAACAAACGTCTCAATGGGCGTAATGCTTGAAAACATCAGTGAGCGATTAACAGAGAAGGGAATGCCACATCATTTGGCAGCAAGTAAAAGACCAAAAGCAAGATTAGAAATCTTGGAAAACTCCGGAAAACTAGGCATTCCAATGACAACAGGGATTCTCGTAGGAATTGGAGAAACCATGGAGGAGATCATCGATTCATTGTTTGCAATTAAACAACTTAATGACAGACATGGAAATATTCAAGAAGTAATTTTGCAAAACTTTCAACCAAAGCCAGATACAAAAATGAAAGACGAGCCATCTGCAGATGAGAAATATTTCAAAATAGTTGTTGCACTATCCAGAATCATCATGCCACAAATGAACATACAAATTCCACCAAATTTGTCTCCAAAATCATATCAGAGTTTTTTGACAGTAGGAATAAATGATTGGGGAGGCATATCCCCTCTGACACCAGATTTTGTCAATCCAGAATTTTCATGGCCTGAAATTTACAAAGTAGACGAATATTCAAAACAAGCAGGTTTTGATTTGAAATGCAGGTTTCCAATATACCCAGAATACTTTTCTTTTATTAGCAAAGAGTTAAGAGATAAGATAGCAGTAATTGAAAATGAGGAAGGATTCGTAAAGGAGGAATATTGGAGATGACAATTAACATAGACTCACTTTTCAAAAATGCAGATCCCATAGTTTCTGACATTCTAAACAATGCACTGTCAGAGAAGGAAATATCTGCAGATGAAGGATTGGAATTATTCAATGTTAAAGGAATAGATTTTCACCTTGTAGGACTGGTTGCAGATGAATTAAGGAGGAGAAGAGTAGGTGATACGGTATCATATGTGGTAAATAGAAATATCAATTTTACAAATGTCTGCATTAAACAGTGTGGCTTTTGTGCATTTAGTAGAGATTTCAGAGAAGAGGAAGGATACTTTCTCCCCACAGAAGAGATTGTTCGTAGAGCAAAGGAAGCATACCAATTGGGGGCAACAGAAGTTTGTATTCAAGCAGGACTTCCGCCAGACATGGAAGGAGATTTGTATGAAAACATTTGTCGAGAAATTAAAAAAGAGATTCCAGATATTCACATTCATGGATTTTCACCTGAAGAAATCCTATACGGAGCCACAAGATCAAACGTTTCAATTCAAGAATTCTTGAAAAGAATGAAAGATGCAGGTGTGAACACGCTTCCAGGAACTTCTGCGGAGATTTTAGATCAAAAACTAAGAGACAAGATATCCCCAGGAAGAATCAGTGTAAAAGACTGGGAAACGGTCATAAAAAACGCCCACAAGATAGGAATCAACACAACATCTACAATGATGTTTGGTCACTTGGAAACACTAGAGGACAGAGTAAAACATATTGTGAAATTAAGAGACATTCAAAAAGAAACTGGTGGATTTACAGAATTTGTTCCTTTGAACTTCATCCATACTGAAGCACCAATGTACATACACGGATTACATGAGGGAATTAGACAAGGAGGTAGTGGAAACGACGTTTTACTTACTCATGCTGTTTCAAGAATAATGCTGAACAATTCAATTGATAATTTACAGATGTCATGGGTTAAAGAAGGGCAAAAAATGTCTCAACTACTACTAATGTGGGGAGCAAATGATTTTGGAGGGACCCTAATCAACGAAAGCATTTCAACTTCTGCAGGTTCTGAATATGGTCAACTACTGAAACCAAAAGAAATTAGAAGAATGGTAAAAGAAATTGGAAGGGTTCCAGCTGAAAGAAACACGCATTATGAAATTTTGAAAAGATTTGAGGGAGAAGAAAAAGTAGAAGATAAGCTGGATAACGTTACAGATACACAATTTGGATCATATGTAGAACTGATAAAAATAAACAAATTCAAATACAAAAATCCAAGGAAGCAATAATTTGTCAGCCTTAGAAAAGGCACTGAGTTATTCAAAGAAAATTGGAATTGATGAATGCGACATTATCAACGTGAAGAAGAAAATCACAACAGTTAGAATTACAGATTCAGAAATTGCAGAGATTAAGCAAAATTTTGATGAGGGTTTTGGAATTAGGCTTATTCATGACAAAAAAATTACATCCGTTGAAACAACAAATGAAGAAGAGATAGAAAATACAATAGATAATGCATTTAAGACATTGCCAAATTTAAAATCAAGAAAATTTTGGAGAGGGCTACCATACAAAGTTAACGATATAAGATTAGAGGGCACATTTGATAGAAAACTAGATCAGATTTCGGGCGCTCAAAGTATGGATATCGCACAAACCATGATTAATACATCAATTAATAATAAAATAAACACGATTACAGGATCACTTAACATCATATCAGAGAATTTTGAATTGATGAATTCAAACGGATTGAATTTCAAAGATAATGCAACATACATTTCAGGAATTATCAATGCAGAATCTGAACAAGGAGAAACTCCAGTATCAGGAATAGGACATGCAAGCGGCAGAACATTAGAAAAATTTTCTGCAGAACAAATAGGAAAAGATGCCAAAACTATGTGCATTGAATCAATAAATCCACAAAAAATTGATTCAGGTTCTTACTCCATAATTTTTGAGCCATACTCAGTTGGAGAATTATTAGCATTTGTAGTAGCTCCAAATTTTAATTTCAAGATATTTTCAGAAAAGAAAAGTTGTTTTTCAAATAAACACGAAAAAGAAGTGGCAGTAAAGCAACTCAATTTAGTTGATGACCCGCATGTTTCAGAAGGTATTGGAACAAAGTCAGTAGATGATGAAGGAGTTGAAACAAAAAAAAGAAATTTGATTGAAAACGGTATTTTCAAAAATACATACTCTAATCTTTTTGATAGTTACAAAGAGGAAGAACAGTCAACAGGTAATGCATCACGTCCAGGAGCACCAATGGGAAGAAGTGCAGAGCCAATTCCAATTTCAGCCCCTCATAATCTCAAAGTTATTCCAGGTGATCAATCCCAAGAAGAAATGATCAAAGAAACAAAGCATGGGATATTAGTTGGAAGATTGTGGTATACATACGCAGTAAATCCAATCAGAGGAGATTTTTCATGTACTGCAAGAAGCGGTATCAGAATTATTGAAAACGGAGAAATCATTAGTTCAGGAAAATCAGTCAGAATTATTCACAATTTGCCAGTAATGATGAAAAATATTTCCGCAATAGGAAACAATCAAAAAAATGTCATCCAGTGGGCATCCCTCCCATCCATTACCCCATCAATAAAAGCAGAGAACATCTCAGTAAATTCAATTTAACCTAAAATTCAGGCATAAATTACTTGAAAAAGGTGGCTGCCAAGTATACCACATACCCAATTGTTAGACAGATACCCATCATTCTTCCAATAATTCCAGTTTTTAGTGCAAGTAGTAATGACAAACTAAAGACAATCATGATTGTATAATCAACGTAGACTTCAGCACCAACAACCACACCACCAAGTGCCGCACCAACACCCATAATCATCAAAATATTATAGATATTACTACCAATTATATTCCCAACACCAATATCAGAATGACCTTTTCGTATTGCAATTACTGATGTGATTAATTCAGGAAGAGACGTTCCAATTGCAATGACTGTCAAACCAATTATCGTTTCAGACAATCCAAATTCTTTTGCCAAAATTACAGCATTGTCAACTGTAAGTATAGCACCCACATACAAAAGAACAACACCAATTCCAATCAGACCTGCAGATTTTAGATATACGTTGTTTGCACTAGGAATAATTTCTTCTTGGTTTTCTGCTCTTTGTTTCATCGCATCTTTGTATGTATAATATCCAAAGATACCCAAACCAGCAAGCAACAAAATACCATCATATGTAGAAAGTTCCCCATCAATTGAAAGTAAAACTAAAAGTATAGAAACACCAAGCATTATTGGAATTTCTTTTTTTAAGATAGATTTACTTACGGCAAGTGGAATAAGGATTGCTGCAACACCAATAACCATTCCGACATTTGCAATATTACTTCCAACTATATTTCCAAGAATTATTGCACTGTGCTCTCCAGCTGCCGCAACACTTGCTGCAAGCTCAGGAGTAGAAGTACCATAGGCCACAATAGTCATTCCAATTACTAAATTACTAATACGAAATTTTCTTGCGATTGCAACACCGCCATTAACCAACCAATTACCACCAAAGCAAAGTAGGACTAATCCAACTATAGTCAGTATGGCACTTATTGCAATTTCCACAAATTGGTTTTTAGTTGTGGTTGTTTAAATCAGGTGATATACTATAATTTCACAATTCAAACAATTCAAGTTAATTCCACGTATACCGATCTAGGCATAAACAGGTGTAAAAAAACCAGCTGAGAAGATCAATAAAGCTCAAGTTAAAGACTAATAAGGTAACGTACCGTACTATACGGTATGATGAGAGCAAGACTAACATATGTACCACTAGAAGTGGCAGAACAATTCGAGGATTTTATCATACATAGAGATGAACAAATCCTAGATGCAGTAAAAGCAAGAACCAAAGATTACAGCACGTTATCTTTATTGAAATTATTGTATCAATTAAGAGGCAACCCCATGACATTTTCTGATCTGTATTCAAAATCAAAAATAAGAATGAAAAAATCATTTCTGAACTATTTGCACTTGTGTGTAGACTACAACTTTATCAAAAAAGAAGCAGTAGGGGCAAATGTAATTTACACAATTACAGACAAGGGGAGAGTCATGCTGAATCTATTTATGCAAAAAAATGATTATGTATGTTAATCTAATCGCCAAAACAGCCTTTAGCGGCATATAGATGATTTCAAGATTGAATTTCATCAAGTCGTTTTAATTTAAAAACAAGTATGAAAACAGTAGAGGTATGCAGAAAGTAAAAAAAGAAGCAGATTACAAACTTTCCAAAAAAAGACTACAGAAAATACTAGTTCCATTAGATGGTTCAAAATTCTCAATTCATGCACTCAACTATGCAATAAACATAGCAAAATTTACAAACTCAAGAATAATCGGAGTTTTTGTAATACCTTCAGACGACACACCAGCTCCAATAGATGATCTTCTAAATCCACTCTCATCAATATCACCACAAGGATACGAAACAAAAATGTCAAAGCAGGGAGAGAAAATTTTAGACAATGCAGAAAAGAGATGCAAACAAAACAAAGTATCATTCTTAAAAAAAATATTGTTCGGAAACCCGGGAAATCAAATTGTCAAATATGCTGAAGATAAAAAGGCGGGAGTAGAATTAATTATAATGGGATCACATGGACACGGCCATGCAGGAGAAATATTATTAGGCAGTGTATCATACAAGGTGGTTCATAAATCCAAAAAGCCAGTGATGATAATAAAATAAATCTAGAAGACAAAATCAGATCAACTAAAAGATAATTAGATAGAGTAAATCGACAGAAACAGTGCAAAAAGAATTTCCAGAAGCAGAAGTTTTTGAAATCAAAAAGACAGAATTAAACAGCCCCATAATTTTTGCAGGATTTGTAGGAGCAGGTCTAGTAGGACCAGTCGCAATTAATCACATCATCACAGAGTTAAAAATGGAGGAAATTGCAGTCATGAGATCAAAATACCTTCCACCATCAACTGTTTTTATGAGAGGTAGGTTACGACATCCATTTCGATTTTATGCAAATAAAGAAGGAACAGTTTGTGCAATAATTTGTGAAATAACACTAAGAATGGAGGGATTGTACACATTAGTATCCTCAATTTTAGATTGGGCAGCACAGAAAGGTTCCAAAGAAATTGTAATTTTAGACGGAGTTGCAAGTATAGAGCATGACGATAAAGCATACTGTGCAGCAGAAGAAGACCTAGTTAGAACAATGGCAGACAAAGACATCAGCATGATTCCTCAGGGATTTATCACAGGAATTCCAGGAGGAATACTAAATGAGTGCCTAGTAAGAGAAATTCAAGGATTAACCCTACTGGCAAAGGCAAACAAAACATCACCAGATTCAGCAGCTGCTGCAACTCTGATTGAGGCATTAAATAGATTCTATGATATGAAAATTGACACAACAGAACTGCAAAAACAAAAAGACAGAATCAACACAGAGTTCAGTGAATTATCTCAGAAATATGTAGAGCATAGGGAAGAGATAGCTGGAATGTACATGTGATCGAAACACGGGGCAAATTCTTTTATTCACAGCATTTACGCAACAAACTATGGCTTTAACCTACAAAAAAGCAGGGGTAGACATTTCTAAAATCAAACAAAGCCAAAAAGCAATTGGAAAATTAATCACATCAACTCATAAACTTCAGAAAAAAGCAAAAATGGCACACGGATTTGGACATTATGCAGGAATTGTAGAAATTCCAGGCGGAAAACTTTTGGCAACACATACTGACGGTGTTGGAACCAAAGTAGTAATTGCAAATATGATGAAAAAATACAATACAATTGGAATTGATTGTGTTGCAATGAATGTTAACGATATAATCTGTATTGGTGCAACCCCAATTTCATTTGTAGATTATATTGCTGCAAACAAAAACGATGTTACAATATTCAAAAAAATTGTAGAGGGATTGGTGACAGGTGCAAAAAAATCTGCAATGCCAATTGTTGGTGGAGAAACAGCAATCATGCCAGATGTGATTGAAGGTAAAGGATTTGCATTTGATTTGGCAGGGATGGTAGTAGGATTGCTGGAGAAAAAAGAAATGGTTCTTGGAAATAAAATTAAAGCAGGAGACATAATCATTGGAGCAAACAGTTCAGGCATACATTCAAACGGATATTCACTTGCAAGAAAGGCATTATTAACAAAATATTCAATCAAAGACAAAGTCAAAGGTGTAGGAGTTATTGGAGATGCATTACTCAAACCTACAGAAATATACACAAAACCAATTTTAGAAATAAATCAAAAATGCAAAGTTAATGGATTTGCACATATTACCGGTGGAGCATTTACCAAACTATTACGCCTCAAAAATATCGGCTATGAGATAGATGCACTGCCAAAAATTCCACCAATCATGGGATTAGTGGAAGAACAAGGAGTGAAACCAGAAGAAATGTACAAGACGTTCAACATGGGAGTAGGGTTCTGTGTGATTGCACCAAAAGATCAAGCAGCAAAAATCAAAACAGTATTCAAAAAACACAAGATCGCAAGTCAAGAAATAGGACAGATTGTTTCCAAGAAAGGAGTTTTTGTGAATTCAATGAAAATTGCTTAATTTAACGACAGTAAAATTATTTTAAAACCGATATCCCTTATATGACAGAATTTTTAGCAATTATCAGGAAAAGATGGCGGCAGAAGCACAATTCATTGAGACAATTATTGGAGTAGGAATTCTTTTGTTCGCAGCCAAATTAATGGCAGAGCTTTTCCTCAGATTGAAACTTCCAATTGTTTTAGGAGAATTATTAGCAGGTATGATTGTTGGACCATTTGCATTAGGGGCATTTTTTGTAGTTGACGGTAAGCAGCTACTCCACATTAATGATGAAATTAAAATCCTTGGAGAAATGGGTGCGATTGTAATATTGTTCATGGCAGGATTAGAAATGACACCAAAAGAATTTCTCAAGGGAGGAAAAGCATCTTTTACAGTAGGAACCTTAGGTGTCGTAGTTCCATTCTTTGCAGGTCTTGCAGTATTCCAAATGTTCGGATTTGATGCATTGCAATCAATGTTAATTGCAACAGCTCTTACTGCAACAAGTATTGCAATTTCGATTCAAGTGTTAAGCGAGTTTGGCAAGATCAAGGCCCCAGAAGCTAGACTCATCATAGGTGCAGCAGTTGTAGATGATATTTTAGCAATTGCAGTACTTTCAGTAGTATCATCAATTGCAGGATCAGATGGAGGAGTAGATGATATCGTCATCAGCGATGTAGTAATTACAATTTTACAAGTATTGGGATTCTTTGCCATAATGCTAGTAGTAGCAGTGGTGGTAATCCCAAAAATCATCACACCAAGATTATGGAAAGCAAAGGGAAGTGTGGAAGGTATTGCAACTGCATCTTTCTTTGGAGCTGCGGCTCTTGCAGGATCCATAGGATTGTCGCCAATTGTAGGAGCATTTGCAGTAGGAATGGCACTTTCAACTACCAAGGTATTTGAAAAAGTAGAAAATTATATCGGAAAAATAGGGTTGATTTTTGCACCATTGTTCTTTGCAATTATCGGGGCTCAGGTAGACCTCAGAGCAGTGAATTTAGAAATTTTACTCATCAGCGGAGTTGTAATCATAGTAGCAGTTACAACAAAATTGTTTGGATGTGGACTACCTGCAATGATGTTTTTGAAAAGCAAAAAACAAGGAATGCGAGTAGGGATTGGAATGATTTCAAGAGGAGAAGTAGGATTAATCGTAGCAGGAGTAGGAGTAACAGCAGGAATTTTAACATCAGAAGTTTATTCTACCATCGTAATCATGGTAGCAGTGACCACCATCATCACACCAATTTGGCTGAAAATGGAATATAGAAAAGAGCAAAAAAGTGGCAACGACGAAACAGAGAAAAACATAGAACAAAAGCCAGAATAAACAATAAGATGCCTTTAGATTATATAGAAAAATAATTGTGAAAAAGTATGCTTTCAGAAAAATCAATGGTGAAGAAATGACTGTAGATTACAACGAATTAACAAAACAAGTTCTCAATCTCCAACCACAAGTAAAATTTGCAGGAGTTGTAAATGTCAAAGGAGAAATTGTTTCTGGAGGACATAAAGAAAATGTTGAACAGCTATTGGTCGGGGATGAAAGTAAAATGTCAATTCATTATGCCATACAGAAAAGAGACATCTATACTAATTTAGAATATAAGATCGGAAAAGAGAGATCAGGGATTACCGAATTTGAAAAGGCAATAATCATCAGCGTTCCAATAAATTCCAATCAATTATTTTTAGTTCGTACAGATAAAGGAGTGGATTATTTGAAAATCGTTGATTTTATACATTCAAAATTAAACCCTCAAAAATACATTCGTGATGAAATCAAAGTTATCCAAGGAGAGATTGAGAAATTAAAAAAGATCAAAGAAAATAAAAAACTAGAAAAGAAAATCCCAAGGAGAAAACCAGCTAAAAAGACTGCAGCAAAGAAGAAGGTTGTAAAGAGAAAACCAGCTAAAAAGACTGCAGCAAAGAAGAAGGTTGTAAAGAGAAAACCAGCTAAAAAGACTGCAGCAAAGAAGAAG